>CAWJTI010000011.1:0-567784 GCA_963845765.1 uncultured Chloroflexia bacterium
GACGCGCTCGACGAAGGGAAACCGCCGCCGCGATCGCTTCGGAGCGCGCCTTTCGCCCCGTCGCGGTCCTGGATGTCGGCGCCATGGACCTCGACTGCGAGCAGCCTGCCGTCGGTGTCGGTCAGAATGTGCCGCTTACGGCCGTGGACGCGTTTTCCGGCGTCATAGCCTTTGCATCCCCCTTTTGATCGGCCGTCCGGACCGTCTGGCTGTCGAGGATCGCCGCCGAGGGCGAAGCCTCTGGCCAGCCCGCTCCCGATCGGCCATGACGAGGGCGTGGAGCACGCCAGCCCAGACCCCTTCGCGCTCCCCGAGCAGCACAGGTAGTAGTAGACCGTCTGCCACGGCGGGAAGTCGTGCGGCGACAACCGCCAGGCGCAGCCCGCCCGCAGGAGGTAGAGGATCGCCTCGACGATCTCGCGTTTGTCGGCCTTGCGCGGGCGTCCACCCGGCGTGGCGTTCGGGATCATCGGCGCGATCACCGCCCATTGGCTGTCGGTCAGATCGCTGGGGTAGCGCGCTCGGCGGCGTTTCGGCATCATTGTCGGCTCGGGCTCGTGGACTCCGACGCTCCATAAATCACATGCTTCCAGCCGAGGGAACCCTTCTTCTCAAACACGCTCTAAGCTCGACTTTGCGCATTTTGGGTTGCGGCCTGGAGACGATGAGCGTGCGCTGAGGGTTGGAGGAGACGAGGCTTCCTCATCAGCCCAGGTGTTTGCGATGGCCGCCCTATCCGATCCTGCCGGCGTCATGTCCGACTGGCTCCGGCCCTTTTCTCCGCTGTTTACTCGTCCCACCTGGCGGCACGTTCAGGTGCTGATCACCGGCGTGCTTCTTGCGCCGCAGCGGCGGACGGTCACGGCGGTGTTGCGGGCTGTCGGCCTGGAGGGAACCAGCCGCTTCGCGCGCTATCATGCGGTGCTGAACCGCGGGCGCTGGTCGGCGCTGGCGGCCTCACGCGTGCTGCTGACGCTGCTTGTCGCGGCCTTCGCGCCGAGGGGCCCGGTGGTGATCGGCCTCGACGACACGATCGAACGGCGCTGGGGTGCGAAGATCGAGGCGCGCGGCATCTATCGTGATCCGGTGCGCTCGAGCCACGGCCACTTCGTCAAGACGAGCGGGCTGCGCTGGCTCGCGGCGATGCTGCTCGTGCAGATACCCTGGACAGGGCGCGTCTGGGCCTTGCCCTTCCTCACCGTGCTCTGTCCGTCCGAGCGCTATGCCGCCGGTCGCGCGGGCCGACACAAGAAGCTCACGGACCGGGCGCGCCAGATGATCGTCCAGGTCGCCCGCTGGCTGCCGGAGCGGCGGATCGTCCTGGTCGCCGATCACGGCTTCGCCGCGCTCGATTTCCTCGACGCGGCGCGCCGCCGGGTCTGCGTGGTCAGCCGCCTGCGGCTCGACGCGCGGCTGTTCGCGCCTGCCGCCCCTCGCAGCCCGCATACGATCGGACGCCCGCGCCGCACCGGCGAGCGGTTGCCGACGCTCAACGCGCATCTGGCCGACCCGCAGACGCAGTGGCGGAGGATCATTGTTCCGGGCTGGTACGGCGAAGGTGAGCGGCCGGTGGAGATCGCCACCGGCGAAGCTGTCTGGAGCCATCCCGGCCTGCCCGTCGCGCCGCTGCGCTGGGTCCTGATCCGCGACCCCCTCGGGCGGTTCAAGGCGCAGGCTCTCCTGTGCACCGACCTCGCCGTAGACCCCGCGGATATCCTGTCGTGGTTCGTGCGGCGCTGGAGCGTCGAGGTCACCTTTGCCGAAGCCCGTCGCCACCTCGGCGTCGAGACGCAGCGCCAGTGGTCGAAGAGGGCGATCGCCCGCACGACGCCGGCGCTCCTCGGCCTCTATTCGTTCGTCGCGCTCCAGGCGGATGACATGAACCGCCAGCGGACGCTCGTCGCTCGATCGGCCGCCTGGTACAGGAAGGACAAGCCCACCTTCAGCGACGCGCTCGCCGCCGTGCGGCGACGGCTCTGGGCCGAGGCGGCTTTATCGACATCGCACTCCAACGCCAACGCTGAAAAAGTCCCGCGAGAGCTCTTCAACCGACTGGCCGACCTCGCCTGCTATGCCGCATGAAAGCGCAAAGTCGAGCTGAGATGACTGTGTCGAAGCTGGTTCTCGCTGTCTTCTCGACCGGATCACTGCTCGCGACGGCGGCCGCCGCGGAAGAACAGACCCTCAAGTTCAAGCTCGTCGTCAGCATGACGAGCAATACGGAGCTGCAACTGGCGAGTCTTCCCGACCGATCGCTCACTGCCAACGAAGCGGTCGGCGTGGCCATCTTCGAGGATGGCCGCATCGCGTTCAAGCGGTTCGTCGTGTCCAGCGCCGGCGGAAACGACGACGGCGCCACTATCGGCCTCAGCACCTACACGTTTCAGAACGGCAACTCTCTGACCATGAAGTTCACCGGCGGCTGGTCGGGTCAGACCGACGGCGGCGACTACGTGGTCCTGTCCGGCACGGGCGCCTTCGAGGGGGCGACCGGCACGGGGCGGTTCGATGCCGTCGAGAGCGCCTAGGAGGACGCTGGCCTGCTCGAGGGGAGCCTCACGCTCGACGTGCCAGGGCTCTGAACGCGCTGCCTTGGCCCACGGCCGGGGCGCGCCCTACCGTCGCCCCGAATGCTCGACCGTGCGCACGAACACGTCGTTGTCGGCGCACAATTGCACGATCGTCTTCGGCGGCACGATATCGGTGAAGAACCCGTCGAGCTCGGCGAGGCTCGCGATCCGCACCGGCGCGGCCATCTTGAACTTGGTATGGTCGGCGACGAGATAGCTCTTGCGCGCGTTGCGGATCAGCGCCTGCGCCACCCGCACCTCGCGGAAATCGTAGTCGAGCAGCGATCCGTCCGGGTCGACCGCCGCCGAGCCGATGATCGCGTAATCCACCTTGAACTGCCCGATGAACTCGGCCGTCACGTCCCCGACCAGCGCCCCGTCCGCCCGGCGCAGGATGCCGCCCGGCCACGATCACCTCGATGTTCGAGCGAGGTCGCGAGGATGTTCGCCACGTTGAGGTTGTTGGTGATCACCATCAGGTTGCGATGCTTGAGCAGCGCCCGCGCCACCGCCTCGGTCGTCGTCCCGATGTTCATGAACAGCGACACCCCGTCGGGGATCTGCTCGGCCACGAGCCGCGCGATCGCGTCCTTCTCGATGCTCGCGAGACTGCGCCGGTCCTCGTACCCGAGCGCGATCACCCCCGACGGGATCATCGCCCCGCCATGCACCCGCGTCAGCTGCCCGACGTCGCACAACTCGGTCAGATCCCGCCGGATCGTCTGCGCGGTGACATTGAAATGCGCGGCCAGTCCCTCGACCGTGACCTTCCCCGCCTCGCGCGCGATCGTCAGGATCTCGGAGTGACGAAAGTTCTGGGCCATGCGGTCTCGCGCGATTGTCCTGCAAAGCCTAGGACGTCCCCGCGCGCCATGCAATCAACCGAACGACGCGGCGGCGTCTTGCGCCGCGCCGGCGACCGCTTCGATCATTATCTAGTGATAGTATCCGCGGCGGCTTGACGGCGCCGCGCAGCGGCGCAACCTGCGGCTGAACAAGAAACCACGAGGCGAACCAATGAGCGAACGAGATCATCAGTTGAATCGGAGGGCCTTCGGGCGCGTGGCCGCAGGATGGGCAGCCGGGCTCGGGTTGGGCGGCGGCGCGCTCGCCGCGGAGACCCTCGGAACGGAAGCGGACGGCGCGCTGTCGCGCCGCGTGTCCGGCTCGACCTCGCGCGACTGGCGCGAGCATTTCGACACGCTGCGGAACGACGCCATCCTCTGCGACATCAACGACAGGGTGCTGCACTATTGGGGCGAGGACGGCTTCTACCGCATCTACCCCACCTCGGTGCCCCTCAGCGAGGAAATGACGCGGCGGGGACGGACGGAAATCGTCTTCAAGCGGCCCGCGCCGGAGTGGAGCCCGACGCCGAGCATGATCGAGCGCAACCCCGATCTGCCGCGCTACGTCGGACCCGGGCCGGACAATCCGCTCGGCGTTCGCGCGATGAACCTGACGTGGCAGTACTATCTGATCCACGGCACGAACGATATTCGCAAGATCGGGCGCCAGTCGTCGAGCGGATGCATCGGGCTGCACAACGAGCACGTGGTGGAAATCTTCGACCGCGCGAAGATCGGAACGCAGGTCTTCGTGCTCTGACTCTTCGGCACGGACGCGCGGGCCCGACGGCGAGCCGGCCCCGACGTGCGCACCGCCCGCCGGGGCGTGACGCCCGCGCCATTTCCCTATCACGGCCTCGCCGCCGCCAAGAGCGGCGTCCGCCAGGGAGGGAGGCCGCCATGACCCACATCCTCGCCATCGACCAGGGCACCACCTCCAGCCGCGCCATCGTCTTCGACGCGCGACCTCGGCCATCGTCGCCACCGCGCAGGAGGAGTTCCCGCAGCATCTTCCCGCAGTCGGGCTGGGTCGAGCACGACCCCGAGGACATCTGGTCCTCCACCGCCGCCGTCGCCCGCGCCGCCATCGAGCGCGCCGGCCTCGCGCCCGCCGACATCGCCGCCATCGGCATCACCAACCAGCGCGAGACCACGCTGGTCTGGGACCGCGAGACCGGCGAGCCGATCCACAACGCCATCGTCTGGCAGGACCGCCGCACCGCCGCGCTCTGCGCCGACCTGCGCGACGCCGGGCCACGAGCCGATGGTCACCGAGCGCACCGGCCTCCTCCTCGACCCCTACTTCTCCGGCACCAAGCTCACCTGGCTGCTCGACCACGTCGACGGCGCCCGCGACCGCGCCGCGCGCGGCGAGCTCGCCTTCGGCACCGTCGACAGCTTCCTGATCTGGCGCCTGACCGGCGGCCGCGTCCACGCCACCGACGCCACCAACGCCGCGCGCACCCTGCTCTACGACATCCGCACGCGGCCGCTGGGACGCGGACATCTGCGACCTGCTCGACATCCCGATGGCGATGCTGCCCGAGGTGCGCGACTGCGCCGCCGACTTCGGCACCACCCGCCCCGACCTCTTCGGCCGCCCGATCCCGATCCGCGGCGTCGCCGGCGACCAGCAGGCCGCCACCGTCGGCCAGGCCTGCTTCGCGCCCGGCATGCTCAAGTCCACCTACGGCACCGGCTGCTTCGCCTCCTCAACACCGGCGACCGCGCTGGTGCGCCAGCCGCGAACCGCCTGCTCGCCACCATCGCCTACCAGCTCGACGGCAAGCCGACCTACGCGCTCGAAGGCTCGATCTTCATCGCCGGCGCCGTGGTCCAGTGGCTGCGCGACGGGCTGAAGATCATCCGCGACGCCGCCGAGACCCAGGCGCTCGCCGAAGCCGCCGACCCCGGCCAGGCGCTCTACCTCGTGCCCGCCTTCACCGGCCTCGGCGCGCCCTAGTGGGACGCCGACGCCCGCGGCGCGATCTTCGGCCTCACCCGCGACACCGGCCCCGCCGAGATCGCCCGCGCCGCGCTCGAGAGCGTCGCCTTCCAGACCCGCGACCTCTACGAGGCGATGCGCCGCGACTGGCCCGGCGACGCGGCGCGGACCCGGTGCTGCGCGTCGACGGCGGCATGACCGCCAACGACTGGATGCTGCAGGGCCTCGCCGACATCCTCGGCGCCCCGGTCGACCGCCCGAAGGTGCGCGAGACCACCGCCCTCGGCGCCGCCTGGCTCGCCGGCATGCGCGCCGGCCTCTACCCCGGCCCGGCCGAGTTCGCCGAACGGCTGGGCGCTCGACCGCCGCTTCGAGCCGGCGATGCCCGCCGACGCGGCGCGAGGACGCGCTACGCCGGCTGGCGGGACGCCGTCCGCCGCACGCTCTCCGCCCCGCCGGCCGCATAGCGCCGCCGCTTGCGCCGGCCGGGGGAGCGGCCTAAGAGGCCGCCGACACAGATTCCGGACCCCGATATGAACAAGACCGTCCTCGCCGGCGTCGCGGCCATGTCGCTCGTGGTCGTCGCGTCCAACATCCTCGTGCAGGTCCTGTTCGGCCAATGGCTGACCTGGGGCGCCTTCGCCTATCCGCTCGCCTTCCTCGTCACCGACGTCGTGAACCGCTTGCAGGGTCCGGCCGCCGCGCGCCGGGTCGTGCTGGCGGGCTTCGCCGTCGGCCTCGTCTGGAGCCTCGTCGGCACCCAGATCGACGGCGCCGTTCGGCCCGCTGGTGACGGTCCGCGTCGCGATGGGCTCGGGCGTCGCGTTCCTCGCCGCGCAGATGCTCGACGTCGCCGTCTTCGACCGGCTGCGCCGCGGCGCGTGGTGGCGCGCGCCGCTCGTCTCCAGCGTCGTCGAGCGGCGCGCTCGACACCGCGCTGTTCTTCACGCATCGCCTTCTCGGCGCAGCCTCGCGTTCCTCGCCCCCGGCGTCGACGTCGGCTGGGCGAACGAGGCGCTGCCGCTGCTCGGCGTCGGCCCCGCGGCGCCGCTCTGGGTCAGCCTCGCGATCGCGGATTTCGGCGGTCAAGCTCGCCGTCTCGGCGCTGGCCCTGCTGCCGTTCCGCATCGTCGTCGCGCGGGTGACGGCGCGCGGTTAAGCGCGCCCGCAAATTCCGCTTGCGTTTTGCGGGCAAGCTGGCAGCATGACCTCAGGTGCAACAAGCGAGAGGAGGTGATCCAATGTCTGATGGGACTTTGGAGCGTGGGGTCGGTATGATGCGCGGGGTCGCCGTCTGAGGGGCAGCCCCTTCGGATGCGAAATCGGCGTCGGGTTCGGCCCAACCGGCCAACCTCCAAGCTCATGAACAGGAGGGGGTCGCAGCGATTGCGGCCCCCTCGCCTTTCGGCACGACGGCGCGCCCCATGCTTCGCATCAACGATACCGTCAGCATCGCGGACTGGGAGCTGACCGAAACCTTCGTCCGCGCCTCCGGCCCCGGCGGCCAGAACGTCAACAAGGTCTCCACCGCCGTCGAACTGCGCTTCGAGGCGGCGCGGTCGCCGCATCTCGACGCCGGAACCAAGGCGCGGCTGCGCAGCCTCGCCGGCCGACGCTGGACGACGACCGGCGCGCTGATCGTCACCGCCGAATCCCATCGCACGCAGGCGCTGAACCGCGCGGACGCGCGCGACAAGCTGCAGGCGCTGATCCTCGCCGCGCTCGAACGGCCCGAAGCCGCGCCGCCCGACCCGTCCCACGCTCGGCTCGGTCCGCCGCCGCCTCGAAGGCAAGGCGCACCGCGCGGCGGCCAAGGCGGCGCGCGGCCCGGTCGACTCCGACGGCTGACCCGACCCGCGGTCCCAAAGTCGCAATCGCGCGAAATCGCCCGTGACCCTGCCGCCGCCGCGAGCTATGGCGGGCGCGACGAAATTCACGGGGGGTGCCGACGAATGGAAAAAGTCTCGGAAACGGCCGCTTTCGGCGGCGTGCAGGGCGTCTACAAACACGCGTCGGAGGCCTGCGGCTGCGACATGACCTTCGGCCTCTACATGCCCCCGCAGGCGCAGGACGGGCCGGTCCCGGTGCTGTGGTACCTGTCGGGCCTGACCTGCACCCACGAGAACGCGATGGTCAAGGCGGGCGCGCAGGCCTGGGCCGCGCAGTCGGGCCTCGCGCTCGTGTTTCCCGACACCTCGCCGCGCGGCGAGGACATCGCGAACGACGAGGCCTACGACCTCGGCCAGGGCGCGGGCTTCTACGTCGACGCGACCGAAAAGCCCTGGGCGCCGCATTTCAGCATGTGGTACTACGTGACCGAGGAACTGCCCGTCGCTGGTCTTCGGCAACTTCGAGCTCGAGGAAGGCGCGCAGGGCATCACCGGCCATTCGATGGGCGGCCACGGCGCGCTGACGATCGCCCTGACGCTGCCCGACCGCTACCGCTCGGTCTCGGCCTTCGCGCCGATCGCCAACCCGACCGCCAGCGACTGGGGCCGCAAGCAGTTCGACGCCTACCTCGGGCCCGGACGAGGCCCCGCATGGGCCGCGCACGACGCGAGCCTGCTGCTGCGCGAGCGCGGCTCGAAGGGCCAGATCCTGGTCGACCAGGGCACGGCCGACCAGTTCCTCGACAAGCTGCAAGCCCGAGGCGCTCGCGGCGGCGGCGACCGACGCGGCGGCAGCCGGCGATCCTGCGCATGCAGCCGGGCTACGACCACAGCTATTTCTTCGTGTCGAGCTTCATGGAAGACCACGTGACCTTCCACGCCGAGGCGCTCTACGGGTAAGCGCGTGACGATCTACGTCGACGCGGACGCCTGCCCGGTCAAGGACGAGGTCGTCCGCGTCGCCGAGCGCCACGCCGTGCGCGTCGTGTTCGTCGCCAACGGCGGCCTGCGGCCCAATCCGCACCCGCTCGTCGCGATCGAGATCGTCCCCGACGGCCCCGACGTCGCCGACAAGTGGATCGCCGAGCGCGTCCGACCCGGCGACGTCTGCGTGACCGGCGACATCCCGCTCGCCTCCCGCGTCATCGCGGCCGGCGCGCGGGCGCTCAACCACGACGGCGCGGCCTTCACGCACGCGAACATCGGCGCGCGGCTCGCGATGCGCGACCTGATGGCCGACCTGCGCGCCGCCGATCCGTTCCGGCAGGGCGGCGGCAAGCCGTTCGGCCGCGCCGACCGCTCGCGCTTCCTCGAAGGGCTCGAACGCGAACTGCGCGCCGCCGCGAAAGCCGGCGCTCAGAAACCGTAGCCCCGGCCGTACTGCGCGCGCTGCCGGGCGAGCAGCCGCAGCATGCGCTCGCTCCGGACGATGTCGTCGCGATAGGCGCGGATCAACCGACGGTCGGCGTCCTCGACCTCGCGCGACAGCAGGCCGTCGATACGACGATCGAGCTCGCCGATATCGCGCTCCAGCCGCGCCATCTCCTGACCGATCTCGTGATAACGACGCCCGTCGACGTTCGCCCGCGACAGGCTCGCGAGGTCGATACCCCTGGCAGACCGGATTGAGCCCGCCGCCGCGCGCCCCGACCTCCCACGCGTTCTGCGGCGTGCAATAGAGCCGAAGGCCTTCCTCGCGGCCGGCCCGCCAGGCCGCGAGGTCCGGCGACACGCCGACCTCCGCGCAGGCCTCGGCGTGATTGGCGACGTAGCCCTGCGCCCGACCGTTCGCCCCGTCGCGAAACCCGATCCCCTGCCAGTCGCCGACCCGGCAGGCCTCCTCGGAAATGCTCGCGCACGCCGCGAGGCCCAGCACCGCGAGAAACGACGCCAGCGCCAGAAACGCCCTCATCGCGCCAGCCCCGCGAGAAAGCTGCGGTCGCCGTCGTTGCCGATCAGCGCGACGGCGGTCGCGAGCGGCATCCACAGCGCCCGGTGCCCCGGCTCGACCGGCGGTCCGACGCGCCGAACCGGCCGGCACAGATAGACGTGGCACACCTTGCGCGCCCACAGATCGTACTCGGGCATGAACGCGTACCGCTGGAACGCGCCGAGCCGCCGAACGACGGCGATACGCCAGCCCGTCTCCTCGTGGCATTCGCGGTGCAGCGCGCGGATCGCGCCCTCGCCGGCGTCGATCCCGCCGCCCGGCAACTGGTACTCGCGCCGCGGGGCGGCCTGTTCGGTGATCAGAACGTCGCCGCCGTCCCGGATCACGCCGTAGGCGCCGGGCCGGCTGCGATAGGTCTTGCGCGGATTTACCGGCTCGCCGAAACGTCGCATGATGTCAGGCCGAACCGTTCGCGAAAAAATGAACCCGGTCCCCGTCGAACCGAGCCCGGGCGAGAGGTCGCCGGGCGAAAGCGCGCCCGGCGAAGCCGTCAGACCGACTCTTCGATCCAGTCCTTGAGCGACGCCTTCGGCGCGGCTCCGGTACGGTTGGAGACGAGCTCGCCGCCCTTGAACATGAACAGGGCCGGAATGCCGCGCACGCCGAACTGCGCCGGCAGGCTCGGGTTCTCGTCGACGTTTACCTTCGCGATCTTGATCTTGCCCTCGTACTCGGAAGACAGTTCTTCGAGAGCCGGACCGATCATCTTGCAGGGACCGCACCATTCGGCCCAGAAGTCCACCAGAACCGGAACCTCCGCCCCGAGGACTTCGTCCTGAAACGTCTTGTCCGTAACTTTCACCGTCGCCATCGACTGGCCTCCATCATGGGAAATTGACGAGTAACGTATGGTCGCCGGGCGACCGGGTCAAGGAAGGGGCTGCGCGCCAGCGCCGCCGCGGTCAGCTCGCCGGGCAGCGGCATGAGCGTCGCCGTCCGCGTCCAGGCCACGGCCGTCTCGACGCGTCGGCCGGGATAGATCGCCGCGAGCGCCGCGGCGTAGGCGCCCATCTGCCGCAGGATCGCCTCGGGCGTCGCCTCCGGCCGGTCGGGCACGACGCGATTGGACTTGAAATCGACCGCCAGCACGCGGTCGGGCGCGACGATCAGCCGGTCGATGCGGCCCGCGATCCGAACGTCGCCGAGCGTCGCGACGATTTCCGTCTCGACCAGCGCATCCGGGGCGAACAACGGCGCCAGCGCCGGCGCGTCGAGCACGGCGACGGCCTCGGCGAACAGCGCATCCTCCAGTCCCGGCACGAGACGCGTCGCGAGATCGGCCCATCGGTCGCGCGGCCGCGACGGCAGGGTCTCGAGCAGCGCATGGATCGCGGAGCCGCGCGCGAGCGCCGTGGCTTCGTCCGCGCCCTCGCCGGGCAGCGCGTGGGCGCCGCCCAGCGCCGAAGGCGACCGCGGCGCCGGGTCCGTCGCGGCGGCAGGCGGCGGACGACGCGCCCAGTCCGGCAGCGCGGGCGCATCGGCCCCGCCCGGCGCAGCGACCGCGCGCGCGTCCGTCCAGTTGCGTTCGATCGCCGTCGCGTCGCCGTCGGCGGCCGGGCCGAGCGTCGCGAGCGCGTCCGCGACCATGGCGTGCCAGCTCGACGGGCTCTTGCGGCCCGCCCCGGCCACGATCAGCCAGGTCTCGGCCCGCGTCAGCGCGACGTAGAGCAGGCGCCGGTTCTCGTCGCCGGCCCGCTTGCGCCGCGCCCCTTCGGCTGTCGCCACCGCCGCGGCGCAGGCGTCCGCCGGCATTCGCCACAGCGGCGGGTCCGCGGGCAGGATCTGCGGCGGGTTCCGGGCGTCCTGCCGCTCGGCCGTGTCGGGCAGGATCACGATCGGCGCTTCCAGCCCCTTCGCCCCGTGCACGGTCATCACCCGCACCTCGATCGGCCGCGCCGTCGACGCGACGCTTGACCTGCACCTCGTCCCGATCGATCCAGGCCAGAAAGCCGGTCAGCGTCGGGGCCTCCACCGTTTCGTAGGCGAGCGCCTGGTCGATCAGCGCGTCGATGCCGTCGTCGGCTTCGGGGCCGAGCCGCGCGAGCAGCTTGCGCCGCCCGTCGTGCCGGATCAGCACGCGCTGCGAACAGCTCGTAGGGCCGCAGGAAATCGGCCTGCCGCATCAGATCGCGAAGCATGTCGCGGACCGGACCGTCGATCGCGTCGACGGCGTCCCACAGCTCCCCGTTCCGCGGATGCGCCAGATCGAACAAGCGCGGTTTCGGAATACCCGCCCAGCGGACTGCGCAGCAGCGCCGCCAGCGACAGATCGTCGGCCGACGTCGCGGCCACCCGCAACGCCGCGAGCAGATCCCGGACCGCGAGCTCGCCGCCGATGCGCAGCACGTCGGCGCCGGCCACCGGCACCTGCGCCGCCTTGAGCGCGCGGATCACGGCGTGGAACACCGCGTTGCGGCTCTGCACGAGAACCAGCACGTCGCCGGCGCGGATCGGGCGGTTCCGCCCGGGCAGCGCGCGCGACGCGTCGAGCCAGCCGCGGACCTGCGCGGCGATGCGCGTCGCGAGCCGCTCGACCGGGTCGTCTCCTGCTTCGTGTCGCGCGGCCGGTCCCAGGGGCTCTCGGGCTGCTTCTCCTCCTTCTCGAGAAACGGCCACAACTCGACGCGCCCGGGCGCTTCGGGATATTCGGCGATATGCCGCGCAGGGCGCCGAAATCCGCGCCCGCCGCGCCCGCGAACACCGCGTCGACGAGGCGCAGGATCGGCTGCGCGGAACGGAACGAATGCAAAGGTCGCACGCGGCGAGCGCGCTGCCCAGCGCCGTCAGCATCCGGTCGAAATTCCCGCGCATTCGACCGAACTCGGCCGGATCGGCGCCCTGGAAACTGTAGATCGACTGCTTCTCGTCGCCGACGACGAACAAGGTCCGGCTCCTGCGCGCGCGCGCCGAGCCCGACGAAGAACTCGGCGGAAATCGCCTCGATGATGCTCCATTGCGCGGGGCTCGTGTCCTGCGCCTCGTCGATCAGGATATGGTCGAGCCCGCCGTCGAGTTGCCACAGCACCCAGGCGGCGACGTCCGGCCGCGCCAGCAGCGCGCGGACCCGGCCGATCAGGTCGTCGAAATCGAGCGCTCCGAGCCGCGCCTTGCGCGTCTCCCACGCAGCGAGCCATCGACGGGCGAACGCGTTCAGCACCGAGGACTTGGCGAAAGCGTCGAGCGCGAGCCGCTGGCTGCGCGCCGCCTCGACGCGCAGGGCCAGAGCGTCGATCTCGGCCGCGAGGGCGGGATGCGCGGCGCGCGTCCTGACGGTCGCGTAACTGGTCTTGGCCGAGAACGGGGCGTCGTTCTTGGGCTTTCTGCCGTGCAGGAGCAGCCCTTCGAGCGCTTCGAGCAGGTCGGTCCGATCGCCGTCGAGCGCCTCGCGAAGCTTCTCGGCGGCCTTGAGATCGTTCGTCGACCCCGCTGCGAGCGCCCTCGCCAAGGCCTCGAGACGCTCGGCCGCGCCCGGCGGTCATCACCCCGGCGTAGATCCGCCTCCGGCGTTAGATCGGGGTCCGCGCCCAGCGCCGCCGCGAGCCGGAGGCGATCGAACGGCGTCGCGAACAACTCGCGGTGGCGGTTGATCTCCCGCAGAAGCGGGTCGGCGTCGTCGCCCGACAGCTGCACCGCGAGGTCGGCGAACTCGCGCGAACCCGACGCCGCGAGATCGTCGAGCGTTTCGGCGCGCAGCGCACGGGCCTGTCGGTCCTCGAGTAGGGTGAATTGCGGCGCAACTCCCGCTTCGAGCGGAAACCGGCGCAGAAGCCCGTCGCAAAACGCATGGATCGTCTGAATCTTCAGTCCGCCCGGCGTTTCCAGCGCGCTCGCGAACAGGGTCCGGGCCGCGTCGAGCCGCGCCGCAGGCGTCGCGCCGTCCTCGCCGAGCCCGGCGAGCGCATCGCGCAACGCCGGCTCCGGCATCATCGCCCAGCCGCCGAGCGTGCGGAACAGCCGCGTCTGCATCTCGGCCGCCGCCGCCTTGGTATAGGTAAGGCACAGAATCTTCTGCGGCGCCGACCCCTGCAGCAACAGCCGCGCCACGCGGTCGGTCAGAACGCGCGTCTTGCCCGACCCGGCGTTGGCCGAAACCCAGGTCGAGGCGTCGGGGCGGGCCGCGGTCCGCTGGGCGTCGAGCGCGATCACGATTCGGTTTCCCCGCCGTCCGCCCATTCGCCGCGCCGCGACAGGTGATCGTAGTCGCTGTCGAAAGCGATCTTGCGCGGCCGCAACCGGGCCGTGAATCCCGTCTCGGCGTCCTGATAGACGCCTATCAGGACGTGCAGCCGCGCCCAGGTCTCGTCCGGGTCGGGCAGCTGCGCCAGCAGCTTGCGCCGGCCGAGCCCGACCAGCTCCATATGGGAGGTCCGGTCGGCCGGCAGACCCGAGAATCCGCCGCCCGCCGCGATCGCGGCTTCGAGCGGCAGTTGCAGATGAAATTCCAGCGCCTCCTTCGCCGAAGGCACGCCGCCGGATTTATAATCGTATATGGCGTATCCGTCAGGACCTCGATCGATGCGGTCGGCCTCGGCCGTGACCGCGAACGGCCGGCTCGACGCTTCGAGCGCGCGCGTCCCGGCCACCTCCCGCGCGAGCGGCGCGGCGCGGGCGCGTCGCGCGGCTTCGGACGCCACGAACCAATCGGCCGACCGCGCGAGCCGGGCCGTCCACAGCGCCCGCGTCGCCGGCCAGGGCGCCGCCGCCGCCAGCGCCTGCGCCGTCTCGCGCAGGAAAACCGCGCGCGCGTCCGAGGGAAGCGCGTCCGCCGTCGCGCCGAGGAACGCGTCGAGCGCGGCGTGGATCGCCGATCCGCGCGCCATCGCGTCGGGCGCGCGGCCGAGCGGGTCCAACGGCTTCAGGCGCAGCACGTGCCGGGCGTAGATCGCGTAGGGATCGCTGACCAGCCGCTCGATCTGCGTCACCGACAGGCGCTTCGGCCGAGCCTCCGCCGGCGGCTTCGGGCTCGGACGCCGCGCCGGCGGCACGATCGCCTCGGGCCGTTCGAGCAGCGCCGCCTCGGCCAGAAGCGCGTCGCCCCGCGCGCGCGCGTCGGCGAGCGCCGCCCGCCCCTCCGACCCCAGCCCGGACAACAGGTTCTCGAGCCGCAGCAGCCAGCGCGAAGGAACGGTCGGCGCCTCCGCGTCGCGCGCGGCGCGCGACAAGATCACGCGCGGCGCCCCCATCGCCTGCTGGAAATCGTGCGCAGCGAGGCCGATCACGCGCTCGGGGCTCGGCAGGCCGAGGTCGCGGCGCATCGGCCGGCTGAGCCAGGAGTCCGCTTCGGGCAGCCGTGGCCACACCGTCTCGTTCAGCGACCCGAGCAGGACGACGTCCGCGCTCTGCACGCGCGCTTCCAGCGTGCCCCAGATCGCGATGCCGGGATGGGTGACGACGGCGTCCTCGGGCACGTCGCGCGCCGCCATCAGCGACGCGAGCAGCGCGCGGTAATCCTGCGGCTCGATCGGCCCGAACGCGTCGGCGTCGGCGGCGAGCGCGTCCATCGTCGCGCGCGCCTGCGCGCCCGCCTCCTTGTCCCACAATGCGTGCGGACCGAGGTCGGGGCCGCCCGCGAGCGCCTCGGCGGCGGCCCGGTGCGCCGCCACGCGCTCTGCCAGCGTCGCGCACCGCGTCTGCAGCGGCGCGAGCGCCGCGCGGATCCACGCCGTCCAGCCCGCGTCCTCCGGCTCGGCCCAGCCCTCGAACGTCGCCCAGTCGATCGTCGGCGGACCGCCCCGCAGCCGCTTTAGCTCCAGCCGCGCCGTGCGCGCGCCGTGCGGCTTGCGCGCGCCCGGCGCGCTCGCCGTCAACGGATGCTTGAGCAGCGCCAGAAGCGTCTCGGGCGTCAGCGGATCGGCGCTCACCGCCGCGAGCCGGCTCAGCAGCACGCCCGGCGGCGTCAGCGCGAGCGGTCGCCCCGCGCTGTCGTCCGGATGGATCGACCACCGCGCGAGCTCCGCCGTGACCCGGCGGGCCAGCGCCCGGTCCGGCGTCACGAGCGCCGCGCGCTCGCCCGTCTCCGCCGCGCGCCGCAGCGCGTGGGCCAGGACGCGCGCCTCCGCGCGCGGCGTCTCGGCCACGATCCAGTCGACGTTCGCCAGCGCGCCGCCGAGCGAGGGCGCGAGCGCGTCGCCTTCGGTCCGCCACTGATCGGTCACCGGAGCCGGACGCAGCGCGAGCGACACCAGCCGGTTGCGCGCTGGCGCCGGCGGCGGCCGGTCGATCCACGGGGCGATGTCGCCCGGCGCGATTCCGAGCGCGTCCGCGAGCCGGCGAAACCCGTGCTGCGGATGATCCGAGGCGCCGCTGTCGTCCTCGCCCAGGCGATCCCAGACGAACGCCGGCGTCCCCGCGTCGAAGCCGGGCAGCACGACGGCCCCCTGCGGCAACCGCGCGACGGCCGCCATGAACGCCCGCGTCGCCCCGCGCGAGCCGGTCGAACCCGCGACGAGGACCGGATGCGACGGCGGATGCGTCGCCCAGAGCGCGGCGAACGCCTCCGCCGTCGCGCGAACCCGCGCCTGCCCCTCGATCGGCGCGCTGGCCGCCGCATACCCCGCGAGCAGGGTCAGAAACCGCAGGCTCCGCCGCCAGTGCTCGGCGTGCTCGCCGATGTCGAGCGCCCCGAGCGCCTCGAACGCGACGCCTTCGCCCTGCATCTCGTCGAGCAGGTCGCCGAGGCTGTCCGCGAGATCGAACGCGGCCGAGCGCGGCGCGAGCGCCGGATCGGCGTCGATCAGCCGCCCGACGAGCCGCGCGAGATCGAGCTTGCGCCCGACCGACGACGCCGCCGGCGCGAGATCGACCGGCGCCAGCGGATCGGCGGCGAGATCGGCCAGCGTCCGGATCCGCGGCAGCAGGCGCGCGGGACCGCGCGCGTACGCCGCGACGAGCGCCCGGCCCGCGCGGCGCGTGTTGACCCAGATCTCGACCCGGGCGAGCGCCTCGGGCGGTCCCGGCAGCCGGGCGTCGAGCCCGTCGACGAGCGCGCGGCAGAAATCGACGCCGGGCGCCAGCGCGAACGCGCGAGGAACGTCGGACGGCTCGAACATCAACGACCGCACCTCATCGCGCCAACTCCGCTTCCGCGAGCGGCAGGCTCTCGGGCCGCCCCACGTCGACCCAAGCGCCGCGCCAGACGACGCCGTAGAGCCGCCCCTGCCGCGAAAGCGCGTCCCAGACGAGGTTCAGCGAAAACGCGCCCGGCTCGAAGCCGTCGAGCGCGCCCGTATCGACGATCTGCGCGCCCGCATAGACGAACGCGGCCGTCGGACCCGCGCGCCGGCGGAGCCGCCCGTCCGGCTCGCGGTCGAAATCGCCGGCTCCTCCATGCCCGATCGCCGCTTCCCGCGGGATCAGCGCAAGCAGCGCCCCCATTCGCTCCGGCTCCCATGCCGCGCCGAGCGCCGTCAGCGGGTTCGGCCCGCGCCAGACCATGTCCGCGTTCAGCGTCGCGACCGGACCGGAGCCGAGCGACGGCAGCGCCGCCTTCAACCCGCCGCCCGTCTCCAGCCGCTCCGGCTCGTGCGATACCAGCGCGTCGGGCGCCTCGCGCGCCAGATGGGCGACGACCTGCGCCGCATGGGCGTGTGCGTTCACGACGACGCGCGAAATCCCCGCCTCGCGCGTCAGCGCCAGCGCATGGTCGAGCAAGGCGCGCCCGCCGACGACCAGCAGCGGCTTCGGCCGGTCGCGCGTCAACGCGCCCATTCGCGTCCCGAGCCCCGCGGCGAAGATCATGGCGGCTCGCGGGATCATGCGGGCGCGAACGTTTCGGGGGCCGGCACGCGCCGAACGACGAAGGCCCGCAGGCTCGCGAGATCCGGATGCGCGAGATCGCGGGTCAGATGCGCCCAGACGCGCGGCAGGAGCCGCAGATACCCGGTCTTGCCGTCGCGCCGCGCGAGACGCAGGAACAAACCGAGGATCTTGAGGTTGCGCTGGGCCGAAAGCGCGCTCGCCGCGCGCAGGAACTCCGCGCGATCCGCGCCGCCGCGGTCGAGGTAGCGCGCGATCATCGCGTCGCGCAGCCCCGGATCGACGTCGCGCCGCGCGTCCGCGAGCAACGACACGACGTCGTAGGCCGGATGCCCGATCAGCGCGTCCTGGTAATCGAGCAGGCCGACGCGCGCGAGCCCGGCCCGCGCGGGCAGCCACAGCAGGTTCTCCGAATGATAGTCGCGCAAAACCGGCGTCGGCGGCGCGCCGAGCGCGATGGCGACGATCGGCTCGACCGCCGCGTCGTACTCGGCGGCGAGGTCGGGGGGCGTCGCGGCCCCGACCACGGCCGGCAGGTACCATTCCGGAACCAGCCGCATCTCGCGCAGCAGCACGGCGCGATCGTACGCCGGCGGGGTCCAGCCGAGCGTCGCCTTGGGCGTCGACCGTTGCAGTTCGACCAGAAGGTCGACCGCGGCGGCGTAAAGCTCGGGCTCGCGCCCCGGATCGGTCGCGAGCCGAATGAAGAGGTCGTCGCCGAGATCCTCGATGACCAGCAGGCCCGCGGTCGCGTCGGCCGCGTAGATCGCCGGCGCGCTCAAGCCGAGGCCGCGCAGCCAGGCCGTCGCCGCGACGAACGGACCCGCTTCGAGGCCGCTCTCCGGCGGCACGTCCATGAGGATGGCGCGATCCCGCCCCTGCGCGAGCCGCACGTAGCGCCGCGCCGAAGCGTCGCCGGCGAGCGCTCGACGCGCGGCGCCCCCCCACCCCGCCGCCTCGAGAAACGCGTCGATCGCGGTCGACCGGCTCACGCGACCGCCCCTTCGACCGTCGACGCGAGCCAGTCCCAACCGGCGCCGACGGGAGCGATCGTCAGCAGGCGGGCGTCTTCGGCCTCCGCGAAGCCGAAATCGAGGTCGAGCCGTCGGGCGGGCAGCCGGTCGCCGAGCCGATCCGGCCATTCGATCAGCGCGACGGCGGTCTCGAACGCCTCGTCGAGCCCCAGTTCCTCGGTCTCCTCGACCGAGCCGAGCCGGTAAAGGTCGGCGTGCCACAGGCGAACCGTTTCGAGGTCGTAGGTCTGGACGAGGGTATAGGTCGGGCTCGGCACGTCCTCGGACCTGCCCAGCGCGGCGAGGCGGGCCGTGATCGCCGCGCGGGCGAAGAGGCTCTTGCCCGCGCCGAGCCCGCCGCTCAGCATCAAGGCATCGCCCGCCCGCAGACGGGGCGCGATGGCCGCGGCGAGCCGCTCGGTCGCCTCGGGGGCAGGTAGCAGGATCGTGGTGCGCATGCGCCGTCGCCCGGATTGGTCCGCGCCGTTCTACAGCCCCGGACGATCGACGCAAGCCGACGCCGCGACGGCGGCCGTTCGATGTTCGAGTGGCGACCCCTGCAGGACTCGAACCTGCAACCTGCGGATTAGAAGGTCCGCTGCTCTATCCGGTTGAGCTACGGGGCCGGCGGCCGTCAGTGCGTCCAGGCGGTGCGGCGCGCTGATAGGCGAAGTTGTCGCCGTAGCCGTTCTGGCGCAGGATGTGACGGCGCGGCTTCGGCTCGAAGACGCGGTAGGCGATGCCGTTGCGCTCGGCGTAGGCGACCGCCGCCTCGCGGGTCTCGAAGCGCAGCTGCACCTGGCCGTTCATGTCGACGATCCGGTCCAGCCCATCAGCGGATCGAGCCACTTGCCGCCTTCGGGAACGAATTCGAGGATCCAGTCGTGCGTCTTGGCCTGACCCGACTGCATCGCGCTGCGCGCCGGCCGGTAGATCTTGGCGAGCATGTCCGCCTCCCGCATGAAGCCTTCGCCGCGACTATCGCCGAAAGCGCGCCGCCGGCTGCAAGTCGGCCGCTTCAAGTCCGGTCGGTATGGGGGGAAGCGAGCGAGCAGCGGGTCGTCGACCGGATGCGAGGGAGCGAGGGGTGGGGTGGGTGTACGCACCCGACCGACGACCACTGTGCTGCTTGCAAGAATTGTATAGCACGATCCGATCCGCACACGCAAGGGTTTAGTTGCTGCGACATCGCTCTCCCGAGCACGGCGGATTTCCGCCGACGCTCGCGGCTCCTCGGCAGCTTGCCTTCGATCCGCGCGAGCCCGCCCATCTGTATCGGCTGGACAACCAGTGGACCGCCATGCCCCTCGTCGACACCCTCACCGTCACCGTCCCCGACCCGCGCCGCGCCAAGCTCGAAGGCGGCCAGCCGTTCGTCCTGCAGTCCGGAGTTCCAGCCCGCCGGCGACCAGCCGACGGCGATCGCCGAGCTCGTCGCGGGCGTCGGCGCCGGCGAGCGCAACCAGGTGCTGCTCGGCGCCACCGGCACCGGCAAGACCTTCACCGTCGCCAAGATCATCGAGGCGACCCAGCGCCCGGCGATCATCCTCGCGCCGAACAAGACGCTCGCCGCGCAGCTCTACGGCGAGTTCAAGGGCTTCTTCCCCGAGAACGCGGTCGAGTATTTCGTCTCCTACTACGACTACTACCAGCCCGAGGCCTACGTGCCGCGGACCGACACCTTCATCGAGAAGGAAAGCCAGATCAACGAGCAGATCGACCGGATGCGCCACTCGGCGACCCGGGCGCTGCTCGAGCGCGACGACGTGATCATCGTCGCCTCGGTGTCCTGCATCTACGGCATCGGCTCGGCCGAGACCTACGGCGCGATGACCCAGGACCTGATCGCGGGCCAGGCCTACGACCAGCGCCAGGTGATCGCCGACCTCGTCGCCCAGCAGTACCGCCGCAACGACGCCGGCTTCGCGCGCGGCACCTTCCGGGTGCGCGGCGATTCGCTCGAACTCTGGCCCGCCCACCTCGAGGACCGCGCCTGGCGGCTGTCGCTTCTTCGGCGAGGAGCTCGAATCGATCCACGAGTTCGACCCGCTGACCGGCGCGCAGGACCGACACGCTCGACCGCATCCGCGTCTACGCCAACTCGCACTACGTCACGCCGCGCCCGACGATGCAGCAGGCGATCAAGGGCATCAAGGCCGAGCTGCGCCTCCGCCTCGACCAGCTCGTCGGCGAGGGCAAGCTGCTCGAGGCCCAGCGGCTCGAGCAGCGCTGCACCTTCGATCTCGAGATGCTGGAGGCGACCGGCGTCTGCAACGGCATCGAGAACTACTCGCGCTACCTGACGGGCCGCAAGCCCGGCGAGCCGCCGCCGACGCTGTTCGAGTACATCCCCGACAACGCCATCGTCTTCGCCGACGAGAGCCACGTCTCGGTCCCGCAGATCGGCGGCATGTACAAGGGCGACTACCGGCGCAAGTTCACCCTGGCCGAGCACGGCTTCCGCCTGCCGTCCTGCATGGACAACCGGCCGCTGAAGTTCGAGGAGTGGGACGCGATGCGGCCGCAGTCGGTGTTCGTCTCGGCCACCCCGGCGGCCTGGGAGATCGATCAGGCGGGCGGCGTCTTCACCGAGCAGGTGATCCGCCCCACCGGCCTGCTCGACCCGCCGGTCGAGATCCGCCCGGTCTCGATGCAGGTCGACGACCTGCTCGACGAGGTGCGCAAGGTCGCCGCGCCAGGGCAACCGCGTGCTGGTCACCATGCTGACCAAGCGCATGGCCGAGGACCTGACCGAGTACCTGCACGAGCAGGGCATCCGGGTGCGCTACATGCACTCCGACATCGACACGATCGAGCGCATCGAGATCCTGCGCGACCTGCGCCTCGGCGCCTTCGACGTGCTGGTCGGCATCAACCTGCTGCGCGAGGGGCTCGACATCCCCGAATGCGCGCTGGTCGCGATCCTCGACGCCGACAAGGAGGGCTTCCTGCGCTCGGAGACCTCGCTGATCCAGACCATCGGCCGCGCCGCGCGCAACGTCGACGGCCGCGTGATCCTGTACGCCGACCGCATCACCGGCTCGATGGAGCGCGCGATGGCCGAGACCAACCGCCGCCGCGAGAAGCAGGTCGGCCTACAACCTCGAGCACGGCATCACGCCGGAGACGATCCGCAAGAACGTCGCCGACGTGCTCGACGGCCTCTTCGGCGCCGACACCGACATGGCCCGCGTCACCGCCACGGTCGACAAGCCGCTGGTCGGCGCCAACCTCGCGGCGCATCTCGACGGCGCTGCGCAAGGCGATGCTGCAAGGCCGCCGAGAACCTCGAGTTCGAGGAGGCCGCGCGCCTGCGCGACGAGGTCAAGCGGCTGGAGGCGGTGGAGCTCGCGATCTCCGACGATCCGCTGGCCCGGCAGTCGGCGATCGAGGTGGAGGTCGAGGCCGCGGTCGGCCCGCGGTCGAAGGCGGGCCGCGGCGGGACGCGGAGCTATCGCGGCAAGAGCCAGAAGAAGATGCGGTAGAACGCGAGTTGTCCGCGCGCGGACAAACGGTCAAAGCGTTGATCGCGGGTTTAATCGGAACGGGTTAACCCGAATGAAAGGTTCGTTAACGCGCGCGGACGGGGTTAACGCCGTCGGGCGCGGCGCCTGCGCGCCTCGCGGGCGTCAGGCGAACTGCTCGCGGATCAGCCGTTCCTCGAGGCCGTGGCCGGGATCGAACAGGAGGCGGTGGCGACATGCCGGGCACGCTCGCGATCTCGACCGCGGACCGACGTCGCGGACCTCGAGACTGTCGGCGACGGCGCGGACCGGGCGCTTGTCGGGCTCCATGCACCTCGAAGCGCGACCCGCGCCGGTCTTCGGCAGCAGCGCGCCGCGCCAGCGCCGCGGGCGGAAGGCCGCGATCGGCGGTCAGCGCCAGGACGTCGGCCCCGATCGGCAGGATCGGGCCGTGCGCCGAGTAGTTGTAGGCGGTCGAGCCGGCCGGCGTCGCGACCAGCGCGCCGTCGCAGACCAGCTCCTCCATGCCGCTCGCGTGCCGTCGACGAGGATGCGCAGCTTCGCCGCCTGCGGCCCGGCCCGCAGGAGCGAGACCTCGTTGATGGCCAGCGCCTCGCTCGATCGCGCCCGTCGGCGCGCGTCGCCCGCATCCGCAGCGGATTGATCACCGCCTGCTCGGCCGCGGCCGAGCCGCTCGGGCAGGCCGTCCTCGCGGAAGGCGTTCATCAGGAAGCCGACGGTGCCGCGGTTCATGCCGTAGACCGGCACGTCGCGCCCCTCGGTCGCGTGCAGCGTCTGCAGCATGAAGCCCGTCGCCGCCGAGCGCCACGATCACCTCGGCCTCCTCGAGCGGCGCCTGGCCGTAGCGCGCGGCCAGCCGCGTCGCGCGCGGCCTCGGCGAGGTCGACGCGGCGCTGGCGACGAAGTGGATGCGGAGCGTGGACATCCGCGACTGCGTCCTCCGGGGTCTGGCGCGGACGATGCACGGCGACGCGATCCGCTGCGCCATCGCGCGAATGCGCCGCGCAGCGCCGGCGCGCGGCGCTAAGTCGCCGCGGGCCGCGCGCGATCGCGCCTGTTCCGGCCGGCGCGTTCGCGTTATGCGCCTGCGAGCGCCACCGATCGCAACGCGACCGCAGGAGCCCGCCGTGAAAGACATCCTCGCCCGACAGCGGCTTCTTCACCGAAGCCCTCGCCGCCCGCGACCCCGAGATCTTCGGCGCCATCGCGCAGCGAGCTCGGCCGCCAGCGCGACGAGATCGAGCTGATCGCCTCCGAGAACATCGTCAGCCGCGCCGTGCTCGAGGCGCAGGGCTCGGTGATGACCAACAAGTACGCCGAAGGCTATCCGGGCAAGCGCTACTACGGCGGCTGCCAGTTCGTCGACGTCGCCGAGACCCTCGCGATCGAGCGCGCCAAGCAAGCTGTTCGGCTGCGGCTTCGCCAACGTCCAGCCGAACTCGGGCAGCCAGGCGAACCAGGCGGTGTTCCTCGCGCTGCTGAAGCCCGGCGACACCTTCCTCGCGCATGGACCTCGCCGCGGGCGGCCACCTGACCCACGGCGCCAAGCCCAACCTGTCGGGCAAGTGGTTCAACGCCGGTCCAGTACGGCGTGCGCCGGCAGGACCAGCTGCTCGACTACGACGCAGGTCGCGGAGCTCGCCGCGCGAGCACAAGCCGAAGCTGATCATCGCCGGCGGCTCGGCCATCCCGCGCCAGATCGACTTCGCCCGAGTTCCGCGAGATCGCCGACGAGGTCGGCGCCTACCTGATGGTCGACATGGCGCACTTCGCCGGGCTCGTCGCCGGCGGGCCAGCTATCCCGAACCCGCTCGCCGCACGCCCATGTCGTGACCACCACCACCCACAAGACCCTGCGCGGCCCGCGCGGCGGCATGATCCTGACCAACGACGAGGCGCATCGCCAAGAAGATCAACTCGGCGATCTTCCCCGGCATCCAGGGCGGCCCGCTGATGCACGTCATCGCCGCCAAGGCCGTCGCCTTCGGCGAGGCGCTGCGGCCCGAGTTCAACGACTACGCAGCGCGCAGGTCGTGACGAACGCCCAGGCGCTGGCCGACGACGCTGATGAAGGGCGGCCTCGACATCGTCACCGGCGGCACCGACACCCACCTGATGCTCGTCGACCTGCGCCCCAAGGGCGTGACCGGCAACGACGACCGAGAAGGCGCTCGGGCCGCGCGCACATCACCTGCAACAAGAACGGCATCCCGTTCGACCCCGAGAAGCCGACCGTGACCTCGGGCGTCCGCCTCGGCACGCCCGCCGGCACGACGCGCGGCTTCGGCGAGGCCGAGTTCCGCAGATCGGCGCGCTGATCGTCGAGGTCGTCGACGGCCTCGCCGCCGAACGGCGCCGACGGCAACGCGCGCGGTCGAGGCCGCGGTCAAGGCGCGAGGTCCAGGCGCTCTGCGACCGCTTCCCGATCTATCCGGGGCTCTGAGCGGACGCTCGGCGCTCGCTGACGGTCGGCGCGCGCCAGCGGGATCTCGAACCAGAAGGTCGAGCCCTCGCCGGGCGCGCTGACCACGCCGATGCGGCCGCCCATGCGCTGCACCAGTTCGGTGCAGATCGCGAGGCCGAGGCCCGAGCCGCCCTTGCTGATCGCCGAGGAGATGTCGGTTCGCTCGAAGGCGCGGAAGATCCGCGTCTGGTCGGCCAGCGGCACGCCGGCCCCGGTGTCGGCCACCTCGAAGCGGACGCGGCCCTGCGCCTCGGCGAGGCGAACGGTCACGCCGCCGGCGTCGGTGAACTTGGCGGCGTTGCCGACGAGGTTCGTGAGGATCTGGCGCAGGCCCCGGCGGTCGCCGCGTCGCCGCGTCGCGAGCGCGGGATCGACGTCGGCGCGCAGCGTCAGGCCGCGCGCGTAGGGCAGGAAGCGCGCCTCGGTCAGGACCGCCTCCACCAGCTCGCGGACGTCGAAGTCGGACGCCGGCGCGCTCGAGGAACCGCGCTCGACGTGCGAATAGTCGAGGATGCGGTTGATGACGTCGAGCAGGTGGAAGCCCGAGCTCTGGATGAGCTCGATCTTGCGGCGCGTCTCGGCGTCGAGATCGGCGCTGAGCACGAGGCTCGTCATGCCGAGGACGCCGGTGAGCGGCGTGCGGATCTCGTGCGAGACGGTGGCGAGCAGGTGGCTCTTGGCCGCGTCGGCCGCCACCGCCTTCTCGGTCATCGCCGTGAGCTCGGCCGTCCGGTCGGCGACGCGCGCCTCGAGTTCGAGCTTGCGCGTCTCGACCTCGGCCAGCGCGCTGAGCCGGTCGCGGTTGACGGCGTGGACGAACTGGCAGGTCACGACGAGCAGGTTGAGATAGAGCACGGCCGTGACGAATTCGAGCGCCAGGATCGAGCCGGCGTCGAGGACGAGGAAGGTCAGCGCGACGTTGACGGCCAGCATCGACAGCACCGCGCCGTCGAGGCTGCGCGGCTCCATCGCGATCCACAGGCAGAACGGCACCGCGAGCATCAGCGTCCAGCCGCTCGGGCTGATCTGCGCCTGCGGCAGGGCGAGCAGGAGCCCGAGGACCCCGAGCAGCGTCGTCGCGAGCGCGAGGATCACGAAGGCCGGCTGCGGCTCGTCGACGACCAGCCGCCACTCGCGGAAGCTGAAGAGCGCGGCGCAGACCGTCAGGAGCCCGAGGGGCTTGAAGAGCGTCGTCAGCGCGACGGCTTCGAGCGGGGTCGAGGCGCCGGGGGTCAGGCCGAGGGGGACGCCGGCCATCCGCGCGATCGCGACGACGGACGTGAAGGCGCAGGCGCCGGCGAGCAGGAACAGCCAGTCGTTCGTGAACGAGTCGGCGTGGCGTCGGCGGACCAGCGCGCCGATCAGGGCGGCGCCCGACGCGGCGGCCAGCGCGTGCGCGAGGCCGTCGACCGCCGCGACGGCCGGCGACAGGTCGAAGACGAGATCGGCGGCGGCGAAGGCGAGCCCGCTCGCGAGCGCCGCGCGACCGCCGAACAGGACCGCCCCGCCGAGCGCGAGGCCCGAGGCCGGGGTCGAGCCGAGCATGACGCCGTCCGCGAGGCCGACGAGACGAGCGAACGCCAGCAACGCGAATATGCCGAGGCCGATCACGACCGATGCGAGAAACTCGTCCCGTGCACGCATCGAGGGACTTCTCCTTCCCGAGACCGAACGTTTCGGACGCGAGGGAGGCCGCCCGACCGCCCGTAATCGGCGACGTCGGCGCTCGGCGCGTCGCTTATCGCCGATCCTCGTAACCTGTCCTGCGCCCGCCGAGGGGGCCTGTCAACCCGGCGGCCGGGGAGGAAGGCGCGGCTGCGACCGCGGCGCGCGAAATGCCGCCGGGTCGTGCAACCGGCGCGTGAAAACGACGGGCGGGCCGGGCGTCAGGCGGGCGCGGCGCGGTCCCAGGTCGGATGAAAGCGGCCGGCGGGCGACAGGGTGAAGATCTCGCAGCCCGTCTCGGTCACGCCGACCGAATGCTCGAACTGCGCCGACAGCGAGCGGTCCTTGGTCACGGCGGTCCAGTCGTCGTCGAGCACCTTGGTTTCGGGGCGGCCGAGGTTGATCATCGGCTCGATGGTGAAGAACATGCCCGGCTCGAGCACCGGACCCGTGCCCCAGCGGCCGTAGTGCAGCACGTTCGGCGGCGGCGTGGAACACCCGCCCGAGGCCGTGGCCGCAGAAGTCGCGGACGACCGAGCAGCGATGCGCCTCGGCGTAGCGCTGGATCGCCGCGCCGATGTCGCCGAAGGTGTCGCCGGGGCGGACCTGGGCGATGCCCTCCATCAGCGCGTCGTGGGTGATGTCGATCAGGCGCTCGGCCTTGCGGTTCGGGGCGCCGGCCACGTACATCCGGCTCGAGTGTCGCCGTACCAGCCGTCGAGGATCACCGTCACGTCGATGTTGAGGATGTCGCCGTCCTTGCAGCCGCTTGTCCGACGGGATGCCGTGGCAGACGACGTGGTTGATCGAGATGCAGGACGCGTGGCGGTAGCCCTTGTAGCCGATGGTCGCCGAGCATCGCGCCCGCCGCGCGGATCATCTCGTGCATCAGCGCGTCGAGCTCGCCGGTCGTCGACGCCGGGCGCGACGTCGGCCGCGATGCCGTCGAGGAGTCGGCGCGACCAGCCGGCCGGCGGCGCGCATGCCGTCGAAATCGGCGGGCTCGTGGATCTGATGCCGTCCTTGTTGAGACGGCCCGGCGGCAGACCTTCCAAACCGCTGGCTCCTCTGGAATGACCGGCTGCATTTAGGCCGACGGACGCGGATATGCAAACCCCGACGTCGCCCGATGATTTGCGCGTCGATCCGTCTATATCCGGTTCAACCGCCGAGGAGTCGCGAACCATGCCCAATCCCACCGCCGCCATGCTGACGATCGGGGACGAGATCCTGTCGGGCCGCACCCGCGACACCAACCTGCCGCATCCTGGCGCAGGCGCTGGCGCGCGGCGGGCATCGACCTGCGCGAGGCGCGGGTCGTGCCCGACGTCGCCGACGAGATCGTCGCGGCCGTGAACGCCCTGCGCGCCCGCTACGACCATGTCTTCACCTCGGGCGGGATCGGGCCGACGCACGACGACATCACCGCCGACGCGATCGCCGCGGCCTTCGGGCGTCGGCATCGACGTGCGCGAGGACGCGCGCGCGATCCTCGCCACCAACTACGCGAACCCGCGAGGTCGACCTGAACGCCGCGCGCCTGCGCATGGCGCGAATCCCCGACGGCGCCACGCTGATCGACAACCCGGTCTCGAAGGCGCCGGGCTTCTCGATCGGCAACGTGCATGTCATGGCGGGCGTCCCGTCGGTGTTCGAGGCGATGGTCGCGGGGCTCGTGCCGCGCCTCGATCGGGGGCGCGCCGCTGCTCAGCGCGACGTTGCAGGCGATGCGCGCCCGAGGGCGTGCTGGCCGGGCCGCTCGGCGCGCTCGCGGCCGCGCATCCGGCGGTCGCGATCGGCTGCTATCCGTTCAACCGCGACGGGCGGGCCGGGGCCAATCTCGTGCTGCGCTCGCCGGACGCGGGCGCGCTCGCGGCGGCCGAGGCGGCGGTGGCCGACATGATCGCCGGAGACGGTCGCCGGGGCCGGCTGAGCCTGCCGCGGCCGTTCTCGCATGGGTTGAACGGCGCGGCGATTGCACGACCTCGCCGCTTGCATCGCGAACGGACCGCCGCGATAGTGAGACGCGGCTCGCCTTATTCGTAGCGCGATCGCTACTCTCGAACCCGCGGAAGGGTGCGGCGCGATGGCCAGCGTCGATCTCGTCAACACGCTGATCTTCGTCGGCGCGCTGCTGGTCGTGCTCGGCATCTTCTCGAGCCTGATCGCGACGCGGTTCGGCGCGCCGCTGCTGCTGGTGTTCCTCGTGGTCGGGATGCTGGCCGGCGAGGACGGCCCGGGCGGGATCGAGTTCGACAATTACCGCGTCGACCTACCTCGTCGGGTCGGTCGCGCTCGCCGTGATCCTGTTCGACGGCGGCCTGCGGACGCGACTGTCGGTGTTTCGCGGCGTGCTCGCGCCGTCGCTGCTGCTCGCGACGCTCGGGGTCGCGCTGACCGCGACCGCGGTCGGGCGTCGCGGCCTGGGCCGTGCTCGACCTCGCGCCGGTCGAGGCGCTGCTGCTCGGGTCGATCGTCGCCTCGACCGACGCGGCGGCGGTGTTCTTCCTGCTGCGCACCGGCGGCCTGCGCCTGCACAGCCGCGTCGGATCGACGCTCGAGATCGAGAGCGGCACCAACGATCCGTTCGCGGTGTTCCTCGTGATCGCGCTGACCGAGCTCATCGCTGGCCGGCGGCGCGGCACCCGACGTGGGAGATGGCCGCGGCGCTCGGCCGGCAGGCCGGCGATCGGGGCCGCGTCGGGTCTGCTCGGCGGGTTCGGGCTCGTCGCGCTGCTCAATCGGGTGGCGATGCCCGGCGGGCTGCATCCGCTGCTGACCGTCGCCGGCGCGATCCGATCTACGCGGCGACCTCGCTCGCGTCGGCGGCAGCGGGCTGCTCGCGGTCTACGTCGCGGGGCTCGTGATGGCGAACCGGCCGACGCGGGCCTATCCGTCGATCGTCGGGTTCCACGACGCGGTGACGTGGCTGTGCCAGATCGTGATGTTCCTCGTGCTCGGGCTGCTCGTCGTCGCCCTCGACGCTGTGGAGCTACGCGGTTCCGGGGCTGCTCGTGGCGCTGGCGCTGACCTTCGTCGCGCGGCCGCTCGCGGTGTGGCTGTGCCTGACGCCGTTCGGCTACACGGCGCGGGAGAAGGCGTTCGTCTCGTGGGTCGGGCTGCGCGGCGCGGTCTCGATCTTTCTCGCGGCCATCCCGACGCTCGCCGGCGTGCCCGAGGCCGACGTCTTCTTCAACATCGCCTTCTTCGTCGTGCTGCTCTCGCTGCTGGTGCAGGGATCGACGCTGACGACGAGCCGCGCGGCGGCTCGGGCTCGCGCTGCGGACCGCGTTGCCGAGCGCGAGCCGGGTCGAGATCGACATTCCGGGCCAGACCGAGCAGGAGATCGTCGGCTATCCGGTCGACCGCCGACGCGGTCATCCTCGGCCTGTCGCGGCCGCCGTCCTTCGCGCGGCTGCTCATGGTCGTGCGCAAGCGGCCAGATCCTCGACGCGGCGACGGCCGGGCATCTCCACGCCGGCGACTACGCCTATTTCCTGTTGCCGCGCGAGCGGCTCGCGCGGCTCGACAGCCTGTTTCGCGAGAGCCCCGAGGTCGCGCGGCGGCTCGGCCTGCTGTTCGGCGAGCTGCCGATCCGCGGCGAGACCGCGGTGGCCGACGTCGCGGCAGTTCTACGAGCTCGACTTCGGTCCCGGCGCGCCGGACCGGACGATCGGCGACTGGGTGGCCGCGCGGCTCGACGGCAAGCCGACGCTCGACGCGGCGGTTCCGGTGACCGGCGGCCGGCTGCGTGGTGCGGCGCATCGAGATCGGGCCGGATCGCCAGCGTCGGGTTGCAGCTCGACGACCTGCTGCAGGTCGAGCCCGACGATTCGCTGTTCGGGCGGCTCGACGCGACCGAGCCCGAGATCGCGGGCATCGCGCGCTGGCTCGCCGGCGTCCTGCGGCGGCGCCGGACGCTCTCGACGCTCGGGGAGCCGACGCGGCGCTGATCGCGGGACAGGCCGGGTTCCCTTTCGCGCGGCGGAGCGCTATTGCAGGCCCCGCGCGGGCATGGCGGAATTGGTAGACGCTGGGGTCTTAAAAACCCTTTCCTTCGGGAGTCCCGGTTCGATCCCGGGTGTCCGCACGACGGCTTTCGGTCGGCGTTCAGTCGGCGCAGCTCCAGGCCGCGACGGTCGCGATCGACGGCCGGATGGCGCAGCTCGGCGCCCGGTTCGATCCCGAGGTCCTGCGCGGCGCCGCCGTTGATCTCGAGCACGAACTGCGACCGGGCCCTCGCCGGGATCGGCGTGAGGTCGCCGGGGATCGCGTTCTCGTGGACGTCGGACGAGACGCCGGCTTCGTCGAAGAACAGCATGTCGAGCGGGATCAGCGTGTTCTTCATCCAGAAGGCCACGGGCTGCGTCGCGATCGTAGACGAAGAGCATGCCGCCGAACCGCGGCAGGCTCTCGCGGTTCATCAGGCCCTGCGCCCGCTCGGCCTCGTCGTCGGCGACCTCGACGCGGAAGCGGACCTCGGCGTCGCCGTCGCGCAGGTCGGCGACGTCGGGCGCGCAGTGCGCCGCGGCCGCGCCCGCAGATCGACGAGCGCCAGCGAGCGCGGCGAGCCGCAGCGGCGCGGCCGGCGGGTCTCAGATGCGCATCTTCGCTCCCGATGCCGCGCGACGTAGTCCCAGCTGCGGACCTCGTAGACCATCGGACCGCGCGGCCCCGCGGTGATCCGGACCGCCAGCACGTCGCCGGCGACCACCTCGCCGTAGCCGAACTGGCGCAGCGTCTCCATGTGCAGGAACACGTCGTCGGCCTTGCCGTAGACGTTGACGAAGCCGAATCCCTTGACGCGGTCGAACCACTTGACCCGCGCGGGCATCAGCGGACCCGCCGCCTGTCCGTTCGCCGGATCGAGCATCGCGGCGACGCTGTCGGCCGGCCCGGCGACCGGCACGATCTCGAGCACCTCGACGGCCTGTCGACCCGCGATCCGTCTGCTGGACGCTCAGCACGATTTCGGCGCCTTCGGCGACCGATGAAAAGCCGAACACCCTGAGCACGTTCCCGTGCAACAGTATGTCGCCCTCGCCGTCATCGCCCACTACAAAGCCGTACCCCTTTGTAGTGTCGAACCATTTCACACGACCACGTACCATCATTTACAAGCTTCGCCGTTGTTACGGGAGGCGTCACCACGGACACGACGGATCCGGTGGCTCCATACGAAACGCGAAACCACCCTCAAAGACGGCCCCGGCAGAGATAATCGTTCGTTCTTGCGGCCAAAGCAAGCAGTGAACACGTCGCAGAGCGCCGAAATCGACGCGAGGAGCAACCTGAGATTGTCAGATGGTAGTATCGAAACGCCCGTACGAGCGAACTCGCGCGCGATCAGACATGCTGACCGCCGTTGATCTCGATCTCGACGCCCGAAATGTACGAGCTTTCCGTCGAACAGAGGAAGTAGATCGTGCGCGCGACCTCCTCGGGCTTGCCGAGGCGGCGCAGCGGAATCGCCCGGACCAGTTCGTCGGTGCCCGGGCTGAGGATCTCGGTGTCGATCTCGCCGGGCGCGATCGCGTTGACCCGGATGCCCATCGGGCCGAGGTCGTGCGCCATCTCGCGGGTCAGCGCGGCCAGCGCGGCCTTGGAGGTGGCGTAGGCCGGGCCCGGCGAAGGGATGCACCCGCGCCCCGGCGATCGAGGTGACGTTGACGATCGCGCCCTTCGCGGCGGTCAGTTCGTCGATCAGGCCGCGCGCGAGGATGACGGTGGCGAAGAAATTGACGTGGAACACCTGGCCCCAGGTCCGCAGGTCGGTGGTCAGCGTCGACTGCCGCCCGCCGTCGTCGTCCTTGGGCGAGATGCCGGCGTTGTTCACCAGCGCCTCGAGCCGGCCGCCCGTGAGGCGGCGGCGGATTTCGGCGACGGCCTCGATGGTGTTGTTGGGATCGGCGAGGTCGACCTGGATGTGGTCCTCGGGGCCGGCCTCCCACGGGCAGTCCTCGGGGAAGGGGTGGCGCGAGCAGGTGATCACCCGCCAGCCCGCCGAGGAGAAGCGCTTGACGGTCGCATGGCCGATCCCGCGGCTCGCGCCGGTCAGAAGCAGGGTCTTGCGGTCCGGCATCGATCCCTCCGCGACGCCCTCGGGTAGCCGCTGGCCGGGGCGCGATCAAGGGGCGGCGCGGTCGCAGAGGCCTTGCAGCGCGACCCATTCCTGATCGGCCAGCGGCGGAGCGGCGCCGTCCGCGTCGGACGGGGCGCGCGACCGCGAACCCGGCGTCGATGCCGAACCGGCGCAGCGCGTCGGCGAAGGGCGCCGTCGGCAGGCCGGCGCCGCGCAGCCGCTCGAACGCGGCGTCGATCTGCTGCGGCGGCGGCGCGACGAAGGCGGCGCGCGTCGCGCGCGCCAGCGCGCCGTCGCCGAGCCTGCCGGTCAGCACGTAGCGCAGGCTGGTCACGGGCCCGACCGCCTCCATGAGCCGCTGCGGCCCCGGCGTCATGTCCTCGCGCGCCAGCGCCAGCGCGATCCAGCCGGCGATCTCCGCCGGGTCCTCGGCCTGGGCGAGCGCGGCGCTCCCGATGAGGACCGTTCCGCCGGGCAGCGCGACCGCCGGCGTCTCGCCGAGGTCGAGCGCGCGCAACCGCGGCGAGCCGTCGGGCGCGATCGCGGTCGCGAGGCCCGCCAGCGCCCGGCGGCCCGCCGGATCGGTGCAGAGCGGCCCGTTCGCGGCCATGATCCGCAGCAGCATCTCGTCGCCGAACCCCTCCAGCGCCTCGGGCGGGATCATCCGCGCGGCCTGCCCGGTGACGAGCGCCGGAAACAGCGCCGCGACCAGCGCGAACAGCGCCGCCGCCGCGAGCGGCGCAAGCCAGCTTCGCGCGCGGCCTCTCGGCGGCGGCGCGTCGACGTGCAGATGCGCGCGCGTCACCGCGGCGATGGCCTCGATCATGTCGCGGTCCCGAATCGCGAGCGTCTCGGCGCCCTCCGGGCTCATCGCGTAGACGGTGAAGTCGCCCTCGTCGCGGATCGCCTGGACCCCGGCGAGCGCCCAGTGCCCGAGCGGGCGGTCGGCGGCGTCGGTCAGCACGAGGGTGGTGTCGCCGAACCGCACGACGACTTCGCGCGCCGCCGCGCCGGGCGCCTCGCGCCATTGACCCAAGGCCTCGAGGCGGATGTATTTCTCCAGCGCGGTCATGGCGACGCGGGGTTCTCCGGGGGTCGTCCCCCCGATCGATCCCTAGCTCGGCCGCCCGGGCTTGTCATCCGGCGCGTCGCGCATGGCGCAGGCGCGCGGGTTCGGATACCGGCGACGCCGGCGTCGTTCGGGCGCGGGAGGCGGGCTTGCGGACTTCGGACGATATCGCGACGGGCGCCGCCCTGATCCTCGGCGCCATGGCGCTGCTCGGCGTCACCGACAATTTCGTGCGGATCATCGCCGACGACGCGGGTTTGTGGCAGTTCCATCTGCTGCGGAGCGCCATGGCGTTGCCGATGCTCGGGGTCTTCGCGCTCGTCGCCGGCGTCGCGCTGCGGCCGAAGCGGCCCGGCGCCGTCGCCGTCCGCTCGCTGATCCAGACGGCGGCGATGCTGCTCTATTTCGGCGCGCTGCCGACGATGCCGGTGGCGCAGGTCGCCGCGGCGCTGTTCTCGGCGCCGCTGTGGGTGTTGCTGTTCGCGGCGGTGCTCTTCGGGCGCCGGATCGACGCGCGCACGGGTTTCGCGGCGGCGCTCGGCTTCGTCGGCGTGCTCGTCATGCTGCGACCGACGCCGGCCAACCTGTCGCCGCTGACGCTGATGCCGCTGGCGGCCGGGGCGCTCTACGGCCTCTCGAACCTGCTGACGCGCGAAACGTGCGCCGAGGAAAGCCCGGCGACGCTGGTCGGGCGGCTTCTTCGCCGGGCTCGGCCTGACGTCGGCCGTCGCGGTCGCGGCGCTCGCGGTCGCGGCGCCGCCCGCGGAATGGCGCGCCGCGGCGCCGTTCCTGACCGACGGCTGGCGCGTCGTGACGCCGGCGCTCGCGGGGTGGATCTTCGTTCAGGCCGCCGGTTCGTTGCTCGCGGTCGCGATGATCGCGCGGGGTTACCAGTCCGGGCCGACCGGCTCGCTGGCGGTGTTCGAGTATTTCTTCGTCCTGACGATCAGCTTCTGGGCCTGGGTCCTGTGGGGGGAGACGCTCGCGCCCGTCGATTTCCTCGGCATCGCGATCATCTTCGCGTCCGGCGCCGTGGTCGCCGCCTCGCGCGCGCCGCGCCGGCGCGCGCGCCCTGAGCGGGATCGGTCGCGCGAAGAAAAAGGCCGGCGTCGCCGCCGGCCTCGCGTTCGCGCCTTGAAGGACCGTTCGTTCACTCGCGCTGGCCGAACAGCGACAGCAGCATCATGAACATGTTGATGAAGTTCAGGTAGAGGCTACAGCGCGCCCATGATCGCCGCCTTGCCGAGATAGGCCTCGCCCTGCGCCGGCGCGCATCTGCAGGTAGGTGTTCTTGATGTTCTGCGTGTCGTAGGCGGTCAGGCCGGCGAAGATCAGCACGCCGATCACCGAGATCGCGAACATCAGCGCCGACGAGGCGAGGAAGATGTTGACGATCGACGCGACGATCACGCCGATCAGGCCCATGAACAGGAACGTGCCCCAGCCCGACAGGTCCTTCTTGGTCGTGTAGCCCCAGAGGCTCAGGCCGGCGAAGGCGATCGCGGTCACGAGGAACACCTGGGCGATCGAGACGCCGGTGTAGACCGAGGAAGATCGAGCTCATCGACAGGCCCATCGTCGCGGCGAAGGCTAGAACACGAGCTGCGCCGCGGCCTCGGACATGCGGTTGATCATCGGCTGAGATGCCGAAGACGAACGCCAGCGGCGCGAACATGATCACCCACTTCAGCGGCGAGGTGTAGATCGCGGCGCCGAAGCGGCGTCAGGTACTTGCCCTCGGCGAACATGTACTCGGTCGGGACGGCCGACGACGCGCGAGGCCCGGCGACCGCCCAGGCCGCGAGCGCCGTGATCACCATGCCCACGGACATCGTGCCGTAGACCTTGTTCATGTGGGCGCGCAGGCCGTCGTCGACCGCCGTGGCGCGAACGCCGGCGCTGGTCCGGCGCATCGTGTCGAATTCCGCCATATAGTTCCTCCATGACTAGCGGTCGGCCCGTCGGTCGCCCGATGGCCTTGCGTTTGATATCGGCAAATGCGCGGCCTCGATTTCAAGCGTCGCGAGGCCGCAGACGGCGCAAGCTCGCGCGAATGCGAACCCATATTTTCGTCGCCCGCGCGCGCGGAGAGCGTCAGTCGCGCGACCGCAGGACGCGCGCGGGACGGGCGGCGAGCGGGCGCAGCGCGAAGGCGAGGCCGGCGAGCAGGCTCGCCAGCGCGCCGCCCAGCCACGATCGCGAGCGGCGGACTGTCGGCTCGAAGCGCGTAGGACGCGTCCATGACGAAGGTCGTCACCCACCAGCCGCCGACCGCGCCCGCGGCGATCGCGACGACGCCCGGCCGCGGCGCCGACGAGCGCGGCGCGCAGCGCGAAGCTCCACAGGATGCGGGCGCGGGTGGCGCCCAGCGTCTTGAGCACCGCCGCCTCGTAACACGCGCCGCCGCTCGCCCGCCGCGGCCGCGCCGATCAGCACGACGAACCCGGTCAGCAGCGTCGCCGCCGCCGCCCCAGCGCGTCGCGGCGCGAGACGCCGTCGAGCGACTGCGCGACGCGGTCGATCGCCTCGCGCACGCGCGACCGCCGTGATGTTCGGGTAGGCCCCGGCCACCGCGCGCAGCAGCGGCGCCTCGGCCGCCTCGTCGGCATAGACGGTGGCGATATGGGTGTGCGGCGCGCCCGGCCAGCGCGCTCGGGTTCACGATCATCAGGAAGTTGATCCCCATCGTTCTCGAAGCTCACCTCGCGGAAGCTCGCGATCGTCGCGGTCAGGTCCCGGCCCGAGCACGTTCATCGTCACCTCGTCGCCGAGCTCGAGCCCCATCTCCGCCGCTTCCTCGGCGGCGAAGCTGATCAGCGGCGGCCCGGCGTAGTCGTCCGGCCACCATTCGCCCGCGGTCACCGTCGTGCCGTCGGGCGGCGCGGCGGCGGTAGGTGATCGCCCCGGTCGCCGCGCAGCGCCCAGTGCCGCCCGACGGCCTCGATCGCCGGGACGCCGTTGATCCGGGTGATCACGCCGCGCAGCATCGGCGCGGTCTCGACCTCGGTGACGCCGGGCGTCGTCCGTCGACGCGGTCGACGAAGCCGGCGAGCTGGTCGTTCTGGATGTCGACGAAGAAATAGGCGGGCGCGCGCTCGGGCAGATCCGCGGTGATCAGGTTGCGCAGGTTCCAGTCGATCTGGCCGACCGCGGCCAGCACGGCGAGGCCGAGGCCGAGCGACAGGACGACCGGAGACGGTCTCCGACGCCCGGCCCGCCGACCGCCCCGAGCGCCAGCCGCAGCGCCGGGCGGCCGCGCGTCGCGCGGCTGCGCGCGAGGCGTCGCGCCAGCGCCGCGCGAGCCCAGCGCCGCGAGCCGACAGCGCACGACGAGCGCGCCGATGACGCCGGCGGCCGTCCCGAGCGCCAGTTCGGGCGCGCCGGAAAGCCAGGCCGCGATGCCGATCAGCAGCCGCCGCGAGCGCCGCCGATCGCCGCGACGTAGCGCGGCCGCGGCCAGCCGCGCCTCGCCGCCGGCCAGCGTCGCGAAACAGCCCCGCGGCGCGGATGTCGCGCGCCCGCGCGAGCGGCCAGAGCGTGAAGATCGCCGCCGTCAGCACGCCGTAGACCGCCGCTTCGGCCAGCGGCGCGCCGGTAGACGCCGAAGGCCACCGGCACCGGCAGGCGCGCCGCGACGAACGGAGCGGCCAGCAGCGGCAGCGCCGGCGCCGAGCGCGAGGCCGATCGCGACGCCGACCAGCGACAGCACGCCGATCTGCAGCAGGTAGATCGCGAAGATCGTGTCGCCCGACGCGCCGAGCGTCTTGAGCGTGGCGATCGTCGACGTCTTGCCCTGCAGGTACGCGCGCACCGCCGAGGAGACGCCGACGCCGCCGACCGCGAGGCCGGCGAGGCCCATCAGGATCAGGAACGACCCGAGCCGGTCGACGAAGCGGCTGATCGTCGGCGAGGCGTTGCGCCGGTCGCGCCAGCGCATGCCCGTCGTCGCGAAACAGCGCCTCGGCCTCGGCCTGCAGCGCGGCGAGGTCGGCGTCCGGGCGCGAGGCGCAGCCGGTAGTCGGAATCGAACATCGTGCCCTCGCCGAGGAGGCCGCTGCCGCCAGCGCCGCGGCGTCGACGATGACGCGCGGCCCGAGCGTGAAGCTCGACGCCGCGCCGTCGGGCTCGATTTCGAGGCGCGCCGACAGGCGGAAATCCTGGGTTCCGAGCCGCACGACGTCGCCGATCGCGAGTCGCAGCCGGTCGATCAGCACGCCGTGCGCGACCAGGCCCGGCAGGCCGTCGCGCGTCGCGAGCGCCTCGGCCAGGATCCGCGCCGTCCGCGAGGCCGACCGCGCCGTAGAGCGGATAGGCGTCGTCGACGGCCTTGACCTGCACGAGCGCGCGTTCGGTTTCGGCGCCCGGGCGCGCGACCGCGACCATCGAGCGGAAATCGACGATCTCCGAGGTCTCGACCGCGTTCTCGGCGATCCAGGCGCGTTCGTCGTCGTCGGCGTAGCGGTAGGTGAACTCCATTTCGGCGTCGCCGCCGAGCAGCGTCGAGGCCTCGCGCGACAGCCCGCGCTCGATCGCGGTCCGCACCGAGCCGACGGCGGCGATCGCCGCGACCCCGAGCGCGAGGCAGACGATGAACACCCGGAACCCGGCCAGCCCGCCGCGCAGCTCGCGCAGCGCGATGCGGACGGCGACGGGCGTCCCTCATTCCGCGGCCTCGGCGAACCGCTCGAGCCGCGCCGTCGCGCAGCCGGACCACGCGGTCGCAGCGCGCGGCGAGCTCGGGCGCGTGGGTGACCAGGACCAGCGTCGCGCCGTGCCGGTCGCGCAGGCCGAACAGCAGCTCGATGATCGCCTCGCCCGTCGCGCCGTCGAGGTTGCCGGTCGGCTCGTCGGCCAGCAGGATCTCGGGACGCGGCGCGACGGCGCGCGCCAGCGCGACGCGCTGCTGCTCGCCGCCCGACAGCTGCGCCGGGATAATGGTCGAGCCGCGATCCGAGGCCGACCGCGTGCAGCTCCGTCGGCCGCCTTGTCGAACGCGTCGAGGTCGCCGGCCAGCTCGAGCGGCGTCGCGACGTTCTCGAGCGCCGTCATCGTCGGGATCAGGTGGAACGACTGGAACACCACGCCCATATGCTCGCGGCGGAAGCGCGCGAGCGCGTCCTCGTCCATCGCGGTCAGGTCCTGCCCGAGCGCGCGTCACCGCGCCGCCGGTGGCGCTTTCGAGCCCGCCCATCAGCATCAGGAGCGAGGACTTGCCCGATCCCGACGGCCCGACGAGCCCCAGCGTCTCGCCCTCGGCCGACCTCCAGCGTCACGCCCCGCAGGATGTTGACCGGCCCGGCATTGCCTCGCAGCGTAAGCTCTACATCTTCGAGCGAAATCACGGGAGAAATCATCTTGGAGCCAACCTCGTCCTCGACGCCGCGCGCCGCAAGTCCGGCATATGGGGCGCGCGCGCGGCGCTGCAACCTCGCAGGCGCCGCGGCGTTCGCCCTCGCGGCATGGAGCGCCGCCCCGGTCGCGGCCGCCGAGCCCGTCACCATCGCCGCGCTCGGCGATTCGCTGACCCAGGGCTACGGCCTGCCCGAGGCGGAGGGCTTCGTGCCGCGGCTCCAGGCCTGGCTGCGCGCCAACGGCGCGGAGGACGCGATCGTGCTCAACGCCGGCGTGTCGGGCGACACCACGGCCGGCGGCCTCGCGCGCGTCGACTGGACGCTGACCGACGACGTCGACGCGGTGATCGTGGCGCTCGGCGGCAACGACCTGCTGCGCGGCCTCGACCCCGCCGAGAGCCGCGCCAACCTCGACGCCATCCTCGCGCAGATCGCCGAGCGCGGCCTGCCGGTCCTGCTCGCGGGCCTGCCGGCGCCCGGCAATTACGGCCCCGAGTACCAGGCCGCCTTCGACGCGATCTTTCCGGACCTCGCGGCCGAGCACGACGCGCTGCTGTATCCGAACTTCCTCGCCGGGCTCGGCGCCGGACGCGACCTCGCCGCCGCGCGCGACCTCATGCAGCCCGACGGCATCCACCCCGACGCGGCGGGCGTCGAGGCCATCGTCGCCGCGATCGGCCCGTCAGCGCTCGAACTGGCGCGGGCCGCGCAGCAGGATTGAGCGCAGGTGCGCCTCGCGATGCGACAGCGCCGAATCCACGTCGGCGCGGGTCAGGCCGATGTCGCGCAGGATGCGGTCGTCGAGCTCGGCGAGCTTGGCGCGCTCGCGAAACAGCAGGTCGAGCGCGAACAGGCGCGCGGCGACGCGGGCGGCCAGGCTGCGCCAGTTCAGGCGCGGGGCGCGAAAATCGGCGCGGCCGAGACCTCGGGACAGGCTGGACATCGTCGCTCCTCCATCAGCGATTGTTCTGTCAAACGGCGCTTCCATCGCCGTCCTTGATGTATTACGCTGGCGGATGCATGATGATAACGAATGTTCGTTCAACGATGCATCACGAGGATTGATGTGCCCCGCAATCTCGACCTGACCGCGCTGCGCTCGTTCGTCACCGTCGCCGATTCGGGCGGCGTCACGCGCGCGGCCGCGCAACTGAACCTCACGCAGTCGGCGGTCTCGATGCAGCTCAAGCGGCTCGAGGAGGCGACGGGCCAGCCGCTGATCGACCGCACCGGCCGCGGCGTCGGGCTGACCGCGCAGGGCGAGCAGCTCGCCGGCTACGCCCGGCGCATGCTGGCGCTCAACGACGAGGCCTGGGGGATGCTGACCAACCAGGCCTTCGAGGGCGAGCTGAACCTCGGCGTGCCGCACGACATCATCTATCCCAACGTGCCGCGCGTGATGCACCGTTTCGCCGCGGAGTTTCCGCGCGTGCGGGTCAACCTGCATTCCACCTTCACCGCGATCCTCAAGGACCAGCTGTCGCGCGGCGAGATGGACCTGATCCTCACCACCGAGCACGACGTCGACGCGGGCGGCGAGGTGCTGGCGCGCTGTCCGCTCGTCTGGGTCGGCGCGCAGGCGGGCCAGAGCTGGCGCGCGCGGCCGCTGCGCTTCGCCTCCGTCACGCCGCTGCATCTTCAAGCGCGACGCGATCGAGGCGCTGGAGAGCGGCCGAACTGCCGTGGGTGCTCGCCGTGGACGCGCAGTCGTTCTCGGCCGTCGACGCCAGCGTTTCGGCCGATCTCGCGGTCTGCGTGCAGCTCGAAAGCTCGGTCCCGATGCATTGCGAGCCGGTCCGCCATTGCGGCGCGCTGCCGCCGTTGCCCGACTACCGCGTCAACATGTACCGCACCGACGGGCCGCAGGCCGTGCTCGCCCAGCGCCTCGCCGAGATGGTCCGCGAGACCTACGGCGTCGGCGTCGAGCGCGTGGCGGCCGCGTGACCGGGCTCACTGCGCGAGCGCGATGACCACCTTGCCGGTCGCCGCGCGGTTGCGCAGCAGGTCGAGCCCCTCGTTCGCGGCTTCGAGCGGCAGGACGTGGCTGACGTGCGGATGCAGGCGGCCTTCGGCGTACCAGCCGAACAGCCGCGCGAAGCTGTCGGTCAGCACCTGCGGCCGCAGGCGCGCGTAGGCGCCCCAGTAGAAGCCGATCACCGTCAGGTTCTTGACGAGCAGGATGTTCGCCGGGATTTGCGGGACCGTCGCCGCTCGCGAAGCCGATCGGCAGCAGCCGCCCTTCCGGGTTGGTCGCCCGGAGCGCCGCGTCGAACGCCTTTCCGCCGACCGCGTCGTAGACGACGTCCGCGCCGCCGAGCGCCTTGACCGCCGCCCTGATGTCGGCGTCGGCGTCGACGAGGTGATCCGCGCCCGCCGCCTGGGCCACGGCGAGCTTGTCCGCGCCGCGCGCGACCGCGATCACGCGCGCTCCGATCAGCTTGCCGATCTCGACCGCCGTCAGCCCGACGCCGCCCGACGCCCCCGTGACCAGCAGCGTCTCGCCGGCTCGCAGTCGCGCGCGATAGTTCAGCGCCACGTCGGACGTGCCGTAGGCCACGAGGAAGCCGGCCACGTGCGCGTCGGGCATCGCGGCGGGCGCGCTCACGCAGCGCTCGGCCGGGACGCAGACGAACTCCGCCAGCCCGCCGCCGCCCGTGAAGCAGGCGACGCGCGCGCCGATCTCGCCCGCCGCCTCGCGGGCCGAGCGCGTCGACGACGCCGCAGATTTCCATGCCCGGCGAGAACGGCAAGCGCCGGCTTTTCCTGATACGTGCCGGCCACGAGCAGGGTGTCGGCGAAATTGAGCCCGCAGGCCAGCACGCGCAGCCGCGCCTCGCCGCGACCCGGCTCGGGCCGCGGCCGCTCGCGCAGGGCGAGCGGCTCCCCGAAGGCCGACAGTTCCATCGCGCGCATTCGTCTCTCCGTCCGCTATCGTTCCGGCGGAATATGCGGGCGCGGCGCGGCGAGCGCCATGCTCGTCTCGCCCGCCGGCGCTCAGGAGCGCGGCGCGAGCGGCGAGGACGCGGCGGGCGAGCGCGTCGGGACGACGGACGGCGGCGCGCGCCTTCGGTTCCGCCGCGACCGTCCGCCGACGTCGTCGCGGCGGGCGTCAAATCACCGGCGCCGCGCGGCGACGTCGCCATCGAGGACGCCGGCGAATGCCGTGCGCCGCGAGGTTCGGGCGGTACGGCGACGCCCGTTCGTCGTCGCGCGCACCGCAACGGACGACCGCGGTCGCGTTCGGCGAGACGCGTTCGTTCGTAGGCCGGGATATGTCGTCGGCTTCCGACACGGCCGGCTCCGGCCACCTGCGCGGCCGTGCGCCAGCGCTGGGAATACTGTCGACCGCGTACCGCGAGGGCGAGGGTTTCATCCTCTGCGCATCCCCGACTTCATCGCGCGCCAAGCGCAGGCGACGGCGATGCGGTCGAATGAACTCGCCTGGCGACGGCGACGCGGCGACGCCGACCGCGGCGGCCGGCATCTCGGCATCAGCGTCGAGGACATTTCCGAGCGCAGGTCCGTTCGGCGGGCGGTCAGACGTCGCTCACCCACCGTACATGCGCTCCTTCGTTCACTTTCTTGATGCTTTTCCCGTCGCGCCAGCCCCTGCCGACGTCTTCGATCAAGGGCGGCGACCCGACCGCCAGACGGCGGCACTTGTACCGTTCCGCACCGACCGATCGCAGGATCCGCTCGGCGATAAACCGTTGTCCGGGTCGAGCCGGGGATCGAGCGATTCGGCGAACGACGCGCAAACCGGGGGCCGAATCGCGCGCCGGCGCCGTAGCCGTTGACGCGGATGCGCCGCAACGTGAACCCGAGGAATTTCACCGTGCGGTCGCGATACAGCAATCGACATCGCGACGTTGGCGGGGCGTCACGCGGCGGATCATGCGTGCGCCGACGCGACTCGGCGACAGCAGACGCGCGAAAGCGTACGGGGTTGGGCTCGGTGAGCCGTGCACGACGCAGCCCCGGTCGGCGAAGGCCGCGACGGTCCGGCCGACGTTCGCGCCGAAATCGAGCACGACGTCGCCGGGCCGGAGCCGGTTCGAGTTCCCGGTAGAGCGGCCGCTCCCTCGGGCTTGACGCGAGCGCCGCGGGCACCGAGAGGCCCGCGCGCAGCAGGACGCCGCGCAAGCTCCGGCGCGTCAGGCCCATGCCCGGCGCTCCGCGGAAAAGGCCCGGCGCGCCGTCGCCGACGCGCCGGCGACGCTCAGGCGTCTTCCGTCAGTTCGGCGCCGGTCGCCTGGTCGACGACCTTCATCGACAGGCGGACCTTGCCGCGGTCGTCGAAGCCCAGCAGCTTGACCTTGACCTCCTGGCCTTCCTTCAGGATGTCCTTGGGGTGGTTCAGCGCGCTCGTTCGACGATCTGGCTGACGTGCACGAGGCCGTCGCGCTTGCCGAAGAAGTTCACGAAGGCGCCGAAGTCCATGATCTTGACGACCTTGCCGGTGTAGATCTTGCCGATCCTCGGGCTCGTCGACGATCGACCGAGATCAGTCGTGGGCCTTCTCGATCGCCGTCGCCGTTGGCCGAGGCGATCTTGATCATGCCGTCGTCGTTGATGTCGACCTTGGCGCCCGACTCCTCGACGATCTCGCGGATGACCTTGCCGCCCGAGCCGATGACTTCGCGGATCTTGTCGATCGGCGATCTGCATGGTCTCGATGCGCGGGGCGTGGGCGCGAGAACTCCGCGCGGCCGCGGTCAGCGCCTTGGCCATCTCGCCGAGGATGTGCAGCCGGCCGTCCTTGGCCTGCGCCAGCGCCTTCTCCATGATCGTCGGGCGTGATGCCCGCGACCTTGATGTCCATCTGCAGCGAGGTGATGCCGTTCGCGGTGCCCGCGACCTTGAAGTCCATGTCGCCGAGGTGGTCCTCGTCGCCGAGGATGTCGGTCAGCACCGCGAACTGGCCGTCGTCCTCGAGGATCAGGCCCATCGCGACGCCCGCGACCGGCGCCTTGAGCGGCACGCCGGCGTCCATCATCGACAGCGAGCCGCCGCAGACCGACGCCATCGACGACGAGCCGTTGGACTCGGTGATCTCCGAGACGACGCGGATGGTGTAGGGGAAGTCGGTCGCCGCCGGCAGCACCGCCTGCAGCGCGCGCCAGGCGAGCTTGCCGTGGCCGATCTCGCGCCGGCCCGGGGAGCCCACGCGGCCGACCTCGCCGACCGAGTAGGGCGGGGAAGTTGTAGTGCAGCAGGAAGTTCGAGCGCGACAGTTGCCGTGCAGCGCGTCGATGCATCTGCTCGTCGTCGCCGGTGCCGAGCGTGGTCACGACCAGCGCCTGGGTCTCGCCGCGGGTGAACAGCGCCGAGCCGTGGGTGCGCGGCAGGACGCCGATCTCGCGACACGATCGGGCGCACGGTCGTCGAGGTCGCGGCCGTCGATGCGGCGGCCGTGCGTCGACGATGTCGCCGCGCACGACGTCGGACTCGAGCTTCTTGATCGCCGGCTCGAGGTTCGCGTCGGCCCGCTCCTCCTCGGACAGGCCGGCCATGATCGTCGGCCTTGGCGGCGTCGATGGCGGCCTGCGCGCTCCTGCTTGTCGCGGATGCGCGAAGGCGTCGCGCATCGCCGTCTCGCCCGGCCGCCTTGACCTTGGCGTAGAGCGCGCGAGTAGTCGGGCGCGCTCGAAGTCGAACGGCTCCTTGGCCGCGTCCTCGGCCATGTCGATGATCAGGTCGATCACCGGCTGCATCTGCTCGTGGCCGAACTTCACCGCGCCGAGCATCTCGGCCTCGGAGAGCTCGTAGGCCTCGGACTCGACCATCATCACCGCGTCCTTGGTGCCGGCGACGACGAGGTCGAGCCGCTGCTCGGGGTTCTCGCGCAGCTTCTCCATGTCGTCGACGGCCGGGTTCAGCACGTACTCGCCGTCGACGAAGCCGACGCGCGCCGCGCCGATCGGGCCGCATGAACGGCACGCCCGACAGGGTCAGCGCCGCCGAGGCGGCGATCATCGCCGACGATGTCGGGGTCGTTCTCCAGGTCATAGGACAGCACGGTGCACGATCACCAGCGATCTCGTTGCGGAAGCCCTCGACGAAGAGCGGGCGGATCGGGCGGTCGATCAGGCGCGAGGTCAGCGTCTCCTTCTCGGACGGGCGCGCCTCGCGCTTGAAGAAGCCGCCGGGGATCTTGCCGGCGGCGTAGTATTTTTCCTGGTAGTGGACGGTCAGCGGGAAGAAGTCCTGGCCGGGCTTCGGCTTCTTCGCGAAGATCGACGTTGGCCATCACGCTGGTCTCGCCTAGGTGGCGATGACGCGGCCGTCGGCCTGGCGGGCGATCTTGCCGGTTTCGAGCGTGAGCGTGTCATGGCCCCACTCGATCGATTTCTTGACGACGTTGAACATATCGTCTTCCTTGCATGTCGGCGTCGCCCCCTGGCGATGCGCCGCGTGACGCGGGCCGCGGCCCGCGGACCCCTCGCTTGCCACCGTGGGCTCCCTCGGGGTCGGGAGGGGGCCCGGCGTACGGTCGGCGGATGTCGGTGGAAACCCCGGCGCGCCGCCCGGCGCCACGACGATCGGGCGCGCCCGCGGGGCGCGCCCGAGATCGGGTCAGCGGCGGATGCCGAGGCGCTCGATCAGCGCCTGGTAGCGCGGCTCGTCCTTGCTTCTTGACGTAGTCGAGCAGCTTGCGGCGCTGCGACACCATCTTCAGCAGCCCACGGCGGCGAATGGTTGTCCTTCTTGTGGGTCTTGAAGTGCTCGGTCAGCGTGTTGATGCGCGATGGTCAGGATCGCGACCTGCACCTCGGGCGAGCCGGTGTCGTCGGCCTTGGTGGCGTAGTCCTTGATCAGCTTCTCTTTCACGTCGGGCGTGATCGACATCGTGGGTTCCCTTCTGCATGCGGGTGATACGGCCTTGCCTTGCGCGGCCGCGGCCGGGATGTCGTCCAGCGGGGTCGCGAAAAGAAAGGGCCGCCGGCCGGATCGGCCCGCGGCGCGCTCGCTATAGCCGCTTTGCGCCCGCTTGGGAAGGGCGACGAGGGCGCCGCCCGACCGCGACCGGGGTCAGGCCGCCGAGGACAGGTTCGCCGCGAAGAACGCCAGCGTCCGCGCCCAGGCGAGCTCCGCCGCCTCGCGGATCGTAGCGCGGCGTCGTGTCGTTGTGGAAGCCGTGGTTGGCGCCCTCGTAGACGTGCGCCTCGTAGACCTTGCCGTTGGCCTGCAGCGCCGCCTCGTAGGCCGGCCAGCCCGCGTTCACGTTCTCGTCGGTTTCGGCGTAGTGCAGCAGCAGCGGCGCCTCGATCGACGGCACGTCCTCGGCCGCGGGCTGTCGGCCGTAGAACGGCACCGACGCGGCGAGCGTCGGATAGGCCACGGCCAGCGCGTTGCAGACCCCGCCGCCGTAGCAGAAGCCGACCGCGCCGACGCTGCCGGTCGAGCCCGGATGCGCGGCCAGATACTCGTAGCCCGCGAAGAAGTCGGCCATCAGCTTGGCGCCGTCGAGCGAGGCCTGCATCGCGCGGCCCTCCTCGTCGGTCCCCGGATAGCCGCCGAGCGAGGTCAGCCCGTCGGGTGCCGAGCGCCATGTAGCCGGCCTTGCGCGAGCCGGCGGACGACGTCCTCGATGTAGGGGTTGAGGCCGCGGTTCTCGTGGACGACCAGCACCGCCGGCAGCGGCCCCTCGACGCCGGCGGGCCGCGCCATCAGGCCGCGGACGACGCCGTGCCCGTCGGGGGACGCGTATTCGACCGTTTCGGTCGCGATCGCCGGGTCGTCGGCCGGAACCTGCTGCGCCAGCGCGTAATCGGGCCTGAGCTGGTCGAGCAGCGCCGCCGCCGTCGCGCCGCCGACGGCGTATTTGGTCGCGTGTCGAGGAACGCCCGCTTCGACATGCGGCCGTGCACGTAGCCGTCGTAGAGTTCGAGAAGCCGGGGGTGAAAATCGCTGGCCTTCTTGCGGACGTTCATGCGGCGCTCCCTGTTTGCCTGGGTCGCCGAGAGTTAGCCCCGCCGCGGCCGCCGCTCGACACCTGTGAAGATCGGGCGCGTCGCGAGGACGAGCGCGCGGCCGCGTCGGGCGGTCAGAAGATGAAGTCGGCTTCGCTCAGCAGCGATCCGAGACGACGCCGGGCTCGTCGTCGTCGTCGCTCGTCGACGGTGTCGCTCAGATGGATGCGCAGATCGGCCACGCCGTCGCCGTCGATGTCGCCGAGAACCTTGCGGCCCGCCTGGCGCAATTGTCCGGGTTTCGAGTCGAACGCCGAACTCGCCGATGAACGCGAAGGCGGTATTCGCCGAGCCGGCCCTGGCGTCGATGTAGGACAGGTCGATGACGTCTTCGCCGGCGACGAAGCCGTAGATGACGTCCTGTTCCGTGCCGTAATCCGCCGGCGCGATGTTCTCGAACACGAACACGTCGGCCCCGGACCCGCCGAACAGCGCGTCGTCGCCCGAGCCGCCGACGAGCCGGTCGTCGCCCGACCCGCCCGACAGCCGGTCGTCGCCGGCCTTGCCGTAAAGGCGGTCGTCGCCGCCCTGCCCGGACAGGCGGTCGACGCCCTCGCCGCCGTAGAGCGTGTCGCGGTCGCCGCCGCCGTAGAGGATGTCGTTGCCGTCGGAGCCCGCGAGCTGGTCCCGGCCGGAGCCGCCGTAGAGAACGTCGTCGTCGCCGGCTCCGTTCAGGGCGTCGTCGCCCGAGCCGCCCTCGATCCGGTCGTCGCCCGACGCCGCCGGAAATCTCGTCGGCGAAGTCGGTGCCGCGAATGTCGTCCGCGACGGTCGTCCCGACGATCCGCGGCGTCTGCGGATCGGCGGCTTCGCCGAACCAGACGTGGAACACGCGCCCGTCGTAGGGCCCCTCGCCCGGCGAGGTCTCGACGCCGACGCCCATCGCCAGGAACTCGACGTTCTTCCAGGCGCCCGAGTTCGACAGCACCGCGTCGTGCGACGGCGAGCCGATCCAGCCCTTCAGCGCGCCCTCGACCGTCGCGAAGCCCGCCGCGCTGATCTCGTAGCCCGAGCTGTCGTAGCCGGTCCCGAGCCGCTCGGGCGCGTCCCACATCGCCTGCGGGTTCCGATGGTCGTCGTAGTAATAGGCGTCGCTCCAGCTGTGGAGATTCGCGCCGTCGGGCAGGTCGACGTCCTCGGCCCAGATGTTCTCGCGCGTGTCGACGACGTGACGCCCGGCCGTCGTCGAGAGCGCTCGCGAAAGCGGCACCGCCGCGAGGCCCATTCCGGCCCGGTACGCCGTGATTGCATGATAAAGCGTCAATTCGTCGAGACTGATCGCATCATGCTCGTTCGGCTTGGTGAGATCGACAACCACGGGCGCGCCTCGTTATCATCGGGGGATCGCATTTACTACGATATTTTCCGCAGATAGGCACGTTCTCCCGCGACGACAATCCGGAAGTCGGCGTCGTGGTTAACGTTTCGCGCATAGGGTGATTAGCGGACCGCGATCATTCGCGTCAGCCGGCGCGGCGTCGCACCGCTTCGCCGAGCGCCTGGAACAGCGGCCGCGAGACCGGGTCCGTTCGCCGCGTTCCATTCGGGATGCCACTGCACCGCCATCGCGAAACCCGGCGCCTGGTCGAGATGGATCGCCTCGGGCGTATCGTCGGGCGCGTAGCCCTCGACCACGACCGGCGCGCCGTTCGCAGGATGCCCTGCCCGTGCAGCGAATTGACCAGCACCTCGCGCGCGCCGAGCAGCCGCTCGAACGCGCCGCCCGTCGACAGCCGCACGACATGGCGATGCTGGAACTTCTCCTCGAGCGTGCCGTCGGGCGGCATCCGGTGGTTCATCCGCCCGGGGATCTCGCGGATCTCGGGATGCAGCGTGCCGCCGAACGCCACGTTGAACTCCTGGAAGCCGCGGCAGATGCCGAACACCGGCACGCCGCGCGCCACGCATTCGCGGATCAGCGGCAGCGTCACCGCGTCGCGGTCGGGATCGAACGCGCCGTGCTTTTCGGTCGGCTCGTCGCCGTAGTGCGACGGATGCACGTTCGGGCGCGCCCCGGTCAGCACGAAGCCGTCGCAGGCCTCGATCAGGTCGCCGATCGCGCCGACGAGCGGCAGCGCCGGCACGATCAGCGGGATCGCGCCCGGTCAGTTCCGCGACCGCCTCGATGTTGGCTCACGCCGACCGCCTGAACGGGATATTCGTCGTTCAGGAGGTGACTGTTGCCCATGATGCCGATGATTGGTCGGGACATGACCGCCACTGGAACGCAAACTGATTTAAAGGAACATAATAAAGTCCGCCGTCCGCGTCGAGGGCCGCGTGCGGGTCCCGCGGGCTCGGCGCCGATCCGCGCTCGCGCCGCTCGGTCCTTGACTAGCGCGATCCGGCCTGAGACCGTCGCGCGATCCGGGGACACGGAAGGACCGAACATGCCCAAGGACGCCGAGGCCCCGGTGATCCGCCTCGAGGATTACCGGCCGCCCGCATGGCTCGCCGACGACGGTGGACCTCGCGTTCGCCCTCGATCCGCAGGCGACGCGCGTGCGATCGACGATCCGCTTTCGCCGCAATCCCGACGCCGCCGGATCGCGGCCGACCTCCGCCTCGACGGCCGCAGCCTCGAAGCTCGTCTCCGCCGCCATCGACGGCGCGCCCGCTGTCGCGCAGAACGCGCTCGCCCTCGACGACGAGGGCCTGACCGTCGCCGCCGCCCACGTCCCCGACGCGCTTCATCTGGGAGGCCGAGACCCGAGATCGCCCCCGCGGCCAACACCGCGCTCGAAGGGCCTCTACATGTCGAACGGCATGTACTGCACCCAGTGCGAGGCCCAGGGCTTCCGCAAGATCACCTACTGGCCCGACCGCCCCGACGTGATGGCGCCCTTCACGGTCCGCATCGAGGGCCCCGACGACGCGCCCGTCCTGCTCTCCAACGGCAACCTCGTCGCCTCCGGCGCCGGCTGGGCCGAGTGGGAGCGACCCGTGGCCCAAGCCCTCCTACCTCTTCGCGCTCGTCGCCGGCGATCTCCGCGCGGTCGAGGACCGCTTCACCACGCGCTCGGGCCGCGACGTCCTGCTCCAGATCTGGGTCCGCCCCGGCGACGAGGCCGCGCTGCGCCTACGCGATGGACGCGCTCAAGCGCTCGATGACGTGGGACGAGGAGCGTCTACGGCCGCGAATACGACCTCGACCTCTTCATGATCGTCGCCGTCGACGACTTCAACATGGGCGCGATGGAGAACAAGGGGCTCAACGTCTTCAACTCGAAGTACGTGCTGGCCAGCCCCGAGACCGCCACCGACGCCGACTACAAGGGCATCGAGGCGATCATCGCCCACGAGTATTTCCACAACTGGACCGGCAACCGCATCACCTGCCGCGACTGGTTCCAGCTCTGCCTCAAGGAAGGCCTCACCGTCTTCCGCGACCAGCAGTTCTCCGGCGACAGCGCAGCGACCGGCGTCAAGCGCATCGAGGACGTGATCGCGCCTGCGCGCCGCGCAGTTCCGCGAGGACGCGGGCCCGCTCGCCCACCCGGTCCGCCCCGACCGACTACGTCGAGATCAACAACTTCTACACCGCCACCGTCTACGACAAGGGCGCCGAGGTCATCGCGCATGCTCCGCCGCCTCGTCGGCCCGGAGACCTACGCGCCGCGCGCTCGACCTCTATTTCGAGCGCCACGACGGCCAGGCCGTGCACCATCGAGGACTGGCTCGCGGTCTTCGAGGACGCCTCCGGCCGCGACCTCGCCCAGTTCAAGCTCTGGTACTCCCAGGCCGGCACCCCGCGCGTCACGGCCGAGCGAGCGCTGGAACGGCGGCCGCTACAGCCCTGACCCTCGCGCCAGACGACGCCGCCGACCCCCGGCCAGCCCGACAAGCCGCCGCTCGTCATCCCGATCGCCTTCGGCCTGCTCGCGCCCGGACGGCGCCGCCCTCGCCGAGGGCGTGCTCGAGTTCGACCGAGCCCGAGCAACGCTTCAGTGGGACCTGCCCGACCGCCCGGTCGCCGTCGCTGCTGCGCGGCTTCTCCGCGCCGGTCGATCCTCGACCGCGCGATCGACCCCCGAGGACCGCGCCTTCCTGCTCGCCCACGACGCGACCCCTTCAACCGGTGGGAGGCCGGCCGCGCCTACGCGCTCGACGCTGCTCGGCCGCCTCGCCACCGACCCGACCGCCGACGTCGACGCCGGCCTATCTCGACGCGATGACGGCCGTCGCCGACGACGCCGCGCTCGATCCGGCCTTCCGGGCGCTCGCGCTCGGCCTGCCCTCCGACGACGACATCATCGCCCACATCGCCGCGCCGGGCGGCGTCCCCGATCCGCTCGCGGTCCACCGCGCCCGCCGCGCGCTCGAAGGCCGCGGTCGCCGCGGCGCTCGGCGACCGCGGCCGACGATCTCTACGCGGCGAACGCCGTCCCCGGCCCCTACAGCCCCGACGCGGAAGCCGCCGGCCACCGCGCCCTGCGCGCCCGCGCGCTCGCGCTGCTGACCGCCCGCGACCCCGACGCGACGGCGGCCAACGGCCCAGTTCGACGCCGCCGACAACATGACCGAGCGCATGATCGCCCTCGGCGCTCCTCGTCGCCAGCGGCCAGGCCGAGGACGCCCTCGACCCGCTTCCACGCCGACTGGGGCCACGACCGGCTCGTCGTCGACAAGTGGTTCGCCGTGCAGGCGTCGCTCACCCCGCCGGAGACCGCGGTGGCGACGGTATCGGCGCTGACCCGCCACCCCGACTTCGACTGGCGGAACCCGAACCGCTTCCGCTCGTTGATCGGCGCTTTCGCCTCGGCCAATCCGGCCGGGTTCCATCGCGGCGGATGGCAGCGGATACCGGCTCGTGGTCGACTGGCTGACGAGCTCGACCCGGTCAACCCGCAGACCACCGCGCGGCTCGCGGCGACGCTCGGCAGCTGGCGCATGTTCGACGACGAACCGCCGGGCGCTGATGCGCGGCGAGCTGCGAGCGACTGGCCGCCCGCCGGGCCTGTCGCGCGACACCGGCGAGATCGTCGGCCGTCTCCTCGGCGGGGCCGGCGTGAGGGCGCCGCTTGTCACGTGGGCGTCAAGGTGACACGATAGGGAACAGCATGCGCGACATCGTGGACCAGCTGATCGAGGAACGGGCGCCCTGGCTCCGGCGGAAAGGCCCGCTGGTCCGCGCCGCCCGACCGTTGCTCAATCGCATCCTCCAGTACGAAAAGACCGCCCGCGTCGGCGAGGCCCTCGAGCCGATGCCGGCCGGCGCCGAGATGCAGGCCGCTCGCCGACATGATCGGGCTTCATGTCGAGGTGTCCGGCCTCGAGAACGTGCCGCGTTCGGGCCGGCGCTGATCGTCGCCAACCATCCGACCGGCATCGCCGACGGCATCGTGCTCTACGGCGCGCTCGCGAAGATCCGTCCCGACCTGTTCTTCTTCGCCAACGCCGACGCGACCCGCGTCCTGCCGCAGCTCGCCGACCTCATCGCCCCCGTCGAGTGGCGCCCCGAGAAGCGCAGCCACAAGCAGAACCGCGAGACGATGGACTACGCCCGCGCCGCCTTCGCCGAGGGCCGGATGGCGGTGCTCTTCCCTTCCGGCCGCCTCGCCAAGCGGACCTGGTGGTCGCTGAACGAGCGCCCGTGGATGGCCTCGGGCGCGATGATGGCCCGCAAGTTCAACCTGCCGGTGGTCCCGCTCCACGTCACCGCCCGCAACTCGGCGCTGTTCTACCTGTTCGACCGCATCCACCCGACGCTGCGCGACATCACCCTCTTCCACGAGGTGCTGAACAAGACGCACCAGCGCTACCGCCTGACCATCGGCACGCCGATCGACCCCGAGACCCTGCCCTGCCGGCTCCGCCGAGGCGATCGAGGTGCTGAAGGCGCCGCACGCTCGAGCTCGGCGGCCGCAAGCCGCAGACGCGTGCTGACCGCCCCGCGCTATTCCAAGCCCCGGCGCCGTCTCCTCCCCGCCCGCACGCCGGTCTGACCGGCGCTCGACGGCGCGCGCGGCGCCGCGGCCGGAGCTGATTCATGCGGCGGTCGCGGGCGGCCGTTGTCCAATCCCGCGACGCGGGCTTGCCAGCGCGTTCGGCGTAGGTCACGTATCCGGCGTACGAGCGGAGGCGGGCGTGGGTCAGAGACGGCAGCTGCAGTTCTGGGGCATCGGCTTCGCGCTGTTCACCTTGTTCTGTGGCTGCTCGGCGGCGACGCTGCTGCCGTTCATCGCCGGCGCCGCGATCGCCTATCTGCTCGATCCGCTGGCCGACCGGCTGGAGCGGCTGGGGCTGAGCCGGATGGCGACGACCGCGGTCATCACGCTGACCGCGATCCTGATCTTCGTCGCGCCGCTGCTGCTTCGCGGTGCCCGCGCTGATCTGCCAGGCGCAGGCGCTGATCGAGGCGGTGCCGCGGGTACATCGACGCGACGCGAGCGAGTTCCTGATGCGCGGGCTCCCGGACCTGCGTTACGAGAACTGCCGGCGCTGCACGACAGCGGTCGCCGGCGTGCAGGAGAAGATCAGCGAGAGCGGCCTGACGATGGTGAACACCGTGCTCGCCTCGTCGCTGCAGGTGCTCGACCTCGTCGTCCTGCTGGCTGCGTCACGCCGGTGGTGGCCTTCTACCTGCTGCTCGACTGGGACGGGTTCGTCGCCAAGATCGACAGCTGGCTGCCGCGGCGCAACGCCGGCACGGTGCGCCATCTCGCGCACGAGATCGACGACGGTGCTGGCCGGGCTTCGTGCGCGGGCAGTCGGCGGTCTGCCTGATCCTCGGCGGCTGTTCTACGCCGTCGCGCTGTGATCGTCGGGCTGCCGTTCGGGTTTCTCGATCGGGATCTCTCGCGGGCTGATCTCGTTCATTCCCTTCGTCGGCTCGTTCGTCGGCGGCGTGCTGTCGATCGGCATCGCGATCTTCACCTTCTGGGAGGACCGGTCTGGATCTTCGTGGTGGCGGGGATCTTCGGCTTCGGCCAGTTCGTCGAGGGCAACATCCTGTCGCCGAACCTGATCGGCAAGTCGGTCGGGCTGCATCCGGTGATCCTGATCCTGGCGCTGTCGGTGTTCGGCACGCTGTTCGGCTTCGCCGGTCTGCTGATCGCGGTGCCGGCTGGCGGCGGCGCTCGGGCGTGACTCGGAGCGATTCCGCCGTCGAGCAGTACCTTGCTCGCCCGAGGGCGAGTGCGCGCGCCGACGAGGCCGCCCGCCCGAGGACTGAGCCTCGAGCCGTGATGCCGGCGCCGGCCACCAGCTCGCGCTCGACCTGCCGGCGCGGCCGGCGCTCGGGCCGCGCCGATTTCATCGTCGCCGCCGGCGAACCGGCTGGCGCTGGCGCTGGTCGACAGCTGGCCGGCCTGGCCGGCCGGGCGGCTGGCGGTGTCGGGCCGGCCGGCTCCGGCAAGACGCATCTCGCGCATGTCTGGGCGGCGCGGTCGGGCGCGCGGATCTGCCTGCCGCCGAGGCGCTGCCCGGCCTCGACCCCGGCGCCTGGCCGGCGACGCGGCGCTCGCGGTCGAGGACGCCGACCGGATCGACGCGCTCGGCCCGCGCGCGGCGGCGGCCGAGGAGGCGCTGTTCCACCTGTGCAACCGGCTGCGGCCGGCGGCGGCGCGCTGATGGTCTCGGGGCGCAGCGCGCCGGCGTTCTGGCCGCTGCGGCTGCCCGACCTCTCGAGCCGGCTGGACGCGGCGCCGGTCGCGACGCTGGAGCCGCCGGACGACGCGCTGCTGGCGGCGGTGCTGGTCAAGCTGTTCGCCGACCGCGGCATCGGCGTCGGCCCGGAGGTGATCCGCTACCTCGTCGCGCGCATGGACCGCTCGTTCGAGGCCGCCGAGCGGCTGGCGATCCGGCTCGACCGCGCCGGCCTCGCCCGCGGGCGCGCGGTCACGATCCCGCTCGCGGCGGAGGTGCTGGCGGGGCGCGACGGCGACGGGGCGCCCGATCGCGACGAGGCCTGAGCGCGCAGGACGCTTGCGCGCGCCGCGGCCCGCTCCGATAGTGCGTCCGTTCGGCGCGACGCGCGAGGAAGGACGACGATGCTCGAAACGGTCACGCCGAAGGTCGACGCCGATTTCCTGACGGCGCCGGTGCGTCCCCGGGGCGCAGCCTGCCAGACTTCGACCCCGCCGGGCCGGATCGGTTCATCAACCGCGAGCTGAGCTGGCTCGCGTTCAACTGGCGGGTGATGGCGGAGGCGGAGAACCCGAGCGCGCCGCTGCTCGAGCGGGTGCGGTTCCTGTCGATCTCGGGCTCGAACCTCGACGAGTTCTATTCGGTGCGCGTCGCCGGCCTGCGCGGGCTGATGCGCGAGGGCGTGCAGGCGCAGAGCGCCGACCATCTGTCGCCGGCCGAACAGCTGCGCCGGATCGACGCCGACGCCCGGGCGCTGATGATGCGCCAGCAGGACTGCTGGGCGGTGCTGCGCAAGCTGCTGCGCGGCCGAGGGCATCGAGATCCTCGGGCCGGGCGACCTGCAAGGCCGCGGACGTGAAGGCGCTGGAGACGCTATTTCTTCGAGCAGGTCTTCCCGATCCTGACGCCCGCTCGCCGATCGACCCGGCGCATCCCGTTCCCGTTCATCGCCAACGGCGGCTTCGCGATGGGGCTGCAGCTGCGCCGCGAGGAGGACGACACCGTGCTCGAGGCGCTGCTGCCGGTGCCGGCGCAGGTGCCGCGCTTCGTGCGGCTCGCGCCGCGGGCCGAAGGGGCAGACGCGCTTCCTGCCGCTCGAGGGCGCTGCTCGAGGTGTTCCTCGACCGGCTGTTCCCCGGCTACGCGCATGCTCGGGCCTCTGCGCCTTCCGGGTGCTGCGCGACAGCGACCTCGAGGTCGAGGAGGAGGCCGAGGATCTGGTGCGCGAGTTCGAGACCGCGCTGAAGCGCCGCCGCCGCGGCGAGGTGATCCGGCTGACGATGACCGCCGACGCGCCGGCGGACCTGCGCGCAGCTGATCGTGCGCGCGCTCGGGGTCGCCGACGACGAGGTGATCGACGTGCCGGGCATCATCGGCCTGGCCGATCTCGCCGAACTGTGCCGGACGCCGCGGCCCGACCTGCTGTGGCCGCCGTTCACGCCGCGCATGCCCGAGCGGGTGCAGGACTTCGAGGGCGACATCTTCGCGGCGATCCGCCAGAAGGACATGCTGCTGCACCACCCCTACGAGACCTTCGACATCGTGGTGCGCTTCCTGCAGCAGGCGGCGCGCGACCCCGACGTGGTGGCGATCAAGCAGACGCTCTACCGCACCAGCCGCGACAGCCCGATCGTCGCGGCGCTGTGCGAGGCGGCCGAGGACGGCAAGTCGGTGACGGCGCTGATCGAGCTCAAGGCGCGGTTCGACGAGGCGGCGAACATCCGCCAGTCGCGGCGGCTGGAGCGGGCCGGGGCGCAGGTCGTCTACGGCTTCATCGACTGGAAGACCCACGCCAAGATCTCGACCGTGGTGCGGCGCGAGGCGGGCGAGCTCGTCACCTACACGCATTTCGGCACCGGCAACTATCATCCCGGCACCGCGAACATCTACACCGACCTGTCGCTGTTCACCTGCGACAAGGCGCTGGGGCGCGACGCGACCAAGGTGTTCAACTACGTCACCGGCTACGTGAAGCCGCGAGGCGCTCGAGAATCTCGCGATCTCGCCGCACATGATCAAGCCGCGCATCCTCGAGGGGCTGGCCGGCGAGATCGCGCACGCCGAGGCCGGGCGGCCGGCGCAGGTCTGGATCAAGCTCAACGCCGTCACCGACCCCGAGGTGATCGACGCGCTCTATGCCGCGAGCCAGGCCGGGGTGAAGATCGACATGGTCGTGCGCGGCATCTGCGGCGCTGCGCGCCGGCGTCGCGGGCCTGAGCGAGACGATCCGGGTGAAGTCGATCATCGGGCGCTTCCTCGAGCACAGCCGGATCGTCTGCTTCGGCAACGGCCACGGCCTGCCGTCGACGGAGGCGCGCGTCTACATCTCGCTCGGCCGACTGGATGGAGCGCAACCTCGACCGGCGCATCGAGACGCTGGTCGAGATCACCAACCCGACGGTGCACGCCCAGATCATCGACCAGGTCATGGCCGCGAACATGGCCGACCAGGCGCAGAGCTGGGTGGCGCAGCCCGACGGCACCTATCTGCGCCACGACGCGCCGGACGGCGCGAGCCGCTGTTCTCCTGCCACCGCTTCTTCATGGAGAACGCCGTCGCTGTCGGGCCGCGGCCGCGCGGGCGCGCGCGACGTGATCCAGCTGGTGCATTCGCACGGCTGACGGCGCGACGGCGCGACGCTTCGCGGCTTTCCCGTCCCGGCCGCTTCGGCTAAGCCTCGGCGCGATCAACGAGGAGACCCGGACCATGTCGCGCATATTCGCCCAGTTCGTCGCGATGATCGGCGCGGGCCTGATCTTCTGGCGACGGCGCGGGACCGAGGAGCCGGCCCCGGCGACGGGCGCCGCCCCGACCATCCCGCAGGCGAAGCCGCAGGGCATCCCGACGCTGAAGATGCCGACCGCGCAGGGCTGGCCGGCGGGCAGACGCCGATCGCCGCGCCGGGGCTGAAGGTCAACGCCTTCGCCACGCGGCCTCAAGCATCCGCGCTGGATCCACGTCCTGCCCAACGGCGACGTGCTCGTCGCCGAGGCGCTGTCCGACGCCGGGCCGGCCGCGCAGCGCTCTTCGACTACGCCATGTCAGCCACGATGAAGCGCGCCGCCGCGATCGGCGCCAGCCCGAACCGCATCACGCTGCTGCGCGACGCCGACGGCGACGGCGTCGCCGAGATCCGCGAGACGTTCCTCGACGGCCTGAACCAGCCCTTCGGCATGGCGCTGGTCGGCGACACCTTCTACGTCGGCAACACCGACGGCGTGGTCGCCTTCCCCTACGCGCACGGGCGCCACGCGCATCACCGCGCCCGGCCGCAAGCTCGTCGACTTCAAGCCCGGCGGCCACTGGACGCGCAGCCTGCTCGCCAGCCCCGACGGCACGAAGCTCTACGTCGGCGTCGGCTCGCTCAGCAACATCGGCGACGAGCGGCATGGCGGCCGAGGAGGGCCGCGCCGCGATCTACGAGCTCGACCTCGCCACCGGCACCAGCCGCATCTTCGCCTCGGGCCTGCGCAACCCGGTCGGCCTGGCCTGGGAGCCCGACGACCGGCGCGCTCTGGACCGTGGTCAACGAGCGCGACGGCCTCGGCGACGAGACCCCGCCCGACTACCTGACCTCGGTCAAGGACGGCGGCTTCTACGGCTGGCCCTACTGCTACTGGGGCCAGACCGTCGACGACCGCGTGCCGCAGGACGCCGGCGCTGGTCGCCACGCGCGCATCACGCCCGACTACGCGCTCGGCGGCCACACCGCCTCGCTCGGCCTCTGCTGGCTGCCGGCCGGCACGCTGCCCGGCTTTCCCGACGGCATGGTGATCGGCCAGCACGGCTCGTGGAACCGCAGCACGCTCAGCGGCTACAAGGTGGTCTTCGTGCCGTTCGCGGACGGCCAGCCCTCCGGCCCGCCGCGCGACATCCTGACCGGCTTCCTCGCGCCGGACGAACGCGCCTCCTACGGCCGCCCGGTCGGCGTGACGCTCGCGCCCGACGGCTCGCTGCTGGTCGCCGACGACGTCGGCGACGTGATCTGGCGGGTGACGGCGCGGCCTGAGGAGCGTGCGCCCGGCGGCCGTCCCCGAAGGAAGGCGCCGTCGGCGTGATCGTCCTGCGGCGCCGACGGTCGATCGTGGCGCTCGCACTGGCGACGAGCGGCGATCGCGGCCGGGCCGGACCTGACGGCGCGACGGGCGCTCGGCGGTTGACGCGGCCAGTGCGACGATGCGAGGTTTCGCCCGAACGCAACCGAGGCGGGGCGGGGTCGTTGGACGAAGTCAAGCGCGCGGGCAAGCTTCCCCGGTTTCCGGTCGAGGAAGCCGCCAAGGCGCGGCTGAAGCGCATCGGGGTGATCGACGTCGGGTCGAACTCGGTGCGGCTCGTGGTCTTCGACGGCATGGCGCGCAGCCCGGCGTATTTCTACAACGAGAAGGTGCTCTGCGGCCTCGGCGCCGGGCTCGCCGAGACCGGCCGGCTCAGCCCCGACGGCTGGACAGCGGGCGATGGCGGCGCTGCGCCGGTTCGCGGCGCTCGCGCGGCGGATGGAGCTGTCGGGCATCATCGCGGTCGCGACCGCGGCGGTGCGCGAGGCCGACGGACGGGCCGGCGTTCTGCGACCAGGTCCAGCGCGAGACCGGGCTGCAGCTCCATGTCGCGAGCGGCGGCGAGGAGGCGCGGCTGGCGGCCAAGGGCGTGCTGCTCGGCTGGCCGCACGCCGAGGGGCTCGTCTGCGACATGGGCGGCGCCTCGATGGAGCTCGCGCATCTGACCGCGGGCGAGATCGGCGACTGCGCCACCTCGCCGCTCGGGCCGCTGAAGCTCGCCGACCTGCACGACGCCGACAGGCGCTGGCCAAGACCATCAGCAAGGAGGTCAAGGCGCTGCGCAAGGCGGTGCCGGGCCCGGCGCCCCGGCTCTTCCTGGTCGGCGGCTCGTGGCGGGCGATCGCCAAGCTCGACATGGAGCGCACCGAGCTATCCGCTGAAGGTGCTGCACGGCTACGAGCCGCCGATTCCGCAGCTGCTGGAGACGCTCGACCTGGATCCGCGAGCAGGACCAGGCGCGGATGTCGGCGCTGACCGGGACCTCGGCGGCGCGGCTGTCGCTGGTGCCGCTGGCGGCCCAGGTGCTCGCCGAGCTTCTGCGCCGGGTCGAGCCCGGCAAGGTCACGATCTCCGGCCTACGGTCTGCGCGAGGGGCTGCTCTACCGCCAGATGCCCGAGGCGATGCGCGCGCACGATCCGCTGATCGAGGCCTGCCGGCACATGGAGGCGCGCCGCGGCGCGCAGCCCCGGCTTCGGCGACGCGCTGCTACGACTGGCTGGCGCCGCTCTTCCCGGGCCGCCCGCGACACGGAGCTGCGGCTGATCCGCGCGGCGTGCCTGCTGCACGACGTCAACTGGCGCGCGCATCCCGACTACCGCGCCGAACTGTGCTTCGAATCGGTGATCCGCGCGAACGTCGCCGGAGTGAACCACGCCGAGCGCATCTTCCTCGGGCTCGCGCTGCTCAACCGCTACAAGGCCGCCGGGCCGGGCGAGGAGCTGTCGCGCTACGCTGCCGCTGATCTCGCCGCGAGCGCGCCGCCGACGCGGTGGTGCTCGGCCGGGCGATGCGGCTCGGCGCGATGCTGTCGGGTTCGGCGATCGGCGTGCTCGATCATGCCGCGCTCGCGCGTCGAAGGCGGCCGGCTGACCCTGACGCTCGCGGCGCCGGCGCGCGATTTCGCCGGCGAGGCGGTCGAGCGCCGGCTGCAGACGCTGGCGTCGCGGCTAGGCCTCGTGGGCGAGACGATCCTCGCCTGACCTGCGGCGCATGCGGCGGTCGAGCCGAAAGACCCGGCAAATGAAAAACGGCCTGCGCGGCAGGCCGTTCTCCGTTCCTCCCAGACTTGGGCCAGCGCCAACGGGTCTTGGTGCGTCAGGTTGTTTTGCACTTGCGAAGCGATACGTTGTCGCGTCGCCGGCTCCCGACTGCCGCCCATCAATCGGCGTCGGACAATAATCAGGTTGCGGCAAATTGTGCAAATCAAAACTGAGGTTGCACAACTCTGTGGCGCCGGTCGTCCCGGCATTGCACGGCAGTCGCGGCTTCGCCTAAACCGTCGCGGACCCGAGCTTCGAGCGAGACCGCGCCCATGCGCCTGACCCAGTATTTCCTCCCGGTGCTGAAGGAGACGCCGGCCGAGGCGCAGATCGCCAGCCACCGGCTGATGCTGCGCGCGGGCATGATCCGGCAGGCGAGCGCGGGGATCTATTCCTGGCTGCCGCTGGGCTACCGGGTGCTGCGCCGGATCGAGACGATCGTCCACGAGGAGCAGCAGCGCGCCGGGCACATCCCGCTCCTGATGCCGACGCTGCAATCGGCGGACCTGTGGCGCGAGAGCGGGCGCTACGACGACTACGGCGCCGAGATGCTGCGCATCAAGGACCGTCACGAGCGCGACCTGCTCTACGGGCCGACCAACGAGGAGCTGATCACCGACATCTTCCGCTCGGCGGTTGGCAGCTACAAGGACCTGCCGCTGACGCTCTACCACATCCAGTGGAAGTTCCGCGACGAGCTTCGGCCGCGCTTCGGGGTGATGCGCGGCCGCGAGTTCCTGATGAAGGACGGCTACAACTTCGACCTGACGAAGGACGACGCGCTGCACGCCTACAACCGCCACATGGTCAGCTACATCCGCACCTACGAGCGCATGGGGCTGAAGGCGATCCCGATGCGCGCGGACTCGCGGGCCGATCGGCGGCGACGACACCCACGAGTTCCTGGTGCTGGCCCCGACCGGCGAAAGCGCGGTGTTCTACGACCGGGCGGTCACCGACCTGACGCTCGGCGACCGCGACGATCGACTTCCACGACCGCGACCAGGTCGCCTCGATCTGCGTCGAGTGGACGACGCCCTACGCCCGCACCGACGAGACCCACGACGGCGGCGCTCTTCGCCGACGGTGCCCGAGGACGCGGCGGGTCGAGGGCCGCGGCATCGAGGTCGGGCAGATCTTCTACTTCGGCACGAAATACTCCGAGCCGATGAAGGCGCTGGTGGTCGAACGAGGCGGGCGAGCGCGTGCCGGTCCACATGGGCTCGCACGGCATCGGGGTCGTCGCGCTGGTCGGCGCGCTGATCGAGGCGAACCACGACGACAAGGGCATCATCTGGCCCGAGGGCGTGACGCCGTTCCACGTCGGCATCGTCAACCTCAAGCAGGGCGACGCCGCCGTGCGACGCCGCGAGCTCGCGCTCTATGCGGCGCTTCGCGGCGCGCGGCCTCGACCCGCTCTACGACGACCGCGACGAGCGGGCGGGCGCGAAGTTCGCGACGATGGACCTGATCGGCCTGCCCTGGCGCATCACCGTCGGCCCGCGCGGCCTCGCCGCCGGCAAGGTCGAACTGACGTCGCGGCGCACCGGCGAGAGCGAGGAGCTGTCGCCCGAGGCCGCCGTCGGCGCGGCGTGGCGGAGATCTACGCGGGCGTCGCCTGAGCCGCGGCGACGCGAGCGGGAACCTCGGTCGCGTTCGTCGGTTGAAGCCGGCGCGCCGGGCGCGACGGGTTTCGACCCGCGCCGCTCGCGCGAAGGACCACGCGGAAAGCGAAGACCGAGCATGGCCACGACGACCGGCGCGAATGGAACGCGACATCGCCAGCCTCACCAAGAACCTCGTCCTGCTCGAGCGCGACGCGCTCGCCGCCTGACGATGTCCTGCAGTCGAGAAGCTCTCCGACCCGCTTGCGTTGCGCGACCAGATCGCGAAGTTCCGCGAGGATCACGTGCAGCATCTGCGAAGTGCTTCAGGAGATCGCGCGCGAGACCGGAGCCGAGGCGCCGGCCGAGGGCGACATGAAGCAGACGCTGACGACCGGCAAGATCGCGCTCGCGAACCTGATGGGCGACGCGGCCGATCCTCAAGGCCGATGAAGACCAACGAGGACGACTACCGTGACCGCCTACGAGCGCGCCTCCCGGCACCGCCGACGCGCATGCGAAGTCGCGCGCGTTCTTCGAGAAGGCGCACGCCGACGAGCTACGCCACCGGGAATGGATGCAGCGGACCTCCGAGTCGCTCTGACGCGACGGCGCGCTCGCGGCATCTCGGCTTGACCTCGGGAGAGCGCGGCCACAGGGTCCGCCGCGCATCCTTGGAGAGTCCGACTTGCCCGCGAGCCCGAAGCCCTTCGCCGCCTTCGAATGGCAGATCGCCTGGCGCTATCTGCGCGCGCAGCGCAAGGACGGCGGGATCTCGGTCATCGCCTGGTACGCGCTGATCGGCGTGATGCTCGGCGTCGCGACGCTGATCGTCGTGCAGGCGGTGATGATCGGGTTTCGCGAGGAGTTCACCGACCGCATCCTCGGGGCCAACGCGCATGTCTCGGTCTACGCCGACGCGCCGACGGGACGGGGTCGCGGCGCATCGTCGACTACGACGCGATGACCGCGCGCGTCGCCGCGTGCCCGGCGTCACCCGACGCGGCGCCGGTGATCAAGGGCCAGGTCATGGCGTCGGCGCACGGGCCGCAACGTCGGCGTCGAGGTGCTTCGGCGCGCGGCTCGAGGATTTCGAGCCGCGTGCCGCTGATCGCCGAGCCCGGAAATCGCGATCGGCGACCTCGCGCGGCTCGAGCGAGGGGGTCGCGATCGGAACCGGCGTCGCGCGCGAGCTCGGCGTGACCATCGGCGACGCGATCACGCTGATCTCGCCCGACGGGCTCGACACGCCGTTCGGCACGCAGCCGCGCATCAACGACTACGAGGTCGTCTACGTCTTCGGGGTCGGCCGCTTCGACATCGACCGCACGCGGATCTACATGCCCTTCGCCGAGGCGCAGAGCTTCTTCAACCGCGAGGGCGCCGCCGACGAGATCGAGGTCGTTCGTCGCCGATCCCGACGCGCGTCGACGCCCTGACGCGCGGCCCTGTTCGAGGCGGCGGGGCCGCGCGCCGTGATCTGGACCTGGCGCGACGCCTCGGGCGCGTTCCTGTCGGCGCTCGACGTCGAGCGGCGGGTGATGTTCATCATCCTCAGCCTCGTCGTGCTGATCGCGGCGCTCAACATCATCTCGGGCCTCGTCATGCTGGTCAAGAACAAGGGCCGCGACATCGGCATCCTGCGCACGATGGGCCTGACGCGCGGCTCGATCATGCGGATGTTCTTCCTGTGCGGCGCCGGGCATCGGCGTGTCGGGCACGCTGCTCGGGGTGGTCCTCGGCTGCCTGTTCGCCTATTTCATCCAGGACATCCAGGCGCTGGTCGAATGGGCGTCGGGCGGGTCGGTCTGGAACCCCGAGGTGCGGTTCCTGACCGAGATCCCCGCGCGGCTGCGGCTGGTCGACGTCGCCGCGGTCATGGCGATGTCGCTCGGGCTGTCGTTCGTCATCACGCTGTTCCCGGCGCGCAACGCGGCGCGGCTGAACCCGGTCGAGGCGCTGCGGCTATGAGTGAGACGCTGCGGCTCGAGGCGTGCGCAAGGTCTACAATCCCGGCGCGCCCGGCGAGGTCGTCGTGCTCGACGGCGCGAGCCTGACGCTCGCGGCGGGCGAGGTGGTGGCGCTCGTGGCGCCCTCCGGGGCGGGCAAGTCGACGCTGCTCCACATCGCCGGCCTGCTCGACACGCCCGACGCGGGCGGCGTCGCGATGCTCGGGCAGGCCGCCGAGGGTCTCGACGACGACGGCGCGGACCCGGCTGCGGCGCGACACGATCGGGTTCGTCTATCAGTTCCACCATCTGCTGCCGGAGTTCTCGGCGCTGGAGAACGTCGCCCTGCCGCAGCGCGCGGCCGGCGCGTCGCGCGCCGACGCGGCGTCGCGCGCGCGCGCGTTGCTCGACGGCGTGGGCCTCGGCGCGCGGGCGGATCACCGGCCGGCGGAGCTGTCGGGCGGCGAACAGCAGCGCGTCGCGGTCTGCCGGGCGCTGGCCAACCGGCCCGCGGCTGCTGCTCGCCGACGAGCCGACGGGCAACCTCGACCCCGAGACCTCGACGCGGGTGTTCGAAGCCCTGCTCGCGCTGGTCCGCGAGCACGGGAATGTCCGCGATGATCGCGACGCACAATCCCGAACTCGCCGCGCGGATGGACCGGACGTTGCGGCTGGCCGGGGGCAGGATCGCGGAGTGAAGCGGCGTCAGGCCGGGGGTCGCCCCGCGCGCCAGTCGTCGCGCAGATCGTCGCGCAGCCAGTCGGCCCGCGCGGCGAGATGCGCCGCGACGACGCGCCAGGCCAGCAGTCCGACCACGACGAGCGCGAGGATCAGCAGCCAGCCGGCCTGACCGAAGGCGGTCAGGACGATGACGCCGACGCCGGCCGCCAGCGCCGTCGCTGCGAACAGGAACAGGAAAAGCAGGACCTCGGCTGTCATGGCGTTTGCCCTCGACGGTGAAGCCCCCTATCTTGACAGCATCCGGCGCGGGATCAAGCCCCCTCGCGTCGCGCGAGGAGGACGCACGACGATGCCCGCCCCTATCGCCCTTACGCCGCTCGCCTGGACCGCGCTGCGCCTCGGCGCCGTAGCGGCGATGGCGTTCTACGCGTCGCGCCACCGCGACTCCCAGCCCAAGGACGCGGAGCACGCGCGCGTGCTCGACGACCTGCCCGAAGGCGTCACGGCCGAGCCGCACCGCGCCGAGGACGAGAGCGCGATGCACGGGACCGGGCGTTTCCGGCGGACCGTCCGCTTCGGCTCGAAGGGATACGAGATCGACGCGGCCGCGCTCGGTCGGCTGCGCTTTCGCCGGCTCGGCTGACGCCGTGGCGTTGCGGCTGCATCGTTCGCCGGCCTCGCCGTTCGTGCGGATGGTCGAGGTCACGCTGCTCGAAACCGGTCTCGGCGACCGCGTCGAGCGCGTCGAGGCGTCCGGCACGCCGCTCGCGGTCGGCAGCCTGCCGCTCGGCCGCAACCCGCTCGGCAAGATCCCGACGCTGGAGCGCGACGACGGGGCCGCGCTCTACGACAGCCGCGTGATCTGCCGCTATCTCGACGATCTCGCCGGCGGCGGCCTCTATCCCGAAAAGCCGCGGCTGTGGGAGACCCTGACGCTCGAGGCGACCGCGCAGGGCGTCGCCGAGGCCGCGGTGCTCATGGTCTACGAGGACCGGCTGCGTCCCGACGAGCGCCGCTTCGCGCCGTGGGTCGAGGCGCAATGGTCGAAGATCGCGCGCGCGCTCGACGCGATCGAGGCGCGCTGGATGTCGCATCTGGCCGGGCCGCTCGACATCAGCCATATCGGCGTCGGCTGCGCGCTCGGCTATCTCGACCTTCGCCACGGCGCCCGCGACTGGCAGGCGGGTCGCCCGGCGCTGGCGAAATGGGCGGCGACGTTCCGCCAGCGGCCCTCGATGGTCGCGACCGCGCCCGCCTGACGCCGCGTCGCGCCGAATCGCGCGCTTTTCCGCTTTTTTTACCGCATTTCGGTATGAACGCTGCTAGGATAACGCGCGGACAGACCCCATCTCCCATATCGAACCCCACGAGGAGCGACGCCGCATGGATTTGACGACCGACCGCGGATCACGGGCCCACGGGACCGGCGACCGCCGCGCGGGTCCGAGATCCGGCCCGACGCCGCAGGGACTCGCCGCGTCCGGGTTCGTGATCCTCGTCTTCTGCGCCTCCGCGGCGGGACTCCTGCTGTTCGGATAGCGATCTCCGGCGTTGTCGGATCGCGCCATACCCCCTATATGTTCTCAGGGGAGGCGCTGGCATGCCGGGACCGAATTTCTTCAGATTCAACGGCTGGGACTGGGGGCTGTTCCTCGCCACGCTGACGGTCGTGGCCGGCGCCTCGGTCCATGTCGTCGGGCTGATCGTCGACGCGAAGGTGGCCGATCTGCGCGTCGATTACGCCCGGACCGAAACGGCGATCCGCAAGGACATCGAGAGCCTCGCCGTCGGCCTGCAGGCGCATCGGGAGGAGATCGACGCGCGGATCGAGACCTACCGCTCCGAGATGAAGGACATCGTCGCGGCCGGCCTCGAATCGCGCAGCGACGAGATCCGCAGGGCGCTGGTGGCCGGGCTCGACGCGCCCGACACGGTCTTCGAGGTCCGGGTCGGCGGCGTCCCGACCGACGCCCCGGTCTACGCCGAGCTCGAGGGGCTGATCGCGACGTTCGACGGCCCCAAGCTCATGCTCTACGGCGATACCGCGGCCTTCGAGTTTCACGTCCGGTCGCTCGACGACCCGGCCGCGCGCCGGTTGCAGACGGTTCTGCTCAAGACGATCGCCGATCCCGCGATCAGCGCGACCGTCGACGTCACGGCCGCGGCGCCGGAGCCGGGCGACGCGCCGTCCCCCTGAGCGTCGGTCAGGAGGCCGGCGCTTCCGTCGCGCCGGCCAGCCGCCGCCCCGCGTCCTTGCGCGCGAACGCCTTGAGCCCCGCGCCCGGCCCCGCGAGGAACGCGCGGACCCGGTCGGGATCGTGGATCGACAGGCTGCGCAGCCACCAGCCGATCGCCTTCTGGACGAACCAGTCGCGATCCGGCGACCAAAGCCTCCGCCCAGCCGAGAACGCGCTCGCGCGCGGCGCGCTCGGCCGCGGTCGGATGGTTCTGTTTCGTCCAGGGCAGCGTCGCGACCAATGTCGCCCGCCGCACCCAGAGGTTCGGATCGCCGAGCCATTCCTCGACCCGGTCGAGCCGTTCGGGCGCGGCCGCGAGCCGCCGCTCGCCGGCCTTGCAGGCCTGGTCGGCGATCGCCCAGGCGTCGAAGGTCGGAACCCAGCGCAGGAACTCGTCCCAGACCAGCGCCTCGTCCGCGCCCATCCGCGCCTGCGTCAGCAGCTTCGCCGCGGCGATGCGCGCCTCGTGCACGTCGCTGTCCCACAATTCGGCCGCGAGGCGCACGCGCCCGGCGACGTCGCGCTCCGCGCGCCAGTCCGCCGCCAGCGCCTCGATTTGCGGAACCGGCACGCCGAGATAGACGCGCGGCGCCTTGTGATAGGCGGCGGCCTCCGCCGCGCGGCCCGGATCGCCGAGCGCCTCCAGCGCCGCGAGCGCGCTCATTCGACCGTGACCGACTTGGCGAGGTTGCGCGGCTGGTCGACGTCGGTGCCTTTCACGACGGCCGCGTGATAGGCGAGCAACTGCACGGGCGCGGCGTAGAGGATCGGCGCCACGAACGGGTCGCAGGCCGGCAGCGCGAGCGCATGCGCGCAGCCGTCGCCGCCGCGCGCGACCCCGCCCGCGTCCGACAGGAGCGTGACCCGGCCGCCGCGCGCGAGCACTTCCTGGATGTTGGAGACGGTCTTGTCGAACAGGGCGTCGCCGGGCGCGAGCGCCACCACGGGAACCAGGCCGTCGACGAGCGCGATCGGCCCGTGCTTGAGCTCGCCGGCGGCGTAGCCCTCCGCGTGAATGTAGCTGATCTCCTTGAGCTTCAGCGCGCCTTCGAGCGCGAGCGGATACATCGCCCCGCGCCCGAGGAACAGCACGTCGCGCGCGTGGCTGACGTCGGCGGCGATCGCGGCGATCGCGGGTTCGAGCGCGAGCGCCTGCGCGAGCAGGCCCGGCGCGGCGGCGAGCGCGCCCGCGAGGCGCGCCTCCTCGGCCTCGTCGATCGCGCCGCGCGCCCGCGCCGCGGCGACCGCGAGCGCGGCGAGCACCGTGAGCTGGCAGGTGAAGGCCTTGGTCGAGGCGACGCCGATCTCGGGACCGGCGAGGATCGGCAGCACGACGTCGCTTTCGCGCGCGATGGTCGAGGAGGCGACGTTGACGACCGAGACGATCGTCGCGCCCTCCGCCCGCATGTAGCGCAGCGCCGCGAGCGTGTCGGCGGTCTCGCCCGACTGGCTGACGAAGACGCCGAGCGCGCCCGGCCCGACCGGCGGCGCGCGGTAGCGGAACTCCGAGGCGACCTCGATATCGACCGGCAGCCGCGCCAGCCCCTCGAACCAGTAGCGCGCGACGTGGCAGGCGTAATGCGCGGTGCCGCAGGCGATCAGCGTCACGCGCTCCACGCCCGCGAGATCGAGCCCGTCGGGCAGCAGGACCCCGCCGCGGTCGGCGCGCATGTAGCGGCCGAGCGCGCGGGCGACCGCGGTCGGCTGTTCGTGGATCTCCTTGGCCATGAAGTGCCGGTAGGGGCCGCGCTCGACGCTGAAGCTCTCGGGCGGCAGCGAGACGGTTTCGCGGCGCGCGGGCCGGCCGGCGGCGTCGCGGATTTCAATGCCGGTTCGAGTCAGGAGCGCAAGGTCGCCCTCCTCGAGATAGGCGATCCGGTGGGTCAGCGGGCCGAGCGCCAGCGCGTCCGAGCCGACGTAGGTCTCGCCGTCGCCGAAGCCGACGGCGAGCGGCGAGCCGCGGCGGGCGGCGATCATCAGGTCGCCGTGGCCCGCGAACAGGAACGCCAGCGCGAAGGTCCTCCAGGCGCGCCTCGTCCACCTCAACTATCAATTGAACCAGACTGCTGCCGACTTCTTCCTTTATAACGTTCAACACCGACTCCTTTCAATCAGCAAAGTGCCGATTGGTAGCGATTATATCAGTACCAATAGGGCAGGACAAAGGAAAATATTCTTTGCACGCCGCCCGCTTTCAAGCAACAAAAAGGCCCGCGCGAGGCGCAGGCCCCCTCTGTCACAGATGTGGAGTTGCAAGGTAAATTTTAGCCACCGTGGCCCATCCGTCAATTTTGGCCCCACGCGCCAGGCAGCGCGGGCCGCACATTGTCGAGGGGGCGGGGCGATGGTACAGTTGTGCGACTTTACCACTATCAGGAGGAAGGAACCATGAGCACAAAAGAGGTGATCCACACCGAGCAGGCCCCCAAGGCGGTCGGCCCCTACTCGCAGGCCATCCGTGTGGGCGACCTGCTTTTCACCGCCGGGCAGATCGCCCTGGACCCCGCCAGCGGCCAATTTCGGGGCGGCGAGGTCGACGAGCAGGCGCGGCAGGTGCTGACGAACCTGCGCGCCGTGCTGGAGGCGGGGGGTAGCAGCCTGGATCAAGTGATCAAAACCACAGTTTTCGTCACGACGATGGCGCACTATAAGCGTGTCAACGAGGTGTACGCTGAATTTTTCACTGGCAACTTCCCCGCGCGCAGCGCCGTCGCCGTCGCCGAGCTACCGCTGGGAGCCCTTGTCGAGATCGAGTGCGTGGCGTTGGTGGGGTGATGGGGGATGGAGGGTTGCAGGTTGCGGGTTGCGGGTTGCGGGTTGTGGGTTGCGGGTTGCGGGTTGTGGGTTGCGGGTTGCGGGTAGGTCGGTCGTCGGTGTCGCACCCAGAGGGTACCCGTCGGTCGTCGCACCCGGTCGTCGGTCGTCCGTCGGTCGTCGTCGTCGGTCGTCGGTCGTCGGTCGTCGGTCGTCGGTCGTCGGTCGTCGGTCGTCGCACCCATAGGGTACCCGTCGGTCGTCATCAGTCATTAATTGCACTCGAATGAGGAGCTATTTATAATAGAGGCTGCCGCGAGGTATCCCAGACTCGAGGGTGGGGGGTGCCTCAAATTTATGGCTTGGGTAAGGAACAGAGAATGGCTGAACAAGAGATGCCAAACGAAGCCGCGTCGTTCATGGCTAATTGGCTTGATGAGTATGATAAAGGCGTAGAGAATCTGTATTCGGGACAGATTCTGGGCGGGACGGTGATGGAAGTGCGCCCGAACGAGGTTCTGATTGACATCGGGGCCAAGTCGGAAGGGGTAGTGAACAAAGAGGAGCTAGACAAGCTCGACCCAGAGGAGCGGGCCGAGTTGGTCGAAGGGCACGAGCTGCGCGTCTTTGTGCTCCGCCCCGAAAATGAGGATGGCAACCCGCAACTCTCTATCGCGCGCGCCCGCATCGAGCAGGATTGGGAGTTTGCCGAAAAGCAGCGCGAGGAAGATGGCATCTTCGAGGCCAAGGTTACTGGCACCAACCGTGGCGGCTTGATCGTCCATGTGGGCCAGGTGCGGGGCTTCGTGCCGGCCTCCCAGGTGTCCAGCGTGCGGCGGCAGGGCGGCGAGGCAGACGAGGTGTACCAGCGGCGCATGGGCGCACTGGTCGGCAGCGCGCTGAAGTTCAAGGTGCTGGAGCTGGATCGCAAGCGCAACCGCCTCATCCTCAGCGAGCGCGCCGCCGAGCGCGAGTGGCGACGGGAAAAGAAGGAAAAGCTGCTCGATTCGCTTCAGGAAGGCATGGTCCTCAAGGGCGAGGTGTCCAGCCTGGCCGACTTTGGTGCGTTCGTGGACCTGGGCGGGGCGGACGGCCTCATCCACGTGAGCGAGCTGTCGTGGGGCCGCGTGCAGCACCCGAACGAGGTGGTGAAGGTGGGCGACGAGGTGGATGTCTACGTGCTCAACGTGGACAACGACCGCCGCCGCATCGGCCTGAGCCTCAAGCGCCTCCAGCCGGAGCCGTGGACCGAGTTCATTTCCAAGCACAACGTGGATGACGAGGTCGAGGCGACGATCACCAAGCTTACCTCCTTCGGGGCGTTCGCGCGCGTGACCAACTACGACATCGAGGGGCTGATCCACATCTCGGAGCTGTCCGACGCGCACATCAACCGTCCCGGCGAGGTCGTGCAGGAAGGCGACACCGTGCGCGTCAAGATTTTGCGGCTGGAGCCAGAGCGCAAGCGCCTGGGCTTGAGCCTGCGCACCGGCGAGACGCAGGAGCCCACGGGCGACTGGAACGCCGATACCGAGGCCGAGGAAGGCGAGACGGAAGAGAGTTCGTAGGCTCGCCCTCCCGCATCCGATGACGGCGCTGCCGCGCCCGACATAGAGGCACCCCCGTACAGACGTTGCCCCGCAACGTCTGTACTTTAATCCGGCACCTTCTGCCCGGTACGCCCCACGAATTCCGATAATTTGCGCGCGGGGGCTATAATACCTTCACGTTGTTGCCAGGACACTCAGGGTCACAGATAGGAAACGGAGAAGGATCAAACCGGCATGGCAAACAAGTTTGACCGCTTTACAAAGAAGGCCCGTCGCGTCCTTGCGCTCGCCAATGAAGAAGCACAGGCGTTGAACCACGGTTACATCGGAACCGAGCACCTGTTATTAGGGTTGGTGCGCGAGGGGGATGGCGTGGCCGCACGCGTTCTGAAAGATTTGGGCGTCGATCTGCCCAAGGTTCGCGGGGCTGTGGAAGACATTGTGGGGCGGGGCAAGCGCGCCACGTTGGGCAAGATTGGCCTGACCCCCCGCACCAAACGAGTGATCGAGTTGGCGGTAGATGAAGCCCGTCGCCTCGGCCACCACTACATCGGCACCGAGCACCTGCTGCTGGGCCTTGCCCGCGAGGGCAACGGCATCGCGGCGGACGTGCTCGCCAGCCTGGGCGTGAGCCTGGAAAACGTGCGCCGCCGCACGCAGGACATCATGAAGCAGGAGCTTTCCACCCCCGCGCGCGAGTCGAAGGGGAGCTCGGCCAAGAGCAAGGAGAGCCAGAAGACCCCGCTCATGGATCAGTTGGGCACCGACCTGACCGAGGAAGCGCGGCAGGGCAAGCTGGACCCGGTTATCGGGCGGCAGCCGGAAATCGAGCGCGTGGTTCAAATTTTGAGCCGCCGCACCAAAAACAACCCTGCCCTCATCGGCGAGCCGGGGGTCGGCAAGACGGCGATCGTCGAGGGGCTGGCGCAGCAGATCGTCAACGGCGAGGTGCCGGAAAACCTGGCCGACAAGCGCCTGTGGATGCTCGACGTGGGCTCGCTGGTGGCAGGCACGATCTATCGCGGGCAGTTCGAGGAGCGCCTGAAGCGCGTCGTCGAGGAGCTGAAGAACACCGAGGCCATCGTCTTCATCGACGAGGTTCACATGCTCGTCGGCGCGGGCGCGGCAGGCAGCGCCGTGGACGCGGCGAACATCCTCAAGCCCGCCCTGGCGCGTGGCGAGCTGCAGGTGATCGGCGCGACGACGCTGGACGAGTACCGCAAGCATATCGAATCGGACGCCGCGCTGGAGCGCCGCTTTCAGCCGGTGCAGGTGCCGGAGCCGACGATCGAAGAGACCATCGAAATCTTGCGCGGCATCAAGGATCGCTACGAGGCGCACCACAACCTGGAAATCAGCGACGAGGCGATCAAGGCCGCCGCGCACCTGTCCGCCCGCTACGTGCCGGACCGCTTTCTGCCCGACAAGGCGATTGACCTGATCGACGAGGCGTCGAGCCGCGTGCGCATGTACAAGGTGCCGCGCACCAGCCCGCTGAAGGCAACCATCGAGCGGCTCGGCACGATCCGCCGCGAAAAGGAAGCAGCCTTTGCGGAGCGCCGCTACCAGGAAGCCGCCGACCTGCGCGACCGCGAGCTGGAAATGCAGTCGCAGATCGAGGCGATGCGCGAGGAGGCCCACGGTGACAGCGGCCCTGTCGTCGGCAAGGAAGATATCGCCGAGGTCGTCGCCATGTGGACCGGCATCCCGCTGACCCACATGCAGGAAGAAGAAACGCAGCGCCTGCTGGAAATGGAAGGCGAGCTGCACGGTCACGTTGTTGGGCAGCAGGAAGCGATCGTGGCGATTTCCAAGGCGGTTCGCCGCGCCCGCGCGGGGCTCAAAGACCCGCGCCGCCCAATCGGCTCCTTTATGTTCCTGGGCCCGACCGGCGTCGGCAAGACCGAGCTGGCCAAGGCGCTGGCAGAGTTCATGTTCGGCTCGCAGGAGGCGCTCATCAAGCTGGACATGAGCGAGTTCATGGAGCGGCACAACGTCAGCCGCCTCGTCGGCTCGCCGCCGGGCTATGTGGGCTACGAGGAGGGCGGCCAGCTGACCGAGGCGGTTCGCCGCCGCCCCTACTCCGTGATCCTGCTCGACGAGATCGAGAAGGCGCACCCCGAGGCGTTCAACATGCTCCTCCAGATCATGGAGGATGGGAACCTGGCCGACGCCAAGGGGCGGCGCGTGGACTTCCGCAACACCATCATCCTGATGACCTCCAACGTGGGGGCGGACCTGCTCCAGCGGCAGGCGTCGCTCGGCTTCCGCCGCAGCAACCAGCAGGAGGTGGAGGACGAGTACGCGGCGATGAAGGACAAGGTGATGGACGAGCTGAAGCGCCGCTTCCGCCCGGAATTCCTGAACCGCCTCGACAACGTAGTGGTCTTCCGCTCGCTCACCAAGGAAGAGATCACCGAGATCGTGGACATCATGATGGACCACTTCAAGGACCTGCTGGACGAGCGCGAGTTGGCGGTCAATCTGACCGCGGGGGCGAAGCAGGTTCTGGTGGACAAGGGGTACGACCCGAATTTTGGGGCCCGCCCGCTGCGCCGCCTGATCCAGCAGATGATCGTTGACCCCATCTCCGAGGGGCTGCTGTCGGGGGATTACCACTCCGGCGACCTGATCCACGTGGATGCCAACGAGCAGGAAAACGACTTCGCGTTCCGCTCGGAGCCGGGCGCAGCGTTCCGCGCCAACGCCATCGAGCGCGCTGAGGAGCTCGCGATGAGCGACGACAGCGACCTGGAAGAGATCGAAGAACTGTTCCTGAGTAGCGAAGAAGACGAGTAACCCTCACCCATGAGCAAGCGAAGGGCGCGGCCACCAGCCGCGCCCTTTTTGGTTGCTCAGGATCACAGATAGCAGATTACAGATTACAGATTCCGTCCGTTGCCGTAATCTGTAATCTGTAATCTGCTATCTGATCTCAACTGGCGGCATCCCCTGTGCTCTATCAAAGATGCGTGAAGGGACGCAACGGGTCGCGGTTGTGTTCTTGCTGTGCCATTTTTCGAACGGGCCGCGTTGAATCCCCGATGGACCGCGTGCCGACGCAAACCCTTTTATGAGGAGAAGACCGATGAGACACATACGAAGATGGGTAGCAGGCTTACTGCTCGTGGTGGCGATGCTGCTGGTAGCGTGTGGGGGTAGCGGCAACGAGACCCCCGCTGCCGCCACCGCGACGACCGCCCCACCGGCGGCGAGCGAGGCCACCGAGCCGGACACGGAAGAGGCCACGGCAACCGCCGTGATTGACATTGACGAGACGCAGGTGCCAACCGAGGTGCCGACTGAGGTACCCACCCAGGAGGCCATGGCCACCAGCGAATCTGGCAGCGACGACGGCGGGATCGAAAGCCGCTCGCCGCAGGAGATCGAGAGCATCACCAGCTTCCGCGTGCGCATGACGGTGAGCACCGAGGGGGAAGCGTTTGCGAGTAGCGAGGATGCGCCCTCCGGCTCCATCTCTATCGAAGGCTCGTTCACCAAGGAGCCGGTCGCCCAGCAGTTGGAGATGACCTTTGATGTGGACAGCGACGAGATGGCCGCGCTCGGCAACAGCATCGGCTATATTCAGATGGGCGACCAAGCCTACACCCGCCTGGGCGAGGAGTGGATCGCGGTGCCTGCCGATGAGAGCGCACCGGACATCAACGAGTTTCTCTTTATCCGCCCCTCCGACATCGTTGACAATCTCGACAAGATGGAGCGCGTGGGGGAGGAAACGCTGAACGGGCGCGAGGCGCTGCACCTGCGTGCCGACCGCGACACCCTGGTCGAAATTGACGAGAACAACAGCTCCGGCATGGACCTGGAAAAGGTCGAAGAGGCCCAAATGGACATATGGGTTGACGCCGAAGAAAACTTTGTGGTGAAGATGGAGCTCGTCGCGGAGGGCAAGGGGCTCAACGACGCCGACCCCGACCTGGAAGGTCGCCTGGAGCTTCTGGTCGAATACTACGACATTAACGAGGAGTTCGAGATTGAATTGCCCGAAGGGGTAGACGAAGCAGCCACCCTGCCCGACCTGGAGGGGCTCATGGGCACCGCTACCCTGGCAACGCTCCTCGGCAACCTGGAGTTGCCCGAAGGGGCGGACATCAGCATGCAGGGCGAGACCGCCCAGATCACCGTTCCGCTCTCCCTGGATGACGCCCAGACCTTCATCGAGGAAACAATGGCCGACCAGGGCTTCACGATGGACGAAAGCAGCAGCGTCGAGGCGGGCACCTACACCTTCGTGCTCGACGATACCGCCCTGAACGTGACGCTCGCCGAAACCGGCGATTCCACCACTATCACCATCACCCCTGCACCCTAAGCGGCACCCCTCTGGCGGGGCGACCCTTGTCCCCGCAACCCAGAGCCCACACGGCCCAGGTAGCTTCTCGCTACCTGGGCCTATTGCTTCCCCTGAATTGCCCACTTCGCGCTCGCTTCTTACAATTGGCAAACGGCGGCAAACGGCGGCAGGCAGCAGGCAGCAGGCGGCAGGCGGCAGGCGGCAGTGGGTTCCCGCAAAGCGGGTAAGGCGGCAGGCTGGGTTCCCGCAAAGCGGGTAAGGCGGCAAAGGGTGTTCCGCCCTGGCCTCTGTGTTCTCTGTGTTCTCTGTGGTGAATCCGTCGTCGTCCGTCCGTCCACGCAACCAAGGAAAGTCAACATGAAACAAATCAATGTCTTGCTCCACGGTGTGGGCAATGTGAATCGAATGCTGCTGCACTTGATCGAGCGGCAGCGGGGGTTGCTGGCGGCGCGCCACGAGATCGAGATTCGCGTGGTGGGGGCGGTGGATACGCAGGGCGGGGTCTTCGTGGAGGAAGGCATTGCCCCGGCAACGCTGCTCCAGGCCAAGGCCGAGCAGGGCACGGTGGCTGCCGCGCCCGACGGCGAGCCCGGGCTGACCGCGCTCGACTGTCTGGCGCGGAGCAGCGGCTTTCTCACCCTGCTGGAGGGCACCCTGGTCGATCTCCAAAGCGGCGGGCCCGGGCTGGCCGCGATGCGCGAGGCACTCCGACGCGGCCACTCGGTGGTGAGCGCGAACAAGGGGCCGCTCGTCCTCGCCTTTCCCGAGTTGGAAGCGCTGGCCGCGCAACATGGCGGCGGCCTGATGTACAGCGCCACGGTGTGCGGCGGGCTACCCGCCGTCAACGTGGGGCGCTATGATCTTGCCCATGCCACCGTCACAGGGCTGGAAGGGATCCTGAACAGCACCACCCACCACCTGCTAACCGAGATGGCCCACGGGAACTCCTTCGAGGAGGCACTGCGCGAGGCGCAGCAGGTGGGCATCGCCGAGGCGGATCCCACGCTGGACATAAGCGGCTGGGACGCGGCCAACAAGCTGATCATCCTCGCGAACAGCGTTCTCCGCTTCCCCGCCACCAAACATGATGTGTCGGTCAAGGGAATCGAAGGGATCACGCGCGAGCAGTTGCAGGCGGCGGAGCAGGAAGGCAAGGCTATCAAGCTGATCGCGCGGGCGGAGCGTACCCCTGACGGGGGCTATACCCTCTCTGTCCAACCGCGCACCCTCCCGCTCTCCAACCCGCTGGCCCGCCTGAGCGGCCACCAGATGGGGCTCTGGATTGAAACCGATATCAACGGCGACATCTTCCTCACCATTCGCGAGGAGGACCCCACCCCGACCGCCGCCGCGATGCTGCGCGACCTGGTGCTGCTCGCGCGCGGCGCGCGGGCGTGGTAGCGGGTGAAGCAGGGGCGCGACCCGTGAGCGACAAGGAAGGGGCAGCCGCTTGGATCGAGACGCTGCGCGCGACAATCGAGGGGTGGCCGGGCGCGGGCTCCTCGTTGGTCGTCGCGGTGAGCGGTGGCAGCGACTCGGTGGCGCTGCTGCACGGGCTGGCCGCCCTGCGCGATGCGCTCGGGTTACGGCTCGTCGTGGCGCACCTGGATCACGCCCTGCGCCCGGACAGCACGCTGGATGCCGCCTTTGTGGGGCGGCTCGCGCTCGCGCTCGGCCTGCCCTGCCTGCGCGAGCGGCGCGACATTCCGGCCCTGCTGGCGCGGCGGGGCGGCAATTTGGAGGAGGTGGCGCGGCGCGAGCGCTATGCGATGCTGGAGGAGGCCGCGCGCGCGGTTCGCGCGGACGCTATCGCCCTGGCGCACACCGCCGACGATCAGGCGGAGACGCTGCTCATGCACCTGCTGCGCGGCGCGGGGCTGGACGGGCTCAAGGGGATGACGAGCCGCGCCCGCTCGCCCCTGCCGGATGCCACGGCCCCGCTCTTTCGTCCACTGCTGGGGGTGGAGCGCGTCACCCTGCAAACGTGGCTGTGCGGCAACGGCCTCGCCTGGCGCGAGGACCCTACCAACCAGGACACCTCGCGCTTCCGCAGTCGTCTCCGCCATACCCTCATTCCCCTGCTGGAGCGGGAGCAGCCGCACCTGCGCGCGCATCTTGCGCGGAGCGCGCACCTGCTGGCGGGCGAGCACGAGTGGCTTGACGCGGAAACCGACGCGAGCCTGGGAAAAGCTCGCCACAACCGAGAGCGAGACGGTCAGCTTCCCGCGCTCCGCCTTTCTGGCGCTACCCCTTGCGCTGCGCCGCCGCCTGCTGCGCCGCGCCTTCTTCCACCTGCGCCCCGCCACGCGCGACCTCTCGTTTGAGCAGGTGGAGCAGGCGCTGGCGCTCGCAGAGCGCGGCGAGAGCGGCGCGCGCGCCACGCTGCCGGGTCACCTGTTCCTGATCGTGGGGCACGACCAGCTGTGGGTTGGGCAGGAGCCGCTGCACCCAGCGTTGCCGACGCTGGACGCCCCACTCGCTCTGCCCGCGCCTGGCACCATTGAGGGGTCAGGGCTTTCCGTCACCCTTCAGGAAGTCGGGCGCGGGGCGCTCCCCGCCGAGTGGTCCGCCCTGCCGCCCACCGTCGCCCTGCTCGACGCCGCGGCCATCGCGTGGCCGCTCCAACTGCGCCCACCCATCCCGGGCGAGCGCTGGGCCCCGCTCGGCATGGGCGGGCAAGAGGTGAATCTGCGCGACTGGCTCGCCAAGCATCGCGTGCCCCCTGCCCTGCGCGACCATATCCCGCTCCTCACCGATGCCAGCGGGCATGTCCTCTGGATCGTTGGCTGGCAGGTCGGGCACCGCGCGCGCATCCGCGACGGGAGTGCGCGGCTGTTGCGGGTGGAGGTTACGGTGAGGGGGTGAAGGTGAGGGGGTGATGAAGGTGAGGGGGTGAGGCTGGGAGCGCGGGTGTTTTGCTCGCTCTAGCGAGGGGAGAGGCAAGGGTTTCTACAACCTGCTGTTGACGTTGGAGCTACAAGGAGGCGTTATGGCTGAGCCAGTTGGCCCACCCGACAATCGAGGACCGGACCACATTTGGAGCTTTCGGGGCTATCGCCTCTCGCCGAGCGAGTTCAACACGGCGATGGTCCACTTCTACCGTGCCGAGGTCACGCGCTCAAACACATGGCGCACGCGCCTGGACGCGACGACCAACTGGGCGGTGGTGGCAACCGGCGCGGCCCTCTCGTTTACCTTTAGCGAGCCGACCCACAGCCACATCATGATCCCGATCAACACGCTGTTGATCTGCCTCTTCCTGTACATCGAGGCACGCCGCTACCGATACTATGAGCTGTGGGCCTACCGCGTGCGCACGATGGAAACCGACTTTTTCGCCGCCATGCTCGCGCCGCCCTTTACGCCGAGCGAGACATGGGCCACGCGGCTGGTGGACAACCTGCTACACCCCACCTTCACCATCACCTTTTGGGAAGCATTTGGCCGCCGCTTCCGCCGCAACTATCAGTTCATCTTTGTGCTGCTCGCCGTCACCTGGATCACCAAGATCACCATTCACCCCACCCCCGCCGAGTCGATGCAAGATTTTTTGGAACACGCCGCGCTCGGCCCTATTTCGGGCGAGATGGTGCTGCTGGTGGGCTTTTTGGTCAACGTGACGATCTTTGCGATGGGCTGGCTCAGCGCGGGGCTACAGGAGTCACACGGGGAAATTTTGCGCAAAAGCGAGCTTCACTCGCCGCTTGAGCTGTTCCGCTCGGCCAGCGATGTGATCAGTAGCGCCTCGCTCCTGCCGGGCCGCAACGAACAGTTGGTACACATCATCACCGGCAAGGTGCAAGCGGAAACCATCGCGCAGCGCATTATGTCCACGTTGGGGCGCGGCGTCACGGCGATCGAGGGGCGCGGCGTTTACACCGGCGAGTCACGCGAGATTTTGCTGGTCGCCATCCACCCGTCGCAGGTCATCCCGCTGAAAAAGTTGGTGCGCGACATTGACCCCAAAGCCTTCGTCATCATCCATCAGGCGGAACAGATCATCGGCACGGGCTTCCGCTCGCCAAGTTGAGGTTGCGGGGTGCGGGTTGTGGGTTGTGGGTTACAAATTGCAGATTACAGGTTGCAGATTGCCAATTGTGTTACCTGAATGGGGTATTGCAGACGCTGTGCCCTTTGAGTATGGCAGCGAGCCCCGTCGAAGCCGCGCAACGGGTGGCGACGACGGGCCTAAGTCTGTTCTCTGTTCTCTATTTTCTGTTCTCTACTTTCTTCCCCCCTGCCTACCGAGAAAGAAGCCCGCGTATGACAATCCCAAAGCGCCTCCTGCTGCTGACCACCCTCCAGAGCTACCGCACCCAGGCGTTCGCCTCGGTCGCGCAGGCGCTGGGGGTGGAGGTGGTGCATGGGGTGGACCTGCCCAGGGAGCTGGGCGAGCTGTACCGCGTGCCGCTCGCGCTGGATTTTGGCAACCCCGAGGGCGCTACCGAGCAGATCGTGGCCTACGCGCGGGAAAAGCCATTTGATGCGGTGCTGGCTGTGGATGACACCGGCAGCCTGCTTGCGGCGCGGGCGAGCGCGGCGCTCCACCTGCCGCACAACGACCCGCAGGCGGCAGAGGCGGCGCGCAACAAGCACCTGATGCGGCAGATGCTCGCGGCGGGGGGCGTGCCGCACCCCTGGTTTCGCCGCCTCGCGCCCGATGCGGATCTGAGCGCGGTCGCGCGCGAGTTGAGCTACCCCGTCGTCGTCAAGCCGCTGCTCCTGTCCGGCAGCCGGGGGGTGATCCGCGCCGACGACGCGGCGGGCTTTGTCGCGGCGGCGACGCGGCTACGGCAAATGTTAGGGCGCATGGGCGGCACGGGAGACGGGCAGGCAATTCTGGTGGAGGAGTATCTGCCAGGGGGCGAGGTGGCGCTGGAGGGGCTGCTGATCGAGGGGGAACTGCACCTACTCGCCCTCTTCGACAAGCCCGACCCGCTGGTTGGCCCCTTTTTCGAGGAAACAATCTATGTCACCCCCTCGCGCCTGCCCGACACGCTCCAGGCGGCAATCGAGCGGCGCGCGCAGGAGACGGCGGTGGCGTTCGGGCTGCGCACCGGTCCGGTCCACGCCGAACTGCGCTTTAACGACGCGGGGGTCTGGCTGATCGAGATGGCGGGGCGCTCCATCGGCGGGCTGTGCGGCTCGATCCTGGAGTTTGGCACCGATGTGTGCCTGGAAGAGGTGATCGTGCGGCAGGCGGTGGGCCTGCCGCTGCCGCCCCTCACGCGGGCAGCGGGCGCGGCGGGGGTAATGATGATCCCGATCCCGAAGCGCGGCACGCTGCGCGCGGTGGGGGGCATCGAGGAAGCGGAGCAAGTGCCCCACGTGACGGGGGTCGAGATCTCCGCGCCGCTCCACTACCCACTCGTCCCCCTGCCGGAGGGGGAAAGCTACCTGGGCTTTATCTTCGCCCGCGCAGGCCACCCCGACGAGGTGGAAGCAGCGCTGCGCGCCGCCCACGAGCGGCTACGCTTCACCATCGAGGACGACATCCTCGTGCTCCCCGCGTGAGGGGTCACTTCCTCGCGGCGAGTAACCGACAAGGGACGATGAAGCTCTGGCTCTGGCCTTGCTTTGCTCCTCGATGATGTGAGGAGCCCGTTTAACTCGGGTTGGCGGAGTGTGCGCCCGCGCGTGCTGCTTCCATTTCAGGCTTCGATCCTTAATTGTAACAATTTCACGGGGATTGCCCCTTCTGGAAACTCCGTTATAATCACGGTACCGTATATTTTGTTACTCTTGAAGGATGCTGATGACTCCTCTTTGCCAAGAGGATCGGTTTCCGGCGTGCTCTTAGATTGCTACTCCCACATGATTTGGAGAAGCAGAGAGCTATAAGCGCTGAGATCAGTGCCCGCCACGAAGCAGTTACAGAGGGAAGCTAACATCATCGTCGCCGAGGCAAAAGCGCGCGTGGAGCGAATGATTTTGGGGGAAGAGGCACTCTGATGGGCGAAACGCCTTACGTGGTCGACTTCACCGAGACCGCGTTGAAGAATTTGCAGCGTTACCCGGCGAAGGATCAGCAGATGATATTGGGGCGGATCGAGAAACTGGCACAAAATCCTCTCACGATGCAGAACGTCAAGCAGCTGGTGAACTTTGATGTAAGCTACCGCTTGCGGGTTGGTCAATATCGTGTGCTTTTTGAGCGCGATGATACCATTCGAGTGATTGATGTGATTGACGTGCTGCCACGTAGCCGCGCATACCGGGGGCGATAAAATGCTGGAACAGGTTCAGGTGATCAAAGAGAACGAGCAGGCAAAGTTTGCGGTCATTCCCTATGAGGAGTTCCTCTACCTGAAGGAGTTGCTCTCGGATGAGGAGAAATTGGCGGATTACCTTGACTACCTGCACATCCAAAGGGTGAAGGCACAGTCGAGCGCGCGTCTAAGCCTAGCAGAAGTCCGAGCACGGTTGGAGCAAGCATCGGATGAACCCTGGTAGCAAATACTTCCCTCTCTACGAGCACCTGCGAGCGAGTAAGCAGGACAAAGTAACTCTTGCTCTCAACATAATAGAATCGCTTATTGGGGAGCGTCTGCCTGCATCGGCACGCACCCGACGGGCGTGGTGGAGTAACCGCCGATCGGGAGCTGTGCAGGCAGACGCATGGATGGAAGCGGGCTATCACGCCGAAGAGATTGATCTGGAAAACGAACGTGTGACCTTTCGCAAACCTGGAATCGTTTACAACGTGCAGCGAGATGGTAATACCTTGGTGTGGAACGCGGAGCTTATTAAGGCACTGCGTTATCACATGGGCATGACACAGGCTGAATTTGCTCAGGAGTTGAACGTGCGCCAACCCACCATCAGCGAGTGGGAGCGCGGGGCTTACGAACCACGTGGAGCTTCCACCAAAGTGCTCACACTTGTAGCGGAGCAGGCTGGCTTTCGGTACGAGTAGGGGATCGTCGGGAGACCCACCCTTTTTTATTTCCTGATTGACAAAATATAAGAAATCGCATAATATTCAAATGCGCTACCGTATAAAATAAAGGGGGAGACTTGAGATGAAAAACGCTGTTGTTGAGGCAAAGGCCCTTTTTATTGCACCTGACGGCAATATTTACCCCGACTCGCTGATCTGCTCCGGTGTTCTCCCCTCTCACTTGAAAGGCAACCCCTGCCCATTCGCCTACAACGGGCGGATGCCAGACCCCGTTCCGCTGTCCGAAGACCATCCGACTTACAGCAGCGACAAGGGGAAGCCGGGTGATCTCTGCCCACCCTGTGCCAAGCAGAACCTGTCAAACCTTGGACACTGGCAGGGACATGGTGGTCAGGAATTTCCAGAGGAATTGCTACCCCTGCGGCTGTTCAAGTGTCGTCAGTGGCTTTGGTTTGTCGTGCCTGGGCTGCATCATGAAACGCCGACGGAATTGCACAGGTGAGCCGAACAGTGGTTGATAAACCGGCGGGAAGCCCAAGTGCTCATGCAGTAGGTGTACAAGGCGTTTGGGGCGGGGGATCAGCATAAGGAGGTTCCCGTGCTACCAGCGTGAGGGCGGCGATAAGGGAGCGTACCTTGTTCCGCCCTCTGTGCTTTGTGCTTCACACTCTTCGGAACATTCCTACTTCCGCGCGATGGCGATCAGCCCGGTCCCGACCGGCAGCGGGGCCACGCGCAGCAGTTGCTGCTCCACCAAGCCAACCCCCGTGAGGACCGTGTTCACTACAGGGTTCGTCGGCTGCATGTCCACCTGGTAGGCATCCTCGTCAAAGTAGTGGGACTTCAACTCTGCCGGGCTTTCCTTGCGCTGGTTGACGACGATCACCGCCGCCGCGAGGGGAAAGACCAGAAAGTTGTTGTAGGTCGAGCGCAACGGGGTGAAGCCCACCCCGCCCAGCTTGCCCTCCAACTCGCCAGCGGTGTAGCGGCGCTTGTGGTCGTTTAGCTCGTCGTTGAAACTCCACAGCCACTGGAAGGCGGGCACCGAGATGAGGATCAACCCGCCCGGCTTGAGCACGCGGTACGCCTCGCGCAGGATGCCCACGTCGTTCTCGTTGTGCTCGATCACATCGAGCGCCGTCACGAGGTCGAAGCTCTCGTCGGCAAAGTCCAGCTTCTCCGCATCGCCCTGGCGGATGTCGTAGCCCCGCTCCTGCCCCACCTTCACCGGTGCGGGGTGGTTCTCCACCCCGATCACATCCCCGTAGCGGCTCAGGTGGTGATACATGTTGCCCGCACCGGAGCCAATGTCCAGGATCATCAAATCGCGCCGCTTGTTGTAACGCGACAGGATGGTTTCCAGCGCGCGCGTGCGGCTGGCAAACCACCAGTGGTGGTCCTCCTCGATCTGGCGCGGCAGCCGCGCGCGGTCCACGTTTACTTTTACACCCATTTCATTCTCCTTGTCATCGAGATTGCAGATTAGGGAGCAAGCATCGCTTCCCCTCTGCGTTCTCGTTCTGCGTTCTGCGTTCTGCGTTCTGCGTTCTACGTTCTTGTTAGCAGGCGAGTCGCCGCCGCCGCCACCCATTCCACCGGAATCCCGCTCACGCAGGGATGCTCGGGCAACTCGGCGTCGCGCCAGTCGAGGCGGTTGCAAAACTGGCAGGCCAGCGCCTGCGAGAGCACCACATTGTAGGTCGGATCGCCCCAAGGCCCGAACGCGGCAGGGTCAACCGGCCCGTACAGGTGGAGGGTGGGGCGACCCGCCGCCACCGCGAGGTGCAGCGGCCCGCTGTCGGGGCCGATGACGAGCGCGCACCGCTCGAACAGGGCGGCGAGCACCGGCAGCGAGGTTTGACCCGCGACGGAGCGCGCGGGCACCCCTGACGCCGCGCCCGCCACCGCCGCTGCCAGCCCTACCTCGTCGGGGCCGCCGCTGATGACGAAGCGCGCCCCGTGCGTACGCGTGCAGCGTCGCCATCAGCGCCGCCCAACGCTCCACCTGCCAGCGCTTGACGGGCGCGCCGCTCCCCGGATGGATGGCAACCAGCGGCGCGTCGTCGGCTGGGAGCCCCTGCTCGGCCAGCACCCCCCGCGCGGCGATGCGCGCCTCGTCGGAAACGGGAAAGCGGAGCGGGTAGCGCCCAGGGTCCGCGCTGGCAGGGGTGCCAAGCACGCCCAGCAGGGCGAGGTTCTGCGCGACCTCGTGGCGCGCGGGGTGGTAGGGCACGGGATCGGTGAGGAAGGGAGCCACATCGCGCGTCGCGTAGCCGACGATGCGCGGGATCCCCGCTGCCGCCGCGAGCCACGCGCCCCACCAGTGATCGAAGCGGCAGATCACCGCCACATCGAAGCGCCCGCGCAGTTGCCGCGCCGCCTCGTACAGCCGCCGGTAGGGCTCCCCCGCCCCCGCTTTGGGCGCACGGTCGAACCAGGGAAAGCGCACCGTTTCCACAGCGTCCACATCCGGGTTATTTTCAAGGAGGCTCGCCGCCCACGGCCCGACCAGCACGGTGATGCTCGCCTGCGGCTGCGCCTCGCGCAGGGCGCGCAGCGCGGGGGTCAAAAAAAGCACATCGCCCAGATGGTCGGGCCGGATGAGCAGGATGCGGCGCGGCGGCACCGTCCGCCCACCGCGCGGGGCCACGCCGCGCGCCACCCCACGCAGCAGCAGCGAGCGGGCCATTTCTTTCAGATAGGTGGCACGGAAACCAGTCACAACCGCATCCAATCTAGGATTTACGCACTGGGCGCAACGACGGATTCACCACAGAGAACACAGAGAACACAGAGGCCAAGACGGAACGTCGCCTGCTGCCTGCTGCCCTTTGCCCTTTGCCTTTTGCCTTTTGACTGCTATCTGCCGCCTGCTGCTGCTGCCTGCTGCCTGCTGCCTGCCGCCTGCCGCCTGCCGCCTGCTGCCGTATTGACAGGCTCTGCGTTTCCCCTGTTAATAACGGAGCCACCCTTTGCCCACGAGCCAAGCACCGCCCATGCTACACATCGCGAACGTTCTTTTATTCCTGCTCGGCTTTTTGATAGTTTTTTTCACGCTGCGCTCCGCCGTGCGCACCTTTGTGCTGCCACGCGGCATCGCGGACCCGATTGCGCGCTTTTCCTTCCAGGCACTGCGCCGCCTCTTCAACCTGTGGACCCACCGCGCCCGCTCGTATGAGGAGCGGGACCGCGCGATGGCGCTCTACGCGCCGGTGGCCCTGCTGACCCTGCTCCCCGTCTGGCTGACCCTGGCGCTGCTCGGCTTCATGGCGATGTACATGGCGGTCGGCGTCGAGCCCTGGCGCGCGGCGTTCACCCTCAGCGGCTCCTCGCTCTTGACCCTGGGCTACACGCCCGTGACCGACCTGCCCACCACGATCCTCTCCTTCGCCGAGGCGACGATTGGCCTGATCCTGGTGGCCCTGCTGATCGCCTACCTGCCCGCCATCTACAACGCCTTTTCCATCCGCGAGGCGAATGTGGCGCTGCTGGAGGTGCGCGCGGGCACCCCGCCCTCCGCGATCACCCTGCTGGCGCGCTCGCACCGGCTGGGGCGGCTCGACAAGCTGGGCGAGTTGTGGGTGACGTGGGAAGAGTGGTTCGCCCAGATCGAGGAGAGCCACACCTCGCTGGCCTCGGTCGCCTTTCTGCGCTCCCCCTCGCCCGACCGCTCCTGGATCACGGCGGCGGGGACGATCCTCGATGCCGCCGCGCTCGTCAACTCGGTGGTCGACATCCCCCACGACACGCAGGCGGACCTGTGCATCCGCGCGGGGTACGTCGCCCTGCGTCGCATCTCCGACTTTTTCAGGATTCCCTACCACCCCGAACCACGCTACCCCGCGCAGCCCATCAGCGTCTCGCGCCTTGAGTTTGAGGCGGCGTGCGCGGAGTTGGCCTTAAACGGAGTGCCGCTCAAAAGCGACAGGGAGCAGGCGTGGCTGGACTTTGCAGGCTGGCGCGTCAACTACGACACCGTGCTGCTCGCCCTCGCCACCCTCGTCGTCGCCCCCGAAGCGCCCTGGTCCTCCGATCGCTCCCTCTGGCAGCCGGGGAAGCGGCGGTAGGGGAGATTGGAGATTGGAGATTGGAGATTGGAGATTGGAGATTGCTGTCTCTGTGTTCTCTGTGTTCTCTGTGGTTCAATCCGTGATCCGTTGTCGGTCGTCGGTCGTCCGTCGTCCGTCGTCGGTTAGTCCTTGAAGTTCGAGAACAGGTTGTTAAGCGACTCGGCGAGGGTGGGGTGGGCGAAGACGCCGTCGCGCAGGGCGGTGTAGGGGAGCTTGCCCATCATCGCGAGTTGGATCATGGACATGATCTCGCCGCCCTCGATGCCGAGCACCGATGCGCCCAGGATCTGCTCCGTGTCCTCGTCCACGAGCGCCTTCATGAAGCCGCGCGTTTCCGCCACCTCGATGGCGCGGGCGACGCTGGCTCATCGGCATCTTGGCGAGCGCGGTAGGCGCGGCCCTGCTCTCTGCGCCTCGCGCTCGGTCAGCCCGATGCCGCCAAGCTGCGGGTCGATAAAGACGATGTAGGGGACGAGACGGTCGCTGGTGCTCGCGTTGCCCCCGTCGCAGCAGGTTGCTGCGCATGATGCGAAAGTCGTCGTAGGAGATGTGGGTGAAGGCGGGGCCGCCCTTCACGTCGCCCAGGGCGTAGATGCCCGGCACATTGGTTTCCAGCCGCTCGTTGACCCGAATGTCGCCGTGCTGGTCCAGCTCTCGATGCCCGCCGCCTCCAGGTTCAGCGCGTCGCTGTTGGGCACGCGCCCGACCGCCACCAGCAGGTGCGAGCCCGTCGATGGTGCGCTCGCCATCGGGCGAGCTTCACCGTCAGCGCGATCCCGCTGCCTCGCTGCGCCGGACCTGCGTGGCCTCCGCCTGGAGCAAGAATCTCGACGCCCGTCCTCGCGCAGAATCTCGGTGATCGCCTCGGCCACATCCTCGTCCTCGCGCGGACAGCAGCTGCTCGCCGCGCTGCACGATCGTCACCTGGCTGCCGAGGCGGCGAAACAGCTGCCCGAACTCCAGCCCGATGTAGCCGCCGCCCAGCACGATCAGGTGCTGCGGGCACGCTCGTCGCAGCTCCATGATGGACGTCGAGTCGAGGTCAGGGCACCTCGTCCTGTACCCCCGACAGGTCCGGGCGTGCGGGAGCGCCCGCCGCGTTGATGAAGATCGTTTCCGCGTCGAGCTGCCGCGTGCCGCCGTCTTCTAGCTGTCACCTCCACCTGCCGGCGCCGGTAAAGCGCGCGCTGCCCGTGATCAGCGTCGACCTTGTCCGCCTCGTTCAGCACGCCTGCTCGGCTGCCCTCGCGGAAACTCCGTCACGATTTCCCGCTTGCGCGCCCGCACGCGGCCGATGTCCACCGTGACCCGCCCCGTGTATCACGCCCGTACTCCTCCGAGCGGCGTGCCAGGTAGGCCACGCGTGCGCTGGCGACCATCGTCTTGGTGGGCGTACAGCCCTCGTTGACGCAGGTGCCGCCCACATGCTCGCGCTCGACCAGGGCGACCTGCCAGCCCGGCCTCGGCCAGGCTCAGCGCAAGCGGCTTGCCCGCCTGTCCCGCGCCGATAATGATTGCGTCGTACTGCTGCGTTGCCATCGGTGTCTCCGTTACAGTCCAAAGTCCAAAATCAATGACGATTCATCGGGGTCGCCCAGCGGGTAGCTCACCCCTGTTCCTCATCCCATGAATCGGGATCGCCCTTGTCCCGCGCCCGCTGCTCGACCCGCTCGCTGACGGGGAGCAGCACAAGAATCACGCTCATGAGCAGCGTGGTGTAGATCGCGATCAGGTAGGCCCCCACGCCAACCGCCATGCCCAACGCGTTTGTGCAGCCGCCCACGTACAGGCGCTGCCCGCGCTGCCGCTGGCGCGCGCCCCCAACAATAGCCTATTGGTCGCTTGAAGCAAATCCTGAACCGTCGTGCGGGAAAGCGGGGGAAAGCAGGGCGTCGAGCAGGTCGCTTAGCGCTACGGTGGCGACCGCTGAGGCGGAATCGGAGAGCGCGTAGGGGATGACGAGGCGACCGTTGTGGAGCAGCGCGCCGCAGCTGTACAGCACATTGGGCACGTAGCCCTCACGCTCGGACTCGTCAGGGGCGAGGAGGGGCTGGGACAGCGACGCCACAATCGTGGTGGGGTCGTCCAGATCGAGCAGGTCCACCCCGAGGGCGTAGGTGCGCATCGGGCCGACCCCGTGCGTCAGCACGAGCCAGCCCGCGTCGGTCTCGACAGGCGAGCCATTGTTGCCAATCTGCACGAACTCGTGCGGCGCGGCGGGGCCACGCAGCAGGGTGCTCTGCTCCCAGCGATCCACCTCGTCCGAAAACATGATAAAGTTGTTCTCGTTGTCCTGGCGGGACAGCATCGCGTACCGGCCCTGGATGCGGCGCGGGAAGAGGGCGAAGCCCTTGTTCTGGACCGCCGCGCCGCGCAGGGGAAGCACACGGAAAGTCAGGAAGTCATCGGTTGCCAGAAGCTTGGGGCGAATGTGGGTGCCGTCGTAGGCGGTGTACAAGCCGTAGTAGGTCGCCGCGCCCCCCTCCTCGAAGCGCACCCAACGTGCATCCTCGATACCGCCGCGCTCGTCCGCTGTCATCGGGAAGAGCACGCGCTCCGACAGGTCGCTGTCGGGCGAGAAGCACATCTCGCCCTGCTCGTTCAACTGCGGCAATGTAGCAAAAGGCGAGCGGGGGTCGTAGCGCAGCACCCCCTCGGCGGAAAGGGTGCCGCTCCGAAACTCCAGCGAGGAGATGTGCCCCTCCCCCGTGGCGCGAAAGCTGAGCAGGACGCGCGCCTCGCCCGCCGCCAGACCGCTCTGGTCGGGGTGCCGGACGATGGACGGGTTGAAGAGCGCCGCCGCCTCAACGGAGTACTCGTGGGTAAAGTAGGAGCCCAGCAGCAGGCGGCGCGCGTGAGAGAGGGAGCCGCTCGCTGGAAGGTGGGGGGCGACCAGCTCATAGTGGGCCAACAAGCGCTGTTCAAAGTGACGGTGGCGGTGCGCAAAGCGCTCCAGCACCTCCGCGAGCACGCGCTCGACCTGCGGCTCGGGCAGGGCGAGAACGCGCGCGGCGATGCGTCGCACGCGCGCCTCATCGGCGGGGATAAAGGGCCGGGCCACCACGCGGGCGGGGTCGGGCAGCAGGCGGTGGGGCTGGCGGTGGACGATCATGGCAGGACGGGTAGTCAGGGACAGGGGGCAAAAAGGCGGCGACGGTCGCCGTGGCAAGCAGGGCGCTCCAGACCATGAAGAGCAAGCCCGAGCGGGATACCAGTCAGGACGCTGGCCGTCCCCAGAAGCAGGACGAGAATCGATAGAAGCAGCGCGGGAACAGGGTTAGCGCCCAAAAAGGCAAGGCTGTTGCGCCACGTGTTCCGCAGGGTGCGATGCTCTTCCTCTGAGGCAAACCAGAGCGGCCAAAAGAAGAGGTTGAGCGTGAACCAGAGCACGAAGATCGTCGCCCAGAGCCAGCGGAGGATCGTCCAGGCCGTGCCGGGCATGTCGCGGTAGAGCCAGAGGTTCGCGCTCGACACCCCAAGGATCAGCAGGAACGCGAGCCCCCAGCCCCACATCGCCCGCCAATGTTGGCGGATGGGCTGGGCAAAGGTGCTCCACCCCACAAAGGGGTCCCCCTCCAGCACGCGGCGCGCCACGTAAAAAAGCGCGGCGGTGGCGGGCGGCATGGCGACGATGGAAAAGAAGGCGATGGTCCAGAGCAGGTTCAGCCCCGTGAGAACAAAAATCTCGCGCCACCAGCCTGCCCCTGCCGCGCGCAGTGCCCCGACCGAGCCCGCCCGCGACGCGCAACGGGCGCAGGGGCTCGCCCTCAGAAAGCACCATCATGCGTCCAACTCCCAATACCCCTCCCCGTGCTCCTGCGAGGCGGGGAGCAACCCGTGTTGGGGCGCGCCGCCCTCCATCGCGAAGGTGCTACCGGTGGGCGCATCGAGCGCTCCCATGATGCCCGCGCCCACCCCGCCGACCGGCTCCGACAGATAGCGAAGCTGCCCCGCCTCCACCATCTCGGCCAGGGTGGCCTCCATCGCCGCGCGCTCGTGGCCGAGCGAGGCAAGATAATCCGCCATGCGCTCCAAGCCCTCGTCGCGCCCGGTCGCCAGGGTGGGGCCAAACTCTCCCACCAACCGCTGCTTGATATCGTTGACCGACAGATCTGCCATCGTTTCTCCTGTTGGGTTGGCCTACCCCTTCACGCCCGCGTAGGACACGCCCTCGATATAGTAGCGGCTGAAAAGGAAAAAGAGGATCAGGATAGGGAGCGCGTTGATGATCGCGGCGACGAGCAGCAGGTTCAGGTCGGCGCGGTACTGCCCCTTGAAGATGTTAAGCGCCACGTTCAGCACCCACATGTCGCGCCGCTGAAGGTACAGGAGCGGCCCGAGGTAGGCGTTCCACATCCCCTGGAATTGCAGGATGAAGACGGTCAGCAGCGCGGGGCGCGCCAGCGGCAAAATCACATCCTTGAAGGTCTGGAAGTAGGACGCCCCATCGATGTAGGCCGCCTCCTCCAGATCGCGCGGGATCGACTTGAGGAACTGCGTCAGCAAAAAGATGCTGCCCGCCGAGATGAGACCGGGCAGGATCAGGCTGTAGGCACGGTTGATCCAATCCAGCTTTGCCATGAGGACATAGGCGGGCACAAGCGTCACCGCGCCGGGGATCATCATCGTCGCGAGCATGAAGGAAAAAACCGCGTCGCGCCCCGGAAAGCGAAGGCGCGCAAAGGCGTAGGCCGCCATCGCGCAAAAGAGCAGTTGGAAGCACGCCTGCATGACGGCCAGCAGCGAGGTATTGAAGAGCCAGCGCCAAAAGCGCCCGCCGCCCGCGAGCAGGGCAAGTTGCTCGATGAGGAGGGTGACCAGCACGCCGAGCGCGAGGCTCCAGCCGAGCGCCAGGAGCACGCGCCGCCAATCGGGACGGGACATCCCCAGCAAAAGCACCGCGATCAGCAGGAGCACGGTGATGGACAGCGAGACCGAGAGCCACTCGACCGGCGCGGCGTCGGCGCGCGCGCGGAGGTAGAGGGCGGAGGCTGCGCCGCCCAGCAGGGCCAGCAGCACGCTGCCCAGCAAGCCGACGCGACGCGGCATCCCCTCACCCTTGATCTCGCTGGACAGGCCGGTCAGCAGCAGGGTCAGGAAGGAGGCAAACAGCCCCGCCATCAGCCCCAACGAGGCTGCCCCGTCCACCCGCGCCTCCCCACCCACGTCTGCCTGGAAGAGGCGCGGCCAGTTCTCAACGTGCCACTCTTTGGGCAGCAGGGTGGGTGGATAGGCGATCACCTCCGCGTTACTCTTGAAGCTCCCGAAAAAGGAGAGGATGAAGGGCGCGAACAAGATCAGCCCCAGCAGGATCATCATTGTGTAGCGCAGCAGTGACGCAAAAAGCTTTCCGAAGTTCGGCCCCTCTTGCTTTGTCCGGAGGGTGCGCTCCGCCGTCGTGGTTGCCATGGGCTTTCCCTTTCGTGCCAGATGGGTAGCGTGGAGATTGGAGATTGGAAGAACGGAAAATGGAAAATGGAAAATGGAGATTGGAGACCGCGTGCCCCGAATGGGGTATTGGAGATTGGGCATCCTGCTCAACCCCCTTTTGGAACAACACTCTCTAGTTTCCACTCCCTCAATCTCTACTCTCCAATCTCTACTCTCCAATCTCCAATAACTTAGTACTGCTCGGTGCCGCTCTCGATGTAGCGACGCTGGATGAAGGTGAACAGGAAAATAATGGTCGCCAGGAGGAAGGCCATCGACGCGGCGTAGCCCATGCGGATCATACTCCCGCCGCCCAGCACGCCGAGCGCCTCGCCATAGATCAGGTAGACCGGGGTGAGCGTCGTGTTCAGCGGGCCGCCCGCCGTCAAAAACTGCACCTGGTCGAAGACCTGGAAGGTACCGATGGTGCCCAGCACGACGATCAGCAGGGTCACGGGGCGCAGCAGGGGCAGGGTCACGTTCATCAGCTGCTGCCAGCGGTTTGCCCCGTCGATGGAGGCGGCCTCGTAGAGCGTGGGCGGCACATCTTGCAGCGCGGCGAGGTACATGATCATGAAGGTCGGGGCGGTCGTGAAGATATTCATCGCCATGATCGCCATCCACGTCACGCTGGGGCCGCGCAGATACCACAGATCGCTGGAAATATCGCCGCCCCCCGCTGCGCGATGAGCTGGAACAGGCCGCGCGGGTCATTGAGCCACTCAATCGCCGTCCAGTTCGCGCCAAAGAGCCCAAAAAGCTGCTCGAAGGCAAAGTTGACGATCCCGGTTTTCAGGTAGAGCCAGAGAAAAATGGCGGAGATGACTACGGAGGAGGTCACGCTCGGCGCGTAAAAGATGGTGCGAAAGAGCTGCTGGGCGCGCGTTGGGGTATTGAGGATGATGGCAAGCATGAGCGCCAGGGCGGTCTGGAGCGGCACCACGATGACAACGTACCAGAAAACGTTGACGAGCGCGCGGATAAAGCCGTTTTTGTCCCCCACGGCACGGACGTAGTTGTCCAACCCGACCCACTGCGGCGACTCGAAAAGGTTGTACTGGGTGAAACTGATATAGATTGCAAAGGCGACGATGCCCACGGTGAAGACCAACGTCACCAGCAGGTAAGGAGAAAGAAAAAGGTAGGCGGTAAGCGCCTCTTCCCGCTCGCGCGCGGATAGGCTGCGCTTGCGAGAGTCTTGCGTGGTAACGGCCATAGAGCGCCTCCCCATTGGTGGTTGGAGCACCCTCCCCGATCAGGGAGAGTGCTGCGGGACCGATGCAGGGACGGGGCGAGGGTGCCCCGCCCCTGCTTTATGCGAGCCTGCTACGCCAGCCCGTGCTGGGTTCGGTTACTGAGCGCCCTCATCGAGAGCGATCTGCGCTTCTTCCTGCGCCTGGTCAAAGGCCGCTGCCACGTCCTGATCGCCCAGGTAGACGCGCTCCAGCGCCTTGCTTACCGCATCGTTCACGCGGCCCGTGTTCGGGCCCCAGTAGGCGACGCGGGTCAGGTCGTAGGTGCCGCCCTCGGAGATCGCCTGATCCACCGGGTTCTTGATCAATTCGAGCTGATCGGGGCGCGTCGGGTAGGCAAAGCCGGTCTCGGTAATGGCTGCCTGGTTGTCGCGGCCCGTCACGAAGAGCGCGAAGGCGGCGGCGGCAGCCGGAAACTCGCTGCCCGCGCTGACCCCGATACCGTTGGTGAAGATGATGTCCGCCTTGCCCTCGGGGCCAGCGGGCACCGAGACCGCACTGTACTCCACATCGGCGTAGTCATTCTTCATGAAGTTGACCATCCAGCCACCTTCCAGCGTCATGCCGACCAACTCCTTGCCGATGGCCTCGCCACACCAGCCCGCGCCGACGTCGGCGGCGGTCACCAGCGCGCCGCTCTCCTTGAGCGCGGCCACCTGATTCGCCGCCTCGGCGATCCCACCCTCCGTCAGCGATGCCTGCGACAGGTCATCGTTCACGAAGGAGGCCCCGTGGCTGAACGCCCAGGGGGCAAAGCGCGCCCAATCGGCGTTCTGGCAGAAGCCCCCGTACTCGGTATTGTCAGAGATGGCCTGGGCTGCCTCGGCCAGGTCGTCCCACGTCCAATCGGCGGTCGGCGCGTCGATTCCGGCTTCCTCGAAGGCGGCGGGCAGATAGATCAGGCCCAGCGTGCCCCAGTCTTTCGGCAGCGCGTAGGTCTGCCCGTCGCGCGTGAAAACCGTCAGCAGCGGCTGGAGGAACTCGTCGCGCGTGACCTCCGCCTGCTCCATGTACGGGTCGAGCGCCAGCAGTTGGCCGGTGCCGCCCAGGGCGGTCATCAGTTGGTCGTCAATGTAGAGCACATCGGGGCCCTCACCGCCCGCAAAGGACGCCTTCATCTGCGTTTGGAAGTCAGCGGGGACCGGCTGGTAATCCACCGTCACCCCTGGGCACTCGGCGCTGAAACGCTCGATGGAATCGCGGTAGATCGTCTGCTCGGTCTCGTCGCCCCAGCCGGAGAAGACGACGCGTGCCCCCTCCTCCACCGGGATGCCGAGGCAGTCGCCCGCTAGCGCGCCTCGCCGCCCGCTGCGGTGTCCTCGCTGGGCTCCGCCTCGGTGGCATCGGTCACCTCGGTGGCTACCACTTCCACCGGGTTGTCCGAGGACTCCCCACTTTCCGTACCCGTGTCCCCGTCGTCACCCCCACACGCAGCCAAGGCCACGAGCAGGCTGAACAGCACAACAGCCAGCCAGAAACTCTTTCTCTTTGACATGATTATGTCTACTCCTCTGTAAACACGAATAAAACTGTTTAGGGCGCACACGTGTGTGTGTGCCTACGCTATAGAAGTTGGCCCCGCCTCCTTTCTTTCTCCTTCCCCCTCGGCAGGGGCAGGATGATCGTTGAACAACTCCACGCGCTGCGGCTCACCGTGATAAAAAAAGGTGAAGGCCAGGCGGCCCCAGTGCCGTGGCAGGCGGGCCCTCACCTGCCACCCGTCCTCCTGGAGCATCAGCCCGCCAAACCCCATCGTGGCGGCCTGCCACACCCCGCCCGCGGAGGCGGCGTGGATGCCGTCCCGCGCGTTGCCGCGCACGTCGTACAGGTCAGCGCTGGCCGCGCGCATGAAGTGCTCGTAGGCCAGGTCGGGGTCCCCCATCTCGCAGGCCATGATGGCGGTGATGGCGGGGCCCAGGCTGGAGCCGTAGGTGTGATCGGTGCGGGGGTCGTAGTAGGCCCAGTTGGCGCGAATCTGCTCGGGCGACACGCGATGGCGCATCAGGAAGAGCAGCATCATCACGTCCGGCTGCTTGATGATCTGCGCCTCGTTCGCCCCCTCGATCCCTAAGATCTCGTGCATGGAGCGCGTGCGCGGCTCGAAATCGGCGAGCACCGGATCGTGCAGGCCAAAGTAGCCCTCGAACTGCTCCATCAGCCCCGTCTCGGTATCTTCCAGCACCCAGAGCTTGTCGATCACCGTCGCGCCAGTGCGCCAGCTGCGCCTCGGTGAGGCGAGAGTGCCGCACGCAGCTGCGCCGCGCGCGCCGGTGCCTGCGCGTCCAGCCAGTCGAGCAGGTCGAGCGCGGTTTGCAGGTGCCAGCGCGCCATGAAGTTGGTGAAGGCGTTGTTGTCCACATGGTCGTGGTACTCGTCGGGGCCGATCACATCGGTAAGCTCGTAGCGGCCCGCCGCCTCGTTCCACTCGGCGCGGCTCCCCCAAAATTGCGCGCCGCTGAGCACGATCTCGGCCCCGTAGTCGCGCATGAAAGGCGTCGTCGCCGGTGGCGCGCCAGTATTGCATGATGGCGTAGGCGATGTCGGCGGTGATGTGGATCTCGATGTCGCCGGTCCAGATGCGCACCAGCGTGGTGCGGTCCGCCCAGTGGGGCACCCAGGTGGGCGTGACCTCCTCGCCGGTCGCCGCGCTTTCCCACGGGAACTGCGCGCCCTCGAAGCCGTTGGCCCGCGCCTTCGCGCGCGCGGCCTCCAGGCGGCGGTAGCGGTACAGGAGCAGGTTGCGCGCGATGTCCGGCTGGGTGAAGGTGAAGAGGGGCAGCATGAACAGCTCGGTGTCCCAGAAGACGTGGCCGCGATAGCCGAAGCCGCTCAGGGTCTTCGCGCCGATGCTCACATCGTCCTCTTCCTGCTGCGGGGCGACGGCCGAGCATCTGGAAGATGTTGTAGCGCAGCGCCTGCTGCGCCCTGTCGTCCCCGTCGATCTCCACGTCGGCGCTTTGCCAGCGCGCAAGCCACGCGCTGCGGCTTTCCGTCAGAAGCTGGTCGAAGGGTTTGGCGCGCGCGGCCCGGAGCCGCTCCAGGGCGCTTTGGCGCGGCGCGGCATCGTGGCGGCTCTCCGCCAGGGTGACGCGCTTGACCAGCGTGACCTCCTCGCCCTCCGCCGCCTCGACGATCAGGCGCTGAAGCGGTTGGCCGCGCGCGTCCCACGCGTCCAGCGTGCCCGCCCCGTCCACGCGCTGAAGCTCGCTCGCCAGCACCAGATCAAGCTTGGTGGCGCGCGTGCGGCTGTGGAGCCAGATCATCCCCTCCTCTTCGCCCTGCCCCACCGTGTCCCAGTGGGCCACCCCCTGATTGTCGGTGTGCCCGAAGAGGGCGGCGCGCACCTCGACGGGGCCGGACCAATTTTCGGGGACGATCTGGACACGGATGCCGAGCAGGGTGCGGGTCGCCATGCTCATGAAGCGCTCGAAGCGGAGCCGCGTGCGCCTGCCGCCAGGGCTCTCCCAACGAACGGTGCGCGTCAACAGGCCGGAGCGAAGGTGGAGCATCCGCTGGAAGGCCAGCAGCGTGCCTTCCTCCATGCGAAAAAGCTCGCCCGCCAAGCGAATGTCCATCGCCAGCCAATCGGGGGCGTTGGCAAGCTCGGTGAAGACGATGGTCACATCGTCGAAGATGCCATGCACGAAGGTGCTGCGCTGCTCGCCGCTGACCCCCTCCTCGAAGGTGCCGCGCGTGGCGAGCAGCCCATTGCCGAGGGTGAAGACGGTTTCCATGTGGTGCATGTCGGCGGGGAGCCACTGCTCCTGCACGACGCGCCAGGTGGCGGCGCGCTGCTGCGCCTCGTTCAGCCGCGCCAGCGTCAGGGCGCTGGTGTCGGGCAGGCGGAGGTGGGCGTGCCCCACGCGCGTCGCGGGTCCAATCCCGACGGTCGCGAAGCCGCCGGTCAGCGCCGCATCCACCCCGCTTTCCGCATCCTCCACGACGACGCACTCGCGCGGCTCGATCCCCATCTGGCTGGCCGCCCACAAAGAAGAGGTCGGGGGCGGGCTTCGCCTGGGCCACGCTGTAGCCGTCCGCAATCACGTCGAATTGCGCGGCGATGCCCAGTGCTTCCAGCACGGGGCGCGCATTTTTAGAGGCGGAGCCCACGGCGACCCGCACCCCTGCCTGGCGCAGGGCGTCCAGCAGCTCAGGAATCCCTGGCAGCAGATGCCCATGATCGATCTGCGTGAGCATCTCCTGATAGTAGCGGTTTTTCCGGTCGAGCATCTCGGCAAAGCGGCCCTGCTCGACCGCCGCCTGTCCCTCAAGGATCAACTCCAGCGAACGCTGCCGCGACACGCCGCGTAACTGCTCGTTTTTGTCGCGCGAGAAAGCAAAGCCCTCCTCGTCGGCGAGCCGCTGCCAGCTGCGATAGTGGAACTCAGCGGTATCGGTCAAGACACCGTCAAGATCGAAGATTACCGCTTTGACTGTCATTGACGTTCTCCCTTGACGACGGATAGAGGGTGATCAGATGGATCTGACAATCAAAGCTATCTGATGCCAAGTGGATTTTGGCATCTGAGCGAGTGCCAGAAGAGCAGTGCGCTCATACCATTAATTGTTATTATAATTGAGTTTAAACGTTTAACTTACCAATAAAAAATTAATCGATCCGGCCAGTGGACGCACGATGCACCACTTGGGGGCGCAACAGTATATGCGTATCGGACGTTGCCAAGGTTTCCCTATTCATCAGTTTTAGCAGTTGCTCCATGATAAGTTGTCCAATCTTGTCAATCGGCTGGTGTACTGAGGTCAGGGACGGGGAGAGATACTGGGCAAGGGGAATATCGTCGAACCCCACCACGCCGATATCGGCCCCGACCCGCAGCCCCGCATCCTGGATCGCGTTCATCGCGCCTATGGCAACCAGGTCGCTGACACACACAACCGCTGTGGGTCGCTCGGCGGGCGGGAGCTGCAACAGGGCCATCATTCCCTGATACGCCTTGTCCGCATCGTGTTCCACGCGCGCCACCCACCGCTCGTCATAGGAAAGCCCCGCTTGGCGCAGCCCCTCCCGATAGCCCTCGTACCGATCGCGCCCCGACCGCGACCCTCGCGGCCAGGCCAGCATCCCGACCCGCCCGTAGCCCTGGGCCACCAGATGCTCCACCGCGAGTTGGACCCCCACGCTCCCGTCCACATCAACCCAGGGGTGAGGGGCATCATCGTTGGAGCGGCCAAAGGCAACAAAGGGCATCTTGGTGTCGGACAGGTAGGCGACGCGCGGGTCATCGATGTTGGTGGCGCTCAGGATGATGCCGTCCACGCGATTGGTTTTGACAAGGTCACGATAGACGGCCACCTCATCGCGGCTTGAGGGGGAGGGAAAAGCAAGAAGGTGGTAGCCCGCGTGATAGGCGGCCAGCCCCAGGCTATGGATGAAGCGATCCAGGATCGGGCTCGCGTTGCGCGCGGGGATCGCGGGCCAGCTGTAGCCGATCAGGTGGGTGCGTTGCGCCTGAAGGCTGCGCGCGGTCGCGTTGGGCTGGTAGCCAAGCTGCTCGACCGCCTCCAACACGCGGGTTCGGGTAGCTGCCGTCACGGGTCGGCTATCATTCAGCACATAGGAGACAGTGGCGGTCGAGACACCAGCCACCTTCGCCACGTCACGGATACTAATCGTGCTCATCGTGCCAGTACAAATGAGAGAAGTCAGAATCTATCGAGGGGGGAAACAAATAGGGTTAAGCTAAGAGCTTAGGTTAAACGTTTAACTTAGCTCTATTATAAGTAAACTTTGCAAAACTTGTCAAGGGGGAATTTCAACGGTTCCTTGCCACGCCGCTGGCAAAAGGCTCCCCCGCCGCTGGGGGTGCGCGTGGGCTACCCGCTCAACTTTCCTTTTTCGTCCCCGCGCGTGCGTCCGCCTGCGCCATGCAGCTACAGGGCTGCGCGGCTTCGGGGTGGCCGGGCGGGTAGGAGTGCGGGCAGTTGCGGGCAAAGGAGCCCTGCCGCGCGGGGCCGGAATAGTGGACGTGCCACCAGTTATCCTTCCCCCCGCGATAGCCGCAATTGAGCGCCATCGCCTGAAAATCAAAGGTGGTGCCCAGATTTTCAGTGGGGATCGTGTCGGGGATGCCGCAGCCGACCCGCTCGTCGAAGATGCAGGCACGGGGCAACGCCTCTTTGGGGCGGGGCCGCCACAGGCGGCTCAGCCAGGACCAGATATCGTACATGGGTATTTCACAGGGTGTGATTTTTATTTGACTTGCAACCCAAGTATAACACACTGTTCAAGAGTTTAAAGAGAGAACAGAGAACAGAGAACAGATATCTCTTTGCGTCTTTGCGTCTTTGCGTCTTTGCGTTACGCCGTTCGTTCTGCGTTCTGCGTTCTGCGTTATCAAGGGGGGATAGGTGGCCTCGCAGATCAGGTTGCAGCGAATTGAGGGAGAGCCCGTCACCCTGCATTTCTCTCCTGACTACCTGGAGCGGGCGCGGCGGGTAGGCGCGCTGGTGGTCGAGGCGCATCATTTTCTGGCGGGGTGGCTGGGGGTGGAAGCGCACACGACGGTGAGTGTGCTGCGCCGCGAAAATTGGCGGCACCTGCGGCGCGCCCCTTATGGCTACCCGCACAGCAACCCGGAGCGCTCGACGATTTTCGTCCCTGCCACCTATCCCCCACCCTGGCGCGAGCGGGCGCGTGCCCTGTATCAGGCCGCGCCGCCCGCCCTCCAGCAGCAGTTGCCCGGCGCAGAGGAACTACTCGACAAGCAGATCGTGACCCTCTACGACCTGGCAGCGGTGCACGAGTTGGGCCACCTTTTTATCCACCATCTTCAGCTTGCCCTGGGCACCCACTGGCTGACCGAACTGGTAGCCAACCTGCTCGCGGTGGCCTTCTTTGTCGAGGAGCGGCCCGACCTGGCCGAGTGCTGGTTGGCGTGGGCGGCGATCCAGGCAGCGCAGGAGGTGCCGCACCGCTCGCTGAGAGCCTACGAGGAAAACTATGCCTCGCTCGGCTTCGTCAATGCGAACTTCTACCAGGGGCGCTTCAACCAGGAGGCGTTCCAACTCTGGCAGCGCCACGGGCGCGCGATCGCGCCGCCGCTCGTTGCCACTTTTTCGCTGCGCCCCGACGCGGTACGGGCGCGCTTTCGGGGGGTGGCGGCTGACTTTGGGTGGTCGGAGGCGCACGACGCGCCATGAGCCCCCGCCCAAACAAAACAGGCGCGGGAGGGTCCCGCGCCTGTTGCTTTCCGCGCTTTCGTCGTCCCGCTAGCGCAGCACGCGCTTGTCCCCGATGCGGCGCGTTATCTTGCGCGTGTCGAGGTGCTCCAGCAGGGCGATGGCGTACTTGCGCGAGGTAGCGAAGCGGTCGCGCAGGGCGGCAGCGGTGATGTCGCCCTGCTCCGCGAAGAGCTCGCGCACCCCCTGTACCATGGCATCATACCCCGCGCGCCCCAGCAGCACCTCCTGGCTCACCCGAACCAGATCGCCCCGCGTCACCAGATAATCCAGTAGCTCCTCCCCCACGAGGCTCGTCGCCTCGCCAGGGTTGGGCGGCGTGTAGGGCGCGGCGGCAAACTGCGCGAGCAGCGCGGCCACCTGGCGCTGCTGCGTGGCGCTGAGTTCAACCTGCCAGCCGGGCAGCGACACCCACTCCTCCGCCAACGCCACCAAGCCACTCTCGGCGAGCAGCCCCAGCATGGCGGCGGCGGCCTTCGGCTTGAGGCTGAGGCGGCTGGCGATCTCTTCGCGCGGCAGCCCGACCCGCAGCGGAAAGGCCGCGTGGTAGGTCGCCAGATCGCGCAGCAGTTGCTCCTGGCGGCGCGACCAGCCCACCCCACTCAGCAGGGTGCCGTCGGGGAGCGGGCGCACCTCGCGCCGCTCGATCCCCTCGGCCAGCGCTTCCGCCGCCACCTCTGCCGGGAAGGGCAGCGCGTCCAGCAGGGCGCGCTGGTCGGTGGGCTCCAGCGCCCGCAGGCGCTGCACCAGCAGGTCGGTCGGGCTCCCCTCGGCAATGAGGCGGAAGCGCTCCAGCGTTTCAGGGCGAAAGCGCCGCCAGCGCCCGCGCGGGTGCGGGTCGAGCACGCGCCCGCCGCCGAGGGTCTGCGAGGGGGAGGGCTGGCGCAGGATGTAGCGGTCGCCGCGCGCCACCGCCACCGCCTCGTCGAGCCGAATCTGCGCGAAGCCCTCCTCGCCCGGCTGTAGCTCGCGCGCGCCGATCAGCCGCAGAAAGCCCGAGCGCTGCGTGGCCCCGCTGAACCACTCGACCGCCTGGTTGTGGCGCAGCGGGCGCTCCGCGTCGGGGAGCACGCGCAGCGCGACGTCCAGCAGGTGGCTCGCGCGGAAATCGCCGGGGTGGGCCAGCAGGTCGCCGCGCTGGACCTCGTCTACATCCAGCCCACTGATGTTGACCGCGAGGCGACGGCCCGGCGTGGCGCGCTCCACCTTTTCCTTGTTGGTTTGCAGGCCGCGCACGCGCCCCTGCTTGCCACTCGGCAGCACCTCGATCTCGTCGCCCACCGCGAGCGTCCCGTCCAGCAGGGTGCCGGTGACCACCGTGCCGAAGCCCGCCACCGAAAAGACGCGATCCACCGACAGGCGCGGGCGGCCCAGGTCGGCGCGCGGCTGGCTCTCGCTGAGCGCGCCGCGCAGGGTAGTCGAGCAGCTCGTCCAGCCCCTCGCCGCGCCGCGCGGAGACGCGCACGGTGGGCGCATCCTCCAGGACGGTGCCCTGGAGGGTCTCCGCGACCTCCAACTCGACCAATTCCAGCCAGCCTTCTTCTTCCACGAGGTCGGTCTTGGTGAAGACCACGATGCCGCGCGGCACCTGGAGCAGGTCGAGGATGTGCAGGTGCTCGCGCGTCTGCGGCATGACCGACTCGTCGGCGGCGATGACGAGCAGCGCCAGGTCAATGCCGCCCACCCCCGCCAGCATGTTGCGGATAAAATCCTCATGCCCCGGCACATCCACGATGCTGACCACCTCGCCATCGGGCAGCGTGAGCCATGCAAAGCCGAGGTCGATCGTCATCTCGCGCTCTTTTTCTTCTTGCAGGCGGTCCGGGTCAATGCCCGTCAGCGCCTCCACGAGCGTGGATTTACCGTGGTCCACATGGCCGGCAGTGCCGATTACGCGCATGAATCAACCATTCGGGAGATTGGAGATTGGGGATTGGGAGATTGGAGATTACGGATTGGAGATTACGAATTACGAAGATTCGATTTGTCCGTAATCTCGGACTTTCGATTTGAGCTTGGAGAAGTGGCTTCGGCCCCTGGCTCTTACCAAAGCCCTTTTACAATGGCTGAATCCGTAATCTCTAATCTCCAATCTCCCCAATCGATTTAAGCGGCGAGGTTCAGCCGCTTGAAGAGGCGTTCGGGGATGAGTTTGAGGACGAGCATGATGAGTTGCCAGAACCAGGGGATGTAGACCACGTCTTTCCGCTTGACGATGGCCCCGTAGATTGCCCCGCCTGCCTGCTCCGACGAGGCGAAGAGCGGCCCTTTTTTAAGGTGGGCGGTCATCGGGGTGTCGATCAGCCCCGGCTTGATGGTGACGACCGCCACCCCCGACTGGTGGAGGCGGCTGCGCAGCCCCGCCAGAAAGGTGCTCACCGCCGCCTTGGCCGCCCCGTAGACGTAGTTGCTCTGGCGGCCACGGTCGCCCGCGACGGAGGCGATGACCGCGATGGTGCCGCCGCGCTGCGCCTCGAAGCGGTTGGCGACGCGGGTCAGCAGGGCGATGGTGCTGGTGGCGTTGGTGGCGAACTCGTCCAATGCTAGCTCCACGCTCTGCTCGCACGCCGCCTGGTCGGGCAGGGTGCCGTGCGCGACAAACAGCACGTCCAGCCCGCCGAGCGCCTCGGTCGCCGCGTCCAGCAGCGCCTCGTGCTGGCCCAGGTCGTTGATGTCCATCGTGTAGGTCGTGACGCGCGCCGCGCCGCGCACCTCCAGATCGTCTGCGACGTGGCGCAGCTTGTCCGCGTTGCGCCCCACCAGGAAGAAACTGTCGCGATCGTGGGCAAAGTGGGTAGCCGTGGCGTGCGCGATAGCGGAGGTCGCGCCAACAATCAAAATTTTACGCATGGGTGCTCGTTCCATCCTTCAAACATTCAAGCGGTCTAGCCGCGCGCGCGCCGACATCGACGCGGTTGTTCCATTGCCCGCGTCGGGCAGCGTGACGCGCCGCCAAAAGCTGGACGAAAAGTGTGGGTCCACGTACTGCGAGAAGCGCTCCCACTCCGGGTAGAACCCTTGAAAATCCGCCGCTGCCATGCGCGCATCCTTGGCGGGGTAGAGCCCGCCGCCCGCGTCGCGCACCATCTCGTCCAACTCGGCGAAGAGGCGGTGCGTCCTGGCTCCCTGGTTGGCAAAATCCACCGCCAGGGTCACGCCGGGGCGCGGGAAGGAAAGCATCCCGGGCGAGGCACGCTCCCCAAATTCCTTGACTACATTGAGGAAGCCCTGGCCGCTCTCGGCGATGCACGTGATGATGCGGCGGATCACCTCGTGCGTCTCGTCATCGGGCAGCACCAACTGGTACTGCATGAAGCCGCGCGCCCCGTAGATGCGGTTCCACTGCTTGACCGCGTCGAGCGGGTAGAAAAAGGACTCGTAGTGCACGACCTTGCGCACCCTCTGGCGAAGTTGGGCGCGGTAATAGGCGGTGTTGAAGAGCTTCACCGAGAGCGGGTTCAGCACGAAAGAGGGAAAATCGAAGGGCACCGCGAGCCGCGGCGCGCGGCTCGGCTCCAGCCCTAGCTCCCCCTTGGCGTGGTTGCCGCGCATGAAAACCCCGCGCCCCAAATGTTTGCCGCGCGCCTGCATGTCGAGCCACGCCACGCTGTATTCCCAATTCTGGTCGGAGCGCGCGGAAAGCTCGAAAAACTCGTCCAGGTTGTTGAAGCGGATGCGCTCCATCTCGATCATTGAGTTCTCGATGGGGATCAGGTGAAACTCGGCCCACAGGATGAGCCCGGTCAGCCCCAGCCCACCGATGGTCGCGCGGAAGAACTCAGCGTTCTCGGTGGGGGAGCAGAGCAACCGCTCCCCGTTGGAGCGCAGCAGCTCAAACTGGGTGACGTGGCAGCCAAAGGTGCCCGCCCCGTGATGATTTTTGCCATGCACGTCATTGGCAATCGCGCCCGCCACCGTGACAAACTTGGTGCCCGGCGTGACCGGCAAAAACCAGCCGCGCGGCACGATCAACTCCAGCACCTGCGCCAGCGAGACCCCCGCCTCGCAGCGCAGCAGGCCGCTTTCCTCATCAAACGCGATAAAGCGGTCCAACGTGGTGGTGTCAATCAGGATGCCGCCCTCGTTCAGGCAGCTGTCCCCATAGGTCCGCCCCAGCCCAACCGGCAGCACGGAGCGCTCAAAGGTATCAAGGCGCACGGGGTCCTCACGCCAAAAAAGCGATTTGACTGCCTCATGCTTGACTTTGGGGTACTTGCCCCACGATTCATACTTTTTCATCTTGAATTTCCACTATTAGTTCAACTACACGGCGGTGCAGCGCCGTCCGGCTCAGCTTGTGCCCAGCTTCTCGGCCACCACCGCGCTGATCTGGTCGTACCAGCGGCGCGTCTCGTCCAATTGGAAGATGGCAGCACGCTCCTGGATCGCCCACAAGTCACGCAGTTTGGCGCGATACTCTTCCTGGATGCGGATCAAATCCTTGCTAAGGTCGCGCATGCGATCCAGGTCATCGTCACGCCACTCCTCCAGCCGGTGCAGCCGCGTGACGACCTCCTCGTGGCGGCTGTGCACCTGGTGCCACTGGGACTCGCGCTCCAGTTGGAACTTGGTCCAGCGCTGCTGATCGGCAGCCATCCACTCCTGCAACTCGCGGCGCTGTCGTTCCTCCGACATGCGCTGCAACTCGTTGACCTGGCGCTGCTCGCGGTTCAGGGTGTCCTTGTACTCCTCGATGGCCGCGAGGTATTGCTGCGCCTCCTCCTGGCGATGGGCGAAACGCTCCAGCACGGCGCGCTGCTTGCCAATCGCCTCCTCAAAATGGGCGATCACGCTCTTGACCTCTTGGATCTGGCGGTCCACCTGCGCCTCTTTCAGGCGTACATCCTCGCTCAGCTGGGCCTGGCGCTTGACCAACTCCTCGCGGAAGGAGCCAAGCGCCGTGACGCGCTGCTCGTTTTTGCGGGCGATGTCCTCCACCAGCTCGTGCTTGCCCGCCAGCGTCTCGGTGCGGCGCATCAATTCTACCACTTCTTCTTGTATCTTACTCGTGGCCTTCAGGTCCTGGGCGCGCTGCCCCTCCACATAGACGATGCGGTCGGGCAGGGAGGCGGTTTGGCGCTCGTGGGCGGTGGTGCGCGTTTGAAGGTTGAGCACGATCTCGCCCAGCCGCTGATCCTCGGCCTTGAGGGTAGCGATGCGCTCATGAAGCGGCGGGATCGCTTCCAGGTTGCGGCGCAGCTCGTTGATCGAGCGCGAGGTGTTTTCCTGCTCGGCTTGGCGCAGCTTTACGTGCTCGCGCTGGTAGCGAACCAACTCTTCTTCCAGCGCGCGCACCATCAGCACGATCTCGTCGCGCGAGTTCTGGATCGCCTGCTCCAACGTATTGAAGCGGCCCAATTTGCCCTGGGTCGTTGCCACGCGCCCTTCCAAGTCCTGGATGCGCTTGGCCTGGTCGGTGAGCTCGATCGTCTGGCTTTCAAGGCGCTGGCGCAATTCGGTGAGTTGCGCTTTGTCGCGTCGGTGCTCCTCGTCGAGCCAAGAGATCATCTGGCTTGCCTGATTGATATCCACGCCGCTCTCCCCTTCCAAAATCAGAGCGCCCCCGCCCATGCCAGAAGGAACAAGGCGGACGATGGGCACGTGGTCGCTCGTGTTGAGTATCTAGCGTAGCGCTGACGCGCCACAAACAGAGTGTATCTTACTGCGGATACCCCGCTCGTGCAACTGATTTGCCCCGCTTGGCGCTGCCCTGGCACAGAAGTTGCATTATGTTAGAGCGTAAGACGATAAGTATCGCACCTTATATCACTCATCTACCTTACAGGGAGGCACCCATGTTAACAAGTCTACTGATCTGGGCGATCATCGGGTTGATCGCTGGCTGGCTGGCGGGCAACTTCACGCGTGGCGCGGGCTACGGTGTGGTTGGCAATATCGTAGTTGGTCTAATCGGGGCGTTGGTCGGTGGGTTCCTGGCTCAGGCGCTCTTTAACATTGACACCACCACCGGTTTCAACCTGACCACCATCATCACCGCCTTCATCGGCGCTGTACTCTTCGTGGTCATCCTCAACGCTATATCCGGGCGCAACGTCGCGTAAGCAGCCCTTTTCAAGCTATTTCAAAGCGTCACAACAAAATAAAAATCAGTGTAGAACAAAGAGCGACCGGGGCATCCCGGTCGCTCTTTGTTGTGGCGCAAAGCCCACGGGCGCGCCAGACGCCCGCGCTCCGGTGCTCCGCTTTTCCTGTCTCCTTCTCAACACCCCACGGGCGGGCCAGAGGCCCGCGCTCCGGCGCTCCGCTTTTCCCCTTCCCTTCTCCACACCCCACGGGCGGGCGGACGCCCGCGCTCCCAACCTCACCCCCTCACCCCCTCACCTTCATCACCCCCTCATCCCCTCACCCTACAGCGGGTCCCCATTCTCGTCCGGCACCCAGGCGGGGTCCCACTCCCACAGGATGGAGACCGGCGTGCCGATATCGGTCCAGTCAAAGAGCAGCGCCGCGTGCTCGTCGCTGATCATCACGCAGCCAAAAGTGATGCGCGTACCGAGATACCCCTCCCAGAGCCGCCCGCCCGAATCAAACGTCACCTGCCCGTGGATACCATTTTCCACCGATCCGGCCCAGTAGATGCCCTGCCAGTAGGGCATCCACAACGACCAGACGTTGGAGCGCGCATTCTCGATCTTGCTCTGGATGCGGTAGCGCCCCGGCACCGTGGGGCGCGCGTCCTCGCCGGTGCTCGCCACCCAATCCCAGATCAGCTGCCCATTCTCGTAAACATACATCCGCTGCGCGTTGATGCTGACCACTATATGCTTGTTGCTCTTGCCGGTCAGCAGCCCCAGCAGCGGGGTCTCGCTCTGGCCGGGCAGGTTGGAAATTTCCGGGGGGTTGAGCAGCGCGGCGGTGCGCTGGCCCGGCACGCTCTGGCGCGCCTGGCTCGCGGCCTGCGCCGCCTGCGCGTGCTGCGCGGCGAGGCTTTCCTGCTGCCCCGCCATCGCCTGCTCTAACAGGTCGTGCACGTCCAGGTAGCCACTGTCCAGCCGAAAAAGCGGGGTCAGCGCCTCGCTGGCGCGCTCCCATTGCCGCGCGGCGACCGCATCGCGCCCCGCGATGTAGGCCAGCAGCGCCTGGTACTCATGCAGCACCGCTGGCTGGTCGGGGGCCAGTTGGTAAGCGGCTTCCAGGTGCGGCAGCGCCGCATCGGCCCGGCCCGCGCGCAGCTCGTCCGCTGCGACCCCCACCTGCGCGCGCGCCAGCGACTCGGTGATATCGGGGGTGTCGGGGCTGAGGCGATGGGCCTCCTGCCAGAGCACCAATGCCTGCCCGCGCTCCCCAGCGGCCCACAGCCGCCCCGCTTCGCGCTTCAGGTCGAGCGCGGGGTTCGCCGCCAGCAGCGGTGCCGTGCCCTGTGCTGCCGCGCCGTTCCCGCGCACCTCGAAAAAGAACCATCCCGCCAAACCAAACAAAATCACAAACGAAAACAACAGGGCCACATCCAGGTACCCACGCGGGCGTTGCCACCACGCGCCGGGCGCGGCCTCGTCTACCTTGTCATCGGGGGTCACATACCCTTGCATCGCTATGTTTCCTACATTTTGACTATGTTTGGTAAAAAGTATAGAGCAAAGTATAGCGTGTTTCAACAAGGAAGTTCCGCAAGGGGTTCCCTGAAGGGCACGCGGAGGCGCTCCAGCAGGGCAGCCAGCGCCCCGTTGCCTAGTGGAGGGCGGCCCGCTCCCTACCGGCCCTGTCTCTCTCACCCTTTTGAGCCATTCGACAAGGCTACGGATGAAGTCTATAATCGCCTCGGACACGTTCGATGGAGCAGGGCAGCGTGGCCTCTGCTCATCTGTAAGGGGAAGGAATCCACGCTTTGTCGATGCGTATAGGAATTGATGCAAGAATACTCGGATATCGCCGCGCGGGCATCGGCAAATACTCGCAGCGCCTGATCGAGCACCTTGCCCAGTTGGAAAAGGAAGATGAGTTTTACATCTTTCACAACTGGCGGGACCGCAATCAGCTCGTCAGGCAATCCAATTTTCACCGGCGAATCTTACTGACACCCAGCCACAATCGCTTCGAACAGTGGGTTTTGCCGCTGGAATCTTCCCTGTACCGTCTGGACCTGCTCCACTCGCCCGATTTCATCCCCCCCTTCCGGCGCTCCTACCGGTCAGTGATCACGGTCCACGATCTGGCATTTTTGCGCTTCCCCCACTTTGTCACGGCGGATAGCGCGCACCACTATGGGCTGATCGACCAGGCGGTGCGGCGCACCGACCACATCATCGCCGTGTCGGAAAGCACCAAGAGCGACCTCGTCAACATGCTGGGGGCGGACGAGCGCAAGGTGACGGTCATCCACGAGGCCGCGGACCCGATATTCCATCCCATCCAGGATGAGGCGGCCATCCGCGTCGCGCGCCAAAAGTATGGCCTGGCCGACAGCCCCTACATCTTCTTTTTGAGCACGATCGAGCCGCGCAAAAATTTGGCTACCCTGCTCTACGCGTTCCGCGCGCTCCTGGATGAGTACCCGGCCACACGCGGGATCAAGCTAGCCATCGCGGGCGAGGAGGGGTGGCTCTTCCAGCGGGTGTTCGAGCTGTACCACGAGCTGGCACTGGAGCCGCACGCCAGCTTTCTGGGGCGCGTGCCGCTGGAAGATTTACCGTTGCTCTTCAACGGGTCGCTGATGCACGTTCACCCCAGCTACTACGAGGGCTTTGGGCTCACCCCGCTGGAAGCGATGGCCTGCGGCACCCCGACGATCGTCAGCAACGTCTCGTCGCTGCCGGAGGTCGTCAGCGACGCGGGGCTGCTCGTCCCCCCCGACGAGGTGGAGGAGTGGACCGTTGCCATGTATCGCCTGATTTACGACAGCGAGTTGCGCCAAACCCTCAGCGAGAAGGGGCTGCGCCGCGCCGCCCAGTTCTCGTGGGAAAAAGCCGCCCAGCAGCACCTCGACGTGTACCACCGCTTTCGCACCCGGTAACGGCGGGGGTCAGGGATTAGGGGTCGGGGGTCGGGTATTGGGTACTGGATATTGGGTATGGAGTACCTGAACCGAATCGCCGTTCCCTGTTTCGTCCTTCGTCTCTCGTCCTTCGTCTTTCGTCCTTCGGACGGTAGCCCGCCGTGAAACTTCTTTTCCTCACCCCGCAACTCCCCTACCCACCGCGCCAGGGCGCGGCGCTGCGCAATTGGGGGCTGATCCGCGAGCTTGCCACGCGCCACGAGGTGCACCTGCTCAGCTTTGCGGCGGGCGAGGCAGCGACCCCGCCCGGGGTGGCCTCGCTGGTGACGGTGCCTCCCCCCACGCGCCCGTCGCGCGCGCGCGTGCGCGACCTGCTCACCACCCTCGACCCCGATATGGCACGCCGCCTCCACGCCGCGCCCTTCGCGCGGGCGCTCGCCGCGCTGCTGGAGCGCCACCGCTTCGACATCGTGCAGGTCGAGGGGATCGAGATGCTGCCCTACGCCCTGCCCTACCTGGGGGAAAGCACGGGGCCGCGCTGGGTCTATGACGCGCACAACGCCGAGAGCGATTTGCAGCGCACCGCCATGCTCGCCGACCTGCGCCGCCCCACCCGCTGGCACGCAGCGGCCTACAGCGCCATCCAAACCGCCAAGCTGCACCGCTACGAGGCGCGGCACCTGCCCCGCTTCGACCTGCTGCTCGCGGTCAGCGAGGCGGACGCGCGCCTGCTCCACGCGACGAGCGGCGCGACGCCGCTGGTGATCCCGAACGGGATCGACAGTTCGCGCTTTGCCCCGCACACTGCCGCGCCCGCCCCGGCCATGGCCGAGCGCGACGGCCCCGCGCTGCTCTTCACCGGCAAGATGGATTTTCGCCCCAACGTGGATGGGGTGCTCTGGTTCGCGGACGAGATTTTGCCGAAACTCGATACCCTCGCCGCCCCCCCAACGCTCTGGATCGTCGGGCAAACCCCGCACCCCTCGCTGGAGCGGCTGCGCGCCCACCCGCAAATCGTGCTCACCGGCTGGGTGGACGATGTGGCCCCCTTTGTGGCGGGCGCGGACGTGATGGTGGTGCCGCTGCGGATGGGCAGCGGCACACGGCTCAAGGTGCTGCAAGCGCTGAGCATGGCGCGCCCCGTGGTCGGTACCACGCTGGGCTGCGGCGGGCTCGGCCTGCGCGACGGCGAGCAGGTGCGGCTGGCCGACGAGCCCGCCGCCTTCGCCCAGGCGATCAACGCGCTGCTGCGCGAGCCTGCCGCCGCCGCCGCGATGGCCGCGCGCGGGCGCGCGCACGTCCAGGCACGCTTCGACTGGACGGTGCTCGTCCCCCAGCTAGAGCAGGGCTACCGCTCCCTTTTCCCCTGAAAACCCCCGCTAAAGCTGGCACCAAACGTGCAGGACGACCCTCACACCAACACAAAAAGTCTCCCATGAGCGCTGTCTGGCTCGGGGCGGGGCTGCTTTTGATCTTGCTGGTCGTTGTCGCGCTGTACGCACAGCAGGGGCGCGGCAGCAACGCCACCCAAAGCGTGGCAACGAAGCTCCACGAGGAGCGCCCGGAAACCGACACCCTCGCCGATGTGAGCAGGGCGCTGGAGGACGAGCCGGGCAACCGCAGCCAGGCCGCGACGTCAGTCGCGCGCGCCCTCGATGAGCAGGCGGAGCGGGTTGCGGGTGGGCGCGCGGTCCTCGTCGGGGGCGGGGCCCGCCTGCCCGATGCGCGCGGCGGCGACCGCTAGCCCCATCATCAGCCAGTAGAGGGTGGCAAAGTGGGGGAAGGTCACGTCGAAGAAGTGGTGGTCGAAGATGCCCGCGAAAAGCGCCCCCAAAATTGCGCTCGTTAGGCCGAGCAGGAGCGGCTCGGCGCGCGCGGCGTCGTGGCCGCGCAGCCGACCGATGGCGCGCGCGGCTACCACGAAGAAAGCAAGGTTGACGAGCAGGTAAATCCCCAGCCCCAGCAGCCCCATCTGCTCGGCGATGAGCAGGTAGACGCTGGACACCCCCACGTACAGGTCAATGTCCGGCGAGCCGGAAAAGCCGACCCCAAAGTAAGGGTAGCGGCGAATCAGGCGCAGCGCGTCCTTGTACTCGCCAAAGCGCATCTGCGTGGCGAGGTCCTCGCCGCGCAGCCCCGCCACAAAGTGACCGATGTACCCCTGCGCCTGCGGCAGGAGCAGCAGCAGGAGCCCCGCCCCGACCGCCCACGGGATCAGGCGGCGGTAGCGCAGCAGCATGAGCGGGGTCAGCGCTACCACTAGCCCCAGCATGGAGCCGCGCGAGAAGGTGAGCGCCAAGGCGAGCACCATCGTCCCCACCATGCCGACCGAGGCCCAGCGCGGGAAGAGCGCGCGCGGCGCGGCGACCTGCGGGGCGGCGAACGCGGTAAGCAAAATCAGCATGCCACCGAACACGTTGGGGTCCACGCTCGTGCCGATCGCACGCTGGTTGTTGGCGGGGTCGTCCAGGATGAAGCGCAGCACGAAGCCGCTCGGGTAGTCGAAGATCGCCAGCCGGTTGAGCAGGCTGTTCGCCACCTCGTGCGGCAGCAGGTAGAGCGCCACGCCGAGCGCGGCGCTCAGGAAGCCACCCACCATGATGAGCGCGGCCAGCCCCTCCAACTGCCTGGGGCGGCGCACATGGTCCACCACCACGAAAAAGAGCGCCATCCCCAGGATCAATTCGAGGAAGCGGCGCAAGGTTTGGCGGTCCAGCGCCGCGTGGTCCAGCCCATTGACGAACGCGGCCAGCGCCACCAGCATGAAGGCGACGATCAGCGGGCTGAACGAGGCAAAGCGCATCTGCCGCGCCCGCCCGCCGATCAGCCCCATGAACCAGACAAAGAAGGTGGCCCCGAGCGCCGCATCCAAAAAGGTGGGCTTGAAGCCGATGCTGACCGGTAGCGCCGCGAAGGGCAGCAGGATCGCAATCGCCCCCACCCCGTAGAGCCCCCACTGCGGGGTGCGCAGCGCCAGCAGCGCCACCCCCAGCGCCAGCGGCACGATGAGCGCAAGCAGCGGGTGCACCAGCGCCACGAGCGCGCCGCCCAGCAGCGCCGCGCCGAGTAGCGCCAGCGCCAGCAGCAGCGCGACGCGCCAGTTGCTGACGACAAAGGAGCGCTGCAACGAGCGCTTCAGGGCAACGCGATCAAAGTCGAGAGAGTCAAACATGGGACGCCCTACATCTCGTTCCACACAGCGGCCATCTCAGCAAGGATCATCGCGGTGGCACCCCACACCTTGTGGTGGCCCACCTGATAGTAGGGCGCGCGCCGCTCCACCCCCGCGATCAGGCGCGTCTCCTCGTGACGATGCGCGGGGTCGGTGAAGAGGCGGAGCGGGGTCTCGATCAGCTCTGCCACTTCGAGGTCGTGCGGCGTAAAGACAGGGCGGCGGCGGGTAAAAGCCACCACGGGCTGCAAACAATAATTACTGGGCGGGATGTACAGCTCCGACAAAAAGCCGAGCACCGTCACCTCGTCCCGCACGATGCCGAGCTCCTCCCACCCCTCACGCAGCGCCGCCTGCACCGCCTCCTCGCCCGCGTCGATGCGCCCGCCGGGCAGGGAAATTTGCCCCGCGTGGGTGCGGAGCGTGTCGGTGCGGCGCGTCAGCACCACATGAACCTCCCCCGCCAGCAGGTAGAGCAGCAGCAGCACCGCCCCCTCGCGGCAGCCGTTGGCGCGCGCCTGCGCGACGATGCGGTGCATCGGGTTTTCCGGGGCCATCTGCATGAACGCCTCGCGGCCCGGCAAAGGCAAGCGCAGCCGCGCCCGCAGCCGCGCGACACTTTCCTCAAATTGAAGGTGGGTTGTTTCCATGTAAACTCGTGCGAACTCTGTAGGAACTCTAGGAACTACCCTCGTCCTTTATCCTTCGTCCTTCGTCGTCGGTCCTTCGTCGTCGGTCGTCGGTCGTCCGTCGTCGGTCGTCCGTCGTCGGTCGTCCGTCGTCGCCGCTCACTCCACGCGCAGCAGCGACTCGACCCGCGAGACCACCATATCCAGCGCCACGTGGTTCATGCCGCCGCGCGGGATGATGACATCGGCGTAGCGCTTGCTCGGCTCGACAAACTCCTCGTGCATGGGCTTCACCGTGCGGAGCCACTGCTCGATCACCGATTCGACGCTGCGGCCCCGCTCGTCCAGGTCGCGCTTCAGGCGACGGATAAAGCGCGTGTCCCCCTCGGTGTCCACGAAGATTTTCACGTCGAACATGTCGCGCAGCTCCGCCTCGGCGAAGATCAGGATACCCTCGACCAGGATCACGGGGCGCGGCTCCACCGCCTCCGTGCTGGCAAGGCGGCTGTCCGTGGTAAAGTCGTAGGTTGGCACGGCAATCGGGTAGCCCGCCTGAAGGGTCTTCAGGTGCTCGATCATCAGCTGGGTTTCCAGCGAGTCGGGGTGGTCAAAGTTGATCTGGTCACGCTCCTCCGACGAGAGGTGGCTGGCATCGCGGTAGTAGCTGTCGTGCTGGATATAGGCTATCTTTTCCGGCCCGACCCGCTCGCGAATCAGACGGCTCACCGTGGTTTTACCGCTGCCTGTGCCCCCTGCCACCCCGATAATCACTGGCTGCTCCCCATTCCCCATCTTCATGGCACGCTTGGACCACTCTCTCATGTACAGGCTCATCGCTCCCCCTCGGTCAGCCCTTGGCATGATGGGAGCGCCACATGGCTCCCCCTCCCATTATACCGCCCCGCCAACAGGGAGAGAAGCGCCCCGAGCAGCGCTATCCCGCTGCCCAGCCAGAGCAGCGGCTGACCGGGCGCGAAGCGGGCGCGCAGGATGGCGTGGTGGGTGACGTGCAGCCCAGGGAGCGGCGGGTCGCTTGTGGCGCGCAGCGTCTCGACATCCACGGTGATTCGCGCCGCGCCACCGTCGCGGAGCGGGGCACTCTGCGTGCCATCAGCGCCAAAAAAGAGCGGCTCCGCCAGCGAGGGGGCCTGCACCGTGGCCCCGTACCAACGCGGGGTGAGGGTCCAGCCCGCGCCACGGTAGGGAGCTGCCTCGGCGATGTCGAAGGGGTGGCCCTCGACGAGGAGGCGCAGGGCGAGGGCGCGCCCCGCCCCGCTCGGCGCGGGCGGCACAAGGAAGCGCTCGAAGGCGATGGCGGGGCTGCGGTCCACCCCGAGCGGCGTCGCGACCCCAGGCTCCAGGAAAAGCTCGCCCTGCCAGCCCCGCGATTGGTTCCACGCCCAGCCGCCCCACACCAGCAGGAGCCCCGCCCAGAAGAGGACGCGCGTGACGTGGTGCGGGTGACGCGGCGGCAGCGGCAGGGCGAGGAGCCGCCCCAGCGCCCCCCACGCAAAAAGCGCGCCACTCAGGTTCCACCAGAAGGCGTGGCGCACCGTGTGGAGTGGCGAGGAGTTGTAGCGGGCGGCGAAGTGGGCCAGCGCGGTGGCGTCGCCGTCGGGCTGCTGGGGGACACGGAGCAGGAGCAGCGTGCCCAGCGCCAGCCCTGCGAGGCCCAGCGCCAGCGCGACGCTTGTCTGTTTGTTCGCCATCGGGGGAGTATAGCCGCCGAACGACGCTTCACCACAGAGGACACAGAGAACACAGAGAACGACTGTTTACCACGGAGACACGGAGGACACGGAGAACGGCGAGTTTGGGTTTGGGCTGCAACAAAGCATCTACTTTTCAATCGTTAATATCCAATATCCGATATCCAATATCTATTCTTCCCAGATTGCCAAGTTGTCGCCGGACTGGGTAAAATGAGGGAGCGCTATGGTTCGAGCTGCCCACAGGAGTTGCCGATGCAGATTCGTTCTCTGACGATTGAGGAGGCCAGCGGCCATGTGTTGATCCACAATGTGGTGGATCAGGGTGGCAAAAAGGTGCTGAAAAAAGGCTCGCTGCTGGGCGCGGAGGGGCTGGAGATTTTGCGCCAGTTGGGGCACAGCCGCGTGGAGGTGGCGGTGCTGGGCGAGGACGATCTGCGGGAGGACGAGGCCGCCGCTGCCATCGCCGATGCGCTGCTGGGGGGCGAGGGGGTGCCGCTGCGCGCGACGCGGGCGGTCGGCGGGCGCGTTAACTTTCATGTGGAGGCAAACGGGGTGCTCTACGTGGACGCCGAGCGGCTGGCAGCGCTGAATACGCTGCCCGGCGTGGCGCTGGCGACACGCGCGGCCCACGCCTTGCTAGGCCCCGCGCTGGAAACCACGCAGGTGGCGACGCTCAAGATCATTCCCTACGCGATCCCGCGCGCGCGGGTAGAAGAAGCCGCGCGTCTGGCGCGGGGGATCCTGCGCGTCGCGCCGCTGCCCGCGCAGCGCGTGGCGCTGTTGGTCACGGCGGACGAGGCGGGCGGCGCGCGGCTCCAGCAGCAGTTTGAGGGTCCCACGCGGGCGCGGCTGGAGCGCATCGGGAGCGAGCTGGCGACGGTGGCGCTCGCCCCGCAGGACGAAGCGGCGATTGCCGATGCCGCGCAGCGCCTGCTCGCCGCGCACGACGCGCTGATCGTCGGGGGGCAAACCTCGATCATGGACCAGGAGGACACGACGCTGCGCGCGCTGGCGGGCATCGGCGCGGAGGTCGCGCTGCACGGCGCGCCGGTCGAGCCGGGGAACCTGCTCGCGCTCGCCTACCAGGGGGCGCAGTGGATTTTGTGCGCGCCGGGCTGCGCCAAAAGCCCAAGCCTCAACGTGGTGGACCTGGTGCTGCCGCGCCTCCTCGCGGGCGAGCGCCTCGGCCCGCGCGAGATTGCGGCACTGGGGCTGGGGGGGCTGCTGTAGCCCATGGGCATCCACATCGGCACCTCGGGGTGGAGCTACGACCATTGGGAGGGGGTGCTCTACCCGCACGGGCTTCCCAAGTACGACCGCCTCGCCCACTTCGTCCAGCACTTTCACACCGTCGAGCTGAACAGCAGCTATTACCGCTGGCCGCCGGAGCGCACCTTTGCCAGCTGGCAGCGCCGCCTGCCCGAAAGCTTTCTGATGACCGTCAAGGCCCCGCGCGGGCTGACCCACGCCAAGCGCCTGTACGAGCCGGAGCCCTGGCTGGAGCGGATTCGCGCGGGGCTGCACCAGCTAGCGGGCAAGCGCGGGGTGCTGCTCGTGCAGTTGCCGCCAACCATGGAATACGACTTCCAGCGGCTGGCATACTTTCTGCAGCAGCTTCCTGACTGGCTGCGCGTGGCGGTCGAGTTTCGCCACCCCAGTTGGCACCGCGACGACATTTTCGCCCTGCTGTCGCAGCACGGGGTGGCCTACTGCGTGATGAGCGGCGCGCATCTGCCCTGCATCCTCCGCGCGACCGCGCCCTTCGTGTACGTGCGCCTGCACGGGCCGGACCCGCACTTTCTGTACGGCGGCTCCTACAGCGACGACGACCTGCGCTGGTGGGCGGAGCGCCTGCGCGAGTGGGCGGGCCAGGGCCGCGACGTGTACGCCTACTTCAACAACGATGGCGGGGGCAACGCGGTGCGCAACGCCTTCACCCTGCGCCACTTTGTGTTTGACGCGTAGCAACTCGTGGCAACTCAATTGCCGTTCGTTCTACGTTGTGGGTTGTGGGTTGTGGGTTGTGCGTTGTGCGTTGTGCGTTGTGCGTTGTGCCGCCTTACCCGCTTTGCGGGAACCCACTGCCGCCTGCCGCCTGCTGCCTGCTGCCTGCTGCCTGCCGCCTGCTGTCGTTCGTTCTGCGTTCTTAAACCCGACGTACCTACCTTTTATTGTACGTCCGCACCCTGTCGAGGTATCTGCCTATGGAAACGGTCTACATCTTCGGCCACAAGAACCCGGACACCGACACGGTGTGTTCGGCGATTAGCTATGCGTATCTGAAGAACACGCAGTCCCCCGGCCACATCCCCGCGCGCCTGGGCGAGGTCAACCGCGAGACGCAGTTTGTGCTGAACCGCTTCGGGGTGCCGCTGCCGGTCTTTTTGCCACACGTCCATGTCCGCGCCGAGGACGTGATGACCACGCGCGTGATCACCGCGCCGATGGATGCGACGGTGTACGAGGTGGGCGAGCTGATGCGCGAGCACCGCATCCACTCGGTCCCCATCGTGGATGGCGCGGGGCGAGCGATGGGGGTGGTCAACGAGCGGGCGCTGGCGCAAAATTACCTGCGCGAGTTTCATGTGCAAAGCTTGGAGGGCACCCCGACCATCCTCGCCAACATCGCCGAGACGCTGGACGCGCGGATCGTCGCGGGGGAGCCGACGCGCACCGTCATGGGCAACGCGGTCATCGCCTCGATGAGCCAGGAATCCATGGTGAATTACATCAAGGCGGGCGACCTGGTGGTGGTAGGGAACCGCGAGAACGCGCAGGAAACCGCGCTGGAGTGCGACATCTCCTGCCTGGTCATCACCGGCGGCTTTGACCCCACCGACGCCGTGGTGAAGCTGGCGCGCGAGCGCAACGCGGCGGTGCTCGTCACCGACCATGATACTTTTGGCGCGGCGCGCCTGATCAACCTGAGCGTGCCCGCCACGCAGCTGCTCCTTAGCGAGGTGATGATCGTCCACCCGGAGAGCCTGGTGAACGAGATCACGCCGGAGTTGCTGGAGTCGCGCCACGACATCGCGCTGGTGAACGACGCGGAGGGGAAGCTGGTCGGGGTGCTGACGAAGAGCGACATCGTCGCGCGGCGGCGGCGGCACGTCATCCTGGTCGATCACTCGGAGCGGAGCCAATCCGCCGACGGGATCGAGCGCGCGGAAATTTTGGAGATTTTGGACCACCACCGCCTCGGCGGGCTGGAAACCTCCGGCCCGATCCTCGCGCTGATCGCGCCGGTCGGCTGCACCTCAACCCTGGTGCTGCGCCGCTACAACGAGCTGGGGGTTACCCCGCCGCGCGCGATGGCCGGGCTGATGACCGCTGCCATCCTGTCCGACACGATGCTGCTCAAGTCCCCGACGACGACCGCGGAGGATGTGGCGGCGATCCGCCAGTTGGGCGGTCTGCTGGGCGAGGACCCCCTTGCTCTGGGCCGCGAGATGTACAACGCCAAGTTCGACATGGCGCGCCTCTCACCGACCGCGCTCGCCACCAGCGACCTGAAAGTGTTTGAGTTTTCGACAGCGTCGGTGGGCATCGCGCAGGTGGAGGTGGGCGACAAGGAGACGGTGCTGGAGCGCAAAGCGGAGCTGTTGCAGGCGATGCAGCGCTACCAGGAGGCGCACGGGCTCGACCTGTTCCTGCTCATGGTTACCGATATTTTCCGCGAGGGGACGGAACTGCTGGCAGTGGGGCGCACGCGCGCCGTCGAACGCGCCTTCAACGCGCCGCTGACCGACAACGCGATCTACCTGCCGGGGGTGCTGTCGCGCAAGAAGCAGATCGTCCCGCCGCTCGCCAGAGCGTTCTGACGGGTTGACACGGATTTAACGCAAAGACGCAAAGACGCAGAGGCGCAGAGGGCCAAAATCCAACGGCCTTCTGCGTCTTTGCATTAGGTTTAGACCAGTACAGGCCATTTACCACTGGCTTGTTGTCCATCACGGACATGGCGGTCGCCGAGTTGTGAGAGGGCGATGCACGAGAATGAGATCAGTCGTATGATCAGGTAGGCAAGCGCCTCGAGGTACAGCGATGCTAGCTGGCCTGGTTGCTTGCATTCGACGATGACACGCTGCGTGGCAACCAAAAGTCCAGCCGAAGCGGTGTAGCGAGAGATTGAGGTTCCCATTGTAATTGACAAAGGGAATCGACCTGCGCTCCACCGCAGTCCGGCGCATCTAGTTCCCATGACCAGTGCTGTCATCGTTGATGAAGCCTTCCAGCAATCCAGGCCCTCCCAGCGTGCGAGGCACCTCAATCGCACTCTCCAATAATCGCTGCGGCTAATCTCATTCTCGTGCATCCCCCCTCGAAAAGTGCTAACTTCGAGGAAGCAGTCCAAATGTGAATACAAAGAACGCCCACCGGCCTGTAAAATTGACTCAAAGACGCAGAGGCGCAGAGAGGAAGATAAAAATGGCCCTCTGCGCCTCTGCGTCTTTGCGTCTTTGCGTTATGTCGTTTCTTATTGCTGCTGGGCCTGCGCCATCTGGGGGAGCGGCTCGCCCTGGGAGGCCCACTCGCTGGGGACGGGCTCTTCCTCTTCGGGCGGGGCCTCGGCGGGGAGTACCTGCACCGCCACCTCTAGCGTGCTTTCCGCCTGCCCCTTGAAGACGCCGCGCGTGGGTGGCACGTCGCTGTAATCCCGCCCGACCGCCACGCGGATGTGCCGCTCCGCCGCGATCAGGTCGTTGGTGGGGTCGAAGCCGACCCAGCCATACTCGGGCAGCCACGCTTCCACCCAGGCGTGGGTGGCGTCCTGCGCGGAGCGGTCGGCGTCGGGGCCGGTGCGGTGGAACAGGTAACCGCTGACGTAGCGACAGGGAATGCCGAGCCGCCGCACGAGCGCGATCATCACGTGCGAGTAATCCTGGCAAACCCCACGCCCCGATTCCAGCGCCTCGTCCAGGGGCGAGTCCACGCTGGTGCTTTGCGGCACGTACTCAAAATAGTCGTAAAGCTGGTGGGTCAGGTTGCGCAGCACCGTGAAGGGGTCATCGTGCCGCGCCAAGCCGAGGCTCTGCTCGAAGGCGAGCAGAGCGGGCGAGAAGCGGATAAAGTGGCTCTCGTTCAGCCAATCCCACACGGCGCTTGCCGCCACGTGCTCGTCCAATGCCTGCCACGCGCCCTCGCCCAGGGGCTGCGGCAGCAGCAGCACCTCCATTTGGATCAGCGCGCGCGTCACGATTTCCAGCCGATTGTGCGCCTGGGGAATGTCGAAGTGGTGGACCATGTTCCCCAGGTAGTCGCGGTAGTGGTACACCTTGGTGGGCGGGCTGGTGCGCAGGTTGAAGGAGAGGCACTGCTGCGGCCCCTCGGTGCGCGGCTGCATGCGCGTCTCCATCATGCTCTCGCGGATGGGCGCGCTGTACAAAAAGCGGGTGCTGTGAGTGATCGTGTAATAGTTGTACTGGTTCATAGCCTCACGCGGCAAAGGCATTGTCAACAGGGTAGCTGATATAGCTCTGATAGATGGCATCGTTGATCTGGTGGCACTGCTCCTGGATGTCCAACAGGTAGCGGTGCAAGTCGCCCTGCATGATCTCGGTAATGTCGCCATAGTCGAGCATGGCGAGCAGGCGGCCCGCCAGCCGACGCGCGCGGGTGGCGCGCCCGCTGCTCGTCAGCCCCTCGATGGCCTCCACCGATTCCTGCACGCGCGCGGCAGCAAAGCGCACGGAGCGGGGCAGGGTGCGATTGAGCAGCAAAAATTCGGCGATCCGTTCAGGGCGAACGTCCGCCGTGTACACATTGCAGTAGGCCTCGAACGAGGTGCAGGATTTCAGCAGGCCGACCCACTCCAGGTAGCTCAGATTGGTGTAGACATGGGGCTCGTCGCCCTGCTGGAAGTACCCATCGAGCAGGTTGGCGGTGGCGGCGGCGCGCTCGATGAAGCGCCCCAGCCGAATCCACTGCCAGCCCTCGCCATGGCTCAGCGTGGCGTCGGTGATCCCCTGGAACAGGTGAATCCCCTCCTTGACCCCCCGATGGTAGAACATGTGCGGCTCCGCCCACACCTCCTCCATCGTTGCCTGCCGCACCTCGTGGTAGAGCCGGTTCAACTGCTCCCACATCTCGGAGCTGACCTGCTCGCGGACCTGGCGCACGTTTTCGCGCGCGCCCGCAATGCTGGACACAATAGAGCCAGGAAACTCGGTGTCCAGCGTCAACCGCTCGGCGGCACTCAAAGCATCTGGGGTGCCATCGAAGGGCACAGCCAGCGCGGTGTCGAGCCGCTGCCAGCGGTGCTGCGCCAACTCGGGCATTTGATCCAGCCGCTGCGACAGATTCACGTCGAGCAGCCGCGCGGTGTGCTCGGCGCGCTCCAGGTAGCGGCTCATCCAGTACAGGTTATCAGCCACGCGTGAAAGCATCGTTCCTCCCGCTTCTGTTCATGTGTGGGAATTCTGGGACCCTTGAGATTCCCAGGACTAGCGCCTTGTGGTGTGACGAGCGACGACCGACGACCGACGACCGACGACCGACGGACGACGGCTTGAACCACAGAGAACACGGAGAACACAGAGGATGGAGAATGGAGAATGGAAGATGGAAGAGAATGGAAGATGGAATCTGCCTTGTCCCCTTGTCCCCCTGTCCCCTTGTCCCCTTGTCCCCCGTCCCCTTGTCCCTGACCCCCGTCCCCTACTCGTAAAGTACCCACGTGTCCTTGCTGCCGCCCCCCTGGGAGGAGTTGACGACGAGCGAGCCGCGCCGCAGGGCGACGCGGGTCAGGCCACCGGGCACAATGTGGATCTCGTCGCCGTAGAGGATGTAGGGGCGCAGGTCCACGTGGCGCGATTCCACCTTGCCGTCGATGAAGCAGGGGGCGCGCGACAGGGCGAGCGTGGGCTGGGCGATGTAGTTGCGCGGGTTGGCGAGGATCTGCTCGCGGAAGCTGGCCCGCTCGGCGGCGGTGCTGTGCGGGCCAATCAGCATCCCGTAGCCGCCCGACTCGCCGACCGCCTTCACCACGAGCTTGTCCAGGTTATCGAGCACGTGTTGGCGCGTCGCGGGCTCTTCCAGCAAAAAGGTTTCGATGTTGGGGAGGATCGGCTCCTCGCCCAGGTAGTAGCGGATGATCTGCGGCACGTAGGCGTAGAGCGCCTTGTCGTCCGCCACGCCGGTGCCGATGCTGTTGGCGAGCGCGACGTTGCCCGCGCGGTAGGCGTTGAAGAGCCCCGCCACGCCGAGGATCGAGTCGGGGTGGAAGGCGAGCGGGTCGAGGAAGTCATCGTCGAGGCGGCGGTAGATCACGTCCACGCGGCGCAGCCCGGCGGTGGTCCGCATGTAGACCACGTTGTCATGCACAAGCAGGTCGCGCCCCTCGACCAACTCCACCCCCATCTGCCGCGCCAGGAAGGTGTGCTCGTAGTAGGCGGAGTTGAAGACGCCGGGGGTGAGCAGGACGATGGTGGGGTCGGGGCGGTTCGCGGGGGCGAGGGCGCGCAGGGTAGACAGCAGCACCTGACCGTAGTGGTCAATGGCGCGCACCCCGTGTTGCGCGAAAAGATGAGGAAACACGCGCTTCATCACCTGACGGTTTGCCAGCATGTAGGAAACGCCGCTGGGCACACGCAGGTTGTCTTCCAGCACCGCAAAGTGGCCTTCAGGCATCCGCACGAGGTCGGTGCCGACGACGGAGACGTAGATGTCGCGCGGGACCTTCACGCCGCGCATCTGGCGCGAGTAGTGATGGCAACTGTACACGAGGTCGCGCGGGACCACCCCGTTCTCCAAAATCTTCCCGTCGTGGTAGATGTCTTTGAGGAACAGGTTGAGCGCGGTGACGCGCTGCTTCAGCCCGCGCTCGATGGTGTCCCACTCGGCGCTCGAAATCAGGCGCGGCAGCAGGTCGTAGGGGAAGATGCGCTCGGTGCCCTCCTCGCGCCCGTACACGGTGAAGGTGATCCCCTGGTTCAGGAACGCGAGGTCGGCGGCCTGGTGGCGGCGCTGCAACTCGCTGGGGGGCAACTCTAAAAGGCGACGGTAGAGGCGCTGGTAGAGCTCGCGCGGCTGGCCGGGGGCGGCGAACAACTCATCATACGCCCAATCCAACTCATACGTCGCAAAAGGGGAAAGTTCCTCGTCAGGCATGGCTCGCTCCTGCAAAAAACGCAAAAATGAGTGCTCGCTCACCTCAGCGTGCCGAGCGACAGGGGCGCGACCACCGCGCCCGCGCTATGGTAACAAAGAAGCGCCCACCTTGGCAAAGTGGGCGGCAGGCGGCAGGCGGCAGGCGGCAGGCGGCAGTGGGCCCGCAAAGCGGGCAAGGCGGCAGGCAGCAGGCGGCAGGTGGTGGGATATGCCCTCTCCCGATCCCTTCTTTCTGAAATCCTTGCTCTATATTTTTGACATCTCTTTTCTCACCTGTGAAGCGGTAAGACACGAGCACGGGATCTTCCCTCATCGACCACGATCAAAGCCCCTGCGGTGAGGAGTTCCGCAAACTGGTTGATAGCGCCTACCACAACCCTTCCAAGATGGCGTGGTGTCACATCTTGGGCACGTACCTAAATCACGCTGGGAGATTCTGCCTGCGTCAGAGCGCGCAGGGTTCCGAAATCCAGGTCGTGGGTAAAAACAACACAGTCGTGCTCACGTGCCCACTCCATAATGAGATCGTCTGGCGCATCGGGTTCACCGATTGATGACCAGTGGGTTGCCTCCCATCCCTCTTCCTCGAAAACATCAACCCATCGTGGTGACAGGTTCATGTCAATCAGTAATTTCATGAGGGTAAAAGAGGCACGTCTCGTTCTTCAACACGCCACGCTGCGTAGGCGAGCGACTGGCGAACATCTTCCTCTTCGAGGTAAGGATAAAGCTCTACAATCTCTCGTGAAGTGTATCCGGAGGCAACGAGCCCAACGATGGTACCAACCGTGACGCGCATACCACGAATCGTGGGTTTGCCACCCATTATTTGTGGGTTAAACGTGATACGTGTTAGATCCATGCTTTCATTTCCTAGATGGTGATTCTTGGATAAATGATGAGGTAGCAGCTTCATAGATAATAGCATTGGCGCTCTCCGGCGAACAGCACTGCCTACAATAAATGTTCCTCCACCAGCCGCGCGCCCGCGCCCGGCCCACTCGTCAGCACGCGCTCGATCCCATCAAGGCGGCGCAGCTGGTCGAGCAGTTCCGCCTCCTGATAATCCTCGCAGATCAGATGGACGTTCGGCCCCGCGTCAATCGTAAAGTAGACCTGGAGCCCCTGCTCGCGCCACAGGTGGCACTGTTTGATCAGATGGATGGTGGCGGGCGACCAGTAAAAAAGCGGCGGCTGGCTGGACATCATCACAAAGTGCATGGCGAGCGCGTCCGCCTCGATGAGCGGCCCGAGCGCCTGCAGGTCGCGCGTCTGGATCGCATGGCGCACCTGGGGCACGAGCGCCTGCGCCTGCTCGACGCGCAACGCGTTGAAGAGACTGCTCGCCGCGAGGCCGTGGCCCGCCGCGCTGGACACCTTTTTCTCCTCTTTCTCGACCACCGCCACCACATCGCGCAGCGCGGGCCAGTGGTGCTCGTCGCACAACTGCTCGGCATAGCTGGACTCATCGTCCGTTCCGGCGTTCCACTGCACAAAGCCACCAAACAGCGAGCGGCTCGCGCTGCCCGAGGCGAGGCGGGCGATGCGGCTCATCTCGCGCCGATCCAGCGCCAGGCCGAGCGCGGCCGCGCCCGCCACGGTCAGCGCGGCAAAGGCACTGGCGCTGCTCGCGATGCCCGCGCCCATCGGGAAGTTGTTGGCCGACACGACGCGCGCGCGCGCTGCTGTCGCCGCGCGCACGCGCAGCCGGTCCAGGTGGCGCGAGGCACGGGTGCAGCGGGTCGCCCTGCCGCGCCTCCCCATCGATGATCACCTCGTCCTGCGCAAGCGCCTCATCAAACTCGACGGTGGTGACGGTGTAGAGGCTATCCAGCGTCATCGAGATGCTATCGTTCAGCGGCAGGTTCAGCGACGCGTCAGCGACGCCCCAGTATTTGATCCATGCGATGTTTGACCCTGCTCGTGCGGTCGCTTTTCCATTGCTCATCTTGCGTGCTCTCCTCCAAAGGATCGGTGGCGCTCATTGTAACCCTACAAGCAAGCGCTATCCAAGAAACCCTTGTGATTGTATGGGGCTTTTATGTGGCAGAAAAACAGGGCCATCGGCCAGGGAAAGACGAGCGTGATGCCTCGCACGTTCGCACGTTTTCCGCACTTACCCTATACTGTCGCGAAATAGAAAAAGGCTCCCGCTGGTGGTGACGCACCGTGGGGAGCCAGTGCAGCCGTCAAGGATGCTGGCGGTCGCGATTGTTGCGCGACGAGTTTCAGCCTTTCCTTCAGGTTGGAGCTTTTTTGTTCCCTTTGTTTAGCGCTTCTTGATTGGAGTTGTCTGTGCCCACTCCCACGGAAGATGTGACGCGTAAACAGTTGATTGACCCTCAGTTAAAGGATGCGGGGTGGAAGTTAGATGATCCGTCCCAGGTACGCTTTGAAATTCCGGTAGATGGCTCCAGTGCGGAGCAGTGGGAAGGGGTGCAGCACGAGATGCGCCGCCTGCGCGAGCGGGGGGAGTTCCGTGCAAAGTTAGCTATCCCCTCGGGTATCAGCGACTATGCGCTGTACCGCACAGATGGGCAGATACTCGCGATTGTGGAAGCGAAGCGCACGAGCGTGGATGTGCGCCTGGCTGAGGCTCAGGCGCGCTTCTACGTGGAAGAGATCGAGAAGCGTCAGGATTTTCGCCCCTTCGCCTTCCTCGCCAACGGGCGCGACATCTATTTTTATGATGTAGGGGAAGCCCCGAAGCGCTTGGTCCATGCGTTCTTTCCGCGCACTGATCTGGAGCATCTGCTCTGGCTGCGTCAAAACCGCCAGCCGCTCGCCCTGGCGCGGGATGAGCGCGGAATTGCTGGTCGCCTCTACCAGCAAGAAGCGATTCGCCGCGTGACCGAGGCGTTTGACGCGGGCAAGCGCAGGGCGCTGATGGTCATGGCGACCGGCACGGGCAAGACGCGCACGGCGATGGCACTAGTAGATATTTTTCTGCGCACCCATCAGGCGCGGAAAATCCTCTTTGTGGCGGATCGCGATGCGCTGGTCAAGCAGGCGCTCGATGAGGGGTTCAAAGCGCACATCCCCGATGAGCCCGCTGTGCGGCTGGTGAGCCAACAGATCGACCGTGAGAGCCGCTTGTATGTGGTCACCTTGCAGACCCTCGCCCGTATCTTCCGCCAGTTCAGCCCCTCCTTTTTCGACCTGATCATCTTCGACGAGGTGCACCGCTCGATCTTCAACCGCTGGAACGAGCCGTTGCAGTACTTCGATGCCCGCCTGATCGGGCTGACCGCTACCCCCGCCGAGTTCATTGATCGCAACACCTTCCTCACCTTTGATTGCCACGAGGGGATCCCCACGGCGCTCTATCCTTACCGGCAGGCGGTCAATGAAGGGTACTTGGTGGATTACCAACTCTACCAAGCGCAGAGCCATTTCCAGCGCCAGGGCATCCACGGGGCGGAGTTGACGGAGGAGCAGCGTAACCAACTGCTCGAAGAGGGGCGCGACCCCGACGAGATTGATTACTCGGGCTCCGATCTGGAGCGCAAGGTCACCAACCGTGACACGATTCGCCAGCAGTGGGCAGAGTTCCTCCAGGTGTGTCGCCGCGATGAGTCGGGGCAATGGCCGGGCAAAACCATTGTTTTCGCGATCACCCAGGACCACGCGTTGCGGCTCAAAGAAGTGTGGGACGAGATGGCACTGGGGCTGCCAGAAGGCTTCGTGCAGGTGATTACCCACAAGTCCGATTACAAGGGGCTCGGGATCGAGCAGTTCAAAAAGAACGACCTGCCGCGCATCGCGATCTCGGTGGACATGCTGGAAACGGGGGTGAATGTGCCAGAGGTGGTGAATCTGGTCTTCATGCGCCCGGTCCACTCGCGTATCAAGCTGGAGCAGATGATCGGGCGCGGCACCCGCCCGCACGAGGCGTGCAAGCACCCCGAGTGGCTGCCCAATGGGCGCAAGCGCGATTTTCTGATTGTGGATTTCTGGCAGAACGATTTCGATAAAACCCCGCAGCAGGAGCTTGCGCAGAGCCTGCCGGTGCTGGTGACGCTGTTCAACACGCGGCTGGACCTGCTGACGCATTTTCGCGACCGCAACCCCGACTCGCCCGAGATGGAGCGACTCATCACCGTGCTCCGCCAGCAGATCGAGGCGATTCCCACAGACTCGATCCTGGTCAAGCCCGCGCTCGAAAAGATCGAGGAGGCACGCGAGCCCCATTTTTGGGAGTATCTGTCTGACGACAAGCTGAGGCGGCTGCGCGAGCATGTAAGCCCGATGCTGCGCTACGCCTCCAGCGCGGACGTGCAGGCGGACACCTTTCGCAGCAAGGTGGAGCGGCTGAAGCGGGCGGTGCTGCGCGGCGAGGCGGCGGCGGGGCTGGCGCGGGACATCGCGACGGATGTGGACCGGATGCCCTCTTTGTGCGGGACGATCCCCAGAATGCGGAGGCGATGCGGTTGGGGCTGCGTCCCCACCTCCTGCAACAGGCATCGGTGGAAGCGCTGAACATGCTAGCGGAGCAGTTGGCCGAGCAGATGCGGGTCCGCACCCAGCGTGAGACGGGGATCGTGGCATTGGACCTGGCCGACCGCATGGAGCAGCGCACCTACCGCTTCCCCGGCATGGAGCGCGAGGGGCGACTCTTCGAGGATGAATACAAGCGGCTGGTGGAGGAGATGATTCTGGAACTGGCCGCGACCCACCCCACGGTGGCCGCGCTGGAGCGGGGCGAGGCGATCAGCGACCAGCAGTTGATCGCGTTGGAGCGCACGCTGCGCGAGGAGTTGGGCGGGCTGCGCCTGGACCGCAACGCGATCCGCCAGCTGTGGGAGGTGGAGGCGGACGGCTTTGTGGGGTTCATGCAGGAGGTGCTCGCCCTGCCGGATGTGCCGGGCTATGGCGTGGTGGTGCAGCGCCAGTTCGAGCAATGGATGGCCGCGCACCCTTTCAATGCCGATCAGATTCGCTTTTTGCGCACCGTCGCCTCGACGCTGGCAAAGCGCCGCCGCCTGGATGCCGCCGATCTATTACGTGCGCCCTTTACCCACTTTGGGGCAGACGCGGCGGAGCGGCTGTTTACGAAGGAGGAGTTGCGAGAGGTATTAAATTTCTCGCAGTCGCTATCGGTAGCGTAAGCGGTGGTGCCGCAACGTTACACCCCGTTCTTGGTTTCAAGGCCCGACGGCGTATCGCTCGACCATGGGCACGCGCTCCCAATCCCCGTCATTGCTTGCAAGATTCAGGCAACCCACCTTTTGCATGGTTGCCAAGTGCAGGGCATCGCGCGGGCGGAGGTGGTAACGCTGCATCGCGTCGTCCATGCTGGCAAGGTCATCTACGGTAAGGTCCACTACAGTGAGGTTGGGGAAGGTGCGCAGATGGGCCAACTGGACGGCGATGGGAGGATAGAATTGCTGAATGATCGCTGCCTCGTTACGGCGCAGGTGATCGAGGGGAGAGCCCGTGTGGGTGTCGCGCACGGCTGCCAGGAGCAGACGGTAACTGAGTTCGTCGAAGGTGAGGACCGAGGTATAGGCTCTGATCTCACCCCGCTCGATGCGCTCGAAGAGCGCTTGCACGCTAGGATCGAGGCTGCGCAACAGCGCATAGGGGATCATGGTGTCCAGGTAGAGCCGATCCCCATCGAAGTCGGTGATCGAGCCGCTCACTCCGCGAACCTTTCCCAATCCAGATCGCGCTCGCACTCGTCCCAGCTTCCCTGGCCGAGAGAGCCGTACAATTTGCGCGCAAGACCCGATTCGGCGCGCCCTGCCTCCCGCTGCGCTACCACCTTGCGTAGCTCGGTCAGTTCGCGCATGATCAGGTCAATCCGTTCGAGTATTTTCTCCGGGGCAGATGCGGGTTGTGTCACCATGCTAATCTCCTGTATGGTCGTGAGAGGTATCGTACCTGTGCCGTAAGTGCTTTGTCAATTGTAGGAAAAACTATGCTAACTGACCCAACCTTGCGCTCGCAAGTGGATAATCTTTGGAACAAGTTATGGTCCGGCGGGCTGAACAACCCGCTGGATGCGATTGAGCAGCTGTCGTATCTGCTCTTTTTCAAGCGGCTGGATGAGGAGGAGGCGCGGCGCGAGCGCGTGGCGCGGCTGACGGGGGAGCCGTACTCCTCGACGATGCCGGAGGAGATGCGCTGGCGCTATTGGAGCAAGCTGCCCGCTGGCGACGCGCTGGCCTATGTGAAGGAGAAGGTTTTTCCGTGGTTCCGGCAGTTGGGCGCGGAGGGCAGTTCTTTCGAGCGCTACATGCAGAACGCGGAGTTCAAGATCAACAAGCCGAGCCTGCTCATCACGGCGATCAACACGATTGAGGGGATGCAGATCACGCAGCAGAACCAGGATGTGCAGGGCGATCTCTACGAGTATCTGCTGAGCAAGCTCAACACGGCGGGGCGCAACGGGCAGTTCCGCACGCCGCGCCACATCATCCGCATGATGGTGGAGATGATCGCGCCGCAGCCCGGCGAGCGGATCGTGGATTTGGCGGCGGGCACCTGTGGCTTTCTGGTCAATGCCTACCAGTACATCCTCGAACAGCACACCTCGCCCGAGTTGCTGGCGTACGACGCGGAGGGGATGCCGCACAACCTGGTGGGCGACCGGCTGAGCGACGCGCAGCGGGTTTTTCTCCAGCAGGAGGCGCTGCGCGGCTATGACAATGACAGCGGCATGGCGATGCTGCGCATTGGCTCCATGAACTTGATGCTGCACGGCATCGAGTCGCCGCAGTTCTTTTACCAGGACACGCTGGCGCGCGACTTCGATCAGGCGGCGCGCTACGAGGTGGTGCTGATGAACCCGCCCTTCAAGGGCGCGGTGGACAAGGGTGAGGTCCATGAGGCGTTGCCCAGCAACACTACCAAGTCGGAGTTGCTCTTTCTGCACCAGATTTTGCGCGTGCTGGACATGGGCGGGCGCTGCGCGGTGATCGTGCCCGATGGGGTGCTCTTTGGCTCCACCACGGCGCACCGCGAGCTGCGGCAGACGATCGTCGAGAAGAACCGACTGGAGGGGGTGGTTTCCATGCCGAGCGGGGTCTTCAAGCCCTACGCGGGGGTCTCCACCGCTATTTTGTTCTTTACCAAGGGGGCGCGCACGGAGCGGGTCTGGTACTACGACATGGCGCACGATGGGCTGTCGCTGGACGACAAGCGGCTGCCCGTGGCGGAAAACGACATCCCCGACCTGCTCGCCTGCTGGAAGAACCGCGCCACCCCCGCGTTTTACGAGGCACGCGCGGCGCGGCTGGCAGCGCTACGGGCGGAGGTGGGACCGTTGCAGGCGGAGCGGCTGCGGCTGGAGGGGGAGCGCAACCGCCTCCACTTCGAGGATACGATCTCGGCGGAGGGGCACGAGGGGACGCGCGAGGCGTTGGACGCGCTGAAGGAACAGGTAGCCGCGCTGGAGGCACAGATCGCCCCGCTCGCGGCGGAGGTAGCGCAGCTGACGCGCCACTTCTGGGTGGAGAAGCGGGCGATCAAGGAGCAGAAGTACGACCTGTCCGCCTCGCGCTACCGCAGCGTGGAGCCGGAGCCGCGCTACTACGAGAGGCCGCGCGTCACCATGGAGCGGCTGCGCTGCCTCAACGAGGTGATGAACCGCGAGTTGGGGGAGTTAGAGGGGTTGCTGGGATGAGGACGATTTGTTCCACTTTCCAGTTGCAAGATAATTCGGAAGCCACAAACCGTATCCGGCTTGCCACTCCTCGCACAAATGTGTCTGAGTATCTGGGAAGACGACCTACCTTGGAGGATTCTAGCAGACTTGAGTGACCATGACGGGACCTTCGATGGAGCTGAGAAATAACGCGGGTAGACATGAATCTTGCTCAGACTACGATGTCTGTTCACCAGCGAATGCATGCTTGTTCGAGCAATGTGCACTACGGCCACAGTTGCTGTAACGAAGTTCCACTTTGGACTCAACAAGGCTTCACGAGTTGGTGCCGAATGAAAGATTACTGATGCCGATTCTATGTGGTTCTTCTGCTACTCGAAGTACTTTACGCACCGAATAGTCAGATGTTGGGGCAGCAGGTGCAACTTTCTCTGAATCGATAAAGAGTTGCATATGAGAGCTTGCTATCCCCCTCGCCCCCCTCGACGAGCAGCGCCGCATCGCCGCGCGGCTGCGCCAGGCGGACCGGCAGCGCCGCCTGCGCCGCTACGCGCTGGACCTCACCGAGGAGTACCTCCAAGCGGTCTTCCTGGAGATGTTCGGCGACCCCGTGACGAACCCGATGGGGTGGGAGGTGGTAAAGCTGTCATCGGTTGGTAAGTTGGATAGAGGCAAGTCGAAGCATCGTCCTCGTAATGCGCCTCACCTTTACGGCGGGCTATACCCGTTTGTACAGACGGGTGATGTAGCCAATGCCCCAGGTTACATTCGCACCTACTCACAAACCTATTCTGAAGCAGGCTTAAAGCAAAGCAAGTTGTGGCCAGGAGTGGAACCCTCTGCATTACGATAGCTGCCAACATCGCAAAAAGCGCAATTGCTAACTTTTGATGCTTGCTTTCCTGATAGCGTCGTCGGCTTCCTCCCCAGATGGAAAGACGAACGTAGATTATGTGCAACAATGGCTCGCATTCATTCAGGGTATACTTGCAGGAAAGCGCACCGAATCGGCACAGAAAAACATCAATCTGCAAATCCTTCGCAGTTTGGAGATAATCCTTCCCCCCTCCCCCTCCAACAACAATTCGCCACCATCGTGCAGCAGCACGAGCGGCTGCGCGCCCAGCAGCGGGAAGCGCTGCGCCAGGCGGAGCACCTCTTCGACGCGCTGCTGCACGCGGCGTTTGGGGAGGGGTGAGCCAATGGAAGAGGGCACTGCTGACTACATCATCCTCTACCAATACATTGGCGAGGTCTGTGACAAACTTGCAGGTCGGGTGATGTGGCAGTGCCAGCGGATGCCCGACAGCCTATCTGGCAATGATACGGACCTGCGAACCGTGTGGGATCACGTTTGCGTGCAGATGCAGGGACAGCACTCCATCTTCTGGGATGCCTATGAGAATGTCTTGCGACAACTCATCGAGGCACAATTGTACAAGCTCAGCGAGAACCTTCGCAAACTGATCTGGTTCGAGAGCAACGCGGGAACCAGCAGGGAGGATGACGCAGAATACAACGAGCAGGATGTCATTGACCACATCCTTGATCGCTACGTCCTCTCGAAAGCAGTCGATTATACCAATCACAGAATTGAGAGGTATCCTGGCTAATGAGACGCCGATACCGCTTAAACAGACAAGCTATCAGCCAAGACCCCTCAGATGCCTTCAGCACTCTTATAGGAGTCATCCTACTTGCGCTCCCAATGTGCTGGATACTACAGCAATTTTCTGCCTTCTATTTCTACTCAAATGCTACCCCCTTCCAACCAACAAATCCGAGAAATTCTATAGACTGACTTCAGAGAAGCGCTTCAAGGATTTCAGTCTTGGAGGGGAGTAGGATAATTTTGCGTGTTAGAAATCAAGGTAGTCGAACAAAAATGACCCGCCAATGGCGGGTCATTTTGTTTCCCCAGCACCAACCGTGCAGTGATCCAGACGGGGGTGCTATTGTGATTACATCGCACACGCGATGTTTGACCCTGCTCGGGCCGTTGCTTTTCCATTGCTCATCATACGCGCTCTCCTCCAAAGGATCGGTGGCGCTCATTGTAACCCTATCCCGCCCCAACAAAAAAGGCGAGGCTGTCGCCCCGCCCATCCTTTGTTTCTGAAATCCTTGCTCTACTCCCACGCCCGCACAATCGTGCAGCCGTAGGGCTGCGTCTCACCCTGCGGCACCTCGCGCCCCAGCAGGAGCGCATCCACCGCCTCCTCCAGGTAATTGACCGTTACCACCTTGTTCTTAAAGGTGACATCGTCCACCGCGCCGCGATAGCGCAGCCGTCGCGCCGCGTCGAAGACGAAGAGGTGTGGCGTGGTCTGCGCGTTGAGGTAGTCCGCGATCACGTTGCCCCGGTCGCGCAGGATGGGGAAGGCGATGCCCCGATCCTCGATGGCGCGCGCAATGTCTTCCTCGTCCTGGTAGACGTTGGAATCGATGGCGAGGAAAGTGACCCCCTTCGGCCCGTAGCTCTGCGCGAAGCCATTGAAATAGGGGTCGTACTGCTGCGAGACGGGGCATTCCGCCGACCAGAAGTCGAGTACCAGAATCGTGCCCGCCTCGTCGCGCGGGCGATGCACCACACCGTCCAGCGTGGCAAGCTCAAAGTCGGCCAGCGCCTCGTTGAGGCCGAGCGGCTGGTCCGGCGGGGTAAAGGGGGCTTCTGCCTGTGCCATAGGTTGCTCCTGTTGAGTTCCGTTTCGCCTACCGGTCGCCCGCCACCACATCCTGGTACTCCGGGTGGCGCTTGATGTAGGAGGCGACGAAGGGACAGGAGGGAATGACGGTCAGCCCCTGCTCCCGCGCGTACCCCAGCGCCGTTTTGACCAGCTGGCTCCCGATCCCCTTGCCCTCGAAAGCGTCGGGCACCTCGGTGTGGACGTAGGCAATGCGGTCGCCATCTGGCACATATTGGAGATAGGCCAGCTTGCCGCCCACCTCCGCCTCGAAACGCTGGGCCGCCTCGTTCCGCCGAATCTCGACCTCGCTCATGCTCGCTCCCTGGTTGATGGTTGCTCGTCCCGCCCTCAGCCGCTCTTCACCTTCTCGATGTCGATGCTGTCGGGCAGGATCAACCCCCTTGCAACCTGCGTGCCAATCTTGGCGAGCGTTGGCGGGTGGAGGAGCATGTTGGCATAGTTGGCGTTGGCCATCGGGCAGGCGCACTCGCCCGCCGAGATGGAGCGGCGCATCTCGTGCAGCCCGCCGACGTGCTCGAACCAGATGGGGCGCAGGTCGTAGTTGGTCTCGCGCAGGTTCGCGACCGACTCCGCGCGGATGCAGCAGGACCAGACGTCCCCGTTTGGCGCGATGTGCGCGCTGGCCCAGCCCGCGTGGCAGGGGATTTCCTGCTCCTGCGAGAAGAGCACCTTTTTGGCGAACTGGTAATACTGCGCGCGGAACGCCTGGGTCACGCGCGCCAGGCCGGAAACCGGCTTCTTTTTGGCCTGCTCGCTGAGGAAGTCGGCGATGGGCGCATACTCCTCAGCCAGCGGCGTGATCTCCCAGCCCAGCGTCGAGAGCTCGGCGCGCTCCTCCGCCACCTCGGTGATGTAGGAATCCGGCTCCAAAAATTCCAGCCCATGGTAGATATCGTAGAAGCGCTCGATGTTAAACTTCGAGACAACGGTGTGGACGGTCAGCACGAGGTTCGAGTGCTTCTTTTGAAGCTCTTTGAGCCCCTGCCACGTCTCCATCGCCTTGGCCCAGTTGCCCGGCACCACGCGCAGGCGGTCGTGCCGCTCCCCCACCTCATCCAGTGACAGGTTGATGCCGATGTTGGTGCCCTGCGCGACGGTGCACATGCGGTCGGTCATTTCCAGGATGCGCTCGGTGAGAATGCCGTTGGTCGGGATGGTGACGACCTCGGGCCTGCACTCCTCGTAAGCGGCGATGACCATCTCGTCCAGATCCTTGCGCAGGAAGGGCTCGCCGCCGGTAAAGGTCATGTAGAAAGGCGTGTGGCCCAGGTTGTGAAACACCTTGCGCCACTCCTCGACCGACATGTCATCGTTGGGCCGCCGCCACACGTCGCAGGTCTTGCACTTGGAGTTGCAGCGGAAGGACATGGAGACCACGATGCTGAAGGGCAGCATCTTCGGCCAGCCGAATTTATAAAAGCTCCAGTAGAGCGGAAGTTTTGGGAGTAAGCCTATCATTTTGGAATTTCGATTTCAGATTTTCGATTTGGACTGCAATACTTGCGTCGCGCGCCTCTGGGATACAGCAGGTCGATTTTTAGCTTGAAAAGAACAGGAGCCAGAAGCTTCTTGGGCTCTGGCTCCTATCGGTCTGGGGTTCAGGCGCTTGCGCAGCGCCCGCGAAGCGAATCGCCTGCAAGCAGTTGTTGGGCGGTCACTCCGTGAGGACAGATTCTGGTAGAGGATTTGAGGGCGGCAGTGCCCACAAAAATCCGACCAAAACGAGGCCCCCTACCGGAACCAACAGAAACAATTGCCACCATGCGCTCTTGTCGCTATCGTGAAGGCGACGTGTTCCCGCTGCCAGGAGGGGGAGGAGCATCACAATCAGGAAGATGCTCCCTAAACTCTCACTGACATACTCCAACGCCGAGGCGACCAGGATGACGAACAGCATAAACCACCAAAACTCTGCCCTCGACGCACGCCCCGTAAAGTCCGCGTATTTGGTGAGACAGACGCGAATCGCTTCAAAGAAGGTTAGCGGGTTGCCTGGGTTGTGGGTAGGTGCCGTCCACATAGTTTTCACTCTTAGCTCCTTACTGATTAGAGAGACGGTTTCTTTCAGAGATGCAGCCCAATGCCTTTCATTGAGCCTATCTCCATTTTCACCATTTTCCCCCTTGCCCACAACTGTGGAATCCCCTAGCTTTTCGGCTTTGAGCAAACCTGAGGCATTCCCCAGTTTCACAACCAATTCCATTCTGGAACTTACTTGAAACTTCTCGTAAATGTTCGTCAAATGAAATTCAACCGTGCGCTCCGACACAACAAGAGAAGATGCGATCAACTTATTGCTTTTACCTTCCAGCAAAAGTTGTACGACCTCTCGTTCACGGTTGCTCAAGCCGGGAATTGGTCCCATAGCAATGTTCCCTTTTAGACTGTTATGCCAAGTGCCCCCGAATTTCTGATTTGGGTTCTTCCACTATTTTAGTGGAGATGCGTTGAGCGTATGCGGCAGGGCTTCGGACTGGAAGTCCGAGCTATGGGGCCCTGCGGCCACTGCATCCGCCTTCGCGGACGCACGACAAGGCCTTTCCCGCTACCAGAGCATCTCGCCCACTAAATAATTAGAAGAACCCAAATTTCTGTGTACCGGCGTCGCCCTACTGGTAGGCACCCTCAGCCTTGGCGAGCGCCTTGGGGGCGTTGCTGCCCGGTGCCTTGCTCAGGAACATGCGCTTGGCGTCGGCCAAACGCGCGGGCGCGTTCATCCAGGTGTCCTTGGACATGAGCCGCTGCGCAAGCCGGTTCGGGCGCAGGTAGAAGCGGCGGTACGCCTCGTGCCACTTTTCCTCGACCAACTGCGGGTCCAGGTCACCGATCTGGAAGCGCGCCTTCTGGTCGTGGATGGCGAAGTCGTGCCAATCCTCGCTGAAGATATTGCCATGCTTTTCGAGCAGGTCGTACATGCGCGTGCCGGGGAAGGGCGCGGCGATCATGAAGTTGGCAAGCTCCGGGTCAAGCTCCAGCGCAAACTCGATGGTGCGATCCATCGTCTCGGCGGTTTCTTCCGGCATGCCGAAGATGAAGAAGCCCATCGTCTGGAGCCCCGCCGCCTTCGCGTTCTTGAACGCCTCGCGCACCATGTCGAGCGTTTGCGACTTGCGGATCACCTTTTTCAGGATGTACTCGTCGCCCGACTCCACCCCAAAGCCGACGCGCTTGCAGCCCGCCGCTTTCATCAGTTGGAACAGTTCCAGGTCGGTGTGGTTGACCTTCATGCCGTGCACCGTCACCCAGGGGACGGTGTTCAGCCCCTCCTCGATCAGGCGGCGGCACAGCTCCTTGGCACGCGTCAGGTTCATATTCCAGATGTCGTCGGTGACGCCGATCTCCGTAGCCTTCAGGTCGTGGACCAGCCAGCGCCACTCGGCGAGCACGTCGTCGACGGAGCGCATGCGCCAGGTGTCGCCGGTGACCGGCTTGGAGCAGAAGTTGCACTTGTAGGGGCAGCCGCGGCTCGTCATGATGATGAAGGAGCGCGCGTGCGGGTCCAGCCCGTCGGTCAGCGGCTGGAGGTTGGTGTACTGGTCAATCTTGAACAGGTCGTGCGCGGGGAAGGGGAAGCGGTTGATATCGCCATCCAGCACGCGCGGGCGGTTCATGATGGGGCGATCCAGCCCGTCGCGCCAGACCAGCCCCGCGATGCTACCCACGTTCTGCCCGCCGGTCGCTTCCAGGTCGGTGACCAGTTCCAGCAGCGTGTCTTCCGCCTCGCCCACCGCCACGAAATCGACAAAGGACTTCTCCATGCTTTCCATCGGCATGATCGTTAGGTGCGCGCCGCCCAGGATGGTGCGCTTGCCGCGCGCCTTGGCGGCCTCGGCCATCTTCCACGCCTCGTAGATCATCGGGGTGGTGGCGGTGACGCCGACCATCTCGAAGTCGGTGCGGTCCAGGAACGCCTCGAAAGGCTCCGTCTCGACCGCAGCGTCGAAGATCGTTACGTCGTGCCCCGCGTCGCGCAGCACGGCAGCCAGATAGCCCAGCCCCAGCGGAATCTGCTTCCGCGACGACCAGACCTGTGATTCGGGATTTGCGAGTAGAAATCGCATGGAATGTTTGCTCCTGCTCGACCGTATGAAAACGGCGGTTACGCTTCAATATCGAGTTCGTGCTCTAAGATCGGCACGGCTGCTTGAACATGATGCCCAAGATGGCCGAGCGCAACGGAGAGATCTACCAGGGTCTCTTGGCCCTCGTCCACTAGCTGGCAACGCGCGCGAACACGAAGTTGGGTCAAAAGCTCGAAGATGTTACTCATCTCCGCTTCAATCTCGGAAAGGTGCATGCCAAGAAGATTGGTTTCCGCTTCGATACCAACGGCTTTCAAGGTATCGCGTAGCTCTTCGTGTACCACAGCAATCATCTTACTGCCTCCCCCCTCGCCGTCCCGACGAACCACCCGCTCCTCCAAACGATGCAACCGCGTCTGCCACGCCACGATTTCAGCCATCCAATGGGAGATCAAGCCACTATTCGGGTTAGGTTCACTTTGCTCGCGTGCGATCTTCTCTTCATGCTCACGGATCCGAGCCTGTAAACTCCCAATGATTTTGCGCTCGTTACGCTTGGTCATGGACTCGGAATCCAATCTTACCCAAAGCCGCTTCTTAAGCGAAAGGGCACGGCGCACCGTGCCCCTTCGTGGTGTTAGACGGCGTTGCGCCGCTTGAAAGCTATCAAGGATGAAGTGCGGCTTGTCGCGGACTGACTTTCTCAGGAAAGGGTGCCATCTTCCTCCGCCATCGGTTTCAGCCAACTTACGAGGGCTGATCGGACACGGTTGAGCCGAGCCGAATCAATCTCGCCTAGCGTTCCTTTTAGGAACAGCGTTCCTTGAAGTCATCCTCTGTGTACTCCGGCCACTCGTCCTCTTCCAGGCCACGGAGCGCCGATGCCACCGAGAATGTGGACCACATGAGCTCGTCCTGCGCCTGCTTCTGCGCCAGGAATTCCACAAAGTCCAGGACGGTCCGCTGCGCCGTTTCAGGGAGAAGCTGAAGTTGGCTGTAAACCTGCTCGGCAGTCGTCACGGGAGCCTCCCTACGCCATCGCCTTCTCTTTGCCCAACTCGCTCGCCAGTTCCTTCTTTACCTTCTTCGGGAAGATGGTGCGGAAGGCTACCTTGCTCGTGCGGTCAAAGTTGAGCCAGAAGTCCTTGCGGATCAGCGTCTTGGTGATGCGGCTCGGGCGCAGGTAGAAGCGACGATACGCTTCCTTCCATTTGCGCTCGACCAATTCCGCCGTCAGCTCGCCCATCTCGTAGCGCGCCTTGCCATCGAAGAAAACGTAGTCGTCCCAGTCGTGGACGAGCATGCGCCCCTTGCGCTTGACGATCTCGTAGACCTTGGTGCCCGGGTAGGGGGTCATCATGGAGAAGTTGGCGATCATCGGGTCCACCTCGATGGCGAACTGGATGGTCTTTTCCATGGACTCCTCGGTGTCGCCCGGCAAGCCAATGATGAAGAAGCCGATGGTCTCCAGACCCACCTGCTTGGCGTTCTTGAACGCCTGGCGGATCGTGTCGTGGTCGATGCGCTTGTCGATGGACATCAGCATGTCGGGGTCACCGGTTTCCACGCCGAAAGCGGTGCGCTTCAGCCCCGCCTCTTTGAGGTGGCCCAGCAGCTCGACGGTCGCGAGGTTGCCACGGATACCGTTGACGAAGATCCAGGGCACGTGGTTGATGCCACGGCGGATCAGCTCGTCAGCCAGATCGTGCAGGCGATCCACGCGGATGTTCGCCGAGTCGTCCAGCACGCCGATCTCCTGCGCGCCCAGATCGTTGACCAGGTGCTCCCACTCGTCCGCCACGCTCTTGGCAGAGCGCGCACGCCACTTCTGCGGCATGATGCTCTGCGAGCAGAAGGTACAGCGGTAGGGGCAGCCACGGCTCGTCATGATCGAGAAGGAGCGCGCGCCGTCCACATGGTCGGTGGCGGGCTGCAGGTTGGTATAGCGCTCCATGCGGAACAGGCTATACGCGGGCCAGGGCAGCTTATCCAAGTCGTCAATCGGCGGGTGTTCCGGCCGCACGTGCATCTTGCTGTCGGCGGTGCGGTAGGTGATCCCAAACAGCTTGTGCAGCGGGGTCGATGACTGAAGCCACGCGGCGGCATCATAGTCCGGGTTCTGCTGCTTCATCGCTTCCAGTTGGGTCAGCAGTTCCACCCACGCCGCCTCGCCCTCGCCGCGCACCACGATATCGATCTCGGGGCGAATGGCGCTCTCTTCCGAAAGGACGCTGGGGTGCGGGCCGCCAAGGACGACCGGCGTACCCGGCAGGACGCGCTTGATCTGCTGCGCGGTGCGCCACGCCTGCTTCACCTGCGGCGTGTTGGCGGTGATGCCGACGATGTCCGGGCGAAACTCGCGCAGAAACTCATCGAAGGGTTGCTCCTCGATGTCAGCGTCGTAGATGCGGCACTCGTCGCCGCGCTCCAGCGTCACCGCGCCTAAATAAGCAAGCCCCAAGTGGGGCGTAGTTCGCGTGTCAATTGGCAGGCGAAATTTGGGGTTAACCAGTAGTACTCGCAAGGCTAGCCTCCATGGTTGAGGGGCTTCCCCGTCAACCGCTTAGCATATAGAAACAGAAGAGGAAATCCTCTTCTGTATAACATCCTACAATTTTTAGTGATTCTGTCAAGAATGCCAGTCGGTTTTGCCGATACTCGGTAAAGCTGATGGCAAAAGAAATGGTGAGACCCATCAAAAGAGACGGCTTTCCACCAACTCCACTTCGGGTACAGGGAAAGCCGCCTCTTGTTGATGCTACAGGGACGGGGTAGGCTCAGCCGCAGCCGCCGCTGCCACAGCCGCCGCCGCCGGCCCGCCGACTGGCTGCCGGTGGTGCGGAACGAGTGACCGCAGCCACAGCTCGTCACCGCGTTCGGATTCTCGATGCGGAACCCGCCGCCCATCAGGCTGTCCACATAGTCAATCTGGGCACCGCGCAGGTGGGTGGCGCTTTGCGGGTCGATCAGCACCTTGACCCCCTTCTGCGCCTCGACCACCGCGTCACCGACGCGCGGCTCCTTCTCGAAGGACATGCCATACTGCATGCCGGAGCAGCCGCCGCCCGCCACAAAGACGCGCAGGTGGTAGTCAGGAATATTCTTTTCCGCGAGCAGGTCGCGCACGATGTTGCCCGCGCTCTCCGTCATCGTCACCATCGTTTGCGGCTTGACCACGGTCATCAAATCTTGAATCTGGATATCCATCTCTACTATCTCCCTGGTTATAACAGTATATAGATATTAGATAGTGGGTATTTGATAGTGGGTATTCCGCTGGTTTACCACCGAATATCTAATACCCACTATCAAATACCCTTTACCCTACCTCACCCACCAATCTGGCTCATCCCGCGCTGAGCGGGATAGATACCGCGCCGCAACTGGTGGCCGACTGGCTTTGCCGTCACCGCGCGCACGAACAAGTCGTGGAGCGCCTCCGGTCCCTCCTCGCGGAGGGCTTTACGAAAATCTAGCTCGTGGTCGGTCAGCAGACAGAGACGAATCTTGCCATCCGCCGTCAACCGCAAGCGGTTACAATCATCACAGTACGGCTCGCTGACGGGGTTGATAAAGCCGAGCAGCCCCGGCGCGCCAGGGATGCGGTACATCCGCGCCTCGCCCATCAACTCGCCATCGTTCAGCATTTCCAGCGGCCCGTGGGTCGCCTCGATGCGTTCCATCGTTTCCTGGTTGGAGACGTAGCCGCGAATGGCCTCGTTGGCCTGGATGCCCAGCGGCATCGCCTCGATGTAGCGCATGTGCCAGGGGTGCTCCAGGGTGAGCGCCGCCATCTCCGCCACGTCCGTGTCGTTAAAGCCGCGCAGCACCACCGCGTTGAGCTTCACGGGGGTTAGCCCCGCTTCCTCCGCTGCGTGGATGCCCGCCATCGCCTGTTGAAGATCGCCCCACCGCATGAGGCGCTGGAGGCTCTCCTCGTTCACCGTATCGAGGTGAATGTTGACGCGGGTCAGACCGGCGCGCTTCAGCTCCACCGCCATCTCTGGCAGCAGGATGCCGTTGGTCGTCATCGCGAGCGTGCGCAGGCCCGGAATCCGGGCGAGCCGCTCCACGATCTCGATCAGGTCGGGGCGCAAGGTTGGCTCGCCGCCGGTCAGGCGAATCTTGCTGAAGCCGACGGCCACCCCTGCGCGCGCGATCTGCTCGATTTCTTCAGGTGTTAACAAGTCTGCACGCGGCACGAAGGTCAAGCCCTTCAGCGGCATACAGTAGACACAGCGCAAATTGCAATGATCGATCAGCGAGATGCGAAGATAATCAATGCGCCGCCCAAATCGGTCGTACAGCTTTCGCTCCCGCAGGGTCGGCATTTCGCGCGCGCTCATCGTCGGCAATTCTATCATCGTACACTCTCTTTGTCAACGTGTCGTCGGTATTCTTTACTAACTTGGTCAAGTATCTTTTGGGTATTATACCACGATTGACAAAAAATGCTCCTGAGCGTTGTACACTCAGGAGCAGGTTGGAGATTAGAGATTGGAGACTGGAGATTAACGGCAAGTTGGAGAGAGGTGAGGCAAAGCAGCTAGCCTCTTTGGCTTGCGATGCCGATCCTTATTCAACCGCCAAGCCCCCAAGCCGTTAATCTCTAATCTCTAATCTCCAATCTCCACTATCTCAGTGGTGGCTACAACTGCCGCCACATCCCCCATCGGTGCCGCAGCTACCACCCTGCACGGGCGGGTGGCCACTCGTGCCGATCCAGATGTTCTCGACAGGCGACCTCGACGCGCGTGCCGCTCTCGGTTTTCACGGTGACGGTTTGCTTGGGGATGTTGCGGTCCACGATGGTGCCCGCCAATTCGTGGCCCTGCACCCAGCGGCCCACCTTGGGCATCCCCTTGCGCGCGTCCTTGTAAAACTCGTACTCGTAGGCGAGGCAGCAGCGCAGCCGCCCGCACATGCCCGCGATCTCGGTAGGCACGAGTGGCAGGTCCTGAGCTTTGGCCATGCGAATCGAGATGGGCTGAAAATCGGTGAGGAAGGCGGAGCAGCAGCGCACCGCCAGGCCGCACGCGCCGGAGCCGCCCATCATCTTCGCCACGTCGCGCGGCCCCACCTGGCGAAACTCCACGCGCGTGTCGAGGCGGCGGCTCAGGTCACGCTGCAGGCGCTGCGTCTCCACCTCTTTTTCGGAGCCGTAGTAGATGGTCAGGCGCGTCCCGTCGAAGGCGTACTCCGCCTTTGCCATCTTGACGCGCAGGTTGTGCTCCGCCGCGCGCATGCGCACCTGCTTGAGCACTTCTTTTTCCTGATGCTGGAAGTGCTCGCGCAGCAACAAATCCTGCGTGGTCGCCTTGCGGAGCAGCGATTTCAGCCCGTCCCCTGGTGCCTCGGAGAGGAAGGTTGCCACCCAGCCCAGTTCCAGGCCACGGCTCGTGTCGACGATCACAAAGTCGCCCACGTTCAGGTCGGGCGCTACATCGTTGCGAAAGTGGTAAATTTTTCCCGCTTCTTGAAAGCGAACCCCAACAAGTTGGTTCACGATAATTCCTTTTCTAGCACCGAAAAGCTGCCTGTCCTACTCGCTCGCTGTCACAGACAGGCCAAGATTCTTGCGAATGTGGCTGGCAAGTCGGTCATCAATTTCTGTGTGCCGAGGCACTGGCTGCCTCAGCCCTGACTCTGGATTCAAATAGATGTCGTGTCGCGAGCCATGACGGAGTCAGACGCACCCTTCTTTTTCTAGCTGCCGAACAAAAGCTTTACGCTTCATACCGCTACAGCTTTAACGTCGTACTCCTCCGGCACATCGTCCAGGACCATCAGGATGTACGCAGCGCGGATGTTTTCTTCCAACTCTTCGAGCGTCTCGCCCTGAGTCATAATTTCTGGATGTTCAAGGAGCTTGCCAAGCCAGAACTTTTCGCTTTTCCAGTAGATCATCGTCAGTGAGGGTTGCACCGCTGTCTTTGCCTGCATCCCGCTCCCCTTTCGTCGTGATCATCATCCTAGCACACGCCGTAGCGCTCCTGCAATGCCATCACTCTTCCGAGGCGGGGATGCCCTGCTTCCAGCGCCTTGACGGCAGGGCCGCTCCCCTGTTTCGGCCCCAGGTCATCGCCAAGCGAGCGGAGCAGCATCTCGGAGATATCTTCCAGCCCGAAGCTCTCGCCGTCGGGCAGGGCGGTGCTTGCCGAATCGAACATGACGACGCAGAAGGGGCAGCCCGCCGCCAGCTTGTCCGCGCCGGTGCTGCGCGCCTCCTCAAAGCGAATGTCGTTGATGCGCCGCTCCCCCTCGACCTCCAGGTAGACGCCACCGCCGCCCCCACCGCAGCACAGGGCCTTCTCGCGGCTGCGCGGCATCTCGCGCAGTTGCAGGCCCGGGATAGCGGCCAGCACCGCGCGTGGCGCGTCGAACACATCGTTGTAGCGGCCCAGGTAGCAGGGGTCGTGGTAGGTCACCGTCTCGTCAAGCGCGATCTGCGGCTTCAGCGTGCCGCTTTGCAGCAGGTCGGCGAGCAGCTCGCTGTGGTGCATCGTCTCGTAACCCCCGCCAAACTGCGCATACTCGTTGCCGATCATGTGGAAGCAGTGCGGGCAGGAGGTGATAACCTTCTTGAAGGAGCGGCTGTTGAGCGTCTCGATGGTACGCTCGGCCATGATCTGGAAGAGGTACTCGTTGCCGAGCCGCCGCGCCGGGTCGCCGTTGCACGTCTCCTCCTTGCCCAGGATCGCGTAGTTGACCCCCGCGCGCTCCAGCAGCGTCACCACGGCGCGCGCGATGCGTTGGTTGCGGTCATCGAAGGAGGAGAGGCAGCCGACAAAGTAGAGGTACTCTACAGCCTCGCCCTCCTCCACGACCGGCACCTCGAAATCCAGCTTCTTCGTCCAGGCGGTGCGCTCGTCCTGCCGATAGCCCCACGGGTTGCCCGCGCGCTCCAGGTTGCGCATCGTCTGCGAGACACTGTCGGGCATGCGCCCCTCGGTCATCGTGAGGTAGCGGCGCATGTCCACGATGGAATCCACATGCTCGATAAAGACCGGGCACTCGTAGACGCAGGCGCGGCAGGTCGTGCACGCCCAAAGCGTCTCATCCTTGATGACCCCGCCGACCATCGGCTGCCCGACGCCCGCATCGTGGTAGCCGCCGTTCCCGTCAAAGCCGCCAATCTGCGAGTAGGGCAGGCCGCCCTCGGCAAGCATGTGGTTGCGCAGGTCGATGATCACATGCTTAGGGTTGAGCGCGGTGCCCGCGTTCCAGGCGGGGCAGGCCACCTGGCAGCGCCCGCACTCGGTGCAGGCGTCGAAGTCCAGCAGTTGCTTCCACGTGAAGCCGCTCAGGCTCCCCGCGCCCCACACTTCCTGCTCCTCGATGTGGGGGATCGGCTGGAGGGTGCGCGCCGCGCGCGGGCCACCCATGCGGCTGAAAAAGATGTTCAGCGGGCTGGTCAGGATGTGCATCAGCGGGGTGTAAGGGATGCCCGCGATAAACAGCGCGACGAGCAGCGCGTGGAAGAGCCACGTCACGACGTGCAGGCCGCGCATCGCCCCCTCGCTCACACCGAGCAGCAGGAAGGGCTGGCCGGTCAGCCAGCCAACGGTCGAGTACAGCTGCCACTGCGGCTGCCAGACCGCCAGGCGCAGCCCCTCGATCAAAAAGCCGGTGGCGTTGATCAAAAAGAGCAGCCCCAGCGTGAACGCCCAGCCCGCATCGTAGGAAAGCTTGACCGAGCCGCGCACGTAGCGGCGATACATCCCCATGCCCAGCCCGACCAGAAAGAGCAGGCCGAAGAGGTCGAGCGCGAACTCGTAAAAAAGGTAAAAATCGTTTTTCAGCAGCTTGAAGCCGAAGGGCTCCGCAAAATCGGCGTCAATCGTCGCGAGCGCGGTGCCCAGCAGCAGGACCAGGAAGGCCCAGAAGATGAAGATGTGCATGAAGCCGCCCCAGCTTTGCCGCGCGATGCGCAACTGCCCGAACACATGCACGAAAACGCGCCCGACCCGCTGCGGCAGGTAATCCAGGCGCTGGAGCGGCTTGCCCTGAAGGTAAAGCCCCATGCGGCGAAATAGCCCGAAGATCAGCGCCAGCGTGGCGATTGCCATGCCGGTATACAGCGCGATTTTCAGCGCCTCGGGGATGTTCCAGAAGTTGTCGCGGAACGGTTCCTCGACCTGCTGGAGCGCGGGCGGCAGGGCAGCGATCAGCTCAGAAAAAGGAGAAAGCACCGGAGGGATTGTCCTTTCCAGCCTCAGGGTAGTCTCTAACGTCACCTCACGTCCAGGAACGCTGGGCGGTCAGCTAGACAAGCGCGCGGTCCACGGCCATCGCGGCGAAGAGTAAAAAGAGGTAGAGCAGCGAGTACTTGTAGAGGGTGAGCGCGGACTGGTTGCTCGGCGCGCGGTACAGGCGAACGGCATCCCACAAAAACTTGGCGTTGAGCAGGAGCGCCGCCGCCAGGTAGACGAAGCCCATCAGGCGCAGCGGCACCAAGATGAGGGTCAGAGCGATCATCAGCAGGGTGTAGAGCACGATCTGGCGATGCGTCTCCCTGTCGCCCCGCACCACGGGGAGCATCGGCACCTTCGCGCGCGCGTAGTCCTCCTTGCGCATCAGCGCGAGCGCCCAGAAGTGCGGTGGGGTCCAATAGAAGATGATCGCGAAGAGGTAGAGCGCGCCGAGCGACAGATCGCCGGTCACCGCTGCCCACCCGACGAGCGGCGGGAAGGCCCCCGCCGCGCCACCCACGACGATGTTCTGCGTGGAGGTGCGCTTGAGCCAGATGGTGTAAATCAGGATGTAGTAGAGCAACCCGCCGGTCGAGAGCCAGGCCGCGAGCGGGTTGACCTTGAACCAGAACAGGACGAATTGGAGCACGCTGAGCACGAGGCCGAAGAGCAGCGCCTTCCACGGGGCGATGCGCCCCGACGGGAGCGGGCGCAAGCTGGTGCGCCCCATGTCCTTGTCGATGTCGCGGTCCAGGTAGTGGTTCAGCGCGCCCGCGCCGCCCACGCTCAGGATGCCGCCGAGCATCACCCAGCCCACCAGCGCCCAGCCCGGCCACCCCTGCGCGGCAATCACCATCGCGCCCAGGGTCGTCGCCAGCAGCAGCGAGGCGACGCGATATTTCATCAGGGTCAGGTAATCGTTGAGCGTGACCCGCCACGCGGGGAGCGGCTGCTTGACCTTGGCAGCGCGGCGCGGGGCCTTGTTGGGCAGCCAGGAGACCGCCACGAAGAGGCCCACCAGCAGGGTCCACAGCGCGGCGCTCGCCGCCAGCAGGGTGCTGGGGTGGGGTGGCTGCCCCGCCCACGCGGGGGAGAGGAGCAGCGACAGGTAGAGCACGTAGGTTAGCGTGCTGCCCAGCGCAAGGCGACGCGCGAGCGGCTGATGCTGCCGTGCCAGCGCGGCGCGGAGCAAAAAGAAGATCGCGACCCCCAGCGCCGCCACCGCCACCTGCTCTGCCGAGGTGGTCCACTTTTCTGCCTCATCCAGCAGGTGGATATAGCTGCTCTGCGCGGCCCCATAGGCCAGGAGCATGGTCAGAAAGGTGAGGTGGCGAAAGCTCCGATTGCCCTGTTGCGGTGCGCCCCTCAGCAGGGCAAGCATCGCCGTAGCAAGCAACAGGCCGATCACCACCAGCCCGCCCCCCCACTGCGCGGCATCGGGAGCCAGATTGTACAGCACCCACAGCGCCAGCGTGCCGAGCGCGGTCGCTGTCACGACGCGGCTCACATGGCTGCGCCGGGCCAGCAGCATGATGCCGATAATCGCCATCCCGCCCAGCGCCAACACCCAGGGCGAGCCCCAGACCACCGTCAGCCCGACGAGCGGCACGGTTGCCAGCGCACTCCAGCCTACTTGCTTGCTCTGCATCACCTTTGTTATGTCCTTCACTTGGGTTGGCGCGCGGCTGCGCCGACAGCGGACGGAGTATACCACGCCCCCCCAGGGGCGTCAACGAAATTTTGCCCCTTGGCCGCCGAGAGAGAATGGAGATTGGAGAATGGAGTTAAAAAAGAGGGAGAATACGCACTGAGGTTATTTTAGCCGTTTGTTCTGCGTTCTGCGTTCTGCCCGCCAGGGGTTGCGCCGCCAACGGCAGGCGTCTTCACCCCCGGCTACGAGTTATCGCCACCCGCTACGCGGGTTCTACGGCTTACAGCTTCACAGTGTTAATCTTTATGCTTTACGTTCTGTCCTCTGCGTCTTTGCGCCTCTGCGTCTTTGCGTTAAGCCGTTTGTTCTGCGTTCTGCATTGACACGGCTATCAGTGGGTCGCCGCGCCCAAAACAAAGCGCCCGCGAGCGGGAGGGCTCGCGGGCGCGGGATCGGCGTCAGGGTGCAGCGGGGTGAGTTACTTCACCATCGCCGCGAGGGCGCTGTAGACCGGCAGCGGCTGCCACCGATTGTCTACGATGCCCCATTGTGCCTTCTCGGTGCCGTCCGCGATCACGCGGAAGTTGAGGTTCCACAGGAACGCCCCACCGACAAAGCCGGAGTTCTTCATGTACTGGTACGCCTGCACCGTCCAGTCCGCCTGATCCTGGTAGCTGTTGTCGTTGGCGTAGCCATAGGACGGGTGGAACGCACCGCCCGCGGCCCAGCCAAACTCGGTGGCCCACAGCGACTTCGCCGTGTCACCGTTCTGCACCATGATGTTGCGGTAGCCGTCCACCGTGGACTTGAAGCTCCACGAGTGGTGAACGGAGTTGCACGGCCCCATGAACGAGGCGTTCTTGCCCTGCAGGTACGAGCACGCCTGCGAGTGGGTCAGCGTCGGCGGCACATTGAAGCCGCTCGGGTGCATGCCGATGGCATCCGCGTAGTTCTTGAGCCCGTTGGCGTACATCCCGGTCAGGTAGGTGAAGTCATCCATCGCCAGCGGCGCGGGGGCACCGGTTGGGGTGAGCGCGCCCGACACCACGATCATGCTGGGGCACGCCGCCTTGATGGCCGTGTAGGAAGGCTTCAGCAGCGCCATGTAGTCGGCGGGGCTGATCGGCTTGTTGCCCCACTCGTAGTGCAGGTTCTGTTCGTTCCACACCTCGATCGCACCGACACCGTTGTTGCAGTAGCGGCTCGCAACTTGGCCCAGAAAGGAAGCAAAGGTTGCCGGGTTGGCCGGGGGACCGGCGACGCCCGCATCATAGCCCGCCTCGCGCGCCCAGCCAGGGGCACCGACAGCGGAGAAGAGCATGGTCATCCCGTTGGCCTTCGCCTCGTTGGCGATGGCATCCATCTCGCCCCAACTGATCTGACCCTGGCTCTGCTCGAAGACCTTCCATTCGATCTGCTGCTTCAGCCAGCTAAAGCCCAGCCCGCGCGTCGAGTTGAAAATCTGCGCGCGATCGTTGTAGATCATGTGCGCCTGCATGCCGTAGCGGAAGCCGCTCACGTTGGCGGGGGGGGGAGGAGCACTGGCCGCCCCACCGGTGCCGTTCGGCGGGCTCGCCTCGGTCGCCAGCGAGAAGGTGGGCAGGTGGCCCAGTTCCTTGGCGATGTCCGCGCCGTTGGCAACGGTCACCTGACCAGCGCTCGCCCAGGGCACGGTTTCCTTCCACTCCTGCAACACGGCGCGCTGCAGGCGGATGGCGTAGTGGTTGCCCATGTCCTCCACTTCCGAGGTCGGCAGACCGAAGAAGAGGAGCGGGTCGGCAACGCTGAAGTAGGTGCGGCGCAGCGCGGGACGCTCGTTCAGCAGCGCCTGGCGCAGGGTGACCGCTTGCTCAAAGGGCACGTTGACCCCTTCCCAGCCAGCCGGAAGCTGGAAGGGGGTCTGGCGCGATGCCAGCAGGCGCTGGTCAAGGCCACGGCTGTTCAACTCGTCAAACACGTTGACGAAGGCCACATAGCTGCCGTCGGGCCGCCACTGGAAGATCGCCTTTTGGAAGGCCTGGGTGATAAAGCCGTCGCGCTTGTAGCGCTGCGAGACGGGGTACCCCACGTTTTGTAGGCCATAGCGGCGGAAGGTCGTCAGAAAGTTGGCGTTGCCGTCGTTGCAGACGGAGTAGCCGCCGCCCGCGCCGCCGTTCGTCTGGGTGTAAAATTCACAGGTAGCACCCGCGGTGATCGCCGGAGCGGGGCTGGTGTTGTCCGAGGCGGGCGGGGGGGTAGTGCCGCCGGTGCCACCGCTCGGGGTGGGGGCCGGGGCGGGCGCGCCACCTTCCTTGAACTCCACCTTGACCACGTTTGCCGCGCCGTTGCCGGTGCACTCGTTGGTGGTCGTCACGGGGAGCTTGTCGGAAAGCAGGTTGCCGCTGCCATCGACTACCGCAACCTGCCACGTGTTGGCGACCGGGCGGGTATTCAACGTGAAGTCCCAGCCGGACGCGTCGGTCTCGTTACGAATGTAACTGCCGGAGGTCGTGGTGGTCGAGCCATCCGCCCACCAGATTTGAAGTTTCACACCGCTTCGGGGGCTGCCAGCGCTGTCCAGAAGGGTGCCATAGATTTGCGTGAGCCCACAGTTGACGTCGGAGCGTACCACTCTGCCCGTGTAGATCGACGCCGCAGAAGCAGTAGGAGTTACAAACGAAAATAGGGGGATAGAAAGTGCAAAGAGTGCCATAGCTAGCACCCACGCAACAATACGGGGAGATTTATACATCCAGTTTACTCCTCATAAGGACGCAGAAGCGTCCACATTTACCGTCCGAGACAGGGGACTGTCTGGACGTACAACCGCGCTTATTCTATGAGAAGTGAATCAAATTGCAAGTTTTTAAGCAACTCAAGCCCAATTTGTTGCAGCAAACAAAAAAGCACGAGTGTAAAACTCGTGCTTTTCAGGAATTTTTGCTTAGCGTCCGCGCGGCTTCGACCGAACCGGAATCGGCTGCAGCACAGGCTCTGCCGCTTCTTTTTGGCCGCGAAGGATCTCGCGGGCAATCCAACCACTCACCGCTAACAGCCCCCACCCTACCACTATAGACATGCCACACCCCTTCTCGATCAATCCAGACGTGTCTGAATGATAGTCACGCGGGGGGCTAATTTCAAGTTTTGGGAGGGCAGACGCGTAGAAACGCCTGGGAGCGCGGGCCTCTGGCCCGCCCGTGGGGGTGGACGAGCGGAATCCGTGATCGGTCGTCGCCCCCGGGTGCCCATCGTCGTCGTCGCACCCAGAGGCGGGTTACCGCTTGCGGGTACGCCGGTCGTCATCGTCCATCGCCCATCCAACCCAAAAAGTGTGCCCTCCAAGGAGGGCACACTTTTAAAGATCAGCCTGCTAGGAAAAATGGGCTACGGCTTGACTACTCTTTGGAATTTCACCAGCCACTCGGTGTGGTCGGTGCGCCACTCGCGCGTCTCCAGGTTGCCGAGGCCGAGACAGTTCAGCTTCTCGCTGGGCAGCCCACCGATCTCGACATAGTACGAGCAGCCGGGGCGGTACATGGGGTAGTTCAGGCTATACTCGGGGAACGGCTTCGGCTCGGTCAGCAGATCCACACTGCCGCCGCCCCATGAGATCGTGACCGGGTGGCCGATTAGCTTGGCACCGTTCTGGTCCAGCACATCCACATAGATCGCGTGGCGACCACCCGATTGGGTATCATCATGCCAGAGCACCTCCACCACGCGCCAGTAGGCCTGGCCGGACTGCACGTTGGCGGGCGAGATACTCGCGCCCAGCCCGCCCCAACGCGAGTCCAGGTTACGAGCGGGCTCGCTGGGAACCGGTGCGGGGGCCGGTGCGGGGGCGGGGGCCGGCGCGGGAGCGGGCGCGGGGGCAGCAATCGGCTGCGCGATAATAGCACCGCCAGCGAGCGGGGGCGCAATCTCTGCCACGAGCGCCACAGTCGGCAGGTCACCCAACTCCTTGGCAATATCGCCACCGTTCGCAACCGTCACCTGACCGGCACGTGCCCAGGGCACGGTTTCCTTCCACTCCTGCAACACGCCGCGCTGCAAGCGGATCGCGTAGTGGTTGCCCATGTCCTTCACTTCCGAGGTCGGTAGACCGAAGAAGAGGAGCGGATCGGCTACCCCAAAGTAGGCGGTGCGCAGCGCGGGGCGCTCGCTCAGCAGTGCCTGGCGCAGGCTGACTGCCTGCTGGAAGGGCACATTCACGCCTTCCCAGCCAGCCGGAAGCTGGAAGGGGGTCTGACGGCTGTCCAGCAGGCGCTGGTCAAAGCCGTGCAGGGCCAAATCGTCGAAGACGTTGGCAAAGGCAACATAGTTGCCATCGGGCCGCCACTGGAAGACCGCCTTCTGGAAAGCCTGGGTGATAAAGCCGTCGCGCGTGTAACGCTGCGAGATCGGGTAGCCCACGTTTTGCAGGCCATAGCGGCGGAAGGTGGCCAGGAACTTCGCGTTGCCATCATCACATACCGAGAAGCCGCCGGTGCCACCGCTCGCCTGGGTGTAAAACTCGCAGGTAGCGCCCGAGGTGATCGCCGGGGCAGCACCGCTGTTGGACGGCGCACCAGTGATCGGCGCGGGGGCCGGAGCTGGAGCGGGGGCAGGCGCGCCACCCTCCTTGAACTCCACCTTCACGGCGTTCGCCGCGCCGCTACCGCTGCACTCGTTGGTGGTCGTCACGGGGAGCTTGTCGGAAAGCAGGTTGCCACTGCCATCCACCACCGCGACCTGCCACGTATTGGCGACCGGGCGGGTGTTCATGGTGAAATCCCAGCCAGAGGCGTCGGTTTCATTGCGCACATACGTGCCGGAGGTGGTGGTCGTCGAGCCATCTGCCCACCAGATTTGCAGCTTGACCCCAGTCCGGGGCCGTCCAGCACTGTCGAGCACCGTGCCAAACACCTGGGTCAACCCACAGTTGGTCAAAGATTGCACCACGCGGCCACTGTACTGGCCGGCGGCCTCAGCGGTCGGTGCGTTCCAGATAGAAAAGGTAAGGGCCGACACCACCATTGCTGCCATAAGCAGCAAGGCGAACACGCGGGGAGATTTCGACATGTATCATACTCCTAAGACATCTCGTTTCTCTCGGACACTAGAGGTGTCCGAGCACAATGAAGCTTATTGTATGAGAAGCAGACAAGAAATCAAGCTGAGCCACACAAAAGTACCGCCCTTCTCCACCCTACCCCACAACGCTTCCCCTACGATTGCCCTACGAATTGGAGATTAGAGATTGGAGATTGCAGATTTAACGGTAGCGTTTCAGAGGCTATCCCTCACACTCCTAGCCGCAACATGAGCTTTCAACCACCCATCTCCAATCTCCAATCTCCAATCTCCAATCTCCCTCACCGCCACGCACCCGCCAGCCGCAGGATGTCGCTGAGGAGGGCGCTGGCAGTGACGTCGGTGCCCGCGCCAGAGCCCTGCACGACGAGGGGGCGCGGCTGGTAGCGGGTGGTGTGAAAGGCTACAAGGTTGTCCGGCCCGCGCAGCGCACCCAGCGGGCTGTCGGGTGACACGCTGGCTGGCCCCACGATGAGCGGTGCGTCCGCCGCCACGGTCGCCGCGTAGCGGAGGCGCTGCCCGTTCCCCTGCGCGGCGTCCCGCTGCGCCGCGCAGCAGCGGGGACAACTCGTCGAGCCGCGCCATAAACTCGTCCAGGGGGAGCGCGGCCCATGCCGCCGGGTAGAGCGGCTCCACCGTCACATCCGCCATCTCCGCTTCTATTCCCAGGGTGCGCGCGAGGATCAGCGCCTTGCGCGCCACGTCGGTGCCGCTCAGGTCGTCGCGCGGGTCCGGCTCGGTCCAGCCGCGCGCCTTCGCCGCGCGCACGCTCGCCGCAAAGTCCGCGCCCTCCTGAAGCTCGCTCATCAAAAAGCCGAGGGTGCCGCTAAACGCCCCCTCGATGCGCCGCACCTCGTCGCCCGTATCGAGCAGGCTACGCAGCGTGCTGATGATGGGCAGCCCCGCGCCCACCGTCGCCTCGTAGCCGATGCGCCCGTCACGCGTGAGCCACTGCCACGCGTCCCAGGATGCGGTGAGCGGCTTTTTGTTTGCCAGCGCCAGCGCGTAGCCGCGCCCCAGCGCCAGCTCGAAGGCGGGGAGCAGCCGCGCGGGGTCCGCCGCCGTGGTGTCCACCACGATGGTGTGCGGCTGGCCCGCCGTGTCCACCAGGGCAGCCAGGCCATCATGGAAGTAGCCCGCCTCGTGCTCGTGGAGCGCGCCGCCGCGCGCCTTGAAGCGCACCGCGCTTTCCACGACGCTCTCCGCCAGGCCGCGCTCGCCTACGAGTGCCCCGCTGGAATCCGCCAGCGCCACGTAGCGCAGCGCGATGCCCAGCCGCGCCTGCACGTCACGCGTCGCGTGCACCTGCTGCACCAGCGCGCGCCCGACCCCACCCAGCCCCAATTGGATCAACGAGATGGTTTGTGCCACGCTCACGCTCCCCCACCCACGGCGCTGCGTCTGCTTGCCCAGCACGACCGCCTCGTGGATGGCGCGCACCGCGCGGTGCGCCTCCGCGTGCTCGACCACAAAGGAAACGTTGTACTCGCTGGAGCCCTGCGCGATGGAGAGCACGTTGATCTGCGCGTCGCCCAGCGCGGTAAACAGCCGCCCCGCGATCCCCGGCGTGCCGCGCATCGCGCCGCCGACTACCGCGATGATCGCTACCTGCTCCTCGCCCCACACGCGATCGATGTTGCCCTGCATGATCTCGGCGCGAAAGGTTTCTTCCAGCGCGTCCCGCACCGCGTCGCTCTCGTCCTGCGCCACCACAAAGCAGATCGACTGCTCGCTGGAGCCCTGCGAGATCATTAGCACGCTCGTGCCGATCTGCGCCACGGTGCCAAACACCCGCGCTGCCACCCCCGGCACCCCCAGCATGCCGCGCCCCTCCACCGTCACCAGGGTGAGCGCGGGGATGTGCGTGACCGCCTTGACCAACATGCTGTCGGTCGTCTCGCTGGTGATCCAGGTGCCCGCGTGCGTCGGGTTGAAGGTGTTGAGCATCCGAATCGGGATTCCCTTCTCGACGGCAGGGCGGACAGTTTTGGGGTGGAGCACCTTCGCGCCAAAGTAGGCAAGCTCCGCCGCCTCTTTATAGGAAAGCTGCCGGATCGAGTGCGCGCCCGGAACGATGCGCGGGTCGGCGGTCAGCACCCCGTCCACGTCGCTCCAAATCCAAATCTCGTCGGCGTCCAGCGCGTGCCCCAGGATGGAGGCGGTGTAGTCGGAGCCGCCGCGCCCCAGCGTCGTCACGATGCCCGCACGCGTCGCGCCGAGGAAACCGGTGACAACCGGCGTGACGCTGTGCTCCCACATGGGCAGCAGGGTCGCGCTCGCGCGCTCGCCGGTCAGGTCAAGTAGCGGGTTCGCGTTACCAAACTGGCTATCGGTCACGATCACGCTGTCAGCCATGACCGCCGCAGCGGGGCAATCCAGCGAGGAGAGGTAATCGGCCACGAGCATGGCGCTGAAGCGCTCGCCCAGCGAGGACACAAAGTCCATCGCGCGCCGCGTCACCTCGCCCAGGATGCCGATGGCGGTCGCCAGGTTTGAAAAGTTGCTCAGCTCCGCCTCAATGGCCCCGAGCACGTCCCAATAGCCATCGGGGAGCAGCTGCACCGCGACCTCGTGGTGCTTTTCCCAAAGAAACTGCTTTGCTTCTTCGGGCGCTGCGTGGTTGCCGGTCGCCGCGCCCATCGTCGCGTTGATGAGCGCGTCGGTCACGCCGCGCATCGCGCTGACGACGACCACCACGTTGTGCCCCTCGCGCCGCGCGGCCAGCACCTGCGCGGCAGCCTGCTTGATCGCGTCGGCATTTCCGACGCTGGTACCACCAAATTTCATTACGATTTTTTTTGCCATCTCGACTCCGCTCATTGATCTCAGTAGGAACGTGTGGGAACTTGTAGCAACTCCAGAAACTCGTGGGACCTCGCTCCGATTCAGGGCGGATTATGCGAGCGCGAGCAGCAGGGGCTCTAGCGCGTCCAGGCGGCTGGGAATGGAGACCTTGCGCTTCGGGTAGACGCGCAGCCGCTCGATCTCCTCGCGATCGTCGACGTGGATGCCGGTGGCCGCGCGCAGCTCGTCCGCGAACTTGACGGGGGACGCGGTGGCGACGATGAGCTTCTGGAGCGCGGGGTCGCCGTGCGCCTCCGCCACAGCCCAGCCCACCGCGCTGTGCGGGCAGAGCAGGTAGCCATGCGCCTCGTACACGCGCTGGAGGGTGCTCACGGTCTGCGCGTCGGTGGCGCAGTAGGCGCGCAGCACCTCGCGGAAGCGCGCGGGGTCGTGCTCGAACAGTTCGAGCACGCGCGCAAAGTTGCTCGGGTTGCCCACATCCATCGCGGTCGAGAGGGTCTGCACGGTGGGGTGCGGGTCGTACTCGCCGGTCTGGTAGTAGCGCACCGCCGCATCGTTGCGGTTCGTCGCGGCGATCCAGTGATCCAGCGGTACCCCCATCTGTCGCCCGAAGAGCCCTGCCGTCAGGTTGCCGAAGTTGCCAGACGGCACCACGATTTCCAGATCGGCGCGGCCCAGCATGAAGTAGGCGTACAGGTAGTAGATGGCCTGCGGGAGCAGGCGGCCAATGTTGATCGAGTTGGCGGAGGTCAGCGGCAGGTGCTGCAAGGGTGGGTGGAGAAATGCCTGCTTGACGAGCGCCTGGCAATCGTCGAACACCCCGTCCACCTCGACCGGCGTGACGTTGCTCGCCACGCGCGTCAGTTGCTCTTCCTGAAGGCTGCTCACCTTCCCCCTGGGGAAGAGCACCACCACCTGGATGTTTTCTACCCCCGCAAAGCCGTGCGCAATCGCGCCGCCGGTGTCGCCGGAGGTGGCAACGAGCAGCAGCGTCTGCTCGCCACGCTGCTGCAAAAAGTAGCTCATGATGCGCGCGAGGTGGCGGGCGGCCACATCCTTGAAGGCCATCGTCGGCCCGTGGAACAGCTCCAAGATCTGGAAGGGGCCTACCTGACGCAGGGGAATCGGGAAGGATTGCGCGTCGGCCACAATCTGGCGCAGCGCCCCCTCCTCAATCGAGTCGCCAAACCAGAGGCGCAGCACGTGGAAGCCCACGTCCTGCAGGAAAGCCAACTCCTCCCCCGCGCGCAACCCCGCCCGCCGCGCCGCAAGGTGCTGGAGGGTTTCTGGGCTAAAGCGAGGGAAGCCCTCGGGGAAGTACAGCCCCCCATCGTCCGCCAGGCCATGCAGCAGCGCACGCTCGAAGGTGACAGGGGCGGACTGGTGGTTAAGCGAGTAATACTTCATCTCTGCTCGATTTCTATTGGAAGCAAGGGGGAAGACGACCGACGACCGACGACCGATGACCGACGACCGACGGGTACCGACGGGTGCGACGACCGACGACCGATGACGGACGACGGGCTGAACCGCCAAGGACGCCAGGAACGCCAAGGGCTTCTTGCTTGAGAGTGTGCGAGGTATGGTGAGTGGAACGATGAACAGCACCACGAAGGTCGGCCCGCTTCAAACATGCTAAAAACGGCCAAAGGGCCAAACACCCGCTCGGTGACTTGTCTACATGCCACATTTTCAGAACAAAAGAAAACTTCTCTTGGCGTCCTTGGCGGCTCGCCTAAAGCGCCTACTGTTGGTGGCGGTTCAGCCGTCATCGGTCGTCGGTCGTCGGTCGTCGGTCGTCCATCGTCGTTCGTCGGCACGGGGCAAAGAAAAAGCTCCGACTTGGCGGTCGGAGCTTCGTTGCTCGCTGGGCTACTCGTCTTTTCGCTGGTCGCTGCTGTGCTCCGCCGCGATGGCGGCTAACATGCGCCGCGCATCGTTGTCCTTGGGGTTCTGTTCCAGCGCGCGGGTAAAGTGCGCCGCCGCGCGCAGGTTCTCCCCGCGCCCACGATAGATCAGGCCGAGCATGTAGTGGACATTGGCAACCTCCGGGTTGGCGAGCAGCGCCTGCTCGTAGGCGGCGATGGCCTCCTCCTGCTGCTCGCGGCTGCTGTCCTCCAGCGGGCCGAGGCGGGCCGCTGCCAGGTTCACCCAGACGTTTTCGTTGTCAGGCGCGTGCGTGGCGGCTTGCTCCAGCACGGTGGCAGCTTCCCCGTAGCGCTGCTGCAGGATGTAGGCACCGCCCAGGTTCAGCGCCACCTCGACATGGGTGGGCACTTCCTCATAAAGCGGCTCTAGCAGGGCCGCCGCCTCTTCCGCGCGCCCCTGATGCAGGAGCCCCAGCGCTTCCCGAAGGCGGCGGGTGCGATCTTCCTGATGTCCATTGCTGTCCATATGTTTCACCATCCGTTGACCAATATGTCTGTACGAAAGCGCGTCAGGCCAGGGTCAGCTCGCCGCGCAGCAGGCGGCGGTTGAACTCGCTCTCGCTCATCTGCCTGCCCTCGATAGCTACCGCGCGGCGGGCAAAGAGCCGCTTGCGGGCCGGATGATCGAACAGTTCCATTTGAAGCTGCTCGACCAGCGCCCGATAGCGCAGCCCGACCGTGCTGGTGCTGACGTGATGGCGCTTGCCCATCTGGCCCTGCGTGACGCTGCCGGTAAAGTAGAGCCCCTGCAAGAGATATTCCAGGGCGGCGAGCCAGCCCGCCATCACCTGGAGGGGGCTCACCTCTTCTTCCTGCAAAAACAGAAAGTCGCGCCAGAGCCGCACCGCGCGGCGGCGCTGCTCCTCGCTGTAGCCGCTGCGGGCAAAGGTGCGGCGAATCTGCTCCACCATCTCGGTCAGCGGTGCCTCGTCGGGCGAGAGCAGGTACAGCTCGCGGCGAATCTCGTCCCAATCGAGCGCTACCTGCTGGGCAGCCATCAGATCATCGAAGCGGGATTCGATCTGATTCAGCCAGCGCACTATCTGATTCTGGACCGGCTTCTCGTCCGTCCCGTCCAAGCGCCAAGTTGTGTCTACCTCGTGCTCCAACCCCTGCTGGGCCAGCCAGCGCAGCAGCCGCTCCGTGTTGTTGCTTCCCATTCACTCCTCCCCACCCTCACAATCAATCCCTGCCCGCGTGGCTTGCGGGCAGGGGGCGCGGGGAGCAAGTGTATCAGAAGCAGGGGGCGGGGCAAACCCCTGCGCGCTATCGCAGGGGTCGCTTGCACGATGCTCTACCACTCGTCTACATCGAGTGCGTCCGTATCATCGTCCTCGTCGGCAAACATGTCGTCGGGCGATTCGCCGCCATACAGGGTTGGCCTCAAAAAAGAAGCAGCGATCCCCTCGTCGATCATGCTCAACTCTGCCAGCGAATCGCGCGCCAGATCGCGCACGGCGGGCGAGGCAGCGCTCTGGACGATGCGCTGGAGCGCCTCCTGCGCGGCCCCGCCACCGATCTGGCCCAGCGCCCAGATTGCCATCTCGCGCACCTCGCGATCGCGGTCGCGCGTGAGGGCGATCAGGCGCGGCACCGCGCGCTGGTTGCTCAGCTCGCCAGCGGCACGCGCCGCCTCAAAGCGGAAAGCAGGGTCCTCGTTGTTCAACTCCAGGCGCACCTGCCCGCTCCAGTAGTCGTCGGCGCTCCGCCCCATGGCTAAAAGCGCGCTGAGGCGCATCTCGGCAGCCGCCTCGTCGTAGGCGCGGGCGATGAAGCCGCGCATGCGCTCGTCGCCACTGTACCCCAGCGATTCCAGCGCGCGGCGGCGCACTGCCACCGGCAGGGAATCATCCTCCAGCATGGCGATCAGCGCCTCGATGATTTCCCCGTAGCGCTCGCTCGGCAGGTACTCCAGCTCGCCGTGGAGCACGAAGCGCCCCAGTGCCGTGGCCGCGCTGGCCCGCACCGCCTCGCTCTCGTCCGAGAGCAGGCGGAGAAAGGGGCGGATCAGGCTCACGCTCTCCACTTCCCACAACCCATCCACGGAGACGCGACGCACCTCGGCATCGACATCTTGCAGGCCACGGCGAAAGGTCGCGCTGAAATCCAGCTGAAAATCCTCGTCCGCGTCCTCGCTCAACTGCTGCACGAGCCGCCGCCGCTTGTCGAGCGGGATCGCGTCCCACGCCTCATCCAGCCACCCCTGCTCCTCGCGCGTCAGGTTGCTCAGATGGATCAGCGCGGGCTCGTCGAGCGGCTCGTCCTGCTTTTTCAAATCCTCGATTGTTTTTTGTGTTTCTCGTTCCACCATCGTCCACTCCTCGTTTTTTCTCCCGCACCCTGCCCCGTTACCCGCCGTCTGGCCGCTGGACGAGGTCCAGCGGTAGCGGGAAAAGCGGCCACAGGGGGCGATCCGCCAGCAGTTGCGTCCACGCCTCGTGGTAGAGCCGCGCGCGCGCGTCGGGCGCACAGCCCGCAAGGGTAGCCCCCTCGGTCAGCAACTCGGTCACGTCTGGGTTGGCATAGCCGGTCACATTCAAGTCGGAGCCGATCAGATCGGTCGGTGCGGCCCACAGCGCGCGTTGATCCGGCTCCGCTGCCACGCGGTAGGCCAACAGCGCCACCTGCCAGCGGTCCGCGTGGAGCCGCTCCTGAAGGCTGTAGGCTTCCACAAAAAGCGGCTTCAGTTCGACCCCCACCGTCGCCCACTGCGCCGCGAGGCTGTGGGCGAGCTGCTCCCAGCGCGGGTCCGGGCTGAGCGGCAGGGTGAGGGTGACACGCAGCGGCTCGCCCGCCGCGTTTTCCCGCGTGCCATCGCCGTCGCGGTCGCGCCAGCCCGCCTCCGTGAGCAGGCTCGCCGCGCGTGTCGCGTCGCCCTCCGCGAGCGCCTGCGTGGGCGCTGCCCAATGGCCGGGCGGGAGCAACGCGCTCAGTAGGGCGGGCGGCGCGAAGCCGTAGGCATCGGCAAACAGCGCCGCGCGGTCGGTCGCCAGCGTGAGCGCCTCGCGCACGCGTGCGTCCGCAACCGGCGCGGCGTCCAGCTTCCAAAGCAGGGTCGCAAGAAGCGGGCCACTCTGCTGCGAGGGCTGCGACGCGCCGGGGAGCGGCCCCATCGTCAGCTTGCTTGCGCCAACGATCCCGTCGATCTCCCCCTGCTGCCAGGCGGCACGCAGGGCAAGCTCGTCGGGGAAGGCGCGGTACGCCAACTGAGGGGTAATCTGCCAGCGATCCTGTCCCTGCGCCTGAGGGGCGGCGCTCGCCAGCGGCCAGGTGGCAACCTGCATCAGCGCTGGGCAGATCGCCTCGGTTGTCGTCAAGTCTACCTGGACCGTCTGCTCGTTCAGTGCCTGGGCGCTCTGGAGCGCGGGCAACTTTTCTTCGCGCTGGGCTTGGCGCAGCAGCGCCACCACCTCGGCGGCACGCAGCGGCGTGCCGTCCTGCCCCGTCGCGTCGGGCGCAAGGGTGAAAACCGCGCGGTTCCCCTCGATGGTCCAACGCTCCGCCAGCGCCGCCGCGCCGGTCAGCGGGTCCAGCAGGGTTCGGGTGAGCGCCTGCTGGAGCAGGGAGGCCAGCGGGTCGGTCGCCATCGGCGCGTCCCAGGCTGCCTGATCGGGGCGCAGCAAGCCCCCCAACAGAATCGGCTCAGGCAGCGATACCGTGGCGGTTGCGGGGGCCGGTGCGGGCGGGGTCGCCACGGTAGCCTCTGGCAACGCGGGCGGGGTCGCCCCCGGCGATGGTTGGCTTTCTACCTCAGACGAGGCATGGGCCGCTGCCTGGTTGGGCTGATCGCTGGCGCTCCGGGCGGGGGGTCGGTTGGTCCACCAGAGCACGAACAGCGAAAAAAGCAGGATGTAGGCAACGACTCGAACTCGGAACCACGTCACAGGAATTGATCCATCGGGTTGCATCCAGCCGTGTGGAAAAGAAATAAATTGGTCGGTTAGGCGTTGGACAGAGTGATAGCGACGACAGAGAGCGCATCCAGGGAAGGCGCATCCGGTTCAAACGAATCGCCGCGAAATATACCGTCAACCCCACCGTCTATCCAAACGGCAACATCAATCGCCTATTGTTCGATCAGAGAACGATAGCGTACAAACGTGGGCTTTAAGCCAGTGGGAGCCGCGCTAGCGAACGGAGCGCCACCTTTTTGCAGGTACCAGCCCGGCAAAAGCTATTCTGGATTGTAGTGTCTCGTCAAGCGTAAAATGATAGGTTCGTAGTCCCGCCTTTAGGCGGGCATTGAACGGCCCCCGCCTAAAGGCGGGACTACGAACAGGGCGGCCTCTTTGGTCGTATCCCTCATTTCAGCCTTGACGAGATTGTAGCATGACGGTACAACCACGCTTGGGGACAACATGGGTACGTCACATCCCACCCGCTTCCGTCATCTGTTTGCTGTTCTCCTCCCAAAAAAAAGACCCTGCCGGAGCAGGGTCTTTCGGCTTGCCTTGAGGGTTAGGCAAGGTGGCACGCCACAAAGTGGGCAGGCACCACCTCGCGAAACTCAGGGTCCACTTCCTGGCAGATATCCACCGCCACGGGGCAGCGGGTGTGGAAGCGGCAGCCGGAGGGCGGGTTGATCGGGCTGGGCACGTCGCCCTTCAGGATGATGCGCTCGCGCTTGATCGTGGGGTCGGGGATCGGGATCGCCGACATGAGCGCCTGGCTGTACGGGTGCAGCGGGTTCAAGAAAAACTCGCGGCGCGGTGCCAGTTCCACCAATTTGCCCAGGTACATCACGCCCACGCGGTCGCTGATGTGCTCCACCACGCTCAGGTTGTGCGCGATGAACAGGTAGGTCAGGCCAAACTCGCGCTGCAAATCGCGCAGCAGGTTGAGCACCTGGCTCTGGATGGAGACGTCGAGCGCGGACACCGGCTCGTCCGCCACGATAAAGGAGGGCTTGAGGACAAGGGCGCGGGCGATGCCGATGCGCTGCCGCTGGCCGCCGGAAAACTCGTGCGGGTAGCGGCGCGCGTGGTAGGGGTTGAGCCCCACCTTTTGCAGGATCTCGCGCACCATGTCGCTGCGCTCCTTGCCGCTGCTGACCCCGTGCACCATCAACCCCTCGGCGATGCTCTCGCCCACGGGCATGCGCGGGTCAAGGGAGGAGTAGGGGTCCTGGAAGACGATCTGCATATCCTTGCGCAGCTGCTTCAGGCGGGTGGTCGAGGCGTCAAACACATCCTCGCCCTTGAAGAACACGCCGCCTGAGGTCCGCTCCTGCAGGCGCAAAATCGTGCGCCCGATGGTGGTTTTGCCACAGCCGGATTCCCCCACCAGCCCCAGCGTCTCGCCCTCCATGATGCCGAAGCTGACCCCATCCACCGCCTTCACATTGGCTACCACGCGCTGCAGGATGCCCGCGCGAATGGGGAAATAGGTGCGCAACTCTTTGATTTCGAGCAGGTGCTCTTTGGGCGGCGTGGCTGGGTGCGCGCCTGGCTCGACTGGCGTCTCGACTACGGGTATAGATACTTTTTCTTGAGTCATGCCGTTACGCTCCCGCTACCGCTAAAGCTTCGCGGCGATCTTCCCATTGGCCCTGCGTCTCGGGCACCCAGCGCCAACAGCGCACCTGGTGGCCCTCTTTGTACTCGTACAGCGGCGGCTTTTCCTCGACACAGATGGAGTGGCCGGGCTGGTACGGGCAGCGTGGCGCAAAGTGGCACAGATCGTCCGGCAGCCCGATCAGGTTCGGCACGCTGCCGGGAATCACCGCCAATCTTTCCTTCACCTCACCCAGCAGCGGGATCGAGGCGAGCAGCCCCTCCGTGTAGGGGTGGAGCGGGCTGCTGTATAGGGTGTACACATCGGTGTATTCCACGATTCGCCCGGCATACATTACCGCCACCGTGTCGCACATCTCCGCGACTACCCCCAGATCGTGGGTAATCAGGAGGATCGAGGTGCCCAACTCGTCGCGCAGGTTGCGCATCAGGTCCAGAATCTGCGCCTGGATCGTCACATCGAGCGCGGTAGTGGGCTCGTCGGCGATGAGCAGGTCCGGCACGCAGGCCAGCGCCATCGCGATCATGACGCGTTGCGCCTGCCCGCCCGAGATCTCGTGCGGGAACGCCTCGGCGCGGCGCTCCGGGCTGGGGATCCCCACCTTGGCGAACATCTCGACGGCACGCCGCATAGCGACGTCCCGTCCCAGCTTCTGGTGAATCTCCATTACCTCGGCCACCTGATCGCCAATGCGGAAAACGGGGTTCAGGCAGCTGGTTGGCTGCTGGAAGATCATCGAGATGGCGTTGCCGCGAATGTCGATCATTTCTTTTTCGTCCAGTGCCAGCAGGTCTTGGCCCTGGAAAAGGATCTGACCCCCCTCGATCTGCCCTGGAACACCCACCAGACGCATGATGGAAAGCGAGGTCACGCTCTTGCCGCTCCCCGACTCCCCCACCACCCCCAACACCTCGCCGCGCCGGATTTTGAAGTCAACGCCGTTGACGGCCTTGACCACGCCATCCTCCGTGTAAAAGTAGGTGCGCAGGTCCTCAACGGACAAGACCACGGGCGCATCGGTAAAATCTTCCAAATCGCACTCCTTCTCGTGTTGAGTCAAGAATTGGCAGAGGGTGAGGGGTCGCCCAAGGAACGTTTCACGCTGCCCAAACGACAGGCAAAGGGCGTGTGCCGCCCCTCGCTCTTGGGCTTGATGGTCAATTGGGACACGTAGCCCCCACGGGCCACACCGCGTCAGCTACCCTAGTGCTTCAGGCGCGGGTCGAGCGCATCGCGCAGGGCGTCCCCCACGTAATTGAAGGACAGGGACACCAAAAAGATGCACAGACCCGGGTAGAAGGCGAGCCACGGGTTGAGGAAAAGGCGCTCCTGAACCCCCTGGAGCATGTTGCCCCATGTGGGGATGGGCGGCTGGATGCCAAAGCCGAGGAAGGAGAGCGCGGCCTCCAGCACGATGATGGAGCCCAGGTTCAGGGTTAGGTTCACGATGACCGGCGCGAGGGAGTTGGGGATCATGTGGCGGCTGATGATGCCCCAGTCGCTCATCCCCAGCGCGCGGCTGGCCTGCGTGAAATCCTGCTCGCGCAGCTTCAGCACCTCGGCGCGCACCAGGCGGGTGGCACCGGTCCAGCCGAAGATCGTCAGGATGATGACGATGATGACCGCGCTGGACCATTCGCGGGGCAGCCCCGGGATCGTCAGCTGGCGCAGGATTGCCGAAAAGAAGAGGAGCATGGGCAGCAGCGGCAGGGTCAAAAAGACATCGACGATGCGCTGCACCAGGGTGTCCACCCACTTCCCGTAATAGCCGGAGATCGCCCCAAGCACCGTCCCGAACCCCTCGGAAACGAAGTTGACGGTGAGGGTCACGAACAGGGAGATGCGCGCTGCATAGAGCAAGCGGCTGAACACGTCGCGGCCCAGGTCATCGGTGCCCAACACATGTTGGGGCGAGGGGGTGGACCAGGAGGGAGCCAGAAACTGCTTGAGCGGATCGTACGGCGCGATCACGCCTGCAAAGATAGCCGCCAGCACGAACACCGCGATGATGGTGAGCCCTACCAGCGCCAAGCGGTGTTTGATAAAGCGCCTGGAAACCAGGGTAAAGGGGCTCTCGATCTCGGCGGAGTCCAGGGGATCGAGGGTGAGTTCGGCAACAGCCATGCGCGCTCCTCCAGCTTCTAGCTAAAGCGGATACGGGGATCAACAATCGTGTAGAGGATGTCGCCCAGCAGTGTCGCCAGCACGGTCAGCACCGCCGAGATGAACAGGAATGCCTGCGCCACCGGGTAATCGTTGGAGCCAAGCGCACGAATGAACAGTTGGCCCATGCCGATCCAGTTAAAAATCGTCTCGGTGATGACCGCCCCGCCGAAAATGCCGGGGATGGCAAAGACAACGATGGTGATCAGCGGGATGAGCGCGTTACGCAGCGCATGCTTGTAGATGACGGCGCGTTCCAGCAGCCCTTTCGAGCGCGCGGTGCGAACGTAATCCTGGCGCAGCACTTCCAGCATGGAGGAGCGCATAAAGCGGCTCCAGCTTGCCATGTAGAGCAGGCTGAGCACCAGGGCAGGCATGATGAGGTGGATCAGCGTGTCCATCGTGGTTTTGGGGTTTACCCCCATCGCCTCATGGAGGCTACCGGGCATTGCGCCCCGCACGAGGTTCACGTTGCCGGTTGGTAAATAGGGAAGACCAGTTGATTGATACCAGATCGATTGACTGCCACCAAACAGCATGATCATCATCAGGCCGAACCAGAAAACAGGCATGGCGGTGCCAAAAAAGGCAAAGCTTGTCATGGCGTAGTCGGTGCGGCTGTACTGGTGGACCGCCGAGTAGATCCCGATGGGGATCGCAATAATCAAGGAAAACAAGATGGCGGTGCCCGACAGTAAGATAGTGTTCTTCAGGCGGCTCAGCAGCACCTGATTGACCTGGGTGCCCTTCGCCACCGCCCAACTGGTCCCAAAATCAAAGCGGATGGCACCCTTGCTGCACGAGGTGGGCTTTTCCTGGCAGATGGGGCGCTGAAGGTGACCTTGGCCCACCTCGTCCAGCCAGTCCTCGCCTGTAAACCAGGCGATATAGCCCCACACCGGCCCACGATGGAGCCCGAGGTGCTCCGCAATCTTTTGGATTTGATCATCGCTCAGGCGCGATTTGGGGTCGGCGGTCATGTTTAGCCCGGCCAGCGGCCCACCGGGTGCAAGGTAGAGCATAAAATAGATGAGCATGGAGGATAGGATAATCACCCCAATCATCTGCACGACGCGGCGGAAAAGATAGGCTACCATGCGGTGTGCTCCTGTTACTGCCAAACCCCGAAGGAACGTCGGTACGCCCCCTACTACCTGTAGAATAAGGGGATGGTGGCACGGGCGTGCCACCATCCCCCTACTGAGCAGCGACGGCTGCGCTTACTGGCTCATGTCCAGGTCGAAGTTCTCGACGTTCCAGAGCTCGGAGTTCGCGGTCGGGTCCATCTCAAGACCGATCACGTTCGGGCGCTGGACGGCGATCTTCGCGCGGGCGAAGAGCGGGATGCTCGGGATCTGCTCGCTGAAGATCGTGGCGGCGGCAGCATGCTGCGTGGCCTTCACGTCCTCGTCGAGGGTCTGGCGCGCCTCGTTACAGGCGGCGTCGAACTCTTCGTTGCTGAAGCCCGTGTCGTTCGCGGAGCCCCAACCGTTCTCTTCGTTCGGGATCGCCGAGCTGATGTAGAGATCGCAGGGCGGCTCGACGCCGGTCAGCCAGGCGAACTCACCCAGGTCGAACTTGCGACCGAAGACGAGGCCATCCGGGCCGTCCGCGAAGTACTCAGAGCCGACCAACTCGATCTCGGTCTCGATCTGGCAGTTCTCCAGGAGTTGGGCCTGAACGATCTGCGTGACCTTCTCGCGGAGCGGGTTCTGGCGGGTGCTGTGGACGAAGGAGAGCGTCACGACCGTCCTTGTCCAGGAGGCCGTCGCCATCAGTGTCCGTCCAGCCCAGGCCCGACAGCAGCTCGAGACCAGCCGCCGGGTCGAAGCTGAACACCGTGATCGCGTCGTTGCCAGGGAAGAGCGGGTGATCCTCGCTCATGTAGGTGTGCTGCACGAAGCCGCCACCGTTCGTCGCCCCGTCCACAATCGCCTGCTTGTCGATGCACTGCGCGATTGCCTGGCGGAACGCGAGGTTCTGGAAGAGCAGGCCGCCCTCGCTGTCAGTCAACGTGGCCGACGCGCCGCTGTAGCCCTCAACCGGCTGGAGGTTGAAGTCCAGGTGTTCGTAAACGGTACCGGCCACCTCTTGAATGCTCAGCAGGCCCTGCTCCTCGAAGCCGCGAATCAGGGGCAGCGAGCCCTCGAAGGCGGCGTCCTGCGTGCCAATGTCACACTCGCCCGAGGCCAACTGCGCGATGAGCTGGTTGGTGTCGGGAATGAAGCGGTAGATCAACTGGTCCAGCGGCACTTCGCCCTTGACGTAATTCGGGTTCGGGGACAGCGTGATGCTCTCGCCCGCTACCCACTCGTCCAACATGTACGGGCCGTAGCCGAGCGGGTCGCGGTTGACCCCCTCATCCTCGTACAGCTCGGCCACCGACATCTCGCCGTAGGCGTGGCGCGGCTGCGGGTTCCACACGTTCAGGAAGAAGGTGCCATCCGTGAAGCCCGGCATGCCGGTCCACTGGATGGTGCGCTCGTCCAGCGCCTCGTAGGAGGCGGTGCGGTCCACCGTGTAGTGCGATCCGGTGTAGTTCGGGTCCTGGTTGACCTCGAAGCCGTAGACCGAGTCGTCAGCGGTGACCGGCTCGCCATCTTCCCAGGTCAGGCCTTCCATCAGCGTCCACTGGGCACTTTGCTGGACGGTGGTAAGCTCCTCACCGGCGTAGCCCTCGACCACGAGGGGATCGCCCTCAAGCTGGTTCAGGGTGATGGTTTCCGTCATGCCAGTGGTCAGCGTGATGATGCTGTCGGAGGCGACGTCGTAGACCAAAGCGCCCTCGCCAACTGTCACTTCTTCCAGGGTGGCATCCCCATCGTCCACGGACGGCAGCTTCTCGATCAGGTTCGCCTGGTAACCGTAGCTGCGCAGGTCATACATCGGCTCCTTCACCGCCTCCAACACAGCGCTCGTCACCAGGGCGCTCTCGGACCAGATGAGGGTGTTCGGCTCCTGGGCCATACAGATCACCATCGTCTTGGGACCTTCGACCATCGGCTCGGCGGTAGCCGTAACGACGATTTCCTGGGTAACGATCTCGGTGACTACCACTTCCTGGGACTCACCTTCGACGATTTGCGTGACCACGCGGGTCACTTCCTGCTCGACCGTCTCGGTGGTCGTGGGCTGGCTACCACCACCACACGCTGCGAGTACGACAAGAAGGCTCAACAACAACACAGATAGGAACAGCACTCGTCTCATTTTCTCCTCCTGAAGCATAGAGACAGCTAACAAATAGAAGAACGTCCACCAACAAGGGAGCTCTCTTTAATGCCAGTCGATCTTTTTGCCCAGACAGACCGAAGCGGTATTGAAAGCAAGTTGTGGTAGTACCGTTCTATATAGCCGGAAGGGGTCCGGCAGGGGCTATAGTAACACAGAGCCACTAAGCCTGCAACTACCCTTCTTGTCCTTTAATACCCCATGATGCGCTTTTAGGTTCATCGGGTTTATGCAGGGGGTATCCGCGCTCGCCCGCTGGCGTGCCACACACGGAACTGCTTACGGGTAAAAGCCCGGCGGCTCGGTGAGGTAATTTTCGCAGGCAGCCACGAAGGGGCTCGTCTCGACCCCTGGCAGCAAGGTGAGGTCGCCGCCGCGCGTGCCATAGCGGGCCACCAAATAGTCGCCCAGGGCAGCCTCGTAGGTGATGAGGCGGTCACACTCGTGGATGGCGCGCCGCTCCAAGATGCGCCCGATGCGACTGCCCGATTGGAAGCGCAACGCGGGCAGCACCAGTACGGAAAGCCCGTAGCCGCCCACCGCGCCGCGCCCGCCATGCGCCAGGGTAGCACTGCGCGCGCCAAGCGAGAGGTACAACTGCGGCTTCCAGCGTTGCGCCCAAACGGCCACGCGATAGCTGTTCAGCAGCAAGCGCGCCCAGTCGGTGGCGGCTGTGCGGTACAGGGGCAGCAGCGCCTGCACGCCGAGCGCGGCACGAAGCGCGTCGGCATCCCCGACCGGCGGCGCTGCAAGGTAGACGGTGTGCCCGCGCTGCAAAAACTCGGGGATCGCGCGCAGCGGGCGCGGCGCGTGGGTCAGGTCGGGCGAAAGGGGAGCAAGGGACAGAATGAAGAGCTTCAAGGGAGCTTTCTAGTGCAAGAGGTCGCGGTACGCGGCGAGGTGCTGCGCGGCAATCTGCGTCCAGTCAAAATGGCGCGCCAGCGTGCTCGCACCACGCTCCAGCCGCTGGAGGGTTGGCTCGTAGCGCAGCAGCAGCGCGATGCGCCGCGCGAGGTCGGCGGGGTCGTCGCGGCGCGCAAAGGCGATGTTGCTGCCATCTTCCAAAAACGGGATCGGGGTCGCGGGCTCCGTCGTCACCACCGGGCGGCCCAGCGCCAGCGGCGCGAGCAGGGTCCCACGGCGCAGGCTCGCCCCGTCGCGGTAGGGCAGCACCACCAGGTCGGCGGCGAGCAGTCCCTTGGCGATCTCGTCGCCCGCCAGCGGGCCGCTCCACTGGAGCCAGGGCGCGTCCAGCTTCATCTCCGCCGCGCGCTGCCGGATTTCGTCCAGGTAGGCGGTATTGCTAGGGTCGCTCGCGCCCAGCGGGTCGCCGAGCATGAGCAGGCGCACCGGCTGCCCGGCGCGCAGCAGCCCATCGTGCGCGCGCAGCAGCGCCCCCACATCTTTGGAGCGGTTGATAAAGCCAAAGTGGACGATCAGCTTGTGGTGCGGCTCCACCTGCCAGGCCGCGCGCCACGCGTCACGATCCCAGCTATCGGGGAGCGACGCCGGGATGTTGGAACCGATAGGAATCTGCCAGAGCCGCCGAATCCCCCAGCCGCGCAGCGTCGCCTCGTCCTCGGCGTTGGTCGCCACCACCCCGTCGGAGGCGCGCGCCAGGTGGCGCACCGACCACTCGCGCAGCCGCCCCGCCTTCGGGAAGAGGTAGGGCACGCGCAGGTCGTGGAAGGTGGTCACTATCGGCTTGCCCGCGAGCAGGCGCAGCACGTCGGGCAGAAGCTGGGTGGCGGGGCGCATCTCGAACGCGCCTGCCTGGTATTGCAGGTGGATCAGATCGTACCCTTGCGCCACCGCGACGATCTCGCGCCAGGAGCCGAAGCCCCACCCCCGCACGCGCGGCATCACCTCGACCCCCTCGCTCGCCGCGCCGCGCGCCTGCACCGAGGTGATGACCCCCACCTCGTGCCCCTGCGCGGCTATCGTTTCCGCGAGGCGCGCGGTGTAATCGCCCACGCCGCCGCGCATCGGGGGGAACTCGCCGGTCACAAAAAGGAGTTGCATGGGCGAATCAGGCGTGGTTGTGGGTCGGGTGGGAAACAAGCAGCGCGGCGAGCAGCGCGCCGTACTCTCGGACGCGTTGGGCGCGCAGCGGGCGCTTGTGCCCGACAAGCCACTTGGCGGCCTCGGTCAGCCCCTCCAGCAAAAAGAGCAGCACGAGCCAGACACGCAGCAGCGCCGCCCAGCGCGCCCCGTGCCATTTTTCCGTGTAGCGCACGCGGCTGCGGTTGAAGCGAATGTGACGTTGCCCTACCACCTGCCCGCTGGACGCATCCTCGTGGTGGATGATGCTCGCGGCGGGCTGGTAGCAGATGGACCAACTCGCGGCCTTGATACGCCGCTGCCAGTCGGTCTCCTCAAAGTACATGAAGAAGCGCTCGTCCAGCCCGCCGACCTGCTCGTAGACCTCGCGGCGCAGCAGCAGCGCCGCCCCGACGAGCCAGTCCACCGCGTGCGCCCTGTCGGCCGGTTGATCGGCCATGTAGTAGCGCCGGAACAGCGGCGCGAGCCAGGGGCGCAGCGGGGTGCTCTCCAAAAAGAGGGTAAACAGGGTGGGGAAGCGGCGGCGCGACGACTGGCGTGAGCCATCGGCGTAGACAGAGCTGCGGCCCCACCACGCCCACGCTGGGGTGCTCGCGCAGAAACTCGACCAACGCTGGGTAGCGCGTCGCCCACGATCTCGGTGTCGGGATTGAGCAGCATTAGCCACTCGCCGCGCGCCCGCACCAGCCCCAAATTGTTGCCACCGGTGAAGCCCAGATTTGTTCCTGGCTCCAGCAGGGTCACGTGCGGGAATGCCTCGCGCACCATCGCGGGGCTGCCATCGTGGCTCCCATTGTCCACCACGATAATCTCCAGCGCCAGATCGCCCCGCCCCGCCTCGATGCTGTGCAGGCAGCGGCGCAGCAACTCGCGCGTGTTCCAGGAAACAATGATGATGGAGAGCATGGAAACCCGTAGAAACTCAGTGGAAACCCGTAGAAACTCGTGGAAACTCACCCACTCACCCACTCACCCACTCACCACAAAACAGGGGCAGCGTGCGGCACTGCCCCTGGGTGAAGCAAAGGGGGGTGGGTCAAATGGTGCGGCTCACGATGTAGTCGGCGAGCGCGCGCAGGCGCTCCAGGTGCGGGCCGCGTGGCAACCTGTCCAGGGAGGCCTTGGCCTCCTCTGTCAGGCCGCGCGCGACTTCCAGCGAGTCGTGCAGGGCAGGCGAGGCGATGACGCGGCTCACCAGGTCGTCCACCTGCTCGGGGGTCAGCGTGTGATCGTAAAAGTAGCGGTCGGCCAACTCGTCCGGGTCGTAGTCGCGCAGGTAGAGGATGACGGGCAGCGTGATGTTGCCGTTGCGCAGGTCGCTGCCAACTGGCTTGCCCATGCGATTCTCGTCGCCCACGTAATCCAGCACGTCATCCACAATTTGGAAGGCGAGCCCAAACAGCCGCCCGTACTCGCGCAGCGCCTGAATCTCCGCTTCCGGTGCCTGCCCCAGCACGCCGCCTGACTCGCAGGCAGCGGCGAAGAGCGCGGCGGTCTTCCCGTAGATGCGCGCCTGGTAGTCGTCGTTCGCGCGCTCCAGGTCGAACTGCGCCCACATCTGCTGCAACTCACCGCGCACGATCGTCATCAGCGTCTCAGAAAAGATGCGCACGACGCGAATGCTGTCGGTCTCAGCCGCCCACGCTGCCGCCTGGGCGAAGAGGAAATCGCCCAGCAGCACCGCCGAGGTTGGGTTGAGCATCGTGTGCAGGGTCGGGTTGCCGCGCCGCCGCGCCGCGTTGTCGATCATGTCATCGTGGACCAGGGTCGCGGTGTGCAGCATCTCGACGCTGGCCGCGAGCGAGGTCACTTTCTCGTCGGTGTCGCGGTAAATGCAGGCGGAGGTGATGGCGAGCGCGGGCCGGATCAGCTTGCCCCCCGACGCCACGACATAGGCGAGAGCCTCGTCCAACAATTCCATTCGGACGGAGGCCGCTGCCCGCATCTTGTCAAGCACTGCCTGAAGGTCGTCCTCCAGCGGCTCCAAAAGGGGCACGGTCTGAATCGTTTTCCGGTTCAATGCGTTCATCTACTCTGCTCTAGCCCGAAAAGGTGACGAGCGTTGGTGGTGGTATGCTGCGCTACCTCTTCAAGAGTTGTGCCATGAAGGGTGGCGAGCTGCTGGGCGATCAGTGGGATGTAAGCGGGCTCGTTGCGCCGCCCCCGATAGGGATGGGGCGCAAGGAAAGGCGCGTCGGTTTCCAACAGCAAGCGGTTCAGCGGGAGTCGCGCCACGACTGCCTGCAACTCCCGCGCGTTCTTGAAGGTCAGGGGTCCGTCGGTGCCCAGGTAGAAGCCCAGTGCCAGCGCCTCTTGTGCCATCGGCAGGTCACCGCTGAAAAAGTGTAGCACACCGCGCGGCATCGTGTCGGTGAGCGTGCCCACCCATTGGCGCAGCGTCGCCATGATTTCCTCGTGGGCGTCGCGGTCATGGATGATGACGGGCAAACCAAGCTCGGCGGCGAGGGCGAGCTGCGCCTCGAAGGCGCGCTGCTGCACCGCGTGCGGCACACGCTCCCAGTAAAAATCCAGCCCGATCTCGCCGATCGCTACAACCTTGGGGTGAGCAGCCCAGCCGCGCAGCGCCTGCTCCGCCTCCGGCCCCCACTCGGTCGCGTCGTTGGGGTGGATGCCCACCGCCGCCCACACCGGCTCGAACCGCTCGGCCAGCGCCACCGCCTGCTGGCTCGTGGCGAGCGAGGTGCCGATGGAGATCATCTGCATGACCCCCGCCTCGACCGCGCGCGCCACCACCTCCGCCTGCTCCCCCTCGAACTGCTCAAAATCCAGATGGAAATGGGTGTCCACAAAAGTCATCACGATGGGCGCTTGTTCCACTTTACATGGCGGGGTCGCCACCTGTCAGGTGTCAGATGTCAACCGTCTCGCGACAGGTGTCATTGAACGTTGGAACGTTGGAACGTTGGAACGTTGGAACGTTTGCAACGTTTACGTTTAACGGCTCACGCCTGCCAGGTCGAGACCGGCCTGGAGGATGGGCTGCACGTTTTCCTGGCGGCTCGTTTCGGTGTAGACGCGCATGACCGGCTCGGTACCGCTGAAGCGAATCAGCAGCCAGCCGCCGCCCTCGCCCAGCATAAACTTCCAGCCATCCATCCGGTTGATGCGCTCCACCGGAAAGCCCGCGAGGTCCGTCGGCTCGGCGTCGCGCACGCGCTGCAAGATGGCGGCGCGCTCCTCGGCGGGGTAATGCACATCCACGCGGTCGTAAAAGTGCTCCCCCACCGTATCGAAGAGAGTTTGGAGCAACTCGGTCGGCTTTTTGCCGGTGCGGCTCATCAGGTCGAGGAACATCAGCCCCGCCAGGATGCCGTCGCGCTCCGGCACGTGCCCCTTGAAGGCGTAGCCACCCGACTCCTCGCCGCCGATCATCGCGTCGGTCTCCACCATCGTGGGAGCAACGTACTTGAAGCCGACCCCCGTCTCGTGTACCTCGACCCCGTACTGCGCGCCCAATTTTTCCAGCATGGAGGTCGTGGAGAGGGTCTTGACGATGGCCCCGCGCTCGCCGCGCACTTCCAGCAGGTAGTAGGCGAGCAGCGCGTAGACCTGAAGCTGGTTGATGAAGGTGCCATCCTCGGCCACGATGCCCACGCGGTCGGCGTCGCCATCGGTCAGGATGCCCACGTCCGCGCCGCTCGCCTGCACCGTCGCCTGGCAGCCCGCGATGTTCGGCGGGATCGGCTCGGGGCGCTCCATCTCCGGGAAGGCGGGGTTGCGCTCGCCGTGAATCTGCTCGATTTGGACGGTGCCGCCCGCCAGGATGCGCTGGAACCACCCCGCGCCGACCCCCCACATGGGGTCCACCACGATGTGGTAGCCGGAGTTTTTGATGGCTTCCACGTCTACCATCGTGCGCACCTGCGCGATGTACGCCTCGCCCGGGTCGATGTATTCGACCAGCCCCGCCGCCTCAGCGGCCGAGAGCCGCATCGAGCGCACCTCCGCCTCGCTTTCCGGGATGTTCGCCTCCACGGTAGCAAGGTTTTCCTGCGCGACCGCACCGCCGTAATCGGCGCGAATCTTGAAGCCGTTGTCCTCGGGCGGGTTGTGGCTCGCAGTGATGTTCACCGCGCCGCCCGCCTGTTTCCACAAAATCGCAAAGGAAATCACCGGCGTGGGGGTCGGGCCAGCGGTGCGGAACACCTTGATCCCGTTGCCCGCCATCACCTCGGTGACGGTGTTGGCGAACTGCTCGCCCAAAAAGCGGTTGTCGTAACCCACCACGATGCCGCGCTCGGCGTCGCCAATGGAGTGCAGGTAGCTGGCGTAGCCCTGCGCGACGCGCCGCAGGTTGGCAAAGGTGTAGGTGTCCGCAATGCGCCCGCGCCACCCATCGGTGCCAAATTGAACATCACTGTTTTGCTTCATGCGCAATAAGGGTAACTTTCTATCTGTTATCGATGGGATGTAGGTATTGAGGTATTAGGGTAGTGGGTATTAGGTATTAATGTTCTGTAGATTGGAGCCACGCTTTATCAATAAGTCGTCCCAACCACTATCTACTATCTAATACCCAATACCCAATATCCCCTATCACAATCCGGCGGCTCGGAAGGCGTCGCGAACGATGGCCTGCGCTTCTTCCTGAATCTGCGCCAGGTGCGCCTCGCCCTTGAAGCTTTCCGCGTAAATCTTGTAGATGTCCTCGGTGCCCGAGGGGCGCGCGGCGAACCAGCCGTTCTCGGTGACGACCTTCAGGCCGCCGATGGACGCATTGTTGCCCGGCGCGCGCGTCAGCTTGGCGACGATCGGCTCGCCCGCCAGCGTCGAGGCTTCCACCATCTCGGGGGAAAGGGTGGCGAGCGCCGCCTTTTGCTCGCGCGTCGCGGGGGCGTCCATGCGCTGGTAGACCGGGCTGCCGAACTGCTCCTCCAGCGCCTGGTAGTGCTGGCCGGGGTCGCGGCCCGTGGTCGCGGTGATTTCCGCCGCCAGCAGGTCCATGATGATCCCGTCCTTGTCGGTGCTCCACACCGTGCCGTCCTGGCGCAGGAAGGAGGCCCCCGCGCTCTCCTCGCCGCCAAAGCCGAGCGAGCCGTCGAGCAGCCCGTCCACGAACCACTTGAAGCCGACCGGCACCTCGACCAGCCGCCGCCCCAGGCTCGCGGCCACGCGGTCGATCATGGAGCTGGACACCAGCGTCTTGCCGATGCCCGCATCCTCGCGCCACTCGGGGCGATTTTGGAAGAGGTACCAGACGGAGACGGCAAGGTAGTGGTTCGGGTTCATCAGCCCCACGCTCGGCGTGACGATGCCGTGGCGGTCAAAGTCCGGGTCGTTGCCGAAGGCCACATCAAAATCGTTTTTCAGCCCGATCAGGCTCGCCATGGCGTAGGGCGAGGAGCAATCCATGCGGATCTTGCCATCCTTGTCCACCGTCATGAAGCTGAAGGTCGGGTCCACGTCGGGGTTGACCACATTCAAGTCCAGCCCGTACTCGCTCGCGATCGGCTCCCAGTAGGCGACCCCCGCCCCGCCCATCGGGTCCACCCCGATCCGGAGCCCTGACGAGCGGATGGCGTCCATGTTGATGACGCTGCCCAGGTCGCTCACGTAGGGGGTGATGTAGTCGTGCTCGTGCGTGCTGTCGGCAACCATCGCGCGCTGGAAGGGGAGGCGCTTCACCGCCTGAAGCCCGCCCGCCAAAATCTCGTTGGCGCGCTCCTGCACCACCTTGGTAATTTCTGGCCCGGCGGGGCCGCCGCTCGGCGGGTTGTACTTGAAACCCCCATCGGTCGGCGGGTTGTGCGAGGGGGTAATCACCACCCCATCCGCCAGCCCGTCGGTGCGGCCCGCGTTGTAGCGCAGGATGGCGTGCGAGACCACCGGCGTCGGCGTGTAGCCGAGCCCGCGCTGCACCATGATGTCCACGCCGTTGGCCGCGAAGACCTCCACGCTCGTCGCCAGGGCAGGCTCGGAGAGGGCGTGGGTGTCCATGCCGATGAAGAGCGGCCCGGTGATCCCCGCCTGCTGTCGATACTCGACGATGGCCTGGCAGACCGCCAGGATGTGCTCCTCGTTGAAGCTCCCGTCCACCGACGTGCCCCGGTGCCCCGACGTGCCAAACGCCACCCGCTGTTCGATCTGGCTGGGGTCTGGCCTGTGCGTGAAGTAGGACGACACCAGCCGTGGGACATTGACCAACAACTCTGCGGGGGCTGGTTGCCCCGCCAACGGATGTACTGCCATAGCACTCTCCTTCATTGTGGTAGTCTAAGGTCCAAAACCAGTTTGTAGGGGCAACCTTCTTGGTTGCCCCCTTTGCGGCTGCCCTACCCCCTGCGCTTTACCGCTTGACGCGCACCGCGGTCGCCTCGCTCAGGTCGGGGAAGCGCTCGCCGTTTTGGAGGCGATTGACATCCGATTCGACCATCATCTTGACCAGCGCCTCGAAGCTGGCCTCGCGTTGCCACCCCAGCTTTTGCGCGGCCTTGGCCGGATCACCGATGAGCAGGTCCACCTCGGCGGGGCGGTAGAACGCGGGGTCCACTACCACAAAGTCTTCCCAGTTCAAGCCGACATGGTCAAAGGCGATCTGGCAAAACTCGCGTACCGAGTGGGTCTCGCCGGTGGCGATCACGTAGTCGTCCGGCTCGTCCTCCTGGAGCATCAGCCACATACCGCGCACATAGTCGCCCGCAAAGCCCCAATCGCGCTTGGCGTCCAGGTTGCCCAGCCGCAACTCCTGCGAGAGCCCTAGCTTGATGCGTGCCACCCCATGCGCGATCTTGCGCGTCACGAACTCCAGCCCGCGGCGTGGACTGTTGTGGACGATCACGCGGCCAACCCCCGCCATAAAGACTTGACTTTCGGTTTCCAGATCAAAGACCCATTCGGTTGGCTCAGCCACTGGCTCGATCCAGCGCACCTCCGACGGCTCTTTGCGCAGGTGTTGGCCCTTTTCGCCCCCCGTTTGTAACGAGGGCAGGTTCAACTGGTAGTACACGCGCCCGTTGCGCTCCTCGGCGTACACCGACCCCATCTGGCCCTGGTTGGCGTACAGCCAAAATAGCCCCTGTGCAAGCAGGGGGCTATTTGTCTTGACACTCATCCCCTTGCCCGCCTTCAGCCCGTCCCCCGCGTAATAGCCGCGCAAGTAGGCTTCCTGAATGTCAAGCGTGCTGTTCAGGACGAGCGGCGGCACCTTTTTCAGCCCGTCGCGGGTGTAAAGCTGCTCCCGAAGCCACTCACAAACGGAGCGGCCCCCATTGAGATAGAGCTGTCCAACTTCCTTTTCTGGGTTCCAGCCGGACACCCCAACCGCTTCCCGCGAGCTGCCGATGAAAAGCCGCGACCACAACTCTGCTACGCGCTCGCGCAGCACAGGGTCGTTGTTCGTGAACTGAATGCTGCCGCGTGGTGGCACGTAGCCATCTGCGGTCACCAACCCCAAAAATTCCGCCATCTCCGGGTTGAGCACCGTCCACCCGCGCGCCTGGGGCAGGTGCTCTGCCAGGGCGAGCGAATCCCCCTGCTTTACCTCTTCCGCAGGAACAATTTCTCGCTTGTCGGTCAGCATGTGGTGGTGGGCGGTGACCTCTACGATTCCCGCGCGTGCCTGCATCGCGAGCAGACGGTGGTTTGGGTCGGATTGGCGGCGACGCGTCGCAGTGATCGCCGTGACCGCTGTCCACCCTTTGCCATCCCACACCTCTAGCCCTGGCACGTTGAAATGCTGCACACTCGTGCCTTTGTGGCGCAGCGGCACCAACTCTTCTGCCGCCACCACATCTACCACCCCATCGCGCCGCACAACGAGGGGGGTGCGAGCACTGATACATTCATGGTTAAAAAGTATCCCCGACACCGCAAACATGTCGTAGCTCTCGCGGTAGTTCACGGTGATCCAGTGGCCGTACACCTTGGCGACCCCGTAGGGCGAGCGGGGGTAGAAGGGGGTATCCTCGCGCTGCGGCACCTCGCGCACGCGCCCGAACATCTCGCTGCTGGACGCCTGGTAGAAGCGCGTGTCCGGGTTCACGAGCCGGATCGCGTCTAACATGCGCGTGACCCCCAGGGCGGTCACCTCGCCGGTCAGGATCGGCTGCTGCCAGGAGGTCGGCACGAAGCTCTGCGCCGCGAGGTTGTACACCTCGTCCGGCGCGTACTCGCGGACGATGTCCACCAGCGAGAGCAGGTCCACCAGGTCGCCCTGCACGATGTGCAGCTTGTGCTGGATGTGCTCGATGCGATCCAGCGTCACGGTGCTGGTGCGGCGTACCATGCCCACCACATTGTAGCCCTCCTCCAGCAGAAGCTCTGCCAGATAGGAGCCGTCCTGACCGGTGATGCCGGTAATCAGGGCTGTTTTTTGTTTTGCCATAGTTTTCTCCTTTTTTAGAGTACGGGCGTAGCCGCCCCCACGCGCGCGCGCCAATCTTCGAGCACATCCCGAAGACTTTGGGCAAAAGAGATGCGGGGGGTCCACCCGGTACGTTGCTTAATTTTCGAGATGTCCGCATAGGCAATGGGGACATCGGAGGGGCGCAGGCGCTCGGAATCCTGCCGCACCTCAATAGGGGTATCGGTGAAGCTCAGCAGCAGGTCGAGCAGGCCCCGCACGCTGGCGGGCACCCCGCGCCCCACGTTGTACGCCTCGCCCGCCTCGCCCTGCTCCAAAAGGAGGTAATAGGCGCGGACGACATCGCGCACATCGCTGAAATCGCGCTGGGCGGCTAGGTTGCCCACCTCCATGATGGGCGGGCGCATCCCCTGCTCGATCTCGGCGATCTGCCGCGCAAACGCGGGCGCGACAAAGCGGTCGTTTTGGCGCGGGCCGATGTGGTTGAAGGGGCGAACGCGCACGGTGTGCAGCCCGTAGCTGCGGAAATATTGCCCCGCCAGCAAATCCTGCGCCACCTTGCTCACCCCGTACGGGCTGTCCGGGCGAAAGCGGGTCTGCTCGTCGAGCGGCAAATCGTCCGGCCCAATCTGCCCGTACACCTCCATCGAGGCGACGCACAGGATGCGCGCGTCGAGCTTCAGCCCCACTATCCCCTGCAACAGATTGAGCTGCGAGCGGATGTTGTTTTCTAGCGTCGGCCACGGCTCATCCCACGACGCGGGCACGAAAGCCTGCGCCGCCAGGTGGTAGATGCGGTCGGGCTGACATTCCGCCAGCAGTGCCCGCACCGCCTCGGGATCGGTCAATTCTACGGCGCGGGCTGTCACCTGCGGCGCAAGGTGCGACGCCATGCCCAGGTCGGAGCGGACGGTGCCCCACACCTCCATGTCACCTTGCTGTAACAAAAACTCTGCCAGGTGACTGCCAGCAAAGCCGCTTAACCCTGTAATCAGTGCGCGCACCGCGACGCTCCATTTGTTCCATTTCTCACAGGCGGATTATATGGAGAAGTGCCAGAGAAGCAATCCCACCCGCTGCTTTTCTTAGCCCCACCCCCGTGCTACAATTTTTGCGCTATGAAAGCAACCCCCCTGCACCCCTCTCGCCCCCTCCTCGTGCGCCATGCGCGGCTGGACGACGCGCCCGCCCTCCACAGCGCCTGCTTTCCGAAACAAGAGTTTGATCTGCTGCGGGGCTACCTTGCTTGGTGCCTTGAGGCGGGGTCGCACCCGACGCGCTTGGTCGCCCTCGTCGGGGAGGAGTTGGTTGCCCACGTGGAGCTGATGCCGCGCCAGGGTAGCCAGTGGGCCGAATTGAGCAGCCTGGTGGTGAGCCACCCTTGGCGCAGGCTAGGCATTGGGCAACGCCTGCTGCGCGCGGTGGTGCGACTGGCACGCCGCTGGGGCTGCCGCGAGCTACGCCTTCAGGTGGAGACCGATCAAGCCACGCTGATCGAGGTGTACCAGGCATGGGGCTTTGTGCGGCGCGGCCTGCCGCTGGCGGGTCGCTGCTGGCTCGTGCTCGCCCTGCCGGACGTGGGGTCGTGCTATGCCCATCTCCCCAAGCCGCTGGCGCACCTCGACATCGACGGGGAGCAACCGCTCTCGGTGGAGTGAGGACGATAATGGACCTGCCACAGCCCACCTCCCGCCACCTCACTCCAGACGCCTATCTTGCCATCGAGCGAGCGGCTGAAACGAAGAGCGAGTACCTTGACGGCGAGATCGTGATGATGACGGGGGCAAGCCGTGAGCACAACCGGATAGTTGCCAACCTGATCCGCACGCTCGGCAATCAGATGATCGAGCAGGATTGTGTGGTGTATCCAAGTGATCTGCGCGTGCGCGTCTCCGCCACAGGTGCCTATCTTTACCCAGACCTTGTCGTGACGTGTGGCGAGGAACAGTATACCGACCAGCAGGTTGACACACTTCTCAACCCGCGACTGATTATCGAGGTCCTTTCCCACAGCACCGAGGCGCGGGACCGAGGGCGAAAGTTTGAGCTGTATCAAACGATTGATTCTCTTGGTGAGTACCTCCTTGTCTCCCAGCGACCCTATCGTGTGGAGCAGTACGTGCGGCAAACAGGGAACCTGTGGCTCTACCGCAGCTTCCAGCAGGCCGATGACGTGGTGAAACTTGCCACGGTGGAGTGCAGCCTTGCCCTACAGGACGTTTACATCAAAGTTTAACACCACCCACGAGGAGACCCCCGACGATGCGTAGCCTGTTTAAAACTGTCTCGAACGAGATCATCCAGCAGCTCACGCCCGAAGATTTGAAGGAGATCATGGAAAGCACCATCTCGACGGTGCTCTCGCAAATGTCCCCCGATCAGCGGCTAGCCTTCTCCAAAGAGATCATCAACAGTGCCTTTCACCAGATGCTCGTCAGCTTTTCCGACGAGCAGCGCCTGGAAATCCTCCACTCGCTCCTCCCCACCATCCTCAGCGAGCTTCGCTTCGAGCAGATGGACGCCGCCGAGCTGGCAACCCTGCTGACCCAACGCAAATAGCCAGGCTGCGCGACGCCCTGCTCGCCCGCGCCCCGATGCTGCTCCGCAAAGCGTTCCGCGACCTCGTCACGCGGCGCGTTCGCTCCGCCCTGACCCTGCTGGGCGTGGTCGTGGGGGTGGCGGGGCTCGTCGCCATCGTGACGACCACGCAGGGCTTCGCGCGGGCGCAGCGTGCCACCTTTGCCAGCGGCGAGCGCGCCGACCTCGCGCTCTTCCTGTATGACGCGCCCGACTCGCTCGTTCGCGTCATCGAGCGCGCCGACGGGGTGCTCGCCGCGGACCTGCGCACCAACGTGTACGCGCGGGGCCGCCTGGGCGCGGACGCGGCGTGGGACGATCTGCACTTTTTTGGGATTCGCTCCTTCGAGCAGCAGGTGGCCGACCGGCTGGTGCTCGAAAGCGGCACGTGGCCGCAAGCGGGCGAGGCGCTCGTCGAGCCCAGTGCCGCCGCGCGCCACCACCTTCAGGTTGGCGACACGATTTTTTACCGCACCGCCGCCAACCGCCCGCGCCCCCTTCGGCTTAGCGGCATCGCGCGGCTGCCCAGCGCCCTCTCCGCCGACATCACCAACCTGCCCCTCGTCTTTGTGCCCGCTACCGTCACGCAGGACATCCAGAACCTTTCCGGCTTCAACGAGCTTGTTGTGCGGCTGGAGCCAAGCGCGGCGCGGGAAGCGGTAGGCGATGCCATCGTCGCGGAGTTGGCGAAGCGTGGCATCCCCAAGGGCACCCCGCGCTTCAGCGACCCCTCGAACTTTGTAGGCAAGCGCGAGTTGGATGCGTTGTTCATCGCGCTGTACCTGTTTAGCGCACTCGGCGTGGGGCTGAGCGGCTTTATCGTCGCCAACACGCTCGCGGCGCTCGTCGCGGAATCGGTGCGGGAGATCGGGATCCTCAAATCGATAGGTGCGACGCGCGCCCAGGTGCTCGCCTCGTTCCTGCTGACCACGGGGCTGTACGGGGTGATGGGCACGCTGATCGGGCTCGGCGCGGGCGCGCTGCTGGGCTACGGGCTGCTGAGCACGCTGGGACGCGTCGCCTCGCTCGACCCCACCTTTCGCCTGGAGCCGCTCGCGCTGCTGCTTGGCAGCATCGTCGGCCTGCTCGTGACCCTCCTCGGCGGGCTGATCCCCGCCTGGAACGCGGCCAACATCACCCCGAAGCAGGCGCTGGAATCGCTGGGGGTGTCGCGCAACTTTGGGCGTAGCGGGCTGGACCGACTGGTGCAGCAGCTTCTCACCCTGCCGCCCCTGCCCGCGATGGGGGTCCGCAACCTGGTGCGGCGCAAAGGGCGCAGCGGGGTGACGATGCTCGTCGTGGCGCTCGCTGTGGCGGCACTGCTCGCGGCGCAGGCAACGGATCGCAGCGTGGCACAGGCCATCCAGAGCATCTTTGCCATCTACCCCGCCGATGCGTACCTGCAATTCAGCGCGCCGGTCACAGCGGCGGACGCAGGCGCGCTGCGCCGCGTCGCGGGGGTGACGGGGGTCGAGCCGTGGCTGCTCCGCTCCTGCACGGCGGGCTACGAGCGCGCGCGCTGCTGGGCGATGCCCGCCGACACCCGCTTTTACCGCCCGACCCTCCTCGCGGGGCAGTGGCTCGACCCGCGCGAGCCGCGCGGCGTGGTGATCTCGGACGACCTTGCCGCCTCCCAGCGGCTCGCCGTGGGCGACCACTTCCCACTCCGCTACCGCGACGCGCAGCGCGAGCTCCGCGTGCGCGGCATCGTCCGCGACAACGCGATCTTTCTGGGCAGCGACATTCAGGCGAAGGTCTTCCTCCCGCGCGCCACGATGGCGGAGCTGCTCGGCCAGGAAAGCGCCGTGGACCTCTTTGCCTTCGGGCTCCAGCCGCGCAGCGAGCGCGAGCAGCAGCTGATTCTGGACGTGGTGGACCGCAAGCTCGCCCCGCTCCGCCCCAGCAGCACCCTCGCCCTCACCGAGTTCGAGACCTCGCAGGAGCAGACGCGCATCCTGACGGCGGCACTGCGCGGCATGGTGCTGCTCGTCGCCATCGTTGGGGCGGCGGGGCTACTCAACACGCTCGCGCTCAACGTGCTGGAGCGCCGCCGCGAGATCGGGGTGCTGCGCGCCCTCGGCACCGACAACGGGCAGCTTGTGCTTCTTTTTCTGAGTGAAGGGCTCGCGCTGGGCGCGGGCGGCTGGCTGGTCGGCCTCTTGCTGGGCTGGGGGCTGGGCCACCTCTTCGTCGCCGCCCTCTCCACCGCCCTCTTCGCCATCCCGCTGCGCTTCCCGCCGACCCTGGCCCTTTCCAGCCTGCTCTTCGCCCTGCTGCTCTCGCTGGTCGCCAGCATCGCCCCCGCCCTCGCCGCCGCCAACATCCCCACCATCGAGGCGATTCGCTATGAGTGAGAAACGCGGAACGCGGAACGCGGAACGCAGAACACAGAACGCAGAACAAAACGACGTAACGCAAAGGCGCAAAGACGCAAAGACGCAAAGGTCAGAGTGGATAACGCGTCGCATCGCCCGCCGTCGTTATCCTTGGTTCCTGCTCATCCTTGTTCTCCTCGCCCTGCCCGCCGCCGCAGGTGCCCAGTCGCTCACGCGCCGCAGCGGCCTCCCCTCCGACGCCATCACCGCGCTGGCCTGGCAGGACGGCGCGCTCTGGGTGGGGAGCATCGCGGGGCTGGGGCGCTGGGACGCCGCGCGGGGCGCGACGCGCACCGTCGAGTTCCCCCTGACCGAGCATCACATCCTCGCCCTGACCACGCACGAGGGCGCGCTCTGGGTCGGAACGATGGACGGCGTAGCCCAACTCACTGGGAATAGCTGGCAAACGTGGCAGCAGGGCGACGCGGGGCTGGCGAGCGACTGGGTGACGAGCCTCGCCCCGCACGGGGGCGCGCTCGTCGCGGGCAGCTACGGCGGCGGGGTGCTGCGCTGGGGCGGCGAGCAATGGGAGCCGGTGGGGACGAACGCGCCGCGCCAGATCACCGCCCTCGCTAGCGAGGGCGAGCGCCTGTGGGCGGGCACGCCGCGCGGCCTGTGGCGTCTGGAAGGGGGCGCGTGGCAACCCGAGCCCTTGCCCATCCCATCCGTCGGGATCACAGCGCTACAGATCAGCGGCAATAACGCGCTCTGGGTGGGCAGCGACGCGGGCTTGTTCCACCGCCGCGCCGATGGCGCGTGGGAAAGGGTGCTCGCGGAGCCGATCACGGCGCTCGGGGGCGATGGAGACCAAGTGCTCGCCGCCACCGAGGCGGGCGCGCTCTACTCGATGGGTGACGAGCAACGCACCTACGCTGCTTGATGGAGGCTGGAAGGGTGGAACGGTTTCGGCACTGCTCGCCGCCAGCGACCGCCTCTTTGTCGGCACGCTCGGGCAGGGAATTATCGTGATGGGCGCAGCCGCACTCGAACCAAGCGCCCCACCGCTGCCAGTCGTCCTCGTGCATGGGCTGGGCGACAGCGACAGCCTCGCCCGCTCCAACCTGCGCTTTTTGGCGCAGTGGCTCCGGCAGGGCGGGCACCCTGTCCGGCTCGCCCCGTCGGATGAGGAGGCCCCGCTGCTGGACAACGTCGCCACCCTGCGCCGCGCCGTGGCCGAGGCAAAGGCGGCGAGTGGCTCGGAGCAGGTGCTGCTGATCGCGCACTCCTTTGGCGGGCTCATCGCGCGCGCCTATCTGAGCGGCGGGGCGACCGACGTGGCGGGGCTGGCAACGCTCGGTACGCCGCACGCGGGGGTGCGCCTCGCCTATGATTTTATCGTCAGCGATCTGGCGCGTGGCAGCACGTCTGCTAGCCAAATCGCGCTGTTGCCGGAGCACCGTGCGCTCCTCGCGCCCTTCAGCGAGCCAGGCAGTGTGCCCCAGCTGCACATTGGCGGGGATCGCCTGCCGGACGAGAACCTGTTTGCGGGCTTCCCGCCGCACGATGGCATCGTGAGCGCGGCGAGCGCCACCGCCGCGCCCGGCGCGACGCGCGTGCTCCCCCTGCTGCACGGGTGGAGCTTCCAGACTCTCGCCTTCGGGATTGACTCGCTTCTCTGGCCTGACAATATTTATGTCAACATTATCCGTCCCTGGATGCAGAGCGTCCAGCGCGGCGAGCCGTGGCAGGATCGCGCCGCCACGCCGCCGCTGGCTAGCCCTGGCTTCACGACGCGCCCGCTGCTGGCTCGGCCCCTCGCGCCGGACGAGCGCGTGACTCTCAGCGTCGCGCTGGATGGGCAGCCTGCCACCTGGTTCCTCCAGGGCGAGGGGGTCACGCTGGACCTTGTAGCGCCCGATGGCAGGCGCTACCCTGGCGAGCGCTTCTTGCTGGGTGACCACGTGGCGCACCTCCCCTACCGTGACAATGTGCTCCAGCCGCTCGATTTGTGGAGCACGCGCGAGGAGCCGGGCACATGGCAGGCGCTCCTGCACAACACGAGCGCCGCGCCGGTCGCCGCCCGCCTCTCCCTCGTCGAGCCACTCGCCGTGCCCCTGGAACTCGTGCTGGAGCAGACGTGGCACGCATCGGGGAGCACGGTGCTGGTCGAGGCGCGCGGCGCGGCGGGGCAACCCCTCTTCGCGACGCTGGACCGGCGCTCCCTGCCCATGATCGAACTTGCGCCCGGGCAATATCGCGCGGTGATGACAGCCCCGCGCGGGCGCGGCTACTACGCGCTGCGCGTCGGGAACGAGCGGGTGGAGCGGTGGGGGGTGGTCGGGGTCCAAAGCGAGGCGTGGCAGGTGCGGAGCGCGACGCTTGCCACCGAGGCAGGCAGTGCCCGCCTGCGCCTCGTCGTTGAGGGCGAGGGGGAGGTAGCGCTCGGCGCACGCCTGCTGCGCGGCGAGGAAGTGCTGGCGACGCGCCTCGTGGGTCCCTTCCGCTTCCGCTTCGCGGGCGAGCACGCCCTGAGCGTGGCCCTGCCCCTGCCGAGCGACGCCAGCGACCTGCGCGTCGAGTGGCAGCTGTTCGACCAGCGCGGGGGCTTACTCCCAGCCACCGGTATCAGTCAGCTTCCCATCGAAAAGTAGAAATTGAAGCAGAGCCCATCACCCATGCTCCCTACACTCCCGAACAAACGCGTCTGGCTCGCCATGATTCCTATTCTTTTGATAGTTGCTCTCCTCTGGTGGGCGACGAGCCGCCGCGCCCCTGCATCGCTCCCCGCTGCGCCTCCCGCTGGCGAGGCGATGGTCACGCGGGGCGATCTGGCGGCAACGGTCCAGGCCACGGGGCGGGTTGAGGCGGAACGCCGCGCGCGCCTTTCCCTGCCGATGGGCGGCACGGTAGCCAGCGTTTTGGTGGAGGTGGGCGATGCGGTGGCAGCGGGCGAGCCGCTGCTGGCGCTCGACCCGCAGGAGGTGGCGCTGCGCGTGCGGGAGGCAGAGGCGGCGCTCCGCGCGGCACAGGCACAGCAGGCCAAGGCCGAATCCCCTGCCAGCCCGGGCGAGGTCGAGGCGGCGCAGGCGCAGCTGCGGGCGGCGCGGCTCGCGCTGAGCGTGGCGGAGGCGACGCTCGATGAGGTGGCCGCCGAGGAGCAGGCGAGCAGCGAGGAGGCAGTGAAAGTAGAAGAGGCGCGCGCAGGGCTGGAAGGCGCGGAGGCCGCGCTCCGCCGTCTGGTGGACGGACCGACCGTGGAGGAGCGCGCGGCCCTGGTGGCTCAGGTGGAGCAGGCGCAGGTGCGCGTCGCCCAGGCCCAGGCAGCACTCGCGGGGACGACCCTACGAGCGCCCTTCGACGGGACGGTCGTCGAGCGGCTGGTGAGCGCGGGGGAGCGGGTCAACCCGACGCAGCCCCTGCTATCAGTGGCCGATCTGAACACGATGGTGGTTGCGGCGGAGGTGGACGAGGTAGACGTGGGGCGGGTTGAGGCGGGGCAGATGGTCACTGTCACGCTGGACGCCTTCCCCGCCCGCCCGCTCACCGGGGAGGTACAGCGCATCGCCCCGGCGGCGGGGGAGCCGCGCGGCGCGACGAGCTACCGCACCATCATCCACTTTGATCCCGAGGGGGTACCCGCGCGGCTCGACATGGCGGCGGACGTGCAGGTTCGCACCGCCAACGCGACGGACGTGCTCCTGCTGCCCCTCAGCGCGATCCGCTACGCCGAGACGCAGCCCTTCGTGCTCGTGCGGCGCGGCGGGCAGCCCACCGAGCAGGAGGTCACGCTCGGCGCGCAGGACGAGCGGCAGGTGGAGATCGTGGCGGGGCTCGCAGAGGGCGAGGTGGTCATTGTGCCATAAGCGTGGCCCCGCTCGCCCTATGCCTTGCGCGCGTGGAAGAAGAGGAGATTAGAGATTGGAGATCGGAGACCTCACGCCTTGCGCGCGTGGAAGAAGATGTAGGCCCCGCGCACGGGCGGCGGCGCGTTGTAGAAGGGGCGCAGCAGCGCCTCGTACAGCGCCTGGCTCACGGGGTTGTCGAAGGCGGTCCAGCGGCCGGTCAGCTTGCGGCTGAGGAGGCGCGGGATGCTCGCGTAGTGGAGCAGGTCGAAGATCTGGTGCGGCAACTCGGAAATGTAATACTCGTGGTGCTCCACCTGGAAGCCGTGGCGGTGCAGCCTGTCAAACCAGAGCGCGGGGGGGTCGGTGTGGAAGTGCTGCGAGTGCGCGTTGAACCAATCCCCGTACGCCTGACCCACCTCCCCCAGCCCGAGGCGCTTCAGCAGCGAGACGCCGAGCAGCATGTCCGCGAAGTTCTCGCTCGGGACGCCAAAGACGAAGCGCCCGCCCGGTTGCAGCACGCGCGCCGTCTCGCTCAGCACCCCCTCGATGTCGGGGATGTGCTCGACCACGCAGTTGGCGACGACCGAGGCGAAATAGCCATCGGGGAAGGGCATCTCCGTCGCGCTCGCGACAGCGGGCAAGTAATATGCGCCGCGCGCGTGGGCCTCGCGCACCATCGCCGCGTCCGGGTCGATCCCCGCACGAAGCGGGCGGTCGAAGGCGAGGTTGGCAAAGTGCCCGTCGCCGCAGCCGAGGTCGAGCACCGGCTCCGGCAGCGGCCCCGCCTCCTCAAAAAGGCGGCACTCCACTGAGCGCAGCAGCGCCCGAAACACCGGCACATCGCGGATGTGCTCCATCAGGTAGTCGCGCCCGGAGGCGCGAACGGCGGTTTGGGTTGAGGGGTGGTCGGTCATGGGGATTTTGGATTTTGGATTTTCGATTTTAGATTTCAGACAAGGTGCCCCGAATGGGGTATTTCAGATTACGCAAGGTGATAGCGTAGTCTCTCTCGGTCATAGGTCGTCGCACCCAGGGGGTACCTGTCGCAGCCCAAAGGGTACCCGTCCGTCGTCGGTCGTCGCACCCAAAGGGTACCGTCGGTCGTCCATCGTCACCGCGAGCGGCGCTTGAGGCCGGGGAGCAGGAGCCCAAGGGCAAAGGTGACGAGGGCGATAAGCAGGGCGAGCGGGTTGAAGCGCGAGCCGCGTTTGTGCTTTTGCAATCGCTCCCAGAGCGCGAGGTACTCGTCGGCGGTGCGCTGCACGGAGAACTCGGCCTCCACCTCGGCGCGCGAGGTGCGGAACTCGCTGGGGCGGCGCAGCACCTCGGCGAGGTTGTGCGCCAGGGCGTCGGTGTCGCCGATGGGGGTGATGAGCCCCATGCCGGTTACGCGCACGGGCACGCGCACCCCCGGCAGGTTCGAGGCGACGACCGGGGTCCCATTCAGCATGGACTCGATCTGCACGAAGCCGAAGCTCTCGGTGCGATTCAGGCTGGGCAGCACCGTCACGTCGCACGCCGCGAAGAAGGCCGCGAGTTCCTCCCCGCCCAGCACCCCGAGCGGGAGCCACTGCTCGTGGTAGCGCTCCAGCAGGGGCCGCAGCCGGTCGCGGTATGCCTGCTCGCCGATCACGTTTTCGAACTCGCCCGCGTGGAGGATGCGCAGCTCGGGAAAATCTTCAAGGAGGTGCGGGATCGCCCCCACCAGGTGCTCGAAGCCCTTCTCCGTGGCGAAGCGGGCGCAGATGCCGATCACCTTCTTGCCCTCCAGCCCATGCAGCTTGCGGAAGCCCTCCACCGCCTGCGCGCTCGGCGCGGGCATGGAGACCGGCGGCGGGATGACCTCCACCTTGCCGAGGAAGCGGCTCATCAGCGGGCTGTGCTCCGCGTAGTCGCGCGTGTAGGCGACGATGCGCTCCACGCCCAGCGCCGAGACCACGTTGTTCATCAGCACGACCTGATCGACGATTCGGTTGAACCAGCCGCTCGGCAGCTGCACGTCGCAATGGTAGGTCATAGTGGAGGGCTTGCCCTGAAGGCGGGCCAGCCACGCCAGGATCGGCGCTTCGAACTGTGGCACCTGAATCGCCACCACATCATGGTTGGCGATGTAGGCAGCCGCCACCGCGCCAAAGGCGGGCATGATCACCCCCTTGGAGACGCGGAAGAGCACCGCCACGCGGCGCACGCGGATCCCGTCGATGGTTTCCACGCGCGGCAGGCCGGGATCGTAGTGCGCGGTCAGAATGCTGACCTCGTGGCCGCGACGGATCAGCTCGCGCGCCAGATTTTCGACGTAGATGATGGGACCGCTCACGTAGGGGCGGTAGTAGGTCATTGCAAATAAGATTTTCATGCTTTAACTCTGGTTCGCGACGGGAAAAGCTCAAAGATGCGCAAAGAGCGCCTGATGCTCGCGAAGCCATCCGTGGAGCCGCGTGATCCCCTCGCGAACCCCCACGTTGGGGCTCCAGCCGAGGTCGCGGCGAATCTTGTCAATGTTAGACACGTAGACTTTCTGGTCGCCGGGCCGCCAGGTGGCGCGAGCGACGGGGATCGGTCTGCCCAGTAGCTCGGTGAGCAGGGGGCCGAACTCGCTCCAGATGGCGAGGGTGTTGTCGGGGCCACCGCCCACGTTGAAGATTTGCCCCGCGCTACGATCAATCTGCTCTACCGCCGCGTCGTAGGCGTCCAGCAGGTCGTCGATGTAGAGGATGTCGCGCACCTGCTTGCCATCCCCGTAGATTGTGATGGGACGCTCCTTGAGCGCGGCGATGATGAACCACGCCACCCAGCCCTGATCCTCGATGCCCATCTGGCGCGGGCCGTAGATGCAGGATTGGCGCATGACGACGCTGCGCAGCCCGTAGATGCGGTGGTAATCGTGCGTGTACTGGTCGCCCGCCGCCTTGCTACAGCCGTAGGGAGAGTGGGGGTCGACCGGCGCGCTTTCCGGGATACCACGCGGAAAGTCGGCGTAGGCGTAGCGCCCGCCGCGCTCCACGATCTGCACCTCCTCCATGCCACCGTACACCTTGTTGGTGCTGGCGTACAGAAAAATCGGGTCGTCGCCCACCTGCCGCGCGGCTTCCAGGGCGTTGAAGGTGCCAAACGCGTTGTCCACAAAGTCGGCGCGCGGGTCTTTCACCGAGGTGGTCACGGCTACCTGCCCCGCGAGATGATAGACCCGCTCCACGCCCTCCGTGGCCCCTCGCAGCGCCTCAAAGTCGCTCAGGTCGGCGCGCACGAGGCGAAACCCCGCCTCGCCAAACGACTCGCGCAGCCAGGCCAGGTTGCTCTCGCCACCGGAGCGCGACAGGTTATCGAAAATCGTCACATCGTGCCCCGCCCCCAGCAGGCGGTGCGCCAGGTTGGAGCCGATAAACCCAGCCCCCCCTGTGATTAAAACTTTTGGCATACTACTCTCTTCCTCATCAAAGGATTACAGATTGCAGACAAGGTGCCCCGAATGGGGTATTGCAAATCACAGGTTGCAGATTGCAGATTACAGGTTGCAGATTCAATGGAACTGCAATGGTGAATTCTTTTCTGTGATCCGCTTTCTGTTTTGCCGTCTTCTATTCTCAATTGTCCGTTTTCGCAATACCCCATTCGGGGCACCTTGTCTGCTATCTGTAATCTGTGATCTGCTATCTGTAATCTGCCACCTTCTACCCACCGGCCGATTCGGCTTCCGCGCGGGTGGTGAGCGAGCCGAGGGAGAGGCCGCGCCGCGCCATGCTCCAGACGCCGAGCAGGGTGACGCCTATAAAGTTGATGGCGTGCAGCACGAGCGCGACCCCGCCCGCGAGCCCCGCTGGCACCCCGAGGATCAGCAGGGCACCGGCGGCGGCAGCGTCAAAGGTGCCGGCGGCGGCGGGGCCGCTGGGCGCGGCCATGCCGAGCGCGGCCAAACAGATGGTAAACGCGGCGCTGAGCGGCCCCAGCCCGACCAGGGCGAAGGCGCGAAAGGTGAACCAGTAGGAGGCGATGGAGACGATCCAGATCAGCGCCGTGCTCACGAGCACGCGCGCGAAACGACCGGGCTGCTGCACCAGCGCGAAGCCGTCCAGCAAGGCGACGAGGCGCGCACTCCACACATCCGCATCCAGGGGCAAGGGGCGCAGCATGGCGCGGAGGAGCCGCTCGCTCCACGCGCGCTGCCACGCGGCCACCCCCAGCAAAATTCCCCCGACGAAAAAGGCGGCCCCCACCAGCATCCCCGTGCGCGCGGCGAGCGGCGGCACCGGCAAAAAGGGTAGCACCCCAAAGAGCATCACTACCACTACCAGGGTATCCAGCACGCGCTCCACCACCGTTGTCGAGAGCGCAAAGGAGAAGGGGGCGCGCGTCCACTCCCCCACGAGGTAGGCGCGCAGCAGGTCGCCGAGGCGCGCGGGCAGCAGGTTGTTCGCCAGGTAGCCCACGTTCACCGCATCGAACAGGGTGGAAAACGAGCGCTCCTCGTCCATCGGCTCCAGCATGATCCCCCAGCGCCACGCGCGCAGCACCACCCCCAGGATAATCATCAGCAGGGCAGCGAGCAGGAGCAGCGGGTCGGCCTCGCGCAGGCGCTGGAGCACCTCATCCCAGTCGGTTTGCCAGAGGAGCCAAACGAGCAGCCCCAGGCTGACAAGGGTGCCCACGATCAGGCGCGTGCGTTGTTTGTTCATGGGCAGGGGTAGGGCAAGGATTTCAGAAAACAAGGATGGGGTGCAGCTTGGAAAGCGGGAAACTATAGCACGGGGGGACGAGGGGAACAAGGCGCGCGGCGCGCAGCACGCGGGGGGGCCTTGCCTTGACAAAGGACGCAGGTAGTTCTATCATCATTAGGCAAGTGGTGTCCATAGTTTATTGGAGGAATAGCAGAATGGCGAAGCCTGTGGCGATTACCGATAAGACCTTTGAGGAAGAGGCGATCCAGGCCGACCTTCCCGTGATTGTTGACTTTTGGGCGACGTGGTGCGGCCCGTGCCGCATGATCGCGCCGGTGCTCGAAGAGATTGCCCAGGAATACCAGGGCCAGATCAAGGTCACCAAGCTGGATGTGGACCAGAACCCGAACACGGCGATGCAGTACGGGGTGCAGAGCATCCCGACCCTCATCATTTTCAAGAATGGTGAGCCGGTCGAGCGGCTGATCGGGTACATGCCGAAGGGCCGCTTGGTCGAGAAGATCAAGACCCACCTGAACTAACGTACCAGCAACTACAAAAGAGCGTGGCTCGAAGCCACGCTCTTTTTTGTTTGGCACGCAGGCTAGCCCGTCGGGGCTATGCTTTCCAGGTGGCGGCCCTGCTCGACGCGGATCAGGGTGGCATGCGCCAAAAAGTCGGGCTCGAAGGCGTCCAGGTCGGCGGTGGTGATGAACACCTGCGGGTGCTCGCGGAGCATGGTCATCATGTAGCGGCGGCGCGCGTCGTCCAGCTCGCTCATCACGTCATCCAGCAGCAGGATCGGCGACTCGCCGCGCTTCTCGGTGATCAGCGCGACCTCGCTGAGCTTCAGCGTCAGGGCGGAGGTGCGCTGCTGCCCGCGCGAGCCGTAGTCGGTCATGTCCACATCGTTGACGAGGAAGCGCACATCGTCGCGGTGCGGCCCGACGACGGTCATGCCGCGCGCCACCTCCTCCGCGCGGGCCTGGCGCAAACTTTCCTTGAAGCGCCGCTCCACCTCGTCCAGCGTGAGCAGCCCGCTCTCGCGCAGCATGTCGCTGCCCATGTCGAGTGAGAGTTGGTGCGAGGCGTAATAGCCCAGGTTGAGGCGCGGCAGGTAGGCGAAGCGCAGAAACTCGCGGTAGCCGGTCAGCTCCGGGTGGATACGCCCCGCCAGCTCGTCGAGCCGCGCGATGACCTGCTGCCGCCGCAGCACGAGGTACGCCCCCACCTCGACCAGCTTCTCATCCCAGACCACGAGCAGGTCGTCCGCGTCGCGCGCGGGGATGTTGCGCTCGCTCAGCGCGCGCAGCTGCGCGTTGCGCTGGGCGAGCACCTCGTCATACTCGGAAAGCGCGCGAAAGTACGCCTGATCGATTTGGGTGATCGTCGTGTCCAGGTAGCGGCGGCGCAGGTGCGGCCCGCTCGCGATCAGGTCGATGTCTTCCGGCAGGAAGAGCACCACGTTGATCTCGCCGACGTACTCGTAGACCCGCTTGGGCACCCCATTCAGCTCTACCCGCTTTTGCAACCGATTCCCCTGCAAGCCGATGGTGAGCGCGGCCCGCTGCGCCCCATCGTGGCGCTGCACCGTCGCTTCCACGCGCGCAAAGGGGATCACGTCCTGCGTAGAGTCGAAGTGGATCAGCTGGCGGTCGTTGCGCGCGTGCGAGGCGGACGCGTTCGAGAGGTAGTAGATCGCCTCCAGAAAGTTGGTTTTCCCCTGCGCGTTTTCCCCGTGCAGCACGGTGATGCCGCGTGCGAAGGTGCCATCGAGCCGCACGTAGTTGCGAAAGTTGATGAGGCGCAGTGTTTCCAGAAACATAGAAGGTGGTCCAGCAGGGTCGGAGCAAAAGGATGGGTTGGGGTAAGTATAACGGGGCGCGCGACAGGCAAAAAAAACGTGAAACGCGAGCTACTCGTCACGTTTCACGCTTGGGGGCGGTAGCAGGGGTCTGCTACGCCGTGCCTTCGCTCTCCATCAGCTCCTCTGTGGGGTACCACTCCGCCACGGGCTGCACCTGATCGTCGGGGCGCGGGCCGGTGTCGCTCCACCCTTCCGATTCCAGGGTCATGCTGGGGCGCACCTCCATGTCCTGCGTGCACTTGATCTGGCAGGAGAGGCGATAGTGGCCGAGCAGGTCGCGCTCCTTGAGCTTCTCGTACTCCGCAATCGTCATCTCGGCGGGCTCGCCCGAAAGGAACTCCACGCGGCAGGTGGTGCAGCGCGCCTGCCCCCCGCAGCGGTGGCCGATGTTGATCCCCATGTCCTCGATGGCCAGAACGAGGCGCTTGCCCTCGCCCCACTCGGCGCTTTCTCCGTTTACCGTAATCTTCGACATGCTTGCTCCTTGGGTTATAGATGAAACCATCAATGATCTTGCCTCGCGCCCCTGGTTCATCGCACGAGGCAGTGGCAAGGGAATTGAAGCAAGATACACGCCGACCTGGGCGAAAAAGGCAAACAAAAAGAGCGCTGGAAATTCCAGCGCTCTTGAGTGCCGATGGAGGGATTTGAACCCCCACTCCCTTGCAGGAACTACGCCCTGAACGTAGCGCGTCTACCGGTTCCGCCACATCGGCTTGAGGAGGCGTATTGTACTCACGCGGGCTGTTTTGTCAAATGGCGGGGCCATGTCCACCAACGACGGTCAGCTCCACGCCGTCCGGTGGCCCACCCATGAGCGGCATCGCCTGCGCGATGAGCGCGCGGACCCGCTCGTCCTGGAGCGAGGCATCGTGCGCCGCCTTGTCGGCCCACACTTCCATGACCCAGATCGCGTTCGGGTCGGCCACGTCCTCGGTGACGAGGTAGAGATGGCAGCCGGACAGCTCCCCCACCACGGCTGCGGCCCGCAGCAGGATCTCCACAAAGGCAGGGCGCGAGCCCTCGCGCGCCAGCAATTTTCCGCACATCGCGTACATGGTTTTTAGCGCTCCTGCGCGTCCTGCGTGGCTTGCGTCCGCTCAACGAGCAGGCGCTTGGTGCGGATCGACCACTCCGGCAGCGATTCGAAGCGGTCGGCGGGCTTGTTGAGCGGCCCGACCTGCACGTTGCGCACCCTATCGCTGAGGGCATAGTTGTAAATCGGGTAGTACAGCGGCAGCGCGGGCAACTCGCGCGCGAGGATGCCTTGAAACTCCTGGTAGAGCGCGCGGCGCTGCTCCATGTCCAGGGTGTGGCGCGCCTCCACAAGCAGGCGGTCCGCCATCTCGTTGCTGAACGAGGTAAAGTTTTTGCCCGCACCGGTCGCCTGCGAGGAGTGCCAGAGCGGGTAGAAATCGGGGTCCACCGGCAGGCCGCCCTGTGAGGTAGAGAGCAGCACCATGTCAAAGGAGCGCTCGCTGAGCGCCTCCTCCAGTTGTTCGGCGGGCACCGCCTCCACCTCCGCATCTATCCCCAGCTTGCGCCATTGGGCCACCACCGCCCGCACCAGCGCCACCTGCTGGGGGTCGCTCTCCTCTACCAGCAGCGAAAAGTGCAGGGGCAGCCCGTCCTGATCCACCATGCCATCGCTGTCCGAGTCGAACCAACCAGCGCTCTGCATCAGCTGGAGCGCCTCGTCGGGATCGTAGGGGTGGCGCGGCAGGTCGGAGTCATAGGCCCAATGGGTCGGCATCAGGAAGCTATCCGCCACGACCCCCTGCCCGTTCAGCACCTCCTCGACCAAATCGCCACGGTCCAGCGCGACCATGAGCGCCTCGCGCAGCTCGCGATTTTGGAAGAGCAGTTGGTTCAGGTTAAAAAAGAGGGCAGAGTAGCCGGAAAGGATAGTGGAGTGGAGGCTGAAGGTCGGGTCGGTCATCACCCTGCCCAACTCGTCCGGCATGACCCGTGCGATCCCCATGATCTCGCCACGGCCATACGCCTGCATCGCGGCGGGGGTGCTCTCGTAAAAGCGGAACGCCAGATGCTCTAGCAAGGGTTTGTCCGCCAGGGCGGGATGCGGCTCCAGCACGATCTGCTCCGGCTCCGCGAACGCCACGCGCCACGCGCCGGTCCCGAGGGGGCGATGGCTGAAGGAGGAGTCAGCGAGCGACTCGACCGGCACGTCGCCGAGCAGGTGGCTGGGCAGGATGCCAAAGGTGGTGAAACTAAGGAAGGGCGCAAAGGGGGCCAACTCGTCCGGCAGGGTGAAGCTGATCGTGTACGGCCCCTCGATCTTGAGCGTGACCGCGCGCCACAGTTCCGACGCGGCGGGGTCGCGCGTGTAGGCGGGGTCGCGCAGGACCCCGATCGTGTAGGCGACATCTTGCGCCGTGAAGGGGGAGCCATCGTGCCAGAGCACATCATCGCGCAGGTAGAAGGTGTACTGCTTGCCATCCTCCGAGATATCCCAGCGGCGCGCGAGGTCGGGCTGCAAGATGTCCTGCTCGTTCGGGCGCGTCAGCCCGTTGAAGAGCAGGGCGGCGATGTCCTGGTCGGTTCGGGTTTGCAGGAAGAGCGGGTTGAGGTTGGTCGGCGCGCCGATCAGCCCCTCGGTGTAGGTGCCGCCCGCCTCGGGCAGCAGCACCGTTTCCAGGGACGTGGAGAGGTAGCCCAGCAAGGTCAGCAGCAACAGGATGCCACTGAGCGCGATAAATACCTGCCACCGGATATGTTGAATCATAGGATGAAACCACCGTCTTGCGTCGTACCGCTCTGTCCGTCAGCGCGCACCGCAGGGGGCCGTGGCAAGGCTGGGCAACCACGGGCATGAAAAAGCACGCGCCACGCACGGCGCGCGCTCCCTTCTCCCCCTGCTGGCACGCTTGTCAGCTGAACAGAACCGCTGCCAGATCGAGCAGGATAAACACCACCATCAAACCGATAGTGGTGTTGAACATGGTCTTTTCGATCCCGCGTCGGCTGGTGTACATGCCCTCGCGGCCAAAAACCCCGCCGCCCAAGCCGCTGCCCTTGCCCTGCAAAACTACCATGATAATCACGGCGATCGAGATAATGATCAGTGCCAGATACAATGCTGTAGTCACAACGCACTCCTAAACAAGCAGATAATCTTCCCTTACAGTAGCGCTCCATCATAGCATAGACGGGGGGTTTTCCAAATGTGTGGCCCCCAGAAAATTTGCCCCTGCCCTGCCCCTCACCTATAGTCTCCCGCATCGGTTAGCATTGTGTGGAGAAGAACATGGCACTTGAAGTTACCATTATCGGGCTGGACGCGCTGGGGCAATCCATCGGCTTGGCGCTCAAGGCGAGCCCGGCCCCCATGAACGTGACCCTGCATGACCGCGATCACGCGCGCGCTTCGGCGGCGGCCAAGGCGGGGGCGGGAGATCGCGCGGAGTGGAACCTGCCCAGCGCGGTCGAGAAGGCGGACCTGGTTTTCATCAACGAGCCGATCCACCAGATCCGCCAGACGATGGAGTGGATTGGCGCGGAGGTGCGCGCCGATGCGGTGGTCACCGACACCTGCGGCATCAAGGAGCCGGTGCTCCAGTGGGCGGAGGAGATTTTCCCCTCAACTGTCCACTTTGTGGGCGGCACCCCGCTCGTCAGCACGAAAACCCCGAGCCCCTATCTCTTTCAAAAGCGCCGCTACGCGATCATCCCGTCGATCCATACCGTCGAGGCAGCCGTGCGCCTGGTGGCTGACACGGTGACGCTCATGGGCGCGGAGCCGCTTTTTATCGAGGCGGCGGAGCACGAGACGCTGCTGGCCGCCGTGCAGCACCTACCGGTTTTAAGCGGCGCGGCCCTGCTCCAGCTAACGACGCAGAGCGGCTCCTGGAAGGAGATGGCGAGCATGGCCTCGCCCGCCTACACGGTAGCCACCACCTTCCCCACCGACGATCCGGTGGCGCTCACGATGATGCTGCGCCACAACCGCGAGGCGCTCCAGCACTGGGTCGGCGCGCTGCGGCGCGAGTTGCTCTCGCTCCAGGAATTGCTGGAGGTCGACGATGACGGCGCGCAGCTCCAAAGCCACCTCACGCGCCTGATGGAAGCGCAGGTGCGCTGGCAGCAGGCGGAAGCGCAAAACCCCGACGTGCCTAGCTACACCGACTCGCTGGAAAAGGCGAACGAGACGCGGGGCTTCGCGCGCTGGTTTGGCATCAGGCGACGGCGGGATGAGTGAGGGGGACGACCCACGCCCCGCCTGGGTGTACATCGTCGAGTGCGCGGATGGCAGCCTGTACACGGGCTGGAGCTACCACGTCGAGGCGCGCGTTGCCGCGCACAACGCGGGGCAGGGCGCGCGCTACACGCGCAGCCGCCTGCCGGTCACGCTGCGCTGGTGCGCCGCCTGCCCCAGCCGCCAAAACGCGATGCAGCGCGAGGTGGCGATCAAGCGGCTGACGCGGGCGCAAAAGCAGCGGTTGATTGGAGATTGGAGACTGGAGATTGGAGATTAGAGATTGCTTTTTTGACAAGATGGTGCCCGTCCTGACTCGCTTGAGCCCTAGCACTCTTGGCAATGTGCTCGTAGCCGAAGCTTACCCAATCTCCAATCTCTAATCTCCAATCTCTCAACAGGAGTACCAGGCATGGCAGGGGTAAACGACAAAAATTTGCGGGAGGATCGCCCCGATTTTCCCGATAGCATGGGGGAACACATCCGGCAGATTTTGCTCCAGATCGGGGAGGACCCCGACCGCGAGGGGCTACGCCGCACGCCGGAGCGGGTGATGCAGATGTACGAGGAGCTTACCGAGGGCTACCATGTGGACCCCGACAAGCTGATTAACGATGCGATTTTTTCGGTGGATTACGACGAGATGGTCATCGTGCGAAACATCGATTACGCCTCGCTCTGCGAGCACCACATGCTGCCCTTTGTGGGCCACGCGCATGTGGCCTACATCCCGCGTGGCAAGGTGATCGGCCTGTCCAAGATTCCGCGCATCGTGGAGATGTACGCCAAGCGGCTCCAGGTGCAGGAGCGCCTAACCACGCAGATCGCCGACTTTCTCGTCGAGCACCTCAACCCGCTGGGCGTGGCGGTCGTGGTGGAGGGCCAGCACATGTGCTCGATGATTCGCGGGGTCAAAAAACCCAACTCCACCATGATCACCAGCGCGATGCGTGGCGGCTTCCGCAAGGACCCGCGCACGCGCGGGGAGTTTCTGGCGCTGCTCGGCATGAAAAGCGAGCGGGAGTAGGGAGTAGGGGTCAGGGGTCAGGAGTCAGGGGTCAGGGGAGGATTAACGGCTGAGAGAAGGTAATGGTCGTCGCACCCAGAGGTGGGTTCCCGCCTTGCAGGTACGTTGGTCGTCAAAGCAAACAAAGAGGCGGCTCCTGAACGGAGCCGCCTCTTTATAGCTCAAGAAGATAGCTCAAGAACGCTCAGGCAAAAACGCGGTTCTTTTTACCCTCTTCGATGAGCATGATCGGGATGCCATCGCGGATGGGGTAGCGGTAGCCGTTGCGCGGGTTGAGCAGGAATTTGCCCGACTCAACCAGCTCCAACTCGCCCTTGTCCTCCGGGCAAACCAGAATGTCCAGCAGGTCGCGGCTCACCTCGCCGCCGAGCGGGGCCTCGTCCTGCGCGGCGGGCGGCGCGACGGGGACGCCGCCGCTCTGCGTGGAGGGCTCGCCCGCCAGTTTATCCAATAAAAATTTCCCCGCGACGATGCCGAGCGGGATCAGGGATAGGGCCAAAGCTCTTTTTTTCATGTTACGCTTCCTCGATTTGGTAATCTTGGCACCGGCTGCTTGTTTCTAGAGCAGAGGCTAGCCGCAACGTGCAGCTTTGTCAAAGCAGACGGGGAAAGTGGAGAATGGAGAATGGAAAGACTACTGCCCGCCACCTACTGCCTGCCGCCTGCCGCCTGCTGCCTGCTATCCGTTTGCCGCCTGCCGCTGCTGCCTGCCGCCTGCCATCCGTTTGCCGCGCGCGGGTCGCCCCCCTACAATGCAGCGCTATTGCCAAAGGAAGGATCAGAGCCATGCAGAATTCTCGGGACGCGGGGACGGTCATCGACCTGACCCCCAACTGCCGTCGGGCGGGAGCCGGACGAGGCGCGCGGCGGCGAGCCACGCCGCGCCTCGTACAACCCCGCGACCGGTGCGTTGCTGGGGCACGTGCCGCTTTTGCAGCGCGCCGGGATCGAGTCGGCCATCCGCAGCGCGCGCGAGGCACAGCGCGCCTGGGCGGAGCGCCCCCTCGCGCAGCGCGCGGCGGTGCTCCACCAGTTCCGCGCAGCCCTGGTCAAGGAGGTGGACGCGGTCGCCACGCTGATCTCGATGGAGCAGGGCAAGCCGGTGGTCGAGGCGATGACGATGGAGGTCATGGCGGTCCTGGCGCACCTGAAGTGGTTAGCGGACGAGGGGGTCAAGGTGCTGGCTGAGCGCAAGGCGGCGCAGCATCACCCGCTCTTCACCGCCAAAGAGGCACACTACCGCTTTGAGCCGCTCGGGGTGATCGCGATTATCTCGCCCTGGAACTATCCTTTTTCCATCCCCACCGTCCAGATGCTCACGGCGCTGCTGGCGGGCAACGGCGTGGTGCTCAAACCCTCGCCCTATGTGCCGCTCGTCGGGCAGAAAATCGCGGAATTGGCGCGCCAGAGCGAGCTGCCCAGCGGGCTGCTCCACGTGATCCACGTGGACGATGCCGACGCACCGCACCTGACGAGCCACCCGGAAATCAGCAAGATCATTTTTACGGGCATGGCGGAAACCGGGCGCAAGGTGATGGCGAGCGCGGCGCAGGTGCCAACCCCCGTCCTGCTGGAGTTGGGGGGCAAGGACGCGGCCATCGTCGCGGCGGACGCCGAGTTGCAGCGCGCGGTGCCGGGCATCGTCTGGTACGCGATGGCGAACGCGGGGCAAACCTGCGCCAGCGTGGAGCGGGCGTACGTCCATACGGAAGTCTACGAGCGCTTTGTTAGCGAGGCGGTGGCGCTGGTGGGGCGGCTCAAGGTGGACGAGGGGCGGCTCCCCACGAGCGAGGTGGGGCCGCTGACGACCGAGGCGCAGCTAGCGGTGGTGGAGGCGCAGGTGGAGGAGGCGCGGGCGCAGGGGGCGCGCGTGCTGGCGGGCGGGTATCGGCTCAGTCGGCCCGGCTTCTTTTACGCGCCGACGATCCTGGTGGATGTGACCCCCGAGATGCGGATCATGCGCGAGGAAACATTTGGGCCGGTGCTCCCCATCGTGCGGGTGGAAAGCGTGGAAGAGGGGGTTCGGGCAGCGAACGAGAGCGGTTTCGGGCTGTCCGGCAGCGTGTGGAGCCGCGACAAGCGCTTGGCGCTGGACGCCGCCGCGCAGCTACATGTGGGCAGCGTCAACATCAACGACCATGCGTATCATTTCGTCGAGCCCGCCATCGGCTGGGGCGGCGTGGGGGCGAGCGGCTTCGGGCGCACCAACGGCGAGTGGGGCTTGATGGAGATGACAAGCCCCAAATTTATCAGCAGTGACATGCGCGTGGGGGCGGTGGAAGCGTGGTGGTACCCCTACGACGAGAAATCCTTGCACTTTGTGCGCAATGCCGCGCGGCTGCTGTACGGCCCCGCCACGCGCCGCTCGTGGGCGCTGCTTTCCATGCTGCTGAACCCGCGCGCCTGGCAGCGCCTCACGCCGGGCCGCGTACTCGCGGCGATTCGCAGGGGATGGTAAGGCAGCCGACGAGGTGACAACCGGCGCATCTTAAGGATACGCAAGACGCGTTGGACTCACGGATAGACAAACGGTAGAACGCCAAAGAGGATGATAAGCTGGGGAGTGGCTAGGGTGCGTCTGGCGGCTCGGCCTACAGCGGGCTACCATCCATCGCATCGGACGGAAGATGCTGGTCCAGCACGCGCACCAGTTCCTCAACCTCGTAGGGCTTGAAAATATAGTCGCTGAACCCCGCCTTCAGCAACGATTGCTGCTGCTCGCCCTGGCGCAACCCTGATACCGCCACGATGGGCAGGTTTTCCCAGCGCCCCGCCCCGCGAATCTTTTGCACCAGCTCCATCCCGTTGATGGAGGGCATCATCAGATCCATCAGGATCAGGTCCACCGGTCGCTCCTCCAGATAGGTAGGGAGTTCCAGCCCGTCCTGCAAGGGCATCACCGTCGCACTGGGACGCAACTCGCGCACGAACTCGCTCAAAATCTCCAGATGATCGGGGGTGTCATCAACCAAAACAATGTTCATGTGAACTCCTATCTATCCGCCTCAAAGGCTGCGGATGGTTTGTGCCACAACAAAACGTTTTGCAGAGCATTCTTGAAGCGCGTTGGTTCTACCATTATAACATATTTTGCGCGGATTCAACTACCCTACACTCTCACGCCTGCTGCAAGTTTTGGTTGGAGTTAGCAGGGTCGCGGCGGCTCAGCGAGCCTCCCCTTCATGCCAGGTTGCGGTCGGCTCCGCCTGCGGCTCGTCCCCGTCAGGCGGGGCCACCTCGAACAGTTTGTCCTGCCCCGTCACGCGGTCCAGATACAAGATTCCGTCCAGATGGTCAATCTCGTGCTGCATCACCCGCGCGACAAAGCCATCCACCTCGTACCGCTTCGCCTTGCCCCACTCGTTGCGCGCCTGCACCACGATCCGCACGTGCCGCTCGACCAGCCCCGCGTAGCCCGGAATGGACAGGCACGCCTCGATCCCTTCCGCGACCTCCTCACTCGCCTCGACGATTTCGGGGTTGATCAGCACGAGGGTCTTCCCCGCAAAGGGGTGCCCCGGCGGGAGCCGCTCGTCATCCTCGCGGATACGCATCACAAAGAAGCGCTCCAACAGCGCCACCTGCGGCGCGGCCAGCCCGACCCCCTTGGCCCGCTGCATGGCTTCCACCATCTGTTGCGCGGTGGCCCGCAAGGCGGGCGTGAAGCGCTCAACGGGGGCCGCGCGCTGGGTCAGGTGAGAATCGGGTATGGTTACGATGTCTAGCGTCACGGCTTACCTCGCCTGCCCTATTACCAATAGAGTCCTAAAACAAAGAAGTGCTCGTCCGCCCCGTCAATCCCCGCCGCAAGCCCTGCCTCTTCACTCGCTCACCACCGGATGGCGCTGGCGCAGCCACTCCAACATGCCGCCCTTCATGTTTTTGACCTGGTAGCCCGCCTGCGCCAGTGCCTGGGCGGCCATCGCGCTACGCTGGCCGCTGCGGCAGACGCACACAATCTCGGCCCCTGCTGGCAGCTCGGCCAGCCGCGACCCCAGTTCGCCAAGCGGGATCAGCGTTGCCTGCTCGATGTGCGCCTCGTCCCACTCGTCTGGCTCGCGCACATCCAGCACGTAAGGGGGCGATGGGTCATGGGCCAGCCGCGACGCCACCTCGTTGACGGTCACTTCTTCTAGCTTCGGAGCACGGTTGAAAGGGGAATACATCGAAAATAGTCCTCATGTGGGGCTCAAGGAGTCAAAGCGCTGCAATAGTACAACCATTGCGCGCTAAAACGAAATCGAGAGGATAGCTTGCCGATGGCTCCCACCGTGCGGCACCCCCACCTTATAGAAAAGCCCCTTCTAAACGAGACAAGCGATCCCCTATGAAAAATTGAGGGAAACCAGAAAACCCTTATAATAGGCCATGCGGCTGACTTGGGGGCATAGCCCAACGGCAGAGGCACGGGACTTAAAATCCCGCCAGTGTGGGTTCGAATCCCACTGCCCCTACTCTTTATAAGGTAGGCCTTACGCAGGGGTCGGAAACGGGAGCGCGACGCGCGACAGAGCCGTTCAGCGTTGTCCGCGTCGCGCCACGCTTCCATCGCCGGTTTTCCTCCTTCCTCTCTGATCGCTCCCCCTCGCGTATCTTCAAATGTAGAGCGTCTGGCCTGTGATAGTCCCCATCAAACCCCTACCCTGTTTTGGGGTACCACTCGCCAGAGGACAGCATCCCGGCATTCATACTCAAGGCCCGCATAGTTACAAATTCATAACAATCCTTGATAATGTCGGGAAACCTAGCTAGAATGTCGTAAGAGTCCGGCTTACACCTTGTTCCTTGAAAACATTTTCAGGGAGCTCCTAAGAATCTACGCTTAGTGCCGGTTGCCCCTCCCCTTTGGACGTCCGGCCACCTTTTATTTATCCCCTTTTACCATACTCCTCATCTTTTGCTGCCACTCCCTTTTTGTTAGCGACTTCATCGTTGCCCAGGAATCTTAAAATCTGAGTCGGAAAAGGTTAGGTAGGTGGAAACCCTTCCCCTTTACCACCCTTTTGTCTTTATATTGGAGAGTGCAGCTTTTCGCTCTCTGGGATAGCTCTCGTTGAATAGCTGGGATACCCATCACAGCTACGGTAGGCGTCGTGGCAGCAAACCCCTCACACAGGTAGAACGTTCAGGAATGGTACAGGCTTTCACCCTCACACGACATGACCAGGTTCAGGTAATCGCTTACGCTTGCCTTGCTTTTTTCCCCGTTGAAACCCAACGAGGATAGGGTCGCTTCGTACTAAAGCAACGCGAACAACGCAGCGATTCGTCGGAACGAAGGCCGCCTCAGTACCCCCTGGTTTGGCGGCAAGCCTCCTTTTAACCTGGGTACTCCCATTCCTACCTTCCCCTTTCTTGTTGCCTTATTTACCCGCCTCGTTGCGCGCCTGGCCTTATAAGCGCGCAGACCAGGATACCTCCTAACTTAAGGAGTCATCATGCAGATACGATTGCAAGAACGTATCTCCTGTGCTCGTCGTGCTTACTTTGTTGGGCGCTTAGCAGAGCGTGCCCTATTTGAAGAGACACTCGCCGCGCGCGAGTTGCCCTTTTCGATTCTTTATCTTTTCGGCTCGGCCGGTATCGGGAAGACCGCCCTGATCCAGGAATACAGAGCGCTCTGCGATAGCGCGCAGGTTCCATTTACCTATGTGGATGCACGAAACGTGGACCCCTCGCCGGGCCACTTTCTGGACACGCTCCGGCACGTTTTGAAGCTCACCCCCACGGTGGACCCCGTCGAAACGTTGAGCAGCCGCAGCGGGCGGCAGGTGCTGATCCTTGACACCTACGAGGCGTTTGCCCCCCTGGATGGCTGGCTACGCGATTACTTCTTCCCCTACCTCTCACTCGATACGCTGGTAGTGATTGCCGACCGTCACCCACCGAACCACGACTGGCACAGCGATATAGGCTGGCAAACCCTGCTTCACCCGCTGTCCCTCCATAACCTTAGCATGGACGAGAGTGGCGAATTCCTGCACAAGCGCGGCGTGCCGATGGAGCAACATGAGGCCATTCTAGATTTCACCCACGGGTACCCGCTGGCGCTTTCCCTGGTGGCGGATGCCTTCATTCAGCGGCAGGACCCCTTCCTGCAACCCGAAAACGACCTTCAGATCGTGCGCTCGCTGCTCGAGCGCATCGTCCAGCGCGTGCCCGGTCCCGCACACCGCGTCGCCCTGGAGGCGTGTGCGATGGTGCGGGTTATCACCGAGCCGCTGCTGGCGGACATGCTCAAGATCGGCGATCCGACCCGTGGGCCAGGGACGGGGGTCCACACGCTCTTCGAGTGGCTCTGCTCGTTGTCTTTTATGGAGTCGAGCAGCGAGGGGCTGTTCCCGCACGACATCGCGCGCCACGCCCTTTGCTCCGACCTGCGCTGGCGAAACCCAGGCTGGTACGATGAGCTTTATAGTCGCGCGCAGCGTTTTTATGTCAATGGCCTAACCCTTAGCAGCGGTCGCCGCCAGCAGCAGATGCTGGCAGACCTGCTCTTTCTGAATCGGGACAAACCGGCGCTCGCCCCGTTCTTCGCGTGGCAGGCACACGAAGAGGTGAGCGGCCAACCGATGGCGGAAAGCGACCTGCCCCACCTTCTGGCGATGGTGGCTGACTACGAGGGGGAAGAATCGGCCCGGCTAGCCCACCACTGGTTGCAGAGCCAATCCCAGGGGGTGCGGGTCTGGCGCGACCGGAGCGGCGGGGTACAAGGTTTCCTGTCGATCATCTCGCTGGAACAGGCCGACCCCGAAACACGCCAGAGCGACCCGGCGGTGCGTACCGCGTGGGAGTACTTACAGGATCGAGCGCCCCTGCGCCGTGACGAGAGCGCCACCATGTTCCGCTTTTGGCTGGGGCGCGAGTCCTACCAGGGGGTCTCACCCACGCAGAGCCGGATTTTTATCAACACCATGCTCCACTACCTAACGAAGCCGGGGCTGGCCTACTCCTTCTTCCCCTGCGCCCAACCTGAATTTTGGGCTCCCATGTTCAACTATGCCAACCTGCAACGCTTGCCCGAGGTTGATTTTTCCGTAGGTGGCAAAGATTATGGGGTGTATGGGCACGACTGGCGCGCCATGCCCCCGCTCCCCTGGCTGAAGCAACTCGCGACGCTGGAAGCGGACACCACGGCGCTGCTTCCCCCCACCCCTTCCTCCAACGAGGACCTGGCAGTTTTAAACAAGCCCCAGTTCAAACAGGCGGTCGAACACGCGCTCCAGCATTTCACGCGCCCCGACCTGCTACGGGAAAATGTGCTGCTGCGCTCGCGCCTCACCACGAGCAAGCAGGGGACCCTGGACATGGCCGAGCAGGCCGAGCGGCTGCAAGAGCGGCTGCGCGAGGGGGCCACACTCCTCCAAAACAGCCCTAAGCAGGTCAAGTTTTATCGCGTGTTGGAGCACAGCTTTTTCCACCCTGCCCCCACCCAGGAAGCTGCCGCCGAGGTGCTCGATATCCCCTTCAGCACCTATCGCCGCCACCTGAAACGCGCGGTGAGCGAAATCACTGACATTCTGTGGCGATGGGAAGTAGACGGGACTTAAAGATGAACAGCGATTGGACAACTATTGAGCGTTTTCTGACCTGGAAAATGGCTAGCCTCCCATGCGACACTACCCCCCTCATAGTAGGTTGTAGTATTTCTGGGATACCCCCTCGTGACACAAAATACCCATCATCTCAATTTGGCGTTTCTAGATGCCTGGAACAACCACGATGTGGCTCGACTGACAGAGCTATGTGCTACCGAGTATGAAGGCGTGGATGTAAGCCAGAAACACGATCAATATGGGACGGAAGGTATCTGCCAGATGGCAGCTCGCTACTGGCGAGCCTTTCCCGACCTGCAATTCTTGGAAGAGGGAAGCGTAGCGGAAGGGGACAAGCTGGCTCTCTTCTGGACGATTCAGGGTACCCACCATGGCGAGTTGATGAAGATTCCCCCCACTGGCAAACGGGTCAACGTGCGGGGGGTGTCGCTGCTAACACTAGAAAGCGGCAAGATTAGGCGGGCGCTGTACCTCTGGGATGTTGCCGGTTTCTTGCGGGCGTTGGGTCTGCTCCCAGACCTTTAAACCTTCCTTAGCCAGGAGAGTCAAACATGCTGACCTATCTGCTACCCTTTGTTGTTGCGCTGCTCCTCTCGATTCTGTTCACGCCAGTCATGCGCCGTGTAGCCTACCGCCTGGGATGCGTCCACTACCCCAAGAAAATCTCGATCGAGACGCACAAGGGCGGAATCCCCTACCTGGGCGGGATCGCCATCTTTCTGGCCTTCGCCCTCACCCTGCTCCTCTTCCTGCCCGCCGACATCACGATCCCATCCAAGGTGCTCATCGCGACGCTGGTGGTAATCGTGGGCGGGGTGCTGGATGACGTGCGCGCCCTGAGCGTGCCGGGCAAACTGGTAGCCCAGATCGGTGCGGTGAGCGTGTTTCTGATCATCGGCCTGCGAGTGCTACAGGTGCCCGCTGTCACCGCCGCCCCCTTCATCAACTACCTGCTGGCCTTCGTTGGCATCGTTGGCATCATCAACGCTGTCAACTTTCTGGACATCATGGATGGGCTGGCGGGCGGGGTGTCCGCGATTGCCGCGTTGGGCTTCGGGATGCTTGCCATCGCGCTGGGGCACCCGACGGTAGCGGTGGTGGCGTTTATCCTCGCCGCCTCCACAATCGGCTTTGTCTTCTTCAACTTCAACCCGGCGCGCGTCTTCATGGGCGACACGGGCAGCCAATTCTTGGGCTTCATGCTCGCGATTTTGCCGCCGGTCCTGTTGAAGCAGGCGGCGCTCATCGGCAACGAGGAACGCGTGTTCCTGGCCTCGACGGTGCTGCTCGGCATCCCCCTCTTCGAGATTTTTTACACCTGCAGCATCCGTGTGCTGACTGGCAAGCTACCGTGGAAGGGCAGCAAGGATCACTTTGCGCTGCGCGCCTTCGCGATGGGTTATTCGGTGCGACGCATCACGATCACCACCTACATCGTTGGGGTCCTGCTCGCGCTCACCGCCCTCTCGCTCCTGTACGCCACGACCCTCTGGATTATCCTCACGATCGGGGTGCTGCTGCTCGTCACCCTGGGGATCGCCGCCTGGCTCAGCCGGGTGGAGGTGCCGATCCCCGCGCCGATGGTGCGCGCTGACACCCACCTATCCAACGTCGTCACTGCCACCTCCAGTGACAATCGGTAACAAGCGTTCTTATGGATCACACACAAACCCTGATCATCGGCGCGGGCATGAGCGGCCTCGCCTTTGCCAACTTCACCGCGTCGGAGTACCTCCTAGTTGAGGCGGGTGAGGAGGCGGGTGGGTACTGCCGCACAGTGAAGCAGGATGGCTTTGTCTGGGATTACTCCGGCCACTTCTTTCACTTTCGCCGCCCCGAAATCGAGCGCTACCTCGTGTCCCGCATGGCAGCCGACGAGGTGCAAAAGATCGTCAAGTCCTCCAAAATTTTGTACCGGGGAAACGCTGATTGACTTCCCCTTCCAAAAGAACATCCACCAGTTGCCCAAGGAAGAGTTCATCGACTGCCTGTACGATCTCTTCTTTCGGGAAGAGCAGCAGGCGGACAACTTCCAGGCGATGCTGTACGCCAAATTTGGGCGCGGCATCTGCGAGCGCTTCCTGATTCCCTACAACGAGAAGCTTTACGCCTGCGATCTGGCGGAACTGGATCAGGACGCCATGGGGCGCTTTTTCCCCTACGCGGACGTGGCTGACATCGTGCGCAACTTCCGCCAGGCCGACAACGCCTCCTACAACTCAACCTTTACCTACCCGCGCGGCGGGGCCATCGAGTACGTCAAAGCCCTCACCGCGCAGGTGCCGGACGAGCGGCTCGCCCTAAACGAGCGCGTGGTGGCGATTGACCCCGCGCGGCGCGTGGCGACGACCACCCGCCGCGAAATCGCCTTTGAGCGCGTCGTCTCCTCCGCCCCGCTCAACCGCCTGCTGGAAATGACAGGGACGGCGCACGACCCCGCCACCTTCACCTCGAACAAGGTGCTGGTCTTCAACCTGGGCTTCGACCGCAAGGGGTGGGAGGGGGTCCACTGGGTCTACTTCCCGGAGCGCAAGTATTGCTTCTACCGTGTAGGTTTTTATGACAATATTTTCAACACGGAGCGCATGAGCCTGTACGTCGAGATCGGGCTGCGCACCGGGGAGCCGGTGGATGTGGAAGCGTGGCGCGCGCAGGTGCTAGCCGATCTGGAAGTGGCGGGGGTGATCGACGGTCATCAGCTGCTTTCCTGGCACTCGGTGGTGCTCGATCCGGCCTACGTACACATCACGCAAAAATCCCAAAGCGAGAGCGCCCGCGTGATGGACGAGCTGAACCGCGCGGGCATCTACTCCATCGGGCGCTACGGCGGCTGGAAGTATTGCTCGATCGAGGACAACATCATCGAGGCGCGGGCACTGGTTGAGCAGGTGGAAGGGCACGAGGTCGTGCTGCACGAGGCGGCCCCCGCCTCGAACGACCAGGCACCCCACAGCGAGGCGCGCGCGGCATCCCTCGACGCGCGCCCTGCCTGACGTCGCTCGCCCCGCGCGAGCGGCAGCAATTACTCGCCCCCAGGTGCGTAAAAATCGAAGAAGCAACCGATCAGTCGAACCTTCGATGGCTGCTTATAGCGGCCATTCTTTCTTCATGTAACTCGCTACGCGCCCGAGGTCGTCGCGACGGGCCGCCGAAGGATCTATGAACCACCGTTCGCCGAACATCTTACTGCTAGTGCTGGAATCCACACCGGCCTCCCATCTCTCATGCTACGGCTACGCGCGCGCCACCACGCCGCGCCTGGACGCCATCGCGGCGGAAAGCGTGCTCTACGAGCAGGCGATCTCGGCGGCGGCGTGGACCCTGCCCTCGCACGCGAGCTTGTTCACCGGCCTGCACATCTCGCAGCATGGCACCCATTTTGGCAACCCCTTCCTGCGCGAGGACGTGACCACGCTGGCGGAAATGCTGAAGGCGCAGGGCTACGCGACCGCTGCCTTCAGCACCAACGATTGGGTGAACGAGAAGTTTGGTTTCAACCGTGGCTTTGACAGCTTCCGCTGGGCCAAGCGCACGATGGAGTGGCTCGCGCCGCTCTTCCCCGCCGAGACCAAAGCGGAAAAGGTAATCCGCTACCTGCGCGACCCGCTGTACCCGGTCGGCTACCGCAACAACAAGCTGTTGCAGTCGTGGATCCGCCAGAGCCAGGCGAGCGGGCAGCCCTTTTTCGCCTACACACTTTATTTCGAGCCGCACTACCCGTACCGCCCGCAGTACCCCTACGCGCGCGAGTTTTTGAAGGACAGAACGCGCCCCTGGTGGCGCGTCAACCTGGACCCCGACCGCTACATGGCCGGTGCCACGCAGATGAGCGACGAGGACATGGGGTGCTCAACGCGCTCTACGACTCGCGCCTGGCGGGGACCGACGCCATCGTCGGCCAGATGCTCGACTGGCTGCGCGACGAGGGGATTCTGGACGAGACGATGGTCATCATCGTGGCGGACCACGGCGAGAACCTGGGCGAGCACGGGCTGATGAGCCACCAGTATTGCGTGTACGACACGCTGGTACACGTGCCGCTCCTGATCCGCTACCCGCGCCTTTTCGAGGGGGGGCAGCGCATTGGCGAGCAGGTGCAATCGCTGGAAATTTTTACCACGATCATGGACGTGCTCGGCATCCCGAAGCACGAGATTCCAAACGACGTGCGCGGGCGCAGCTTGGTACCCAGCAAACTGGCGGAAAGCAAGAGCAGGCCTGCTTTTTCGGAGTATCTCGTCCCAAACCTCGCCCGTATGCGCCGCCTCTTTGCGAAACACAACGTGGAGCGCTACGATCGCGCGTTGCGTAGCGTGCGCGAGGACGGCTGGAAAGCTATCTTCTCGTCGGATGGCAAGGCGGAGCTGTACGATCTGGAGGCCGACCCGGGCGAGACGCGCAACCTTGCCGTGCAGCACCCGGAGCGGATGCAGACGATGCGCGCCCGCCTGGACGAGTGGCTCGCCTCAATCGGGGTGAGCGCGGAAAGCGAGCTGGAAGCGCTCGAAAGCGGTGACCTGGACTCGGCCATCGTCAAGCGGCTACAAGCGTTGGGTTATTTTTAGCGACCTTTACGGTTGAGGAATTCGATTTACATGAGCGTAGGTATCGCGCCCGACGGCGCGGCAAGTCTTGAAAACGTTCCGGCGGCCCCGCTTCCGGCTCCCACCTTCCGCAAGGGGCGGCGTGGCCGCTCGGAGGTGCGCGAGGTAGGCAAAAACGCTTTCTGGTTGATGATCAGCTTTATCGTCCTGGGCATCACCCAGTTCGGGGTGCTCGGCCTGATTACCCGCTTCGGCGGGGTCGAAGAGGCAGGCATCTGGGCTTACGCCAACGCGTTCCGCGATCCGTTTCTGGCGTTTATGGACTTTGGCACCACCTCGCTTCTGGTCGCCGAAATCGCGCGGCGGCGCGAGGAATCGGACAGCCTGCTCGGCAACGGGATCACCCTGGGGCTGATCGTCGGCTTTCCGGTGCTGGGCATCATGATGCTCGTGGCGAACCTGGGCTTTCTGAAGCTAGAGCCGATCATGATCCAGGCTATCTACTGGACCGGCATCAGCGCCCTAATCTTTACCACGGCAGCGTCGTTCCGCTCCGCCTTCCGCGCTTTCAACAAGCTGCGCTACGAGGCGATTGTCAGCGTGGGGGTCATGGTCGTCTCGGTGCTGGGCGCGTTCGTGGTGCTGTACTACCACTTCCCCTTCATCTGGCTCTTCATCGTGCTGGCCGCGGCCCGCCTCGTCGCGCTAACGTGGAGTTGGGTACTTTACAACCAGAACATTGGGCGGCTCCGCCCCTCCTTCAACCTGACCGTCATCCGCGACCTGCTGGGCAAAACGTGGGCCTTTACCGCGGTCGGGCTGCTGATGCGCGCCTTCACGCGCGTGGACATCTTGATTTTGGGCTATTTTCACGGCGCGCGCGCGGCGGGCTACTACGGCCTCGCGACGGTGCTCTTTTACCAGTTGAACACCGTCGCGCAGCTGTTCACCACCGCCATCCTGCCGAACATGGCAGAAGCCTTTGTGAGCGAGCGGGAGCGCGTCGGCGCGCAGCTTAACGCGACGGTGCGCGTGCAACTGCTGGTCGGGCTGCCCTGCACCGCCATCGGGCTGATCCTGGCCCCGCAGATCGTCCACTTTTTTTACGGCGCGGGCTACGAAGACACGGTGCTTATCTTCCAACTGCTGGTGACGGTGGTGCTGCTGCGCTTCCTGAACCAGACCCTGGGTGTGACCCTGACCGCCGTGGACGAGCAGGGGCGGCGCGCCCGAATGCTCGGCCTCACGGTGGTGTTCAACGTGGTTTTGAACTTTTTGCTGATCCCACAGTGGAGCATGATTGGCGCGACGGTGACAGCGGTGCTGAGCGAGGTCCTGCTCTTCATCCTTACCTACCTCGTCCTCGACAACGAGATTCGCCGCCGCATCCAGTGGCGCGGCGCGCTTGGCCCGTTCAAGAGCACCCTCCTGCTGGTGCCGGTGCTCTACCTGCTGCGCGGCTGGCCGCTGCTGCTCTCGCTGCCCGTCAGCCTGGTGGCGCTCGTCGGCATCGTCTGCCTGCTACGCGCGCTCACCCCGCAGGAGGCCCGCGCGCTGATCGACGTGCTGAACCACCTTCGCTTTTTGCCGGTCGGGCTCCGCCAACGGGCGATCACCTTTGTGCGCCGCTGCTTCAACGTGCCCGCCAGCCCGCAACCTGCCATTGCCACCCCACAAGGAAGTGACCATGACTCAGGGGCGTAGATACAAAGTTTTGCAGATCACCAACTTTCTCGACATGAGCGGCCAGCAGGAAACTGTGCTTTCCACCGCCATCCACCTGGACCCCGCCCGCTTCGACTCGCACCTGGCAGCCAACCTGTCGGGCAGCGACACGCGCAAGCTGGACACGATCCTGGCGCGGCGCGCGCGCGCGGTGCCCCACCTGACGCTGCACGAGTTGCCGCACGTGCGCATCATGCCCTCGCCGCTCGATGACCTGCTCACGCTGATCGATCTGGTAAGGCTGATGCGGCGCGAGCGCTTCGACATCGTCCAGACGCAGGCCACCAAAATCGCCCTGCTGGGCCGCATCGCGGCGTGGGTGGCACGGGTGCCGATCGTCATCCATTACTCACATGGCTGGCCGTGGCAATTCACGCTGATCCCGCAGGTGGCCCGCAACGTCTTTTTGCTGTTGGAGAAGTTTGCGGCCAAACTTACCGATCACTTCATGACCTGCGACTTTGCGCTCCGCGACGCGGCCCTGGAACACAAGCTGGGAAAACCCGAGCAATTCGATGTGGTTCGATCAGGGATGGACCTGGAGCGATTCCTCCACGTGCAGGTTGACAAAGCACAGCTCCGTGCGAGCCTCTGGCCTGCCCCCCAACGGCCCCATCATCGGGACCGTGATGATCTTTGAAAACAAGAAAAAGCCGGAGGCGCTCGTTCAAATCGCGCCCCAGGTCATCGCTGCCGCCCCCGACACCCATTTCCTGATGGTGGGCGACGGCGAGAACATGGACCTGGTACGCTCGCTCATCGCCGAGCAGGGGTTGGAAGATCGCTTCGTTCTGACCGGGCTGCGCGAGGATGTGCCAGAGATGATGGCGCTGATGGACGTTTTCGTTCATCCGGCGTGGTTTGACGTGCTCCCGCGCACCATCGTGCAGGCGCTCGCCACCGGCACCCCCGTCGTCTCCACCCGTGTCGGCGGCATCCCCGAGGTCATCCAGGAAGGTGTGAATGGTTTTCTGGTGCCCCCGCGCGACCTGGACGCACTCGCCGCGCCGGTGATCCGGCTGGCGCAGGACGAGGCGCTCCGCACGCGGCTGGGGCAGGCAGCGCGCACCGCTACCTCGACGGCTTTCACCGTGGAGGCGATGGTGCGCGCCATCGAAGACGTGTACAACGGGCTCATCAACAAACAATTCAAGCACCCCGTGCCGCAACGAGTGGGGGAAGCCGGATGAAGCAGGACAACCAAACACCGCGCGTCGTCGTTATCCTTCTATTCCTTTACGCGCTCGCTAGCCCCTATGACCTCACGCCGCCGCTCAAGGCGATCATGCCGCAGCTTTCCGCCGAGTGGGTGGACCTGGTGCAGCTCCCCTTTCTTGGCGATCGGCTTCCTGCTGCTCTGGCGCAACCGACGCCCCCTGCGCCTGCCCTTGTGGGGGGCGGAGTTTTTGATCCTCATGGGTAGCCTGATCGCTATGACGCAGGCGGTCAACATGCTGGAGGCGGTGGAGACGCTGCTCAAGGACATCTACATGTTCCTCTTCTTTGTGATGGTGGTGAACCTGATCAAAGAAAGCGCGCCGCTCTTCAAATTCCTCAAGTTATGGCAGGTATTGGCGCTGGGGCAATCGGCGCTCATGATCTTTGCCTTTATCGTCACCTTCGGACAGCCGGTCTATCGCCCTGACCAACTAGCCGCGCAGCAGGGGCTTAACACTGAAGTATCAAGCCAGCAGGAGCAAAAGCTCATCAAGCGCGAGGCGCTGCGCTCGCTCGGGGTGATCGCGCCAGGGCGGCAGCGCGGCACCATGGCAAACTCGGATCTGGCGGGGTTGTACATCGCGGCGGCGGGCATCCTGATCCTGGCCTACCCTTACACCCAGCGCCCGCGCCTCAAGTGGTTTTCATTTGGGGTAATCTGCTTCGCTGTTCTGACCACGGGTTCCAATGGAACGCTAGGTGCCTTCAGCATTGGGCTCATAGCCTTTCTTATTCTAAACGGCTCCATTCGCGAGCGCTTCTTATGGCTGGGGGCGGGTGCCACCGCCGTTGCCCTTCTGACAGCGCTACTCATCGTCATCCCGCCTGACGCCCTAGCCGCCAAGCTGGCCGACCTTTCTCCCATTTTCGAGCAGGGGGTCTCGCGCCTGCCCGGCAGCGTGGAGAGCCGCACCGCCATGCTGGAAAGCGGCTTCCGGCAGTGGAGTCAAAAACCGATTGGCCTTTCCCCCCACGGGATGCGCGAGACCGACGCCGAGCGCAACACCCACAATGACTTTGGGGCGTACCTTTACGAGCGGGGCCCGCTTGGCTTTATCGGCCTTCTTTTCCTGTTGGCGGGCGCGGGGGCACACGCCATCTACAGCGGCATTCATGGTGATGACGACCATCGGCGGCTGATGGCGGGCCTGTTAGGGATCATCGTCGTCACCCTCGTCAACGAGTTAGCCCAGGAATTTATGCGCGAGCGCGAGATTTGGCTGACCATGGCAATGATCATGATTTTTGCCGATCTTGAAGCGCAGCGGCGGCAGGCGGAGAAGCGTGCGATACAGGCAGTGCGGTGGCCGTGGGCCATCGCCTCGACCCATCCAGCAGGTGCCGGATCAAGTTAACGAGAGCGAAGATCATGACAACACAAGCCCTTATCCGAGTCGTTTTAAGATGGTGGTGGCTATTCGTGCTCGGCATTGGCCTCGGCCTGTTTGGGAGCTATGCCGCGCAGGTAGCGACAGGCACGTTGGCCGCCGGGTCGCTAGAGACCTATGCGGCCACAGCCACGGTTTCCCTTGGCACTGAGGTGCAGGGGATGGACCAGAGCAACACGGACCTCAACCTGGCGGAAAGTCTGGTCCCAACCTATGTACAGCTATCCTTGCGCCCGCCCATCACCACGCGTGTGATTGAAGAGTTGAACCTGCCCTTTAGCCCAAAGGTGCTGACCGAAACGTATCTGGAAGTGGTCCAGCCGGAAAAGACCCAGCTGATCGAGATCACGGGCAAGTACCCGGAAGCCGCGATGGCGGCAGCGATTGCGAACGAAACCGCCCTGCAGTTGCAGGCGGCGGCTCCCATCCGCCCCACCCGCCTCGTACAGATCGTCTCGTTGGCGGAGGTACCCACCGCGCCCAGCAGCAGCCCCCTGCTACTGGTCATCATCGGCGGTGTGGCGGGCTTTGTTCTGGCAACCGGCCTCGTTCTGTTGATCGAGTTCAGCCTGGACCGCCCCTACACGCCGGAATGGGCCGAGGCGCGGCTCACGATGCCCATTTTGGGAACGTACAAGCAAAAGGATGCGCCGGGCCGCCCGAGCCGCTTCAACCTGTTCAACCGTGACGAGGACAAGACGCCGAACGAGGCGGTGTGGTGGACGGTGATGTCCACGCTGGAAAACGCCACCGGCGATGAGCCGCTGGACCGCGCCCGCACCATTGTGGTCACGAGCCCGCACTCCTCGAACAGCAAATCGGCAGCGGCGGTTTCCCTGGCCTACGCCGCCGCCGCCCGTGGTTTGCGTACCATCCTGGTGGACGCCGATATGCGCCACTCCCCCCTCACCCACTGGTTCAAGGTGGACGCGCAGCGGGGCGTAACAACCCTGGCGATGAATGGCTACCACGGCAACGACGCCAAAAAGCTGCTCGTGCCGGGGGACGTGGAGGGGTTGTCCTTCCTGCCGCTTGGCCCGCAGGTGAACGGGCGCAGCCGGATGACGCAGGAAGCGTTTTGGCGCGACCTGCTCACCGACCTGGGCAGCGAGGCCGACCTGATCGTGCTCAACGCGCCCTCCGCCAAGCTCGCGCCGGAAATCATGCCCCTGATCAGTCAGGTGGATGGGGTAATCGAGACGGTTGATCTGGGCAAGACCCGCGCGCCGGAGGTTCGGCAGATGCAAGACATCTTCGATCGCGTCGGGGCGCGGGTGCTGGGCGTCGTCCTCAACGAGGGGTAACCAGCCTGCCTGGATGAGCGGATAAGTTTGTAGGGCTTACGCGGTAGATCATGACACACCACCAGGGGGTTACACGGCCGGGTGGTAGGCGGTGAACCCTGCGTAAGCCCTTTTGTTTGGGGCGATCACCCGTTGCCACGTTGGGTGCAAAACAACATGAGGCGTAAACCCTTTGGCCCGCCCGCTGGCCCCGCGCGGCGTGCCACTTGAAACGCGACGCGCCCAGCCATTGGGCAACGGTCACTAGAAAGCAAGAGTGTGATGTTTTCACTGTATATTCCCCGGCCCTTCTCCCTACGCGCGCGCCTGGTTGGCCTTTCGGTCATCGCTCTGGCCGCCCTGCTCGTCGGCTTGATGCACCACCCCTCCCCTGTGGTAGCAGAAGAGGTGACGGCAACGATCCGCATGGGCCCCGGCCCGACCGGCCTAGCGGTTAACTCCGTCACCAATCTGGTTTACATGTCCAACTCCGACACCGGCACGGTGTCGATCTTTGATGGCGCGACGAGTCAGATTGTGGATTACGTGTTTGTAGGCAACGGGCCGCGCAACGTTGCGGTGAACTCGGTAACCAACCGCATCTACGTTGGCAACGAGAACGACTTTGTGGCGGTCATCGACGGGGTCACGAACGAGGTAATCGCCAACGTGCCCGTGGGAGATGGGCCTACCGGCATTGCCATCAACGCCAACACCAATGTGATCTACGTTGCCAACAAGCAGAGCAACGATGTCACGGTGATCGATGGTAACTCCAACAATGTGATTGACACCATTCCGGTAGCGGGTGGGCCCCGCTTTGCCGATGTGAACCCGAACACCAATCTTGTTTATGTAAGCAGCTACGACACAAACACCCTGACGATCCTCGATGGCAACACAAACAATGTGATCGGCTCGGTCGGGGTGGGAAGCACCCCCCGTGGGGTGGTTGTCAACCCTACCACCAATCGCATCTACGTCTCCAACAGCGGCAGCGATGACGTCTCGGTGGTTGATGGCTACACCAATACCGTGCTCGCGACCGTTCCCGTAGGGGATGACCCCCGCGAACTCGCGATTGACCCCATCAACGATATTCTTTATGTGGGCAACTTTGGCAGCGGCGAGCTATCGGTACTTGACACAGAAACCAACACGCTTATTGCAGTCATCCCGGGCGGCAACGAAGTCCGTGGGATCAGCATCAACCTGACCACCAATTTTGTCTACATTGCGGATAGTGCCAACAACGAGCTAGCCATCGTAGATGGGAGTACCCTTCTGGGCAGCGAGCAGGTGGTAAGCACCCTGGTCACCCAATCTAGCCCGGTGGGGGTTGATGTCAATCCCGTTACCAACCGTATCTATACGGCGGGCATCGACAATGGTTTGATCACCGTCCTCGACGGGGCGACCGATCAGATCATCGCAGCAATTCCGGTGGGGAGTTTGCCACGCGATGTGGCGGTAAACACGGTAACCAACCGAATCTATGTTGGAAGCTATCTCACCACCATCGGGGAGAACCTCACTGTCATTGATGGCAACACGAACACGATTATCGCACGTGTTCCCATCGGCGGGGACGCGCGCGGGATCGCGGTCAACCCTGTGACAAACATGATCTATGTGGCTCAGGGCACGACAGACCAGATGTCGGTGATTGATGGGGCGACGAACACGGAGGTCATGACGCTGCCCCTAGGTTTGGGCCCCCGCCGCCTGGTGGATGTCAACCCCGTGACCAATCTGGTCTATGTTTCCAATCAGGAAAGCGATGATGTGTGGGTCTACGATGGTGACACAAACACCTTAGTGACGATCATCCCGGTGGGGGACTACCCAGGGAGCGTGGAAGTTAACCCCGTGACCAATCGGATCTATGTCACGAATCGTAACAGCAACGATGTGTCGGTGATCGATGGGGAGAGCAACACCGTCATCGCAACGTTTGTCGCAGGGAGCCTGCCGCGTATGACGGCCATCGACACTGCCCGCAACCTGCTCTACGTGACCAACACGAACAGCAACGATGTGTCGGTGATCAACGGGGAAACCAATGCGCTGATCACCACCATCCCGATTGGGAGCGGGCCACGCGGAATCGCTTTCAACCCCATGACGCGTGATCTCTACGCCACCAACACCCTGGAACACTCCATCTCGGTCATCGATGCCGCCCTCAACAGCGTTACAAACACGATCAATGTGGACTATGCCCCACGAGGCATCGAGGCGAACTCGACCACCGACCTCGTCTACCTGACCACCTCGTCCAACATGGTGCTCGTTCTGGATGGCACCTTCAACACCTTGCTGGCCGCCATTCCAACCGGGAACGCCCCCCGTGACGCGGGGGTCAACACGGCGAACAATCGCGTCTATGTAACCAACTCGGCTGATAACACCGTTACCGTTATTGATGGGAGTAGCAACTCCGTCCTAGCCACCGTGCCTGTTGGCACCACCCCCAGCGGGGTGGAGGCAAACCCCGTAACCAACCTGGTGTACGTGGTGAATCTGGATGACGATACGGTCTCGCTGCTCGACAGCAGCAATAACAATGTCATCGACACGATTACCGTCGGCGATCAGCCGCGTGGGCTAGCGGTCAACCCTGTTACCAACCGCATCTATGTGGGGAACGAAGGGGACAACAACGTTTCGGTGATTGATGGCGAAACGAACGCTGTTATTGCGACGTTGCACGCGGGAAACACCCCGCGCGACGTGGCAGTGAACGTGAACACCAACGTGGTGTATGTAGTAAACGCCGATAGCAACAACGTGTCGGTCTTCGATGGCAGCACGAACACGCTCATCACCACGATCGCGGTCGGTGACACCCCGCACAGCCTGGAAGTCAACCCGACGACCAACCGCCTCTACGTCACCAATGAGAGCGACGACAGCATCTCGGTGATCAACGGCGCGACGAACACGGTGATTGATACCGTCTCGGTTGGCGACGACCCGCGCGACATCGTGGTGAACACCACCACGAACACCATCTACACCGCGAACACGTTGAGCCTGGATATCTCCATTGTGGCGGGGGTGAACAACATTCTTCTTAGCGTGGTAGGGTTGGCAAACACCCCGCGCGGTATCGGCTTGAACCCCACCACGAACTATCTCTATGTCACAACCGACGCGAACAGCTTGATGGCGATCGATGCCGCCACGAATCGCGTGCGTGACACCATTCCTGTTGGAAATTCCCCGCGTGACGCGGCGGTTAACCTCGCTACCAATCGTATCTATGTCACCAACTCGACGGATAACACGGTGACGGTCATTGATGGGAACGACCATTCCGTCATCGCTACTGTACCGGTCGGCAATACTCCGAGTGGCATCGATGTAAACGAGCTTACCAACCGCATCTATGTCGTCAACCTGGCCAACGACAGCATCTCGGTGATGGATGGAATGACCAACACCATCATCGCAACGGTAACGGTAGGCGATCGACCGCGTGGTCTGGGGATCAATATAGCCACCAACCGCATCTATGTGGGGAATGAAGGCACCAACAACATCTCGGTTATCGATGGCAACACGAACAGCGTGATCGCCACCCTGGCGATTGGGAGCATCCCGCGCGATGTGGCAGTAAACCCGCTGACCAACCGTGCCTATGTCACCAATGTCGGGAACAATACCGTCTCGGTGATAGATGGCAACACGAACGACTTGATTACCACCATCACGGTGGGCGATACCCCGCACAGCTTGGAAGTCAACCCAATCACCAACCGTGTGTACGTGACGAACGAGGCGGGTGACAACGTATCAATCATCAACGGGGCGACAGACACCCTGGTAGGCTTTGTGGCGGCAGGCGATGACCCGCGCGACATCGCTGTCAACCCGGTGACCAACACCGTCTACACGGCGAACCTTAACAGCAGTGATGTGTCGGTCATCGACCCAAAAACCGGCACTGCCACCATCATCCCCGATGCGGGTGGAACGGTCACCGCTGCCAAAGACCTCTCGCTGTTGGCCTCCTTCCCGCCGTTGGCCGTCTCGCAGCCGGTGAGCGCCACGCTCAGCTTCGATGACGTCAACCTGGATTACGATGGCTCCAGCATCGCTGGCAGCATTTTCACCCTGGAAGCGGTGGCCGCCGATGGAAGTAGCGTGACCTCCTTTGACGCGCCGTACACCCTCAGCGTTAGCTACAACAGCCAGACCCTTCCAGGGCCGGAGCGGCTGCTGCACCTGTACCATTGGTCGGCGACCACCTTGGAATGGGAAGCACTGCCCACTGTGGTCACCCCAGAGAGCGACACGCTGAGCACCACCACCGAGGCAACAGGCTCGTTTGCGGTTTTCTACCAAGCTACCCTCTTCCTGCCAATCGTCTCGACTACCCTGCCCCCGAACGAGGTAATCACCACGATCCCCACCGCCGCAGGCCCGATCGGGGTGCGGTGAATCCGACCACCAATCGCGTGTATTTGGCAGGGATCGCAACGGGGCGATCTCTGTCCTGGATGGGAGCACGGCGGCGTTGGTAGCCACCTTCCCGGTGGGTTCCAACCCACGCGGGCTGGCCCTCAACCTTGCCACGAACCGCCTGTACGTGTCGAACAGTGGTGATGATACGATCTCGGTGGTAGACAGCACGAGCTACCAACCACTCGCGCTTATCACGGTGGGTGACAATCCGGGCGGGATTGAGGTTGGACCCCGCCACCAATCGCCTCTATGTAGCCAACCTGGACAGCGACACCGTTTCGGTGGTGGATATCGGCTCCAACCAGGTGGTGACAACAATCTCCGTGGAGGACATGCCGCGCGGGGTGGACTTTAACCCTGCCATCAGCCGCCTGTATGTGCGAACGAGGGCACGGATTCCGTCTCGGTGATCGACACGACCACCAACAGCGTCGTGGCGACCGTCGCGGTGGGGAGCACCCCGCGCGACGCCGCCGTGAACCCGAGTAATAACCTCGTCTACGTTGCCAACGCGGACAGCGATACCCTTTCTGTGATCGACGGCAACAGTAACACCAACATCGCCACGGTGGCGGTCGGCGACCAGCCACGTGATGTGGAAATCAACCTCACCAACAATCGCATCTACGTGTCGAACAGCGACAGCAACAATGTGTCGGTGCTGGACGCTACGACCAACAGCCCCATCGCGACGGTGCCGGTGGGCAGCGTGCCGCGCGGCTTGGCGATCAACCCGACCAACCAGCTGGTTTTTGTGGGGAACAGTGCGAGCAGCGACATTGCGGTGATCGATGGGAGCACCAAGAACAGCGTGGTAGCATCCGCCAGCGTGCGCTACGAGCCGCGCGGCGTGGCAGGCAACAACGTGACGAACCGTGTCTACGTTGCCACCGAGGCCAATGCCGTGTTTGTCTATCAGGCAGGCTCGTACAAATTGGAATCCGTGATTCAGGTTGGGAGCAGCCCCCGCGACCTCGCTGTCAACCCGACCACCAACCGCATCTATGTTTCCAACGAAGATAGCAACAGCGTGTCAGTCATCGATGGCAACAACCAGACAGTGATCGCCACCATTCCGGTGGAAAGCCGCCCCATGGGGATCACGGTCAGCGCGAGCCGCAATCTGGTGTATGTGAGCAACGGCGGCAGCAACACGGTGTCGGTCATCGATGGCAACACCAACGCTGTGGTCGCCTCGGTGCCGGTCGGCAGTCGCCCCAATGGGATCGTCGTGAGCGACACGTTGAACCGCATCTTCGTCGCGAACGAGGGCGCAAACAGCGTGACGGTGATCGACGGGAGCAACAACACGGTAATCGCGATGGTCGATGTGGGCATCGAGCCGAAGGGGGTCACCTTCCATCCGCAGGCAGGTTGTGTCTATGTTGCCAATGCGGGCAGCGACACCATCTCCATCCTGAATGGCAGTTCGTTGGCCGTAGCCACCACGGTTCAGGTGGGCGACCGCCCAACCGGGGTCGCCGTGGACACCGCCCGCAACCAGAGCTACGTAATCAACGAGACGAGCAACACCGTGTCGATCATCGAGGGGAGCAACCAAACAGTGCTGACGACGGTGGCGGTGGGCCGCAGCCCGCGCGACGTGGCGGTCCTTGTAAATCTCAATCGTGTGTTTGTAAGCAACGCCAATAGCAACACGATCTCGGTCATCAGCAGCAGCAGCGGCGCGAGCGCGCTGCCCGCCTGCGCACCCTAAGCACCAAAGCGTCCCTGCCACCTACCTGCATTCTGGAGCCTAATCGTGACCCTATCTCGTCAGCCGCTGTATGCGGCGCTAGCCCTCCTGCTGGCCTCGCTGCTTGTCGCCTGTAGCGCTGCGGGTAACGCCTCCCCGCTCGCCACGCTCACCGCCGCGCCCGACGGGACAAGCGCGCCCGCCCCGTCGGACGCTGCCGCACCCACCGAGGCAGGCGCGGCGCAGAGCCCGGTCGCGGCAGCGTCCGCGACCGCCTCGGTGCCGAGCGTGGCTACCGAGGGAGGCGCGGCAGGGTCGGGCACAGCGCCCATGCCCCAGGCAGGCTTCCTGTATGGGGTCATGCAGCCGGTTTCCGACCCCGACGACATCCGCTCGCCCGAGCGGGTGGCGGAAGGGATGCGCCAGATCAAGGCACTGGGCAGCAACACTACCCTGCAACTCTTCCCGCCAGAAATGCCCGCCGAAGATTGGAAGCGCTTTCTGGATGTCGCGCAGCAGGAGGGGGTCAACGTCATCGCGCGGCTCGGGCCGGTGGAATGGAACCCCGACCCCAACGACCTCTCTCTGATTATGACTATTCTCGATGTGGTCGGCGAGCACCCAGCGCTCTACGGCTTCATCTACCTGCATGAGCCGTGGGAAGTCATGACTACCCCGCAGATTGCAGGGCATCTACCAGCAGATCAAGGCGGCACACCCCACCGTCAAACTGGGGGTGATCTGGTCCGGCGAGATTTCCAAGGCGGCCCGCAAAAACGACCCCAACCGCACCTTTACCGACGGGCTGTGCGACATCTGCCTGGTGAACCTCAAAGCGTTCCAGGAAGACCCGCGCGCCTCGGAAAAGGACGGAATCGCGCGCCTGCAACAGTCGGTCCAGGTGCTCCAGCAGGTGGACCCCACCGCCGAGATATGGTCCTCCGCGCAGGTGTGGGCACCGGAGGACGGCGGGCGGCGCGGCTTCCGCGTGCCGGAGCCTGCCGAGATGGAGGCACTGCTCTGCACGGTCAACGCGGATCAGGCGCTCACCGGCTTTCTTTGGGCGTCCTGGACCCTGCCCCTGCCGGGCATCCACGCCATCGCGGACAGCGAGCTAACCCCCCAGCGCGAAGCGGTCCAATCCAGCTATCAAAGCTGTATTGCCAGACCCTAACGGTTTATGTAAAGGGATAGAGTACCATGCAAGAAAGTTCAACCACCCCGCCCCCCGACGCACGGCCCAAACAAGTGATTATCATCGGGGTCGATGGGGCCACCTTCGACCTGATCGAGCCGTGGGCCGCGCAGGGCCACCTGCCCAACCTGAAGCGCTTGATGGATCAGGGCGCGTGGGGCCGTCTGGCCTCGACGGAGCCACCGCACAGCGCGCCCGCGTGGGCCACCTTCTCCACGGGTCTGAACCCGGGGCGGCACGGGGTTTATTTCTTTGTTGGCCCCTCGCGCGACAAAAGCCGTTTTCGCCCCGTGAGTGGGGAAAGCATCCGTGGGCGTCGCCTGTGGCAGCTCGTCAGCGAGCAGGAGCGGCGCGTGGGGATCATCAACGTGCCGATGAGCTACCCCACCGTGCCCGTGAATGGCTACATGATTGGCGACTTTTACTCCCCCGACGAGCGCAGCGCCTTTGACAGCGAGGCCCTGTACGAGGAGGTGGTGCGCGAGTGCGGCGACTACTGCCTGGAGGTGTGGCCGCAGCCGAATCGCCAGGCCTACCTGGACGAGATGCTCGCCTGCATCGACCAGCGCGCCAAGGTGGGGGCCTACCTGCTCGACAAGCACCCTGTGGATTTCTTCGCGCTCGTCTTCACCTCACTCGACCGCGCGCAGCATTACTTTTGGGCCGACATGGACTCGGATCACCCGCTGCACCGCAAGCGGCGCAAGCAGATGATCCCCGACGCGCTGTTTCAAATTCACAAGCACATCGATGCGGGCATCGGCACCCTGCTGGAAAAAGCAGAGCCCGACGCCACGATCATCATCATGTCCGACCATGGCTTCCGCGCCGAGTCGCGCCGCTTGGCGGTCAACAAGTGGCTGCAAGATTTGGGCTACCTGCAAACCCGCCAGAACAGCGCCAAGCTGATGAACCGCGTGCGCGTGGCGATCAAGCGCTCCGGCCTGCAAAAGCCGGTGCAGCGCATCATGCGCAAGGTGATTGGCACCTGGCGGCACGAGTCGGTGTCGTACCAGTTCATCAACTGGGAGCAGACCAAGGTGCACTACGGGCCAGGGCAGGGTTTCTACATCAACCTGGTGGGGCGCGACCCTGACGGGATCGTCACCGAGGAAGAGTATGAGCCGCTGCGCGCGCAGATCATCGAAAAGATGATGGCGCTGCGCGACCCGCAGACCGGCCTGCCGGTCGTGACCGATGTGTTTCGCCGCGAGGAGATTTACGAGGGCGGCGGGTTGGATCAAGCGCCCGACCTTGTCCCCGCCAAGGCGGAGTATGGCAGCAACGGGAAAACCTGGGGCTATGGGCTCAGCAAGTCGCTCGGCGCGACCGAGCTGTACGTGGATCAGGACGACATTTCCGGCAACCACTCGCCGGAGGGGATCTTCATTGCAGTGGGGCCAGACATCCAGGTAGGCAAGAAGGAGGGGCTGCGCATCCTCGATGTTGCGCCCACGGCGATGTACGCCGCTGGCCTGACAGTGCCCAGCGGCATGGATGGCCGTCCGGTCACCGACCTGTTCGAGCCGACCTATGTGGCGGCGCATCCTGTCGAGTTTGGCGACATCGACTTGGACCTGGAGGGGAAAACCGGGCAGGTGCTCACCGAGGAGCACGAAGCCATCGTCGAGAAGCGACTGAAGGACTTGGGGTATCTTTAAGCATTGTCCTGAACCAATAGGAAATGCCACTGTCAGGGAGGATGTATGGCTCGATCCATGTTACGTATCTATCTGTGCCTGAGTATTATGTTGCTGGCGTTCTTGCTTGCCGCTTGTGCCGGGGGGGGCAACACAGCAGTGCAGCCAACCCGCGTTCGGGCCACCCCGACCACCGAGCTCGCCACGGCCCCCTCCCCCACGAGCGCCGCACCTGTAGCTGCCACGGAGGTGCCCGCCGCGCCCACCGAGGCCGCCCCGGCTGCCACGGAAGTACCCGCCGCGCCCACCGAGGCCGCCCCGGCTGCCACGGAAGTACCCGTTGTGGCCCCGCCCTCAGCAAACAGCTCTTTCGCATACGGGATGGGGCAGCCCATCGCTACCTTGGCTGAGTTGCAATCGGAAGAGCAGTTGACAGCTACCTTCCGTGATATCAAAGCTCTGGGGATCAACATGCTCGTCCAGGTGTTCCCGGCGCAGGCCACCCCTGATGATTGGAAGCGTTTCCTGGACGTGGCACAGCAGGAGGGCCTGCTCGTGATGGGGAAGCTCGGTCCGATCCCTTGGAACCCCGATCCCAACGACTTGTCTCCTATCATGAATATGTTGGCAGTGGTGGGGGATCACCCGGCGCTCTACGCCTTCCAATACCTGCACGAGCCGTGGGAGGTATTGACCACCCCTCAGATGCAGCAGATCTACCAGACTATCAAGGCGAGCCATCCCAACCTTCGCCTCGGCGTCAGTTGGTCGGGCGAGATAGGCATATCGCAGCGGCGACCGCAGGCGACGCGCACCTTCACCGATGGTCTATGTGATGTCTGCCTCGTCAACCTCAAAGCGTTTCAAAACAATCCTGGTTTTGCTCAGCAACAGGGGCTCGGACGAATCCAGGAGTCGGCGGATGTGATTCGCGTGGCAGACCCCGATGCCGAGTTGTGGTCCTCCGCGCAGGTGTGGGCTCCCACAGAAGATAAAAACAACCCGCGGGGCTTCCGGATTCCTACGGCGGACGAGATGCAAGATCTCTTTTGCTCTGTGAAGGAAACGTACAGCCTGGAAGGTTTCTTTTGGGAAACCTGGACTTTCGATAAGCCGACCGAGGGTACCTTGAGCCAGCCTGAGGCAAGTGGCAACAAACAGAGAGTTCGGGCTATTTACGAGGCCTGTGTTCTGGGAAGCCCATGATATTCCAGCCTTCCACGGGACGAGGGGCGCGGCTGGCTTTCCTGCTAGCGGTCCTCTTTCTGGCACTCAGTGGCGCTGCCGCCGCCGATGGGGTCGTCACCACCATCCCCATGGGGGCCGATCCTGTGGGGGTGAGCGTGAACCCGACCACCAATCGGGTATATACGATCAACAGTGCCAGCAACGATGTGTCGATCCTGGATGCCCGGAGTGACACCCTGGCCGCGACGGTACCACTCGGCGGGGGGCTGCGCACGGTTGCTGTCAATCCCAGCAGCAACCGTGTCTACGTCGGACGGGCAAACAATACAGTGGCGGTGCTGAGCGGCAGCACGAATCGGTTGCTAGCTACCATCCCCGTGGGGAGTGAGCCAACCGCGCTCGGGATCAACGTTGCAAGCAATCGCATCTACGTTGCCAACAACCTCAGCAACAATGTATCGGTGATCGATGGCGCGAGCAACAGCGTTCTGACGACGATTCCCGTCAATGGCAGCCCTCGCGGGGCGGCCTTTAACCCGACCACCTCGCGTGTCTACGTTTCCCTGTTCGACAGCAACAGCGTGAGCGTGATCGATAGCAACAATACGGTCATCGCGAGCGTGCCCGTGGGCCAAAGACCCTACGGGGTGGCGGTCAACCCAACCAGCAATCTCGTCTACGTTGCCAATAGTGGCAGCAATAGTGTGTCGGTGATTGACAGCACCACCCAGCAGGTGGTAACCACCATCCCGGTGGGCGAGGGACCGCGCGAGGTAGCCGTCAATCCGCTTACCAACCGCATCTACGTTGGCGGGCTGGGCGTCAACGAGCTTTCCGTGATCGATGGGGCTACCCATACCGTCATCGCGACCATCGCGGGGCAACACGAGATTCGTGGGATCAGCGTCCACCCGCTCGCCAACCGCGTCTATGTCGCCAACCGCGCAAGCCAGGAGATCGCGGTGGTGGATGGCAGTAGCAATGCGGTCGCCAGAACCGTCACCCTTCAAAACACGCCGCGCGGCATCGATGTCAACCCCGCCACGCAGCGTGTCTACGTCGCGGCGGCGAGCGGTACCGTGCTAACCATCGACGGGCCGACCAACCAGATTGTGGGCTCGGTCGTGGTAGGGTTTCAGCCCAAGGGGGTCGCGGTCAACCCGCTCCTGCATCGCCTGTATGTGGGTATAGAGAGCAACCAGGTGATCGTGCTGCACAGCGAGAGCAACCGCCGGATCGCGACAATCAGCGTGGGCCGCGACCCGCGCGGGATCGCCGTTGACACCACCACGCATCGCGTCTATGTCTCGAATGGGGGGGGCAACACGGTGTCGGTAATCGATGGCATAAGCAACACTGTCATGGCAACCATCCCTGTGGGACGGGCCCCGCGCCTGCTGGACGTCAACCCGATCACGAGCCGCATCTATGTGGCCAACTACGATGACAAGAGCGTCTCGGTAATCGATGGGCAGAGCAACACGGTGCTCGCCACGATTCCTGTGGGAAACACGCCGCGCGGGGTGGCGGTCAACCCGACCAGCAACCGCATCTACGTGACCAACAGCAGCGACGATACGGTCTCGGTGATCGATGGCAGCACGAACCGGATCATCGCGACGATCCCTGTGGGGGATGACCCACGTGATCTGGACCTAAACCCGAGCACCAACCGCGTCTATGTAGGTAACTTTGGCAGCGGCACCGTGTCGGTCATCGATGGCAGCACGAACACGGTGGTAGATACCGTTCAAACGGGCGTAGACCCACGCGGAATCGGGGTAGATGTAGCGACGAATAGGGTCTATGTGGGCGACCCTGATAGCAACACCGTTTTTGTGCTGGACGGAAATGCTCCATAGCCAGTCGCGGGGCTGAGTGTCACGCCAATCGACAGGCATCGAAGGGTGGCAGGAATGCGATGTCAAGAAATCGCGCACCGCGTGGCCGCCGCTTTCAGGAAGGCAAGATTCTGGGACATCGATGTTTTACCTATACAGGGGTGCTGCTCGACGAGCCAGCCACTCTATGTGATTTTCCTTTGACGGTCGGTCAAAAGGAAATGTACCCGTGAACGGTATTGGTTTCAACCGCCAACAAGCGAGATGACCCTCTTCGCCCTGTTGGGGCTCCTGCTCCTGATAAGCAGCGCCATGCCCGCAAGGCACCCTCAGTGACAATAGCGCTGCTGGGAATGGGGACGTGATCTATCTGGCAAGTGGTAGCGTATGAACGCTTCCCTGCACCCCAGTCTCCTATTCACTTTAACCTACTACGCACTCTGAGCCGTTGTGCGTCGCTTTTCCTTCTAAAGGAGTAACTATCGTTATGACAACCTCCCAATCCCCTATGTCCAACGGGCAAGGAGCACCCCGCAAGCGCCAGCAGGTCGCCATTATCGGCCTGGATGGCGCGACCTTTGACCTGATCCAGCCGTGGGCCGAGGCGGGCCACCTGCCCAACCTGAAGCGATTGATGGATCAGGGGGCGTGGGGCCGCCTTGCCTCGACCGAGCCGCCGCACAGCGCGCCCGCCTGGACCACCTTCGCGACCGGCAAGAACCCCGGCAAGCATGGGGTTTACTACTTCGTGCAGCCCACGCGCGACGAGTCGCGCTTCCGCCCGGTCAGCTCGGAAACGATCCGCGCGCGCCGCATCTGGCAGCTTGCCAGCGACGAGGGGGTGCGCGTCGGGGTGATCAACGTGCCGATGAGCTACCCGATGGTGCCGGTGAACGGCTACATGATCGGCGACTTTTTCGCGCCCGACGAGCGTAGCGCCTTTGACAGCCAGGAACTGTATGACGAGGTGGTTAAAAATTGCGGCGGCTACATCGTCGAGGCGGTGCTCCAGCCCAACCCGCACAAGTTTTTGAAAGAGATGCTGGAGTGCATCGACCAGCGCGCCAAGGTGGGCTCCTACCTGCTGGAAACCCACCCGACCGACTTCTTCATCTTCGTCTTCACCCTGCTCGACCGCGCGCAGCACAATTTCTGGGCGGACATGGACCCTGAGCACCCGCTGCATGGCAACATGCCGCGCGACATGATCCCCGATGCGCTGCTGGAAACGCACAAGCACCTGGATGCGGGCATCGGCAAGATGCTGGAAAAGCTCGACCCGGACGCGCTGGTCATTGTCATGTCGGATCACGGCTTCCGGGGCGAGTACAATCGCTTTGCGGTGAACAACTGGCTGCAAGACTTGGGGCTGATCAACGCGCGCACCAAGGCGGCCTACTGGTTCAAGACCATTGGGCTACAACTGAAGCGCATGGGGCTGCAAAAGCAGATCGTGGCGATCTACCGCAAGCTGCAGGGCACGCGCCGCCCCGAAAAGCTCTACTACCGATCGGTGAACTGGAAGCAGACCAAGGTCTGCTACGGGCCGGGGCAGGGCTTCTACATCAACAAGAAGGGGCGCGACCACGACGGCATCGTCACCGACGAGGAGTACGAGCCGCTGCGCGATCTGATCATCCAGAAGCTGAAAGAGGTGCGCGACCCGGCAACGGGGCTGCCCATCGTGGGCGAGGTCTACCGCCGCGAGGAGTTGTACCAGGGGGACGCGCTGGAGATGGCCCCCGACATCGTGCCGACCAACGCCGAGTATGTGACCGAGCAGGGGCACCGCTGGGGCTACGGGATGACCAAGTTCATCGGCGAGCCGTCGCTCTTCGTGCGCCCGCGCGAGCTGTCCGGCACCCACTCCCCCGAGGGGGTCTTCATCGCGTGGGGGCCACAGGTCAAAGCAGGGAAGCTCGAAAATCTGACTATCCAGGATGTCGCGCCCACCGCGCTGCACGCGCTCGGCCTGGCCGTGCCGGAGTCGATGGACGGGCAGGTGCTCACCCAAATCTTCCAGCCGGAGTTCGTCGAGGCCAACCCGGTGCGCTACAGCGACGTGGACACCTCGCTGTCGGGCCGCGAGGGACAGGTGCTCTCGGACGAGCACGAGCTGATCGTGGAAGACCGACTCAAAGATCTCGGGTACCTATAGATGAGGTATCCCGTCGTGAGGCAGCGACCAAACCAGTGGAAGCAAAACCCATGAATGGCATAGCAGAACAGTTAACAAACGGTAACGCACCGCGCCCCAAAGTGATGGTCATCGGGCTGGACGGGGTGACCTTCAAGCTGGTCGAGCCGTGGGCGGCGCAGGGGCACCTGCCCAACCTGAAGCGGCTGATGGAGGAGGGCGCGTGGGGGCCGCTGATGAGCACCGTGCCCGCGCACAGCGGCCCGGCATGGGCAACGTTCTCCACCGGGCTGCTGCCGGGCAAGCACGGGGTCTACCACTTTGCCGGGGCCACGCGCGACGAGAAGTACTTCGGCTCGGTCTCCTCCGCGTCCATTCGGGGGCGCTTCTTCTGGGACCTGCTCGGCGACGAGGGGCAAACGTCGGGGGTGATCAACGTGCCGCTCACCTACCCCCCTACCCCCACCAACGGCTACATGGTCTCCGGCCTCTTCGCCCCGGATGGCGCGAGCGCCTTCGGCTCCAAGGAGCTATACGACGAGGTCGTGGCGCAATGCGGCGAGTACATCGTCAGCGCGCCGGTGCTCCAGAACCGCCAGGCCTTCCTGGATGCGCTGCTTCACGGGATGCGCAACGGGCTGGAGGTGGGCGAGCACCTGATGGAGGCGCACCCGACCGACCTCTTCATCATCGTCTTCCGCATGATCGACTCGGTGATGCACCGCTACTGGGCCGACATGGACCCGCAGCACCCGCTCCATGAGGAGCTAAAGGGGCAGCTTATCCCCGACGGGGTGCTCCAGGGCTACAAGCTGCTGGACGAGGCCATCGGGCGGCTGATGGCGAAGGCGGGGCCGGAGACGACGGTCTACGTCATCTCCGACCACGGTTTCCGCGCGGAGGATCGCACCTTCGCCTTCAACAAGTGGCTCAAGGATCGCGGCATGCTGAAGTTGAGGGGGCGGCAAGCCGCCCTGATCAGCATCGCGACGCGCGTGGCCGACGCGCTCAAGATCGAGATGCTGCTCAAAAAGGTGGCGATGCGCTTCCTGAAGGTGGTGCGCGGCGAGGACCGCTACGAGAGTTGGCTCTACCAGACGGTGGATTGGCCGCACAGCAAGGTGGTCTTTGGCCCGACCCTCGGCATGAACATCAACCTGAAGGGGCGCGACCACCAGGGACGCGGTTGAGCCGGAGGAGTACGAGCCGCTGCGCGACTGGCTGATCGACGAGCTATCCGCCATTCGCGACCCCGAGACGGGGCTGGCGCTCTTCAGCCGCGTCTGCCGCCGCGAAGAGGTGTACGAGGGGGACGCGCTCAATCTCGCGCCGGATGTGGTGATCGAGATGGCGGAGTATGAGACCGAGGGGCGACATTGGGGCTACGGCATCGCGCCGATCTTCTCGGAGTGGCGCGACTTCCCGCCGCCCTCGCGCCGCCTGGCGGGGGAGCATTCACCCTTGGGTATCTTCCTTGCCGCTGGCCCGCACATTCGCGCGGGCAAGGTCGAGGGGCTGCACATCGCGGACGTGGCCCCGACGATCCTGTATAACATGGGGGCCGCCGTGCCCGAGGCGATGGATGGCGCGGTGCGCAGCGACCTCTTCGAGGCCGCCTATGTTGCCGAGCACCCCGTCGAGCGCTCCGATGTGGAGTTGCTGCGTGGTGACGCTAGCCAGCCGGAGCTTGCCGACGACTACGAGGAGGTCGTCGAGCAACGCCTGCGCGAGCTGGGATATATTGAATAGTGGTGAATGGACAACGGACGGTTCCACTAAAGGAAGAACACAGGACAGAGTGGGCCGAGGTGAACTTCTATTTTCTAGCTTCCAAGTCCCACCGTCTCAGGTTCCCATTCACCATGCACCATGTTATGAAATGTAATATTACATGACTCAGAACGACAACAAGAGTGGCCGCGTGATGATCATCGGCCTGGATGGCGTAACCTTCGACCTGATCGAGCCGTGGGTAGCGCAGGGGCACCTGCCCCACATGAAGCGGCTCATGGAGCGGGGCGCGTGGGGCCGCCTGCAAAGCACGATCCCCGCACACAGCGCGCCCGCCTGGACCACCTTCGCCACGGGGCTGCAACCGGGCAAGCACGGGGTCTACTTCTTCCTTGGCCCCTCGCGGGACGAGCAATACTTCCGCCCCGTCTCGGCGGCCTCCGTTGGCGCGCAGCGCTTTTGGGAGGTGGCGAGCGAGCAGGGGCGCAGCGTCGGGGTGATCAACGTGCCGCTTACCTTCCCACCGCGCCCCGTGGCGAACGGCTACACCATCGCGGGCATCTTCGCGCCCGACGCGGCCAGCGCCTTCGACAACGAGGCGCTGTACCGCGAGGTGATGGATGCGGTGGGTGGCTACGTCGTCGAGGCGGATGTCAGCCCGGATCGGCAGACGTACCTTGCGGAGATGATGGAGGGGATGCGCCTGCGCGCCCGCGCCGCCGAGTACCTGCTCGACAAGCACCCGACCGACCTGTTCGTCGTCGTCTTCCGCATGATCGACTCGGCCATGCATTACTACTGGGCCGATATGGACCCCGACCACCCGCTGCGCCCGCAGCTGGACCCCCTTCTGCCAGATGCCCTGCTGGATGCCTACAAGCTGCTGGACGGGGCGGTGGGCCGCCTGGTGGAGCAGGCGGGGTCAGAAACAACCGTGTTCGTCATGTCGGACCATGGTTTCCGCGCGGAGTACAAACGCTTCGCCGTGAACAAGTGGCTGCGCGAGAAGGGGTGGCTCACGCTGAAAGCGGGGCGCGGCACGTTCGGGCCGCTCATCGGACGCACCATCAAGCGGCTAGGGCTGACAAAGATGGCAAAGCGGACACTCGGCAAGGTCACCGGAAACAGCTGGCAGGCGGCGGTCTGGTCCTCGGTGGATTGGTCCAAAACCAAGGTGGTCTATGGCCCAGGCCCTGGCTTCTATGTCAACCTCAAGGGGCGCGATGCAGAGGGAATTGTCTCACTTGAAGAATATGATACCCTCCGCGAGGAGCTCGCCAGGGAGTTCAAAGCGCTCAAGGATCCAGAAAACGGCCTGCCGCTGGTCGCCGATGTCTATTGGCCCGAAAAGATTTACGAGGGGGAGGGCGTGGCACGCGCCCCCGATTTGATCCCGGAGCCAGCCGAGTACGTCAACGAGGATGGGTTTCATTGGGGCTACGGCTTCGAGCCCTTCCCTGGCGCGCCGGAGATGTTCAGCGTCGCGCCACGCTATGCGGGGGCCCACGCCCCGGAAGGCATCCTCATCGCGGCGGGCCCAGAAATCGTGGCAAATTCTGCCATAAAAGGCATGAGTATTGCTGATATCGCTCCCACTAGCCTGTACGCTCTCGATCTTGTTATCCCCAACACGATGGACGGGCAGGTTCTAACTTCTTTCTTCACCCCCTCTCATGCTCAATCACACCCCATTCAGATAGTGGATTGGGACACCTACACCAAGGGGAAAAGCGGCCAAGTAATGGAAGCGGCTGAGGAAGCACGTGTTGAGGCAAGATTGCGCGACCTGGGTTACCTGTAGCTTGGCTACCACAAAGTGTGAAAGAAAATTCATGGAATTGGGGCTAGAATTCCTATAGAAAGCTGATATAATGGTGCTGGCATAGCAAGCACTCATGAACGTTTTTATAGGGCTTGTCCCACCTGTATGCCTTTCAAGCGTATGTGCGCATCCTCTAGCGCTTGAGTTGTAACCTTACCTATGCTCATCCATTCATCCGTATCATTCCAACCTTCCTTTCCTCTCTTCAGTCGGTTCGAATGAGATTGTGGAAGAAAACCTAGCCTAGCCAAAACTCCCTACCCATCTTTCACATCTTTTGGAGGTGCGCTGTGAATGCAGAATCGTTCGTTCATAAAGTTCGTTTGAGTTTCCGTCCGCTTGTGGGTTTTTTACTCGCAATAACCATACTGTTGGGTGTAACCCTTGTTGCCAGCCCCAGCGTGAGCGCAGACCCCGATGATTTCGAAGAAGGTGATATCTTTGCAGCGGTCGGCAATGGTCTGATCAAGCGCTTCGATGAGAGTGGTACCCTGATTGAGACGCTGGAAACCACGAGCGACAGCGAATTTACCACAGGGATGTGCTGGGACACGACCAACCATCTTTACACCACCAACTTCTCTGACGGCACCATGAGCAAGTTCGATGTAACGGGCACGCTCGTCGAACATCCGTGGGGGGGGCCGTTCGACACCTATCCAACGGATTGTGTCCAGGACCTTATGGGGAATATCTATGCCAGCGACGGCAATGATCTCGTCTTCAATAGCCCCAGCGAGGGGGGGAACCCGGGTCACATTTATCACTTCGACACCTCCGGCACCTTGCTGGAAACCTACACCCCTGAGACAGACGGGGACGGGATCAGCGGCCTTGCGCTAGCCGCCGATGCGTGCACTATGTACTACACGGCACGCGAGGGCACGATCTACCGCTTCGATGTCTGCGATGGCACCCAGCAAGCGGATTTCGCAACCGGTGTCTCGCCCAACTCCTGCTACCAGCTAGGTATTCGCGCCAATGGTGAGGTAATTGTGTCGTGTGGTGACACCGCCCACCGACTAGACGCCTCCGGCAATGTCATCCATAACTATACCGAGCTGCCGACTGGCCTATACTACGCCCTGACCCTAGACCCGTCGGGCGACTCGTTCTGGGTTGGCGAGCGCTTCAGCGGCGAGGTGTACCAGGTGGATGTAGTCAGCGCTACCATCCTGCAGCAGTTCAACGCAGGCGTGGTGGGCCCCCAGATGAACGGGCTATCGATCTACGTGCCGCAGGAAACTACAGCGATCACGCTCGACTCCTTTCAAGGCGAGAGCGGAAATAGCGGGCTCGGCTTTGCCATCGGGCTTACGGTTGTCGGGCTGGCCACCACCCTGGTGTCGGCCTATCGTCGTAAAAGGTAAGCCGCACACCTCACAACCTATGCCGTACCGCTGAGGCAATGAGCGGGTACATACAAATACACAAGAAAAGCGGGTGGTAGTCCGGACTACCACCCGCTTTTCTTGTGTATTTGGTATTATCTGATATAGTATGTACGTTGAAAGATCACACTTGCTGAATAGGTGAGAGGTCGAATCCGACAGAGATAAACGGGGGCGCTCTCAAGCGCCCCTTTTCGCTGCACTCAGAGAAGAGCAGGAAGCTACTTTGCGGCACTCTTGGAACAATTTTTGCGTGGTAAAAAAAGGCTCCACCAGCGTTTATCGAGCAGACTCGGAAGTATCCAAAGAGACTGTGGCAGGCAGGAAACAAAACGGACTCTGATCACCCTTCGAGGATGTTCTTAAATATTAGACCTAAGGTACTCTGCCAATTAGGTGACAAGATAGTTACTATAAACACACGCGTCGATTAAATGTACGTGTGAATCCACAAATTCTGCTAGCCTGCTTCTGCAAGGCGAGCGCCAACTGGGGAATCAAGATGTTATACCACTTACCGAAACGGGTCCTATTCTTGGCTGGGATATTCGTGCTTGGCCTCCTACTTCTGCTTCCTTTGAAGCAGGGTAGCGTGAGTGCCAAACCGCGAAACGCGGTTCCCTTCGCAATAGCGAGCCCTCCAATTGAAAAGCTATGTGACTACAGCCTAGTTGGTATAGATCGTGCCACCCTGTTGCCTGACGGGGGAAGCTTCAACGCGGCGTATCTTGACGTGGCTACCGCCTGCCATGTTAAAGTTATCGTCCGCCTTCACGGGTTGAGCAGCGACATTTCCAACCCCGCCCCGCAGGGTGGATTGAATCTAACTGCCTACGAGGATCGGATCAACGACTTTGCAGGTCTGATCAACCCTTACGTCGCGAACGGTACCGTTGTGGCTCACCTGACCATTGACGAGCCTCACGACTGTGTGGATTGGAGCGATGTCTGCCCGGCGCCAGCCACCGTGGACCAAGCTGCCACGATCTCTAAAAATTACTGGCCCACGCTACCGACCATCGTGAATACCCTTCCCGTCTATGCCTCGACTTATACCTGGGTAGCAACGGACGAACTGGCATTCACCTATGCATTCCATAAAGGTCCCCTCCCAAGCTTCATCAGCAACGCGCTGACCATATTGAACACTGGCAAGGCGCGCTCGATCTCCTGGGCGCTCCAGGTCGAGGGTGGCGGCTGTGAGGTGTACAATGTTTGTAGCATGACCCCCGCCCAGGTATTGTCTACTGGCTCGGCCATGTGCGATACAGGGACGGGTAACAAAGTGTTGTTCGCCCGCTATACGTCCGAGCTTTTGACTGCGGAAATGCGGCAGGCCATCACTGATCTCCGCAATTACTGTGGGGACCCAGCAGGCCCCACCCCGACTCCATTTGTTGTGACTGGCAAAGTGTACGGGGATTTGGACGCCGATCGGTTCTTTGACACCGATGATTATCCCCTCTCCGGCGTGACCGTCTCGTTGACGAGTGTCGAGAATGGATCGGTTTTTACAGCGGTTTCTACGGCCGATGGGTCGTACAATGTCACCAACTTAGCTGCTGGCACGTACACGGCAGATGTGCTAGATAACACGCTGCCCCCCGGCTATGCATACCTGCTTACAGGGTCGGTCACCGCCGGTCTGACTGTCACCGCGACCTACGACTTCCCCGTTGCGGTCAACCACCTAGGGGGATTGGTCTACCGCGACAACAACGGCAATGCAACCTATGAGCCATCGACGGATACCGTTTATCCCAACGTTACCGTTCGGATCACTGGTCTCCAGGGCAACGTGCTCACGACGACTACCAACAGCCAGGGCGTCTACGCGTGGCGCGGATTAGCGGCTAACACTTACACTATTTCAATCGATTCCGCAACCATCGATCCGAACTGGTTGGCTAACCCCACCACCCGCTCACGTGAGGTAGTGGATACGACAATCGCCAACACCCAGGATTTCGCGATTCAACCGCCCCTGGGCTCCGTTAGCGGCATTGTGTTTGTAGACTTCAACAGTAATAACGTGTATGACGCCGCCAGCGAGAACCTTCTTGCGGGTGCGGTGGTACGACTGACATCAGTAAGCAGCAACACAACACTCACGACTACCAGCGCCACCAATGGCAGTTACAGCTTCACCAACCTGCCAGGTGGCAGCTACAACATCACGCTGGATGGTACTTCGCTCCCCGGAGGACACGCCTATAGCTCGATCACGACGATTACCGTCGGCCAGACCTCAGCGGGCACCTTCGATTTTCCGGTGCGGGTCAACTCGATCACGGGTCTTGTCTATCGCGACTTCAATGTCAATGCGCTCTACGATCCTCAGGTAGACGTGCCCTACGTCGATGCGGTCGTCAAATTGATAGGCAGCAACGGCAACGTTGTAGCGACGGCAACGGTTATCCATGACGGTACGTATACTTTCCGCGCCATCGCCGATGGTACCTATACACTTTCCGTAGATCCGGCCACGCTCGATTCCAACTGGCTGAGCATCCCTGCTACCCGTAGCCGAACGGTCGTAAACACGAGCGCCTTCACCGCGCAGGATTTCGCAATCCAGCCGCCGTCGGGCACTATCAACGGTTTCGTGTTTGCCGATCTTAACAGTAATAACCTCTATGACGTGGTAACGGAAAACACGATTGCCAATGTCGTGGTAACCCTTACCGATAGTGCAAGCGGTACCGTCCGCACCGCCACGAGCGATGCGACCGGGGATTACAGCTTCACGAACGTTCCGGCAGGGACGTACACGATCACGCTTAACAGCGCGACGCTGCCGGTAGGACACGCCTACACCACGACGACCACGATCAACTTGGGGCAGACGGGTAGCGGCACCCTCAACTTCCCGGTGCGCGTGAACTCGCTTTCTGGTCTCGTGTTCCGAGATAACAATAGCAACGCAGTGTATAACGCTGGCATTGACACCCCCTACCAGGGCGTGGTCGTTCGGCTCGCCAACAGCGGCGGCACTGTGGTCGCCACCGCTACGACGGATGCCGCAGGGCTCTACACCTTCCGTGCGATGGCAACTGCCACCTATACCATCAGTGTGGACCCCGCCACCATCGATGCTAACTGGTTAAGCAACCCGGTTTCCCGAACGCGTGCCATCGTGAACACGAGCGTTGTTACCGCCCAGGACTTCGCGATCCAGCCGCCATCCGGTAGCCTGAGTGGGTTGGTCTTCAAGGACCTGAACGCCAACAATGTGTACGATGTAGCAAGCGAGACTCCCCTGGCAAGCGTGGTCGTCAATCTTACCTCGCAAGCCGATGGGACCCTGCGTACTGCGACAAGCAATGCAAGCGGCAACTACTCATTCACGGGCTTGCCGGCAGGCAGCTATACGCTCACATTGAACGGTGCTACGCTGCCGCCCGGCCACGCTTACACCGCAAGTACCACGATTACCATCACCCAGACGGGTAGCGGGACCTTTAACTTCCCGGTCCGTGTCAACACGATCACCGGTCTTGCCTACCGTGACAACAACTTCAATGCGCTGTTCGACGCGGGCGATACGGCCTATCCCAATGTAGGTATTCGCCTTGCCGACAGCAACGGGGTGACACAATACACCGCGACCACCAATAACAGTGGAATCTACACGTTGCGTGGGGTTGCGGACGGCACCTTCACGATCACTGTGGACCCCGCGACTGTCGATTCCGGTTGGCTGAGCGTGCCCACCAATCGCGTACGCACGGTGACTAACACGAGCAACCTCACCGCGCAGGATTTCGCCCTGCAACCTCCTGGCGGCACCATCAGTGGCATAGTCTACGCAGATTACAACGCCAATCTCGTGTTCGACGCCACGGATGCAAAGCTGCAGAATGTCACGATTACCCTCACGAATGCCTCGGGGACGACTTACAGCGCTATTACGAATATAACGGGCGATTACGCGTTCACTAACCTCGCTGTGGGGACCTACACCATCGCTCTGAACGGCGCAACCCTGCCCGCGGGGCACACCAACGTGGCTGGGGGTAACGTTACCGTCACCCAAACAGGCTCTGTCACCTATAACTTCCCCGTTCAGGTTAACGGTCTCTTTGGTCTTACCTACCGAGATAATGACAGCAACGGTACGTACAACCCGCCCACCGATACGGTCTACGCGGCAGTTACGCTCCAGCTGATGGACAGCAACGGTACGGTCATTCGTACCACCACCAGCGACAGCAACGGTCAGTACGCCTTCCGGGGCCTTGCCGATGGCATCTACACGTGGTCGGTTGATCCCGCTTCGATTGATGCGGGCTGGACCTCCGTGCCAACCAGCCGCTCCCGCACGGTAGCGCCGACGAGCAACCTCACAGCACAGGACTTCGCCCTGCAGCCGCCAATTGGCGGGATCAGCGGCAACGCCTACCTGGACCTGGACGGAGACGGTCGCTTCGATGTCGGCGAGGGCGGGGTGAATAGCGTACAGATCACCTTGCAGCGCCCTGATGGCTCCACGACCACGGCGACCACCGATGCGGCAGGCCATTACGCCTTCAACGGGCTATCAAACGGCTCCTACGTGGTGAGGTTAAACGCCGCCACGCTGCCCGCAGGTCATTACACCAACACCGGCACCCTGTCCGTCAGCATCGTCAATGGGGTGGGGAACAATACTTCTCACTTCGCCATCTACCGGAACTCCGTGAGTGGCATGGTTTTCCGGGATGGGAATCGTAATCGCCGATACAACAATGGCATTGACACCCCACTGGCGAACATCGTATTGAAGCTTACGCCAAGTTCCGGGACGCCTATCACCACGACCACCAATGCAAGCGGGAACTACACCTTCCTCGGAATTGCTCCAGGCAACTATACGCTAAGTGTGGACGCCGCCTCCTTGCCAACGGGTAACTATAGTGTCATCGCTTCCACAAACCTGGTCATCGCGACGTCGAGCCAGATCAGAAACAAGACCTTCCCCATCTGGACCAACGATATCGGCGGTAGCGTCTACACAGACATCGACCGAGACCGAATCTATGATCAGCCTGGGGATACGCCGCTCCAAAACATCCGGGTGAACCTGAGCATGCCGGATGGCACCACACGAACCACTACGACCGCTAACGATGGGACGTATCGCTTCCTGTCACTCGCACCGGGATCGTACACCGTCACGATTGACCCGGCTACCCTCCCTGTCGGTTCGACGCAATGGAAGGCGAGCAATAGCGTCACCGTCACCGATGGAACCTATCGCCTCACCTTCGACTTCTGGGTATGGCAATAGCACCAGTCCGGGCCTAATAGTAGCTGAATAAAAAAGGTGGGAAGGCGCTGGCAGTTGTCAGCACCTTCCCACCCTTTTGCTAGCCGCTCCTATTCTATGATCTTTTTCTTAGTGAGTATTGAGGGTTAACATGGTACTATATTTCTGGGCCACCCATCAGATAAACTAGAGACAACTTATAAACTAAATTACAAAGTGCTGCCGTCGAACTGCTTTGCAGTGCACCCGAGATATTCTAGATAGGACGCCTACATGCTCTCGCTCCTCGCCCGCTCCTGTCAGATGCTGGTTGCATCAGTGCTGCTCTATCTGATCTTCTCCTTCATCCCCCTCACCCATGCGGCACAGCGAGCAAGCGGCGCTGCAGGGACAACCTCACAGTATCTGCCTCTCGTCCTTCAGCAACAGGAGGAGCCCGAAATTCCGCCCGCACAGCGTATCCCGCTTCTTATGGGCATGCCACCGCTCTATGAGATATGTAACTACGAGGTAATCTCCCTGCGCCGTGATACGCTTCTACCCGCTGGAGGAAATTTCAATAGCGCGCCCCTGGAAGAAGCCCACACGTGCGGGACCAAGATAATCGTCCGTCTCGAGGGATTGAGTAGTGATGTAGCAAAACCTACCGGAGGATTAGACCTGGTGGTGTACGAGGATCGGATCAACGACTTTGTAGGGCTAATCGATCCGTATGTGGAGAATGGCACCATCATTAGCCATCTGACGATTGATGAGCCCCACGACTGCTCTGACTGGAACGGTGTCTGCCCTACCCAGGCGGAGGTAGATCAGGCCTCGGCCATCTCGAAACGCTACTGGCCCACCCTGCACACCATCGTCAATGCTGCCCCCCTCTATGCCTCGACCTATACATGGGTCGAAACGGACGAGCTTGCCTTCACCTATGCCTTCCACAAAGGAACGGTCGCTGATTTTATTGCGGACGGGAGGGCGCTCCTTGATGCAGGCAAAGTTCGGTCGCTTTCCTGGGCCATGCAGGTGGTCGAGGGAGGGTGCGACACGTACGGCACGTGCAGCATGACCCCCCAACAGGTGTTGGAGGTAGGCACGGCCATCTGCGATACGGGGAGCGGTAGCTTTGTGGGGTTCTTCCGCTATGATGCGGCGGTGCTGACTGAGGAGATGCACCAGTCGATCGAGGAGCTTCGCATGTATTGCACCGCTCCATAGCCCAACGAGCCACTCGCTTGCCACCAAAAAGCGCCAGACCGTTTTATCGGTCTGGCGCTTTTTGGTCTGTAATTAACGGGGTATGAGGGCATTCCGGCAGGGGATGGAAAGTCCTATACAGCCGGTGTAGAGGCTGCCGTGCGTACCGGTCGGCGCGCGAAGAGCTTCAGCAGGGGCAGGGTCATCATGTTGGTAACGAGCGCGACCAGGACGATAATCGTGAAGGTGGCTACCGTAATAATTTCTAGCTCTAGCCCAATCAACCCAACAACCAGAACCAGCAGCCCGCGCGTGTTGAAGAGCGCGCCCAAGGTTCCTACCTCGCGCCAGGAAAGATTAAAGGCGCGCGCAGGCACCACGGCCAGGAACTTACCCCCAATCGCCCCCGCCAGCACCAACAGCAGCGCAGGGAGTGCGGCAGGGGTGAGTAATTTCAAATCGGCGGCAAATCCCGCGGTGGCAAAGAAGACCGGTAGCAGGAAGAGCAGTGCCACATCACGCACCTTGTTGGCGAGCGTTTGTCGAAGCTCGGAATCATCAGGAACGAGGACACCCCAGACAAAGCCGCCCACCATCGCGTGGATGCCGATACGATCGGTGATTAGTCCGTAGAGCACCACCCCCGCCAGCACAAAGGCCACGGCGTTGCCCGAAAGGGGTGCCCCGCCCGATACGCCCTGCAGCACGCGCGCCAGGAGAGGACGGACAAGGTACCAGGATACGATCCCGAACAGGACGATCAGCGCAACCTTCCAGAGCAGGCCCCCCATCCCGTTGCTTGCCGCTACCGCATTGGCAAAAGCGATGTAGGTAAACATCAGGACGGACATTATGCCGGCGGTTGACACACTAAGTGCGCCAAATTGGCTGTTCAGCTCGCCGCGTTCCATAAGGATGTGCGCCATCACCGGGAAGGCAGTGACCGAGAGCGCGGCCCCGATAAAGAGGGCAAAGGGCAAAAGCGCGGCACCTGTCGGGCCTGCATAGCTCGGCGTGTGGATCGCCATTGCCACCGGGAAGCCGAGAAGAGCGGGTACCAGAACCGAAAGCACTGCAAGGAGGCCCGCCTGACGCATTCGCCCTCGCACCATCTTTGGGTCAAACTCGATCCCCGCCAGGAACATGAAGAGGATCAAACCGAGCGTGGCAATCGTACTCAGGATGGGGCGAACGGGTAGGGGAGCGACAACCTGCGAGAAGGTCGCGCCGAGGAGGGTCGGGCCTAGCAGAATGCCCGCCAGGATTTCTCCCACAACGCGTGGTTGCCCGATGCGAATAGCAAGGGTGCCTAACACGCGCGCCAGGAGCACAATCAGGAAAAGATCAAAGAGGACATAGGCGGTGAGGGTTGAACCGGTGAGGGCCGTGGGGGCGGAAAGCGCAGGCAGCCAATCGAACATGGGCGGCTCCCTCCAGGAGCAGCAAGGCTACAAAAAGGGTTAAAGCGGATACAGATTTTTGCGGAGGTACGGCCCCACAAGGCGGGTGACGGGGACCGGCAGGCGCTGCCAACTTTGCACGATAAAACGAAACTTGAAGTCGCGCTCCACTTTGAGCTCGAAATCTGGCACGCTCGTGCCGCGCCGCATGAAGGATTGGTAGTACAGCGGCACCGGCTCGGCCCCCCATAGCTCCTTGAACTTGAAGTTGCCGGAGCCCCACTGGCTGCGCCCCGTGTCGCAGACGCGATAGCCGTTCTCGCAGCCCCACTTGAGCATCGCCCAGTAGAGCATGTCGTTGGGGCGAAAGTCGCGAAACTCGCGGAAGGTGGCGGCCCACTGCGCGTGGATCAGCTCCTTCCAGGTAAAGAAGAGCAGCGCGCCGACCGGTTTGCCCTCCACTTCCGTGACCACGATGTGAGTCTGATCGGGGAACTCGCGAAAGATGTTTTGGACGAGGCTTTTGGCAAAAACCGGCGTGCCCAGGTCGCGCAGGTTCTGCGCGAAGACCTCGTAAAAGAAATCCAACTGCTCCTCGCCGCCAATCGTCGCCGTGACCCCGCTCCGCTCCGCCTTGTTGATATTTTTACGCTTGTGGCGGGAAACCGTCTTCCACAGGCTCTCGCTCTTGTCCGGCAGGGCGATGCGCTGCGTGCAGTGGCGCTGGATCGTGATCAGGTCGCCGTCCCAGACGCGCGTGCTCGCGCTCAGCAGCAGGTCGTCCGCGTCTACCTCTTCCGCCAGCGCCATCGCCGCGTCGAGCAGGGCGCGCCCCGCCGCCTCGTCCAGCGCGGAAATCGCGCCGGGCGGCGAGCTGACGTGCGTCCCAAAAAAGCGGTTCTGGAGGATAAAGAGTGGCAGCACCCCGCGCACCTCCTCCCCCGCGCGGGCGATGAGGTAGTGGGTACGGTGGCCGTAGGTCCGCTCGACCACGTTCTTCCAGCCGAGCAGATGAAAAAACCCGGCATCGGGGGCGTTCTGGACAAAACGGTCCCAGAGCCCTTCCTCGCCGGGCTGTAGCAGCGATACAGACAGATCAGGCATGGACGAGGGCTCCGTGAATCTCTTGCTGGAAAACCTCGCCCATCGGCGCAAACTCAAAGTCGCGCAGCAGGGAGCGCCACTTGCCCTCGGTCTTGTCCAGGTTGAGGTAGCGACGCGCCCGAAAAAGTGGGTTGAGCCCGGCCAGCACCGGCTGCTCCGGGTCCATCTCCCACGGGTGAACGTAGAGGATCGCGGGCTGCCCCTCGTCGTTGATGCGCTTGACCGCACGACGGATCAGCGGGTAGGGCAGAAAGCGGAAGTACACGCCGCCCGCGACCGGCCAGTTGGCGCGCCATTTCAGCGTCGAGCTGGGAATCTCCGCCAGCGACCCAAAGCCATTCGTCTCGATGGTGTGGACGAAGCGGGGCGCGTCCGGCACCCCATAGCGGTGATTGTAAACCGGAAAGATGCTGGAATCGTAGCGGAAGCCTAGCTCCGCCAGCGTATCCAGCGCCCACCAGGAGCGGTCGCGCACAATCGAGAAGTAGGGCGCGCGGTAGCCGAGCGGGCGGCGACCGGTCGCGCGCTCGATGGCGTCGCGCGTGCGGCATAGATCGTCGCGAAACTCGTCGGGGCTCAGATTGTAAACAAATTCGTGGTGGTAGCCGTGGCACTCCACCTCGTGCCCCTCGTCGGCAATCCGCGCCACCAGCTCCGGGTGGTGCTCGGCCACGTACCCCATCGTGAAGAACGTGGCGCGCACGTCGGCCTCGCGCAGCAGGTCGAGCACCTTGCTCGTGCTCTGGACGATCCGATCTTCATACGCTGACCACGTGGCGGGGTCGAGCCCCATACAATGATGCCAATCTTCTACGTCAATCGTCATCACGTTTTTCATGATCGGCCTCGCTTACAATGGGAGGGGGAGATGTCAGGCACCATGGAAAATAGAACCGGGACCGCTAAGCGGTTTCTTTGCGGTTGCGATACAGGGTCGGGTCCGCCACCGAGGCCATGGACTCTATCTCCAGCCCACCGCCCAGAAATTGGTTGACCGCCACCAACTCCGCGCGCGGGTTGGCCAGCAGGTTGTTGTAGCTGACGTTGAGCAGCGCCACGTTCGGCTGCGAGGTCAGCCAGCCCATCACCTGGCCCAGGTGCTTTTTGTACAACTCTTCCAGCTCCTCGTCGCTCACCCGATCGGTATCCTCGCCTCGGTTGATCAGCATCTTCTTTTGCGAGGCGAGCACCTCCTGCACGTCGCGGCGCATAAAGATCACCTTGTACTCGTGACCAGCGGGCAGGTGCTTGAGCAGCGCCGAGATCACCTTTACCGCTTTGCCCTCGGCGTCGGGCAGCCAGCCGTGGTCGCCCTTGTCCAACTGCTTGACGCGCTCGAACTCGTAGTACCCCTTGGGGTTGTCCACGTCCGCCTCGCGAATCTCGTCGGTGATCGGGGGAATCCCGCCCTGGTCGAGCATCCGCATCATCATGGAGGTGCCAGAGCGTGGCAGGCCGGACACTACCACGACCGGCTCCCGCTTTTTTGCTTCTTCTTTGCCGAACAAGCGTTTCAAAAAACCCATCATCTTCTCCATCTCTCGCTCAGAACAAACGTTGGGTGCCACTAGGCGCGGCACCGACTATCAAAATGGGGGGGGAACTAGACTATCAATATGGGGGCGCTGCCGCCCCGCCTACGCGGCCACCCGCGCGCCGGGAGCGGCTGCATCAGTTCCATCAGCCGCTCCTGCCGCCACTGCCACCACATGCCGGGGTAGCGCAGGATGTACTCCTCCAGCCGCGCGGCATAGGTGCGCACGTTCGCGGTCAGGCCACCCAGGGTACGGTCGCCCTCCAGGGCCAGCGGCGGCTCGATGCGCATGGTGAAGCCATGTGGCTGCGGCACCCAGACAAAGGGCAGCGCGGGCACCTTCATCCACTGCTCCATCCGAAACGCGCCGGTGCGGAAGGGCATCGACTTGCCCAGCAGCGGGATGCGAATCACGTTCGGCTCCGGCTGGCGGAACAGCTCCTCGTTCACCAGGTCGGGCCAGATCATGACGCTCTGCCCCTGGCGCAGCGGCTCCACCAGCGCACGTTGCGGGCTACCATCGGCGTTGACCACCGGCAGTTGGTGCCAGTTGCGGCTGCGCACCGGGTAGACCAGCCGCTTGTAGGCCCAGCTATCGCTCGGGTACTCGTGGCCGAGGATCGCCACAAACTGGTAGCCCAGCCGCTGAAAGAGGGTTAGCGGGATGTAGCCATGCAGGCCAAAGTGCATCCCCAGCAGGAGCGCGCCGCCCCCGCCCGCCAGCGCTGCCCGAAGGTGCTCCTCCCCCTCCACGTGCAGGAAGTGGGTCAACTGCTCCAGCGACAGGTCGGGCAGCATGTCGTTCATGATCTTGCCGAGCGCGATCACATAAAAATGCTGCTTCACCTCGCGCTCGATCTCGGCCTCGCTCAGCCGATGGCCCAGCACCGCCTGCATGTTGTTTTTGGCGAGGGTGCGGCTCCCACGGTCGAGCGTGTACCACAGGTGGCCCAGCCGCTTCGCCGCGCTGTCGCACTCCTGCCAGCGCAGCGCCAACGGTATGGCGCGGAGGCCGATGGTTACGGCGGTATAGGCCAGGTGGGGCAAATCCCCCTTCGTCACAAGCGCCATGTTCTGCCTCGCCGTCTACTAGACCGGCTGTTTGTTGGTAACCAGAGATTTGATCCGGTTCACCGTCTGGAAGTTCTCAGGGACCAACTCGCCATCATCTACCGGCGTGCCAAACTGCTCTTCCAGGAAAATCACGATTCGCATCAGCGACAACGAATCCAGGATATTGCTTTCGAGCAGGTTCTCGTCTGGGTCCAGCGTCTGCGGGCCGCTGCCCAGCAGCAATTCGTCCAGAATAAATCGCTCGATGGTTGCTTCAACAGTCATTGCTCCGCCTTTCGTCAAGGATCAAGGATAGAAGAGAGGAGGGTGGAGCCGCCAGCGATCACGCGAGCGCGACGCCGCTCCCCACCCTCGCAAGGTAATGCAACAAGAAACGCTAGTTCGCGTCCCAGTTGCGACGCCAGCGCACGGGATCGTCCGCTTCCGGCTGGAAGCGCAGCCCCTCGGGCGCGGCCTCGGGGTTGTACTCACGGCTCCGTTGCAGGAGCGTGCGGGCCGCAGCGACGGCGGAGGAGGGCTGATTGTGGAAGACGCGCCCGGCCAGCACATCGATCATCTCGCCAGGGTAACGGTGGTGGATGAAGGTAGCAAATGCCAGGGGATATTCCCAGAAGCAGTCGATGATATCCTCGAAAATGTCGATACCATTCTCAACAAAGCGCTGGTACTCCTCGAACGGGTTGTCGGCATCGCGGTTGTCGCCATTCAGGTAGCCCGCGATGGCCTGCGCCCCATATTGCGCTTCCTTCATCGTCACGTAGAGGCCGAAGGAGAAGATGGGATCCACAAAGCGGTGCGCGTCACCGATGCACATGAACCCCTTGCCGGTGAACTGCTTGACCTGGAAGGAGTAGTTCGGGATGGCGCGCGTCTCTTCCACGAAGTTGATTTCGGGGATGCGCCGCTTGATGTCGGCGTTTAGCTCGTGCAGCTCGCGCCGCAGGTACTCTTCCTTGCTCTCGTTGTGATCGCGGAAGTAGGCAGCGGGGGCCACAACGCCCACGCTGGTGGTTTCCTCGTCCAGGGGGATGAACCAGGCCCAGTGATATTTTTCCTTGTAGTAGATCAAGGTATCGCCATCGTTGGGCGCGGGGTCGCGTTGCGCCCCCACGACATGGGAGAAGATGGCGATCTGCTTGTCGTAGTTGCCGCGATACTTGCGGCTGGTCACGCCGTGGTTGGCGAGGAAGGTGGATTGCCCCGATGCATCCACCACCACCTCCGCTTCGATGTCCAGCGTGTCGCCGTCGTTGGTGCGCACCTGAACCCCGCGCACCGAGCCATCCTCGTTGAACAGCGGGGCGGTTGCCATGCCGGGGATCAGCGGGGTACCGCGCTCAACCGCCTCCTCCAGCATCATCTTGTCGAACTGGTTGCGGTGCACCTGCCAGGTGTACTGCGGCACCAGATTATTATTCTCGTCGCGCGCCGCCACACCCACGTACCACTTGTTGTTGCCCGACTCACCGCTGTACACGGTCAGCCCGCGCTTGATGACCTGGTGCGGGCTGGCATTCAACTTTGCTTCCAGGCCCAACGCCCGCACCACGCCCCCACACTCGCCGGTCATGGACTCGCCAATGTGAAAGCGCGGGAACGTCTCTTTCTCAATGATGATGGATTCAATGCCACGCTCCTTGAGGAACATGGACATCGCCGAGCCACCTGGGCCACCACCGATAATCACTACATCCGTCTTCATCGTTACGTATCCTCCACTCACGCTGCCAAAGATGATTTAATGTCTAGCCCTCCGCTGTGGCCAAGACAAGGAATCCGCTACCCCGTTGTTGTTGCCCTATCCAGTTCCATCGATGAGCTCTTACGCCGTTCACCCCATTCGATCATCTGACCAAACACATCGTCCCACTCACTGTGGCAAGAGTCCCCGCTGAACCTGTCGCGGTCGATGACCAACTTCTTATATTGCTTGAAGCGCTTTGGATCTTCGAGCATGTCGAAGAAGTCGTGGAACTTCTCATACTCCTCGAAAAATCCGCCCGAGAGCATATAGTGCCCTGCTGCCAACGCACTCTCGTGCGCCTTGTGGATCTCCCCTTCTGCGCCCGCCTCGGCCCACGTAATGGCGTGAGGATTGTAGAAGAGACGAATCATGCGATGCACAAAGCCATATCCGCCCGTAATTCTCTTGTAGGCTAAAACCAGCTCGGGGTTCACTTCATGCGATGGCTGGGTTAGCTGTTGGTGCACAGCAGGGGCAACCAGGTAGGCGCTCTTCATCGAGAGGAAGACACCACTAGAAAAGATGGGGTCAATGAACCCTCGTGCGTCACCAACCAACGCATAGTTGGTACCGTAGTGGTTCTCAACCTCGTAAGAGTAATCCCCGTTGACCATCACAGGCAAGACCATGTGAGAGCCGTCCAACAAATCACGGGCTAGCGGGGAAAAGTTCAGTTCCTGCATGAGCAGGTCGTACAGCCAATCCTGTGAACCCGCTTCCTGTAGGCGGGGGCGCTCGCTACGCATGTAAGAGTTCTGCATCACTACACCTGCCGTGATGCGATCCTCTCCGAGGGGGAAGATCCAGATCCACCCCTTCTTCTCCTCCCCGATATAGATAATCAGAGAGAGCCCCTCTTCCAGGCCCCCCTGCAACTTTACCCCCTCCCAGTGCGACCAGATCGCCGTTCGGTCTAGCTCCGCACGCGGTTTGCGCCATCCATTCTTGCTGGCGACCAGCGCATCCCGGCCACTGGCATCGATCAGGAATCGTGCGTGATAGCGAGACTCGTTGCCCTCCGCGTCAATTCCCTCGACCGTCACTTGATCGGCGGCACTCGTCAGGTCAACCTGTTTGATACGCTCGCCTTGCCGTACGGTGGCACCCAGGCGCTCCGCATTGTCGAGGAGAACGTGATCGAATTCGCCACGGAGCACCTGAAACGAGAGGTAGCTCTCGTCCTCAATGACATGGGAGAAACACCAAGCGGTTGAGATGTTTCCATCCCGATTAATAAAGCGTACCCCCGGCTTACGCACAAAGCGCTTCTTCATTTCCGCCAGCACCCCCAGATCCTCGAAGAGGGGGTGACAGAAGGGTAACATAGACTCGCCTACATGCTCACGTGGAAACACTTCCTTCTCAAGAAGGAGGACTTTATGTCCATAGCGAGCCAGTAGGGCTGCCGACGTCGACCCAGCTGGCCCGCCACCGATGACAATCACGTCATACTCGCTGGCACTCTCTAAATTAGCGTCCGAAAGCGGCGACATATTAGTTCCTTTGACGGCCTATACTCCCTTCCAAGGATGAAATCCGAGAATTTTTTCTCTGAAGCCAGCCTGCAAAACTTTTCGGATTTGTTGGTTGGAAGGGAGTAGGTGGTTGAGTTCCGTGTACCCTGCTTCACGCCTTCTTCACACAAAAGCTGTATTAGCTTTCAGTCTCTCATTCCCCGATCCACGCCTCTGTCCCCTTCACCGGGGAGGTAGCCTGCCAAATTTCGGCCCGCTCCGGGTGATAGCGAGAGCCAATTGGAAGCGAGTAAATCTCTTCCGATTCGTAGGAGCGCTCCCGATCCAGCATCTTGCGGAAGGCATGGATGGCCGGCGATGGTTGATGCTCATAGATACGCCCGGCGAAGGCGTCCGTCATGTACTCCGTGTAACGATGGTGGACGAAGGTCGCGAAGGGGAAGGGCTGCTCCCAGAAAAGGTCGATCATGTCTTCCAACACGTCGCACCCCCGCTCGCACAGGCGTTGAAACTCCTCGAATGGATTTTCCGCATCGTGGTTGGCACCGTCCAGGTAAGCCTTGATCACCGGTGCTGCAAGTTGGGCCTCGCGCATGGATACGGTCAACCCAAAGGAGAAGATGGGATCGATGAAGCGGTGCGCGTCACCGATGCAGATATACCCCTTGCCGCAAAAGTGCTTTACCTGATAGGAGTAGTTGGGGATCACATGCACCCCCTCGACCAGATTGATCTCCGGCACACGGCGCGCGAGCTCGTCGTTGAGCTCATGCAGCTCCCGCCTGTAAAAATCCTCTATACTCTCGCCGCTTTCCAGAAAGTAGGCCGAGGGAACACCCACGCCGACACTGACCACCTCATCATCCAGCGGGATGAACCAGGCCCAGTGGAATTTGTTTTTGTAGAAGATCAACGTGTTGTCTTTGTCTTCCAGGCGCGAGCCTCCCTCATCGCGGATAGCACCCTTCACCTGCGAGAAGATGGCGATCTGCTTGTCGTAGCTCCCCATATACTTGGGGCCGGTCACCCCCTTGTTGGCAAGAAAGGTAGCCTGACCGGAGCAATCAAGGAGCAGCCGCGACTCGATCTCTACGGTGTTGCCATCTTCCAGGCGCACCTCCACGCCCCGCACCGAGCCATCCTCCGCAAGGAGCGGCTGCGTGGCCTTGCCGCGAAGCAACGTGGCCCCGCGCGCGACTGCCTCATCCAGCATCATCTTGTCAAAGTCGCCACGGCGTACCTGCCAGGTGTTCCAATCGAATAGCTCCCACTGCTCGTCACGACCCGTCACAGGCACCCACCAGGAGCTATGGCCCTTCGGCCCGTAAACTTTTACCCCTTTTTTGATGGGGTGCCCCGATTTCCGCATCTCCTCTTCCAGACCCAACTCACGAACCACCTTGCCTGCGGCCCCTGTCATAGACTCGCCAACGTGATAACGGGGGAACTCCATCTGCTCGATGATGAGTGGGGTGATTCCCTCACGAAGAAGAAACATGGCAGCCGTCGAGCCTCCTGGACCGCCCCCCACAATTACGACATCGGTCTGCATAAACCCCTTACTTTCATAACTTCTCTGAACAGGATATTACAGCATTTCTGGCTCTGAGTAGGGACGGATAATAGAAGAATGTTCGATAGGGATCTCCTGTCGCCTTATCCCCTTTCGGGATGTCACCCACGCCATAGCAAGGTCATTCCGAATGGAGCAAAGCGGAATGAGGAATCTTAGCAGTGCTCGCGCAAAGATGAGATTCCGCCTTGCGGTCGAAATGACAACGTTTTCTCGTTGCCACTCCGCCACTCGGAATCGGTACTTACATGCGTGCCAATAGGGTGCGGTTGATTTTGCCCGATGAGGTTTTGGGCAGCGCCTCGCGCAGCTCGATGCTTTCGGGCACCATGTAGCGCGGCAGATGCTGGCTACAGTGGGTTTCCAGTTCCTTGGGGGTCAATCCATCTTGGTGCAGCGGGGCCACGTAGGCGCGCAGCCGACTGCCGAGCATCTCGTCGGGAATCGCGATGACCGCTGCTTCCTTGACCCCCGGGTGCGCGTACAGCGCCGCCTCGATCTCGCCCAACTCAATGCGATAGCCGCGGCTCTTGATCATGTGGTCGCGGCGGCCCACATAGAGCCAGTTGCGGCGATCCTCCGCCAGCGTCACGATGTCGCCGGTGCGGTAGGCAATCTCGCTGACGTGGGGGTTGAAGCGGTTGGGCACAAAGTTCTTCGCGGTTTTGGCCGCGTCGCCCCAGTACCCCTGCGCCACGCAGGAGCCGCGCACCCACAGTTCCCCCTCCTGCCCCGGCTCGGACACCCGCTGGTCCAACTCGTCCACCGCGAACACCTCCATGTTCTCACAGGCGATGCCGATGGGGACAGGCTGGGTGCGCGCGGGGTCCAGGTCGTCGGGCTGCACCTGGTAGTAGGTGCAGACGTTGGTCTCGGTGGGGCCGTACAGGTTGAAATAGTCGGCGTGGGGGAGCGCGGCGACCAACTCGCGCAGGTATTTGATAGGAAAGACCTCGCCCGCAAACAAAACGAGCCGCAGCGCCGACAGGTCGTAGGCGCTCAGCTTCCCGTAATTGACCATCAGCGACAAGATGGAGGGCACCAGATAGGTGACGGTGATGCGCTCCGCTTCCAACAGGCGCGTCAGCTGGATCGGGAAGACAGACAGCTTTTCAGGCAGCAGCACCACCGTCGCGCCCGCCTTGATCGTCACGTAGATGTCAAAGGTAGAGAGATCGAAGTGGAGCGGCGCGTGGCTCGTCACGCGGTCCGCCTCGCTCATCGCAAAGCGCTCGGCGCACCAGTTGACGAAGGTGAGGATCGTGCGGTGCGAGATCATGACACCTTTCGGCTCGCCGGTCGAGCCAGAAGTGTACAGGATGTAGGCCAGGTCGCTCTCGATGGTGCCCGGATCGGGCACCGAGTGAGCATCCTGCGCGCCAATCTCCGCCCACGTCACGACGCGAACCTCGTCGGGCAGCCGTCCCCTCGCGGGCGGGCTGCTCGTCGGTGAGCAGCACCGTTCGGAGCGGCGTCCCTTCCTCGAAGAAGAGGGCGAGGTCGGCGAGCTTGTCGGTTGAGGTCAGCAGCACCGCCACATCGCAGTTGCGCGTGATGTAGGCGAGCCGCTTGGCGGGGGCGTTCGGATCGAGCGGCACGTACACCGCGCCCGCCTTCATGATGCCAAACACGCTAACCAGCGAGGCCAGCGACTTGTGGACGTAGATGCCCACGCGGTCACCGCGCCGCACCCCTAGCGCGATCAGCTGGTTCGCCACCTGATTGGTGAGCGCCTCAAGCTGCGCGTAGCGGAGGCTTTGCCCCTCAAAGCGCGCGGCCTCCTGCTCTGGCAGGCGCGCGGCACTCTCGCTCAACAACTGTGGCAACAAATAGGCCATGTTCTTCCCCTACAGGCTCGGCGTGGCCCGCCTCCGTGAAACAGAGCAAGCCCTGACTCCTACAGAGACAGGACCCTTCCTGGCAACCCATTCTCGTGTGGCGATCCCTGCTCTCCCGTCGGAAAGCGCGCACTATTGTATCTTGCCTGCTTTGCTATCTAATTTCCAGGTCAGAACGCGCTCAAATGCTGTTCGTTCTTTGCTCATTTTTGGGTCGGTGCGCGCCGCGCGCCGGCACATGAAGCGGCCCCACCGCCGACAGAGGCGGTGGGGCCACTCGTTCACTCGGATGACCCGAAATTGTTAAGGTTGGGTGACGATGATGGTCGTCCCGTCGCTGTCCGTATCCGGGTCGTGGTTCGCGCTGGCGTTGTAGGTGTAGCCGCCCTTGCTGATGTCCGTCACGCGCACGGTAAGGGACTGGATGGCATCCGGCACCTTCAGCTGGATGTAGCACGTACCCGTTGCCCCTGTGGTGCAGGTGCGCGTCAGGGCTCCGTTGTTAATATTCAACGTAACCGTTGCAGCGCTGATCGGCGCGTGCGCGTTGTCATGCACGAGGACCGTGACGCGCGCATTCCATTTCGCGCCCGCATTCGACTTGATGGCGTCCAGGTCACCGCTGTGCAGGGTTGGATCGCCGCCACCGCCCTGGCATTCGGGGTAGCTGAAGGAGCCGATGTAGGTGCCCCAGCGTCCGTTCGCATTGCCGGTGTTCTTGCTGTACTCGCCTAGGTACCAGAAGGTAAGACCGTTCGGGTCAATCGTCATGCCGGTGTAATCGCCCCAGCGGCGCGGCGAGGGGTCGAAGGCGGTGTAGGTGATCTCGCCCGCCTTGAGCTGTGCCTCGGCCTGCAGGGTGCCCACCGGGTTGCCATGCTCGCGGCCGGTATACCAGACGCTGGGGAACATGGCGCTGCTGGACTTGCTGTAACCAATCGTTGCATCATTGCAGCTGTTCACAGCCAGGTCTGGGAAGAAACGATACTCATTATTGCTGGAAAAGACCCCCGCACCCTGCGGGCCAATCGCGCCGGTCGCCAGGTTGATCTGCGCCCAGCGAACACAGTCCACCGTACCGGCCCCTGGGTTACAGCCGATGGTCATCGTGGTCCAGCCAAAACCGTTGCGGTATTCAAAGTCCAGTGGTCGCCAATCGTTAGCCTGGATGGGCTGCCCGCCCGATTGGACAACGTCGACAGGGAAGCCCGCTACCACGCCCGTGGGCGTGTTCAGGTCAACTATAGCGACCGTCGCGAAGGTGTCAGGCCCTGTGAAGGGGCCATCCCACACGGCGAGGGTGTGGTCGCGGCCATTGTAGTTGCGCTCGTCCAGAATGTAATGCTTCTTGTCGGTCGGCCAGGTGCCCTGGGCCCACCCATGGGTGTTCATTGGCTGCGGGGTGTCACGGGAAGCCCCCAGGTTGCGGGTTTTCAGACCCGCCGCCGCACCCGCGTACATCGCGGCTTTGTCCAACGCGTGGATGCGCCCCTCGACGAAGGCAGTGAGCGCGCTGTTGAAGATGTTGGAGCCCACGTAGATCGCATCCTCGCCGACACCCGCGTGGGGGTAGTCATAGAACTCGGTGGCGGGATTCACGACCGCAAAGGCATAGATGTTCCACAGACCAGTTGGGTCACCGGTCTGCGAGACGGCAGCGCAGTAATACCTCCCGTTGCCATCCACGCCGATCATGAAGCGGTCTGCCTTCTCGTCATAGACCACGTTGGGGTCAAACGCTCCGTAGGGAGCAGCGGTGCAGACCGCCTGGCGTGCAGAAGAAGCTGGAGTAGGTGATCGGCCCGGCGAGGGAGGCACCCGCTTTGTTGTAGATTTGGAACGAGACGTTGACCGCCGCGATCAGGTGGTTCGGCCCCGCTGCCATCTCCGGGTCGGGGGGCACGTTCGCGCCGCCCCCACAGCAGCCGTTGATATCGATGCTCGGGAAGCTGATGCCAAGCACGGGCGCGGAAAGGCCGGGGCCGCTTTGCGCCTGCTGGATGTTGGCGCTCGGCTCCAGCTTCAGCGCGGCAGCCCGCAGCGCCTCCGCCTGCGCCTCGCTGACGATGCTCTCGTTCTCATCCAGGTCGAGCTCGCCGCGCTGCCAGCGGTCGAACTGATTGTTCGGGTCATAGACCCCCGCTGGAATGTCGGCCAGGTTGACCACCACCGGCTCTACCAATTGGCCTTCCGTCTGCTCGGACGGGGCAGCGGGTGCGGGCTCCGCACCGCTGGCCCCAGCAGGTGCCAGCGCACCGAGCCGCGCCTGCTGGCGGCTGGCACTTTCGGGGGTCAGGCCGGAGGGGCGACCCAGCAGCCAGATGCCCACTGCCCCTAACACCAAGACCATAACCAAGCTTACAACATTTCGTCGTGACATTTTCATACCTCGTGGTGACATTTTCCGTCGGCAAGGAAACGGGGCGCGATGGGGCAACGGAGAAAAAGCGTCGCGTCCTACAGCATCAACATGGTGCGCACGATAGGCATCCTCCTACTTCTCGGTGAAAGGCTGAGAGGTGACGCTCTCAGCATAGCAGACAATGAACGCGCGCCCGTCGCTTTTTGCGGCGCGCCGCACCCCACACTACAAACCGAGCAACCGCGCGATGATAACGCGCTGGATGTCGGAGGTGCCCGAGTAGATAGTGCCGCCAATCGAGTCGCGCAGGTCGCGCTCGACCTCGAACTCGGTCATGTACCCGTAGCCGCCATGCACGCGGATCGCGTCCATGCTCGACTCGACGAAGCTCTCGCTCAGGTAGAGCTTGGCGAGCGCGGCTTCCATCACGGCGGAGCGCCCCTGCTGCTTGAGCCACGCCACCTTGTACAGGATCAGGCGCGCGGTTTCCAGCCGCACCTTCATGTCCGCGATTCGGTTCGCCACCGCCTGAAACTTGCCAATCGGCTGGCCGAACTGGCGGCGCTCGCGCGCGTAGCGGATGGCGGTTTTGAGCTGGCGCTCCATCGCGCCGATGTGGCTGCCCAGAATGCAGCTTCGCTCCCACTCCATCGAGCTGTTGAAGATGCTCATCCCCGCCCCTTCTGGCCCCAGGCGCTTCTCGGCGGGGATAAAGCACTCCTCAAAGTACAGTTCCCCCATCGGCGAGGTCCGCATCCCCATCTTGTCCAGGTCGCGCCCGATGGTAAAGCCTGGGGTGCCCCGCTCGACCAGAAACACGCTGATGCCGCCCATACCCTTGCTGGGGTCAACGGTGGCAAAGACCACCGCTAGGTCAGCCACCGGCGCGCTGGTAACAAATGTTTTACTGCCATTTAGCACGTAGCCGCCATCGCGCGGCAAGGCACGCGTGCGCAGGCTGTACGCATCGGAGCCCGAATCCGGCTCCGTCATGCCATGCGCGCCAATCAGCTCCCCCTGGATCAGCTTGGGGAGGTAAAATTCCTTCTGCTCCGGCGTGCCAAACGTGAGGATGGGGTGCTGGACGCTCCACATTTGCGCGTTGAGCGCGAAGAGCAGCCCGTTGTCGCGGCAGCCGTAGCCCAGCCCCTCCATCGTGAGCATCGTCGTCATGATGTCCACGCCGGAGCCGCCATACGCTTCCGGGAAGGAGAGGCCCAGCAGGCCAAAGTCGGCGCACTTTTGCCACTTGTCGCGCGAAAAGTGGCCCACGCGCTCCTGCTCGACCAGGCCGCTGTTCAACTCGCGCTGCGCGAACTCGATTGCGCCCCGCTTCAATTCAAGCTGTTCGGTTGACCATGAAAAATCCATCGACTCGCACCATTTCTTGCCATGTATGGACGGAGCGCTCGGTAGCGACCGGCGCTCTTAGAAACTAGATTCCATGCGCTAGCGGGCCGTGCCGCAGGCGGCGAGGCCCACCACAAGGTGGGGAGCGCTATAGAGAAACTGTCATGTCCTACAACACTTTTCCACACAAAAAATAATATACTTCCCCAGCTTTTCTAGTATACTACTCTCACTTGGCGCGTGCCAGCCCATAAAGTGCTCACTTGCTGTCCACTCTGGCAGCATGCTGTCAACCGACTTGGTGAGCCGGCGCGGGGAATGAGCAGAAAGTGGGCAACTTTTGGTCTGGAAGGGGTCTTTGCTTTCCGATACACTCCAAGTTGCGCTTTCTCTGCCTTGCTTGAATTTTCCAGCGGGGCAAATTTCAATATGATGTAGCGGTTTGATCCGCTTCCCCCTGCCCGAACCACCCCTGTGCGTGTCCCTCGCTACCCATGCGGCGGAGCGCCCTACTGTGCCTGGGTCGTTTGCTTTTTAGCCAGCAACTAACGTAAAGGTTCTGTATTATGATGAGGAATGTTAAGGCGTGGATGATCGGCATCCTCGTAGGGCTGATGGTAAGCACTGTCGCCTGCACGTCTGGTCCCCTCGCCGGCCAAGCCTCCGCAACGGTCACGCCGGTGTCAGCCGTGCAGGAAGAGCCAGAAGTGGCCGAGTCGTCCCCCATCGTGGCGACGGATGCGTTGGTGGTGCCCCTGAACAAAATCCAGCTTAGCCTGCCGAGCAGTGGCAGGGTAGTGGAGATGCTTGTAAAAGAGGGCGACCTAGTCGAGGAAGGCCAGTTGCTGGCAAAGCTCGATGGGACCCGCCAGCAATCGGACGTGACGCTGGCAGAGGCAGCGGTGGCCCAGGCCGAGGCGGGGGTGAGCCGCGCCGAGGCGGGGGTGCTGCAGGCTGCCGCGCTGGTTTCTCAGGCGGAATCGGGGCTGCTGAGCGCCCAGGCCATGCTAGCCGCCATCCAGGCAGGCCCGCTCCCGCAGGAGGTAGCGCTGGCCCAGGCGGACATCGCGCTGGCCCAGGCACGTGCCATCCAGGCATCGGAGGGGCCAAGCTCCGCCGAGATCGCAGCGGCGCAGGCGCAGGTACAGGCGGCGCAGGCGGTCCTGACAGCCGCGCAGGCTGGCCCCAGCGAGAATGCGATCACGATTGCCCAGTCCGACCTGGCCAACTCGGAGGCGTCGCTACAACAGGCACAGGCTGCCTATGATCGCGTGGCCTACATGCCCGACATCTCGGCCCGCCCCGAGTCGCTAGCGCTCCAGCGTGCCACCAATGATTATATCGCGGCGCAGGCACGCTACAGCGCGGCGACGATCAACGGCAGCAGCGAGGCAGAGGTCGCCAGCGCCAACGCGCAGATTCAGGCGGCCCAGGCGCAGCTTGGCGCGGTGCAATCCTCGGTAAGCGACGGGGCCATCGCTTCCAGCCAGGCAGAGATCCAACGCGCGCAGGCCCAACTGTCTCTGGTCCAGGCAGGCGCGCGCCCCGAAACCATCGCCTCTGCGGAGGCTGAGGTGTCGGCGGCGAGCAGCGCCATCGACTCGGTCAAGGCAGCCAAGGCCTCTGCCGAGGCAGCGCTCATCTCCGCCCAGGCGCAGCTTGTGGCGACGAAGACGCTGCTGGCAGGCGCACAGGCGGAGATGGCGCAAACCTCGCTCCTCGCGCCGACCGATGGCACCATTGCCACGCTCAGCATCATGCAGGGCGAGTATGTGAATGCGGGTCAGCAGATCGCCTGGCTCGCCGACCTGTCCAACTGGGTGATCGAGGCGCGTAGCCTGGACGAGTTCGGGATCGTCCGCGTCAAGCCGGGCGACCCCGTCACCGTAACCTTCGATGCGCTACCCGGCACGGAGTTTTCGGGCAGCGTCGCCCGCATCCAGGCGGTCGGCAACGAGGACGCCGAGGCCGACATGACGACCTACACCGCCATCATCACCCTGGACGACATCGACCCGCGCCTGCGCTGGAACATGTCCGCCATCGTTACCATCCACCCCACCGAGTAAAACCGTCCCCGCGACGCAGCAAAAATCAAAAGAGGGGGGCACTTGCAAGTGCCCCCCTCTTTATTCTGCTTTATCACGCGGCGCGCGCCGCCCCGCCCTACTCCTCGTCCAGCTTGAGCACCGCCAGGAACGCTTCCTGCGGCACCTCAATGTTGCCAAACTGCTTCATGCGCGCCTTACCCTTTTTCTGCGCTTCCAGCAGCTTGCGCTTGCGGCTCACGTCACCGCCATAGCATTTGGCGAGCACGTCCTTGCGGTACGCCTGCACCGTTTGCCGCGCGATGATCTTGCTGCCGATGGACGCCTGGAGCGGCACCTTGAACTGCTGGCGCGGAATCACTTCCTTGAGCTTGCGCGTGATCGCGTCGCCCTTCTGGTAGGCGAAGTCACGGTGCACCAGCATGGCGAGCGCGTCGAGCGGCTCGCCATTGACCAGGATGTCCATCTTCACCAGGTTTCCGGGGCGATACTCCAAGAAGTTGTAATCCATCGAGGCGTAGCCGCGCGTGTGGCTTTTGAGCTTGTCGTAGAAATCCACGATCAACTCCGCCAGCGGCAACTCATAGTTAATCTGGACGCGGCTCGTGTCGAGATAGGTCATCGTCTTGAAGACCCCGCGCCGCTTGGTGACCAGTTCCATGATCGGGCCGATGTACTGATCCGGCGTCCAGATCGTGAGATTCATCCACGGCTCCAAAATCTCGTCGATTTCCGACGGGTCGGGTAGCGCCGCGGGCGAATCCACCTCAATCTCGTTGCCATCGCTCAAGATGACGCGGTAGGCCACGCTGGGCGCGGTGGCGATCAGCGCCAGATCGTACTCGCGCTCCAGCCGCTCCTGGATGATTTCCATGTGGAAGAGCCCCAGAAAGCCCACGCGGTAGCCGAAGCCGAGCGCTGTGGAGTTTTCCGGCGCGAAGGTCAGCGCGGCATCGTTGAGCTGCAACTTTTCCAGCGCGTCGCGCAGGTCCGGGTAGTCGCCCGCGTCGATGGGAAAGACCCCCGCGAAGACCATCGGCTTGGCGGGGGTGTAGCCGGGCAGCGGCTCCGTCGCCGCGCGCACCGCCGACGTGACCGTGTCCCCCACGCGCACCTCGCGCACATCCTTCAGCCCCGTAGCAATGTAGCCGACCTCGCCCGCTGTCAACTCGTCCAGCGGGAACATGCGCGGCATGAACGCGCCGATTTCCAACGGCTCCACCTCGGTGCCGCTCTGCATCAGCAGAACCTCTTCCCGCCTCTTCAAGCTGCCGTCGATCACGCGCACGTAGGCAATCACTCCCTTGTACGCATCGTAGTGGCTGTCGAACACCAACGCGCGCAGCGGGGCGTTGGGGTTGCCATGCGGGGGCGGCACCCGCTTGACGACCGCCTCCAGCACCGCCTGGGTGTTCAGGCCGCTCTTCGCCGAGATGGGGATGACCTCCTCGGCGGGGATACCCACGAGCTTCTCGATCTCCTCGGCAATCGCGTCGGGCTGGGCGCTGGGCAGGTCAATCTTGTTGACCACCGGCAAAATTTCCAGGTCCTGATCGACCGCCAGGTACAGGTTCGCGAGGGTCTGCGCCTGCACCCCCTGTGCCGCGTCCACCACCAGTACCGCCCCCTCGCACGCCTGCAGCGCACGGCTGACCTCGTAGGTAAAATCCACGTGGCCGGGGGTGTCAATCAGGTTCAACTCGTAGGTCTCACCATCCTGGGCGGTGTACTTGAGCCGCACCGCGCTCGCCTTGATGGTGACCCCCTTCTCGCGCTCCAGGTCCATGTCGTCGAGCACCTGCTCCTTCATTTCCCGCTCGGTGATGGTGCCGGTCTGCACCAGGAGCCGGTCCGCGAGGGTGCTCTTCCCGTGGTCGATGTGCGCGATGATGCAAAAATTGCGAATATGTGACTGATCCATTTTGTTGGGCTATCTTTTTCTTTTCTTCGACCCCACCCCTTGCGAGCGGGTGACGTTACTTTCTGTCAACCATCTCTCAAGTATAACCTACTGACAAGGGAAACCCAAAGCCCTGAATGTGACAGCGGGCGGTGGCAGTGATATACTTGCGGATTGTTTGTCGCCGCACAGCGGCCCCAAGCCAAAAATTCACACCCCAAAATAAAAGTAGAGGACCACCACCTACCGATGGAAGCCATTACACAACAATTGGGAAGGGTGCTCCAGGCCCTTCTGTTTGCCGGAGCGGCCTTCTTGCTGGCGCTCTGGTTCAGCACCATCATCTGGGTGTTCCGCGACATCCGCGCCCGCACGCGAGACATCTTCGCCGTGCTGCTCGCCCTGCTGCTTGTCACCTTTATCCCCTTCGCGGGGGTGGTGCTTTACCTGCTGCTGCGCCCGCGCGAGACGCTGGCCGAGCAGTACGAGCGCTCGCTGGAAGAGGAAGCGCTGCTCCAGGAGATCGAGGAGCGCAACGTCTGCCCCGCCTGCCACGAGGCGGTGGACGATGACTTCCTCCTGTGCCCGAACTGCTCCACGCGCCTGAAGAACCGCTGCACCAACTGCGACCGGCTCATGAAGCTCGATTGGAACATCTGCCCCTACTGCGGCACATAACGATTTTCGATTGGGTCGGTTCCCTTTTATCAAGAAGATTGTCGGCCTCCCAAAAATCCTTCCTTTCTGAAATCCTTGCTCTACCCTCCTACATCGCCCCGGCACACCTGTTGCGCCGCCAAAGCAATCCATCGCACACAACCGTGGGGCAACAACGCTGGCAACCTAACGGGAAGGCAAGAAGATAGCGGCGCTCGTGACGGACGGCTCCGAGCAGGTCGAGTTGACCGGGCCAAGAGCAGGTGCTGGGAGAGGCCGCCGAGCAGCCCCCCGCGTAAGCAACGTTGCCCAATCAAAAAAGCGGCCCTGGATTACCAGGGCCGCTTTTTTGTTTCCGAGGCCAAGAAGGTTGCACGTTGGCGAGGCGCGGGCTACCTTTATGGGACGGGGATAGGGGGACGGGGATCAGGGATTGGGGAACGACGACCAGCAGTCCTCGGCGATGCAATTTCTATGTCCTCGGTCCTCGGTCTCCGGTGCTCGGTCAACTAATCGCGCCTGGAGCAAGCCGATGCTGGAGTGGGAAGTTCTGGAAGAGGAGGACGCGCGCCTGCCAGCCCCCGTCGCGGCGGGGCGGGGGCGCTTTGGGCGCGCGGCGTGGCTGCGCTGGCTCGCGCTGCTGCTCGCGCTGATTGCCCTGGCCAGTGCGGGGGTGTGGTGGCAGGCGCGCCAGCAGCAGCAGGCGCTTCGCGCCGACCTGACGGAGGTGCTAGCGGTGGAGGCGCAGCTGAAGGCGCTCGGCGAGTGGGAGCAGGGGAAGCCGCTGCTCGACCCGGACGCGCCGCTGGCGTGGAAGAACGCCTACCTTTACTACCTGAGCCTGCCCAAGTCGTTGCCCGGCACCCCGCTGCTGCGCGAGGTAGCGGTGGACGAGGCGCGCATGGTCGCCACCGTCACGGTGGGGTGGCCCGCACCGGAGGGCAGCACGACCCGCGAGGTGGCCGAGCAGCGCGCCTACCGTCTGGTGGGGGGCATGTGGCGGCGCACCCCGCTCTACCCGGACGACGAGGCGCTGGAAGAGGTGCGCAGCGGACACTTTGTGCTGCGCGCCGAGCCCGCCGAGCGGCTCGCGCTCCAGAATGCGGCGTGGCGCTTCGACCCCGAGGGGCTGCGGGCGCACCTTGCCGAGCAGTGGCCCGCCGCGTGGCTCGAAACGCGCCCCATCACGATAGTCGTGCAGCGCGCGGAATTTGGCACCGTGATCCAGCAGTCCGCCAGCCGCCGCACCCTGCTCCTCAACTCCCCGCGCCTGAGCTACCTCGTCACCTCGGAGCCGCTCTCGTCCGCCGCGTACTATCGGCTCCAGATGACCGACAATCTTATCCTCAAGATGGTGCCGGTGCACCGGCCCGAAGGGATGGACGAGGCGGGCGCGGCGCGCGTGGCGCTCTTGCAGCGGCAGCTTCAGTGGGCGGAGGCACGCGCGTGGGCGCTCGATGAGGGGGAGAGCGCAGGCGCTGCGCAACCAGTGGCGCGCCACCTTGCAGGGCACCTTTGACCCCCTCACCCTGCCCGCCGCCGCCGCACCCGACGACGTATGGGAGCAGCATTGGATGGCGATGAACCTGCTGCTCGATTATCTGGTGCGCCAGCAGGGCGAGGCGGTGCTGGGTCGCCTCGCCACCGAGCTGGCAACGGAGCCCGCCGCCAACCCCTCGTCCCTCTTCCAGCGCGCCACCGGGGTTCCCTTCCCCCAACTCGTCGCCGAAGCAGAAAGCTTCGTCCTCACCCCCGAGCCCTAAACCAACCTTCATCGGTCGTCGCGCCCAGAGAGCACCCGTCGGTCGTCCATCGTCCATCGTCCATCGTCCGTCGGTCGTCGGTCGTCGGTCCTCCGTCGTCGGTCGTCGGTCGTCCTCACCCCTGCGCGTTCTTCGCGTCCAGCAGGTAGCGGCTCAGGGCACCATAGAAAACCCACCCTGCCGCTATTCCAAGGCTCAAGCCTAATAACCATTTCATCGCTGTTGTCCTGTTCTCAACTCTTCTGGCTGGATTGGATCGCGGTAACGGCGATGGTGTAGACGATGTCGTCCACCATCGCGCCACGGCTCAGGTCGTTGACCGGCTTCCGGAGCCCCTGCAACACGGGGCCAATCGAGATGTAATCGCCGCTGCGCTGAACCGCCTTGTAGGTGGTGTTGCCGGTGTTCAGGTCGGGGAAGATAAAGACGTTGGCCTGCCCCGCGACGGGGCTGTTCGGCGCTTTTTTGGCGGCCACATCGGGGATGGCGGCGGCATCGAACTGGAGCGGGCCGTCCACCAGCATCTCCGGCTCCATCTGCCGCGCAAGCTCCGTCGCCTGCCGCACCTTGTCCACGTCCTCCCCCTCGCCCGAGGTGCCGGTGGAGTAGGAGATCAGCGCCACGCGCGGGTTGAGCCCAAAGGCGATGGAGGTGTGGTAGCTCTGCACGGCGATCTGCGCCAACTCCTGCGCGTTCGGGTTGGGCACCACCGCGCAATCCCCGAAGACCCAGACGCGGTCGTTGAGCAGCATGAAAAAGACGCTGGACACCAGCGCCGCGTTCGGCTTGGTCTTGATGATCTGGAAGGCGGGACGGATCGTGTTGGCGGTGGTGTGCACCGCGCCCGATACCAGCCCCTGCACCAGCCCACGATGGAGCATCATCGTGCCAAAGTAGACGTTGTCGTGCAGCAGGTCGGCGGCCTGCGTCTCGCTCATCCCCTTCGCCTTGCGAAGCTCCACCAACTCTTCAACAAAAGAGCCGAATAGCTCGGACGAGGCGGGCGTGATGATCTCCGCCTTGGAAATATTGGCGTTGACGCGCCGCGCCTCCTCCAAGATCGCCGCGCGGTCGCCCAGCAGCACGATCTTGGCTATATCGCGCTCCAGGATGATGGCGGCGGCCTGCAACGTGCGCGGCTCGTCCCCCTCCGGCAGTACGATGGTGCTGTTCATCCCCTTGGCGCGCTCCATGATGGAGTAGCGGAAGGCAGCGGGCGACACCACGTCGCGCGCGGGGATGTCCAGGTAGCTCAAAATGTCCTGCTGGTTCAGATGCTCGACGATTAGCTCCACCGTCCAGCGGATCTTTTCCCAATCGTCCTCCTCGATGTAGACCCGCTTGCGCTGGATCAGGCTGCTCGTCTCGTAGGTGTCGGTCTCGACGAGCAGGATGGGCAGCGTCGAGGCGTGCTGGTTGTCCAGCAGCGACATGATCGGCTCGGGCGGCTCGTACCCCACGGTGAGCACGATGCCCGCAAGGTTGGGGCGGTCGAGCGCCTGCTCGTACAGGTGGGTCATCATCAGGATGTCCTCGCGGTCGCCCGGCACGATGACCAGGTCCCCCTCCTGAAGATGCTGGACCGCGTTTTCGGCGTGCATCGCCAGGATGATCGGGCGGGAGACGCGGCGCACCAGATGCTCCTCGCCGCGCAGCACCTTGGCCTTGAGAGGCTCCACCAGGTCGCGCACGCGCGGGGCCGAGATTTTGCGGACAAAGGGGACGACGCCGAAAAGCTTTAAGTTATGATCCTGCAGGGCGCGCGTCACGTCGTCGGGAAGGGTCACGTTGCCCGCGCTATCGGTGGGCACCTTGTTCAGGATCACGCCACCGATGTTGACCCCCTCCTCGCGGTAGGAACTGACCAGGCTCTCCACATCGGAAATCGCCTGGGTGCCGCGATTGTGGGCATCCACCACCAAAATCGTATCGGCGGTCAGGCTGTGCGCCAGCCGCACATTCACCTCGAAGGCGAGCGCGGCGGCGGTGTCATCGTACTGCATCCCCTCCACCACCACCACGTCCGCCTCGGGCGAGATCGTCTGGTACAGCTCGATGACGCGCTCCGCGAAGTAGTCACTGCGCCCCGCCGCAAAATAGTCATACGCCTCTTGCAGGCTGAGCGATTCGGTGGGGCTCATCGACGACAGCTCGCTGAAGACCGTGGCAGAAATCGCCTTGTCGCGGTCACGATCCTGGTCGGAGGGGTACACCTGGCGCTGCGCCACCGGTTTGAAGTAGGCCACCTGCCGCCCCGCGTTGGTGAGCAATTCGATCAGCCCCAGGGCCACCGTCGTTTTGCCGCCTGTCGCCGTCGTTGAAAGAATGAGTAAGTTTTTGCGCTGTTTTTGATCGGTCATGACGCTCTCCGGGTTGGGAAGGGAGGGAGGTTGGTTTCGGATTTCGGATTTCGATGTATTTCAGATTGACGGATTGACGGATTGACAGATTGACAGTTGACGGATTAACGGATGATGGGGCAACTAGATCGTGATTGCTATTCCGAACCTTTCAATCATAAGTCTTTCGCCTTCCTTCTGTTTTGTCGTAATCTGCTATCTGTTATCCGAAATCTGAAATCCGAAATCTGACATCTTCTTAATCTGAAATCAGCCGGTATGTGTCGAGTGCGATCATCAATTCTTCCTCGGTGGGGATGACCATTACCTTGATGGTGGCCTCGGGCGCGCTGATGACGGCACGATCCTTGCCGTGTTGGTTGGCATCGGGATCGATCTCGATACCGAACGGCTCCAGCCCGGCGCAGATTTGCGCGCGGATGGGCGGCGCGTTCTCGCCGATGCCCCCCGTAAAAACGATGGCATCCACCGTGCCGAGCACCGCCATGTAGGCCCCGATATACTTTTTGGCGCGATAGCAAAACACGTCGATGGCGCGCCGCGCCCCCGCGTCCCCCCGCGCGGCCTGCTCTAGCAGAACCGCCATGTCGCTCTGCCCGCCGGACAGCCCCTTCAACCCACTGTCACGGTTGAGCAGCCGCTCCGCCTGCTCGACCGACCAGCCCCTCGGTCGTCATGATAAAGGGTACGAGCGAGGGATCGATGTCGCCGCTGCGGGTGCCCATCACCAACCCTTCGAGCGGGGTCATCCCCATCGAGGTGTCCACCGATTGCCCCGCGCGGATGGCGGCGGCGGAGGCCCCGTTGCCGAGGTGCAGGGTAATCAGGTTGACGCTCCCGCCCAGAAGCTCCGCCGCGCGCTGGCTGACGTAGCGGTGCGAGGTGCCGTGGAAGCCGTAGCGCCGCACCGCGTGCTTCTCATACAACTCGTAGGGCAGCGCGTACAGGTAGGCGTGGGGTGGCAAAGTCTGGTGGAAGGCGGTGTCGAAGACCGCCACCTGCGGCGTGTCGGGGAGCAGCGACGCGCACACCTGGATGCCGAGCAGGTTGGCCGGGTTGTGCAGCGGCGCGAGCGGGATCACCGTCTCGATGGCACGCACCACCGCTGGCGTGATGAGGGTGGAAGCGGCGAACCCCTCGCCCCCGTGCACCACGCGGTGCCCAATCCCATCCAACTCGGCCAGCGAGGCGATGACCTGGCCGGGGCCGGTGCTGATCGTGTTCAGGATCAGGGACAAGCCCTGCTCATAGCTGATTTCCGCGTGCTCCTCGGTGTGGCGCTCCTCCCCCTTTTGCCACTTGAACCTAGCACGAGACGTGCCAATTTCGCTCATCACCCCGCTGATCAGCCGCGCGCGCGTCTCAGGGTTAATCACCTGGAACTTGATAGATGAGCTACCGCAGTTTAAAACCAAGATTATCATAGGCTAGCGCTCCCCGCTGGGTGGGTCGTCGAATATCGAAGGGTTGTGCCTGTAGAATAACAAACAGCGCTCCCTAAAGGCAAGCGCCGCGCGCCGCGCCCGCGTTACCCGCGTTTCACTAAAATTTCAACGCTTGCTTGCGTTTGTTCCCCAAAAATGTTATGTTAGAGTGTTACACAATAAAGCGATGGTCGTATGGGGTCAGCCGCTGCCCTTAGCGGAGCCAGGATCGGGCTGCCCCAGCACCACGCTCGAAAAAAGTGCTCCAGTCCCTACCTGACAGCTTCGCGCCTTACCAACCTGTGCCGCCCCCTAACGGGGCGGTGCCCATCAGAGGGTGGCACCCGCATCGTTCCGCCCCCGCGACCCGCTCTCGTCGTCCAAGAAGTTCAAGAAGGAGAATTCCATGCCTCGCCTAGCCTCTCGATACGGTGTGCGCGATCTGCCTACCAAGAATTATGCCACAATCCCCGAAGTCATGGCCCTGCCTGATCTGATCGAGATTCAGCTGCGCAGTTTTGAGCAGCTGAAGGAGGAGGGGATCCGCGAGCTGTTGCTGGAAATCTCCCCCATCGAGAGTTTCAAGGGCAACCTGCAACTGTACTTTCTGGATTACTGGTTCGAGGAGCCGAAGTATTCGGAGGAGGACTGTCAGGAGCTAGACCTCACTTTTGCCGCGCCGATGTGGATGAAAACGCGCCTGATCAACAAAGAAACCGGCGAGATGCAGGAGCAGGACGTGTTCATGGGCGAGTTCCCGCTCATGACCAGCAAGGGCACCTTCATCCACAACGGTTCCGAGCGCGTCGTCGTCAGCCAGCTGATCCGCTCGCCCAACGCCTACTTCTCGCTGGACGAGGATCGCACCACGGGCCGCCGCCTCGCCTCCGGCAAGCTGATCCCGGATCGCGGCACCTGGATGGAATTTTCCACCAACAAGCGCGACGTGATCTCCATCAAGGTAGACCGCAAGCGCAAGATGCCCTTTACCACCTTTTTGCGAGCGCTGGGCGCGGTGCCGGACGGCTTCGGCTCCACCCTGCTGCAAACCGGCAGCGACGAGGAGTTGCACGGGCTTTTCGACCACCTGGACACCGACCCCGATCACAAATTTCTGGATGCGACGATCGAGCGCGACCCGGTCAAAACTGCGGAAGAGGCGGTGCTGGAATTTTACCGCAAGATGCGCCCCGGCGACCCCGTCACGCTCGACAACGCCACCAACTTTCTGCAGTCGCTCCTGTTCGACCCGCGCCGCTACGACCTGGAGCAGGTGGGGCGCTACAAGCTCAACAAGACCTTGAAGGTCGAACGTGATCCCGCTGAGCCACCGCACGGTGACCAGGAGGACATCGTCAAGATGATCGCGCGCGTCATCCTGATCAACAACGGAGTCGGAGCCAAGGACGACATCGACCACCTGGGCAACCGCCGCGTCAAGACGGTGGGCGAGCTGGTGGCGAAAGAGCTGCGCGTCGGGCTGCTGCGCATCGAGCGCGTGGTGCGCGAGCGCATGTCGATCCGCGACCCGGAGAAGGTCACCCCGCATCGCGCTGATCAACATCCGGCCGATCGTGGCGGCGCATGCGCGAGCTTTTTCGGCGGCTCGCAGCTGTCGCAGTTCATGGACCAGACCAACCCGCTGTCCGAGCTGCGCCACAAGCGCACCCTGTCGGCGCTCGGGCCCGGGCGGCCTGAACCGCGAGCGCGCCGGCTTCGACGTGCGCGACGTGCACCACTCGCACTACGGCCGCATCTGCCCGATCGAGACGCCGGAAGGGCCGAACATCGGTCTGATCGGTCGCCTCGCCACCTACGGACGGTCAACGAGTTTGGCTTTATCGAGACGCCGTACCGCAAGGTACTCCAGCGCGCCGACAACGATGGTGTGGCCGCCGTGGGCGAGTTCAGCCGCGACGAGGTTCTCGACCCGGAGACTGGTGACCCGATCATCGGCGAGGGCGAGCAGATCACCAAGGAGATCGCGCAGCGCTGGCAGGCGCTGGATCGGCTGGAGATCCGCGTGCGCACGCGCGTGTCCGACGAGATAGTTTATCTGTCGGCCGACGACGAGGAGCAGTACACCATCGCGCAGGCCAACACGCCGACCGATGAGGAGGGCTACTTCACGCGCGACCGTGTGTCGTGCGGCGCGGGCAGGACGAGTTCCGCCGCGACCCGGACGAAGGTCGACTACAGGACGTCTCGCCCAAGCAGATCGTGGGCGTCTCGCGCCGCGCTGATCCCCTTCCTGGAGCACGACGACGCCAACCGCGCGCTGATGGGCTCGAACATGCAGCGCCAGGCGGTGCCGCTGCGTGCAGCCGGAGGCACCGATCGTCTCGACCGGCATGGAATTGCAGGCCGCGCACGACTCCGGCCAGGTGGTGCTGTCGCGCCACGAGGGGCAGGTGGTGTCGGTGACCTCCGAGCGCGTCATCGTTCGCGACCACGACGGTGAGGAGCACACCTACCGCCTGCGCCGCTTCCAGCGCTCCAACCAGAGCACCACGATCGACCAGCACCCGATAGTGCTCAAGGGCCAGCGGGTCACAAGGGCGAGGTGCTCGCCGACTAGCTCCTCGACCGAGGGCGGCGAGCTGGCGCTGGGCCAGAACGTGCTGGTGGCCTTCATGCTCGTGGGAGGGCGGCAACTTCGAGGACGCCATCCTGATCTCCGAGCGGCTGGTGCGCGACGACACGTTCACCTCGATCCACATCGAGAAGTACGAGATCGAAGCGCGCGACACCAAGCTCGGCCCTGAAGAGATCACGCGCGACATCCCGAACGTTGGCGAGGACGCGCTGAAGGACCTGGACGAGCACGGGATCATCCGCGTCGGCGCGGAGGTCAAGCCCGAACGACATTCTGGTGGGCAAGATCACGCCCGAAGGGCGAGAACGCAGCTGACGCCGGAAGAGAAGCTGTTGCGCGCGATCTTCGGCGAGAAGGCGCGCGAGGTCAAGGATTCCTCGCTACGCCTGCCGCACGGTTCGAGGGCAAGGTCGTCGACGTCGCGAGTTCGACCGCGACCACCACCACGAGCTGCCCGCCGGGGTGGACCAGATGGTCCGCGTCTCGGTCGCGCAGACGCGCAAGCTGACCGAACGGTGACAAGATGGCCGGCCGCCACGGCAACAAGGGCGTCATCTCGCGCGTGGTGCCCATCGCGGACATGCCCTTCCTGGACGACGGATCGCCGATCGACATCGTCCTCAACCCGCTGGGGGTGCCCGGCGCGCATGAACATCGGGCAGATGCTGGAGACCCACCTGGGCTGGGCGGCGGATCGCCTGGGCTTCCGCGCCGTCACGCCGGTGTTCGACGGCGCGCGCGAGCGGAGATTGACGCCGAGCTGGCCCGCGCGTGGCTCATCGATCACGCCTGGGAGGCGCTCGGCGAGCAGGCGATGCAGGCGCTGGAAGAGGGCGGCATCGAGCTGGCAGAGCTGAACGACGACTTTGAGGCGCGGCAGATCTTCCTGCGCGCCCTGCTGAAGAGCGCGGCATGGACGAGGGGGAAACGGAAGAAGTGATCCGCTCCTCACGGGAAATGCGCCGCGTCTGGCTGGAGATGTGGCTGGAGCAGCAGGGGATCGAGCCCTCCAGCCTGCTCGGTTGGGAAAAGGATGAGCGTGCGGAAGAGGTGCGCTACGAGGTGGACGCCGAAGCGATGCGAATCGCCCTGATCGAGTGGCTCAAGTTCCGAGGCGAGGCGGCGCGGCTCGATGGGGTGGACCAGAGCAGCCTCCAAGCGGTGGATCAGGTGGCCCGCGCGACCTCGGCGGCCATCGGCTGGCCGATCCCGACTAGCGGCAAGATGCGCCTGCTACGATGGCAAGACCGGCGAGGCGTTCGACAACCCCGTGACGGTGGGGGTGATCAACATGCTCAAGCTGGCGCACCTGGTCGAGGACAAGGTGCACGCGCGCTCGACCGGCCCGTACACGCCTGGTCACGCAGCAGCCGTTGGGCGGCAAGGCGCAGTTCGGCGGGCAGCGGCTGGGCGAGATGGAGGTGTGGGCGCTGGAAGCGTACGGCGCGGCGCACACCCTCCAGGAGATGCTCACCGTCAAGTCCGACGACGTGCAGGGGCGCACCAAAACCTACGAATCCATCGTCAAGGGCGAGCGCATCGAGGAGCCGGGGATTCCCGCCTCGTTCCGCGTGCTGGTCAAGGAGTTGCAGGCGCTCGGGCTCAGCATCGAGGTGATTAGCGAGAGCAACGAGCGTGCCACCTTCGGCAAACAGAGCGAGGAAGAGGTGCTGCCGGAGTTGGGCTTCGGGCTGGGCATGCGCCCCATGCCGGGCGACTGAGCGGGGAACGCGGAACGCGGAGTGCGGAACGAACAGCAGGCCACAGAAGTCCGAAGGGGAGTATCCTTCGGGCTTTTGTTTTGACGGGGAGAACCCAACGCCCGCGCTCTGGCAAGGCAGAGCGCGGGCGTTGGGTGGAGCGGCGGCTCACCTGTCCAGAAGCGCCGCAGCGGGTGGGCGCGGCCCCTAGCACACGCGCCGCCCTCTGAAAAGGGGTTGGTGGGCTACAGCGTCGCTAGCGCAGCTCAACCGTAGCGATCGCCCGGCCCCCACTGCTACTGACCACCATGATCCGACGCGGGTAGCGGGGCCAACTCTTTTCAAGGCGGAAGGACCCATCGCCCGCCGACACCATCTGGCCAATCACGCGCTGCGTGCGCGCATCGAGCACCGTTAGCTGCGCGGCGGGGTCGGTGCTGGTAGCGCGCACTTCGATAAATTGATCGTCCTGGTCATAGCGGGCGCGCGTTACCAGCACGACATCCTTGTAGGCACCGGCAAAGCGCTGCCACTCCACGCTTCCGGCGCTCCAACTGACGGTGGGGAGTAGCCCCAGCACTACGCCTGACAGCAGGATAGTCAGAGCAACTAAAACTCGGGTACGGGTCTGCATGGATAGAGATCTCCTGTCTCAAATGATCAAAAACCCTCCAGCGGCGTCTCAGGTTGTCGTCACCGTTGCAAGGTTGCCTCGCGCTGCGTGGGGTGCCCTGGGTGGGTTAACTATAAAGAGCCAGATGCCCGCCCAAAAATACCGCTGGCGCGTTGACATCCCCGCGCTCGGCCTTCTATAATCTCCCTACCTTTCACCTAGCTTTACGGTATCCCCACAGGAGGCCCGATGCGACCCTCCACGATCTACATGGATCACAGCGCGACGACGCGGGTCGACCCGCGCGTGGTTGAGGCGATGCTCCCTTTTTTCACGGAGCAGTACGGCAACCCGAGCAGCCTCTACCTTTTAGGCCAGACGGCGCAGCAGGCGGTCGAGCAGGCGCGGCGCAGCGTGGCGGCGGTGCTCCACTGCACCCCGCGCGAGATCGTTTTCACCGGCTGCGGCACAGAAAGCGATAACCTGTTTATCCGGGGGGTCGCGCTGGCGCGGCGGGCGGAGGGCAAGCACCTGATCACCTCGCCCCTTGAGCACAAAGCCATTCTCGACACCATGAAGCAGCTTGAAAAAGAGTGGGGCTTCGAGGTGACGATCTTGCCGGTGGACGAGCACGGCCAGGTGCACCCGTCAGAGGTCGAGCGGGCGCTGCGCCCCGACACGACGCTGGTCAGCATCATGCATGCGAACAACGAGGTGGGGACGATCCAGCCGCTGGAAGCGATCGGCGCGCTGCTACGCGACCACCCGGCCACCTTCCACACCGATGCGGTCCAGGCGGGCGGCTACCTGCCGCTGGATGTGGAGCGGCTGGCGGTGGACGGGATGTCGCTCAGCGGGCACAAGTTCCACGCCCCCAAAGGGGTTGGCATCCTGTACCGGCGGCGCGGCACTCCCTACCTGTCTACCATGACGGGGGGCAGCCAGGAGGCGAGCCAGCGCGCGGGCACGCAGAACGTCCCCTACATCGTCGCCATCGCGCGGGCGCTGGAAATCGCGCACACGGAGCGGGCGGAGAAAAACGCGCGGCTTGTCGCGATGCGCGACCGGCTGATCGAGGGAATCCTGGCGCGGGTGCCCGGCGCGGCCCTCACCGGCCACCCCACGGAGCGGCTGCCCGGCCACGCCTCCTTTTTGATGGGCGAGGGGCTGGAAGCCGACGCCATGCTGCTCGGCCTGGACATGGAGGGGGTCGCGGCCTCGTCCGGCAGCGCGTGCAGCAGCGGGCGCAACGAGGCGAGCCATGTGTTGACGGCGATGGGGGTCCCGCCGCGCGCGGCGCTTTCCGCGCTGCGCCTCTCGCTAGGGGACGACAACACGATGGACGAGGTCGAGCAGGTCATCACGCGCCTGCCGCAGGTGGTGGAGCGCTTGCAGATGTTTGTGGGGACGAGGTAGCAGGAACCCCTGGGAGCGCGGGCGTCTCGCCCGCCCAGGAAGGGGAACGCACGGGAACAGCTAGGAGCTAGGGGGGTGTGAATGGAGCAAGGTGAGGTGAGGGGCGAGGCTACCGCCATCGCGCGGAGCGATGCGCCGGTAACGCGCTCACGGTTGGCGCGCGATTTGCGGGCGCTGGGGGTGGAGGAGGGGATGACGCTGCTCGTCCACTCGTCCATGAGCCAGCTTGGGTGGGTGTGCGGCGGGCCGGTCGCGGTGATCGAGGCGCTGACGGAGGCACTGGGGCCGCGCGGCACGCTGGCCATGCCGACGCACTCCAGCGATTTGTCCGACCCCGCACAGTGGCGCAACCCGCCGGTCCCCGAGTCGTGGTGGGCGACGATCTACGAGGAGATGCCCGCCTACGATCCCGCGCTCACCCCGACGCGGGGGATGGGGCGCATCGCCGAGACGTTCCGCCGCTATCCCGGGGTGCTCCGCAGCGCTCATCCCCACGTTTCCTTTGCCGCACGCGGCCCCAACGCCGCGCCGATCACCGCCCACCATGCGCTCGATTACGGGCTCGGCGAGCAGTCGCCGCTGGCACGCCTGTACGAGTTGGAAGCGTGGGTGCTGCTGCTCGGCGTGGGGCATGGCAACAACACCTCGCTGCACCTGGCAGAGTACCGCGCCGACTTCCCTGGCAAGACGATGACGCAGCAGGGCGCGCCCGTGCAGGTGGAGGGCGAGCGGCAATGGCTCTGGTACGAGGACGTGGCAACCGATGATGAGGATTTCCCCATGGTCGGTGCGATGTTCGACGCGACGGGACAGACCAAGCTCGGCACGGTGGGCCAGGCCACCGCGCGGCTGATGCCGCAGCGGGCACTGGTGGATTTTGCGGTCGGGTGGATGAGCGAGAACCGAGGCGTGCCTGGGTGAGGGATCGCAGATTTCAGATTTCAGGTTGCAGATTACATAAGACTTACGCAGTTGACCGGAGACCGGAGACCGAGGACAGGGAAATTGCACAATGTACGACTGTTGGTCGTCGCGCCCAGAGGGCACCCGTCGGTCGTCGGGGCGTCGGTCGTCGGTCGTCTGCCCAAGTGCGTAAGTGCTATTACAGACAAGGTACCCCCATGTCACGCTACAACGAGTTTGTACAAGATCATTACCGCTACCCGCGCAACCTGGGAAGGCTGGCCGACGCGACGGCGAGCGCACGCACCTTTCGCGACGACGCGATGATGGAATTTCATCTGCGCGTGGTGGGCGAGCGCATCGAGGCGGCGACCTTTCGCGCCATCGGCTGCGCGGGCACCGTGGCGGCGGGCTCTGCCATGAGCGAGTGGCTCGCGGGGCGACCCGTGGCGGAGGCGCGGAGCATCACTGCCCAGACCGTGCTGGGGGTGCTCGGCGGCTTGCCGGAGGAGCGCCTGTACTGCGCGGACTTTGCGGCAGAGGCGATTCGCGCGGCGGTGGGAGAGACCGATGAACATTCCTGAAGAAGAGATGGCTGTCTATCGTGCCACGCATCGCCGCCGGTTGGCGGAGCAAAAACGCAAGCTGACCGAGCGGCGCGAGCGTGCCTGGCAGGTGGCCCGCGAGGGGGCGCGCCTGCTTAAAGAGGAGTTTGGGGCCACGCGGGTGCTCCTCTTCGGCTCGCTGCTCGTGCCGGAATGGTTCCACGAGCACTCCGATGTGGACCTTGCTGCCGACGGGATAGACGAACGCCAGTTTTTGCGCGCCCAAGGGCGACTGCTCGACATAGACTTCGCCATCTCGGTTGATCTGGTCGAGATACCATATGCCCCGCCAAGGCTCCGGGCAACAATTGAGGAGGAGGGAATAGAATTGTGAAATCCTATCAAGCCCTTGCCACCCTTCTCCAAGCGGAGCTTGACGATATTGCGCACAGCGTTGAACGAGCGGAACACCTACTTGAGAAAGCAGAGCAACGCAACGATGACGATTACTTTGATGGGATCGCGCTGAACCTTCACGGATTCTACTCGGGCACAGAGAGGGTGTTTCAAGAAATTGCGCGAACCGTTGATGGCTATCTCCCCTCTGGACGGGAATGGCATCCAGAACTGCTGATGCAGATGTCCGTGGCAATGGAGGGGGTGCGTCCCGCCGTGATTCAGCGAAATACCCGCCTTTGCCTGGACGACTATCGCTCTTTCCGTCACGTCGTTCGCAACCTTTACACCTTCAACCTTCGCCCCATCACGTATCACAGAACTTGTGACAGAGATGCGTCCATGTTTTGTAAGGGTACATGAGGAGGTAATAAGCTTTTGCAGCTTCCTGGAGCAGTTACCGGATGACGTGGATATGAATGAAAGAGGGGCCTCGTGTGGATGGGGCGACCCTAAAACGAGACAGTTATGTCAATCTGTGATATAATCTGCGCCAGCAAAAAGACGATGGCAGAAACAATAGCGAGACGAAGAGCAGGACAGATGAGCGAGTTGATTGAGATATGTGAGAGTCGGGAGTGGAGCCGCGTGGCCTCGCTGCTCCAGCCGGTGGAGCCCAACGGCAAGCGCGTCGTCGTCGCGATGAGCGGCGGCGTGGATTCGTCGGTGGCGGCGGTGTTGCTCCATCAGCAGGGCTACGAGGTGATCGGCCTGATGCTGCGCCTGTGGAGCGGCGAGGAGGGCTACGAGGACGAGTTTGGCTTCAAGCACAATGGCTGCTGCACGCCGGATGCCGTCGCGGATGCCCGCGCGCTCGCCCACGCGCTCGGTGCGCCCTTCTACCTCAAGAATTTGGAGCAGAATTTTTACGACGCGGTGGTAGATCCGTTCATCCAGAGTTACCTGGAGGGGAACACGCCGAACCCGTGCCTGAACTGTAACCGTACGGTGCGTTTCACCCACCTGCTCAACCTCGCGACGATGCTCGGCGCGGATTTTCTGGCGACCGGCCATTATGCGCGCATCCGGCAGGACGAGATGGGCGCAGTACCAACTGCTGAAGGGCGTAGACGAGAAGAAGGATCAGAGCTACGTCCTCCACTCGCTGACGCAGGACAAGCTGGCGCGGCTCCTCTTCCCCGTGGGCGAGATGAGTAAGCCGCAGGTGCGCGAGATGGCGGCGGCGTACGGGCTGCCAACCGCCTCCAAGCACGACTCGATGGACCTCTGCTTTATCGCCAGCGGCGACTACCGCGACTTTCTGCTGCGCCACGCGCCGGAAGGAGCGATCCAGCCAGGGCCGATCCTGCTGATGGGCGAGAAGGCACTGGGCGAGCACGAGGGGTTGCCCTTCTACACCATCGGGCAGCGGCGCGGGCTGGGGGTCGGCTGGCACGAGCCGCTCTACGTGCTCGGCGCAGACCGGACGCGCAACGCGCTGATCGTCGGGCCGAAGCACGAGCTTCAAACCCACAGCATCGAGATCGAGCGCGTCAACTGGATAGCGGGTACCCCCCCAGACAACCATTTCGAGACTACCGCGCGCACGCGCTACAAGGCAACCGAGGTACCCTGCACCGTCGAGGTCACGGGGGCCGAGACGGCGCGCGTCACCTTCCACGCGCCGCAGCGCGCGGTGACGCCGGGCCAGGGCTGCGTCTTTTACGACGGCGACGCGTGCCTGGGCGGTGGCCTCTTCGTGCGCCCCACATAAAAAAGGTGTGCTCCCGCTTTTCCCCACTCCTTCCTTCGACCCCCGTCCGTTGCTTCTCCGTGCATCCTGTGTTAGACTCGCTTTAATACTGGGATCACCTGTTATTTGACCGTGGAGCAACCGGAGCACATGAATCAACAGAGACGGCAACTATTGATCCCCATTCTCGGGGTGATTATCGTCATCGCGCTCTGCGTTGGCGGTGTGTGGGTCTCGTCGAACTTTCTCTCCTCGGAGACGCTGGAAAATGTGTCCGCTAGCATCCGGGATATTCTGATCATCGTTCTGGCGATAGAGTCCATTCTTGTCGGCGCGTTCCTGCTTCTGATGCTCTGGCAGCTATACCAGCTCGTCAAGTTGCTGCGGGATGAGGTGATCCCGCTGCTGAACAGCACAAAGGAAACGGTAGAGCAGGTAAAACACACCACTACCTTTGTGGGGCAGTCGGTCTCGGCACCGATCATCTCGGCGGCGGGGATGGCAGCGGGGGCCAAGGCGATGGTGGACACGCTTCGGGGCAAGAAAGCACCAGCCGACCTGGTAAGGAAGGATTAGCACGATGGGTAAATTTTTGCTAGGGTTCGCCCTGGGCCTCGGTGTGGGCGCAGCCATGGGCATGCTGCTTACCCCACAGCCCGGCTCAGAAAATCGTGAGTGGCTGCGCGCCAAAACCGACGACTATGCGGGCGGCGACGAGACCCCCCTGGGCACCGTTGCCGGTGCGGTGCGCGAGCAGCGCAGCCGCCTGGAGGAAGCGATCGAGGCGGGCCGCCGCGCCAGTGCCACGCGTCAGGCGGCGCTGTGGCAACAGCTCGACCTGAACCCGCCGCCTGGCCCCCCGACGGACAGCACCCCCGGCGGCGCGCAGATCGTCTAACCGACACGTCCGCCACGGCACACCAACAAACGCAAAAGAGCCGCCTCCCTGTGGGAGACGGCTCTTTTTGAGTCGGGGCGACTGGAATCGAACCAGCGACCTCTTGCACCCCATGCAAGCGCGCTACCGGGCTGCGCTACGCCCCGAGGGGGTTTGGTGAGTGGGTGAGTGGGTGAGTTCAGGGAGTTGAGCCTTGTCCGCCGCCGGAAAAGCAACGGACGACTCACGTAACTCCCTCAACTCACCCGACTCACAAACTCAAAAGGGCGAGTAATGGGTTTTGAACCCACGGCCTCCTGGGCCACAACCAGGCGCTCTACCACTGAGCTATACCCGCCATGTGGATTTTCGATTTGGGATTGACGATTTTCGATTGGACGACGAGGCTCGTTGCGGTTAACCAGTGAAAAGCAACGTTGAGAATCGAAAATCGAAAATCCTCACTCGAAAATCAAGTGGGCCCTGAGGGATTCGAACCCGCAACCAACAGATTATGAGTCTGCTGCTCTAACCGTTGAGCTAAGGGCCCTCACGGCAAGTGGGCGATGCAGGACTCGAACCTGCGACATCCTCGGTGTAAACGAGGCGCTCTGGCCAACTGAGCTAATCGCCCGAAAAAAACTCCGCAGGCTGGACTCGAACCAGCAACCTACCGGTTAACAGCCGGTTGCTCTGCCATTGAGCTACTGCGGAACGAAGGTGGACCCGACAGGATTCGAACCTGCGACTTCTGCCATGCAAAGGTAGCGCTCTCCCAGCTGAGCTACGGGCCCAAGACGCGTTCGTCGCTACCGTCTAGCAACGACAAAAAGTGACAGGGAGGGTACCCCCGATTCTGTGGTGCCCTGCGGCACTGTCGTCATCTATCTCTTCGCTCGCGCGAAGGCAGTCCCTCGCTTGGTGGGTGTTACCCACCCTCACGGGTTCCGCTGCGACGGGACTGAACCAAGGCCCAGCCCACCCGCCTTGCTCCCCCTCAGCCAGCGCAGTCACCTAGCCGCCGACATCGCTGCCGACGCTGGTGGGCTCTTACCCCACCCTTTCACCCCTCACCCCCTGGCGGGGGCGGGTCTGCTCTCTGTTGTCGTCTTGCGTCACCCCTCGCTTGCGCGAGGCGCGCCCACCCTTACGGTTTCGAGTGGTGGCCTTCCCCACTTGCGCGGGGGCGGAGAGTCGGGAAGTTCCTCTGCCCGGGTAGGGCAGCGACGACCTTTCCCTGTCACTGTATGTCGATGGGCGAACCCATCCCCTTGAAAAAGTGCTATGACCCGCCTGGGACTCGAACCCAGAACCCTTGCATTAAAAGTGCAATGCTCTGCCAGTTGAGCTAGCGGGTCTCGTCTGCGCATTGTAACACAGACAAGATGCAAAACGAAACGGGCAAAAAAAGAGCGTGAGTGGGGTGCTCACGCTGCTCGACCGCTACGGGCTACCTGTTAGCAGGTGGCAACGGGCGCGAGCGCGTGACACATCACGCGGGGGCGTATAGCGAAAGGTTTATTTTCGTGCACGCGCCGCATGGGTCTCACCACAATCCTTTCTTTCAAGCAGGGCACATCATAGCATGGGGCCGTCTGTTTGTCAAAGATTTGACCACTAACGACCCTGACCAACTCCAACTCACCAAGGCCCAGCCAGGCAGGTAAACACAAGCAGCCCACCCCTCGCAACAACGAAAAACACGGGCGCACTGCTCATCCCCTAGCAGCGTCCCGTGCTTCTCTCTAGCCTGTGACCATGTTCGTGACCGCTCATCAGACTTGACCATACTTTACAGAGCGCGGGCCACTTGCACAATAGCCCCCTGGGGTATCCCCCGCCCGGACCAAAGTCCCATCTAGCCAACACGTCTCGTAAGGATTACATCGCCCGCCGCCTGCTATCCGTTTGCGCCTACCCGCCTGCCGCCTGCCGCCTGCCGCCTGCTATCCGTTTGCCGCCTGCTATCCGTGTCCCGCAATCAAATCATACACCTCGCTGATCTGCTTGCCAGCGGCCTCCCAGGAAAAGCGCGCCCGTGCCCGACCGCGCAGCGCGTTGCCGATGGTGGGCCACTCGTGCTCGGCGCGGAGAAGATCGCGGAGGGCGTCGGCAAAGGCGGCGGCGCTCATGTGCTGGGCGTAGCTCCCCCAGTGGCCCAGGTACTCCTGGCTGACGGGGGTGCTGAAAGCCACCGAGGGCAGGCCGACCGCCATGTAATTGAGCAGCTTGCCACACCCCTCGGTCGTGCTCATCTTGGGGGCAACCGCCACATCGCCCAGGCGCAAAAAGCGCGCCGCCTGCTCGTAGGGCAGGCGGCCCGTAAACGTCACATGCCCGCCGATGCCCAGATCGTGCGCCATCTGCATGTAATGTTGCTCGTTCGGGAAGCCCATCACGAGGAAGTGCAGATTTTCCCGCTCCGCCAGCAGCTGCTGCGCGGCGTGCAGGAGCAGCCCCGTCCCCTGATGCTCGGCCAACAAGCCCAGGTAGACCACCAAGGTGCGCCCAGGGGGGATACCAAGCTCGGCGCGCAGCGCGGCGAGGTCCGCCTCGTCCTCCGGCGCGCGCGGGCGGAACACGTCGGTGTTGACCGAATCCAGCACCGGAAAGACGCGCTCCCGAGCAATGCCAAAATCCCGAATGAGGATGTCCGCGCTGTGGGTGCTGCTGGTAATGATCGCGCTCGGCAATCGGTCGATCACGCTCTCGACCGCGCGCCAAAAGCGCAGCCGCTTGCCGTCCGGTCGCATGAACCCGTGGTCGAGCATCTCGGCGGTGAGCGAGCCCTGAAAATCAAAGAGCACCGGCGTGCGGCGCAGCGCACCGAGCACCCCGCCGATCAGCGCCCCCTCGTGCAGGTGCGCGTGGATCAGCTCGGGCGGGCGAGCGAGCAGCTCGTGCAGCGTCGCCAGCGCGAGGGTCGCATCGAGGTAAAAGCGGTGGCGGCTGGAGCCGACAACGATCCGATAGTTGAAGGGCACCCCCACACAGCGGCGCACCTTCAACCCAGCTATATCGTTGCCGTTGGGGTAAGCCAAAATGCGCATCTGGTGGCCCAGATGCGCGCAGCGAGACCGCTTCTTCCAGGATGCGCACGTGCGATCCATAATCGGCAAAAAACATCGTTGGGGCCAGCATCAACACGTCGCGCGTGGTAATGGGGGGCGGCACGGCTGCCTCGTCGCTTGAAGAGGGCACACGTTTCGAGTGATCGCTCACAATTTTTATTCGCTTTACCATAGTTGCTTCTCCGCATACGCTCTGCCCGGCGCGGCTGATTATAGGGTCGCCCCACGCGTTATCAAAGCGTGTTCCGCCCCGGTATGCTAAGGAGGGGTGGGCAGAGTGACAAAAAAGTGATCCAGGGGCGCGTGGGCTTCCCCTGGGTGCCGCCCGCGCGCGGGCCTCTGGCTCGCGCACCGTGGCAGGCTCCCACTTTTCTGCTACACAGACGCCCCGTTACCATGGCTCGCTCGGGGCCTTGCTCTTGCTTTTATAGCGGCGGGGCAAGTGATGCGCCCTATCCTTTGCGCGTTTTACGCCAAATGTCGTATTGCGCGAAAGCCAGGGTCCGTTACTATGTAAACGAGAAAGTTGTGCTATGATGAGCACACTACGTAATCACCGTGTACGCCATCCCAGACGACATGGAGCAAAGTGGAGAGTATAATGCGTCGACTTTTTTCGATCGTCCCGTTACTGCTGGCCCTGCTGCTGGCAGCCACCGGAGCGCTCTATTTTTCCGATACCGCCGATGCGCAAGGGCTGCGCATGCGTGAGGTGGGGGGCTACGGCCTTATCACCGCGAACACCCCCACTTATGATTACGGGTCGTTGGACTCGAATGTAAATGGGCAACTTAAGGCGGGCACGCTCGTCTATATTAACGGCTGGCAGATTGGGGTGTACCACGTAGGTGACAACCAGTGGGTGCCCGATTGGAACGTCCAGCCGATCATCGACGCCAATGGCAACCCCATAGCGAATTCGGTGACAAAGCAGGGCAACCAGTATTACATGAATGGGAGCCCGCTCTCCCTGCCCGCCCGCCGCGTGACGGAGGTGGAGCGCTTCCTCGCCCGTCCCGGCGCTTACCCCGTTATCTACAATAGCACATCGGTGGGCGAGGACGTGGCGACGGAACTGGTGGACACCAGCCGCGTCTGGCTCTCGCCAAGCGAGTCGGTGGTTGCAACGGTGCGGGTGACCGATATCTACGATTGGATTTTCCTGCGCACCGGCCCAAGCTGGGACGCGCCGAAGGCGAGCTATAACGCCTACGCGGGTGAGGTGCTGACCGCCTACGAGGTACGGGGTGACTGGTACCGCATCGGCACCAACGTGTGGGTCCCGCGTGTCTGGAATAACGAAGTGTACTTGGTGCCGGAAAATGTAGCGGCGTACGCCACGCCGGAATACTACAACGGTGGCAAGTGGATTTCGATTGACCTGAAGCGCCAGCGCCTGACCGCCTGGGAGGGCAAGGATGTGGTCATCAGCTCGCCGATCAAGTCGGGCAAGTACGGCTACCCCACGCCTGTCGGTGTCTACTCGACCTACGAGAAGATCCCGAACGAGCGCATGTCGGGCACCGACTACGACCTGAAGGATGTATCGTGGACGCAGTACTTCACGCGCAGCCGCGTGGCAATTCACTCCGCCTACTGGCACAACAACTACAACGGTCGCCCCGGCTCGCATGGCTGCGTCAACACGCCGCCCGACAAGGCGCGCGACCTGTTCCTATGGGCCCCGCTGGGCATCAGCGTCGTCACGCATGACGCGTATGTGTACGATGCGGCGGACATCGCGTCGGCCAACCAGTGGAACCAGTACGAGCGCTAGGCTCGATCATCCACAGCGTTGAAATAGAGAGGGGACCCCCTGGTCCCCTCTTTTTGTTTGCCTGTTCCGGGTGACAGGCTATAAACTGCTGGATAGAAAACAGCAGAGGAGCGCACGATGCATGACGCTTACGGGCCCATGACGGGTCACACCTTTTTAGCGTGGATCGAAACGGACAGCGGGTTGATCGCCGTAGACACCGGCTGGGATGTTGCGTGGGGCGAGCCCTACGAGGGTTCGGACCTGGAAGCACTGGTGCGGGCGAGCACGGGGACGGGCAAGCCGCTCACCCACATCCTGCTCACCCACGATCACCCCGATCACGTAGCCAACCTGCCGCTCCTGCTGGAGCGCTGGCCGGAAGCTGCCGTGCTCGCGCACGCGAACAGCCGCGTGGCGCAGCGCACCGAACCCCTGCAAGGCGGCGAAACCTTGACGATCGGCGGCGAGCGTGTCGAGGTGCTCTACACCCCCGGCCACAGTGAGGCACGCGACGAGTTGTGCTACTATCTGCCCGAGTATCACTTCCTCTTTTCGGGCGATGTGGCGCAGCCGCAGGGGCCTAGCTACAGCTACGCCACCGGCCCCAGCCCCGTCCCGTTCTTCCACGATGGGGACGCCTACCACCGCACGCTGGAACGGCTGATCGCCCTCGACCCCTCCTACATGCGTAGCGGTCACGGCGATTTTCTGGGCCCCGAGCAGGCCAAGCAGTGGCTCCGCGTCACGCTGGCAACCCTCCTGCGCATTGAGGAGCTAGCGCTGACGCTCGCCGAGCGCTACCCCCAAAAGGATGATGAGTGGCTCACCGAGAGCCTCTACGACCAGCTAGCCGACGAGCGCCACGTGCCGATGCGCGCCGCCAACAAGCGCAAGCGCGAGGGAAGCTACGAGGGCAAAACCGATTTTGAGCGCTTCGACAAGCCGGGGCTGCTCTGGGCGGTGCGGCAGGCCCGCGCCCTGGGCTAAGCCAGGTTGGTTTGTGGTTCATCCGCCCAAAAAGAGAAAGTGGAAAATAGAAAGTGGAAAATAGACGGGGTCCTTGCGCTCTTCTCTGTTCTCTCTCTCTGTTCTCTCTTCTCTCTCTCCTCCCAACCGTAAGAAAGAACAGGTATGTCCATCAAACCGGACCATTGGATTCGCCGCATGGCGCAGGAGCGGGGGATGGTCGAGCCATTTGTGGACCGTCAGGTTCGCGAGGGGGTCATCTCCTACGGGGTAAGCTCCTACGGCTACGATATTCGCGTGGCGGACGACTTTAAGATCTTCACGAATGTGATGAGCGCCATCGTGGACCCAAAGAACTTTGACCCCAATTCCTTTGTGGATTTTAAGGGCGCGATTTGCCTGATCCCCCCCAACAGCTTCGCGCTGGCACGCAGCGTGGAGTACCTGCGCGTGCCACGCAACGTGTTGGGCATCGTGCTGGGCAAAAGCAGCTACGCGCGTACCGGCATCGTGACCAACTTCACCCCGCTGGAGCCGGGCTGGGAGGGGCACATCACCATCGAGATTTCCAACACCACCCCGCTGCCCGCGCGCATCTACGCCAACGAGGGGATCGCCCAGGTGCTCTTCTTTGAGTCGGACGAGGAGTGCGAGGTGTCCTACGCCGACAAGCAGGGCAAATATCAGGGGCAGCAGGGCATTACCCTGCCCCGCCTTTGAGCGGTGCCCCGCCCGCCGATGCGCTTCCAGATTGTCTCGCTCCGCACGGCATCGCGCCAGATCGAGCGCCCCCTCACGCTGCACCCGCTGACGGAAATCGAGGAGTACCGCTGCTTTTTGTACCGCTGCGAGGGCGAGGTGCCGCTGCACCGCCACCTGGAGCACGATGAACTGTTCTGGCCGCTGGATGGCCCGCTCCACCTGCTGGACGAGCGCGGGCAGCGCACCGTCGAGGCGGGGCAACTGCTGCGCGTGCCGCGTGGCTGGAAGCATGGCTCCTCGGCGCGCGCCCCCGTGCATGTGCTCCTGCTCAGTCGCGCCGAGCGCGTACACTCGTTGAATGGGCACCTGGGCACCCTTGCCCCCGCGCCGCCCAGCCTGGCCGATCCCGTGTCGGCCCTGGCGCACGCCGGGGACAACGTGCCCTGCCCACTCCTCCGCTGCGACACGCTACAGGTCTACGCGGAGCGGGTGGCGGGCACCGGCCACTGCCGCCGCGCCGCGCGCGACGTGCTCGTCGCCCCGTTGGGGCGCTCGGTGGGGGTGCGCTGCGGCGGCATCGTCGCGGTGGCGCAGGAGCGCGAGGTGGTGCGCGTGCCCGCTGGCTCGGGGTGGCACCTGTTTGGCGAGGGGCCGGTGCTGTGGATGACGGTGGAATAGAGCAAGGATTTCAGAAATCAAGGATAACGGCAGGGGCTCACGCGGGCCGCTGCCGAGGGTGAATGCATGACAAAGGGACCAGGGGTCGGGGTGGGGGTGATCGTTTTCCGTGATGCAGGCGCGGAGGAGGTGCTGCTGGTGCGGCGCGGCAAGGCCCCGTCGAAGGGCATGTGGGCCCCGCCGGGCGGGCGCATCGAGTGGGGGGAGACGGTGGCGGAAGCGGCGGCGCGCGAGGTGCGCGAGGAGACGGGGCTGTATGTTACGATACCCGAAAATGCGACCATCGCCTCGGTGGATGTGATCGAGCGAGACGAGACGGGCGAGATCGCTTTTCACTTTGTGCTGGTCGAGGTGCTCGCGCTGTGCGAGGCGGGAGCGGAGCCGGTGGCGGCGGACGACGCCGACGAGTGCCGCTGGTGGCCCGTTGCCCTGCTGCACGAGGCGCAGCCCCAGGTGGCGGATTTGGTAAAGGTGGTGGGGTTGGGGCAGGCGTGTAGCCGCACCGCTGATAGGGTTGAGCCAGTTTGAGTTGAAAGGATGAGTCATGCAGCGTGAACGCATGGGCGTCGTCACGGGCGGCGCGTTTAACGAGGGGCTGATGGTGCGCCTGGACGAGGAAGCCTCGTCGGAGGCGATGCAGATTGGCGATTTTTGTGTGATCGAGGGCGACAAGAACCTTTATTTTTCGATGATCCAGGATTTGCGGCTGGAGGCGACCGACGCGCGCCTGATGGCCGCGCCGCCCCCCTATCTGTCCCCCTTCATGCGGCGCGCCCTGCGCGGCACCAGTACCTACGTGGTCGCCGAGGTCAAGCCGATGCTGATGGTCAAGCGGCTGGACGACGGGATGCTCCCCAACCCCGACGAGGAGGGCGGCCCGCGCCCGGTCCGCACGATTCCGATGCACTTTGCTCAGTTGGTCCAGGCAAGCGCGGCGGATTTCGCTACTGTCTTCGGGCAGGACAGCGGGCGCGGCGACCACTTTGCGATGGGGCAGCCGCTGACGATGGAGATGGATATCCCCGTCAACCTGCGGCGGCTCGTCGAGCGCTCCTCCGGCATCTTCGGCTCGACCGGCACCGGCAAAAGCTTCCTCACGCGCATCCTGCTCTGCGGGGTGATCGCGCGGCGGGCGGCGGTGAACCTGATCTTCGACATGCACAACGAGTACGCCTACGGCAAGGAGTCGGAGGAGGGGGAGCGCGTCAAGGGCTTGAAGGAGCTGTTCGGCCCGCAGGTGGTCGTCTACACGCTCGACAAGACGAACCGCCGCGCGGACCACGACCTCGCCATCGGGCTGGACGAGATCGAGACCGGCGACGTGCTGTCGCTCAGCCGCGAGTTGGGGCTGCCCTCCAGCACTGCCGATGTGAACCTCTCGATGCTGCACCGCCGCTTCCGCAAGCAGTGGCTGCGCGAGTTTATCAACCTTGCGCCGGACGAGTTGGCCGCGCTCGCGGAGGAGATGGGCGGCCACCTGGGCTCGCTCCAGGCGCTCGCCCGCCGCCTGCAACGGCTGCGTGACCGCGACTACATCCACGAGCACGTCAGCAAGGACGTGTTCGGCGAGATGATGCACTACCTGGACATGGGGCGGCACATCATCCTCCACTTTGGCCGCCACGATGATGTGCTGGACCAGATGATCGTGGCGAACATGGTCACGCGGCGCATCCGCGAGCTGTACCGCGAAAAAACCGAGACGTACCAGCTATCGGGCAAAAAGGGCGACAAGCCGCAGCCGCTCGTCATCACGGTCGAGGAGGCGCACCGCTTCCTGAACCCGGAGATGGCGCGGCAAACGATCTTCGGCACCATCGCGCGCGAGTTGCGTAAATATTATGTCACGCTTCTCATCGTGGACCAGCGGCCCAGCGGGATCGACGACGAGATTTTGTCGCAGGTGGGCACGCGCATTTCCGGCAAGCTGCTGGACGAGCGCGACCTGGAAGCGGTGCTGTCCGGCGTGGCGAACCGTGCCGCGATCCGCGCGGGGCTCGCCAGCCTGGACACCAAGCAGCAGGTGCTAATCTTCGGCCACGCCCTGCCGATGCCGATCGCGCTGCGAACGCGCCGCTACGACAGCGACTTTTACGGGAGTGTGACGGGGACAGGGAGCGCTCCCAACAAGGATGTGCTAGACTTATATGGACCGGACGAGCCGAAGCCGCGCCTGTCCATCGTCGCGCCCTCAGCCCCCCCTCCGCCGACTCCTTCGAGGAAGATATCGACCTGCTTTTTGGTAAGTAGAGGCACTATGTTCAAGGATACAGGTTACAGGTTGCCAGTTGCCGGTTCACAAGCGCGCCGCCTTTCGACTATGCTTCTGGTGGTGGCTATGCTGCTGCTCGCCGCGTGCCAGCGCGGCACCGCGACAAGCAGCAGCCCCATCGTGACGATCACCGCGCCCAACAATGGCGCGTCGGTTCCGACGGGGCAGATGGTGGAAATTCAAAGCGTCGCTGTGGACAACGTGAGCCCCATCCAGCGCGTCGAGATGTACATCAATGGCGACCTGATCGCGGACGACAGCACCCCCAACGCGGCGGGGGAGAGCAGCTTCATGGTCACGCAGCGCTGGGTGCCCGTCGAGCCGGGCGACGCGCGCATCGAGGTCTACGCCTACAACATGGCGAACGAGCGCAGCCAAGCCGCCACCCTCACCCTTCAGGTGCAGGGGCCAGGGCTGACCTCGCAGGAACCGAGCGCTGCGACGCCGACCTCCGCGTTGGTCCCCCCCCCCACCGCCCCGACCGAGGTGCAGCCCACCGCCACCCCAGAGCCGCCCGCTGGGATTCCAGGGCAGGTGACGGCGGACATCGGCTTGAACGTGCGCAGCAGCCCCGGCACCAGCAGCGAGCGCATCGGGGGGGTGAATGTGACAGAGCAGGTGACCGCCATCGCCCGCAACGCGGCGGGGGATTGGGTCAAGATTCGCTTTGGGGCCGACAATCGCGAGGGCTGGGTGGCCGCCGCGTATATCAGTTGGCAGGGCGACATTCAAACGCTTCCGGTCGAATAACTTACGTCGGGGGGCGGGGAGTAGGGACCAGGGGTCAGGGGTGGGGTCGGGGACATAGAAGCTACTGTCTCGTCAAGGCTGAAATGAGGGATACGACCAAAAGTGCCACCCTGTTCGTAGTCCCGCCTTCAGGCGGGGGCTGTTCAATGCCCGCCTAAAGGCGGGACTACGAACTTATCATTTCACGATTGACGAGACACTAAATAAGCTAGAAATCTCCGTCGTCGCACCCAAGGGGTACCCGTCGGTCGTCGGTCGTCGGTCGTCGGTCGTCGGTCGTCGGTCGTCGTCGTCCGTCGTCCGCCCCATGAACCAGAAGCCAGAGCAGGAGAGCCACGTGGATCGAGAACAAATCGCGATACCTGAAGTGTTTCAGCGTGCCATGGAAGAGTATGGTTGGGGGGAAGAGGACGATCCCCCGGGAGGGGGCACCCGTAAGGGCAGGCGCGGCGGCTGCGCCTGGTGGGTCGCCCCGGGCGCGCTGCTCCTGCTGCTCTTTTTCAGCTTCGACTGGCTGGTCAGCACCTATACCGAGTGGCTCTGGTTCAACGAGCTGCACTACGAGTCGGTCTGGCTGAAGCAGTGGGGGGTGCAGGTGGGCAGCTTTCTGCTCTTCTTCGCCCTCGCGGCGCTGGTTTTTCTGCTAAACTGGCACATCGCGCGGCGCAACGCGCAGCCCAAGGTCTCGCTCTTCGGCCAGCCGCTGCCCCCTTCCTCATGCGCGGCTTCTCCTGGCTCGTCACCCTGGCGGGGCTGGGCCTTTCCTACCTCTTCGCTTCCACCGGCGCGACGCAGTGGGAGCGGCTGCTGCGCTACTTTTACGCGGTGGCGTTCGGGGTGGACGATCCGATCTTCGGCCACGACATCAGCTTTTACATGTTTGAGCTGCCGGTCTACCGATTCCTCCAGGGCTGGCTGATGGGGCTGCTTTTCATGGCGATCGCTGGCGTGATTGCCATCTACGCCCTGAGCAACTGGCGGCAGGTGCAGGAAAAGCCGCTCAGCCTGCTGGAATGGGGCGCGCTGCGCCGCCACGTCTCGCTGCTCGGCGCGCTCTTCCTGGCGCTGTGGGCGGCGGGCTACTGGCTGGACGGCTACGATCTGCTGTTTTCGCCGCACGGCGTGGTGTTTGGCGCGGGCTACACCGACCTGCACGCCACCCTGCTGGCACTGCGCGTGCAGATGGGGCTGATGGCGCTCGTCGCGCTCGCCCTGGCCTACAACGTCATCGGCTCTAACCTACGCCTGCCTGCCCTCGCCCTCGGGCTCTGGTTCGTGGTGGGGCTGCTGATTGGCACCGTATATCCGGGCATCCTGCAGCGCTATCAGGTGGAGCCAAACGAACTGGCGCGCGAGCGCCCCTACATCGAGCACAACATTTTCTTTACGCGGCTGGCCTTTGGGCTGGACACCATCCAGCGCGACCAGTTCGACACGTCAGGCGGCATCAGCGCGGCGGACCTGGAGGAGCACGCCTTCACCCTGCGCAACATCCGCCTGTGGGATTACCGCCCGCTGCTGGAAACCTACAACCAGCTTCAGGCGCTGCGCCCCTACTACCGCTTCAACGAGGTGGACGTAGACCGCTATATGATCGACGGGCAGATGCGCCAAGTGATGCTCGCCTTGCGCGAGATGGACAAGAGCGGCCTAGCCGATCCCTCCTGGGTCAACACCAAGCTAATCTACACCCACGGCTACGGCCCCGTGGTCAACCCGGTGGACCGCGTGACCCCCGAGGGGCTGCCCGAATTTTTCATCTACAACCTGCCGCCGACCAGCACCATCGAGTTGGAGGTACAGCGCCCCGAGGTTTACTACGGGGAACTGACGACCGACGAGGTGTTCGTCAACAGCAACCAAAAAGAGTTTGATTACCCGAGCGGCGACGAGAACGTGTACAACAGCTACCAGGGCAGCGGCGGCGTGGTGCTCAACAGCTTTTTGCGCCGCTTCCTGTACGCCGTCCGCTTTGGGCAGCTGAACGTGCTGCTGAGCAACGACATCACGCCGGAAACCCATGTGATGTACCACCGCGAGATCAAGGAGCGCATCCAGCGCATTACCCCCTTCCTGGCGCTGGACAGTGATCCCTACCCCGTCATTACCGACGACGGGCGCATGGTCTGGATCGTGGATACCTACACGCTGAGCAGCGATTTCCCCTACTCCACGCCGGAGCCGCAGGGACGCTTCAACTACATCCGCAACGCGGCCAAGGTGACGGTGGATGCCTACACCGGCGCGGTCACATACTACCTGGCCGCGCCCGACGACCCGCTGGTGCAGGCGTACAGCCGCGCCTTCCCCGACCTCTTCCGCCCGCTGAGCGAGATGCCCGCGTCGTTGATGTCCCACATCCGCTACCCGGAAGACATCTTTACCATCCAGGCGCAGCAATATCTGACCTACCACATGCAGGACGTGCAGGTTTTCTACAACAAAGAAGACCTCTGGGAAATTCCGCTCGAGCTGTTCGACAACAACGAGCAGCAGCCCATCGAGCCCTACTACGTGATTTCCGCGCTGCCCAACGCCGACACCGGCGAGTTCTTGCTGATCGAGCCCTACGTGCCGCGCGGCAAAAACAACATGATCGCCTGGCTCGCGGCGCGCAACGACCCACCCAACTATGGGCAGCTGGTCATCTATGAGCTACCCAAGCAGGAGTTGATCTACGGGCCACTCCAAATCGAGAGCCGCATCGACCAGGACCCGCTCATCTCGCAGCAAATCTCGCTGTGGAGCCAGCGCGGCTCGCGCGTCATTCGCGGCAACCTGCTCGTGATTCCGGTGGAAAACAGCTTCCTGTATGTGGAGCCGCTCTACCTCCAATCGGAGAACAGCGCGCTGCCGGAGTTGAAGCGCGTCATCGTCGCCAGCGGCAACCGTATAGTCATGCGCGAGACGCTGGGCGACGCCCTGGAAGCCCTCGTCGCCGCCGCGCCCACCGTTGATACCATCGTCGCCGAGCCGCCGGTCTCCGAGGGGGAAGCCACGCCCGCGCCCGACAGCGCAGCGACCCCCGGCAGCGAGCCGCCGCTCAGCCCGGACGCCACCCTGGACGATCTCATCCGCTCCGCCAACAGCCACTACACCGCCGCCGAGGACGCGCAGCGCCTGGGCGACTGGGCCACCTACGGGCGCGAACTCGACGCCCTCCAGCAGGACCTCGCGCGGATGATGGAGATGACTGGCGGCGTCCCCGACTCCATCCCCGCCACCCCGAGCCCGTAAGGGGACAGGGGGACAGGGGGACAGGGAGAAGGGGAGAGGCTGGGAGCGCGTTCGTCTCCTCCACCCGTCGCCTCGCAGAAACTTCGGGGAACTCCCATCTCTGGGGCCGCGGGCCTCTGGCCCGCCGGTGGGGTGTGAGAAGGGAACCAAGAGGAGAGAAGCCGGGGCAACCTCGCTGGGAGCGCGGGCCTCTGGCCCACCCGTCGCCTCGCAGAAACTTCGGGGAACTCCCATCTCTGGGGCCGCGGGCCTCTGGCCCGCCCGTGAGGTGTGAGAAGGAGACCGCAAAACCGCCCAACCACAGCGCTTTGACATGGCACAAGGAGGCGGCAGCGGCTAAAGCCGCCTAAAGTCGGCCATGCAGCGGGCGGGGCATCCTCTAGCGCAAACGCCCCCAACACTCACCTTTTAAACGTCCGATTCCAACATACTTCCTACAACTCAAGCAATCTCCAATCTCTAATCTCCAATCTCCAACCTCTAATCTCCAACTACCATGATCAAACGCGATTACGTCCTGCGGCTCATCGAGGAGTTGGCGCACACCCTGCACTACGCGCTAGGGTTGGCCAGCACGAAAGAGTACGAGAAGGGGCTGGAGGCGCTGGACCGCGCTTTCGGGGATTTTTTCGGCTGGGATTCCAACTTCGTCAATGCCATGCCCGAGTCGTACCTGCTGGGGATGCTGACGACTGCCAACCGGCTCGATGTGGACAAGGTAACGGTGCTGGCGGTGCTGCTCAAGGCAGAGGGTGACATCTTGGCGGAGCGCGGCGAGGCGGAGAAAGCATTTCATCGCTACCTGCGCGCGCTCCGCTTCTCGCTGGCGGTCTCGGAAAGTGGCACCCCGCGTGCGCTGCCTGAGGAATTTGATCGCGTGGAAGGGTTGGTGGAGGCGCTGGCGGGCTACCAGCTTCCACCGGAAACGCAGCATCGATTGTGGCACTACTACGGGCGGACGGGGCAATTTGCGCGCGCGGAGGACACCTTCTGGAAGCTGCTCGCCCAAAGCGAGGCGGACGCTACGCTGATCTCTGAAGGCATCGGCTTCTACGAGGCGCTGCTTGGCAATGGCGACGAGGTGCTGGCAGCGGGCGGCCTGCCACGCGACGAGGTCGAGGAGGCGCTGCGGGAGTTGGGCAGGATGAGGTAGATTTCAGATTTCAGATTTCAGATTTCTAGACTGCGTGACCCACATGGGGTTATTTCAGACAAGGTGCCCCCATATTGCGCGATGTATGTCTCTCGGTCGTCGGTCGTCGGTCGTCGGTCGTCGGTCGTCCGTCGTCCACGATCACGGGCCGCCGACGGTAAAGTCCTGGCTAAGCTGAAGCTCGTCATTCAAAAATAGTTCGACGCGGTAGTTGCCTGAGTCAATCCCATCGATGTAGTCGTACAGGTACACATCGCGCACCGCCCCGACGGAGCCGTACTTGGTGTAATCCCAATTCTCTTTGACCTCGACGTATTGTGCCCCGTTGTGATACCAGACGCGCGCCATCGTGTCGCTGGCACTCATCCCGTCATAGTTCCAGATCGCGTAGATCTCCTCCGTCCCCTCCGGGAAGTTCGCCTGTGGCACCCCGTTTCCGCTCGTCGCAAAGCGAAGCTCGTTGAAGCGCCCGCCAAAGCTAAGGTTCGGGTCGGGGGTGGCCTCGCCGCCTGCCACGGGGGTGGGCACCGCATCGTCAGCGCCGATACCGAAGCCATCATTCACCGACTCCCCCAGGGAGGGGGTGGGCGGGGTGCTCATCGGCGGGGGGGGTGTGAAGGTGGGGATGACCCCGTCCGGCGTTTCCGTGCCGCTTCCACGCTGGCAGCCCGCCACCAGCATCAACGATGACAAAAGCAGCAGGGCAATCAAAAGTCGTTTCATGGGTGATCCTTAAGGTGTGCCGACGGTGAAGCCCTGGGAAAGTTGCGACTCCCCATTCAGAAAAATCTCGACGCGCCATTGCCCCGGGTCAATCCCGTCCACCGCGCCATCGATGTACCCATCAAGGCGGTCATACAGACAGATGTCGCGCACCGTCCCCGATGCGTTGTATTTCACAAAATCCCACGTTTCCTGCCGCTCCACATACACCTGATCGTTCAGGTACCACACGCGCCGGATCGTATCGGTGGGGGCGATAGCCTGATAATCCCAAATCGCGCACACCTCGTCAGCGCCGAGCGCGAACGAGGATTGCGGGGCCGCCTCGCCGCTTGGCGCGAAGCGCAGGTTGGAAAAGCGCTGTGGTGCAGCCGCGGGCGGCGGGGGGACCACCACGGTATCGGTCACGACGACGGGGGTGATCACCGCCACATCGTCCGCGCCCGCCACATCGCCCGCCCCCTCCGGAACACTGGGGTCTAGCGGTGCCTCTACCGCCGGGGTGATGGCAGCGGGGAGCCCCCCCACCCCTGGCGTCGAGGCGAGCAGGTCGTTCGTGGGATCGCCCTGACGCTGGCAGCCCAGCAAAAACAGGGAAAAGAGTAGCAGAAGTAGCCCTATGCGCGCCATGGTTGTGCCCTTTCTGGGGGGCGGAGTGTTAGCTGTCATGTTGCTCTGGAGTCTAGTGTAACGGGTTACTCTCCGTTTTCCAAGAGGGGGAGAGCCGCAGTCGTCCGGTTGTCTCCCCGGTCGAATTGTAGCATGTTCGTTCTAACAACGCCGCTCCCTCCCTTGGAGTTCCCGTTGTGCCGCCGCCCACCCCACGCCCGCGACGAGCAGCACCAGCAGGAGCCCGCCCACTGCCAGCAGCGCGCTCTCCACCTGCCACCACGCCCACCCCAGCCCGACCCCCGCCCCACTCCCTAGCAGCCATGCCGAGCACGCTGGCCGGTGGCCCTTGCCGACCCGCGCCTCCCGCGCCGCCCTGCCCCGCCGCGGGAGGTAATGGGATAGCCTCGCCCGACGGGTCTAGCTGCGCGGCGAGCAGCTGCGCCAGGTGCGCCATGCGCTTGCTGTTGCTGCGCGACACGGTGACCCGCGCCAGCGCCGCGTCGTGCGCCATGTTGTTGCGCGCCATGTTCATGTGCTTGTACAAGTTACGAATTTCTGGCGTGGCGAGGGGGGAGGAAAGCCCCTGCAATTCGCGCACCACCTGCGGCGCGGGCAGGGTGTCCTCCAGGGAAAAGGCGCGCGCGGCCAGCCCCGGCGGCGCGTCGGGGTGCGCTTCCAGCGCGAGGCGAAAGATCGTGTCCTCCAGGCGATGCAACTCCAGGAACAGCCCGTTGCGCGCCGTGCCCTCCGCCGCCAGTAGCTCCGTCGCCAACTCGCGCAGCAACCGCGCCGCTTCCACTTGATCAAACGATATACCACTCATAGCGCCCATTGTGCCACCGTCCGCCAGAGGGGCGCAAGTGGGGGACAGGGGGACAAGGGGACAAGGGGACAAGGGGACAAGGGGACAAGGGGACAAGGAGAACATTCGCCATTTCGACCTCCATTCTCCATTCTCCATCCTCCATTCTCCTGTGGCGTGGCTTTCTCGGCTATCTGTTAGTTGAAGGGTTTCCGTGTTTCGGCGGAGGGGAAGTCCCGCGTGTTGGGGGATACGGCGCGAGGGGAAAGGTGGTATCCTGCTGCCACTCTGATCGAGTGACCGAAAGGAAAGGGGCTATGAAACGCTTTTTGACGTGGGTCTTTGTCGTGATGCTGCTTGCCCTGGCGGTGCCAGCGACGCACGCGCAGGACGTGGGGGTCCAGACGACCGATGCCACCTGGCAGGCCAGCTACTGGAACAATATGACCCGCAGCGGCACCCCGGTGCTGGTGCGGCAGGAGGAGCAGATTAGCTACGCCCTCACGACCGGGAGCTTCGCGGCGGGGGTGAATGCGGACGGCTTTTCGGCGCGCTTCGAGAAGTATATCGATGTGACGGCGGGCACCTACCGCTTCAGCGCGACGGTAGACGATGGGGTGCGTGTCTATGTGGATAACCAACTCATCCTGGACAAGTGGTTCGACGGGGCGACGCGCAGCTACAGCGCGGACCTCGCGCTGACGACGGGCTTTCATTACGTGGTGGTGGACTACTACGACAACCAGGGTGGAGCGCAGCTACAATTCAGTTGGGGGCCTGCGACCGCGCCGCCGCCCGCGCCCGGCCCGTGGAGCGCGCTCTACTGGAACAACCGCGATCTGTCGGGCAATGCGACGGTGACCACGACCGCTGCCGAGGTAAACTTCGATTGGGGCACCGGCGCGCCGGTCGCGGGGATCAACGCGGACAACTTCAGCGCGCGCTTCACCCGCACCCTCAACTTTGCGGCGGGCAGCTACCGCTTTTACGCCACGACCGATGATGGCATGCGCGTGTACGTGGCGGGTCGCCTGGTGATCGACCAGTGGAAGATTCAGGCACCGACCACCTACAGCTACGACATCTACCTGCCGGGCGGCAATGTGGAGGTGAAGGTGGAGTATTACGAGGCGACGGGGCGCGCGCAGGCCAAGCTTCGCTGGGAAACGATCAGCACTCCCCCGCCCGCCTCGGGCGAGGTGATCGTGGACAACACGAGCGCCGGGTTCCAGCGGGGCGGCTCGGCGAGCGGTTTCCGCAGCGCCAACGAGGGCTACAATGGCAGCCTGCTCTGGACGTGGAACAATCGCACGGAGCAGCCCAACTACAACTACGTGCGTTGGTATCCCACGCTCAACGCGGCGCGCTACGAGGTCTTTGTCTACATTCCGTACCGCTACACCACGACGACCGCTGCCAGCTACTGGGTGTCCCACCGCGACGGCTACAGCAAGGTGGTGGTCAACCAGGACGCCAACGGGGACAAGTGGGTCTCGCTGGGCACCTACACCTTCCAGGGCACCAGCCGCGACTACGTCTCGCTCAACGACATCACCGGCGAGAGCTACCTGAGCCGCCTCGTCGCCTTTGACGCGGTCAAGTTCGTGCCAAGGTAGTCCAGCGAGGAGGGCTAGGCATATCGGCGCGGCGGGTCGCGCCCAAGCCAAGAGTTTTGCAAGCAAAAGGGGCTCATCTCGTCGACGAGATGAGCCCCTTTTGGTTTGGTTCTTTTTGCTAGTGCATCGTCAACGCTAAAAATGCGGATTTTCCCCAGTGTTACCCCCGAAAATTAAGGCGTGATCAAGCACTAGGTTCTAGATTTCAAAGTATCCAGAGAAGAAGAATGAGCACGTTTTTTTGAACATACTCGGGACGCTAGAGGAACATTGCCGTTGGCGAGGAATCACGCCGTTCTCACCTTGACGCAGCAGTGCAGTGCTTCTACACTAACAGGATGAGTCAACGCAAGAATCATCCCGCCTGCTCTTGCGCATCAAGAGCGAAATTTGTGATCGTGCTTCCCCACGGCGAGGCCGATTTTGGTGCGGGCGAGGAAGGGAGACAGGAGGGATCGGAAGAGGATATGAGGACGGAATAATTCCGAATAGAGAATCAAATGAGGAAGTTTAGCAAAGGTAGCGTCTTGATGAGTTCCTTTTCCAAGGCATGGTCCGACTTGAGAGGGACGGAATAACAAAGCTTCCTCATTGCTACTCGATCAACCGAACTTGGTATTACATAGTATAGCCTATCGGTCGCGCCTTTGCTATATAATACATCAAGCTAAATTTTTTACGTGAGGAAATGATCGATGACCAACTGGATACAATCCTATTTGGACCTAGAGTTCAGAGAAGATAGAGGCAGCAACTCCTCATCTTTTATCGATCCCAATCAGAGTCAAAACAAAGAGAGAGCTATACACCGTTGGGTACCATGGATCGCGGGTTTTAGTAATGAGTTTGTTGCAGATGTTTTAACACGATATTTACCTGAACGAAGTGGTCTCGATCCTTTTACAGGTGTAGGCACAACACTCGTGGAAGCAATGCTAGCAGGACATGATGGAGTAGGGTTTGAAATAAATGCCTATGCTGCACTTGCCAGGGACTCGAGAGAAGGCAAATGCTCACTTAGCAAATATAGAGAGTTTAAATGAAATACTCGATAAGTTTAAAACTTATTATGCACATATGCTAGCGAATGAGATCACTCCAACTAGCACGCCTCCCGCTGGATTTAAAACACGTGCCCCTTTCTATTCGCCCTGCGTATTGAACAAAGTACTTCACGTATGGGATTTCATAAATGAAATAGGGGATAAATATATAAGTGATCTATTCAAGCTTGCTTTTGCCTCCACGATGGTTACTTATTCTAATTACTCTTATGAACCATCACTAGGTCAGCGACATCTTCAGGCAAATCGTTGATGATTGACGCAGATGTTGGCAATATTATCGTAACCAAACTACAGACAATGAAAGAAGATATAGAGTGGTTTAATCAAAAAATTCCTCGCCAAAAAGCCGATATTAACATAATAAATGATACATTTTTTCATGCGAAACAATATTTAGAACCCGAGTCGGTTGATATCGTAATCACATCACCGCCTTATCTAAATAATTATCATTATATTCGTAATACAAGACCACAAATGTACTGGCTCGGTTATGCTGAAAAACCTTCTGACCTCCATCCCCTAGAACATCTCAATTATGGGACATATTGGCAAACCGCGCGCGATGCGTTACAGATTGATTTGGAATTTGATTTACCATCTAGCGACATCGCAAATTGTCTCAACCATTTAAGGTCGTTGCGTCCTGACAAGGGAATTTATGGCGGTAAAGGATGGGCTAATTATGCTACAGCTTACTTTAATGACACATTACATTTTATGGAAAACCTAGTCTATGTTTTAAAACCTGGTAGTCGAGCAATAATAGTTATAGGAAACAGCATCATTCAAGGCGTTTTTATTCCTACAGATAAATACATGGGGCAAATCGCAAGCTTAGTAGGTCTTGAACTAATAGATATTGATATTCCTAGAGAAAAACGAGTCGGTGATTCAATTATACGTTCAGATGTCAGAGTAGAAGCTGCTCGGAAAACGCCATAATTTATATGAAGCTGCTCTTGAGTTACGCAAACCGCATTAATTTGATCCCTCATCGTCCTTTTCGCGACCTTCACAAATTCTTCTAGGAGCTCTCGAACCTCACGTGCAACTTTCTCTCGTTCAGTTGATAAACCCGTGAGTCGTTCTGCCAATTTCGGCCCGGATGTAAGATATCCCACTCAGAACGAGCTTGATTGTATCGTCCCCTGCCCGGATCATGATTACCAAAACCATCAATATTCCTGTTCCAAAGTGGAGAATATCTACTAATCAGTGATGCTTCGATAGCGCCAATGAGGCTAGCCTCTTCATCTATTAGAATCATGAAGCGACACACAAAGTCATCAATATCTAGATTTTTCTGATCTCTGACCGATTCAATGCTTTTCGCATGTTCCCGCAAACGATTAAATAACTTAGGCTCTCTACTATCCGCAGATAGCTGACGTCCCGTGCGCCAACCGGTTGGATTGGTTTTACCAATGTAAATAGGCTGTGCAATCTCAGCTTTGTTCCGTTTCCCAAGTGGGGCATAAATACCTGTCACACCAATGTAGTACAAAGCATAGACACCAGAGCCCACAAAACGTTTGACAGGTGGTAAACGATGAAGAGGAGTAGAAGCAAAAAATAGTACTGCCTCATCTACTACATGCTGGAAAGAAGGGGAATGGAATATGTGCTGGGAGGGATCAAATTTGTCTAACATTTAGGTACCACTCCCAGCCAAGATGAAATCCGAGAAGTTTTTCTCTGAAGACAGCCTGTAAAACTTTCTCGGATTTGTTCGTAGGAAGGTAGTAACGACTATCCAGGTACTTGTAACAGTATCATCCAACCCTTGCATCAACAGGACATCCTAACTCTATCATCAACCGTGAGCCGCGACAAACAAAAACACCTTCCGCTGCCACTCGCTCGACGGTGCGTCAAGCGGGTTGGCGGGAAGGTGTTACCGCGCAAAACCATGAAATTATCAGTACCCCGACAGGATTCGAACCTGTGCCACCGGCTCCGGAGGCCGGTGCTCTATCCACTGAGCTACGGGGGCGTACAATGGGATGGATTATAGCGTAGAGTGGCATAAAATCAAGCAGGTGGGCGGCGGCGCGGGGGCGAGCCATACCCAGGCGGAACCCACCGCGCTTCCAGCGTAGCTAGCAGTTTGTCGGAGAAGTGAATTGCTTCAAATAAAACGCATCGCGATGTAAACTTGCGGGATGACCAGAAAATTCAAGAGAGCCGATTACGAAAAAACCCTTGACCTGCAAATCACCTTGCGGGATGTCTTGCCGCCTGACCATTTGGCGCGTTTCATCGTCGATATCGTTGCGCAACTTGATTTGAGCGCGATTTACCAAAAGTACAGCGCGCTTGGGGCGCCACCCTACGAGCCAGAGGTGCTGCTGGGGCTGCTATTTTATGGCTATGCGACGGGTGTTTTCAGTTCGCGCAAGATTGAACAGGCCACCTACGAGGTGATTCCGTTTCGCTATATTGGCGGTGATATGCATCCCGACCATGACACGATTGCCAATTTTCGCAAGCAGAACTTGGTCGACCTGAAAGAACTGTTTGTGCAAATTCTACTGATAGCGCAGGCGATGGGTCAGTTACAAATGGGTAATGTCAGTCTGGATGGCAGCAAAATCCAGGCGGACGCGTCCAAGAGCAAAGCGGTTAGCTACCAGCGGCTGCTAGCAATTGAAGCCTATCTGCAGGCCGAGGTAGAAGAGTTGTTCGCCTTGGCTGAAGCCGCCGATGGGGGGCAACTGCCGGATGAGATGCACATCGCCGACGAGATTGAATGGCGTAAGCAACGGTTGGCCAGGTTGGCGGAAGCGAAGAAGGTATTGGAAGCCCGCGCTCAAGCGCGCTATGAAGCTGAAAAGGCCGACTATGAAGCCAAAGTGCAGGCGCGCGCCGCAAAAGCAGTCAAAAAGGGACGTCCCCCCACGCCACCGACCGCTGGGCCGCGCGATAAAGACCAGTACAACTTCACCGACCCCGAATCGCGCCTCATGAAAAACGCCAACAACAGCGGCTTTGACCAGCATTACAATGTGCAGGTGGTAGTTGAGCATGACAGCCGCCTGCTCGTCGGCAACTGGCTGTGCGACCAGCCCAACGATAAGCAGGCCGCTTTGCCCACCATCGATAGCGTGCCAAGCGCCTTGGGTCAAGTACAGACGGCCAATTTGGATAGCGGCTATTTCAGCCAAGCCAACGTCGCTGGCTTGGAAGCGCGCGGGATTGACCCTTATATCGCCACCGGGCGCACGCCCCATCATGAGGGCTGGCGCGCCTTTTTCCTGGACAAGCCTGACCCACCGCTGGCGGATGCTACGCTAACGGAGCAAATGGCTTACAAGCTGCGTACTGAAATGGGCGATGCCCTCTACCGCCTGCGTAAATCCACCGTTGAACCCGTGATTGGCATCATCAAGGAGGTGTTGGGCTTTCGCCAGTTTTCCCTGCGCGGGCTCTTGGCCGCAGGCGGCGAATGGACGCTGGTTTGTCTGGCTTACAACCTCAAACGGATGCATACCTTGCACCTTGCTTAACAAGCGCGTCCTTGCCCCCTGCCTGATGCCCGAAAACGGCACGGATCCCGCTCTTGATTTTATGATTTTGCGGCTGATGCGCACGGTAAACCGCTTGCTTTGATCCTTTGATATCGTTACTCGGCTATCTCTCCCCTGTCAGACATTACTTTTCCGACAGCCTGCTAGCAACAAAAAGAGGCGAGCGGAAAATACGCCTCTCCTCTCGCCCCATTACTTTTCTTCGTCTTTCGTCCGTCGTCCGTCGGTCGTCCGTCGTCCGTCGTCGGTCGTCCCTCGCGCCCTACTCCGCCACCTCCAGCCGGTTCTGCACCTCGAACACGCCCTCCATGTCGCTGATCATCTCATCGAGGATGGCGATGTCCTGCGTGGTGGGGGCGGTGCCCAGCAGCGTGGCGAGGCCGTTGTGGACGCGCACGGTGATGTCGGTGAGGTTCGCGGTCTCGCTGTTGTTGCGGAGCATCAGGTAGATGTCGTTTTGAAGCTCCACATCGTTGTTGTCCACGCTCCTCGGGCAGCACCTCCTCGTCGGGGCCTGCCTCCTCCATGCTCTGCCCGAAGCCCGCGGCGATCTCCGCGTTTTGCCCATCGTCGCTCGGCATCACGGGCGGGTCGGTGGGCGGGGTGTAGGTCAGCCCCTGCTCCCACGCCTGCTGCGGGTTGTAGGTGTGGCCGTCCCCGTGCTGCGTGTCGAAGATCTCCTCGGTCGCCAGGTCGCGCTCGATTTCCAGCTCTTCCTCGCCTAGAAGCTCTCGCCGCCTCCTCAAAGTCCTCGTCGGAGATGGAGGGGTCGCTGTTGTCCAGAATCTGTCGGTTCGGCATGGTTGCTCCTCGCTGTTTAGTTTGGCGCGTAGATTTGATCGTGGTTCGGGGGCAGGTGCGGCTCCTCGGTGTCCACCATTCCGGGGTCCACCGAAACGTCCGCCACCTGATCGGAGACGGTGGGGGCGGTGAGCATCTCGCCGCCCATCTCGCTCAGCCGCAGCCGCACCTCGCGCCCCTGCTCCGCCATGACATTCACGGCCAGCATCGGGCGGTCGTCGTTCTCCAGGTGCCACTCCAGGCGCACCGCCTGCACCTCGTCCAACTCTAGATCGTCGTCGTCCAGCGTGGTGGACACGCCGAGCGCCTCAGCGGCCTCGCGCGCGCCGCTCGCGTCGTTGCCCAGCACATGCAGGTGGTTCTCGGGCATGTGCAGCGGCCGCGCCGCCTGGAGCAGCGCGTCGGCGGTGGGGAAACACGGTGATCAGAAAAACCTGTTCCAACTCGTCCATCGGTGCCTCTCCCTTCGGATGAAAAAGGCGGAGGGTTATCATGACAACCCCCCGCCTTGTCCGCTCAGCGTGTAATTAGACCCAGTAGTAGCTGCGATCGGCCGGGACCGTCTGTTCCGGCCAGTCGAAGCGCTCCGCGCTCGCGTCGCGCATCAGCGCCCGCACCTGGTCGGCGTCGGCCGCGTCCACGTGGACCGCGACCATCGTGTTCCCCTCCGACAGGCGGCGGCTGTAGACGTCCGCGTGCGTCGTCGGGCACCTCGAAGGTTTCCACCAGCGCCCCCGCGAGCGTGCCGGTCACCGCGCCAGCGGTGCCACCGACCAGCGCGCCAACCAGCGGGCCAGCGGCGATCACGGGGCCAATGCCGGGGATCGTCAGGGCACCGAGCCCCGCCAGCGTACCCAGCGTACCGCCAACCAGGCTACCCAGCACCAGGCCACCCGCCGTCTCGTCGCCGAGCTCGTCGGCGTCGTAGGCGGTGTACCCGTACTCCGCATCGTTGTAATCATGGGCCGCATCGTAGCGACCCGCGTCGCGCTCCACCACCGAGATATCATCGATAGCCAGATTCAGCTCGCGCATGCGCTCGATCGCTGTGTGGGCATTCGTCGGGTCGGTAAAGATTCCTACGACGGTCACGTACTCATTGGCTACATAATCAGTTGCCATAGGTCCTCCAATTGTTCGGTCGGGCGGTACGGGTATCTGCATCGAATAGTTCATTGGGTACCGCCACATTTCATGCTTACCGGAGTTTAGGGAGCAAATGATGTGCCACGCGGGGAACGGCGGCAGGCGGCAGGCGGCAGGCGGCAGGCGGCAGGCGGCGACGGCGGCAGGCAGAAGGCAGCAGGAAAGGCAACAGGCGAACAGCTGTAAGCGCGGCTGTGCGCTCAGTGATCCGCCTTGGCCTCTGTGTCGTCCGTTGTCTCTCGTCGGTCGATCCGTCGTCCGTCGTCGGTCGTCGCGCGTTCCGTTCTGATCGCGCGCTGTGATACAATTCACGAATAAGGTTGTCTCTTCAAAATAGCACGCAAACGAGGCATAGGATGACGATCCAGCATGGATTTGAGTTGCTCCGCGATGAAAAGATCGTGGAGTTGGACGCGCGGGCAAAGCTGTTCCGCCATGTGGCGACGGGCGCGGAGGTGCTGTCGCTGGAAAACGATGATGAGAACAAGGTGTTCGGGATCACCTTCCGCACCCCCGCCGAGGATTCGACGGGGCTGCCGCACATCTTGGAGCACTCGGTGCTCTGCGGCTCCGACAAGTACCCGGTCAAGGAGCCCTTTGTCGAGCTGATCAAGGGCTCGCTCAACACCTTCCTGAACGCCTTCACCTACCCCGACAAGACCTGCTACCCGGTCGCCAGCACCAACCTGCAAGACTTTTACAACCTGGTGGATGTGTATGTGGATGCGGTCTTTCACCCGCGCCTGACCCCGCAGGTTCTCCAGCAGGAGGGGTGGCACTACGAGGTGGAAGCCGCCGACCAGCCGCTGATCTTCAAGGGCGTGGTCTTCAACGAGATGAAGGGGGCCTACTCGTCGCCGGAAAGTCTGCTCTCGGAGTACACGCAGCAAACCCTCTTCCCCGACAACGCGTACGGGGTGGACTCGGGCGGCGACCCGCGCCAGATCCCGAACCTGACCTGGGAGCAGTTCAAGAGCTTCCACGAGCGCCTCTACCATCCCTCCAACTCGCGCATCTTCTTTTACGGGGACGATCCCGTCGAGGAGCGGCTACGGCTGATGGACGAGTACCTGGCGGGCTACGAGCGCGTGTCGGTGGAGTCGGGCGATCGAGCTGCAACCCCGTTTCGAGGAGCCAAAGCGCATCACGCGCCGCTACCCGGTCAACGAGGACGAGTCGCACGACAAAAAGGCGATGGTCGCGGTGAGTTGGCTGCTGCCGGAGGTCAGCGACTTCGAGACGCAGCTCGCCTTCCTGATCCTCGACTACGTCCTGATCGAGACCCCCGCCTCGCCGCTGCGCAAGGCGCTGATCGAGTCGGGGCTGGGCGAGGACCTGTCCAACCGTGGGCTGAGCACCCACCTGCGCCAGATGTTCTACTCGACCGGGCTGAAGGGGATCAAGCTGGAAGACGCCGACAAGGTGGAGGCGCTGATCCTGGAAACGCTGGCGCGGCTGGCAAGCGAGGGAATCGACCCGAAGATGGTGGGTGCCGCGCTGAACTCCATCGAGTTTGACCTGCGCGAGAACAACACCGGCTCCTACCCGCGCGGCCTCGCGCTGATGCTCCGCGCCCTCACCCCCTGGCTTTACGAGGGGGACCCGCTGGCGGCGCTCGCCTTCGAGCAGCCGCTGGAGCGCATCAAGGCGCAGGTGGCAGCGGTGCGGCGCCTTTTCGAGCGGATGATCCAGGACAACTTTCTGGACAACCCGCACCGCGTCACCCTCGTGCTGGAGCCGGACCCCGACCTGGCGCAGCAGTGGGAGCGCGAGGAGCGCGCGCGGCTGGACGCGGCACGCGCCGCGCTGAGTGATGGCGGATATCCAGCGGCTCATCGAGGAGACGGCGGCGCTGAAGGCGCGCCCAGGAAACCCCCGATTCGCGCCGAGGCGCTGGCGCTGATCCCGCGCCTGGGGCTGGAAGATTTGGAGCGGGAGCAGAAACCGATCCCGGTCGAGAGGCAGAGCCACGAGGGGATGACGATCCTCTTCCACGATCTGGCCACCAACGGCATCAGCTACCTGGACCTGGGGCTGAACCTGCACGCGCTCCCCGAGGCGCTGCTGCCCTACGCCCCGCTCTTCGGGCGCGCCCTGCTGGAAATGGGAACCGAGAGCGAGGATTTCGTGCGCCTGTCGCAGCGCATCGACCAGGAAACCGGTGGCATCCGCCCCGATACCCTGACCACCGTCGCGCACAATGACGAGCGGGGCCAGGCATGGCTCTTCCTGCGTGGCAAGGCGCTCGTGCCCCAGGTGGGCGAGCTGCTCGACATCCTGCGCGACGTGCTGCTCACCGTGAAGCTGGACAACCCGGAGCGCTTCCGCCAGATCGTGCTCGAAGAAAAGGCGGGGCTGGAAGCGAGCCTGATCCCGATGGGGCACCGCGTGGTCAACCGGCGGCTGCGCGCCCACTTCACCGAGGCGGATTGGGCGGACGAACAGCTGTCCGGCATCGCGCAGCTGGAGTTTCTTGCGCGGGCTCGCGCCTAAGGTGGAAACCGACTGGCCCGCCGTGCTGGACATGCTGGAGCGCGTGCGCGACATCCTGGTCAACCGCAACACCATGCTCGCCAACGTGACGGTGGACGACGAGGGCTGGCAGGAGGTAGCGCCCAAGCTGCGCGACTTTGTGACGACGCTGCCGCAGCGCGAGCCGGAGTTGGCGAGTTGGTCGCGCGGGATGCCCGCGCGCCACGAGGGGCTCGCCATCCCCGCGCCGATCAACTACGTGGGCAAGGCCGCGAACCTCTACGATCTGGGCTACGAGCTGGACGGCTCCGCCATCGTGGTGAGCCGTTTCCTGCGCACCAGCTACCTGTGGGATCGCGTGCGCGTGCGCGGCGGGGCCTACGGGGCCTTCAGCCTCTTCGTGCCCAAGTCGGGGATCTTCTCCTTCCTCTCCTACCGCGACCCGAACCTGCTCGACACGCTCACCATCTACGAGGAGAGTGCGAGCTTCCTGCGCGACGCGGAGTTGGACGAGGACGAGTTGATCAAGTCGATCATCGGCACGATCAGCGACCTGGACAGCTACCAACTGCCCGACGCCAAGGGGTGGACCTCGCTGGAGCGCTTCCTGGCGGGCACCACGCCCCGAGTACCTACAGCGCTTGCGCGACGAGGTGCTCGGCACTGGCCCCGCTAGCTTCCGCCATTTCGCGGAGGCGCTCAGCCGCATCAATGGCGACAGCGTCGTGGTGGTCATGGGCGGGCAGGACAACCTGAAGGCGGCCAACGAGTCGCTGGGGCAGCCGCTCGACATCAAGCGCGTGCTGTAAGGCGCACCGGATTTCTTGCCGATCGTGTGACGAAGGACGATGGCCGAAGCCCCAGGGCTCGCGGCGGTCGTCCTTCGTTTTATGTTCCTTGAAAGGCACTCCATGCAGGAAAAAGTAGGTAGCCCCATTCTGGTATCGGGGCTGATCAACATCGAGACGACACTGCGGGTCGAGGGCTTTCCCATCGAGTACGCGCCGGTGACCTACCCGTTTTTCGGGGTGCGGAGCAGCGTGTCGGGGGTGGGCTACAACCTGGCGAAGGCGCTGACGACGCTGGGGGACGAGGTACGCTTTCTGTCACTGCTCGGCGAGGATTTGGCGGGGCAAACGGCGCGCGCGGCGATGGCGCGCGAGGGGGTACCGACCGACTATGTGGTGCAGTGCATCCATCAGACCCCGCAGTCGGCCATCCTCTTCGACGGGATGGGGCGGCGGATGGTCCACACCGACCTGAAAGACATTCAGGAGCAGGGCTACCCCGCCGCGAGCTTCGAGGAGGCGCTGGCGGGCTGCGAGATCGCGGCGCTGTGCAACGTCAACTTTTCGCGCCCCTTTCTCGCGCGCGCCAGGCAGGCGGGGAAAGTCGTCGCGACCGATGTCCACACCATCGCCGACCTCGACGACCCGTACAACCGCGACTTTATGGCAGCTGCCGACATCCTCTTCATGAGCGACGAGCGGCTGCCCACCTCGCCCGAGGCGTGGGCGTGGCGGGTGATGGAGCGCTACGGCCCCGCGATCCTCGTCATCGGCTTGGGGGCGGAGGGGGCGCTGCTGGCCGTGCGCGATGACCGATACATGAAGCGGCTGCCCGTCATCCACGCGCGCCCCGTGGTCAACACCATCGGCGCGGGCGACGCGCTCTTCGCCAGCTTCCTCCACAGCTACAACCGCAGCCGCAACCCCTACGAGGCGATCCAGAAAGCTATGCTCTTCGCCTCCTACAAGGTGGGGATCGGTGGCAGCGACGGCTTCCTCGACGCGCCCGCGTTGGAGGCGCTGTACCAGCAGGTAGGAGCAGAGATTGGAGATTGGAGATTGGAGATTAGGTGCCTACGGAATAACTGGAAATTCTTTCTCTGTGTTCTCTGTGTTCTCTGTGGTAAAACGATGTCGTCGTTAATCTCTATCTCTACTCTCCAATCTCCACCTCCCCCCACCCGCCGCCGCCCGGCGTCTCGATGCGCAGGCGCTCGCCGGGGTGGAAGGTGCGGGTGAATTTGGCGGGCAGCGGCTCCTCGCGCCCGTCGGGGTGGATGAGCAGGTTGCGCCCCGGCTGCCCCGCCTCCCCGCCCGCCAGGCCGTAGGGCGCGCTCGCCCGCCGCTCGCTCAGCATCGTGACGGTGCAGCGCACCCGCATCTCGTACTCGCGGATCACCCCGTCGCCGCCGCGATGCGCCCCCGCGCCCCCGCTCCCCTCGCGCAGCTCGTAGCGGCGCAGGCGGAAGGGGTAGCTGCGCTCCAGCGCCTCCACCGGCGTGTTGAGGGTGTTGCTCATGTGCACATGCACCCCCGACAACCCGTCGCCCTGCGGGTGCGCGCCCATCCCGCCGCCAATCGTCTCGTAGTAGGCGAAGGGAGGGGGTGAGGGGGTGAGGGGGTGAGGGGGTGAGGGGTGAGGGGGTGAGGGGGTGAGGGGTGAGGGGGGGGGGGTGAGGGGGTGAGTACGGAATTCTCGGTCGTCCGTCGTCGGTCGTCCGTCGTCGCTCTGCGGTCGTCCGTCGTCGCTCTGCGGTCGTCGGTCGTCCACGCCGCCAATCGTCAAATTGTTCATCGTCCCCTGTCCGGCGGCGGCTACCTGATCCGGTAGCGCCTGCGCGAGCGCGCGGAAGACGACATCCACGATGCGCTGCGAGGTTTCGACATTGCCCCCCGCGACGGCGGCGGGCGGCTGCGCGTTGACGACGCTTCCCATCGGCGCGCGCACGTGGACCGGCACGAAGCAGCCGCCATTGACCGGCGCGTCGTCCCCCACGAGGCAGCGCACCGCGTACCAGCAGGCGGATTGGGTGATCGCGAGCACCGCGTTGAGCGAGGAGGGCAGCACCGGCGCGGAGCCCGCAAAGTCGAAAACGATCTCGTCGCCGCTGATCGTGGCCTGGACGCGGACGGGCGCGAGGGTGCCATCCGCCATCTCCAAGACGTCCTCCGCCCCGTAGCTGCCATCCGGCCACCCACGGATCGTCGCCCGCGTCAGCTGCTCGCTGTATGCGCGAAGGTGCCGCGCCGTAGGCCAGCACCTCGTCCAGCCCGTGCCGCGCCACCACCTCGCGCAGCCGTTGCTCCCCCACCGCGTGGGCCGCGCGCTGCGCCGCGAGGTCGCCGCGCCGCTCCACGGGGGTGCGCACGTTGCGGAGCAGCAGCGCCAGCAGCGCCTCGTTGGTGCGCCCCGCCTCGTCGAGCTTCAGCGGCGGGATGATCACCCCCTCCTGGTAGATCTCCGTCGAGAGCGGCATCGAGCCGGGCGACATACCGCCGACATCCGCGTGGTGGGCGCGGGAAGCGAGGAAGAATTGGGGGATTTCGGATTTCGGATTTCGGACACCGTGCCCTTTGGGTATTTCGGATTGTTCGTCAGCGGCTGCGGGGCCGTCAATCGAAAATCGAAAATCGAAAATCGAAAATACCGGTGATACCAGTGTGATATCTGGCAGGTGCGTGCCGCCCTGGTAGGGGTCGTTGAGGATCACGAGGTCGCCGGGCTGCCAGGTGGGGAAGGCGGCGAGCGCCGCCGCCACACTCGCGGGCATCGCGCCGAGGTGCACAGGGATGTGCGCGGCCTGCGCGAGGAGATTGCCCGCACCGTCGAAGAGCGCGCAGGAAAAGTCCAGCCGCTCCTTGATGTTGGGTGAGAAGCTCGTGCGCCGCAGCGTTACCCCCATCTCCTCAGCGATGCCGCTGAAGCGATGACGGTACAGTTCGAGGAGGATGGGGTCGGCAGTAGGTGAAGTCATAGGAGGGGGTCGGGGGAGGGGTCGGGGGTCAGGGCGTGGAAGGAAAACGTTCCCTTCCGCCACGCGACAGGGAAGGCGACACACAGCGCCTAAAACATCGTGTTGTCATGGGCCGCGCTGTCAGGGATCACCTGGAGCACGTCCCAATGCTCGACCACCTTGCCATCGTCATCGAGGCGGAAGATGTCGATCCCTGCCCAATCGCTGTCCCCCGGCCATTGCTGGTAGCAGTGCAGCACCACAAAGTTACCCTCGGCGATGGCGCGCTTGAAGTGGACACGCTTGCCTGGGTAGGCCTCGGCCATCCTCGTAAAATAGTCGATGAACGCTTCCTTGCCATCGGCCACCGCTGGGTTGTGCTGGATGTACACCTCGCCCGCGTAGCGCTCGATGGCCTCGGCGGGCTGGCACTGGTTGAACATCAGATCGTAGAACGCCATGACCGTCTGCTTGTTTTGCTCCAGGCTATCCGACATGCTGCTACCTTTCGCTTGCTAAGCTTGGAATTCCTGCGTGCGTCGTCTGTTATCACTCACTCTCTACTTCGCAGCATTCGCTGCGTCGCCCCGCTCCTGCCTGATTGTCTCAAGTAGCGCGACAACCTCCTCTATGAGCGCTGGCAGGTTGGGCTGCGTGAAGCTCATGGTGGGAGCCGGAATCCGATTATGCTTGATGTCAGGTGGCACATGTTTATGATGCGGATGTGTGCTCTGAAGAGTTGGCTCATGGGGATGAGGTTGGGGGTCATACCAATAGAGCTTCTGCTGCCCGCGCCAAACTTCGTACCCATACCAGTCAATGACGAGTGGAAGCCGATGATAGAGCACGCGCTCACGTACTACGAGACGCACATCTTGTTTAAAGTGTAGCTCGCCGGTGACTCGTGCGAGGGTTGCGCCGCGGCGCATGAGAACGAGGCTCGACTGTTGGACGGCAGGAAACTGTTCTGTGAGCGTGTACAAGAACAACTCGTAATCGCTCGGAGAACGGAAGGGCTCTGTCACCCTACTACCCGCACAAGGCCACTTAGGCTAGGTGAGCCTCGTTGCAGACGTTGCACCTCGTTTCGGTATTCAGCTTGTCGGGAGAGCCAGGTACGGTATACACTCGCCCACTCTCCAAAATCGAGTACCCAAGCATCATCTTCAGGCTCTTCCCCATTGACATACGCTTGATAGAAGATTTCCGAGCGCACGCCATACTGTCGTTCAAATGCGAGTAGTTCTTCTTCTAGCGCATGAATGTCAGCGAGAATGTCTTGTAGGATCATCGCACACCTCTAGCCATCATCATAGCTGCAACCCGGCTTCTCGATTCCTCGGCACCTGCTTCCCTACCATAATCCATCCCGCGCAGCAAGGCTATTGCCAAAGCGTCTCCTCGGTCGTCGGTCCCCGGTCGTCCGTTCCCCTACGTCAAATAATCGCGCAGCTTCTTCGAGCGCAGCGGGTGGCGGAGCTTGCGCAGGGCTTTCGCCTCGATCTGGCAGATGCACTCGCGCTCATCGGTACCCCTTCGGAAGGGCACTGATGAACGAGCATCCTTTGTCTCTCAATTTGGGGAAGAAGCTCTGTAGCTCGCAATGTTGTTGCTGTCAGCGGAGGTAAGCAATAGCTTCTGGCGACGGGTAACGGCCCAATGCCTGTAGCTCTTGCCTTTCCAACAATCGCTCTGCCTCGTTAAATTGAAGAATACGTGTGGTCACCCGTCCGATGGCCGTTTGTGGGGCAATCTCGGCCCCAACCAGATCAAAGTGCTCGGACCAACGGTCAACCCGTGGGTTGAAGAAGCGGACAAAGCTTCCGCTTTCCCACTCAATCGAGCCAATATCACTCCCCTTACGACGGTTGCAAAAACTACACGCACAGGCGAGGTTGTCGGCCTCCGTGGGGCCACCGTGCTTCTCACTAATGATGTGATCGGCTTGACAACCGAAATACGTATCATCTTCATGAATGAGGCAATATTCACAGAGTCGGTTTGCTCTGGAAATCACCAATCGGCGTAGCTCTACTGGGATGTAGGTGTTACTCATGCGCCATGTAGCGGCGAGCACGAGCCTTTGCAAGCCGCATCAGATGCTCAAGTTGCATGTAGTGATCAAGCTCGGCGGTTTCTTCGGAGGTTAGTCCGACGGTCTTTTCACGAGTGAGGAGTCCTTCTACGCGTCTGCGGGTTGACTCTGATGGATGGAAGGCCACGACGCTAGTAGGGGTTGTGCCAGAAGCAATAAATTCGATTATCTCATCGTAAGCAGGAGTAATGAGCACAGGTTCTATCTTGACCTCCATACGCTACGGATCAAACAGAAAATCACCCTCGCTGAGAAAGAATACGGAGTAATCTCTATCTGCGGAGGACGCTTCCCAAAGCTCTCCTCGGTCGTCGCACCCAGGGGTGGGTTCCGCCTAGCGGGTACGTCCGTCGTCGGTCGTCCCCGTCCTACGTCAAATAATCGCGCAGCTTCTTCGAGCGCAGCGGGTGGCGGAGCTTGCGCAGCGCTTTCGCCTCGATCTGGCGGATGCGCTCGCGGGTGACGCCGAACTTTTGCCCAACCTCTTCCAGCGTGCGGCTCTGCCCGTCCTCCAAGCCGAAGCGGAGCATGAGCACCTCCTGCTCGCGCTTGTTGAGCTGGCCGAGCACCTCGATCATCTGCTCCTTGAGCAGCTTCTTCGACGCGGCGTCCACCGGGCCGGTCAGCGACTCGTCGGGGATAAAGTCGCCCAGGCTGGAGTTGTCCTCGTTGCCGACCGGGGTTTCCAGGCTCATCGGCTCCTGCGACAGGCTCATGATGCGCAGCACCTTGGCGGCGGTGCGCTTGAGCTTGCGCGCGAGCAGCGGGTCCATGGGCCGCTCGCCGCGCCGCGCCGCGCGGATCGCCTCGACCTCCTCCGTCGCGAGGCCGATGTCCTCCATTTCCAGCGCGATCTCTTCCGGCGATGGCTCGCGCCCCAACTCCTGCACCAGGCGGCGGCTGGTGCGGATCAGCCGGTTGATCAGGTCCACCATGTGGACGGGGATACGGATCGTGCGCGCCTGATCCGCGATGGCGCGCGAGATCGCCTGCCGAATCCACCACGTTGCGTAGGTGGAAAATTTGTAGCCCTTGGTGTGGTCAAACTTTTCGACGGCGCGCAGCAGCCCCAGATTCCCCTCCTGGATCAGGTCCAGGAAGTTCATGCCGCGCCCCGTGTAGCGCTTCGCCACGCTCACCACCAGGCGCAGGTTCGCCTCGGCCAGCAGGCTCTGCCCACGGTGGGCGTAGACCTTGATGCGGCGATAGTGGCGCTCCATCTCGCTCTCGTCCAGCGCGACAATCGCTTCCAGCATCTCCGGGGTGGGCAGGGAGCTGCTGAGCACGTCGAGCACGCTGTCCGGGATCAGCGAGAGGCCGAGCGGCACGTTGAAGAGGCGACGCTTGGTCTTCTGCGCCAGGTCGGGCAGGTTGTGATCGTACTGCGGGTAGTGCCGCCAAAAATACTTCTCGGGGTAGAAAGCGTAGCGCGGCGGCCAGATTTGGCGCACCTGCCGCAAATCCTCGATCATCTTCTCGAAAAGTGGCGGTTCCATGTTCAACTTCGCGCATCCCTCCAGGACGGAGGTCCAGTTGTCGAAGAGGGTCTGGAAAGCCGCGCGGAAGATGGCAAGCGGGGTGAGCGGGGCGGCCTGCTCCTCCTGAAGATCGTCAATGTACTGCTGCGCGCCGATCATCAGCGCCAGCCAGATCTCTTCCTCGCTCGACAGCAGCGGCACTTTGCCGATATCGCGCAGGTACATGCGCACGGGGTCGTTGCTCAGATCGTCCGAGGCCACCTCGACGACGCGCCCGCGCCCCTCCTTGGCCTCTTCCGCCTCGACCTCTTGCAGCTCTTCATCCAGCGGCTCCTCTTCCTGCCAGTCCGAGGGGGTGCCGATGGTAATGTTGTGATCTTTCAAATCTTTGTAGAGGGCTTCAAGCTCCTGAACGGGAAGCTGCGCATCCGCCACACGTGCGATGATTTCCTTTTTGGTGAGGCGCTTCTCCTTACCTGCCTGGGTGAGCAAGGTTCGGAGCAGCGCGTCTCGATCCGCAGTGGGGGTCATCCAATTTCCTCCCGGCTTGGGCTTTGTCAAAAGTTAGGGGCGACCAGGAACGGTAAACGAAGTGTAGCCGCTGCCTGACAGGCGTCAATCAGGGGCGGTTGGGGGTCGCGAGTTTGCGCTGCCGCGCGCGCTCGTGCAGCAGGCGCTGGCGGCGCAGCTTGCTTTGATCGAATCGGGCTTTCTGCTGGAGCAGGTCCCGCAGCTCCTGCGGGTCCGCCTCCAGGGTGCGCTGCAGGTCGTCCAACAGGTAGTGCAGCTGGCGCGCCTGACGCTCGTCGAAACGAATCAGAAAATCTTGCAAGCGAGTAAACGATTCCTCTTCCCACTCTTCGCGCATGATAGGGGGATGCGTGGCGTAAAAGTGGACGATTCGCCGCAGGTGGCGCGCGACCGGCGGCTCCAGCTCCTCGACAAACTCTTCAAGGTGGGCGGCGCTTTCCGGCGGGCTGTCGCAGAGCGACTGGTACAATTGGCGATGCTCGGTCTGCTCCCACATGTCGGGGCGGATGCCGAGCGCCTGCGCCTGCGCCAGGAACGGAGGCTGCTCGACAAACAGGTAAAGCAGGTACGCTTCCAGGGTGCGCGGCTCCTCGGCAGCCACCAGGGGCGCGGCCTCGTCGGGGGGCGAGGGCAGAAAATCATCCTCCCCGTACCCCTCCTCCCCCATCTCGTACCCGTAGTCGTCAAGGGGGGGCGGGGGCGGCGGGCCATCGGGCGCGCTGTCGCGCGGGGGCGCGGGCCTGGGGGCCGCGCGGCGCTGCCCCTGAAGGGCCACCATCTCCTGCGCCAGCGTGCGCTCGTCGGTGCGCAGCAGCCGCGCGAGCCGCTGGAGGTAGTGGTCGCGCACCAGGGTCGAGTCGATCTCCGCGATAAACGGGAGCAACTCGGCGGCGACGCGCGCCTTTTGCACCGGATCGGTGATCTCCACCCCGCCGAGCCGCTTGCCGATCAGGTAATCCATCACCGGTTGCGCCTCGCCGATCAAGCGCTCCCACTGCGCGGGCGACTCGCGGATCAGGTCGTCGGGGTCGTAGCCCGCCGGCATCACCAGCACGCGGATGTCCCCCTCGACATCGCTGGCGCGCTCGCGGCCCTGCCGCGCCCGCTCCCAGCGCGCCTGCCGCGCCTCGCGCTGCAAATTCAGCACCGCTTCCAGCCCGCGCTCGGCGGCCTTTTGCCCCGCGTCGTCGGCGTCCAGCGCGAGCACGAGGTTGGGCGAGTAGCGGTTCAGCAGCCGCAGCTGCTCGCCGGTCAGCGCGGTGCCCAGCGAGGCCACCACGTTGGTGAAATTTGCCTGGTGCGCCGCGATCACATCCATGTACCCCTCGACCAGGACGGCGCGCTCCGCGTTGCGGATGCTGTCCTTGGCGAGGTCCAGCCCGTACAGGGTGCGCCCCTTATCGAAAAGCGGGGTCTGTGGCGAGTTGATGTACTTGGGCATCTGCTCGGCGTGCAGGGCGCGCCCGCCGAAGCCGATCACCCGCCCGCGCACGTCGCGAATGGGGAAGATCAGTCGGTCGCGCAGCGCGTCGTAGAAGCCGCCGTTGTCGCGCTCGCGCACCAGCCCCACGAGCGCCATGTCCTGCGCGGTGTAGCCGCGCTCGGTAAGCACCGCGAGCAGGGCATCCCACGAGTCGGGCGCGTAGCCCAAGCCGAAGCGCTGTATGGTTTCCGGTGCGATGGCCCGCCGCGCCACATAGTCGCGGCACCCCTGCGCCGCTGGCAGATCGCGCAGCCACGCCTGGAACTGAAGCGCCGCCGCCTCGCAGAGCGCATACAGCTTGTCGCGCTCGGCGCGAACCGCCCGCTGCGTGTCGCTCTCCTCCGCGATTTCCACCCCCGCATCGCGCGCCAGCAGGGCGAGGGTCTCGCCAAAACTCAGCCCCTCGCGCTTCTGCACAAAGGAAAACAGGTCGCCCCCCACCCCACACGAGCCGAAGCAGTGCCAGGTGTTGGTGTGCGGAAACACCACAAAGGAAGGAGTTTTTTCCAAATGGAAGGGGCAGCACGCCTTGTAGGTGCGCCCCGCCCGCTTCAACTCCACGGTGCGGCCTATATACTCGACGAGGTCGAGACGTTGTTTGATCTCTTCGATCACTCGGTCGGAGGCCATGGGCTTGCAGCTTGCGGGTCAGGTGGATGGAAGCAGGACGGACAGCATTCGGAGGAAAAGGTGGGTTGACTGCTGGCACAAGGGATGCAACAACTTGTCAGGGCGAAGCAAGATTATAACATATTGCCCCATTGTGAAAAAAGAGAGGGTCGGCAGGCCGATTTTCAAGCTCCGCCGCCTGAAAACATAGCAGTCGGCCAAGGCAACCCGTTGGGGGTACCCTCCGCCCCAACGGGTTGCCTTGGGCCTTTTACTTTTTGCCCTTTTCGTCCATGCTTCCTCATCCCAACAGGAGATTCCCGATGCTTTCCATCACGGCGCGTTCCGGCGCGGACTGGGTAGACACGATTGACCCGCACGAGTTGTGCGAGTGGCTTCCCAAAAAAGATGTGCTCCTCTGGCTCGACATTGAAAAGGGCAGCGAGGAGGAGTTGACCCTCCTTGAGGAGCAGTTCGGTTTCCACCATCTCGCGATGGAGGATGTGCGCAATAGCCATCAGCGCCCTAAAATTGATTTCTATGATAACTATGCCTTTGTGGTCTTCTACGCGGTCTCGCACGATTCGCAGCAGAACAAGATGCATATCCACGAGGTGGAGCTATTCTTGGGGCCCAACTATGTGCTCACCCTCCATGATGACCCGATACCCGCCTTGACGGAGACGCACCGCCGCTGGGAACTAAACATCGCGCATATCGGCGAGGCCATCGGCATCCTGCTGTACTCGATCCTCGACGCGATTCTGGACGATTATTTTCCGCTGCTCGACTGGGTTGCCGAGCAGCTCGATACGCTGGAAGAGTTGATCTTCAAGGGGCAGGATCCAGATCTGATGCGCGTCCTGCTCAGTCTGAAACATGATTTGCTTCAGCTGCGGCGCGTCGTAGGCCCCCACCGCGACGTGGTCAATATGCTGCTGCGCGGCGAGAACGGCATCCTCCCCGACGATGCGCTCCCCTACCTGCAAGACCTGTACGACCACAGCCTGCGCATTGTGGAGGGGGTAGACATGTACCGCGAGATGACGACGACCGTCGCGGATGGCTTTCTCTCGGTGCAATCCAACCGCATCAACGAGGTGATGCAGCGCCTCACTATCGCCAACCTGCTCTTTTTGCCTTTGGCGGTGCTAACCGGTTTTTTTGGGATGAACTTCGAGATGCTCCCCTTTGATAGCCCCATCATGATGGGCTTCGCGCTCCTCGCCATGTTTCTCCTGCCCACCTCGCTTTACTTCTGGCTCCGCCGCCAGGGGTGGGTGTGAGGGTGAGGGGTGATGAAGGTGAGGGGGTGAGGAGGTGAGGGGGTGATGAAGGTGAGGGGGTGAGGGGAATGCGGAATGCGGAATGCGGAATGCGGAATGCCAAACAAGCGGAAAGGAGACGGGGAGACGGGGATAGGGAGCGCGGGCGTCCCGCTCGGCTTGATCCTCCGTGTTCTCTGTGTTCTCTGTGGTTCAAGCCGTTGTCCGTTGTCCGTCGTCCGTCGTCGGTCGTCGCTAAATTCAGAAGTGGAGAGGGTGAATGAAGGATGAGATAGCGGCACTGGGCTGGCACACGCACTTCTGGGAAGTGACGGGCGAGGAGGTGCGCCGCGCGGAAAAAGGGATCATGCGAGAGACGCCGTGGCCGCTCTTCGTGAACGGGCAGGAGTGGCTGACGATGATGGCGACCCCCACGCAACTGGAACTGCTCGCGGTGGGCTTCCTTTTCAACGAGGGGATCATCGCCTCGTTGGACGAGGTGCTCTCGGTACGCATCTGCGAGGACCCCGAGGCGATCATCGATGTGCGCCTGACGGGGGAGCGCGTGCTGCCGCAAAAGCGCACCCTGACGAGCGGCTGCGGCGGGGGCATCACCTTTGCCGAGTTGGCAGCCGAGCGCGAGCCGCTGCCCGTGACGCGGCAGTGGGGCGCGGCGACGATCTACGAGGGGATGAGCGAACCTGCTCGCCGCCGTGGCCGACGCGTACCGCGCGGTGGGCGGCTTCCACTCCAGCGGGCTCGCCCGAGCGGATGGCTCCATCGCCTTTGTGGCGAACGATGTGGGCCGCCACAACACGATCGACAAGCTGGCGGGGGCGGTACTGCTGCGCGGGGTGGACCCGCGCGAGAACTTCTTGATCTCGACGGGGCGCATTTCCAGCGAGATGATTACCAAGGCGGCGGGGCTCGGGGTACAGTTGGTCGTCTCCCGCAACAGCCCGACCGCGACGACCGTCCGCCTCGCGCGGGCGTGGAATGTCACGGTGGTCGGCTACTGCCGCGGGCGGCGGATGCACCTGTACAGCGCACCGGAGCGGCTGCTGTTTGGCGAGGCGCTGTGAGGGAGTGGCACACTCATTGCTGTCAACCCTGTAACAGACGCAGCCAAGAAAGAAGGAGAAATGTATGGCACGTGATCGCGAGTTGATCGAGCCGAACGAGGGAGACAAGCGCTACATCCGCCGCGACGAAGAGGGGCATTTTACCGAAGATCAGGTAGATGTGGGCCGCTCGCTCTCCCAAGACATGCAGCGCGACGCCAAGACCAAGGTGGAACCCGGGCAGGGCGACCAGGGCGACCGCAACGCGGGCGAGGAATAACCCGCTTTAAACAGCTCAAGCCGAACCCTCGCTTCAAGCGAGACGCCAAGGCTCAGGCGTTTAAGAAGCATCTCACAGGCGTGCGGGCCGGAGGCCCGCGACCCCAGAATCACTCTACCACCTGCGTCACTCTCGCATCCCGACAGGCGGGCCGGAGGCCCACGACCCCAGCATCACACAAAGCACCGAGCGCAACAACGCGCTCGGTGCTTTTTAATTCAACGTTCCAACGTTCCAACGTTCCAACGTTTAAAAGCCGCGCACCTGGCTCAGGTCGGCGATGCCGCGCGGCAGCGCTGCGACGCGTTGGAGCAGGGCGAGGCGGTTGCCCCGCACCGCCTCGTCCTCGGCCATGACGAACACCTTCTCGAAAAAGGCATCGATCGTCGGTCGAAGCTCATCTAAGCTTTGTAGGAGCGCGTTAAAATCGCTTTGCTCATCCAGCACGAGCGCGGCCTTGCTGTACCCCTTCCACAACCCGTGCTCCTCCTCATGCTCGAAGAGCGCGGGGTTGACCTGGTCCTGCACGCTCTTGCCGCGCGTGATGCGCGCCGGGCGCGCGAAGGCGGTCAGCGTCGCCTGGAACGATTCCCCCTCGACCACCGCCGCGAGTTGCTCCGCTGTTTCCAGTGCGCCTGCCGGGTCGCTGCCCCGCGCGGCAATCGCCGCCTGCACGACATCGTGCGGGTAGCCCTGATCCAGCAGCCATTGCTCCAGGCGGCGCTGGATGAAGTCCAGTACCTCCTGTCGCGCCTGCTTGCTGACCTCGACCGGCTGCACGGCTGCCACCCGCTCCACCGCGCCGCGCAGGTCGAAGCGCAGGCCACGCGTGGCGAGTAGCTCCACGACGCCGATGGCCGCGCGCCGCTGCGCGAAGGGGTCGGTCGTCGCCTTGGGGGCCTTGCCCACCGCGAAGAGCCCCACCAGCGAGTCGAGCCGGTCCACCAGCCCGAGCGCCAGGCCGGGCAGCGAGGCGGGCGCGTTGCTGTACTGCTCTTCCAGCGCGTTGGCGATTGCCTCGCTCTCGCCCCCGCGCCGCGCGTAGTGGCGGCCCATGATGCCCTGGAGCGAGGTGAAGTCCATCACCATCTCCGTCACCAGATCCGCTTTGGAAAGGTGGGCGGCGCGGGCGGCGGCCTCCTGCTCTGCCTCGTTCAGCCCCAGCTGCGGGCCAAGCGCGGGGACAACTTCCGCCAGGCGCTCACTCTTGTCGAGCATGGAACCCAGCGTCGCCTCGAAGGTGAGGGTGGCGAGGCGGGGACGGAAAGCCTCCAGCGCCTGCCGCGTGTCCTGCTTCCAGAAGAATTGGGCATCGGCGTAGCGGGCGCGGAGCACCTCGCCATTGTTGTGGCGCACGATCGTCTCATCCACCTCGCCGTTCGCGACGGTGACGAAGTAGGGCAGTAGGGGCGACCCTGTGTGGTCGCCCGAGTCCGTGCCATTCCCTTGTCCATTCGCCGCCTCGACAGGGAAGTAGCGCTGATGCTTGCGCATCACCGTCACGAGCACCTCGCGCGGCAGGGCCAGGTACGCCTCGTCGAAGGAACCGCGAATCGGCGTTGGCTGCTCGATCAGGTTCGCCACCTCGTCGAGCAGGTCGCCCCCCGCGCTTTGCGGCACCGTGCCGCCCACCTCCGCCGCGAGCGCCTGCACCTGCTCCCAAATCTGCGCCTTGCGCCCCTCGACGCTCGGCACGATCCCCTGCTCGTCCAGCGCGGCGCGGTACTCGCCCGCGCGCGGCACCTCGAACTCCGGCGAGCCTGCGGAGCGCAGGCCACGGCTGGTGCGCCCGCTCGGCACCCCGGCAAAGACAAAGGGCACCACCATGTCGTCCAGCAGCGCCACGATCCAGCGCAGCGGTCGCCCAAAGGGCACGTTGGAGGGGTTCCAACGCATCGCGCGCGGCCAGGGAATGCTGCCGATCAGGTCGGGCAGCACGCCCGCCAGCACCTCGCCCGCGGGCTTGCCCGACTCGCGCACGGTGGCAAAGATGATACTCGGTGCCTTCCACCTCGCGCCGCTGGAGCGCGCCGACCTCCACGCCACGGCTGCGCGCGAAGCCCTGCGCGGCCTTGGTCGGGTTGCCCTGGCCGTCAAAGGCGACCTTCGCGGAAGGGCCACGCACCTCTTCTTCCAGGTCGCTCTGGCGCGCGGCCAGCCCGCGCGCCTGCACGATGAGGCGGCGCGGGGTTCCCTCGACAAGGAGCGACTCGTAGGGGAGGCGCAGCGAGTCGAACAGCTTGGGGGCACGCTCGCGGAGCGCGTTGACCGCGAGGTCCACGTACTCGGCGGGCAATTCCTCGGTGCCGATTTCCAGCACAAACTCCACGCTTCCCTCGGTCGGCCACGACGCCTCCGACATATCCGGCGCGCTCTGGCCCGCCTGCTCCGCCTTGCGCAGCGGGAAGCCCATCTCCTCGCGCGTTTCCAGCCAGGAGGTCGCCACCGCGCGCGACAGGTTGCGCATGCGGTTGAAGTAGGCGGCGCGCTCCGTCACGCCAATTGCCCCGCGCGAGTCGAGCAGGTTGAAGGCGTGCGAGCTTTTCAAAATGTAGTCGTAGGCGGGGATCGCGAGCCCGCGCTCCAGCAGCTCCAGCGCCTCCTGCTCGTAGATGTCGAACAGGTGGCGCACGCGCTCGGTGCTCGCCTGCTCCAAATTATAGACAGACATTTCCCGCTCGTTCTGCAGGAAGACCTCGCCGTAGGAGATGCCGGGCGCGTAGCGGATATCCATCACGTGCTCGACTTCTTGCAGGCGCATGGCGATGCGCTCCAGGCCGTAGGTGATCTCGACCGACACCGGGTCGCAGCGTGACGCCGCCCGCCTGCTGGAAGTAGGTGAACTGCGTGATCTCCTGCCCGTCCAGCCAGACCTCCCAGCCCAGGCCCCACGCGCCCAGCGCGGGCGACTCCCAGTTGTCCTCCACAAAGCGGATGTCGTGCTCGTGCGCGGTCGATGCCGATGGCCTCCAGCGAGGCTCGAGGTAGAGCTCCTGCGGGTTGCCGGGGTCGGGCTTGAGGATCACCTGGTACTGGTAGTGCAGCTGAAAGCGGTTGGGGTTCTCGCCGTAGCGGCCGTCGTCGGGCCGGATGGAGGGCTCCACGTAGGCCACGTTCCACGGCTCGGGGCCCAGCACGCGCAGGAAGGTGGCGGGGTTCATGGTCCCCGCGCCCACCTGGGTGTAATAGGGCTGCCAGATCACGGCGCCCTGCTCGGCCCAGAACTGCTGCAGGCGCAGGATGATCTCTTGCATGGTTAAAGATTGGTTGCTCATAAAGTCCGTTTGTGGTTAAGAAGCGGGCAGGCCCGCCTCGTTGTCTTCTTCGTCTACGTCTTCTTGTGGTAACGTCGCACCGGGCACCTGCGCTTCTACCCAGCGTAGCGCACGCGCGGCTAACTCGATGGCGCGTCGGTACTCTGCTTCCGTGACCGGATAGTAGTCACCCGGATAGCGGCTTTGTACAGCATAATCCGTCAGTTCGACGATCTCGCGTATCGTGTCGGGAATCGGTAGATAGCGCTCCAACCGTTCCAAAAGTGGGTAGAAGGAGTGTACACGAGGGTAACCCTCGCCAAAAGCGATTAACAACGCTTTAAGCGCTTTTTCTGCCGCTTGCTGAGCCTCGAAGCACAAGTCCTCGAAGTACACCCCCTCCTCATGCGACTGACTAGCGATCAGCAGGTTGCTCCGTGCGCGCTGGAGCCACTGTTGCACCTCAGGCGGCTCGCTCATGAACCACCTTCCCCTCCTCGATAGCCCGCGCATAAAAGTAGCAGGGGTTATCTTGGCACTGTGCTAGCTTTTCCTCGCTCACCACGATGATATCCACCGACACCCCCACGCGCTTGTCGAGGAGGGCGCGGTAAATATGCCGCGAAATTTGTCGCTCGTTGACCACCTGCGGCACCACTACCAGAAAGTCATAGTCGCTCTCGTCGGATGCCTTGCCGGTCGCGCGCGAGCCGAAAAGCACCACGCGCTCTGGCTGGGCGCTCTCGACTATCGTTTCTACGATGCGGCTCAAGGCGTCTGGGGACGTGGCGCTCATGGCGCGGCCTTTCTGGGGGCGACAGGACGGTAGAGGGATTATAGAGGAGGAAAGGGAGATGTCTAACCTGCACGCGGGGAAAGAAAGTTACAGGCTCTCTGCTGCCGAGTTGCGGAATGTCATCACCGCGATTCTTGCCCCAAAGAGGCGGCTCAGCAGGGTAGTGAGGGCAAATTTGGCACGTAGCGGCCAGGGCACCGCGTGCCAGGGCAGCGGCACAAAGCCGTAGCGCGCGTAGTAGGGTGCCAGTTTGTGATCGCATTCCAGAAACAACTCGCCCTCGCGCCGCGCGACAAGCGTGCGCACCAGCGCCCCGCCGATGCCCTCGCCCTGCCGCCCCGGCTGAACCACGAGGCTGCCCAGTTCCTGCACCGCTCCATAGCGCCGCAGTTGGCCCACCGCGACAAGCTGCCCCGCCTGCTCCGCCACCAGAAAGTTTTCCCATCGGAGCTGCGTCGGGTCGAGGCGGGCCTGCCGCACCATGCGCCGGATCGCTGCCTCATCCTGGGCGCTTGCCGAGCGAAGCGTCAACTCGCCCAGCGCTGCCTCACCCATCGGCAGACCCGCTGTCCGCGTTACCACTAGCGCGCGCTGCCTGCCGCCGCGCCGCCTCCGCGCGCCCCGCCGCCACATCCCAGCGGGCCTCCGCCTTGTCCATCGCGCGGCGAATCGTCTCGTCCCACTCGATGCCATAGGCGTTGGCGAGCTTGGTGAGAAAGACAAACGCATCGCTCAATTCCAGCGCCAGCGCCGCGATCTCCTCGGCGCGCGCGGCGTCATCCAGCGCCTTGACTCCCTCCAGGCGCAGCACATGGCGCGCAATCTCGCCGCCCTCCTCCAGAAGGTGCGCCAGCGACTCCAACGGCGCGTCCGCGCCCAGCCCGCGCGCCTCGTCATACGCGCGGAACCACGTTTGATACTCGTCAAAACTGATGGGCATGATAGGTAGTCCAAAGTTGGAAACGGCAGCACCCAAAGGGCATGATATCCGAGGTCAGAGATCGAACGGCGGACGAAAGACGAAAGACGAATGTCAGCCTCACACTCCTTCAATACCAAATCTCCAATCTCCAATCTCCAATCCCTAATCTCCCTTGTCCAACCCGCGCACCTGATCCATGAAGCGCACCGCTTTCAGGTCCCGCTCCAGTTGGAAGCTGCTGGAGCGGTGGAGCAGCCACTCTAGCTCGTTGGCGAGCGGCTCCGTCAGGCGCAGGCGCTGGACGGTGTTCCAGTCGGCGCTCTGCATCAGGCGCAGCACCTTGAGCGCGTCGAGGCTCATCGGCATCGGGTCGGAGGCAGCGCCCGCGCAGGCGGGGCAGATCGCGCCGCCCTCCATCGCGCCAAAAAATTGATCGACCGGTTCCAGCTCGTTGTCGCACAGTTGGCACTCGTAGAGCTGCGGCTGGTAACCCACGTAGCCCAGCATCTTCACCTCGAAGAAGCGCAGCACGAGCGCGGGCGGCGCGCCCTGGTCCAGCGCGGCGAGCGCTTGCAGCAGCAAATCGTAGAGCAGCGGGTTCTCGTCGTGCTCCTCCAAAAAGCGGTCCGTCAGTTCCATCAGCAGGTAGGCCGCTGACACCTGTTCCAGCGCTTCGCGCAGGTGCGGGAAGTAGTCGCGCGTCTCGGCCTGGGTGATCTTGTCGAAGGTGCGCCCGCGCGCCATCACAAAGCGGCCCCGCGTGAACAGTTCGAGGTGCCCGCTCTTGCGGCTGCTAGGTTTGCGCGCCCCGGGGGCCAGCACGCGCAATTTCCCCTTGTCCGGCGTTAATAGGGTTATCAGGCGATCCGCCTCGCCCCAATCGCGGCGCGCCAGGATCACCCCCTCCACGCGGTACACTCGGTTACGATGCTGCTGCATACATCACTCCAAACGGGTTACAGGTTGAAGGTTGAAGGTTGAAGGTTGGGATTGGTTATTTGGTAGTGGGTATTGGGACGACACAGAAATTGCTCAAGCCTCGACCCGCCCAAAGATAACAACGAGAGTTTTCGTCCTTCGTCTTTCGCCCTTCGTCCGCTATCGACCTCGGATATCATGCCCCTTGGGCACTGCCATTCTATACTTTGAGCTAAATTATAGCCGCAAGGCGCGAAGGGAGCGACCGATGAAAGTTGGAAGTGTGACACAATGGATTTTGGGCATTTGTTTGGGGATGCTGGCGCTGGCAGGCTGCACGACGGAGCGAATCATCGAGCGGGCGGTGGTGATGACGCATGTGGTAGAGGTGACGCGCGAGGTGGCGGTGGAGGTGACGCGCGAGGTTGTGGTCACGCAGGCGGTGGAGGTCACGCGCGAGGTGCCGCTGGAAATTACGGTGATCGTCAGCGCTACCCCCGCGCCAACTGGCGAGGTGCTCAGCGACACGGCGAGCGCGGCGGCGCTTTCCCCCACCCTGCCGCCCGCGCCCACCGAGGCCCGCGCCGAGTCTACGACCGTCTCGGTGGGCGATAGCGCAGCGGTTGCCGCCGCGCCCGCTACCCCCGTCCCGCTCTCTACCACCGTTGCTATCGCGGGGCAGCAGAGCAGCAACAGCGGCGGCGCGTGCTGGACGTGGCAGGAGGCGGCGCGCCACATCGGCGAGTCCGGCTGCGTGGAGGCGACGGTGACGGGGCTCGGCGCGAGCCAGAGCGCGACCTTCGTCAACTTTTCGCCGGAGCGCGACACCTTCTACCTGGTTTCCTTCGATTGGCAGTGGGAGGAACTGGCGGGCGAGTGCCTGCGCGTTTCCGGCATCGTCTCCGAATATCGTGGACGCCCGCAGATGATCATCAACGAGCCCTCGCAGATGCAATACTGCGGCAGCACGGACACCCCACCTGCATTTTCGCGCTAGATTTGACAGCGGGGGCGAAAGCTTTATAATCCCCGCGTCATAGTCGTTCCGCAGTAGCTCAATGGCAGAGCAATCGGCTGTTAACCGATCGGTTGCTGGTTCGAGTCCAGCCTGCGGAGCTGAAAGGTCGGGCACTCGCCCGGCCTTTTTTGTTGGGGCGAGAACGGACGACCGACGGATTGAACCACAGAGAACACGGAGAACGACGAATGGAGGTCCGTTCTCTGTACACTCTTCACTCTTCTCTCTTTGATCGCTCTCCCACTTCTCGCTATACTCTCGCGCATGAACCGTGAAGCATTGTCCCAGGCGGATCGTCTGGTAGGCAGCGGCCCCGAGGCCGCTCTTTTTTGGATGCCACGCGGCAGGCGGGCGGGTGGCGGCTCTGGCTGCTGCCCGCCCTGCTACTGCTTCTGCTGCTCGCCCCGCTCCTGCGCTGGGGCATCCCCGCGACCAGCGCGGGCCTGCTCCCCCTCTACCCCGACCTTGCGCGCGTGGGGTTCCCGCCCGTTGCCGGATGGATCGTAGTGGGCGGCGAGTTCGGCTACAAGCTTCTGTTGGGGCTCTCCCTGCTGGGTGGCGCGGCCTCGGTCGCGGGGCTGGCGCACGCGTGGTGGGGCGCGGCGAGCGCGTGGTGGATGACCGCGCTCTGGCTGAGCCTGCCGCTGACGATCAGCCTGCTGTACCAACGCGGCTGGCCCCACCTGCTGCTGGGGGTTGCGCTGCTGGCGCTGGGTGGCGCGCTCCTCGCGACGCGCGCCCGCTGGCTCGGCGCGCTGCCCGCGCTGGCGGGCGCGGCGCTGCTGTGGCAGGTACAGCCCGCGCTGGTCCCCTACCCGCTGCTGTCGAGCGCCTGGCCCGACCCGACGCCGCTGCGCGAATGGGTTGGCGCGCCCTCGTTTCAGCTGGGCGTGGTGCCGCTCGTGCTGGCAACGATTGCGGCGGGGGTGGCGTGGCCCCAACGCGCGCGCCCCGAGGCGCGGCGCGTGCTGCGGCTGCTCGCCCTGGCGCTCGCCGCTGCCGCCCTGACCCTCGTGGGCGGGCCGCTGCTGCTCTACCTCGCCATCGCCACGCTCGCGCTGCTGCTCGCGGCGGCGGGGCTTCCCGCCCTGGACGAGCGCTACGCCTCGCCCGTCAGCCAGATCGCCCTGCTCGCCGTCGCCGCGCTCGCGGTTTACCCCGCGCTGCAACCTGCCTGGTTGGACGAGGTTCCCGCGCAGCCCGGCATCGGGGTGCAGGTGGGCGAGCGGCAGTTTTTGCTGCTTGACGTGGAACAGACGAGCGCGGGCGAAAGCGTGACGGTCGAGGTGCTCTGGCAGGTGGTGGGCAAGCCGACGCGCGATTTTACCGCCTTCGTTCACCTGCTCGACGAGCAGGGCGAGGTGATTGCCCAGGCGGATGCGCTGCTGCTGGACGACGGGGGGGTGCCCTCGTCCGGCTGGCCCGAGGGCTACCTGGTGCGCCAGCAGTACACGACGAGCAGCCCGGTGCCACCCTTTGCGCTTCGCCTGGGGCTCTACGACCACGACACGCTCCAGCGCCTGCCGGTGTCGAGCGGCGGCGACAGCGTCACCCTCCCCGCGCGATGAGAGCGATGGAGCCGCCCGCCGAGCCTGGCCCTGCCCGTCCCCGCGCGGGGGCGGCGCGCTTTCCGCTGCTCGTGCTCGCGCTGTCGCTCGTCGCGCTCGCGCCCGCCCTGGGCGAGGGCTACTGGTGGGGCGCGCACGACGCGCGCCACTCCGTCTATTTCCTCTTCGAGTTCAACCAAGCGATCCGCGACGGGGTGCTTTGGCCGCGCTGGGCACCGGATTTTGCCTTCGGCTACGGCTATCCCTTCTTCAACGTGTACGGCCCGCTCTCGGCTTACGTGGGCGAGGGCTTCCACCTGCTCGGCGCGGACCTTGTGAGCGCGGTGAAACTTTCCTTTGCGACAAGCGTGCTGCTCAGCGGGCTGGCGATGTTTGGCTTGGTGCGGCGGCTCGTCGGGCCGAGGGCCGCGCTCGTGGCGGCTGTAGCTTATGTCTACCTGCCCTACCATCTCGCCGTTCTTTACATCCGCGCGGCGATGGCGGAAAGCTGGGCCTTTGTTTTTTTCCCGTTAGTATTTTGGGGCTTTTACGAGTGTGCCACCGCGCCGCGCCCGCGCGCGGTGGCGCTGACCGCCATAGCCTACGCGCTCTTTTTCATGGCGCACCCCGGCCTCGCGGTGCAGGCCACCTTCGGGCTGATCGTCTGGATCGCCTTCTGGCTCCTGCTCCCCCTGCGCGAGCGGGGCGGCTGGTGGTGGCAGCAGCGCGCCACGTGGGGGCCGCGCCTCAAGCGGGCGGGCGCGGCGGCGGGGGCGGCGCTGCTCGGCCTGGCGCTGGGGGGCATCTTCATCTTCCCCTGGCTACTGGAATCGCGCTTCGTCAACCAGGATCAGTGGTTCGGCGACTATTTCTCCTACACGCGCCACTTCGTCGAGCTGTGGCAGCTGCTCTCGCCCTACTGGGGCTTCGGCATCAGCGTCGAGGGTACGGGCGACAGCTTCCCCTTCCAACTCGGGCTGCTGCCGCTGCTGCTCGCTGTGGGGGCGTGGCTCGTCCCATTTGAGGAAGAGAGCGCGCGCGCGGCACGTCTCTTCCTGACCGGCGCGCTACTCTGGCTGCTCTTTTTGATGCTGCCGCAGAGCCGCCCGCTCTGGGACTCGCCATTCGGGCAAATCGTCCTGAAGCCGATGCAATTTCCGTGGCGCTTTTTGATCCTGGCGGGCTTCGCGTTGTCTGCGCTGGCAGGCATCGCCGCGCGGCGGGCCCCGCTGCGCGTGGCGCTGCTACTCTGCGCCCTGCTGATCGCGGGCTCCTACGACTACGTGCGCGCAGAAATCAGCGAGCCCGCCGAGGGGCCGGTGGGCTTCGCGGGGTTGATGCGCTTCCAGCAGAGCGCGGGGGAGCTGACGGGGCAGAGCGCGTGCGTCGCGTTGGCGGACATCCCCACCTGGTCGCCGCTGGCCGATGTGTGGGTGGCGGGGGGCGAGGTCGGCTCGCGCTTCGACTACAGCGTGATCGGAGATGGCTCGTGGGCGGGCAACGCGCAGCAGCGCACCACGCAGGAAATCACCGAGGTGCAACTCGCCGCGCCGCAGACAGTGCGCTGGCTCATCACCGACTATCCCGGCTGGCACGTCTACCGCCTGCCGCTGGACAGCGACCGCCCCATCGAGGAGCTACCGATCACCCCCGCCGCGCGCACGTGCCACCTGTCGGTCACGGCACCCGCCGGGCACTATCGCCTCCTCGCCCGCTTCGAGGACACCCCCGTGCGCGTGGCGGGGAAGTGGGCCTCGCTCCTTGCGCTGCTAGGGGTCGGCGCGCTGCTAGGGGTGGGGCGACGCGAAAAGGTGAGCACGAAACTCAGCCTTTGAAAAAAGCTTGCTGGTTCACGTTCATCGAGTCACTACAAGACTCTCGAATATTTGATCGTTTATAGTCTTTTTGACTATAATTTCGAGGTGATTGGCGAATGGCATACCTAACCGTAGAAGAGATAGGCGAACTAGCTCGTACCCTCCGCAAGGAAGCAGGTTTGAGCCAATTGGAAGCGGCTGAGCGGGTAAGCTCCACCCAATCCAACATCAGCGCCGCCGAAGCGGGTAGCACCACGCGCTACGTCGGTGTAGCGTTAAGCATGATCGCAATCATTGGCCGCAAACACGTTACAGGCCCGTATTATAAAGTTGAAGATGTGATGGAAGGCTGAGATGGAAAAGCGAGTCGCTGACTTTTTCGCAGGGATTGGGCTGGTTCGATATGCCTTAGAGGGATGCGGCTGGCAGGAAAGCTTTGCTGTAGATTACGACCCGAAAAAACGCGAGATGTACGACGCGCACTTCCAGAACTCAACCTATCTTGTCCGCGATATTCGGAGCGTGTCAGCCGATGAGGTGCCTTCCGTTACCCTTGCGCATGCCTCCTTCCCCTGCACAGACCTATCTGTTGCTGGCGCACGCCATGGGCTGGATGGGGCGGAGTCGTCGGCTTTTTGGGAGTTTGTTCGCCTTCTTGAGCAGATGGACGAACGACGCCCCCCCCTCGTATTGCTCGAAAATGTGACAGGCTTTCTCACATCGGCGGGCGGAGAGGATCTGCGGGCAGCCCTGATGGCACTCTGCCAGCTTGGCTATGCCGTGGACATCGTGCTTATAGACGCCGCTCATTTTGTGCCACAAAGTCGCGTTCGGCTCTTTATCATCGGTGAATTAGGGGCCACTGGGCAAAATGTGTTGGAGCAAGAGTTTGCCCTAAACCTTTTGTCGGAAGCGCGCCCTCCAAAGCTACAAGGGTTTATTCGCTCGCAGCCTGCTCTCACGTGGAAATTACAACCCCTGCCACCGCTTCCCCAGCGCACCCTTTCACTTGAGGCGATTGTTGACAGCGATGAGCCATGGTGGCCCCAGGCGCGGGCAGCCTATCTTTACAGTCAGATGTATGAGCGACATCAACAAGAGGTGCAAGCGTGGATGCAACAAGCGCAGTGGTTGTACGGTACGGTGTTTCGGCGCACGCGCTGGCGGGATGGGAAAAAGCGTTCGACGGCTGAATTGAGAACAGACGGGATCGCTGGTTGTCTGCGCACCCCCAAAGGGGGTAGCGCGCGGCAAATTCTCCTACGCGCTGGTCATGGTCATTACGAGGCACGTCTGCTTAACGCACGCGAGAACGCCAGGCTCATGGGGGCGGATAACTACCATCTAGATGTCGATTTGCCATTGAACCAAGCTTTGTGGGGGTTCGGAGATGCGGTGTGTGTCCCTGTAGTCCAGTGGGTAGCTGAGCACTTGCTGCACCCAAGGCTCGACACGACAACCTTTGGCATCCTAGGCCTAGCGAGCAAGAGTCAGGCGCTTATGGAAAGACCAACACCCCATCCTTGATTTGCATGAGCAATGCTCCCTCCTGCCGCACAATCCCATAGGGCACGCTGCGACGATAGCGCAAGCGCCGATTCGGCCCCGAATACGCCTCTACCAACCCCGTGCGCCAACTTTCAAACCTGTCTGCCAGTAGTGCCCCCGCTATGAGTCGCACCCACACGCCGCTGTAGTCTGCTACATACGAAATAAAGATGTGATCTAACCTGATCTCGTCCTCAAGCTTTTGAACTCCCCCATGCAGGTGATACTGATACTCGAAGCTGTTTCCCTCAACGGCTGACTTGATCTCGTACGCCTCTAGATCTGCCCCATAGCCCGTTGTTCCCCGCGCCCCCGTCAAGATCGCTCCAAACAGTTCCCAGTCGATGGGATGGACGCTCCCCGCCACGGGGAGTGAATAGGAACGCAACAGGTCGAACCGCTCCTTTCGATTGATATGATTCGCAAAATACGCATAGGCCGCTGAAATATTGAATGCTGTCATGACTGTCCATTTTGTTCACTCTTGCGCGGCTAGCCAACGGACGCACCCAAACTCACACCTTACCCCGTTCTTCTCCGTGATCTCCGTGTCTCCGTGGTTAAAACAGCGGGCGGGGTCTATCGCTTGCCCGCTGCCGCTCATTACTCCGCCTTGATCACTCATCGCTTCCCACCCCCACCTCGTACCCCACCACGCGCCGGTTCTCGCTGTCCGACACCCAGAGGGTCGTACCGTCCCAGGCGAGGCCCTGCGGCAGGTTGAGCCCCGCCGCGTCGCTGCCGAATTGCCCCCAGACGCGCCGGGGCGCGCCCGTGTGGTCCATCTCGATCACGCGGTAGCTTTCGGGGTCGCTGATCCAGACACGGTCGTCGCTGACGGCGAGGTAGGGCTTGTTGGTCACGTTCTCGCCCGTCCACGCCTGCACGGGGAGCTGCTGGAGCGGCTCGCCCAGGGCGGAAAAACGCTGCACGCGGCGGTTCCACGTGTCCGCCACCCAGATCGTCCCGTCGGGCGCGACAGCGATGCCGACCGGCTCCGCCAGCTGCCCCGCCTCGAAGCCGCCACCGCCAAACTGGGTCACAAAGGTACCATCCGCCTCGAAGACCAGCACGCGCTTGTTGCCGGTGTCGGTCACAAAAACGCGCCCGTCCGCGCCCACCGCCACGTCGCGCGGCCCCCACAGCCAGGTCGGGTCGCCCAATTGGCCGCCCGTGTCCCCGTAGGTGCCCCACACGTGCAGCACGTTTCCCTGCTGATCAAAGTGCTGGATGCGATGGTTCCAGGTGTCGGCCACAAAGATCGTGCCATCGGGCGCGGCGGCGACCCCCCACGGCTCGTTGATCTGCCCTGGCTCCGCGCCAAACGAGCCAAACTCGCCCACCTGCTCGCCGCTCGGCGACAGGATGACGATGCGGTGGTTGCCGCTATCGGCCACCACCAGGTTGCCATCGGGCAGAACGTCGCTGTCATGCGCGGCGAGCAGGGTGCCCGGCTGCACGATCTGGCTGGCGGGCAGCGACACCGTGGCGGCAAGGTACGCATCGTCGCCCACGCTCGGCTGGCCCGCGAGCGTCTCGGCGGAGCCGAACTGCCACACCTCGGACGCCACCTCCGGCTTAAGATAGACGGTGAAGTCCTCGCCCGACAGCGGCTGCTTGACCTCGCGGTTCAGGTAAAAATCGATGAAATCCTGGCGGTACTGCGGCTTCTGCCAGTAGCGCCACAAATTTTGCAGGATGACTATCGCGCTGTTCGACTGCTCGCCGGTCGAGATGACCTCGCCCGGCTGCGTCGGGTCCGGCTTCATGATGTTTTTGGCGTTGCGATAATCTTCGGGGAACCACCAGCGCATCTTGTAATCGTGGCGCACGTAGCCATTGACGAGCGGCTTCAGCGCCTGCTCCACATCGCGCCCCGCCAGGATGACCGAGGCACCACGCACCGCATCGGCGTAGGTTTGCGGGTCGGAGCCGAAAAAGAAGGCGTTCGGGTAGTCGCGCAGGTACCAGGAAAAGGGCCACGAGGTGTGGCTATCGTAGGCGATCTTCAGGTTATAGTCGCCCGCGACGCGCTCGCTGAGGGCGTCCAGGTCATCCATCACCGTCGTCACCATCGGCGAGCTTTGCACGTAGACCAGCGGCTCCTGCGCGTTGTCGGCGTGCAGGTAGGCGGCGATGACGGCGAAGCGGATGGTCGCTAGGGTGAGAATCGCTACCACGCTCAGCAGCGCCAGCCGCGTCGCGTTACGCCCGCCCAGCCGCGCGGCCCAGGGCCGCGTCGCCCACAGCGCGCCGAGCAGGAAAAGAATCGAGATGACCCATCGCAGCGTGTTCTGGAGTGCCACCTCGCCCGCGCCCACGAGCGGCCATTGCCCGGTCAGCGTCATCCACACAAGCGAGCCCGCCGCGAGGAGCACGATCAGGAAGAGCAGCACGAACCAGAGCCCGCCCTCGGTGTGCGCGCGCGCCCACTCGACCCCGTCGAGCAGGCGGCCCAGCGTCCAGCCAGCCAGGAACGCCAGCGGCAGCGCGAGGTGAACCAGTAGCCAGGGCATCTTTTCGCCCGCGTAGGAGAGCAGGAAGAGGGTCACGAGGAACCACCAGAGGGTCATCCAGGGCCAGAGCGCGCGCGGGTTGAGGTGCGCGGGCTCGCCCTCGCGCGGGGCGACGCGCTCGCCGCGCCCGCTCAGCAGCAGGAAGCCGCCGCCCCCGACGCCGACAAGTATCGGGAGAAACTCGTAGAGCGGCAGGAGCATCAGGTAGTAAAACCAGGGCTGCTCGCCGCGCTGCACCCCGTGCTGCTCCAGCCAGTAGCCCAACGCGCCGATCACGCCGCTGCCAATGCCGTAGGGGTTGGTCAAAAAGGTGGTGTGGAAGAGCACGAAGATCAGATAAAAGACCGCCGCGCCAATCGCGAATTTGCGCCACGACCACCAGCGCGCCGCGATGAAAAAGCCGAGCCCGCCCAGGATGAGCGCGGTCAGGTAGGAACGGATGTTGAAGGCCAGCGGCCAGGTAGCGGGGTCGTTGTACACGCTCGTCTCGGAGTTGCCGCCGACCACGCCGGGGTCCAGGATGGGCAGCGCCATGCCAAGTTTGTCGTTGAGCAGCGCGGGCAGGTGCATCAGCAGCGCGGTGACGAAGGGCAGCAGCAGCATCGCGATAAAGAGCAGCAGGTGGAACTCACGCATGTCGCGCAGCGCCACACGGGGCCCCAGCCGCCCCGCCACGCGCAGCAGCACGACGAGCGCGAGGAAGCTCCAAAAGACCATCGCCGATAGAAACGAGACCTCTTTCTCGCTGAACAGCAGCGCCCAGCCCGCCGCCATCACCCCCAGGTGGAAGGTTTCGCCGCCCTCCAGGTACTTCCACATCCCGTACAGCAGGAGCACCGTCCACGCGGCGACGAAGATGTCATGGCGAATAAAGCGACTGTAGTAGAGCAGCGTCGGCGAGATGAGCACGAGCGCCGAGGTCGCCAGCGCACCCCTGGTGCCGAGCCAGCCGCGAAACTTCCACGGGGCCCAGACCAACAACACGCCCAAAATAGCGGGCACGAGGCGCGAGGTGTAGTCCGAGTCGCCGAAGAGCCAGTAGCCGAGCGCGGCCAGGTGGAAGAGCACCGGCCCGTGCATCAGCGGCTCATGGCGGTAGACCCCGTGGTCGTACAGGTTCCACGAGTAGAGCGCGTGCAGGCTCTCATCGTGGTGCAGCGCCATGCGCCCCAATTCCCAAAAGCGCGAGCCGAGCGCCAGCAGGAGCAGCGTGCCCAGCAGCACCGTCGCCCAGTTCAGGGTGACGAGGCGCGCGAGCGGCACATCCAGCCAGTCGCGCCGAGACGGTTGAAAGGGTACAGGTTGTTCGATAGCCATCTTTATCAACTTTCTGGATACGATTTTGCACAGATTCAGCTATAATGAGCAGCAAACAACAGGACGTACAACACGGAGGGCGGGATGACCATACGCGCATCGGAATCAATATCTACGGCGGCACGCCTTAAAGCGTTGGCAAAATTGTACGAGCAGGGCCAAGCCAGTGAGCTTATGACCCGCACCCTTGACAAAGCCCTAAACTTTGAAGCCGATCAATGCCGCTCCCAACTCCAGACTATTCAAGCGGACCTCGAACAGTTTGAGATGCGGTACGGTTTTTCCTCTAAGATTTTCTACGAGCGCTTCACCGCAGGTATGCTAGAAGATCAGATGGATTATACCGAATGGGCGTCACTCGTGCAGATGGCGAACAACCTTCGCCAGCGTCTGCGCTTGCTCACGGCACAGGATGCTGCGTGACAATCGTCGAGTACCTGGAAGCGGTCAAACAGCGACTGCTTGAGGACCCTATTGTCGTAGCCATTGAACTTGTCCGCGAGCGAAGCACCTTGCTTGAGGGGTATCTGCGCGCCCGCCTCGCCTTGTCAGATCAGAGCTTGTTAGAATTCTCCGAGTACATCGAGCGCGACCCCGCAGGGGAAATCATTCTTGTCACCTACAGCTATCATTGGCAAGATAGCGAGGATAACTTGATAACCCGCTGGGATAACAGCCCCCATTTTCCTGCTCTTCCGGCATTTCCCCATCACATCCATCATGGAGCTACGGGTAGGGTGACTTCTGGTCAACCGATTTCCATCTTCCAAGTTTTGGAAAAGGTCGCCCTCCAACTTGCAGCACAAGGGGATTGATGGGTAGCGGAACCCCGGCACCCCGCCCGCCCCAGACGTAACGTTTCAACGTTCCAACGTTTCATCGTTTCAACGTTTCAACGTTCAACCGCGAAGCCGAGCACGCGCTGGTTCTCGCTGTCGGCGACCCAGAGCGTGCCATCGGCGAAGGCGAGGCCCAGCGGCAGGTTGAAGCTGCCCAGCTCGGAGCCGAACTGCCCCCAGACGCGCTGCACCGTGCCCTCGCGGTCCAGCTCGATGAGGCGCGCGGCGTCGGGGTCGCTGAGCCAGATGTTCTCGTCGCTGACGGCGAGGTAGGGCTTGTTGGTGATGCCCTGCCCGTCCCAGGCGCGCACGGCGATCTGGCGGAGCGGCTCGAAGGTGGGGGAAAAGCCCTGCACGCGCTTGTTCCACGTGTCCGCCACCCAAATCGTCCCATCGGGCGCGACGGCAATCCCCACCGGCTCCTCGAAGCGGCCCGCCTCTATCCCCCCGCCACCGAACTGCTCCAGAAAATTACCCTCGGCGTCGAAGACCTGCACGCGCTTGTTCCCCGTGTCGGTCACGAAGACGCGCCCCTGCTCGTCCACCGCGACATCGCGCGGCCCGTAGAAGAGGCCCGATGCTCCGAGCTCACCCGCCGTGTCGATGTTCCCGCCCCAGCTGTGCAAGACGTTCCCCTCCTCGTCCAGATGCTGGATGCGGTGGTTCCAGGTGTCGGCCACGTAGATCGTCCCATCGGGCGCGGCGGCAACCCCCCACGGCTCGTTGAATTGGCCGGGCTCCGCGCCGAACGAGCCAAACTCGCTCACCCGCTCGCCGCTCGGCGAAAGGAGCAGGATGCGATGGTTGCCCGCATCGGCCACCACCAGGTTGCCATCGGGCAGCAGCGCCACGTCCTTGGGCTGCTTGAACTCGTCGGGGCGGTCAAAGGTGGTGGTGGGCTGGAGCGGCACCATCGCCTCGAAATAGGGGTCCTTGGTCAGTTCGGGGTCCATCGTCGCGACGGTCAGCCCGTACTGCCAGACCTCGGCGGCCACCTCCGGCTTCACATAGACGTAAAAATCATAGACGCCGAGCGGCCTCGTGATGCGGCGGTTCCAGAAAAAGTCCAGAAAATCGGCGCGCGCCTGCGGCTGACCCACCTGGTAAAAAACATTGCCCAGCACGGTCAGCAGGCCGCGCGACTGGCCCGTCACCACGCGGTTCATCTGGTCGGGGTTGGTCGGGTCGGGCTGAAGCTCCACCACGTCCATCAGCTTCTTGTAATCTTCTGGGAAGTTGGGGCGCATCGCGTAGTGGTGCTTGATGGAATCGCCCACAATCGACTCGACCTGCCGGTTGGTATCCTGGCTCGCAAGCACGATGGGGGCCTCACGGATGCGATCCACATAGCTGTCGGGGCTGCTGCCAAACAGGAAGCGGTTGGGGTAGTCGCGCAGGTACCACTCGAAGGGCCACGTCGTGCCGCTGTCGTAGGCGATCTGGATCTCTTTGCCGCCAGTCATGCGGCGGCTGATCGTCTCGATCTCGCGCACCACCATCGGCACGTCGGGCGAGCTCTGCGTGTAGATCAGCGGCTCGTTCGCCACGTCCGCGTTGCGGAACGCGCCGATCCAGGCAAAGCGCACCGTTGCCAGCGCGAGGAGCCCGCTCACGACGAGCAGGGCGAGCCGCGCCATGCTGCCGCGATCCAGCCGCTCCCGCAGCCGCACCATGCCCCAACTCGCGCCCGCCAGCAGGAGCAGCGCCGCCAGCCAGCGGGACGAGCGCCGCAGGCTCTCGATATCGGTGCCGCCAAAGAGCCACTCGCCGCGCAGCGCCAGCCACACAATCGTGACCCCCGACAGGAACGCCAGCGCGACCAGCCCCGCGAAGCGCAGCGCCGCCCCCGAGCGCAGCCGCGCCCACGCGGCGTGCTCCAGCAGGCGATCCAGCCCCCAGCCGCCCAAAAAGGCGAGCGGCAGCGCGAGGTGGACCAGCAGCCAGGGCATCTTCTCGCCCGCGTAGGAGAGGGCAAAAAAGAGGGCTCCGAACCACCAAAGGTTGAAGAAGGGCCAGAGCGCGCGCGTGTCGAGGTGCGCCTCGGCGGCTTTGTCGCGCGGGATCACTTCCCCGTTGCGCGCCGTGCCGAGGTGCCACGCCATGCCGCCCAGCCCGAGCAGCAGCGGCAAAAACTCGTAGAGCGGCACGAGCAGCGAGTAGTAATACCAGGGCTGCCCGCCGCGCTCCACCGCCTGCTGGTCAATCCAGTAGCCGAGCGAGCCGACCATCCCGCTGGCGATGCCCCACGGCCAGGTGAGGAAGTTGGTGTGCAGCAGGATGAAGATTGCGTAAAACACCGCCGCCGCAACGAGGAAGCGCCGCCCGTCCCACAACATGCTCGCCACCATCGCGCCGATGCCGAAGAGCAGCAGCACCACCGCGCCCGCCTGCATCAAAAATTGTGGGTTGCGGTACACGCCTGCGCTGTAGCCGCCCACGGGGTCCAGCCCGGCGAGGTGCATCACCATGGCGGCGGTGTGCGGTAGCGCCAGCGCGCCGATCAGCAGCAGCAGGTGCCACTCGCGCCAGGCGCGGAGCGGCGCGTGTGGGCCGATGCCCTGCCGCGCGGCCAGCCAGCGCCCCGCCACGGCGACAGCGAGGAAGCTCCAAAAAACCGCCGTCAGCAGGTAAGACACCTCTTTCTCGCTGTACGCCAGCGCCCAGCCCGCGCTCATCAGGTACAGGTGGAAGGGCTCGCCGCGTTGCAGGTACTTCCACATGCCGTAGACGATGATAACCGTCCACACGGCCAGGAAGATATCGTGGCGGATAAAGCGGCTGTAGTAGAGCAGCGAGGGGGAGATGAGGATCAGCGCCGAGGCGGCGAGCGCGCCCTTGGTGCCCAGCCACTCGCGGAACTTCCACGGGGTCCAGACCAGCAGCACCCCGAGCAGCGCGGGCACCAGCCGCGCGCTCGCGTCCGACACCCCCGCCAGCCAGTAGCCAAAGGCCACCATATGAAAGAGAAGCGGCCCGTGCATCAGCGGGTCGTGGGTGTAGCCCCAGCGGTCGTACTCGTAAAAGGAGTAGAGCGCGTGCAGGCTCTCGTCGTGGTGCAGCGCCATGCGCCCCAGCTCCCAGAAGCGGGAGCCGAAGGCGAAGAGCAGGATCACCCCCAGCAGCGCGAGCGCCCCGTTCAACGCGCCCACGCGCGCCAGCGCGACACCGCGCCCCCCGTCCACCTGTTGCTCGATCGTTGTCATGCTTGCTCCTCAAACGCGGGCGCACCACGCGCCCCTGTGGCTCCGCCTCAATCAGAAGGGCAGACACCAGGGTCTGCCCTCAGGGTTGGAAAGTTGGTATGGAACGCGACGACCGACGACCGACGACCGACGACCGACGACCGACGACGGATTACCGCCACCAACGGTAGGCGCTTTAGGCGAGACGCCAAGAACGCCAAGGCTCAAGAAATTTTCTGATAACTACGGTGCGTCAAGCGTGACGAGAAACCCATCAGACCCCTTGACCGTCTGTCATCCGTCGAAAAGATGCCTTGGCGTCTTGGCGTCCCGCCTAAAGCGCCTACCGTTGGTGGCGGTTATCCGTTATCCGTTCTCGGTCGTCGGTCGTCGGTCGTCCGTCGTCGGTCGTCCGTCGTATTATAGTCACGAGGGCGCGATTCTCGAACCGCTACTCCGGCAGTTTGATGTAGAGCAGCGCGCCGCGATCCTGCTGCGGCAGCCGCTCGTCCGCGCGGAAGGTGAGCCAGCGCAACAGCAGCTGCGGCGAGTCCGCGCCCCACGCCCACTCGGAGCCGACCCACACGCGCGTGCCGAGCCAGCCTGCGGGCGGCGGCGCGTCGGGCTCCAGCAGCGCTGCCTCGGGCAGGTCCGCGTTGCTCCCCTCGACCGTCACCGGGTCGAAATCACGGAAGTACCAGCGCGGCACAAAGCCGAGGGGGCGCTGGATGCCGAGCGGGATCATGTGTGGGTCGCGGTAGCGCTCGATGGATACCTGCTCTAGCAGCGCAACCCCCTCGCGCACGTCCGCGTCCGCCGCCTGGGTGACGAGCGGCTCGCGCGGGTCGGCAGAGCGCACCACGCTCACCCCCCACGCGCTCGCCAGCGAGATCGTCGCTAGGTAGAGTAGCACCGTCAGCGCAAAGGCGCGCTGCGCCGCGCGCGCGCCGAAGCTCTGCGCCAAAAGCAGCGCCACCACCCCCAGCAGGGCGAGCGGGGCAACGAGCGCCAGGGTTTGGACGGTGCCCGACGCGGTCAGAAACTTGGTCAGCGCGAGCCAGAAGTAGACGAAGAGCACCACCCCAATCAGGGCAAAGAGCCCTTCGACCTGCCAGCGCCCCTCCTCCAACAGGGTCCGCCCCAGAAAGAGGAGCGCCGCCGCGCCCAGCAGCGCAAGCGGCAGCGTCACGAAGAGCAGCGCCCCGCTCCACCCGCTGTTGGACACGGTGGCGGGCACCAGGGTCACCGCCACCCAGAAGAGGGCGAAGGTAGCCCAGCCCGCGCGCCGCTCCGCCATCAGCGCCCCGCCGACAAAGGCGCTCAGCAGCGCCAGCGCCTCGTAAAGCCAGACGACGAACAGAAACGGGATCAGCAGCGAGGGGCCGACACCCGCGAGGTCGCGCAGCCATTGCACGGGCAGGTTCAGCGCCGCGCCCAGCCCTGGCAGGTTAACGAAAAGCCCGGTTGAGGCGACGACGAAGGCTGCGATGGTAACGGGAAAGAAGGGCATGAACGCGGCGCGCAGTTCGCCCACGCTCGTGCGCACCGACCGGGTGAGCGGCAGCACCTCCGCCTCACTCGCGCCCGTCTCGGCCACGGCCCGCCGCGCCTGCCAGCGCTGAAAGAGCGCGAAGAGCGCGCCCGCGACGAGCACGCTCCAAAAGCCAGCGCCGCTCGCCAGGCCGAGCCCCAGCGCCAGCGCCGCAAGCAGCAACTCCCGCCGCGCGCCGCTCTGGTGCCAGCGCGCCACCCCCGCGACGAGCAGCAGCGCGAAAAGCGCCGCCCACACCTCGCCGGAGGCGTGGCGGCTCCAAAAGAGGACGCTTGGGGAAAGGAGCAGGAGCCCGCTCATCGCCAGCGCGTGGCCCCGCCCCAGCACGGGGCGCAGCAGCCACGGGGCCAGCACCAGCGCCGTCCCGCCGAGCGCCTGCGCCACACGCGCCATCGCGTCGCCCGCGCCGAAGAGCAGGAAGAGCAGGGCGTTCAGGTTGAAGGCCAGCGGGCTGAGCACGGCAGGCAGCGGCGCGCCGACCATCGTGTAGGGCGCGCCAGACACGAAGCGCCATGCTTCCAGCGCCAGCGCCGCCTCCCCCTCCGCGAGCGGCCCGCGCCCCAGGTCCACCACGCGCATCCCCAGCGCCAGCAGGCCCAATGCCAGCCAGAGCGCGCTTTCCACGGTGAAGCCGCGTGGTACGACAATCGGAGGCTGTGCCTCGACGGGGGCAGGGCTTGGGGAAGCCACCACGGGCGGAACAGCATCGGCGGGCGGTGGGGCGCTCTCGGCGACCTGCTCATCCAGCATAGGGAAACTCGACTTTATCATAGACATCTACCAAGGGAATCAGACAATCAATGGAAGAGAGCGCGAGCGCGCCCTGACGATTATCGGTCACGGAGTAGAGCCACTGCTCGTCGGAGTGTCGCTCAAAGTGCTCGATCTTTGCTTCATCCTGGGCAACCAGCAGGTAGTCCGTGAGCGAGTCGAGGGTGCGATAGTGATCCCACTTTTTACCGCGATCGTAGGCCCCTGTGGAGGGGGAAAGCACCTCAATCAGGATCGTCGGATTCAAGATCGTATCCTGCTTCTCATCCCCGAAAGCCGCCTTGCCACACACCACGACCACATCAGGGTAGGTGTAGAGGCCAGTGCGCTGGACCTTGACTCGCATGTCGCTGCCGTAGGCCTTACACGGTCGCCCCTTCAACTGCCCCACAAGCAGGTACAACAGGTTAGCAACAATCGTGTTATGCTCCTCGCTGGCTCCCGCCATCGCGTACACATCGCCCTGAAAATACTCGCTTTTGTGAGTTGCTACGCGCTCTCGCGCGAGATACCCCTCTTCCGTGAGCTGATACTTGGGATTGGCAGCCATAGGAGCCCCTTACCGCCCGTAAATCGTCACGGCGCCCTGCTGGAAGGCGGGGGTCATGAACTCGGCAAACTTGTCGATTTGCCGCCCCGATAGGGTGTAACGGTCGATCTCCTGCGGGGTGAGCGCCACAAAGTCTACATCCCACTCGTCGAGGAGAGCCTGCGCGCGCGCGGGGTCGGTGGTCTGGTAAATCTCGGCAATCACCGGCTCGCGCCGCGCGATCTCGTCGTAGCTGCCGCGCCACTGAAGCTCGTGCCCGCCCCACCCGACCAGCGTCGAGTGGCCGGTCCAGCCCGCGAGCGCGCTGTGGCTCGGGTTATACTGATCCCCCTGCCGCTCCAAAACCGTGACCTGCCCCGGCAGTGCGCCCAGCCACTGGATCGCGGCGAAGCGGTCGGGGTCGCTGCTTTGCATCCAGAAGCGACCGTCCCACTGCGCGGGCGCGCCGAAGCTGGCCTTGCTTTGCAGCGCCTCCACCGGGTACCAGAGCGAGCCGAGGACGAGCAGGGCGAAGAGCGCCAGCAGCGGCACGCTCGCCACCTTGGGGGCATGGCGCGCCAGGTAGACGACGCCAAAGACGGTGGCGAGGCTCATCAGCGTCCACGCCTGATAGTATAGCTTGAAGACGGTGTTCATCCGCCCGCCAAAACCGTCCTTCAGGTAAAACAGCTCTGGCCCCAGGGTGAGCAGCAGCGCCAGCGCGGCGAGCCCCAGCGCGAAGATCAGGGAGGCCGCGTCGAGGGATGTCGGAAGCTGCGTGGGCTGAAGCACCACGTCGGCGGGGGTCGCCTGCTCGCTTCCGCCCGCGATGGCGGGCCGCGACGGGAGCGCCTCGGCGGCCTCCTCCGTTGCCCCCTGCGGCACGAGCGCCCGCACGCGCGCCCAGAGCGCCAGCAGCGTCAGCCCGAGCAGCGCCGCCACGAGTACGGTGGTCCAGCGCTGTGTCGCGAGGCCCAGCAGCAGCGGGAATCCCGCAAACTGCGCGATGGCGAGCGGGGTCGGGTCCTCCCGCTCCACCAGGGTGGCGAGCAGCAGCGGCAGCAGCGCCCACAGCCCCGCCACCAGCAGGGCGTCCCGCCCCTCGGGCAGGTTTAAGCGCAGCAAAAAGAGCAGCAGCCCCGCATCCGCCAGCAGCATCAGCCCCACCACGAGCGCCACGCGCGGGCTCACCGTGCGCATCGCCCCCACGACCCGCCCGCCCTGCGCGAGCGCGAGCGGAAGCAGGATCAGCCAGAAGAGGCCAAACATGAGCCCGTACTGCTGCGGCGGCGTCGCGAAGGGGGAAAGGCGAATCCCTTCCGCCTGCGAGCGGAAGCCGATGTAGAAGGGCAGGAAGAGCAGGAGCGCGCCGCCGACAGCAGGGCAAGCGAGGCGAGCCAGGGTGAGGGGGGGGGGGTGAGGGGGTGGGGATGAGGGGGTGAGGGGGTGAGGGGGTGAGGGGGTGAGTTCCTCTGTGAGGGTTTCATGCACCCCTAGCGGGTCAAAGGCATAGGGCAGCGTGGCCCCAGGCCCCACGAGTGCGGCGACGAGCCAGACCGCCGCCACGAGGGTGACGGTGGTGGGCAGATCCCAGGTGTTCAGCATGGCGAACGCGCCGATGAGCAGGGTGACGAGCAGCAGTGCCAGCTTGCCAAAGCCTTGTCCCGCGCCCCAGGTCTCCGGGGGCAGGAGCAGCGCGCCCCAGCGCTGGGGCTGCGGGTGGGCCAGCGCGCCGCGCAGCGCGTTCAGCGCCACGGCAACGCCGAGCAACACAAAAGGCAGCGCCAGCACGTGGGGGTGCATGTCACCGAGCATAAAGGAAAAAAACGGGAACTCGTCGATCACGTCCACCTTGTTGCCGCCCGCGTCCAGGTAGGAGAGGGTGCGCGAGGCGGTCCACCACCACCACCCTGACTGTGGGCTGCGCGTGCCGGTCGGGCCAACGGTCAGATCGACCACGCCAAGCCAGTTGTACAGCGCGTCGGGCAGCAGGCCGCGATGGTAGAACATCGTCAGCAGGCCGGTCAGGTTGCTGGTACCAACAAGCAGCAGCGGCGCGAGCAGGGCTACAGCCGCCGCCACGCGCGGCTTGACCTCGCCCACCAGCAGGTTATAGGCGAGGCTGAAGGCAGCCAGCCCCGCCATCGCCGCGAGCGTCATCAGCCCCAGGTTGTAGGCCACGCCACTGGGCACCCCGCTGAGCGCGACGAGTTGCGCCATGATCAGGTAGCCGAGGTAGTAGTAAGAAATCGCGAAGCCGCTCAGCCAGGGATCGTTGGGGGGCATCTCGCCGCCGCGCAGGATCGCGTTCATCAGCGCAAAATCCATCGGCTGCTCGGTGTGAGCGATGCCGTAGCTTTCGTGGATGCGATACCAGACCCAGAAGGCGAACAGCGCGAGGAACAGCGCTTCCTCGACCAGGATAAGGGTGCGATGCGCGCGCAACCACTCGCGCAGGGCGGGCCAGCCGCCGCCCCAGCGTTCCAGCGCCCACGCGCCCACGCCGAAGAGCGCTGCCAGCGCGCCGAGGCCGCTGCCCGCGTTCAAGCGCAGCAGATCGAAGGTACCCAGCAGCCACACCGTCACCCCCACCAGCAGCAGGGCGAGCGGGCGCAGCACCCCCCAGCCGCGATCGGGCAGGTGGCGCAGCCACGTCCAGCCCAGCGGCAGCGCCGCCAGCGCGAAGAGGGCGAGGGTTAGGTACCAGAGGAAAAAGTCAAGCATTTTAGGTGAGGGTTACGACTGCTCCTGAAGTTTTTCTTGCGCCCACAGGCTAACAAGTCTGTATACAAGTGTGGTGCTATGCGATCCACGCATGAATGCTTCCAGCACTACACGCGGGGAAAGCAGCGGCCTACTTACCCCGATAAATTTCTCGACGATGTCCAATCAAGTGAATCACAATCACTTGTTCATCGCGCAAAATGTCGTACAAAATTTGATAATCTCCAGCACGCAAGCTTGTAGAGTCCCGCAAAATCGCCTGTTAGGGGCTCAGGCGTGATGGAGTCGATGTTAGCGGCCAGCCATAGGATGCGCTTCACCACTCGCCTTCCTACCGATTTGTCCAGCTTCTCCAACTCTTCGACGGCGGGTTCCAGAATGTGGAGCTGCACGGTTTGCTACTCCAGACCGAGGCGTTCAACCACATTTGAAAAAGTCTGTCCGCGCTCGCCCGCCGCGACTGCCGCTTGCTGTCGTTGGAGGCGCGCGCGCACCGCGTCTCGAAGGTCTAGCCCCTCCTCAGGGTCTCCCAGAAGCTCAATCAGCTTTCGCTCGACGGATTCTTCGACAATCGCCCGAAGCTCTTCCTTTGTGACTTGAATGATAACCTCTGCCATGTTGAACTCCTTTTCCGCTCGACGGCTGGCTTCCGTATTTTCCTGAGTCTTGTGTCGAAAATCCCTTCGCGACCGTCCCGTCTCTTCCTGAAGTAGGAAGCGTCATCGGTACCGCGCTCTTCCAACACGCGGCACCTCTTGACCGCGCGGTTCGTTCATTGCATCTCAAGAGACAGATGCTTTCGTTGTATGCCAGAATCGCACTTTTTCAACAAAATGCGCCTCATTGTCAGGCCAGTTGTAGAGAGTAGCAGGGTCGAAGTCAGCACCGTTGGGCCATACCAAGGTGCGGGCTTCCGGGTCTAATCGCACTTTACGAAACACCTTGGGGTCTCGCAGAGGACCGAAAATAGGTCCATACAAAATTGGCTCAAAGTTGATGCTTTGTTCGGAGTCATCCTCAAAACGAACACGTAGGGTATAGCTCCCAATGGGTTCAAAGGCTACTACATCATGAAGGGGCGGGTGCATGATACTCCTCCTAACTTAGCGGCGGGATTCGGTCAGGCGGCTCAAAATTCTGCATCTTTTGCCAGTTCTCGAACAACTCGTCACGATGCACCTCGATCCATGCCAAAACCAGCCGATGCGGCTTTCGCGGGAGCGCGCCCGCAACGCACTCGATGGGATCGACGATGCTAAATGCGGCGTGGTGCTCCTGGTAGCGCGCATGAATATGAGGCGTATGGTGCTGCTCACCCACTTCCCAGAACATGTAAATCACCACCCCAAAGAAGCGCGAGATTTCAGGCATCGAGACGCAAGCTCCGCCTCACTCCAGCACCCGATAAATTTTCACCTCGGGGTTCTCGTAGACCAGATCCCAGAAGGTGCCCCGTGCCACCTCGAACTTGGCGATGCCTTCCGGCGTGCTGTAGGCGCGCTCCAGCGGGCCGACGACGAGGTAGTCGGTGCCGTAGCGCAGCAGGGTGTCGTGGGCAAGCGTCGCGTCGGGGGTGTTGTAGATGCTCTGCTGCACATCGTTGACCCGCTCCATGATCTGCTCCGACTGCGCGGCGGCGCGCTGCTGCTGCTCGTGCCAGTGCCAGCCGATGATGGCGGGGTTGCCGGTCCACATCGCGTAGCGGTTGCCCCACCCGTACAGGCGGTCCCACGTCTGCATCTCGGCAATGGTAGGCGAGCCGGGGACGTTTTCCTGCATCCAGCGCATCGCGTCGGCATCCCACTTGAGGGGAATCTGCTGCCCACGCTCCTGGTAGATCGCCCGCTCCATGAAGGCCGCACCGTTCAGCGTCGGCCCCACGCTGCGATCAAAGCGGTCGTTGATCTTGGCGTGGGTGGCGAAGATTGGGTAGAGCAGGGTGAGCGCAAAAAGCACGGTAAAGCCGCTGCGCCACAGCCAGCGCCACTCCGGCAGCCAGCGCGGCAGCGCCCGCGCGATCTGCGCGGCCCCCACCGCCGAGGCGATGCCCCACAGCACCCACACCTGAAGGTAAAACTTGAAGACGGTGTTCATGCGCCCGATGTCGCCCTTGAGCACGATCGCCTCGACCGCCATCGTCAGCCCCAGGCCGAGCATGACGAAGAAAAGCGCCATCTGCCAGAGCGGCTGCGGGCGCTCGCGGAAAAAGAGCAGCAGCGAAACGACGAGCAGGAAAAGCGCGACCCCCGAGGGTGCCCAGCCGATGAACAGCAGCGCCAGGCTCGCGGTGACCCCCATCGCCGCGCCGGTCAGCGCGACCTGGGTGGCGAGGGTGGGACGCACCAGCCGGTTGCGCAGCGCCGTGGCCCGTCGGCGCGAGCGGCCCACCGTGGCCCAGCGAAGCTGGAAGCGCAGCAGGCGCACCGCGCCGTTGTGCCCGCGCCCGTACCAAAAATCATTGGCGAGCGCGAAAACGAGGATGAAGAGGAAAAAGCCGTGCACGAGCAAAAAGTCGCCCAGCCCCGTGCGGCTGCCCTGCCAGCGCTCGATGCTGCTATAGGCGGAACCGTAGGCGGCGTGGAAGGGATGGAAGAGCAGCCGTCCCAGCAGGAGCACGAGCGCCCAGCGCCACAGGGTTCCCCAGAGCGCGCGCAGGGTGATCGCCCCCTCGCGATGCCACTCGTGCAGGCCGATGCCCGCAAAGGCGACGAGCGCGTAGGTCGGGAAGTCCCAGGTGTTCAGCGGCCAGAGCGCACCGACCACCAGCGCCAGCAGCGCGAGGCGCAACGCGCCCGCGACGCGGCTCTCGCGCAGGGGAGCGCGCAAGAGCGCCACCGCCAGCCCGATGGCGAGCGCGGTAAAGGGCAGGGCCATCAGGTGCGCGTGCAGGTCCGCATACAGGAAGGTAAACCAGGGAAACTCGTTGATCGTCTCGGGGATGACGCGCGTGGCGTTCCAGTAGGGCCACTCCATCCGCCCCGCCAGCGTCTGCCCGTTCAAAATCACCCCGCGCACGAGCCCATCCACCGAGCGCACCGCCGTCTCCACACCCGGCAACCCGCTGTGGAAGGTGCTCGTGCTCAGCTGCGACAGCCCGCTCGTGATCACCCGCAGTTCCGCCAAATTGCCAAGGACCGCCACGAAAAGCGCGGCAAGCGTGGCGAAGCGGAGATGGAGATTGGAGACTGTGTGCCCCGAATGGGGTGATTGGAGATTGGAGATTGGAGGCCGTGTACCCCGAATGGGGTATTGGAGATTGATCTGTTGTCGGTCGTCGGTCGTCGGTCGTCGGTCGTCGGTCACCGTCGTCGGTCGTCCGTCAAGCAGGGCGAGGGCGACGCCCCAGACCCCTGCGGCGAGCATGGCGAATAGCGTCGGGACTGCAAGGTTGTAGGCGATGGCGGGGACGATGCCGGTGACCTTGGTCAGCGTGGCGACGAGGACGAAGCCGAAGTAGTAATAGTTGATGTAGCCGCCCGCAAACCAGGGGTCCATCGGCGGGAAGTAGGGGCTCTTGATGGTGGCGTTCAGGAAGGCGAGATCCATCGGCTTCTCGCCGCCCATCGGGTCGTACCACAGGTCGGGGTTGGCCCATCGCACCGCGAGGACGAGTGCGAAGAAGATCCAGAAAACGAGCTGCGAGAGCAGGAAGACCCGCCCGTCACGCTGCCACCAGCGGCGCAGCAGTGCGCGCGGCGAGCGCCCCCGTGCCAGCCGCGCGGCAAGGAGCACGCTCCCCGCGCCCACGATGCCCATCGCCAGGGCGATGCCGCCCGCGCTGAAGGTCACCCACTTGAGGCTGGCCAGCATCCAGATCAGCCAGCCCACCAGCAGCAGGCCGAGCGCCTTGGCGAAGGTGTAGCCCCGCTCCGGCAGGCCACTCCCCACGGTAAGGAGGTAGCGGAATCGCGAGCAGGCCGAGCACTTCCAGCAAGAGGCCCCAGACGATCACGGGGAAGCGGTTCTGGAGCGAGGCGCGGTTGAACAGCTGCGCCCAGGTGCCGCTCGCCTCGTAGGTGGCGCGCTCGCCCGACGAGAGCTTCAGGTCGCCGCTCCAGCCCGCCACGTCGCGCGGCCACAATTGGCGAATCTCATCCCACTTTACATCGCCGAGGATCAGACGCTCCGCCTGCTCACGGCTGTAAGCGTCGGTTTTCTTCCAAATCTGGACGCGGTTGTGATCATACACATGCCACGCCTCCTCCGCGCCCTGGTCGGGCAGGGGGATGCCGAGAAAGTGGGGGTAGGAGGTGAACTCCGCCACGCGCTCGAAGCCGAGCTCGCCCGAAAAGAGCGCGTCGTAAAAGTTGATGACCGCCGGAAAGCGCATCGGGAGGCGGCTCATCGAGTCGTACTGACGGTTGGAGGAGATAAAGTAGTAGTCGATCTGATCCAGCTTGTCGAGGATGCCGGGCTGCATCGTGCCATCCGGCCCGGGCCGTCCAAACCATTTGGCGGGCTCATCCTCGTCGGTGATATTGAGCGTGCTGTCTACCATAAGCGCCTGCCGCTGCACCTCGTCGAGCGTGGCGATATCGACCGAGGGCGGCAAGATTCGGCTTTGGAAATAATCTGACGGGTAGGGACGGTCGGGGCGCAGCAGCGGTAACCCATCGTCCCACACCGTCTCGTTGGCGACGATGGCTCCCTGCGGCACGTTATCGTAAATCCACTCCGAGCCCCGCGATGCGCGTGTGCGGGCGCGTGTAGATGCCCGTGAAACCGTAAGCGTAGATTACCGTCGCGCCTGCCACCAGCGCGAGAAGCAGCGCCGCCTTGCGCGGGGTCCAGGCGAAGAGGCCGTGCCGCTCCAGCACGTTCTGGCGGTTGTCGTGCGCCTGATCCCAGAGGCGGACGAGCAGCCACGCCGCCATCATGGCGAGCGCGGGGTAGATGGGCAAAAAGTAGCGCATGGACTTGACCCACTGCGTGCCCATGTGCAGGAAGAGCAGCCCGATCCAGAGCACCGGCACCAAGTGGAGCCAGCGCTGGCGGCGCAGCATCGCCCAGAGCGCGCTCCCCCACCCCAGCCACGCGGCGATGCCGAGCGGCAGCCCGAAGCCCCACAGCAGCATATTTCTCAGCGGGAACCAGATGATCGTGCGGTCGGTCCATTGGTGGGCGAAGGGCGCGTCGCGGTCGCCGCTGACCCAGGCGCGCGCCTCCTGCGCGTTGGCCCACCAGCGCTCCGCGATGCCGAACGCGCCGGAAAAGGCGTAGGGCTGGAAGAGGCGCACCATCAGGAGAGCGGCGACGCCCGCCAGCACCAACCGCAGGGCGACGCGCTCGAAGGTGCTTTCCGCGTCGCGCGAGCGCGACTCGATGTAAAAGCGGTAGCCCGCCACGGCGATCAGGACGAGCGGCAGGGTGTAGATGGAAAGTTTGGTGGCAAGGGAAAAGCCGATAAAGGTGCCTGCCAGGAGGTAATCGAGCAGCTTCCCCTCCTGAAAGACACGCACCATAAACAGCAGCGCGAGGGTGACGAAAAAGGAGGTAAAGGAATCCACCACGAAAAAGTGGGCCTGCTGGATGGCGAGGGCGCTGCTGGCGTAGAGCAGCGCAGCGAGCAGCGCAACACGATGGTCACGGTACAGGCGGCGCGCGAGCAAGAAGAGCACGAGGATGGTCCCCATGTCCAGGAGCCCATCCACCACGCGCCCGACCTTGTAGTTTTGCCCGTAGCCCTGCCACGAGTGACCGTCCTCGTGCGGGAACCACTTGTCCAGCGCGACCGTCACCCCCTTGGTGAAGATGATCGGGAAATCACCGTAAACGAAGAAGCCGTGGCCCACGTTGCGCGGGTTCAGGGTGGAGGTCGCCTCGTCGAAGTAGCTGCGCAGAAAATCCTGCTGCGGCCACTGCGTATCGGCCAGGACCATCGAGAGAAAGCGCTCGTCGGGGTGCAGGTGGTGCCCCTCGTCCCAATTCACGCCGGTAAAGCGGAAAAAGCCGCCAAGCAGCAGGATCGCGCCAAGCCAGAAGGGCACGAGGGCACGCGCCGACAGGCGAGCGCTCACCTGCTGGAACCAACCAGGCTCGCGGCGGGTGACCGGCTCGCTCAAAACGGGGCGACTGGGTAGGGTGGATTCGCTCATGGTTCAAGTCCGAAGTCGCCAGTCCTGCGTCCAACAGTCTTGCGGGCCACGCCTGCGAGAGCGCGCCCCAAGAGCTGACATCGAACTAGCATAAGAAACGGGGGCGAGTGCCGGACGGCGATCGTCCCCGTTGAATACAGCGAATAAAAGTGGGTGTTTTTACCACAAACGACGCGGTAATTGCAAATTTTAGCCGACTTCGGGGCTCTCCTCGACGGGGGCATCGCCCCCCGCCGCTTTCAGCGCCGCCTCGTCCTCCGCCGCGTTGATGTGCTCGATGCTGATGGGGATGCGACAGTTCCCGCAGGGCATCGAGCGCTGGAACCCTTGCGGCGGCTGCACGGTCACGTGGCGACCGCAGTGCGGGCAGATCAGGCGGATATGCTTTTTGGCTCGTCGGGCCATGGGTAGCTCCTCTCGTGGGGATAAATCCTTGTTGTTGATACAGGGTGATTATCCCACGCGGGGCGGTCATGTCAAAGGGAAGCACTGCTCCGCCCGCGCTACCGCTCAACGGTGATCTCGTAGAAGAGTAGCTCGCCGCCCTCCGGTGCGTGCACCTCGCGGCTGCTCCCTGCCCTGTGGGTAAGCCTGGAGGATCCACGTCATCTCGCCCGCGCGCTCCGGCAGAACGATGAAGCGCAGGTCGCCCGTGGCGGGCAGCCCCGCTGGCGGCGCAGCGAGCGGCTCGATGAGGTCCAGCCGCTGGTGTTGCGGGGTGAGGAAGGCGAGCGGCGAGATGTTACCGTACAGGCGCGGGGCCCCGACCATCACCAGGGTCATGCCGGGCCGCGCTTGCAGCTCGCGCCCCACGAGGGTAGCGATGAGCGCATTGCCACCGCCATAGCGGTTATGCGCGAGATACTGCTCGTGCGCTCGCACCCCCAGAAGCGCCGTCACACCTACAAATAGCGCGAAGAGCAGTGTGGCCGCCCGCTCCTGCGCCTCTGGCTTCCAAAGGCGTGAGAGCCCCGATGCCACCCCCGCCCAGCCGAGCGCTGCCAAGAGACAGACGACGGGGGTGATCGCTACCAAGCGGTTGCTCGTCGGCGGGTTGAGGGTGAGCGCGCCCGCAAAGACAACGACGCCCCAGAACCAGCCATGCAGCAGGGGTACCTCGGGGCTGCGCCAGCGGCGGAGCGAGACGATCAAGCCCAGAAAGAGGCCCGCGCTCAGCAGGGGCGGGGCGAGCGGGGTGCCTGGCCCCCACACCTCGCTTTTCTCCACGAAAAAAGCGAAGCCGAACAGCGCGCGGCGCAGCTGATCCCACAAGATGGCAGGCTGGCTCTGCCCGCGCAACGCGCTTTCCGCCGCCAGCCAGCCACTCTGGAAGATGCCCACCTGGTTGGCACGCGCCAGCCACTCAGCGGGGTGGCGCAGCCCGTAGAGCAGCAGCGGCCCCGCGACGAGGGCGAAGAGGAGCGCCATCAGCAGCACGCCGGGCCAGCGGCCATCCAGGCGCTCCGGCTCATACAGCAGCACGAGCACGATGCCGAGCGCGAGCAGCAGCGGGAGCAGCAGCGAGCCGGTGTACACGTATTGCCCCAGCCCGGCAAGCAGCCCCGCCAGCACCCAGGGAGCGCGCGCGGCGCGCTCCCCAAACAGGCCGCGCCCCAGCGCGGCGAGCGCCGCCGAAAAAAAGAAGGTGTCCCACACCTGCGGCAGCGCGAGGCGGCTGAAGTGGAGGTGCATCGGGAAGGTGGCGAGCAGCAGCAGCGCGCCGAGCGCGACGCGCCGCCCCACCAGCGGGCGCGCAAAGCAGAAAAGCGCGGGCAGCGCTAGCGTGCCGAAGAGCGCACCCACCGCGCGCAGCGGGACGATGGAGGTGGGCTCCAGGCGCGCGGGCAGCGCGTAGGCAAAGGCGACCAGCGCGGGCAGCGGCCCCCAGATCAAGCCGAAGGGATTCGGAATCTTCCCCGCGAGCGCGCGCTGCACCTCCAGCCCGATGCTCCCCTCGTCACCGCTGATGGCGAGCGGCGCGACGCCCAGCGCGCGGAAGCGCAGCCACCCCCCGACGAGCACGATGGCGAGCAGCGCGACGAGCTCCCAGCGGGGCGCGCCAAGCCGGAGCCGCGCGCGCGGCATCGCCCCCGGCGCGAGCCACGCCCCCGCCACCAGGAGGATCGCGACGAGCCACGCGCCGACGTAGGGGGCAGGGGAAAACTCCGCAGGGAGCGAGGCAGGCAGGCGCGCCAGCATCACCAGCAGCAGCGCGCCCAGCAGCCCACCCACCAGGGTCACGCCCCAGCGCCAGGTCAGCGCGGCGCGGCGGCGCGCCACCCGCGACGTGGCCTCTGCCAGCAATTCCTCATCCCCCGCCGCGAGCGGCGGGGGCCAGGAAAGGAAGCGCGCGACCAGAAGACAGAGCGCGGCCAGCGCAAAGCAGAGCAACCCCGCTTCCGGGTCACCCGGGCTCAGCGTGAAGCGACGCTGCCCCCACGCGGCCAACAGCAGCGCCAGCACCGCGAGCCCCGCGGGCAGCCAGCGCCGCGCGGCGGCACTCACGGGCGCACGATTGTTGAAGGGTGAGTCCATAGGTGGGTAGTGGAAGATTGGAGATTGGAGATTGGAGATTGGAGATTTGACCTCGAATCGGATAGTGGAGCGTTGTGATTCCGATAGGGAAGTGGAGCGGCTCCAACTTCCCTACTGGAGACAAACGCTCAACTATCCCTTTCGGGTCACGAATCTCCAATCTCCAATCTCCAATCTCTAATCTCTCAAGGGGCGTAGAGGGTGAAAAGCGTGGCCCCGTAGCGGTCGGTGATTGCTATCGTTCGCCCGCCAGGAAAGCCCTGCTCGGCAAGGGCGATCTCGTTGGTGCGGCTGGGTAGGGCGACAAAGAGCGGGCGCTTCCCCGCCTCCAGGCCCAGCGAGGCGGGCGACGGGGGCGCGCGCAGCGGCTCGTACACGTCGATCCCCTGCGCGGCGCGCGGCTCCAAATAGGGGATGCTGCCAAAGCCGATGTACAGCTGCGGCGGGCCAAGCATCACCACCTGCTGGTCGGTCGCCATCTCCCGCGCGAGGTATTTGCCGAGCGCGGTGGCGATCTCCCCGTTCAGGCTGCCATAGCAGCGGCCAACGACGTTGCAGCGCAGCGGCGTAAACTCCCAAAAATACCAGTGGACGCTCAACCCACTCAGCAGCAGCACCGCGCCGGTGAGCACCGTCGCCAGCGCACGCGGCTCCGCCTCGTCCAGCGCTTCTTGCAAGTATTGGGCGACCCGCAGAAGCACGAGCGCCACAAAAAAGCAGGCGGGCGGGGCGAGCACGATCAGCCGCTGGGTGGAGGGCGGGCTTTCGGTCAGCACCCCCCCCAGCAGCATGCCGCCCCACCACCAGACAACAAGCGGGAAGAGGCGGCGGTCCGCCTTGGGGGGCAGGAGGCGCAGGGTGGCGTAGAGCAGGCCAAGGAGAAAGAGGGTTCCCCATATCCCATCCATGAGCGGCTTGGGGCTGCCGTACCAGGGGGTGCGATCCACATACAGGTTAAAGGCGAGAAAGGCGTGGCTCCCCTGATCCCACAAGGTTTTCCACAGCCCCTTTTGCGCCACCTCGCTGGCGAAGATGCCCGACTGGACCCAGCCCACCTGATTGAGGCGCGCGTTGTAATCGTTCGGGAAGCGGACCGCATACTGGAGCATCGGCGCGGCGGTGACGAGGAAGGCCCCCAGGCTGGTCAGCGCGCCGCCCGCAAGGTCGCGCAGCTGCGCGCGGCGGCTGTGGCTCCCCCAAAAGAAATACAGGAGGCAGAGCGCGACGACGATCATCGTCAGCCGCGCGCCCGCGTAAAAGTATTGCGCGACCCCCACGGAGATGCCCACCAGCGCCCAGTCGAGCGGGCTGCCGCGATCGCGCGCGCGGTAGAGGAAGAGCAGCGCGAGGCTCACGAAGAAGGGGTCGGCTATCTGGTTCGAGCCGAGGCGGGAAAAGTGGATGTGGAAATGGTAGGTCGCCAGCAGCGCGGCGGTCATCAGGCCCAGGGTCAGGCCGCGCAGCCGCGTGACGAGCCAGAAGGTGGTCAGCACCGTGGCGGTGCCGACGAGCGCCCAGGGCAGGCGCAGCGCAGCCATCGTTGGCCCGATCAGGCGAATCGAGAGGCTGTTGAAGTAGAAGCTCATCGTGGGCACGCTGAGCCAGCCGGTGGTGAAGGGGTTGCGTATCTGGCCGGAGACGACACGCAGCGCTTCCAGCCCCTGTGAGCCCTCGTCGCCACCCAGCGTTTCCGGGATGCTGCCGATCATCCACACGCGCAGCAGCAGGGCCGAGAGCAGGATCGCGCCCATGAGCAGCACCACGGTGCGGTGCACCTCCCACCAAAGCGACCACTCCTCGCGCGGGCGGCTGACCGGCGGCGCTACCGCGAGCAGAAACGATACCTGCGCGCCGAGCCAGAGCGCTACGGCTTGGTTGTACAGGGTTTGGGGGGTGGCGAGCAGGCGCAGCAGCAGGAGGGTCATCCCGACGCTCGCCGCAAAGATGCCGAGCCGCCATCTTGACACCGAGGCGAGCGACTCAAAAAGGGTTGATCCCTGGAGCGGGTCCGCAGCAGGCGCGGCGCGGCGCAGCGCCGCCCACAGCAGCCCCCCTGCGCCGAGCAGCAGGAGCGGCCCATCCCAGGGGAACTCCGGGTGGCGGCGCGCCCACACAAAGCTGAACAGGGCCATCAGCAGCGCCAGCAGGGCCAGCGCCGCCGCCCACGGGTCACGCTTGGGGTGGATGGGGAAGAAGGGGGTCATGGGTTGGGTGAGTGGGTGAGTGGGTGAGTGGGTGAGGTTCCAGGCTGCTGCTTCCGCATATTGGACGATCCTGTTTGCACCGTCAAAGCTTAGGAAGCATCAAAAAACGACTTCCCGAAGTTCTGTGGCTAACAGAGCGCGAAGACTTTCCTTGGTTTTTCCTAAAGGTACGCATGCTGGCCTAACACGGAGCGCGGGCCTCTGGCCCGCGTCGCCAAACGGCCACAGCACAAGCCATCTCCGCACGCTCCATGCCCACGTGGGCCATAATACCCGAAGGGAACCCACCGCGCTCCCAGCCGATACGCCAAACAAACAAAAGTGGGTCATCTAGGCATTGAGGAAGCGTCAAGAAAACGCTTCCCGATTGTCGCGCTCCGTTAGCCCCACCATCTCGGGAAGTCGTACTTTGATGGTTCCTTACGGGCGGCCATAGTCAGGGTGAATGACGATCACAAAGGATTTGCCCGGCACGCGACTCGGAAAGTGCTCGACGCGCGCGCCCAGCCAAAATTGCTCCAGCAGGGCCAGCGTGACGTGATCATCGGGGTGGAGGATGATCAGGCGCGGCTCGACCGGGTAGGCGCTGGGGTCAACCAGATAGGATTGATCGTACATGACGGAATCCCACTCGGGGTGCCGCATGTTAAACGCCACGTTGCGCGTGTCAATCCAGTGAGGCCAACTTTGCACGTAGGCGTGCGCCACGCCGCCAATCTGCGCCTCGTGCGCCAGGATCGCCCGCGCCACCTCGCTGGAATTCCAGGATTGTAGGTCGTACTCGCGCGCGTAGGGTCCAAAGTACACCCTTGCGTTCAGATACGCAACTAGCGCGAAGAGCAGGAGCAGCGCCCGGAAGCGCCGCGCGCCCCCTCAGCCGCCCCAGGCTAGCCAGAAAAGCGTCCAGGGGTAGCGCCGCCAGAATCATAACGATTGGCAGCGCGCCGCCCGCGCGCACCACGCTCGGGTTCTCGCTCGGCCAGCCGAGCGCGAGGATGCTGGGCAGCAGCAGGATCGGTAGCGCCAGGAGCAGGGTAAGTTCCAGCGCGCGCCATCGCCGCAGCACCACCCACAGGGCGATACCCAACCCCAGGAGGAAGAGCGCGCCCGTAACGCGGTCCAGCACGGGGTCGAAGGGCAGGGTGTTGACCCACACCTCGTCGCCGCGCACATGGAACATTAGCGCCGCATTGCGCACGTTCCCCCAAAAAACCCCGACGAGGTTCCCCGCTACCCCATCCACCGCGCGCGAGGTGCTCCGGTACCAAAACATCTCCGGGTTCTCGACGCTGTAGCGAAGGAGCGGCACAAACACCAGCAGGGTCGTGGCAGGGAGGAGCAGCACGTTGGTGAGCGCGTCGCGCCAGGCGAGGCCACTGTGCCCGCGCGCCTGCTCCAGTAGCAGGTAGAGCGCGCCGCCCAGCGCGAGCAGCAGCGGCACGATGCGGATGGGGGTGTAGCCGTAGAGCGCGACCCCAAAGGCCAGCCCCGCCAGCAGCCAGTCGCGCCGCGCGCCGAGCCGCAGCGCGCGAAAAAAGAAAAGCAGCGTGAGCGCAACCCCGAAAGGCGCGTAGGGGAAGCGCAGCCCGACGCGCGCGATTTCGACGTGCCACTTGCTTAGGGCGAGCAGCGCCATGGCGAGCAGCGCGGCGCGGCGCGACAGCCCCAGGCCACGGCGCGCGACGAGGAAGGTCAGCGGGACGGTGAGCAGGCCGATCGTGGCGGTGCCCACCTTCAGCGCAAGGTGGCTCAGCCCCAGGCCGAGCGGCCCCGCCAGCAGCGCCGTGACGTAGAATTGCATCGGCTCGCGACCCGTGTTGCGCTCCAAGAAGATGGGCCGCTGACCCGCCAAAATGTCCCCCACGTCCAGCAGCTTTTCCGCATGGTCCGAGGTCATCTCGGGGGGGAGGGTGTTGATGCCCCAAAAGCGAAAGAGCGCGGCGGCAAGCAGGATCAGCACGAACGCGAGCAGGAACGGTGCGGCGCGGCGCGCGGAAACGGCGCGGCGGGGGCGCGCGGGCCAGCCGAGCACGCGCCACGTGACGAGCCACAGCCCCACGCTGGCGAGCCAGCAGGCGACCCCCCACCAGGTGAAGCGGTTATTCGCCGCGCCCAGCCACGCGCCGAGCGCGGCCAGCAGCGCTAGGGGCAGCGCCCACGGGCGCGGGGCGGGCGGCGTGGGGGCGGGCTGCGGCTCGGCCAGGCCGCGCGGCCCCCAGGCGAGCGCGGCCACCGGCAGCGCCAGCGCGAAGAGTAGCCCCGCGTGCCAGGGGGTCGGGTCCGGCAGGGCAAGCAGCCACTGGCCACCCCCCGCCAGCAGCAGGGCAAGCACCCAAAGCCAAAAGCGATGTCGCTTGGAAAAAAGATCAACCATGGCGGAGCAACCTGGAAAGGCCGCGATCAAGGGCGGCGACCGTATCAGCCATCGCTGGCGCGACGACGCGCTGATTATAGAGCGCACCCAAAGCGCTCCAAAAACGTGGGGGTCAGGCGCAAAAAACCAGCTATTTGGGATTGTACTTGTAGAACTAAGGCATTATACTTGTTCTACTGTGGCAACAGTCATAAAAATAATACAAATGGGAGTGTTCATGACGGTTGCGATTGCCTGCAATTTGTCTGATGGCGTGATCTTGGGGGTGGATAGCGCGGTCAGCGTGCCTACAGAGGTAGGGATTGCCAAAGTATATGAGAATGCTGAGAAGCTATTCCAATTGGGGAATAAGCCTATAGGCATCGCAACGTTTGGGATGGCTTCCATTGGTATGCGAAGCATCGGGAGCTATATTCGCGAGTTCGAGGTCCAGAACCCAAACAACATCGTGAGGAGGCCCGCTCCTGTGGAGGAAGTCGTGGAGGCACTACGTGCTTTCTTTATGGATGTCTACCTTGACCAAGTAGTGCCCCTTGTGGAAGAAGGGTTGCACCAGAAATTCGATGAGGTTCCGCTTGAACAAGTGCCTGCGCTTGGCTTTGTAGTGGGGGGTTTTTCCAGTCATGCCTACTTGTCAGAAGTTTGGGAAATTCTGGTTCCTATCCACAACGCGATGGGACAAGCAATAAGACACCGCAGTGAAGGGGAGTTTGGTACAAATTGGTTCGCGACGTTTGATCCCATTCGAAGATATATTCTGGGCTTTGACCCTGATTTGTTGAACGCGGTAATTGCTTATACGGAAAGCTTGCAAGGGCGACCGTATAGCCCTGACGAAGTGGAGCACCTTAGCGCGATTGTGCAACGCCACGAGTACCAAATCCCGTATGGTGCTATGCCAATGAAGGAAGGGCTCGACCATGTGCGCTTTCTCGTTGAACTCGTGATTAATCACCATCGTTATGCCGTGGGGGCTCCCATCGTAGGGGGCAAGGCGCGCATCGGCATGGTAACCTATCGTGGGGAGCAGTTCCAGATAGTAGAGTAGCGAGGACAAATGTCACAACAATTCATTCAGGCCGCCAGCGGCAGCACTCAGCAAGAAATAAGGTATTCAAGCACTCAGTTCTGGAAAGCAGGTTGGACCTCCCGCCAGCTTGCCGCCGAGCAAGATAGAACGGTGCTCCTCAACGCCCGCTCCCGAAATAGTGAGCGCCTATTGCTGCAAAGTCAGCAAGTCGCACTACAGCGACAGCCGCTCGCACGCGAAGGCGTGGGGGAGCGCCTTTTAGAAACAATTGACCGTATAGGGGCGGATGCTATTCGGCGCGGCGTGGCTTTGGACGATGACTGGCTTGATCGAGACGACGAGTAAGTCGCTTCGAGCAGTTCTGGACACGAATGTCTTTGTAGCTGCCCTGCTCAGCGCTAATCCGAATAGTCCTGCAAAAGAATTATTGCGGCGCTGGACACGCGGCGAGTTTACCCTGTTGATCTCCAAGATTCTGTTGCTTGAAGTGATCGAAAAACTTGAGGCAAAAGGGGTAACCGAAACCGATATCATTCAGTTCAATGAGGACCTGCTGCTGCTTGCCGAACCGGTAGAGGTTCCCGCTGAAGCCGTGCAGGCTGTCATCATGGATGATCCTGATGACGATCATGTCCTCGCTTGTGCTGTTACGGGTGGCGCTGACTGTATTGTGACGCACGACAAGCACATCCAAGCGCTAGGTGAGCACTATGAGGGCATCATGATCTACAAAACCCTTCCCTTTCTCTGGAAAGTACGCGGCGACACCCCCCCGTAAGACTTACCGTCCGCTGCCAAACGAGCAAAAATGCCCCCGCCCGGGGCATTTTTTGTTGCTCCTGCAAGAGCATTTGAAACTCTCCTGTTACAACCCCGCGTGCCTGATTGTCTGCTACCGCCTTCCCTTCTAGAATCGTGGGACAGGAAATGACCAGAGCCAGAGGAAACAACTATGCGACCTTTGTGGATTGATGGCGAGGACGTGGCGACCCAGGCAGCGCACAGCGTGACCGACCCGGCGACGGAGGAGGTCGTCGCGGAGGTGGCGTGGGGCGGCGTGGCGGAGGCGGAGCGCGCGGTGGCCGCTGCCAAGGCGGCGTTCCGCACGTGGCGCAAGGTGCCCGCAGGGGAGCGCACCCTGCTGCTGCACGGGGTGGCACAGCGGCTGCGCGACAACCTCGAAACGATTGCCACCGAGTTGACGCTGGAAACGGGGCGCACGCTGCGCAAAAATCGCGGCTACGTGGAGTGGTCGGCGCAATGCTTCGACTACTTCGCGGAGTTGGCGCGCCACTCGCGCGGGCGCGTCATCCCCTCGCCCGAGGCGAGCCAGCTGTCGCTGGTGCTCAAGGTGCCGATCGGGGTGGTCTCCTGCATCGTCCCGTGGAACTACCCGCTGCTGCTGCTCGTGTGGAAGGTGGCCCCCGCGCTCGCCGCTGGGAACACGGTGGTCATCAAGCCCGCGAGCTACACCCCCTGGGTCACGCTGGGGCTACGCAAGGTGTTCGAGCACCTGCCGCCAGGGGTGGTGAACATCATCACCGGGCCGGGCGGCGAGGTGGGCGAGCGGCTGATCCGCCACCCGGACGTGCGCATGGTAGCCTTCACGGGCAGCACCGAGGTGGGGCAGCACATCATGCGCGTGGCCGCCGACGACATGAAGCGCCTGAACCTGGAGATGGGCGGCAAGGACCCGCTGATCGTCTGCGCGGACGCCGAGATCGAGGCGGCGGCGCGCGCGGCGGTGTGGGGCGGCTTCCTGAATGCGGGGCAGGTCTGCACCTCCATCGAACGCGTGTACGTGGAGGAAGCGGCCTACGGACGCTTTGTGGAATGCGTAACCGCCCTGACGCGCGGGTTGCGGCTGGGCGCAGGCATGGACGAGCGCACGGAGGTCACACCGATGATCCACCCCAACGAGCGGCAGGCGGTCAGCGGGCTGGTGGCCGAGGCGACGGCGGGCGGGGCGCGCGTGCTCACCGGCGGGCGCGTGCCGGAGGCGATGGCGCGCGGCTACTTCTACGAGCCCACGGTGCTGACCGACGTGCGCGACGAGATGCGCCTGATGCGCGACGAAATCTTTGGGCCGCTGCTCCCCATCATCCGCGTGGCCGATTTTGACGAGGCGCTCGCGCGCGCCAACGCGTCGGTCTACGGCCTGGGGGCGACCCTCTTCACAAGCGACGCGCGCAAGGTGAAGCGCTACATGGAAGAGATCGAGGCGGGCAACGTGTGGGTCAACGACCCCATCGTGGACAACATCGCGGGGCCGTTCGGCGGCATGAAGCGCTCCGGGCTGGGGCGCGAGCTAGGCGAGGAGGGCTTCGAGGCGTTCCGCGAAACGAAGCATGTGCATTGGGAGATGGAGGGCGGGGTCAAGCCGTGGTGGTACCCGTGGGGTGATGAGTAAGCCCGCAAGAGACTTGCTGGGGCGCGCGCGTCTCGCCCGCCGAAGATGGGACAAGGGGACAAGGGGCCAGGGCGTCTCGCCCGCCCGGTGCAGGGAACTTGTAGGAGGTGGCGACAGGGGCTCAGCGCTCCCAGGCGAAGGGCACCTCGTCCAGGCCACCATCGTCGCGCTCGCGCAGTTGGCTTACGCGAAGCTCTGCCTGGTCCAGCAACGTGGCACAATGCTGGGACAGCTTCGTGCCGCGCTCGTAAAGGCGTAGCCCCTCCTCCAGCGTTTCGGCCCCCGCCTCCAACTTTTCTACTACCTGCTCCAACTCGTTGTACGCCTCTTCAAAAGAAAGTTGATCCATCGGTCAATTATCCATAGGCCGAAATAGTCCGAAGTCCGAGGTCAAGAGCAGACGAAGGACGGAAGACGAAAGTACAGCTATGACACTATTCACGGGGAAGCTTCAAGACTCGGATCGCAGAGTTATCGTAGTTCTTACCCCTAACCCCCAGCCCCTGCCCCCCAGCCCCTTGCCCCCTACCCACGCATCCACTCAGTGCCGTTCGGTCCCTTGGCGACTGCGTCAAAGTCGCCCTCCTCCAGGGTGACGCGCACCGTCTGGCCGGGGGAAATGGCGGCGGCGCGGCGCAGGAGTTGCCCCTGCTCGTCGGCGACGACGGCGTAGCCGCGCGCGAGGGTGGCGCGCGGGTCCAGGGTGGCGAGCCGACCGTGCAGGCCCAGGCGCGCGCTCTGCTGGAGGGTCAACTGGTTGCGGAGCGCACGTTCCAGGCGGGCGGCGAGCCGGTCCACGTTTTGGCGCTGCTCGTGCAGGCGGCGCTCCGGCGCGGCCCGATCCAGGGCGCGCACCTCCTGCTCCACCGCGCGGCGGCCACTGCGCAGGGTGGCCCCCATCGCCCCGTCCAGCGACTCGCCCAACTCTTCCAGGCGGATGCGCCACTCGCGCAGGTCGGGCACCGCGAGCTCGGCGGCGGCGCTCGGCGTGGGGGCGCGCTGGTCCGCCACAAAATCGGCTATGGTAAAGTCGATCTCGTGCCCCACCCCGCAGATGATCGGGAGCGTGCAGGCTGACATGGCGCGCGCGACGATCTCCTCGTTGAAGGCCCACAAATCCTCGATGGAGCCGCCGCCGCGCGCCACGATGATCAGGTCCACCGCGCTGCGCTCCAGGCGGCGCAACGCGCGCACGATGCCGTCCGGCGCGTCGCTCCCCTGCACCAGGGTCGGGCTGAGCAGCACCTGCACCAGGGGGTGGCGGCGGCGCAGCACGTTGAGGATGTCTTGCAGGGCCGCTGCCGTGGGCGAGGTCACGATGCCGATGCGGCGCGGGAAGGCGGGCAGCGGCTTCTTGCGGCTCTCCTCAAAGAGACCCTCCGCCGCGAGGGTAGCCTTGAGTAGCTCAAACCGCTTGTACAGCGCGCCCAGCCCGAGCGGCTGCATCTCGGCCACGTAGAACTGGTAGCTGCCCCGCTCCGCGTAAACCGACACATGGCCCGCCGCCACCACCTCGTCGCCATCGCGCGGCATCACGGACAGCAACTCGGCGGCACTGCGCCACATGACACAGCGAATCTCCGCCCCTGCCTCCTTGAGCGTGAAGTAGCAGTGGCCGGAGCGCGCCCGAACCCAGTTCGACACCTCGCCCCGAACCCAGAGGTCGGAAAGGAGCGGGTCACTGTCGATCAGGGCGCGAAGGTAATGGGTGATCTCCGCTACAGAATATACATCTTGCATGGTCGAATTATAAAGCAAGAGGGGCGGGTGACAAGGCGGGGGCGACGTGCTGTCACACCGAGGCGCAACCAACAAAAAGCGCCCCTGACCGCTGGTCAGGGGCGCTTCAGGATGCGAGAAAAGCTAGCTCAGGGGAGGTAATTCCACGGGTTGACGCGCCACCACGTATATCGGTTGTACTGGCGCACCTCAAAGTGGAGGTGGGAGCCGGTAGAGCGGCCGGTCGAGCCCATCTTGCCGATGACGGTGCCCTTCCTCACGTAATCGCCATAGTTGACGTACAAGTAGGAAAAGTGCGCGTACAGCGTGCGTATGCCGTTTCCGTGGTCAATCATAGCCATGTAGCCGTAACCCGTGCTATCCCACCCGGAGTAGATGACGCGCCCCCCGTCCGCCGCCACCACGGGCGTGCCAATACGGTTCGCAATATCGAGCGCCATGTGCCAGTTGTTGGGCTGGGTAGTGATGCGACCCGTGACCGGCCAGCGAAGGTAGCCTGTCGCGCCTTGGGAAGACGAAGCCGAGCTACTCGACGACGATGTCGTGGTCGTGGTGTTACTGCTCGCGGCGGGCGCGGGTGCGGGCGCGGGCGCAGGTGCGGGGACTGGTGGGGCTACCGCCACAGGGGCCGGAGCCGGCACAGGGGTCGGGGGCGGCACATAGGGCACGCGCCCACCCGGAACGGTAAGTTGCTGCCCGACAACCAGTGGCGCGGCCTCGTCACTCAGCCGATTGCCCGGATAGGTGAGCATCGCCGTCAGATCGGCCTCGTAGGTTGACGCGATGGAGGCTAGTGTTTCCCCTTCCTTGACGGCGTGAACCACACCATCGACGGGGGGGATCACAAGGGTCTGCCCGATGCTAAGGAAGTAGGCTTCGGAATCCTGCGTGGCGTGCGGGTTCGACCAGACGATGGTGCTGGGCTGAAGCCCGAAGCGAGCGGCGATGATCGAGGGATCATCGCCCGGCTGAACCACGTAGGTCAGCGGCTCGAAGCGCGCCACCGCCGGGCGCTCCGCGATAATGGTCTGGGGGAGGGCATCCCATTGCAGGTACGTGCTGCCCGTTTCTACCTGCCCGTCCCACCCCCAGGGGAGTGCGGCGGGAACATCGACCGTCGTGGCATAGGCAGCTTGTGGCTGAAGGTAGGATGAAAAGTCAATCGCGTACACTTTGCCAACCGTGAAAGTCAAAACCAGCACAACAATATGCGCAGCGTAGCGGGCCAGAAAGGTCACATCTCGTAACTTGATATTGGCAAGCCGCATGTAGGCCCGCCAACGACGTGGCGTAAGGGGACGGGCCAGGCGGCGTTCCGGCCGGGTAGCTTGTCCCGTCGTATCCAACTTGCCACGTTCGACCAAGCGCGAACGAGGTTGCCTCAGGGAAGGGCCAACCCAGTACTCTGCCATAGTCTCTCCAGGGTAGCATTTCAGCCGGGAATCTGACCTTTTAAGGGAAAGTCAGGTCCTTGTCGCGACACACGACCTCAAACAGCACTGAAATGCGGCGATCAATAACGCGTTGGATTCTCTCCTCTGTCGAGGCAAATCCTGCTGATTATAAGGGATAGACAATAAAAATCAAGTCCATATAGTACAAAAAGCTTTTTTCGGCCCTCTCCGTAGGGGAATCGTAGGGGAAAACGGCACACAAAAGCCGCCCGGCTATGCCAAAAGGCGGCTTTTGAAACGTTTAGTCGCGTTTGAAGCGGGTTGGGACAAGGGTCGCTGTTTGAGGAAGCGCGACCGCCCTGCTGGCGCGGGACCGGAGTTAGATCGCGTCTACATTCAGGGTAGCCAGAAAATCCTCGTTGCTTTTGGCGCGTTGCAGGCGCGAGAGCATCGCCTCGAAGCCTTCCACGTTGCCGAGCGCGGAAACCATGCGGCGCAGGGTCCACGTTTTGTACAGGGTGTCCTGGTCGAGCAGCAACTCGTCGCGCCGCGTGCTGGAGCGCTCGATGTCGAAGGCGGGGTAGATGCGGCGCTCGGCGAGGCGGCGCATCAGGTGCAATTCCATGTTCCCCGTCCCCTTGAACTCCTCATACACCACGTCGTCCATGCGGCTGCCTGTATCCACCAGGGCAGTCGCGATGATCGTAAGGCTGCCGCCAAATTCCACGTTGCGCGCGGCACCGAAGAAGCGCTTGGGCGGGTACAGGGCCGCCGGGTCGATACCGCCCGACAGGGTGCGCCCGCTTTGGGGCACCGTCAGGTTGTAGGCACGTGCCAGACGCGTAATCGAGTCGAGGAGGATCACCACATCTTTGCCCGATTCCACCAGCCGTTTGGCCCGCTCCAACGCCATCTCCGCCACCTGCACGTGGCTCTGCACCGGATCGTCGAAGGTGCTGGCGACCACCTCGGCTTCCACCGAGCGATCCATGTCCGTCACCTCTTCGGGGCGCTCGCCGATCAGCACGATCATCATGTGCAGGTCGGTGTAGTTCGAGGTCATCCCGTTGGCAATCTGCTTCAGGACCGTCGTCTTGCCCGCTTTGGGCGGCGATACGATCATGCCGCGCTGCCCGCGCCCGATGGGCGTGACCAGATCGATCAGGCGAGTCGTTAGCACATTGGGCAGGGTAGCCAGGTGGATCTGCTCGTCGGGGAAAACAGGGACGAGGTGCTCGAAGTGGGGGCGCTTTTTGGCGATCTCGGGGTCCTGCCCGTTGACCGCTTCCACGCGGATCAGCCCAAAATACTTCTCGTTTTCCTTCGGCTGCCGCACCTGGCCGATGACCATGTCGCCGGTGCGCAGGCCAAAGCGGCGAATCTGCGATTGCGAGACATAGACATCCTCGGGGCTCGGCAGCAAGTGATCGGCGCGGAGAAAGCCAATGCCATCCTGCACAATTTCCAGAACCCCACCGCCAAAGATGTGGCCCTGCTTTTCAGCCTTGTTTCGCAGCAGGCGGAACACCAGATCGTGTTTCTTCAGGCGGCTATAGCCTGTAAGCTCCCACTGGCGCGCGACCTCCTGCAATTCATTCAAGGTCATCTGTTCGAGTTGTGCAATATCCATGGAGATCCCCGACGGAGAGAGGTAGGAAGAGAGAAGAGGAGCAGAGAAGTCTCTCCGCCTCCCAGGAAAGTACGTCACAAACCACGCGATGCGCCGACGCGCTCGCATAGCTGTGCAGGGCTAAGATTGTGCTGAAGTCGCCGTGTGGAAGTAAAAAGACAAAAGGTGAACCGCAGGCGAGAGGGAAAGGCTAGAAGGGAACCCGTACCAGGACTGCGCCCCCTGCTGGAGGCGTCTACGGCGCAGAACCGATGCACGCCAACCCGCGCGCAGGACCACTCAACGCAGCATCGGGGTAGCGGTTTCGTGCCAGACCCCACGATGGACAGGGATGTACCCGACGTGCGAGGTAAGGAAGAAGGGTCAACCCATCCCCGTTGGTTCCAGGCCGCATCGCTCATGCTCGTGACGAGGGAGTGAGGCTGGACCAGGGAGGACGGATTCAGGTGCTCCAGGGCGATGATCCGAAAGCGGTGTACCCGCTCCGGCCCACAGGGTGAGCCGGGCCAGGTGACGCTTCGCCATCCGCCCCGTAGCCTTGCGCGACGCGGATGCTGAAGCAAGGGAAGCGGCTCTGGTACACAAGTGTCGAGCGATTCATCCCACCCCAAAAGGAATGGGCTTTCTCGCCTTAACCCGTGTAAGTCGAATTATAAATGAAAGGGCATGGAAGTCAAGGGTTGATTGTGCGACGCGGCTCCCCTGCCCCACCGTTGGCCGGGCGCGGGAACCGTTCAGGCGTGGCTGGCCGCCACCAACTCGCGCGCCCGCTCCAAACGAACCTCGCCCTCCTGCACCAGTTGGTGGGCGACGCGCTCCACCTTGTTGCCAGTGGCCCCCGCCGCAATCGCCACCTGGCGCGCGTGGAGCGCCATGTGCCCCCGCTGGATTCCCTCGGTGGCGAGGGCGCGGATCGCCGCAAAGTTTTGCGCGAGCCCCACCGCCGCCATGATCTGCGCGAGGTCGCTGGCGCGCTCCACCTGGAGAATTTTGAGCGCTACCTGTGCCGCCGGGTGCGCGCGTGTGGTGCCCCCTACGACCCCCACCGCCAGCGGCAGCTCGATCGAGCCGATCAGATTACCCTCCGGGTCGCGACGGAAGGTGGTGAGCGAGCGGTAGCGCCCGCTGCGCGCGGCGTAGGCGTGCGCGCCCGCCTCGATGCCGCGCCAATCATTGCCGGTTGCAACGGCGACCGCGTCGATCCCGTTGAGCACCCCCTTGTTGTGGGTCGCGGCGCGGTACGGGTCGGCGTCGGCAAAGGCCCACGCTTCCAGGATGCCCTGCACCACCTCTTCCCCGCTGTACCGCTCGGTGGCGAGCGCCTCCCTGCTCCAGAGCGCCTCGGCCCGCGCCAGCCGCCGATCCGCCAGGTTGGACAGGATGCGCAGGTTGACGCGCCCGCCGGTCAGCCCCTCGATGCGTGGCGCGAGCGCTTCCGCCGTGGTGTTGATCGCGTTCGCGCCCATCGCGTCGCGCGTGTCGAGCAAGAGGTGGACTACCAGCATCGGCCCAACCGGCGTGTCGGGCAGGTGGCGCACCTCGATCCCCTGCGCCCCGCCGCCAAGCTGCACGATGGTGCGGTGCAACTCGTTGGCCTGGGCGAGCAGCTCATCGGTTGCCGCCAGGATCGCCTGCTCCGCCGCCTCGGGGTCTGGCACGTCCAACACCTGAATCTGCCCGATCATGATCGGCGGCTCCGCGTCGGTCACAAAGCCGATGGGGCGCGTCAGTTTGGCCGCAAAGGAGCAGGCCGCGACGATGCTGGGCTCCTCGACCACCATCGGGATCACCCGCTCCTCGCCATTGATGATAAAATTAACGGCGACCCCGAGGGGCAGGGTGTAGCGGCCAATCACATTCTCGATCAGGTGGTCGGCAATCTCCATGTCGAGCGGCTCCACCAGGTGGCGCTGCTCCGCCTCGCTCAGCCCCGCGAACGCCGCCACACGCGCGCGCCGCTCCTCGACCGGTAGCTTGTAAAATCCTTGAAAGGGAGAGGTGCGGCTCATCGGGGTGGCTCCTGTTCGATGGGCGGGCTGCCCGCTGGGCCGCGCCGCAAGGTAAGGGATTGGAAGCGCCGCCGGGTACCCTCGCTCAACACGTGGAAATCCACGATCTGGAACAAGGGTTGGACGATGGCCTGAAGCTGTTCGTCGCTGCGCCACGAAAAGAAGCGCGGCGGGTCGTGCGAGTCGTCCGGCGCGATTCCCTCATACACCTCGCCCCCGTAGACCCCAAGATAAAAGAGCCCCCCCGGCACGAGCAGGCGGTGAATCGTGCCGAGCACCTGGGGCAGCGCCTCGTTGGGGACGTGCAGCAGGCAGTTCAGCGCATAGACCGCCTCAAAGGTGGCGTCGGGGAAGTCGAGGCTCAAAAAGTCCATCCCATGCGCTTCCAGCCCCTTTGCCCGACAGTGGCGCACCATTTCCGGCGACAGGTCGGTCGCGACCACTTCCAGCCCATTCTGCTGGAAGAAAAGGCTGTCATGGCCGGGGCCCGCGCCGATTTCCAGCAGGCGATGCTTGCCCTCCGCCTGCACGCGCGCCAGAAAAGCAGCTCGCTCCTCCAGCTTCCACACCTGCTTCTCGCCCTGCTCGCGCTCGGCGGCGCTGCCATCATACGCCTGCCGCAGCGCTGCCGCAACCGTCCCATAGCTGACACTCATCGTGCTTTCCTCTTCCTCATCGAAGCGCCGCTGCCCAAGCGGGTGAAACGGGGAGTCAGGTGCAATCATAGCCAAAAGACGGGGCGGCGGCGAACCCCCGCCTTGAAACAGGGTGGCGGCGCAAAAACAAACACCCCTGCCAGCAATCGCTAGCAGGGGTGCTCTTGTACGTTTCTGGCGGGAGCGACGGGATTCGAACCCGCGATCTCCGGCTTGACAGGCCGACATGTTAACCGCTACACCACGCCCCCAGAACGAGAATTATTATACGCAGGCGCGGCTGGATGTCAAACGGGGGCACCCGTTGCTACGGCTCGTCAGGGATGTGGGCGAGCGCGCGCGACACGTCCCGCGCGATGTCCCCCACCGTTTGCGGGCGCAGCAGGAGGGTGGCGCGGCGGGCGAAACTTTCCCACAGGCCGCGCTCGAAGGTGCCGATGAGCAGCAACAGTTGGGGCGCGGCGTTCCCGTCGCCCTGTACCATCGTCAGGAGCCGCGCCACGCGCCCCGGGGTTGCCATGCTGTCCTGATGGGTGACAAGAAGGATCAGCGGCGGGGCGAGACGCTCCTGCTGGGCGGCATGGAGCGCCCATTTCACGCCCGCCTCGGCGCGCATCGCCACACCACGCGTCGCCAGCTCCGCCAGCAGCAGCGCGCGGCTCTGCCAATCTTCCGCAATCAGCCACGGACGACGATCAGCGACGCGGGGGTGGAGGGGTGGCATTGGTGGCTTGTCTCCTGCTCAACTGTCTGGAAGGTTGAAGGTTGAAGGTTTTGGATTGGGACTTTGTTGTTAACGACTAACGAACAATCAGGTAAAGATGAGCATTTGTAGGGCGCGTTTTGGCGCGCTGAAGCGCGCACTACGAACCCGCTCCCGCCTCTCGGGCAGCAACCAACAGCTTGTCGTTAACCTGCAACCTGCAACCTGCAACCCTTAAAAGGAGCTTCATGGCCCTTCAACATTATTATCTGGGTTGTCCGATCTGGAGCAACAAGGCGTGGGTCGGGGAGTTGTTTACGAGCGATGCGAAGAGTGCGGATTTTTTGCGCCAGTACAGCTCGGTGTTCAACACGGTGGAGGGCAATACCACGTTTTATGGGATGCCCGCCCCCGCCACGGTGGAGCGCTGGCGCGCGGACGCTGCTGCGGGCTTCCGCTTCAGCTTCAAGTTTCCGCGCACGATCAGCCATGACAAGCGGCTGAGCAATGTGCAGGCGGAAACGGAGTTCTTTTTTAACACGCTGAGCCCGCTTGGCCCGCACCTTGGCCCCTTCTTCCTCCAACTGCCGCCCTCGTTTGGCCCTGACGAGTTGCCGGTGCTCGATCTCTTTTTGAGCACCCTGTACGATGAGTTTCGCCTATGCGGTGGAGGTGCGGCACCCCGCGTTTTTCGCGGACGCGGGGGCTGAAGCGGAGTTGAACGGGTTGCTGGCGGGCCTGAACATCGACCGCGTGCTCATTGACACCCGCGCCCTGCGCGCCGCCGACGCGAGCGACCCGATCATCCGCGAGGCGCAGCGGAAAAAGCCGGATCTGCCGGTGCGCGTGGTCGCGACGGGGCCGCACCCCTTTGTGCGGTACATTGCCGACCCCGAGGTAGAGGCCAACCTGCCCTGGCTGCAAGGGTGGGCGGATGTGGTAGCGGGCTGGATCGCAGAGGGGCGCACCCCCTTCTTCTTCCTGCATGCCCCCGACGATTTTTACGCCCCGCGCCTCGCGCGCTTCTTCCATCGCCTGCTCAGCGAGCGAGCGCCTGTCGGTACCCTGCCCCCCTGGCCCGCCGAGCAGGAAGGGCCACCGCTAGAACAACTGGCGCTCTTTTAAAAGAGACCAGAGAAAAGCCACTGTTCTCCATTCTCCATTTTCCATTCTCCTCCTACCCCGCCAACGCGGCGCGGCGCGCGGCGGCGATCTGGTCGCTGTGGCCGCGCCGCGTGCGCAGCAGGCGCAGCCCATTCGCGACGACGATCAGCGTGGAGCCCTCGTGGCCGACGACCCCAAGCGGCAGCGGCAGATTGACGAGGAAAACGCTGATGATGAGCAGCGCGATGACGCCAAGCGAGAAGGCGATGTTCTGCCAGACGATGCGTCGCGCGCGGCGGCTCAGCTCGATGGCGTAGGGAAGTTTGGAAAGGTCGTCCGCCATGAGCACGATGTCGGCGGTTTCGAGCGCCACGTCGGTGCCCGCGCCGCCCATGGCGATGCCCACGTTGGCGGTGGCGAGGGCGGGCGCATCGTTCACCCCGTCGCCAATCATCGCGACGGTGCCCTGCTTGGTCAGCCTGCGCAGCACCTCCACCTTCTGCTCCGGCAGCAGGTCGCCGTGAAACTCATCGATCCCCAACTGCGCGGCCACCGCTTCGGCCACGCGCCGCGTGTCGCCGGTCAGCATGATGATGCGGCGGATACCCAGCTCGCGCAGCGCCGCAATGGAGGCTCGGGCATCGGGCCGCACCGTGTCCGCCAGCGCGATGTAGCCGAGCGGGCGGTTGTCGCGGCTGACCCCGACAACGGTTTTGCCCTCCGCTTCTAGCTCCCGCGCGCGGGCGCGCAGCGGCTCCGGCCACAGCTGTCCGGCTGTCTCGAACAGGCGACGGTTCCCCACCCGCACCTCCTCGCCGCCCACAAAGGCTACCACCCCCTGCCCCGTCACCGCTTGCAGGTTGTCCGCGTCGAGCATGGAAAGCGCTTGCGCCTGCGCTGCCTGGACGATGGCATCGCCCACGGGGTGCTCCGACAGCCGCTCGACGCTTGCGGTCAGCTGCAACAACTCGTCGCGGCTGGCGCGCACGGGGGTGCAGGGGCCAGGCGGCTCCAGGTTGCTCCAAAACCCTTCGTCGAACCAGGCATCGCCCAGAAAGTCCGATGCGACCACCACGTCGGTCACGCTGGGGCGGCCCAGGGTGAGGGTGCCGGTCTTGTCGAAGGCGATGGCGTCCACCGAGGCGAGCTGCTCCAGAAACGCGCCGCCCTTGACGAGGATGCCGTTGCGCGCCGCGTTGGCAATAGCGCTCAGGATGGAAGCGGGGGTCGAGATGACGAGCGCGCAGGGGCTCGCCACGACGAGCAGCGTCATCGCACGGTAAAACACCTCGTCAAAGGGCTGGCCCAGCAGCAAGTAGGGAATCAGGATGGCGAGGATCGTCGCGCCCACCACGCCGGTCGCGTACTTCGGCTCGAACTCGTCGAGGAATCGTTGCGTGGGGGCCTTGCTCGCCTGCGCCTGCTCCACCAATTGGATGATTTTGGCGAGCGTTGTGTCCTCGACTGCCTTGGTCATGCGCACTTCCAGCGCGCCGCGCCCATTGACGGTGCCCGCGAACACATCGTCACCGACTGCCTTGGGGACCGGCATGGATTCGCCGGTGATCGCCGCCTGGTCAATCGCGGAGGAGCCGGACGCGATGCGCCCGTCCACCGGCAGCCGCTCGCCCGGCTTGACGAGGATCAGATCGCCTATCTGCAACGCTTCCAGGGGCAGCACCACGTCGCTCCCGTCCGGGCGGCGCACCGTCGCCTCCGGCGGGCGCAGGTCCATCAACGAGCGGATGGCGTTGCGGCTGCGGTCCAATGCATACGCCTGAAGGGTGTTGGAAAGCGAGAAAAGAAAGAGCAGCGTGGCCCCCTCCACCCAATTGCCGATGCTCGCCGCGCCAAGCGCTGCCAGCACCATCAAAAAATCCACGTTCAGCTCGCGCTGGCGCAGCGCCGACAGCCCCTCGACCGTGCCAAAATAGCCGCCGCTCAGATACGATACGATATAGAAGGCGGTCCGTACCCGCTCGGGCATCCCCAAAAAGCCACCAAAAAAGCCGATCCCTAGCGCCAGCGTGCAGACAATCGTCAGCCACAATTCCACGCGGGACAGGCCGGTCGGGGCGCTGTCAGCCACTGGCTCCGCGTCCCTCTCCCGCATCGTTTCTCGCTCTCGGTCACTCTCAACCATTGCTTCTTACCTTTGTCTCTCGCTCTAGCTCTCGGTGTGCCCTGCCTGGCAGGCGGGGCACAGCCCATACCAATCCATGCGCGGGTAGAAAAGGGTGTAGCCCGACACGCGTTCTACCGATTGTTGCATCGCGGGCGGCGCGCTAAGCGGCACATCGGTCACCGTGCCACAGCTCACGCACACCACGTTCACGTGCTCGTCGGTGTCCACATCGTAACGCACCACCCCCGCCAGCGCGAGCGGTCGCACCAGTTCCATCTCGGTGAAAAGCTCCAGGGTGTTGTAGACCGTCGCCAGGGGGAGTTCCACGCAGCGCAGGTGAAGTTCCGCCGCCGTGGGGTGATCGCGCTTTTCGAGCAACGCTTCCCACACGCGCACGCGCTGCGGGGTCACGGGCCGCCCCGAGGCGCGCAAGGTTTCTTTTAACCGTTCAAGTTGCTCCTCCATCGCTCGCTCTCCACATTGGAATCATTCTAAATTGATAAAAGGATTATACCTGCTTCTCCATCCTCGCCAAAGCGAGCGCTCCGCTCCTCGGAGTGGGCACGGACCCAGACCTGCGCGCCCGCTTCTCCGCCCCGATGCGCTGAAACAGAAAGCGCCCCAGGGTGGGGCGCTGAGGGGGCGCGGCGCTACCTTATTCCGGGTCGTAGACGCGGCGGGTCACCTCGCGCGCGGCTTCTTCCTTTTGCTCGCCAGGCCCACTCGTGCGCATGGCTTGCAGAATCAGGTCGCGCACCTCGGTGGGGTCATCGGTGAGAATCATCAAATCAAGGTCCGGCGCGGCGATCTTGCCCTCGGCCAGCATCGTCTCGCGCAGCCAGGCGAGCAACCCCTGCCAGTAGCTGGACCCGAACAGGATCACAGGGAAGTTGCGCACCTTGCCGGTCTGGATCAGGGTGAGCGACTCGAACAGCTCGTCCATCGTGCCGAAGCCACCGGGAAAGATGACGAAGGCCTGCGCGTACTTCACAAACATCGTTTTGCGCACAAAAAAGTAGTGGAAGTTGATGGGCACCCTCACATACTGGTTGATCCCCTGCTCAAACGGTAGCTCGATCCCCAGCCCGACCGAGAGCCCGCCGCCCAGCTGCGCGCCCTTGTTGCCCGCCTCCATGATGCCCGGCCCACCGCCGGTGATGATCGCCAGCCCCGCCTCGGCGAGCAGCCGCGCCGTTTCCACCGCTGCCACGTAAAGCGGATCGTCCGGCTTCACGCGCGCCGAGCCGAAGATCGTCACCGCTGGCCCCAGGTCCGCCAGGGTGTCGAAGCCCGCGACGAACTCGCCCTGGATGCGCAGCACTCGCCAGGGGTCGGTGCTGGTGAATAGGGTTTCCGCCTTCCCAGGCGGCGACAGCAATTGTTCGTCCTGCGTCGCCTGACCCAGGCGGACCGCGCGGTTCAAGCTCACATCCTTTTGGGCTTGACCACTGAAATTTTCCCCATTTAAATCCGCCACGCTGCGCCTCCTGGGTTGTGGGTCCTCACGGGTTGATTAGCCGCTGCGAAGCAAATGATGTGCCTGGACGACAACGACGAATGATGAGTGATGAGCGATGAGCGAACGGCGAACGAACGACACTGGGACGTCCCACACCCGCTCTAATCTGAAGTAAGCTTAGAACCATGCGCCCCGCCTTCGCTGCCCCGCCCTCTGCGCCTTTGCGCCTCTGCGCCTTTGCGTTGCGTCGTTCGTTCTGCGTTCTGCGTTCTGCGTTGTCGTCCTCACCCCTCGGACAGGTAGCGCTCGACGGTGGCGCGTTGCTGGGCGGAGATGGAGCCGCGCGCGGCGAGGTGGGCGAGGATCTGCTCCATGGTGATGACGCTGTGCAGGCGAAGCCCGTGCTCGGCGAGCTCGCGCTCGGCGCGCCCGCCGCTGCGGTCGATGAGCACGAGGATGTCCTCCACCTTCAGCCCCGCCTCGCGCAGCGGGCCGACCGCCTCCACTTTGGAGCCGCCGGTCGAGACCAAATCGTCCAGCATCACCGCCACCTGCCCCGCGCGAAAGCTCCCCTCGATGGCGCGCTTGGTGCCGTAGGCTTTGGCCTCCTTGCGCGGGTAGATCAGCGGGTCGCCGGTTTGCAGGCTGACGGCGGTGCCGATGGGCAGCGCGGCGTAGGGCAGCGCGGCGAGCAGCTCGTAGCGCATCTCGCTGCCACCCAACAGCTCCGCGTAGGCGCGCGCTACAAGGTTCAGCACGCGCGGGTGCGAGGCGAGCAGGCGCAGGTCGATGTAGATGGGCGACGAGTTGCCGCTCGCCAGGGTGAACTCGCCAAACTTCACAGCGTTGATCGCGAGCAGCGCCTCGATCACACTTTTTTGGAGGTAGGAGAGCGACTCCGCCGCCGGCGGGGCGGCCTGCCGCGCGCGGTTGAACTTGTCGCGCAGCGTCTTCGCCGCCTCGCGCGGGTCCTCGGCAACCAGGATGGCCCGGCTGACCGGCACGATCATGTTGTGCCGCGCGGCGGCGAGCACCGGGCGCTCGTCGCCGCCCTGCGCGCCGATCCCCGGCAGCAGCAGCCACGCCTCCGGGGCGACCGACCGCACCGCCGCCACCGCGTGCGGGTAGGTAGCGCCAACGACCAGGCCCACCCGCTCGCTCCACTGCGTGGCACGCTGCGCCACCACCTCGAAGAGCGGGCGACCGTTGACCTCCAACGTTTGAAACTCGTCGGCGCTGGGGTTGGAGGTGTGGGCCAGGACGAAGAGGCCACGCCCCGGCACCTGCAAGAAGGGGTCGATGCTGTCGCGCCCCAGGTACGGGCTGAGCGTGATCGCGTCGGCCTCCAACTCGTGGAAGGCGGCCACCGCGTATGCCTCGGCGGTCGAGCCGACGTCGCCCCGCTTCGCGTCGAGCAGCACCGGCAGCCCCAGCTCGTGCGCCGTGGCGATCGTCCGCTTGAGGGCCGCCCACCCGTAGCTGCCCTGCGCCTCGTAGAACGCGCTGTTCGGCTTGACGCAGCAGATGTAATCGGCTGTGGCGCGCAGCATCCGCTCGCCCCACGCCGCCAGCGGGTTCTCATCCTCCCGATCCGCCGCCGTCAGGTAGTGCGGGCGCGGGTCCAGCCCCAGGCAGAGCACCGTGGTATAGCTGCGCTGCAACCCTTCCACCAGATCAAAAAAGTCTCGCATTCCTTCCTCCTTGTTATTGGATATTAGGTATTAGATATTGGGTATTGGGTATAAACTAACCAATATCTAATATCTAATCCAATACCTACTATCTGATACCTAACCCCTGAGAACCGCCGCCAGCAGCGCCATGCGGATGTATAGCCCGTTCTGCACCTGCCGGAAGTAGGCGGCGCGCGGGTCGGCGTCCACCGCCTCGCGTATCTCGCCGACGCGCGGCAGCGGGTGCATGACTATCATCTTTTCCTTGGCCTGCTCCATCAGCGCCGGATCGACGATGTAATATTCCTTGACCTCCTCGTACTGCGCCAGATCGCTGAAGCGCTCCTTTTGCACGCGCGTCACGTAGAGCACGTCCGCCTCGCCGATCACGTCGTGGACATCGTAGGTCTCGCGCATCTCCACCCCGTGGTCGCGCACCTGGTTGGTGATGGCAAGCGGCATGCGCAAAATTTCCGGGCTGACAAAGCGGAACTTCACATCGTAACGGAGCAGTAGCTGGGTCAGGCTGTGCACCGTGCGCCCGAAGCGTAGGTCGCCGACCATCGCCACCGTGAGGCCGTCCAGCGTGCCCAGCTCGTGGCGGATGGTGAAGAGGTCCAGCAGCGCCTGCGTCGGGTGCTCGCCCGCGCCGTCGCCCGCGTTGATGAGCGGCACCGGCGAAAACTGCGCGGCGGTCGCCGCCGAGCCGATTTCCGGGTGGCGCAGCACGATGCAGTCCGCGTATTGCGCGAGGGTGCGCACCGTGTCCCCCAGCGTTTCCCCCTTCGACACGCTGGAAAACTGCACCCCCTGCGTGATCGGGATGACCGAGCCGCCCAGCCGCTCCATCGCCGCGATAAACGAGGCGGAGGTGCGCGTGGAAGGCTCGTAGAAGAGCGCGGCCATGACCTTGTGTTTCAACAGGTCGCAGCCGCCGCGCGTCTCGACCAACTCGCGCATGCGCTCCGCCAGCGTCATGATGTAGCGCAGACCGTCGCGGTCAAATTGCCCCACGCGCAAGATGTCCTGCCCCGCGAAGCCATTGCTCCCCGGCAGCCCCTCAAAGATGGTGTCAATCTCGTAGCTCATGTTTTGTTCTCCATTGTGATTGTTTACGAGGACCGACGACCGACGGGTACCCTCTGGGTGCGACGACCGACAACGGATTACGTAGGTGGTGTCTCGTCAAGCGTGAAATAATAGGTTCGTAGTCCCGCCTTCAGGCGGGCATTGAACGGCCCCGCCTAAAGGCGGGACTACGAACAGGGTGACATTTTTGGTCGTATCCCTCATTTCAACCTTGACGAGATAGTAGAGGCAACCTGATCGCTAGGTAGCCTGGCTCGTTGCAGCCGGGCTGCTCCCTATTTGTCCTCGGTCGTCGCACCCAGAGGGTACCCGTCGGTCGTCGGTCGTCCGTCGTCCGTCGTCCGTCGTCCTCGGTCGTCTACCCCCGCACATTTCGCCCGCTGCCTGGCTGCGCCCGCACCTCGCCCCCCTCAAAGGCGACCTCGCCGCGCAGGACGGTACGCACGATGCGCGCCGCGACCGTCTCGCCCGCAAAGGGGGACCAGCCCGCGCGCGTCTGCCAGCCCTGCTCCGGCAGGGTCCATAGCCCGCCCGTCTCGATCTCGACATAGCTGTCCGGCTGCTCCGGCAGGTGGAAAAGGCGGCGCGGGGTGGTCGCTGTGAGCGCGATTACCTGCTCCAGCGTCAGGCGCGTGGCCTGTACCGCGTTCATCAGCAGCGGGAGAGTCGTTTCCAGCCCCGGCACCCCGGGCGGCGGGCTGTCGCTCTGCTTCTCCGCGCGCAGGTGCGGGGCGTGGTCGGTGGCTATGCAATCCACGATGCCCAGGCGTAGGGCATCCCACAGCGCCTTGCGGTCCCCCTCCGTGGCGAGGCGCGGGCGCATGTCGCCAAAGGGGCCGAGGCGCGGGAGGTCGCGCTCGTCCAGCCAGAGATGGTGCGGGGCTACCTCGCAGCTCACCGGCAGGCCGCGCTCCTTGGCGGAGCGAATCGCTACGATTTCCGCCCCGCGCGAGACGTGCGCGAAGTGAACGTGTCGGTCATACTGCGCGGCCAGGGCGATGCAGGCGGGCACGAAAAGCCCCTCGGCATGGACCACGATAGGCCCCGCGCCGCGCCACGCGCGAAAGTGATCCTGCATCGTCCCCAGCGACTCGACGCGCAGCGAGCCGAAGGTGTCATTGACATAGATTTTCAGCCCCGCCGCCCGCGCCTGCAACCCTGGCTCGAAGGGCGCGTTCGTGTCGGTCGCGCCCAGAAAGATCCCGTAATCGCAGCGCGCCTGCTCGCGCGCGCGCTGCTCGGCCAGATCGAACACCGCCTCATCCACGATGGGCGGCGAGGTGTTCGGCATGGCGAGCACCTGCGTCACCCCGCCCGCGAGCGCCGCCGCCGTCCCGCTCTCCCAATCTTCCTTGTGCTCGCCGCCCGGCACGCGCATGTGAACGTGCACATCCACCAACCCAGGCAGCCGAATCGTGCTCATCGTCTCGCTCCTTTTCTAACCCCACGGGGTAACCCTGTCTCCAAACTGCCATCAGACAAAAAAAGAGGCGAATCGCCCCGTGCGATTGCCTCAAAGCCAAAATCCGCCCCGCCTCCAGGGAAGGCGCAGGGTAAGAAAAGGGGTAGGGTGTGCGTGTAAGATATGAACGTGTTGCATGAAAAAACCGGTTGCGCTCGCGCTCCGGGTAATGAAGGTACCACAGGTTGAGCCGCGCGCCAAACCCGCGCGCCCCACGAAAAAGAGACCGGCACGCGATTGGTGCCGGTCTCTTGTGGGATTAACGTTTAGCTGTTGCTGTCGCCGCTACCCGTCCAATCCTGCGAGTCGGTCTCCTCCTGGATCGTCTCCTGCGCGGCCTGGGCGGCGGCCTTCACCGCGTCGCCCGCGTCCCGCGCGATGCCCTGGAGGTCGCCGCTCGTCGCCTCGCTTTTCGCCGCGTCCAGCGACTCCTGCGCGACGTGCTTCACCTTGTCCAGGCTGAGATCGCCATGGGTCAGCCCCTGCTCATCGGCGCTTTCCTTGGCAGCGTGCACCGCCGCCGCCGCCGCCGACTTGACGGTGCCGATCAGCCCCTCGGTAACGCTCTGGGTGTCGCCGCCAAGCTGGGTTTGCAACTCGGTGCGCGCCGAATCGACCGCCTGGCCCGCCACCTGCTGCACCTTGTCCACGGTCTGGTGCGCGGTGACCTGCGCCTGATGCAGCGCCTCACCGGCACGCTGCTGCGCCTTGCCGACCCACTCGTCGCGCTTGGAGCCGAACACCTCGTCCTCGTAGCGCGTGCCGGGCAGGCTACCGCCGATGGCAGCGCCCACCGCCAGGGCCAGCGCCCCGACCAGCAGCGGGTTCTCGTTTACCAACTCTTCCAGGCGGCTCGGCGCGCGGCGAAGGGTACGGGTCGCCTCGTGCCCCAGCTCCTCGGCCCCGCGAAGGGCGCGGCTCGCTGCCTGCTGCGCGTCATCTACCAGTTCGCCCGCCTGGTCCTGCACCCCATGCAGCACCTGGCCCGCCTGATCTTGCACCTGGTGCAATGCCTGACCTGCCTCATCTTTTAGCTGGGAGCCCTGCGCCTGCGCCTGGCCCAGCGTGTCCTTCACCTCATCGGCAAGGTGGCCCGCCTGATTGCGCGCCTGCTCTGCCACACCCTGCGCGCGCTCCAGCACCTGATCCGCGCGGGCGCGCGCCTCGTCGGCGTAGCCGCGCTCTTCCGGGCGGTAGTAGCGCCCGCCACGCTGCGCTTGACCCTGATAGGCGCGGCGTTGCCGCTGGCGGCTGTTGCCCCCCGAGCCACCCATCAGCAGCCAGCCGATCCCAGCCGCGGCTAGTGCGGTCGGGATCGGGTTGTCCCACAGCGAACTGACCGGCCCCGGCAGGCGATCCGCAAAATCTTCTTCCTCGATGTCGCGCGTGCCGTGCCAGAAACCATGCGCCTCGCCGCGCGAGTCATAATATTCGCGCCGCTCCGGGCGGCTGTAGCGCTCGCGCTCCGGCGCGGACGGCCCACGGTTCTCCATCAGTAGCCAGCCGACGCCCAAAGCGGCCAGCGCCGCCGGTACCGGGTTATGCTTGATCGAATCCAACATGGTGTACCCTACCTCCGCTGCGGTATCGCCCGCGTGATGCACGAACTCTTCAGCGCGCCCGATGGTCGCGTCGTGCGCGCTATCAACCGCCTCGCGCGTGGCGTCGCGGGCGGTCTGCACCACCTGCTCTTTGGCGTGCTCCGCCGTTTCCTTGATAGTTTCGACCGCCTGCGCCTTCAAGCGCTCCGGGTCCAGCTTGGCCTGGATGGCGTCCAGCGTCGCGCTCAGTTGGGAGCGCGTCTGCTCGATCTGCTCTCCCACCGCCTCAGGCGACTGGGCGCTGCTATCGGTGCCGTTTATATCTGTTTCTGTAGCCACTCTTTATCCTCCTTCAATGAGTCGATGGTTTCGTCCGGCGTGAGGCTCATATTTTTCAGGGCGCTCATCCCCTTCTGGACCAGCAAGTACCCCACCGCCGCCACAATCAGCCCCACGATCAGCGCGGCGAGGCCGGTCGGCATGATCTCGTCCAGCCCCATGACCAGCGAAAGCAAAAGCACGAGGAAGCCCGCATAGGCCACCGCGCCGCCCGCCAGCAGAAACCCTACATTCTTTCCGACTTCGGTAGCCTTATCGCTCAGTTCCATCTTCGCGAGCTTGATTTCCTGCTTCACCAGGGTGCTCGTCTCGCGCGTCAGGTCGGAGAAGAGGTCGCCCAGCGAGCGCTCCGTGGCCCCGGCGTCGGTCGTGTGCGTGCTGGCCGTCCCGCCCGTACCGCGAGCGGGGGCTGCTTTGTTTTCGTCAAATTGCATAGCCATCTACCGCCTACCTTTCTTCCCCACGCGGGCCTCTGCCGTAGGGCGAGTTGGCCTGATCGGACGTGGTGTAGCCCTGCGACGCGGTGCGCGATTCTTCAAATCCGCCCTGATAGCCCGGTCGCCCGCTGCTGCCGTAGCGGTAGCGGTCGGACATGCGCCGCTCGTAGGCGTCCTGCTGCGCCTCGTAGGCGCGCGTCGTGCCCTGCGAGCGGTAGCTGCCGCGCTGCGGGGCGGACGGCTGCGAGCTTTTGAAGAAGCGGGCTAGCAGGATGCCTGCGGCCAATGCGCCGCCCACGAACAGCGCTGGCTCGCGCCGCGCGAAATCTTCTACATCGTAGATGATCCCGTTGATGTCGCCGTTGCTCAGATAGTTGGAAATGTTTTCCAGCTGCGTGGCGGCCTGGTCGGTGACCTGCGCCAGCGTGCCCTGCTCCTCATTGCGAAGCTCCTTGCCCGCCGCGCTAAGCGCGCGTGCGACGCTGCTCACCTGGCTGGACGCGTAGCCAAGCTGGTTGGAAACCAGTGATGACGCCTGCTGCTGCACCGCGTCGATCATCTGCCCAGCCTGCTGGGTTGCTTGGTCAACCGCTTTGTGCGCCTGCTGCTGGGCGGCCTGCACTGCCTGCACCGCCACCTGCTCGGCCTGAGCCGCGCCGCTGCTCACCTCGGTGGCCGTGTCGCTGCTGGTGCGGGTCTGCGCTTCTTCCTTGGCCTTGTCCGCCACCGTGCTCGCCCCTGACTCCAGCTTGTCCGCCGCCTGATCCACCTTGCTGTGGGCACTGCTGGCAGCGCTCATCATATCTTGCCGAATCTTGTTCGCGATGGTGTCAGCATCTAGCGAACTCCCGCTACGTGCACCCATCTCTTGCTGGCTGTTGATATCTTCTGACATATCATCCTTCCTTCAACCGTTGTTTCTTCTCACATTTTGACAGAAGTGGGTCCAGATATTTCTGGACTATTTCCGCATAAGTTGCTCTCTTATTTATAATATAAAGCAACTCCTATGCCGCCTGTCTTGCACCCGCCGCGCCGGGAGATTCTTTGCGCTTTCTCCGTCTCTGCTATCATCGGCGATCTTATGGAACAACTTGCAACCTACCAGACAACCTTAACGATCCCCGATGCCGTGTGGGAAGGCTTTGTGGCGAGCGAGCCAACCGGCACTTTCCTGCAAAGCGCGGCGTGGGGCGCGTTCAAAGAAAAGTGGGGCTGGCGCGCGCGGCGCGTGGCGCTGCGGCGCGATGGGGTGCTGGCGGCGGGCGCGCAGATTTTGTTTCGCTCGCTCCCGCTGGGCCGAAGCGTCGCCTACATCCCGCGCGGCCCCGTGGTGCCCGACGACGACCCTGCGCTGCTGGCTACCCTCTTCAACGAGGTACACCAGCTGTGCCGCGCGGAGGGCGCGTTGCTGCTAACGGTGGAGCCGCCGTGGGTGCTGCCCAGCGAGGGCGCGGCGCGGCTGTACGCGCTCGGCTTTCGCGATGCCAGCGCTGCGGTCCAGCCGCGCGCGACGATCCTACTGGACCTGCGCCCGTCGGAGGAGAAGATTTTGGCGCAGATGCACGCCAAGTGGCGCTATAACATTCGCCTGTCCGCGCGCAAGGAGATTGTGGTGCGCGTGGGTGGCGCTGAAGATTTCGCGATCTACCATGACCTGACAACCACCACCGGCGAGCGCGATGCCTTCGCGGTGCGCCCGCGCGGCTACTACGAGGACGCGTGGCGCGCCTTCCAGCCAGAGCGCACGCGCCTGCTCATCGCGGAGTTCGAGGGCAAGCCGCTGGCGGCGATCCTGGTGGTGCGGGTCGGCAAGGTAGCCACCTACCTGTACGGGGCCTCTTCCAACGAGGAGCGCAACCGCATGCCGAACCATGCGCTCCAGTGGGCGGCGATCCAGTGGGCGCGCGCCGAGGGCTGCCACCGGTACGACTTTTGGGGCATCCCGCCCGAGGTGCCCGACGATGGCGAGGTGGAGGAATTTGGCGAGGGGGGGCTCTGGGGGGTCTATCGCTTCAAGCAGGGCTTCGGTGGGCAGGTCATCAAATACCCCGGCGCGTTCGACTATTCCTACTCCCGCCTCGGCTACCTGGCCTACCAACAGTTCCAGGCGCGGCGCGGCGGCCATTAAGGAGGGGGTGATGAAGGTGAGGGGGTGGGGGGGTGAGTTGGGTGATGAAGGTGAGGGGGTGAGGGGGTGATGAAGGTGAGGGGGTGACCCGCAAAGCGAGAAATTTTTGTTGACCTTCCTAAAAGGTAGGCACGCTGGCCTAACACGGAGCGCGGGCCTCTGGCCCGCGTCGCCAACGGGTCGCAGCAAAAGCCATCTCTGCACGCTCGACGCCCACGCGGGCCATACCCAGAGGGAACCCACCGCACTCCCAGCAGGGACGCCCAACAAACAAGCGTTGTTCATATAGGCGCTTTGGAAGGCTCAAGAAAACGCTTCCCAATTCTTTGTGCTCCGTTAACCTTGACACTTCGGGAAGTAGCTCTTTGATGCTTCCTAACCTCAAAGCAACGAAAAAGCGCTCAGACCAAAAGGTCTGAGCGCTTTTTCGTTGCGAGGGCCGACGCGTGATGGTAGCCGTCAGCCGGGGTGCAACGTGTTAGGGACAGGGATAGCGCTTACTGACCGCTACCTTCACCGTAGATGTAATAGATCAGGTCGGCGACGCGGCTGGAGTAGCCCCACTCGTTGTCGTACCAGGAAACCACCTTGACCACGTTGCCACCGATCACTGTGGTCGAGAGGCCGTCCACCGTCGAAGAGTTCGGGTTGCCGATGTAGTCGCTGGACACCAGCGGCTCGTCGGAGTAGCCAAGTACCGCGCCGAGCCAATCGTCGCCCTTGGCAGCCTGGCGCAGCGCGTTGTTGACCTCTTCGACCGTCGTCTCGCGATCCAGCGTGGCAACCAGGTCCACCACCGAGCCGGTCGGGACCGGCACGCGGAAGGCCATGCCATCCAGCTTGCCCTCAAGCTCCGGCAGCACCAGGGAAACCGCCTTGGCGGCACCGGTCGTGGTCGGGATAATGTTCACAGCGGCGGAGCGGGCGCGGCGCAGGTCCTTGTGGGCCAGGTCCAGGATGCGCTGGTCGTTGGTGTAGGCGTGAATCGTCGTCATGAGGCCGTGGCTGATACCAAAGGTCTGGTGGAGCACCTTCGCCACAGGCGCGAGGCAGTTGGTGGTGCAGCTGGCGTTGGAAATCACATCGTGCTTCTCAGGATCGTACTTTTCCTCGTTCACGCCCAGGCAGATCGTCAGATCAACGCCGGTGGCGGGAGCAGAAATGATCACCTTTTTCGCCCCTGCCGTGAGGTGCTGGGCGGCCTGAGCGCGCTTGGTGAAGATACCGGTGGACTCGACCACCACATCCACCCCCAGGTCGCCCCAGGGCAGCTTGCTCGGGTCGCGCTCGGCGTAGCTCTTCAGCACCTCGCCATCCACGTAGATGCTGCCGTCGCGCACTTCCACCTCGCCCGGGAACTGGCCGTAGGTGGAATCATACTTGAGCAGGTGCGCGTTGGTGTCCACATCCATCAAGTCATTGATGGCCTCAATCTCAATTTCATCGCGGTAGTTCTCGTAGATGGCCTTGAAGACCTGACGTCCAATGCGGCCAAATCCGTTGATACCAACTTTGATTTTGTCTGCCATACTTTTTTCTCCTTCACTGGAAACATTGTCGAGATCCGACTTTTCAATTGTACCACCTGCCCCATAGCGTGGCAACCGACCTTTCTGCCTTGCGTCGTGGTGCAAGCCGGGGCGTACCGCGGTGCGCCCCGGTATGGCTCACGTTATGGGGGGCATCCGCCATGGGATGTCAGGCGGGTTCTGCCTTGCGGGTAGCCCCTGTTTGGGGCGCGGTCAGCACCGTTGCCGCCTTGGGCACGATCACGCGCACCGCGCCGGGGAGCACCTTGGCAGAGACGGGGCTCTGCCCCAGCACCTCGCCATCCACCTGCACGTCCTGGTTGGGCTCGGCCACCACCGTGATCTCCTTGCCCTGCCAATGTTGCAGGTCGCGCCATGTTGGTTCCGCGCCCGCCACCACATCTTTGACGACGCTCAGCATGGAAGAAAGCTCCGCCTTGCGCAGCACCAGCACGTCCAGCAGGCCGTCGCGCACGGAAATGTTGGGGGAGATGGTGAAGGGGCCACGCCCCAGGCTGCCGGAATTGCAGATCAGGCAGGTGACCCCCTCGCTCTCCACCTCTACCCCGTCAATCGTCATCCGGTAGCGGCTGGGGCTGGGGTGGCGCAGGGCGTTGAGCGCCGACAGGGCGTAGGCCAGCGAGCCGACGCGGTCCTTGAGCGAGCGATCCGCGCCCTCCACCATCTCCGCTTCCAGCCCGATCCCGACGCGCAGGATAAAAAAGTTGCCCTTGCCGATCTGCCCCATGTCAATCGGCACGATCTCGCTCTCGTCGCCGCAAACCAGTGAGCACGCTGTGGCCAGATCGTTCGAGATGCCTAGCTCGACCGACATCACGTTGGCGGTGCCACCGGGGAAAATCGCCAGGGGAGTCTGGCTGTTGAGCAGGCCGCTCGCCACCTCCATCACCGTGCCATCCCCGCCGTACACCGCCACCACATCCACCCCTGATTCCGCCGCCTTTTGCGCGTGGCGGCGCGCGTCGCCCGCCTCGTGGGTGAGCGACACATCCCACTTGATGCCCGCCGGGTGGAAAACACTGTTCAAGATGCCCAGCACCGGGCGTGTTTGCCCCGCCGCCGGGTTGATCACGACGTGCACTCGCTTGCTCATACAACCTCTTTGTTGACTACACAGCGCCCGCGCGGCAGGAGGGAGGATTTCGGATTTCGAAAGTCGAATTTTCCGCACCTCTTTTTCCCTTCCGAGCCGCTTGCGCCGCATGGAGGGTTCCCGCCGCTAACAGCACAAGGTGTGCCAACTTTGTAGGGGTTGAGGGTTGGGGGTTGGGGGTTGCGCGTTACGGCCCACCGTAGCGGGCGCGCTCGGGGAAGCGGTTGCGGCGGGCGGAGCGGCAGTCGCAGGCGTCCAGGACATCCCCGTTGGAGGTGTTGATAAGTTGGCCGTCGTAGGAGGAGCCCACTACCGCCTTGGCTACCCAATCGCCTAGCTGGAAGGGGACAGGACCGTTGGCGGGCATCCACTGCCCGTTGTACATGCGCGCGATGTGGACGTGCGCGCCGGTCGCCATGCCGCCCTCGCAGGAGGGGTAGCCGAGCACGTCGCCCGCCCGCACCTGGTCGCCCAACTCCACGCGCCGCGCGCTGGCAAGGTGCATATAGAGCAGCACCCAGCCGGTCCGCATGTCGCCATCCTCGTCCATGTCGATCCACGTTTCGCCCTCGGCACTGCCGATGACGAGGCCGCGCGCGATGGCATGCACCGCGTAGGACGAGGTCCAGCAGCCGCTCGCGACGGGGGGTGCAAAGTCTATAGCTGCCCAGCCGGAGTAGGTGTCCCCGTAGCCGCCATGCGGCCCGCCGGAAAAGTACCACAACTCTTGCTCCGGGAAGGGCATGGCAAAGTAGGGCTGCTCGTTGTGCGGCGGGCGCACCGCCCCGCCCTCCACATCGCCAAACAGGCGGTGGTAGGTTGCCTGGAACTGCCCCGTTTGGAGCAGGTCGGGGAAGGTGGCAGCGGGCGTGACGGCGGCAAGCAGGTTGGCGATGGCGGCGCTGCCCGGCGTCGTACCTGGGTACAGGCGCGCGGCTACCCCGTTGTTCAGGATCACCCAGTCGCGCCGCCCCTCTAGCTGCCCGTAGTAGCCCTCCATCATCTTTTTGGCGGCAAAGGCGGCCTGCCAGGCCAGGTTGGGCGGGCCGCCATCGGCGATGCCGAAGGGGTAGAGGCTACTCGGCTCGCCCGAGACCCAGCCGCTCAACATTTCCATCGACGCGAGCAGGGCGCGCGGCCCCACATGGTACTTGGCGGCGACCTGCTCGATGATTTCCGCGCCGCTGCGCCCGCCCTCTTGGTAGGATGCCAGGTACCCGCCACGCGCCGCCACCCAGTCACGCGTGCTGAAGGTCAGGTAGGAGGGGCTGTAGACCACCTCGCTGTCATAGATCAGGTCGGCGGGCGGCAGGTTGACGGTGATGTTGTTCGGCACCACGAGTGGGTTGCCCACGCGCAGCGTCTCGTTGCCGGTCATGTCGTTGAGGTCGAGAAGCTGCTCCAACCCCATGTCGTGGCGAATCGCTATCGAAAGCAGCGTGTCGCCGGACCGCACCTGGTACACCCCCTGCACCGCCGTGGGCGACGCCGTGGGGGTGAGGGTGGGCACCGGCGACGCCGTCGTGGTGGGGGGCGCGGCGGTCGCCGTGGGGGGCACCGGCGTGACGCTTGGTGCGGGGGTCGCCAGCATGATGATAGGGTACAAGGTTGGGGTAGGGCTGGGCGGCTCCGCCTGCGCGGGGGCCAGCGCCCAGCTTCCGCAGGCGGAAAGCATCAGGGCCAGCAGCGCGAGCAGGGGCAGGCAGGCAGAACGTGATAGGAATGAAGGCATAAAACAACCCGAGATTGAAACTGAAGAGGCTCATCGGTGAGGGTATCGTCGGCCCGATAGAATAGGCGAAAACCTTTCTTCAACCAAAAGCGGCGCGCTGCCAGCAGCGCGCCGCTTCGGGTAAAGGGGTGGCTAGGCGTTGGCGTTGTAGCGGAGAATCGCCCCGACCCCGCCGTGCTCGTCGAGCCGATTGGCGTCGCCGTCGGTGGCAATAAACAGAATCTCCGCCCCCTGGTCCAGCGCCGAGCGCAGCAGCGCCTCGGCCACATCGTCGAAGTGACGAAGCTCGCCGCCGCAATAGTCGCAGGTGCCCTCGCTCTGCATGGTGAGCGCGCCGCACTGCTGGCACTTGCCGCCCTCCCCCTCAAGCGCCTCGCTGAGCAGCAGGGTCATCAGCTGCCCCTGCTGCGCCGCCTGCAAGGTGTCGGCCAGGCCGGAGACAGCGGGGCCGCTGCCGCCCAGGTTGTCGTCCCACACGTCCAGCAACTCGCTCTGGCGGGTGCGGCGCTGTGCCCGCGCCTGCTCCAGCGCGGTCTCGCCGATCTCGCGCGCGTTGGCGTCCATCTCCATCGGCACGCGCGCCAGCACGCGCTGGCTGAGGTAGGGGTGCAGGTGCTCTTCCAGCCGGTTGGTGCGATCTTCCGTGCCCAGCAGCACCACCCCCTCAAAGCCGCGATCCTGAAACAGGTTAAAGGCGAGCCCCGCCGCGTTCGACAGGTGCTCTTCCACCATCTTGTCCTGATGGCGCTGGAAGCGCGCCTGCGACCAGCCGCCCTGCTCGTGACGACCGGGGGTGTCGTCCTCCACCTGCGCGACCTCGCGCGTCTCGTCCGGCGTGACCATAAAGACGCGCGCATCGCGCGCATCGCTCAGGATGGCGAGGTAGCGCTCGAAGCGCTGGAGCAGCCGAAAGAGGGGGCGCAGCCGCGCGCGGTTGCCCAGAAACACCTGCGTCGGGAGAGGGTAGGGGATGGAGAAGGTTTCCCACAACTCGTCGCCGCACGCAAAGATGGCGACGCTCTGCCCGCCGCGCACGTAATTGTCGCGCACCCACTCGCGGGTACGCTCCATGTCGCCGCGCACTGCCTGGTACTGCTCGGTACGCATCTCCTCGCGCCGCTCCTCCACCTCCGACAACATGTTTTTCATGTGGATCATGTATTTGTCTTCGGGCGCATTGCGATCAACGTTCAGGTACAGGCTGACCACTGGCCTCTCGTTGTTGCGGTATTGGCTCAACCTCGACAACACTTGACGGTCTAGCATATAAGCTCTCCTTTCGGATAGTGTTCGTCTCAAGTGTGGAGCAAGAAGGGTGCTAGGGGGTGAGGGGGTGATGAAGGTGAGGGGGTGATGAAGGTGAGGGGGTGATGAAGGTGAGGGGGTGATGAAGGTGAGGGGGTGATGAAGGTGAGAGGGTGATGAAGGTGAGGGGGTGATGAAGGTGAGGGGGTGATGAAGGTGAGGAGCGGGAGCGCGGTGGGTTCGCAGTGGATATTGCGCGCCTGTGAGGGTAGAGGCGCAAGATTTGGTTAGGACTTACGCAGTTGTCCGTCGTCGCGTCGGTCTCGTCGTCGGTCGTCCGTCGTCGGTCGTCTTCCCAAGTGCGTAAGCCCTATTGGTGTCTCCCCCGCCGCCCGTCCCCCATTACGAACAAGTGCCCGTCATATTCTGACGGGCACTTGGGGAGGGTGCAGGGTGAGGTCGAACTAGTGGCGTATCAGGCCCTCGGCGGGGCCACGGGGCGCGCCGGTCGAGGGGGTCACCAGGTAGGGCTCGATCCTGCCACTTTTCTCATCGATAGTCAGACGAAACAGGGCGTTGCACTCGGTGCAGGCCATCGCCTCTTCGTCCTGAACCATCACGCTGAACACCGCATATTTTTGGCCGCACGCGGGGCAGGCCAAAAGAACATGGGTTTGGGTAGCATCGGTCAAACGCTTTTTCGCCATGCCGCACGCTCCTGACGGGTGGTAGGGCCCCACTACTCGGTGGGGGCCACAAGGGTGCCAACGACCGGTTAGACGCGCGTGATGTAAGCGCCGTTGCGCGTGTCCACGCGAATGACATCGCCCCGGTTGACGAAAAGCGGCACCTGCACGGTCAGGCCGGTTTCCGTCTCGGCGGGCTTGGTGGCACCCTGCGCCGTGTCGCCCGCGAAGCCGGGCTCGGTGTAGGTCACTTCCAACTCAATGTGGGAGGGCAACTCGATCTCGATAGGCTCCTGATCGTAGAAGGAGATACCGAGCGTCATGTTTTCCTTGAGATACTTCACGCGGTCGCCCAGCGTCGCCTCGCCGATGACTGGCTGCTCGTAGGTTTCCGTGTCCATGAAGTGGTACAACTCGCCGTCGTTGTACAGATACTGCACCTCGCGCGTTTCCAAGCGCACATCCTCGAAACGGTCATCGGGGCCGAAGGTGCGCTCGAAGGTAGAGCCGCTGCGCAGGTTGCGCATCTTCACGCGCACCGTCGCGCCGCCGCGCCCCATGTGGGTCTGCGACTGGGTCAACACGCGGAACAACTCATTCTCCATCTCGAACACATTGCCGGGACGAAGGCTGCTTGCACTGATCATAATCGATTTATCCTTGCTCTTTTCGCCGAAGCTCTGGCGCTCCGATTATACGTGTTCCGTGGGCATTGTCCAAAGCCCTAACGGATAAAAGGGCACCCCTCGCTACAGCTCGTGATCGTTGAAAGCGCCAAGCGGCTTCAAGTCGGGGAACGGATCGGCGCTATCCTGAATCATCCGGGCTTGATGGATCTTCCCATCCCTCGATTTCTCCCATGTACCGATTCCCTATAACTCGGTAACTTGGCCCGTGAAGTGACGCTCTGTCACCTTGCGCAGCCGACTGCTACCAAACCTCTGCGATGCCGCCGGTATCATAGATAGGGAGATTTCTACAGGATCAACTTCACACGGGTAAATCTCTCTTTTTTCAGCTGTTTGAGCCGCTACCGCAGATAACGCTCTGCGATCTGCTCCGCTTATACCGCCCCCACAACTCGCGCTCTGCCATGTCACACAGCTTTAATGCGCCCGACTCCACAAAAGCACCTTGACCATGTTAAAATAGAAGCTATCCACTCCGCAGGTGACAAGTCGCAAAGACAAGATTGCGCCACCCTACACATTGAAAAAGGACAACGATGTTTCCAATCGAGACCATCCGCAGCCACTTCCCTGCCCTGCAACGCACTGTCAACGGGCAGCAGGTGATCCACGCCGACAACCCAGGCGGCACGCAGGTGCCGCGCGTCGTCGCCGAGGCGATGAGCGATTATTTGCTCCACCGCAATGCCAACGTCCACGGTGGGTTTCTCACCTCGCAGTTGACGGACGAGACGGTGGCGGGCGCGCGCCTGGCCGTCGCCGACCTGCTCAACGCGCCCTCGCCCAACGAGATCGTTTTTGGCAACAACATGACCTCGCTCACCTTCCAGCTCATGCACGCCATCGCGCGCACGTGGGAGCCCGGTGGCGAGGTGCTCTTGACCAATCTGGACCACGATGCCAATTACAGCCCCTGGCTGAATCTGGCACAGGTGGGCGCAGAGGTGCGGGAGGTGTCGGTCCGCCCCGAGGATTGCACGCTGAACCTTGACGAGTTTGAGGCGCACCTGTCCGCCCAGACCCGCCTGGTCGCTGTGGGCCATGCGTCGAACGCGGCGGGCACGATCAACCCGCTCGACAAGATTATCCCGATGGTGCGCGCGCTCGCCCCCAACGCGGCGGTGTTTGTGGATGCGGTGCAGAGCGTCCCGCACATTCCGGTGGATGTGCAGGCGCTGGGCTGTGATTTTCTGGCGGCGAGTTCGTACAAGTTTTATGGCCCCCATGCGGGCATGTTGTGGGGGCGCTACGAGTTGCTGGAGCAGCTTCCCTCTTACAAGGTGCGACCGGCGGATGCCAACCCGCCCGACAAATTTGAAACCGGCACCAAGAATCACGAGGGGCTCGCGGGGGTGACCGCTGCGGTCAACTACCTCGCCTCGCTCTCGCCGACCCACGAGGCGGATCGGCGCACGCGGCTGCGCGATGCGATGGGCCGCATGCAGAGCTACGAGCAGGGGCTGAGCGAGCAGCTTATTCGCGGCCTCACCTCTATCCCCGACCTACGCTTCTACGGGATTCGCGACCTGGATCGCCTGGACGAGCGGGTGCCCACCGTCATGGTCAACCTGAAGGGCCGCACCCCGCAGGACGTGGCGGAGCGCTTGGCCGAGGAAGGGATCTTCTGCTGGTCGGGCCACTACTACGCACTCAACCTGATCGAGGCGCTGGAGTTGGTGCCGCATGGGGCGCTCCGCATCGGCCTGGCGCACTACAACACCCCCGAAGAGGTAGACCGACTGGTGGAAACGCTGGAGGGGCTGCTTTAGAACGCGGAATGCGGAATGCGGAACGGGGAGCGCAGAACGCAGAACGCAGAACGAAAATACTGGGGCCGCGGGCCTCTGGCCCGCGCTGCCGTTTTTCGCGGGCCAGAGGCCCGCGGCCCCAGTGTATGTCTGCTCTACCCGCGCGGGCTAGCAGCGGCGTGTGGGTTCGTCCTTGGTCGTCGGTCGTCGGTCGTCCTACAGCAGTTCCTTGATCCGCTCGGCGGCTTGGCGCGTCATGCCAGGGACGGCGGCGAGGTCGTCGAGGGAGGCGGCGCGGATGGCGTCGAGGGAGCCGAAGGTTTTGAGCAGGCGCGCGCGCCGCTTGGGGCCAACCCCCGGAATCTCCTCCAGGCTGCTGGCAAGGCCGCGCTTGCTGCGCAGTTGGCGGTGGTAGCTCACCGCAAAACGGTGCGCCTCGTCGCGGACCCGTTGGAGCAGGTGCAGCGCGGGGCTGCCCCGCTCCAGCAGCAGCGGCTCTTTCACCCCCGGCATGAAGATCTCTTCCTCGCGCTTGGCAAGGCCGATCACCGGTAGCACGTCTTCCAGGTTGAACTCCTTGACGACCGTCCACGCCGCGCTCAGTTGCCCCTTGCCCCCGTCAATGACGATCAAGCTGGGCAGCAACCCCCACTTGTCGCCGCCCGGCTTCTTTTGCGCGTCGTGCCAGTTGGACAGGCGACGGTAGAGCACCTCGCGCATGTTCGCAAAATCGTCGTTTTTGTCCTCTTTGATCTTAAACTTGCGATAGTCACTCTTTTTTGGCACCCCCTTCTCGAAGACCACCATCGAGCCGACCACGTCGGTGCCCTGCGCGTGCGAGATGTCGTAGCACTCGATGCGCATCGGCGGCTCGGCCAGGTTGAGCGCGTCTTGCAGGTCGGCTACCGCGTCGGTCTGGCGGTGCGCCTCGCTCTGCCACTGCGCGCGCAGCGCCGTCAGCGTCTCGACCGCGTTGGCGTGCGCCAGATCCACCAGGTCGCGCTTGTTGCCCCGCTTTGGCACATGCAGCACGACATCCGCGCCGCGCTTCGAGCGGAGCCACTGCTCGATGATGCGCCCCTCGTCCAGATTCGACTCCAACAAAATTTCCGGCGGCACGTTCACCGCGTCATCGTAAAATTGCTGGACGAACTGCTCCATGATCTGCTCGTCCGCCTCCTCGTCCGTCCCTTCCAGCACCACGTACTCGCGCCCGATCAGCTTGCCGCCACGAATGTAGAAGACCTGCACGCAGGCATCACCGTTCTCGCGCGCGAAGGCGATCACATCCTGGTCGCCGCCCGCCGTGGAAATGATATTCTGCTTCTCGGCGATCTTTTCAAGCGCGACAAGTTGGTCGCGCAGCGCGGCGGCGCGCTCGAACTCCAAGTTTTCCGCCGCCTCCGCCATCTCGCCGCGAATCTGTTCCAGCGTCTGCGCCGCACCCTTGCCATCCAGAAAATCCATCAACTGCTGGATCGTCGCGCGGTACGCCTCGCGGCTCTGCGCGCCGATGCAGGGCGCGCCGCACAGCTTGATGTGGTAGTACAGGCAGGCGCGCTCGTCCTCGCCGGTGATGGTGCGGTTGCAGGTAAGGTACGGAAAACGCTTGCGGAGCAATTCCAGCGTCTCGCGCACCGCCCAGGCGCTGGAAAAGGGGCCAAAGTACTTGCCGCCGTCGCGCCGCATCTGCCGCGTGAAAAAGACCTTGGGGAAGTCCTCGTTCCACGTCACTTTGATGTACGGGTAGCGCTTGTCATCCTTGAGCAGGATGTTGTAGTGCGGCTTGTGCTGCTTGATCAGCTCGTTTTCGAGGAGCAGCGCCTCCAGCTCGGAGTTGGTGGTGATCCAGTCGATCTTGTCGACCTGCGCCACCATGCGCCGCGTCTTGGGGATCTGCTGGGCGGAAACGTGCCAGTAGCTGCGCACGCGGTTGCGCAGTACCTTCGCCTTGCCGATATAAATAATCTTGCCCGCGGCGTCGCGCATCATGTACACGCCCGGCACCGTCGGCACGCGCTCCAACTGCTCGCTAATATGCTCTGGCGTCTCGGCCATCCTTCGCCCTCACCCTAGCGGTATAACAAACGTTCTACAGATTGTAGCCCAGCTAGGGGGGAAGACAAGAGGGACCGAAGAGATGGTACACAGGTTGCTAAGCAGCAAGTGCCCAGCTAACAGGGTGTTTTTCAGCCTGGGCCGAACCGTTCCCCCTTGAGGACGCGCTGAATGCCAATAGGACCATTGGCCTAGTGTTTTTCAATTAACTACTGCAACCATTGAGAGCGGAAACACAATAGAATTGACCCACGCGATGGGTGACGGAAAGCCCCCTGGGCAGGGCGAAGAAGCGCTGAAAGCGCTTGCGGGGGCGCGGCGCGCCGCGCCCCCGGTAAGCGGTTGCTGACCCACATTGCACCCCCATCACGCTACCAGTTCCAGCATCCCCTCGTCCATATCCTCCCAATAGGCCCGAGTGGACGTCCCGCATTGTAAGCGACGGGTTTCGAGCGCCTCCAAAAAGGGAGAATAGGGAATTTCCAGCACCTCCAGGCAGTAGCGGCAGCCCGCCGAGCGCAGCCACTCCTGCGCTTCTTCCCGTAGCGGGCCATCCAGGCGCAGGTCGGATATAGCTTGCAGCACGGTAGCTGCGATCAGGGCGCGCGGCCCATCCCCTCGAATTTCTACCCCGATCACGCGCTTGCGGCGTGCTCGCTTGCTGGTCATCGGCTTGATCGTTGAAGGTTTCATGGCATATCCCCGCTACCTGTGAAAGTTTGTGCATATGCGTTAGTTGATAAATACTCGTGACCTGCTTGAAACGTTATCCAGCACGTCCTTTTTTTTCACACGAAGGTCATCAGAAGGCTTATGGGCTTTCCATCTCCATTCCGACGCAGCCACAACGACGCTAAGTCCGTCATCCAGTGGGTGTCTGTCATAGACGTGCCAAGTGTTGCCCTGTTGGCCCACAGCGGGGTCATCATCGAGGCGAATCCCGCCTTTCGCGCGCTCTTCCCCTCCCATCCCCTTTTAGAAATGGATGTGGAAGGGCTTTTCCCCGCGCAGCACAAGGAGGTCCGGGCTGCCCTGCGGGAGGTGGAGCGCGTCGGCGCGGCTACCCTGAATGTCACCATCGGCGACAAGGGGTTTGCGTTCGTGCTCGGCACGCGCGCGCAGCAAGGCATGGCCATCGCCGGTGTGTTGCACCCCCAGCCCCCGCCCCCCCCCCCGCGTGACCCGCAACGCGACCCGCGCATCCTCTTCGCGCCGCTCCAGTTGGACCCGCGCTGGGGTCAACTCTCCTTCGAGCTTCAGCTTCGCAGCCTGTTCCGCGCGGTGACGGAGCAGTGGCCGGTGCAGGGGGTCGCCCTGCTCCAGCGCGGTGGCATGGCGCTGGAAGCGCGTGCCAGCCACGGGCTCCGCGCGGACTGGGCCGACCTGCACCTCTCGGCGGTGGAGTTGGGCTACCTGCTTCATGACGGCAAGCCGGTGCACACCCGCCTGGGGGAACATGCAGTCATGCTGTACCCGCTCTACCTCGTGTCGGAGGAGCAGCCCTGGGGGGCGATTGGCCTGCTCCACCCCGCGCACTCCCCCTACCAGGAAGTGATCGAGCACGCTACCGCGCGCATCGCCACCCTGATGGGGCTGATCGTGACCTACAGCCAGGAGCGCAGCCACCTGCTCACCCAGCGGCGGGAGCGCGCGCAGGAGCGCATGGTGCGCAACCACCTGCTGTCCAGCATGCGGCGCGGGGCGCTGCTGATCAACCCCAGCGGCCAGATCGAGTTTATCAACGAGGCGGCCAGCAACCTGCTCAACTGGCCCGTCACCGACGTGCTGGGCCGCCCGCTGCTTTCCCTGCTCCCCGACCTGGGCCCGCTGGGCAGCAAGATCATCCAGACCCTTGAAGCGGACGCGCCGCGCCAGGGGGAAACCGCTACCGGGCGGCTCCAGCGGCCCGGCAAGCGCGGGGTCGAGATGAACTTCACCATCGAGAAAGTGAGCGGCTCGTCGGGCTACCTGATCATCTTTTTGGAAGATCAGGAAAACGTGCTGGCCTTTGGCGAGACGCAGCATCACCTGGATCGCCTCGCCGTGCTCGGCAAGATGTCCGCGATGATCGCCCACGACCTGCGCAACCCGCTCGCCTCGATCTTGTACGGGATCGAGACGCTGGCCGAAAGCCTGGGCGAGGATCACCCGGAGGTCGAAAGCATCAACCTGCTGCTGGCCGAGGGGGAGCGGGTCCACCGCATCATCGAGGACGTGCTCTCGATCAGCCGCCAGCCGAGCCTGACGATCAACCTCTGCTCGCTGCGCACCCTGATGGACCAGGTGGTCGACACCCACCAGCGCCAGCTCCAAAAGAAGCAGATTCAGTTGCGCCGCTACTACGACCCCAGCCTGCCGATGGTCGAGGGGGATTCGGTGCGCCTGGGGCAGATGCTCGGCAACCTGCTCAGCAACGCCATCGACGCGCTGAGCGAGGCCGGGCAGATCGAGGTGGTGCTGCGCCCGCTCACCATCGAGCAGATCATCGTGCGCGGCCTGAACCCGGAGCAGGAAGAGCGGTTGCAGGGCGGGGTCGAAATTTTGATCCGCGACAACGGCCCCGGCATCCCGGAAAGCCAGCGCGAGCAGGTCTTCGAGCCGCTTTTCACCACCAAGAGCAGCGGCACCGGCCTGGGGCTGCCCATCGTGCGCACCATCGTCGAGCAGCATCGCGGGCTGATCGTGCTGGACAGCGAGCTCGGCAAGGGCACTACCTTCCAGATATTTCTGCCTCAACTCGGTGTCTCCTATCGCAACCAAGAGTGATGGGGCGCGCCGCGCTACGTGAGCGACAGGTAAACCGCGCCGGTCACCAGGCCGATCATCGTCATGAGCAGGAGCAAAAAAACCAGGTGCCGCTCCAGGGCGAGCGTCGAGAGCGAGAGCGCGACGATGCGCCATAATGCGTGTTTGATGTTCATTCGTCTCCTTCATCGTTGAGGGGGTGCTACACCCTGTTCAATCGTTGCACCAGCCGTGCAGCAGGCGCGACGGCTACGCGCTGGCGCGCTTGCGGCGGCGCAAAAAGGCGGGGATGGACAGGTCGTCCATCGGGTAGCTGAACTCCACATCGCTGCTGAGCGCCGCGTGCCAGGCCAGGTCGGCGGCAGGCAGCGGCTCCGGCTCGCGCAGGGGGATGACCTTCGGCTTCTCGGTGCTCTTAGCGGCGACAATCTTCGGTGCGGCGGGCGGCGCGACCGGCTGGGCAACGGGCTCCACTGTCGCGCGCAGCGGGCCGAAGCAGGAATCGAGCGTGGCGGGCTTGGCGGCCAGCCGGATGCGTTGCCCCTCCAGCCCCACCGCGATAAAGGTGACCTCCACCCGCTCCCCCAGCGACTCGTCCAGGCTGGTGCCCAAAAAAATCGGCGCATCCTCGGTCACCAAGTGGCCGATGGGCTCCATCGCCTCGTTCAGATCGTGCAGGGTCATCGCGGAGCTACTGCGGAAATTGACCACCACCGACTGCGCCCCCTGCACCGTCCCCTGCCCCAGCAGCGGGCTCGACAGCGCGCGGCGCATCGCTTCCTGCGCGGCGCGCTCCCCCTCGCCGTAACCTATCGCGAAGTGGCCCAGCCCCCCCTGCCGCAGCACGCTCTTCAGGTCCGCAAAGTCCAGGTTGATGACCCCCGGGTTGTGGATCAGGTTGGTAATCCCCTCGACCGCCTGGCGCAGGCACTCATCGGCCACGCGTAAGGCGATGTCCATGCGCGCGTGCTGCGGGTCCAGAATGTCGAGCAGCCGATCGTTGTAGACAACCACCAGCGTGTCCACCTCCTCGCGCAGCGCGGCGAGCGCCGCCTCCGCTGTGGCGCGCCGCTTGGCCCCCTCGAAGGTGAAGGGCATGGTAACGATGCCGACGACCACGCTCCCGTTGCTGCGCGCGATGTGGGCGACGCGGGGCGCGGCCCCGCTGCCGGTGCCACCGCCCATGCCCGCCGTGACGAAGAGCAGCTCGGCGTCCTGGCACGCCTCTTCCAGCAGGGGCTTGCTCTCGTTGGCCGCGCGCGAGCCGATTTCCGGGTTGGCCCCCGCCCCCAACCCCCGCGTCACGCGTGGGCCCAGGTGGATCAGGTTGCGGCTCTCGCTGTTGCGCAGCGCCTGGATGTCGGTGTTGGCGGCGACGAAATCCACCCCGGCCACCCCTACCTGGATCATGCGGTCAATCGCATTGCTGCCACCCCCGCCCACCCCAATCACCCGAATCGCGTGAGACAATTGAAGAGTTGTCATGGCACATTTCCTTTCGCTACAAAAACAGTGAGTGAGTTGCTGCTTTCCGGGTAGGGCCTGCTTCCATCCCTCACCCCTGCCTGTAGTAAGGTGCAAGCGAGCTTCCAATTGCCACGGCGCGGGGCGATCCCGTCGCGGTTGCCTGCCTTCCCCCGCGTGCCCGCGCCCTGCGCGCGGCGCGCTGCCGCCCTCTTTTCCCTGTTTCCCCGTTACCCGCCCCGCCCCGTGCGCAAAAATCCGCAAGGCCCCTGTGAGGCTCGCCCGCTGGGGAAATTCCCACAGCGGTGCCGCGCAGGCAACAAAAAAAGCGCGGCGTGCGCCGCGCTTCTATTAGAATGGGGAGAATGGGGAGAACTGAAAGGCGTAGGGGGGAAGCCCTCACCCCGCCTCGCTTCGCTTGGCACCCCTCTCCCCACGTGGGGAGAGGGGTCGGGGGTGAGGGCCCCGCGTTAGGCACTTCGTCACTTGGCACGCTTTTCTTTTTAAACGAGTGAGAATGGAGAGTGGGGGCTTACTCGTCAAGCGCCTCTTCCAGCTGGGCGATCAGCGGGGCGACCTCCGACTGCATCAGGTCGCCCCGGTACAGGTAGCGCAGGTCGTGGAGCGCCTCCTGCAACTGGTGGCGCGAGGCGGTGGGGATGAGGCTCTGGTATAAAGAGCGGGCGCGGGCGCTATCCCTCGCCACCAGGGAGTAGAGGGCCAGGTTGAAAAGCCGCCACGAGGAGTGGCCCTCCGCCTGCTCCTCCAGCAAGCGTTCCACCTGCCCAATCGAGCGCGCGATCAGCTGCTGGGCCTGCGCCGGGTGCCCGCGCTTCCGCTCGATGAGCGAGGCCAGGAAAAAGCCCCAATCGTCCTCGCGCAGGGAAAGATAGTGACGCACCATCTCCTGTGCTTCATCCAACTCACCCCGATACCAGAGCAGGCGGGCGTAGGTCGCCACCGCATCGGTATGCGAGGGGTGCAACTCCACGACGCGCCCCAGGCAGTGCGCCGCCTCGTCCACCTGCCCGTGCCGGTCGAGCAGGTCGCCGCGCAGCCACCACAGGTGCGCCTCTTCCGGGTGGAGGGTGATGGCCTGCTCTAGCAGGTCGTCCGCCTCTTCCACCTGCCCCAAATCCAGGAATACCATCGCCTTGGAGGCGACCATGCGGCTCTTTTCCTGGTACATCTCGCTCGCCCGATCAAAGCAGGCCAGCGCATCTTCAAAGCGGCCCACCTTGCGCAGCATTTCCGCTTTGGTGCCCAGCAAGGCGAGGTGGCGGTCGCGCAGCGCCAGCGCCTGGTCAATCGTCGCCAGCGCCGCCTCCACCTCGCCCAGCGAGCGGAGCGCGTCGCCCTTGCTCGCCAGCACCCAGGCGGAATGGGCGTTTGCGGTGAGCGAGTTGTCGTAGCATTGCAGGCTCTCCTCGTGGTGCTGCTCCTGGCGCAGCGCCTCCGCCTGCTGCGCGAAGCTCGCGGCACGGTGCATGTTCAAATCGAGCGAGCGGTCCAGCAGGGTCAGCGCCTCGCGCAGCTGCCCCATGAAGCGCAAAATCTCCCCCTTGACTGCCAGCGCAAACACCGAATCCGGGTTGAGCGACAGGGCGCGATTCACATACAGCAGCGCCTCCTCGGAGCGGCCCAGATCGCGGTACCCCTCGGCCAGCCGGGCCATGACCCACTCGTCGTAGGGGTCCAACTGCAACGCATGGTGGAACACCTCGATGGCTTCCTGGGTCCGGCGCGCCTGGCGCAGGATTTCCCCCTTCAGCACCCATGCTTTGTAGTACCCCTCGTCCCCCTGCAACAACTGTTCGACCAGGTAAAGCGCCTCACGAAAGCGCCCCACCTGCATCAGCGCCTCGGCCTGCGTGAGGATGGCGCTTTCCGTACTCAATGGATTGAAACGCGGCAAAACCATAGATGCCTCTCCACAAAACTGTGGCTTCCGTTATGGTTGAGTACCCTTTTGTATAGCCCCCACGTTCCTTCACCAACCAGGAGCCAGGCGCAAAAAAGTACATACTTATCCAAACAGGGTCGCTGCAAGTTTGCTTCCTTTTTTATAAATCGCGGGGTGGCTGCCCCGTCAGGCGCGTGGCCCGTGCGCCCGAACGAGCCGCGACGGAGCGGGGAAAGATCACCGACCGCGCGGTGGGGGAGGCAGGAAAGCCCCAAATACACCCGTGTCGGACAGACCAGATCAACGTAGAAGACACCCAAATTTACAAAAGTGACGCATCTGGAAGTGAACTTGCACCACTGGTTCAGCAACCGCTCCTCCCGCACTGACAGGGCGTGAGCCGCACCGATCATCTCTGCCATGCAAGCCAGCGTCTTCCAACGCTTGTCCCAGACGGGTCTCGCACCAACCAGGGAGATGAAATTTTTAGAAGGTAGTTTTAAGGAGAGTGCTCGTGATTTCCCACATCTGCTCCTTCTCCACTGGTAACCACCGTGGCCCCGAACCCTACCCCGAGCCGCCCGCGCCGCCCGCGCCGCCGCTCTAGGGAAGGCGAATCGCCAAGGGTTTGGCAGTGATCTACAATGCAGCCACTCGTTAATGAAGCATAGCATACCTTTTACCTGAAATATAGAAGCCCATGCACAGACTTGCACCGAAAAACAGCCAAACTGTCCGCATCTCGCCCCAGCTCATCATGCGCTACGAGCTGCTGCGGCTCCCCTCCCAACAGTTGGGCGCGCACCTGCGCGAGATGGGCTACGAGAACCCCCTTCTGGATGTGATCGAGCACGCGCTCTGCCCCCGCTGCGGGCAGGAGCTTCCGGCGGAGTGGGCCGCCTGCCCGCTCTGCCGCGAGGAGAGCCCCCTGCCCGCCGAGCGCGTCGCCACCGGCGACGAGGAGAGCCGCGACGAGTGGCTGGAGCGCGTCGGCGACCCCACGCGCCTGAGCGAGAGCTTGTGGCGGCAATGTGTAGAAAGTGATTTCTCCGCCGACGAGCTGCTCATCGCCTGCCACCTGATCGCCGATCTGGACGAGCAGGGCTACCTGTCTTCCGCGCCCGCCGATTACGCTAGCACCCTCCAGCAGCCGCTCGCGCAAGTCGAGCGGGTGCGGCAGCGCATGATGCGCTTTGAGCCGCTCGGCATCGCCGCGCGCGGGGCGCAGGAGTGCCTGCTCGTCCAGGTGGAGGGGTTGCTGCCGCTGTGCCCTTGGGCCGCTGTGGCGCAGCGCGTGATCGCGGAGCAGTGGGACAACCTGATGGCGGGCAAGCTGCGCCAGGCGGCGCGCGCGCTACGCATCCCCCTGGCCGAGGTCGAGCAGGCGGTGGCCGCCACGCGCGAGCAGCTCTACCTTTACCCGGCCTACTCCTACCACGGGCACGACGAGGAAACAGTCTACCTGCAACCGGACGTGCGCTTTTCCCTGCGCGGGCGCGGCGCGGCAGCCCCCATCGGGGTGGACGTGCTGGAGGCGCAGCGCTACCGCGTGCAGCTTGCGCCGGAGTACCGCGATCTGCTACGCCAGCCACTCGGCGAGGAGGGCACCCGCCAGCAGCTCGCCGCGTGGCAGAGCGAGGTGCAGCATGTAGCGGTGGCCCTGCGGCAACGGTGGAGCACCCTGACCCAGGTCTGCGAGAGCATCGCGGAATTTCAGCGCGACTTTTTCCTGGCGCGGGGCTGCCCCAGCGGCCTGCTCCCGCTCACGCGGGACGAGGTAGCCAACGCGCTGGGGGTTCACCCCTCCACCGTGGGGCGCGCGGTCAATGGCAAATACGCCGAGCTTCCCAACCGGCAGATCGTCCCCCTCAGCTTCTTCTTTGACAGCAACGCGCCCATCCACGCCCTGATCACCCAGCTCATCACCGACGAGACCGAGCTGCTGAGCGACGAGAGCCTGCGCGACCACCTCCACCGCGCCGGATGGTCCATGACACGCCGCGCCGTCTCGCTGCACCGCGAAAGCATGGGCATCCTCCCCACGCACCTGCGCCGCCGCCAGCGCGTCTACGCCGCCCTCCGATAACGCAGAGCGCAGCGCGTAGGGCGAACGGCTTGACGCAAAGGCGCAAAGACGCAAAGGGCAAAACCACTCGGGGCGCGGGCCTCTGGCCCGCGCAGCGTCGTATCTTCAAAGAGGGGGTTTAAAAGCAGGCGGGGAAACAACCGAGAGTGAGCGCTTCCCTCCTAAGCTCCAGTTCAGGTCCTCCCTCCTCGTTCCCTGCGCACCGTTTGCCCTTTGCGTCTTTGCGCCTTTGCGTCAAGCCGTTCATGCTGCGCTCAGCGTTCATTCAATGGGACAAAGGTACTTTGTCCCTATCGGTAGCAATATGTTACTATGCGTTAGTTGAAAAAATTGAGTTGAGGGAAGAGGGCCTAATGTCTGAACAGATCTTGATAGTGGACGACGAACAAACGCTCTCCCTATTCCTCGCCCGCTCGCTGGAGCACGAGGGATACCGAACGCACCGCGCCTTTTCCATCGCCGAGGGGTGGAGCACCCTGCTGGCGCAGCCCGTGGACCTGCTGATTCTGGACCTGAAGCTGCCCGACGGCTTCGGCATCGAGATCCTTCAGCGCATGCAGCAAAAATTTGTAGAGCCGCCCCCCACCCTCATCATCACCGGCCACGCCAACGCGAGCAGCGCGGTACAGGCGATGCGCCTCCACGCCTTCGACTACCTCGAAAAGCCGCTCCGCATGAAAGAGGTGCGCCTGAAGGTCAAGCAGGCGCTCGCCAGCCGCGCCGTCACGCGCCAGATCAATCAGGAAGAAGGAGCGGCCTCGCTCATCATCGGCGAGAGCCCCGCGTTTCAGGAAACCCTCAAGCTGGTGGAGCGTGTCGCGCCCACGCAGGCCAACGTCTTCATCTCGGGCGAGAGTGGCAGCGGCAAAGAGGTGATCGCGCGGCTGATCCATGATCGCAGCCCGCGCGCCAAGCGCGGCGAGTACGTCCCGCTCAACTGCGCCTCCATCCCGGCGGACCTGCTCGAAGCGGAACTGTTCGGGGTCGAGCCGGGCGCGTACACCGATGCCAAGCGCCGCAAGATCGGCATGATGGAGAAGGCGTCGGGCGGCACCCTCTTTTTGGACGAGGTGGATCAGCTGAGCCTGCCCGCGCAGGGTAAGCTGCTGCGCGCCCTGCAAGAGCGGCAGGTACGCCGCCTGGGTGGCACGTCGGAAATCCCTGTGGATTTTCGCCTACTCTGCGCGACCAACGCCCCCCTGCCCGCCCTGGTCAGCGAGGGGCGCTTCCGCGCCGACCTCTTTTACCGCATCCACGTGATCGAGATTCGCGTGCCGCCGCTGCGCGAGCGTATCAATGACCTGGAGCGCTTTCTGGCTGTCTTCATCAAAGAGTTCAACGAGAGCAGCGCCAAAGAGGTAAAAGGACTGGAGTCCGACCTGCTCGACCTGTTCCAGCGCTACCCCTGGCCCGGCAACGTTCGCGAGCTGCGCAACGTGCTCGAACACGCGGTAGTGCTCTGCGACGCGCCGCACATTGGGCTGCGCCACCTGCCCGCACGCCTGCAAGAGTTCGCCACCCAGAGCGCGGCCCCGTCCAGCACCCCGCAGGAGCCCGCGCGCCCACGCCGCCTCTGGGATTTGAAAGCGGAAATTTCCCGCCTGGAAGAAAGCATGGTGGTGGCGGCCCTGCAAGAAGCGGCGGGCAACCAGAGCGAGGCCGCCCGCGCGCTGAACGTCACGCGCGACGTGCTGCGCTACACGATGAAGAAGCACAACATCGACCCCAACGATTTTCTGCCGCCCGCCCAACTGGTGGGCTGATCGTCCCCTCCTTCCCTCTGGTGCAACACGCACGGGCCTGCAAGCCCGTGCGTGTTGCGTTTCCTGGGGTGCGCAAAATTCCCCAGCGCCGCGCCCCGCGCGCAAAATTCCCCATCCTCGCCCCGCCCTTCAGGACAGATAGCCCCTTGGTACAGGAGCAGCCCAATTGGAAGTGAACTTGCACCATGATTCAGCAATTAAACTGACCCAAGGAGAGGCCGATGAACTGGTCGTCGGAAGAATTGCAGCAAGGAATGTCGATAATTCTATTTGGACTAGGGGTTCTCTCATCGCTGGCTGGGCTGTGGACCATCCTCGCGCGGGAATACCAAAGCGTGATGCACGACCTTTCCACCCAATCGGCGCGCATCGCCAACGAGACGATCGCCGAGAAGGGAATCCAGGAAACCGTTCAGGCGGTCGCGGAACTGGTGCACGCCGTCAGCGAGCTGGTGCGCACCGCCACCGGCGTGGGGCTCGTGCTCCTCGCCAGCGGGCTGGGCATCTGCTACCTCGCCTATCACCTTGTGCCCTAACAGGCAATCAACCGATTCTTATTTTTTGGCAACCGCCGAGGATGCTGCAGCACAGCCAGATTACCTAAGTAGCCAGCGGCATGGCATCGGGAAAGCGTAAGCCACACGCGACTCCGCCCTGAAGGCAAACCTGCCTCATCGCTATCCCGTCGATTGCTTCGCTGTCGCAGCAGCCCCCGTCCCCCTCGATCTTTTGAACGGAGTTTCAGAATGGCCGACACATCGCGGCAACGTTCCCCCGACCCACAAAACCCCGAGCCTGCCTTGCTCCACTCCCCCAAGGCTGCTCCCACCGACCCTCCTCGCCAGACGGTCGCTATGCTGAGCGAGTGGGAAAGCGCCCTGGCAACGCAGTCGCTGGATGAGCTGCTGCACGTGCAGCAGCAGTTGGACGAGATGCGCGCCGAAAACCTGCACCAGATCGCGCTCACCCACCGCGACAACTCGCGGCTGGACGAGGCGGAGGCCAACGTGCAGCACGCGCTCACGCTGCGCCCGGACTTTCCCGCCTACCGCATCACCCTCGGCACCGTGGCCTCTCTCAAGGGGACACACGAGCAGGCGCGCCAGCTGCTGGAAGAGGCGCTGGCGCTGCTGCCCTCGGGGAGCGGCTATTTCCACCTGGGCCACTCCTACCAAGCGCTCGGCTGGCAGGCCGACGCCTTCCAGGCCTACCAGCAGGCGCTCGCCTTCGACTCGCCCTACCAGGCCGACGCCGCCGCGCTGGCCGCGCAGCTCGCGCCGGAGCCGTCGGCCAGCATCCACTTTTGGGAGCGCGCCCTGGCGCTGCGCCCCGCCCGCGCCGACTGGCACGTCAAGCTGGGCCTGCTGCAAGAAGAGCAGGGCGAGGAGGACGAGGCGCAACGCTCCTACCGCCGCGCCCTGGAAGCGAGCCCGACCGAGGCCGAGGCGCACTTCCGCCTGGGTCGCCTCCTCCTCTGCGCCGCGCAGAACGAGAAGGCTATCAAGCATCTTCAGCAGGCCACCGCCCTGCGCCCCAAAGAAGCTTTCTGGTTCGTCACGCTGGGCCACGCGCTGGACGCCCTGGGCGACACGAGCGCCGAGGATGCCTACCGCCGCGCGATGCGGCTCGCCCCGCAGGACGCGCTCGGCTTTGCGGCGCTGGGCTCCTTTTTGCGGCGCGCGGGTCGCCTGGACGAGGCGCACGCCGCGCTCAAGCAGTCGCTCGCCCTCGATGACGAGCGGGTGGAGGTGCTCTTCGAGATGGGGCTCCTCTGCGAGGCCACCGGCGATGTGCGCCAGGCGCTCAAGGCGTACCGCCGCGCGGCAGCGCTGGACGAGCGCTCGCCCCAGGTGCGCAGCCATCTGGGCTCCGTTCACCGCCGCCTGGGCCAGCGCGAGGAGGCCCGCCACTGGCTGGAAGAGGCGCTGAACCTGAACCCCACCTTTGGCCCCGCCTATGACGAGTTGGGCCAGCTGGCTGAAAGCGAGGGCGCGCTGGAAGAGGCGAGCCGCCACTACCGCGCCGCCCTGCGCGAGATGCCGGAAGACGTGCAGCTTCGCTTTCGCGCCGCCGTGCTGTTCCTGCGGCTGGGGCAGCCCGGCGACGCGATCCCGCTGCTGGAAAGCGCGGCGGCCACCATGCCCGGCAAGGCGGAGGTGCAGTGGCACCTGGCCGAGGCGTTGCGGCAGCATGGCCGCGCCGCCGACGCGTTGGGGGCCTACCGCAGCGCCGCGCGGCTCGCCCAGAACAATGTAGCCTACCTGCTGGACCTGGCCCGCCACGCCCGCACGCTCAAGCGGCTGGACGAGGCGCAGCGCGCCGTGGCCCGCGCCATCAAGGTGGACCAGAGCGTGGTCGAGGCGCATCGCCTGGCGGCAGAGCTGGCGCTGGACCGCCACGAGCCGGTGCCCGCGCTGGCCGCGCTGCGCGTGGCGCTCGGCCTGGCCCCGCACGACCCCACCCTGTACCGCCAGATCGCCTCGATCCAGCGCTCCGAGGGGCGCATCAGCGCCGCGCTCGAAGACCTTCAACAGGCGCTGGAGCTGGCAGGCCCCAGCGCGCCGCTGCTCGCCGAGATTGCCGCGCTGCACGAGACGCTCGGGGAAAGCGCCGCCGCCGTGGCGCAGCTCGATCAGGCGGTGAAGCTGGAGCCGCAGGAAGCCGCGTACCGCCTGCAACGCGCGCGCCTGCTCGCCCTGTTGGGGCAGGGTGAGCGGGCGCGCCGCGATTGGGAGATCGTGCTGCGCAGCAACCCGGCCTGCGGCGAGGCGCACTTCGGGGTCGGGCAGCTCCAGCTCGCCGATGGGAAAGAGGAAGCGGCCCTGCGCGCCTTCGAGCGCGCCATCATCGGCGACACGATCCCCGCCCCCTGGCTGCTCGCCCACGGGCAGCTGGCCGCCGCCCTGGGGCAGGGCGAGGCGGCGCGCGCCTCCTTCGAGCGCGTGCTGGCGGGCGCGGGGACGCTGCCGCGCCCCCTCAGCGCGAGCGCGCACCATGCGCTGGCGCAGCTTCACGCGGGCGAGCGGGCGCTGGCCCATGCCCACCAGGCTATCGCCAACGACCCCGACAACGCGGCCTTCCACGTGACGCTCGCGCGGCTCCAGCAGCAGGCGGGGCTGCTGGAAAGCGCGCTGGAAAGCCTGGAAGCCGCCCACGCGCTCGCCCCCGACGATCCCAGCATCCTCACGCAGCTGGCCGAGCAGCACGAGGCGCTCGGCAGCATGTGGGACGCCATCGAGTGGTACCGGCAGGCCGCGCGCCTGGCCGCGCACCCCGCGCCGCTGCTCTACCGCGTGGCGCACCTCCAGCGCGTGAGCGATTGGAAGGAGGCACGCGCCACCCTGGAAGAAGCCATTGCCGCCGAGCCCTCCCACGCGCCCGCCCACCGCGAGTTGGGCGAGATTTTGTTCGAGGAGGGGCTGCACCAGCAGGCGCAGGTCGCGCTCCACCGCGCGGTGGCGCTGGACGGCACCGACGTGCAGGCGCTGCGCCTGCTGGGCGAGATTCTGGTCAAGGGGAAGCGCAACGACGAGGCGCGCCGCCTGCTCCGCCGCGCCGCCGACCTCGCGCCCGACGACGCGCGCATCCACTTTCTGCTCGGGCAGATCGCGGCGCGCGTGGGCCAGCCGGATGTGGCCCTGCAAGCCTGGCAGCAGGCGACCGCGCTCGCCCCGCAGGAGGGCGACTACCAGCGCCACCTGGGGCAGGCGCTGATCGAGTTGGGGCGGCTGACCGAGGCCCGCCACGCGCTGGAACGCGCCCTCGACCTGAACCAGGAGGACGCGGAAAGCCACTTTTTGCTGGGCAAGCTGGCGTTCCAGCAGCACGACCTTCAGCGCGCGGTCCACTCCTTCCGCGCCGCCATCAGCCACGACCCGACGCGCGCCAGCTACCATCGCGCGCTCGGCGAGGCGTGGCTCCAGCAGGAAGAGTGGGACGCCGCGCTTTCCGCGCTGCGCGCCGCCCGCGAGCTGGCCGAGGGAGAGCCGCACACCCACTTTTTGATGGCGCAGTGCTACCAGGAAATGGGCCGCTTCGATCAGGCGCTGGAGCGGGTGGCGCGCGCCGCCGCCCTGGCCCCCGACAACGCCGCCTACGCGCGCCTGTTGGGCGACCTGCACGTCCGGCAGGGGGAGTGGGCGCGGGCCGCCGCCGCCTACCGGCAGGCGCTCCAGCAATTGCCCGACGAGGGTGCCCTTTATATCGCTATCGGCCACTGCGAGCGCCAGCAGGGCACGCTGGACGAGGCAGCGGAGAGCTTCCGCCAGGCGATCCAGCGCGACGCCAAGTTGCCCCTGGCGCACCACTACCTTGCCCAAACCCTGGTGGATCAGATGCACCCTCACTTTTTGCTGGAGCTGATCGGGGACGAGCGCGCGCCTGCCGACGAGGCAGGGGAAAACAGCGCGCTGCAGGCCGCCCTGGCGGCGGCGCGCCGCGCCTGCGCTCTCGAATCGTACAACCCTACCTTCCAGATGACCCTCGCGCAGACCCTGCTCCTGGCGCGGCAGCCGGACATGGCACTCGTCGCCCTGCGCCAGCTTCAGCCGGTGCAGGAGCCGCGCGCTGCTGCGGAGGAGAGCAAGCCGATCATCTGGCTCCAGCGGCTGCCGCTCAGCGCGGGCCAACGCGCCCACTTTTTGACGCTGGCCGGGCTGGCCTACCTGCAAAAAGACGAGGCCCCGCGCGCCCGCTCCCTTTTCGAGCAGGCGACGCGGCTGGACACCAACGCGCCGCTCATCTGGACCGGCCTGGCAAAGGCCGCCGCGCGCGCGGGCGAGCTACCCGACGCGCTGGCCGCCGCCGCGCGCGCCCAGGCCATCGCGCCCGACGAGCCGCTTTTCCGCTACGCACTGGCCCACCTCGCCGCCCTGAGCGGTGACAGCACCCGCGCCCGCATCGAGTTGACGGCGGCGCTCCAGCAGCGCCCGGAGATGGTCGGCTGGCAGCGCGAGCTGGGCAACCTGTGCGCGGAGGAGGGCGACCTGCATGCGGCGCTCGACGCGTACGACGCGGCGCTGCGCGGCATGCGCGGCGAGGCGGCGAGCCGACAGCGCCGCAAGGCGGGCAGCCCGCTCGCCCACGAGGAGGCGCAGACGCGCTTTGCGCGCGGGCGCACCCTGGTGCGGATGGAGCGGCTCACCGATGCCATCGCCGAGATGGAGGCCGCCATCGACCTGACCCCCACCGAGCACGCCTGGCACGGCGAGTTGGCGGGCCACCTGATGGAGGCCGAGCGCTGGATCGAGGCGCAAAGCTGGCTACGCAGCGCGAGCAGCCACGCGCCGACCAACCCGCTCTACCCCCTGCAACTGGCCCAAGCCCAGGCCGCGAACGAGGACGACGAGGCAGCCTGCGAAACCCTGCGCGCCAGTTGCGGTCGCTGGCCGGAGTATGCGCCCGCGTGGCTGCTGCTCGGCCAACTGCTCTTCCAACAGGATGAGATGGAAGCCGCACAGGAGGTGCTGGAACAGGCGCTCAAGCTGGACCCGACCCACGCGCCGTCCCACGTGTCCATTGGCCGCCTGCTCCAGCGGCAAAACGAGTCAGCCCGCGCGCGCGCGCACTTTGAAAAGGCGCTGGAACTTGACCCGCAGCAGGCGGATGCCTACGTGAGCCTGGGCCGCCTGTTGGCCCACACTGGCGAGGTGGACGCCGCGATGGAGACCTACCACGCCGCGTTGCGCATCGAACCCAACCATCCACATGCACACTTTTACCTGGGCCGACTGTGCCAGGAGCAGGGACACATGAATAAAGCGATAGTTCACCTGACCCGTCTGGTGGAATGCGTGCCGGACAACCACACCGCCTGGGCCGCACTGGCAAAGTGCGCCGAGGAGAACCACGATCTCGCGGAGGCCTACGAGCACTACAAGCGCGCCAACGAGGTGGCACAGGGGCAAGCAGTGTATTTCTTCCAGATGGGTCGCCTGCTGAAAGATTTGAAGCGCTACCAGGAAGCGTTGCCCGTGCTCCGCCAAGCGGTCAAGGCCGAGCCCCACAACACCGAAGCCTACAAGCTGCTTGCTGGCGTCAGCGCCATAGTCTTTTTTGGTCGCTAGGGTGGTGCATCACCTTCGATGACGATGCGGCGCATGGGCAGGCATTGCTTATCCCACAATCCAACATCTGCAACCTGTAACCTGCAATCCGTAATCCGTAATCTCTAATCCCTAATCTCCTAACCCCTAACCCCTAACCCCTAACCCCTAACCCCTAACGCGGCGGAATGAGCTATGCGAAGCGAACAATTACGGATCACATCCTTTCAACCGTCCCTGCACCCCAGCGAGGTCGAGCAACGCTGGTTGCAGGCCGCGGAAGCCGCCCTGAGCCTCGCGGATCGGTCGCTGCTGGAAGCGCTGTGCGCGGCCATGCGCGACGCCTACCCCGATCACCTGGACGCGTGCTATTACGAGGCGCGGCTGGCCCTGGCCGTTGACGATGTGGAGGAGGCGCACGCGCTGCTGGAAAGCATCGTGCAGCGCGACCCGGAGCACTGGCCCGCGCGCTGGGCGCTGGGGGTCACCCTGCTGGCAGGGGGCGAGATGGCGGTGGGCGCGGCGCGCTGCCGCGAGGCGGCGGGCGGCGGCAGCACCCTGCACCGCCCCGCGCCCCGCAGCGACGAGGAGCAGCGCCTGTGGGAGGGCGCGCTCGCCGCGCTCCAGGAAAGCTACGCCATCGCCCCCCCGCCCGACGACGAGCCGCTGCGCGCGCTGCACGCGGTCTACATGCTGGAAAAATGGTGGCGCGCGAACGAGCAGGAGCGGGCGTACCGCTTCGCGCAGGAGGTACACGAGCGCTTCCCGGCGCTCGTCAAGCCGCGCCTGCTGCTCGCCAAGTCGCTGCTGGCCGAGGGCGCGCAGGCGCAGGGCAAGCAGATGCTAGACGAGGTGCAGCAGGCGGACCCCGCGCGGCGCGTGGCCGCGCGGCTCGGCTACTCGACCCTCACCCTGCTGCGCCCCGCCGCACCCTCGCTGGCGGTGACAGAGCTGCTCCACCACCTGCCGCTGGCGGTGCAGCGCGTGGTGGAGCGGGGCAACGTGTGGCAGGCCCCCGCTCCCCTGCCCGCCCCGACGGTGGTTTCCAAAGGGCGCGCACGCAGCAAGCGCAGCAAGCGCAACAACAAGGAAGAGCAATCGCTGCAATTGCAGGACATCCAGCAGGAGTTGGAGCGGCTGCGCGCGCGCGTGCATCGCCAAGCGGCGAGCGCCGCGCCCGACCTGGCCCCGATGGAGGTGGTGGTCGCCGCGCGCGAGCCGCTGCGCCGCCTGTACGGCGAGGAGGTCGCGGCGGAGATCATCGCGCAGCTCGGCTCGCTCGCCAACACGATCTCGGCGGGGGGCACGGTGCGCTCCCACCTGATCCTGGTGGACGATGCGAGTACCCTCACCCAGTGGGGGGTGCGGGCGGCGGAAACGGTCAACGCGGGCACCGTCAAGGCCACGCTGGATCAGATGGAAGAGCGGCTCGCCACGACCGGCGAGCGGCTCGCCTACGTGCTGCTCATCGGCGGGCACGAGATCATCCCGCACCATCGGCTGCCCAACCCGGTGGGCGACCACGACATGGACGTGCCCAGCGATAACCCCTACGCGGTGCGCGGCGACAACTACCTGATCCCGACGCGCGCGGTGGGCCGCCTGCCGCACGAGCACGGCTCGCCCGACCTGCTGCTCGGCCAGATTCGCATGTTGCAAGAGGTGTGGCGCGATCATGTGCTGTCGGGGCGGGGGCTGTGGGATGATTTGTGGAGCACCCTGTCCAACTGGCTCCCCCCGCGCCGCCCCCTCTCGCTGCATGAATCGCTGGGGGTGTCCGCGCAGGTGTGGGCCAAGGCCGCCGAGGCGGTCTTCCGCACGCTGGACGGGCAGGCCCCGCTCACCCTGTGCCCACCCATCACCGCCGAGGCGTGGGAGCGCAACCCGCTCCCCGTCCACCCTTTTTACTATTTTAACCTGCACGGGGTGGACCACAACGCCTCCTGGTACGGCCAGGTGGAGCGCAACAGCATGGTGCCCACCGCCGAGCCCTTCCCGGTGGCGCTCACCCCCGAGCACCTGAAGCACCTCTCCCTGAAGCACACGCTGATCTTCACCGAGGCCTGCTACGGCGCAAAGCCCTTCGTGTACGACGCGGGCAACTCCATAGCGCTGACCGCGATGAAGCAGGGCTGCTCGCTCTTCATCGGCTCCACCAACACCTCCTACGCCAGCTTTGCGCCGCCGCTCATGGCGGCGGACCTGCTCGCCGCCTACTTTTGGCGCGCGGTGGCGGAGGGGACCCCCGCCGGGCTGGCGCTGCAACGCGCCAAGGTGGAACTGGCCGAGACGATCATGCGGCGCACCGGCTTTCTGGATGTGGAGGAGCAAAAAACCCTTACCAGCTTCATCCTGTATGGCGATCCGGCCTTCCCGCTGTTGCAGCGGCCCCGCCGCGCCGACCCCGAGGCGCTGCGCCAGCTGGCCGCCAAAACCAGCCGCCACAGCATCTACCAGATCGGGGCCAAGGAGGTGCCGAGCCAGGCGCTGAACCCCTCGCTGCTGGAGGCGGTGCAACGCTTCGCGCAGCCCTACCTGTTGGGCACGCGCGACTCGCTCACCCTGCACGCGCGCGCCCTATCGCTGACCGACGCCGCGCCGCGCCTGCACGACCGCCGCCAACGACCGCGTGCCAAAAATGCGCCCTATGCCGACGAGGAGCAGTGGCACGTGGTCATCAAAAATCAGGAGGAGCAGGCGGGCATCGTGCACGAGCAGGTGCTCACGATGCTGGTGAATCTTCAGGGCAAGGTGCTGCGCACCCACACCTCACGATAGGGGCGCGGCCCCACCTAAGCCGCTTTTCCGCGCTTTCTCGCACCTTAAAAAAAGTGTCATCAAGTCGTGAAGGACTTGTAAATGAATTTGTTGTGGTGTATGATACTGCAATTGGTGGGGCAAAGTGGGGTAAAGTGGGGAATTCTTCCATGCTCTACCTCCCAATTACCCCCCAAGTGGGGGAATGTTTAGAACGGGTGTTCTGATTTCCAAATGGCAATGTTTGTAGGCGAGTACACACACAGCATCGATGACAAGGGCCGCCTGACGATCCCTGCCAAGTATCGGCATGAGTTCGAGGCGGGGCTTTTCGTCACGGTGGGGCTCGACCAGTGCCTCTGGGTCTTTTCGCGCGACGGGTGGGAGCGCTTCAGCGAGAAGCTGGCGTCCCTGCCGGTGGGCCAGCAGAAGACGCGGCAAGCACTGCGCTTCTTTTTCTCGCAAGCCACGGACGCCCTGCCCGACCGCCAGGGGCGCATCATCCTTCCCGACAACCTGCGCAGCTACGCCAACCTGCAAGAGGGTGCGACGCTGATCGGCGTGGGGGACAAGGTGGAAATCTGGCAGCCGGACCGTTGGGAGGCGCAAAAGGCCGAGCAGCTTGCCAACCTGGAAGAAATCGCCAGCGAGCTGAGCAACTTCGGGATTTAGATATTGGATAGTAGGTATTAGATATTGGAACGGAACAGTGCTTCCGTCACGCACTAATACCCAATATCGAATACCCAATACCCCATACCCACTTTGGAAGGCGACTTGCAGGATCTCTCTCACATCCCCCTCCCGCCACCCGTTGCAGGGGCCGAGCACCAGCACCTTCCGGTGCTCTACCACGAGGTGCTGGCCGCGCTGGAGCCGCAGGCGGGGCAACGCTTTCTGGACGGGACGTTGGGGATGGGGGGGCACGCGTGGGGCATCCTGCACGCCTCCGGCCCCACCGGCCAGCTGCTCGGGCTGGACCAGGACCCCGCCGCCATCGAGCTGGCCCGCACGCGGCTGAGCCCCTTCCAGGGGCGCTTCACCCTCCGCCGCACGAACTTTGAAAAAATGAAAGAGGTAACAGAGGGGCTTGCCCCCTTTGACGGCATCCTGCTCGACCTGGGCTTCTCGTCGCTCCAGATGGACGACCCGGAGCGCGGGCTCTCCTTCCAGGTGGAGGCACCGCTCGACATGCGGCTCGACCCGGACGGGCTGACCACCGCCGCCGACCTCTTGAATACGTTGAGCGAGAAAGAACTCGCTGATCTCATCTACCAGTACGGCGAAGAGCCGCAGAGCCGCCGCATCGCGCGTGCCATCGTGCAGGATCGCCCCTTTGCCTCTGCCAAGGCGTTGGGGGAAATGATCGCCCGCGTTGCCAAAAAGCGCGGGCGGGAGCGGATTCACCCCGCCACCCGCACCTTCCAGGCCCTGCGGATCGCCGTGAACGATGAACTAGGTGTGCTAGAACGCGTCCTGCCAGACGCCGTGTCCCTGCTCAAACCAGGTGGCCGCCTCGCCGTCATCTCCTTCCACTCCCTCGAAGATCGCATCGTGAAAATCTTTTTCCGCGATGAGGCCACGGAGTGCCTTTGCCCGCCGGAAGTCCTCTTTTGTGCCTGTGGCCACCACGCCACCCTCGACCGCCGCACGGCGACCCGCAAGCCGGTCACCCCTGCGGCGGTCGAGGTCGAGCACAACCCGCGCGCCCGCAGCGCCAAGCTGCGCGTCGCGCACAAGTTACCAGGCTGACACGTAGGTTACAGATTACAGATTGAAGATTGAAGATTACGGCTTTCAAAGCATGTATAGCCCTGCTGTAAATCTGAATTCTGCAATCTGTAATTTGAAATCTGCAACCTGTAACCTGTTACAACCCTCAAAGGATTTCGTGGCATGGCAAGCCGACTTTTAAGCGATACCATTCTCACCTTTCGGCCCCGGCGTCCCACCCTGCCCACCATGTCAGGGGTTTCGCGCTCCGCGGCGCGCGGCGCGATTGCCATCCTGACCGTGCTGGGCGTGCTCCTCTTCCTGTACCTGGCCGAGGTCAGCCAGGGCTCCACCACCGCGTTCGACATCGAGACGATGCAGGTGGATTACCATCAGCTTCAGGAGCGTAACCAAGAGGTGGAGCGCCAAATCGCCGAGTTGGAAAGCCCCCAACATGTGCTTCGCTACGCGCAGGCCCACGGCATGGAAGCGCGCACGCAGGCGGAGTACGTCCAGATCAAGCCAGTTTCCGGGCAATAAGCCATGGCCACCCCCTCAGACCCCATGGGCTGGCGCGGGCTGCCCCAGCACCGCCCGCGCCGCCCCTCCGATGAAGCTCGCAAGCACCAGAGCCACCTGGCCCAGCAGCGCGGCAAGCGCGCGGGTTTCGTCATGGCGGTCATCACCGCGCTGGCGGTGATCCTGAGCTACCGCCTGACCCTGTGGCAGGTGCTCCAGCGGGACGAGACCCTGGAGCGCGCCAACCGCCCCGTCCTGGAATCGCCCGACGCCCAGCCACGCGGCACCGTGCGCGACCGCAACGGCTACCTGCTGGCGACCGACAGCGTCTCCTACAAGTTTGGCGTCTCGCCCAAGATCGTCAGCTACCCGCAGCAAACCGCCGTGGAGGTTGCGGCGCTCACCAACATGCCCGCCGCCGCGCTGGAAGAGATCTTCCTGCGCGACGACCCCTACTACGTCATCACCGACTCGGTGCGCTACACCGTCGGGCAGCAGCTGGTGCAGATGGAAAACAACGCCTTCGTGCTGGAGCCGGTGCTGAGCCGCTCCTACCCGGAGGGGCCGCTTGCCAGCCACCTGCTCGGCTTCGTCAACGGGGAGCGGCGCGGGCTGGCGGGCATCGAGATGTACTATGACCCCCTGCTCAAGGGCGAAGAAACGATACCCATCCCCGACGCGCCGCCCGCGGAAGAGATCAAGCTGGGGCACCGTCCCTTCAACCCGACGCGCAACGGGGTGGATCTGATCCTGACGCTGGACCGCTCCATCCAGTTCATGGCGGAGCAGGAACTGGAGATGGCGATCAAGGAGTACGAGGCGCTCGGCGGCACCATCATCGTCATGGAGCCGAAAAGCGGGGACATCCTCGCGATGGCGAGCAACCCCAGCTACGACCCCAACCATTTCAGCGACTATCTGGACAAGCCTGAAATCTTTCTGAACCCCGCCGTCTCGCAGCAGTTCGAGCCGGGCTCCATCTTCAAGATGATTACCGTGGCCGCCGCGATCGACGCGGGGATCGCCGCCGCTGACACGGTGTACGTCTGCCAGGGCTCCATCGAGGTGGGCGGGCGCATCATCCGCAACTGGGATGGCAAAGCTTACGGGCCGCGCACCGTCACCGAGATTCTGGGCTACTCGCTCAACACCGGCACCGCCTGGCTGAGCACCTCGCTCGGCTCGGAGCGCTTTTACCACTACGTGGACACCTTCGGCTTCGGCAACCCAACCGGCATCGACCTGGGCAGCGAGGCGTGGGGCCAGGTCAAGTACCCCGGCGACGGGATCTGGCACCCGAGCGACCAGGGGACCAACGCCTTCGGGCAGGGCATCGCGGTCACGCCGATCCAGATGATCTCGGCAGCGGCAAGCCTGCTCAACGATGGCAAGCTGATGCAGCCACGCGTCGTCAAGGCGGTCATCAACCACGGGCACCTGGAAGAGCAAGAAACGGTGGTGCGCGGGCAAAGCGTCACGCCGGAAACCGCCCACATCATGCAGCAGATGCTGGCCAATGCTGTGGAGATGGAAACCGAGACCGCGCTGCTCGATGGGTGGCGCGTTGGCGGCAAGACCGGCACGGCGCAAAAGCCGATTCCCGGCGGCTACCACCCCACCGATACCCTCGCCAGCTTTATGGGCTTCGCGCCCGCCGACGATCCGGCCTTTATCATCCTGGTCATCATGGATCGCCCGCTTGGCGTGTACCAGTGGGGCTCGCAAAGCTCCGCGCGCGTGTGGAACCGCCTCGCGCAGCGCATCCTGAACTATTACAACATCGCGCCCGACATGCACCGCATGGCGATGCCCGCGACCTCGGTCGCACCGGCTTCCGAAGAATCGGCGCTCAACAACACAACATCGCCCTAAGGGGATTTTCGATTTCAGATTTTCGATTGCACGCACTTTGCGCCATCGAAAATCCCAAATCGAAAATCGAAAATCGCCATGATACCCCTCCCGCAGCTGTACAGCGCCCTGACCGGCCACCCCGCCCCGGCGGGGACGCCGCCAACCCCCGTTTCGCCCTGGGTGATGAACAGCCAGTTGGTGGAGCGGGGCGGCGGCTTTGTGGCGCGGCCCGGGGCCAGCGCGGACTCGCCGGACGGGCACCGCTTTATCGCGGATGCGCTCCAGCGCGGCGCGGCGGTGATCCTGGCCGAGCGCGCGCGCACCGATCTGGCAGCCTTGGCGGGGCGGGTGCAGGTGGTGGAGCTGGACGGCCCGCCGGTCGAGCAGTTGAGCCTCCCGCTCCTCTTTCTGGCTGACGATTCGCTGGCGGCGATCCAGGCAGCGGCCTCGTGGTGGCGCGCGCAGGCGCAGCCCGCGCTCCAGGTCATCGGCATCACCGGCTCGGTGGGGAAGACTACCACCAAGGAACTGGTCAGCGTCGTGCTCGCCAACCGCTTTCGCGTTTGGAAGAGCCGAGGCAACTACAACAGCGACATCGGCCTGCCGCTCACCCTGCTCGACATGCCGCTGAGCGCGGAGCGCGCGGTGGTGGAGATGGGGATGACGCGCCGGGGCGAAATCGCTGAGCTTTCGCAGATCGTGCGCCCGCAGGTGGGGGTCGTGACGAACGTGGGACCCGCGCACATGGAGCAGCTTGGCTCTTTCGAGGCGATCGCGGCGGCCAAGGCGGAGCTGGTCGAGAATTTGCCAGCCGACGGGGTAGCGATCCTGAACGGGGACGACGAGCGGGTGCTCGCGATGGCCGAGCGCACGCGCGCGCGGGTGTTCACCTACGGCTTGCAGCCCACCTTCTCGCTCTGGGCCGACCAGATCGAGAGCCACGGGCTGGATGGTATCTCCTTTCGCTTCTGCCACGGGCAGGAACGGGTCTTCGCGCGGCTGCCGCTGCTGGGGCGGCACAGCGTTCACGGCTGCCTGGCCGCGGCGAGCGTCGGGCTGGTGCAGGGGCAATCGTGGGCCGAGATCATCGCGGGGCTCAAGGACATCGCGCGGCTGGATGTGCTGCGCATCGTCGTGGCCGAGGGGCTGAACGGCTCGACGCTGATCGATGACACCTACAACGCCAGCCCCGACAGCATGATGGCCGCGCTCAACCTGCTGGGCGAGTTGGAGGGGCGCAAGGTGGCGGTGCTGGGCGACATGCGCGAGCTTGGCCCCTACCAACAAGAAGGGCACCTGCTCGTCGCGATCCGCGCGGCGACGGTGGCGAGCCTGTTTGTGGCGGTAGGGGAGATGGCCCCGGTAATGGTGCGCGAGGCGCAGCAGGCGGGTCTTCCCGCCGATGCGACCTTTGCCGCAGCAGATCGCGAGGAAGCCGCCGACGTGGCTGCGCCCGCGCCTGCAAATGGGGGACATGGTGTTGGTGAAGGGCTCGCGCGCGGTGCGGCTCGATGATTTGGTGACCTGGCTCAGTGTAGCGGGAGACGACATTTGACATTCTTTCGCCCAGATACCGCGCTCGCCCTCGCGCTTGGCTTGGCCTCCTTTCTGTTCGCCGTGGTCTGGGGCACCCCTCTGATTCAGTATCTCCGCCGTCGGCAGATTGGCGAGGCGATTCGCATCGACGGACCGCAAACGCACATTTCCAAAGCGGGCACCCCGACGATGGGGGGTCTCATGATCCTGGTGCCGACCACCGTTTTTTGCTCGCTGCTGATCATGCCGCGCTACCCCTCGCTGGCCCTGCCGCTGGCGATGCTGATCTTCGCGGGGGCGCTCGGCGTGATGGACGACCTGATGAAGCAGCGGCAAAAAGCGCGCGGGCAGGCCAAAGAAGGGGTGATGGGGCGCTACAAGATGCTCTGGCTGTCGGGCATGGCGCTCATCGCGGCCATCGTCCTGTACCACCCGCGCCTGCTGGATTTGGGGCAGGTGGTGATGCCGTTGATTCCCTACCGCATCCCGCTGCCCGCCTGGTTCTACATCCCGCTGGCGATGGTCACCATCGTCGGCTCGTCCAACGCGGTGAACCTGGCGGACGGGCTGGACGGGCTGGTCGGCGGCACCTCGGCGATCTCCTTTGCCAGCTACGGCGCGATCGCGCTGCGGCAGGGGAACATCCACCTGGCAACCTTCTGCTTCTGCATGGCGGGCGGCATCCTGGCCTTTCTCTGGTTCAACGCCCACCCCGCGCAACTGTTCATGGGGGATACCGGCTCGCTCGCCATCGGCGCGACGCTGAGCACCGTGGCGCTGATGACCCTGCAATGGCCGCTGCTGCCCATCGTCGGCATCATCTTCGTGGCGGAAGCGATGAGCTCGATGCTGCAAACCGGCTACTTCAAGTGGACGCGCCGCCGCACCGGCCAGGGGAAGCGCCTCTTCAAGATGGCCCCCCTGCACCACCACTTTGAACTGCTCGGCTGGAGCGAGGTGCAGATCGTGCAGCGCTTCTGGATCATCTCGATGCTGGCAGGCATGCTCGGCATCGCCCTGGCGATGTTGTAGGGATTAGATATTGGGTATTGGATATTAGGTATTAGGAAGTAGCGTGATTCTGAATACCTAATATCTAATACCTAATACCTAATACCCAACTTGTGGAGGACGTGATGAACAACACATTTGCAAACCAGCGGGTCACGATCATCGGCATGGCGCGGGAAGGCACCGCCCTGGCGCGCTTTTTCACGCGTGGCGGCGCGCAGGTGACGATCAGCGACATGAAGGGGATCGCGGACCTGGCCGACGAGATCGGCCAGCTGGCGGGCTTGCCCATCCAGGCGGTGCTGCGCGGCCACCCGGACGATATCCTGGATGCCGATGTGATGTACGTCAGCCCCGGGGTGCCGCGCGAGATCCCGATCATCGAGAAGGCGCAGCAGCGCGGCCTCCCCCTGTCCAGCGAGACGGAACTGTTTTTTGAGCTGTGCCCCGCGCCGATCATCGGCATCACCGGATCGAGCGGCAAGACCACCACCACTACCCTCATCGGCGAGATGCTGCGCGTGGACCGCCGCCGCAAAATCTGGGTGGGCGGCAACATCGGTCGCCCGCTGATCGAGCATGTGGGGGCGCTCAAGCCCCACGACTGGGTGGTGCTGGAGCTGTCCAGCTTCCAACTGGAACATCTGACGCGCAGCCCGCATGTGGCGGTGATCACCAACCTGCGCCCGAACCACCTGGACCGCCACCCCTCCTACGAGGCCTACAAGGCGGCCAAGGCCAACCTGCTGCGCTTCCAGAGCCCCGACGATGTGGCGGTGCTCAACTGGGACGACCCCGAGGTGCGCGCCCTGGCGGCGCTGACCGAGGCGCGCGTGCGCTGGTTCAGCCGCCGCGAGTGCTTGGACGAGGGCACCTGCCTGGAAGAGGGGTGGATCGTCGTTCGGCACGGCGGCACGAGCGAGCGCATCATGCGGGCGGACGAGGTGGCGCTGCGCGGCGAGCACAATTTGGAAAACGTGCTGGCCGCGCTCAGCGTGGTGACCGCCACGGGGCTCAAGGGCAGCAGCGCGGCGCGGGTCGTGCGCGAGTTTCAGGGGGTGCCGCACCGGCTCGAACTGGTGCGCGAGCACGCGGGGGTGCGCTGGATCAACGATTCCATCGCCACCAGCCCCGACCGCACGCTGGCCGCGCTGCGCGCCTACGAGAGCGCGCCGCTCATCCTGCTGGCGGGCGGGCGCGACAAGCACCTGCCGATGGAGGCGATGGCGCGCGAGATCGTCAAGCGCGTCAAGCACCTCATCACCTTTGGCGAGTGCGGGCCGCTCGTGGTGCACGCCGTCGAGCAGGCGCGCGCGCAGATGAACGGGAGCGGGCGCTACCTGCCCATCACCCCCTGCGCCACGCTAGAAGAAGCCGTCGCCACCGCGCGCACCCTCGCCGAGGCGGGGGACCTGGTGCTCCTCAGCCCCAGCGGCACCTCCTACGACGCCTTCAAAGACTTTGAAGCGCGCGGCGAACGCTTCCGCGCCCTCGTGAACGGCTTTTGAGATAGTAGGTATTAGGTATTCGATATTGGATATTTGATACCTACCAGCATCCTAATCTGCAATCTGTAATCTGCAACCTGCAACCTGCAACCTGCAACCCAATCTCCAATCTCCAATCTCCAATACCCAATACCCAATACCCAATACCCCAAACATGGCACAAGCAACGGTAGGCGGAGCAACGCGATACGTAAGCAAGAGCAAGCGGCGCGCGCAGCAAGAGGGGCGCAGCAGCGATTGGTGGCTGCTTGCCACGGTGGTGGGGCTGGTCACCATCGGGCTGCTGATGGTGTACAGCGCTACCTACGCGCTCTCCTACTTCAACTCGGACGGCGCGACGACGGTGGAGTACCTGGTGCGGCAGGGGCAGTGGGCCGCGCTCGGCGGCCTGGCGATGCTCGTGTTCTGGCTGGTGGATTACCGCATCTGGCAGCGCTGGAGCGTCTGGATCATGGGCGGCACGGCGCTCATGCTCTTCGCCATGTTCTTTATTGGCAAAACCTCCTTTGGGGCGGCGCGCTGGCTCTTCGCAGGTGGCTCCGTCCAGCCCTCCGAGGCGGCCAAGTTGGCGACAATCATCTACGTGGCGCACTGGGCCTCCTCCAAGGAGGAGCGGCTGAGCCAGTTCCAGGCAGGCATGGTGCCCTTCGTGCTACTGGTTGGGGCGGTGTGCGGCCTGATCGTCGTGCAGCCCAGCTTCTCGACCGCGCTTCTGGTGGGCGCGGTCGCCACGACGATGTTTTTTGTGGCGGGCGCGGACCTGAAGCAGCTGTCGGTCGCGGGGGTGCTCGCCTCGGTGGTCGCCTACTTTGTGGCACGCGGGGCCGCCTACCGCCTGAACCGCATCCTGGTCTGGCAAGACCCGTGGAAGTGGGAAAGCGAGGGCGGCTACCAGACGACGCAGGTGCTCACCGCGCTGGCGCGCGGCGGCATTCTGGGCGAGGGGCTGGGCACGAGCAAGGGCAACGTGCCCGCGCTGCCCGCAGGCCACACCGACGCCATCCTCGCGATCATGGGGCAGGAGGTGGGGCTGGTCAGCTGCCTGCTGGTGCTGGGGCTCTTCTTGCTGCTGGCGTATCGAGGCTTCCGCGTGGCTGCCACCGCGCCGGACGCCTTCGGTACCGTGCTGGCGAGCGGGATCACCTGCTGGCTGCTCTACCAGGCGCTGATGAACTACGCAGTGGTCACCAACTCGATCCCGCCGACGGGGGTGCCGCTACCCTTCATCTCCTTTGGCGGGAGCGGGCTCGTCACGGCGCTGGCGGGCATCGGCATCATGCTCAACATCTCCAAAGCCCAGCCACGGCGTCCCAGCGATGAGTGATGCGCCCCACCCTGTTCTGCCGCACGTTTTCCATCACGTTGCCACCCTGCCGGTGGCAGCGTGATGCGGCTGTTGGTGACCGGCGGCGGCACGGGCGGCCACGTCTACCCGGCGCTGAGCGTGCTGGAAGCGTGGGAGCCTAGGCCAGAGCTGCTGTGGGTCGGCAAACGGGGGGGGATGGAAGCGCCGCTGTTGCAGCGGGCGGGCATCCCGTACCGCGCCATCAACGCGGGGGGATTGGCCTCGCTGGGGTGGAGCGCGCGGCTGCGCAACAGCGTCAAGCTGATGCGGGGCTTTGGCGAGGCGTGGCACGTCGTGCGCGGCTTTCAGCCGGACGTGGTGCTGGCGACCGGCGGCTACGTGACCTTTCCCGTCGGGCTGGCCGCCTGGATGCAGCACGTGCCGCTTGCCGTCTACCTGCCGGACATCGTGCCGGGGCTGGCGGTGCGGGCGCTCGCGCCGCTCGCGCAGAGGGTCGCGGTGACCACCCCCAAAAGCCAGCAATGGTTCGGCAAGAAAGCGCTGGTTACCGGCTACCCGGTGCGGCAGGGGCTGGTGCATCCGAAGCCGAAGGCCGAGGCGCGGCGCGCCTTTGGCAACATCCCCCCCGAGGCCAAGGTGCTGCTCGTGACCGGTGGCAGCCAGGGCTCGCACGCGCTGAACGAGGCGATTGGCCTGTTTCTACCGGAGTATCTGGAGCAGGCAATCGTGATCCACGTGCATGGCAAAAGCGATGGGAAGTGGCTCCAGCAGCAGCGCGACGCCCTGCCACGCGCCGCGCGCGAGCGATACCTGCTTTTCGAGTACCTGCACGAAACGATGATTGACGCGCTCCTGGCGGCGGACCTGGTGGTGGCGCGCGCGGGCGCGTCGGCGCTGGGCGAGTTTCCCGCCGCCGCGCTGCCCGCCATCCTGGTGCCGCTGCCCATCGCGGGGGTGAACCAGGAGGACAACGCGCGCTGGCTGGCCGAGCAGGGCGGCGCGCTGATTTTGGAAGACGAGCGCGCGCGCCTGGCACTTTTGCCGATGGTGCAGGCGCTACTGACCGACGAGGCGCGCCTGCACCGCATGGCGGCGGCCATGCGCGCCGCCGCCCCGGCAAACGCCGCCGCGCGCATCATCGCCCTGCTGCACGACATGGGTTCCACGCACAAAGGCATCGCACGAGACCAAGCTCATGAGTGAACGGATCATCGAACTGGACTGGAACAGCGTGGTACTGGCTGCCATGCTCCTCTTCCTGCTGATCGGACTCAAAAACGGCTGGCAGCGCGGCCTGGTCACCCTGGTGTCGCTCTTTTTCGCCTGGGGGGTAGCGCTCAAGACGGTAAACTTTTTGATCCGCGCCACCGAGTTCGTGCTTCAGGTGCGCATCGACGAGGGGGCGTCGGCGCTGTTCCAAATTTTGCTCTACCTGGCCTCGGCCCTCATGGTCATCGTGACCTTCAACAGCACGGTGATCCAGGCACGCGTGGCGAACCGCCGCGACCAGATCGCGGGCATCTCGACCGGGCTGCTCAATGGCTACTTTTTCGTGGTGCTGCTGCTGGACCTGGGGCGCGACTGGTTCGCGACCCACCTGGAAGGGTTCACCTTTGTCTGGGACAACGCCCTGAGCGTGGACGGCCTGTTCCGCGAGGCGACGATTGTCATTGAGTTTTTGAACAACCCCTATGCGGTCTACGACCAACTGACGCAGGCGCAGAACCTGGTATTGCTCTCGCTGCTACTCGTCTTTTTCCATGGGCTACTGTTCTGGCTCCTCGGGGGGCTGGATCGAAGGTTGCGCACACCAGTATGAAGCACATTCACTTTGTTGGGATCGGCGGGGCGGGGCTGAGCGCGCTCGCGCATGTGATGCTGGCGCGCGGCTGGCAGGTGAGCGGCTCCGACCGCGAGCACTCCCCGCGCACCGACGCGCTGGCGCGGCGCGGGGCCACTATCTTTTTGGGGCACAGCGGCGCGTGGGTCAGCGGCGCGGACATCGTCGTCCTGTCCAGCGCGATCCCCGCCGACAACCCGGAGCGGCTCGCGGCGGAGGCGCAGAACATCCCCGTGCTCAAGCGGGACCGCTGGCTGGCCGAGATGACGCGCGAGAGCGACCTGATCGCGGTGGCGGGCACGCACGGCAAATCCACCACCTCCGCCCTCATCACGCTGATGCTGAGCGAGGCGCAGATGGACCCGACGGCGGTCATCGGCGCGGAGGTGCCGCAGCTGGGCGGCAACGCCCTGGCGGGCAACAGCCGCCTCTTCGTCATCGAGGCGGACGAGTACGATCACGCCTTTTTGGGGCTTTACCCGCAGGTGGCGGTCGTCACCAACATCGAGCACGACCACCCGGACATCTTCCCGGACGACGCGGCGGTGCAGCGGGCCTTTCGCCAATTTTTGCAGCAGGTCCGCCCCGGCGGGGCGATCATCGCCTGCACCGATGACGAGGGGGTGCAAACCGTGCTGCGCGACGTGCCGCCGCGCGTGCCGGTGATCGGCTACGGCTTTCGCGAGGGGGCGACGTGGCGCGCGGCGGCGCTGCAACTCAACCCGCTGGGCGGCTTCGACTTTGTAGCGACCCACGAGGGGGTGCCCTTTGGGGCGTTTCGCCTGGCGGTGCCCGGCCACCACAACGTGCTCAACGCGCTGGCGGCGATTGCGGTCGGCGCGCAGCTAGGGGTGGACACCCCGACGATGCAGGCCACCCTCGCCCACTTTCGCGGCGCGGAGCGGCGCTTTCAGCCGGTGGGCAGCGTGGGGCGCGTGCAGATCTTCGACGATTACGCGCACCACCCCACCGAGATTCGCGCCACCCTGGAGGCCGCGCGCAACCGCTTCGGCGAGCGCCCGCTGTGGGTGGTCTTTCAGCCGCACACCTTCAGCCGCCTGGCCGCGCTGCACGACGATTTTGTGAGCGCCTTCCAGGGGGCGGACCACCTGATCGTCAGCGACGTGTACGCTGCGCGCGAGCAGGGGGACGCTGCCGCACGGGGCCGCGCCCTGGCGCTGGCGATCCGCCAGCCGGACGCGATCTACCGCGCGACGCAGGACGACATTTTGAGCTACCTGCTGGAGCAGTTGCCCGACGACGTGATCCTGCTGACGCTGGGCGCGGGCGACATCACCAGCCTGGGGCCACGCCTGCGCGCGGCGCTGGAAGCCGCCACGACCGTCGGGGCGAGCCAGTGAGGGAAGGCGCGGCTTTCCCCTCTACCTTGAAGCCGAGCCCTTCCGGGCACCTGACCGATGCGGGGATGCAGAAACCGATGACGGAATGGGCCACAACCCGCACGATCAAAAAGGATACCCTTGTCCGGGTGCTGCTGCGCGGCGAGATGGGCGCGGACAACGTGTGGCAGGACGAGCCGATGTCCAAGCACACCTCATTCCGCGTCGGCGGCCCCGCCGACTGGCTGCTGCGCGCCAACGACGCGGACGGGCTGATCCGCGCGGTGTACGCGGCGCGGCGCACCAAGCAGCCCTACCGCATCATCGGCGGCGGCTCCAACATCCTCGTTTCCGACGCGGGGATCGAGGGGATCGTCATCCTGAACCGCGCGAACCAGTACGAGCTGATCCCCCACGCCAAGGGGGTGGTGCTGATGGCCGAGGCGGGGGTACAGCTGCCGCGCCTGGCGGGCGAGCTGGCGAAGCTGGGCGTGTCGGGGATGGAGTGGGGGGTCGGGGTGCCGGGCACGGTGGGCGGCGCGGTGGTGCAGAACGCAGGCGCGTGGGGGGTCGAGACCAAGGATCGGCTGCTCTCCATCGAGTACATCATGCCCTTCAGCAACCGCGTGCGGACGATTGGCGCGGAGTCGCTGGGGCTGCGCTACCGCGGCTCGAACATCCTGGACACCGCGCCCGTCAAGCGCCCGATCATCGTCCGCGCGTGGTTCCGCCTGGAGCAGGACGAGCCGGAGGCCATCGCCGCGCGCAACGCCCGCTACCGGGGCGAGCGCACCGCCAAGCAGCCGCGCCAGGCCAGCGGCGGGAGCACCTTCAGCAACCCACCGGGCGACCACGCGGGGCGGCTGCTGGAAGCGGCGGGACTCAAAGGCTTTCGTATCGGCGGGGCGAGCTTCAGCGAGATGCACGCCAACTTTATAGTCAACGAGGGCAACGCCCGCGCCTCCGACATCCGCCAGCTGATCGAGCACGGCCAACGCGTCGTCCAGGAGCGCTTCGGCATCACCCTGAATCCGGAAGTGGAGTTTGTGGGGGTGTGGGAAAAGGTTTGAACGTTGGAACGTTGAAACGTTCGAAACGTTGAAACGTTGAACGACGACGCTACAGCCAACGGTAATCTCCAATCTCTACTCTCCAATCTCCAATCTCGAATCTCCAATCTCTAATTATGACTGAAAAAATTCGCGTGGCGGTGATCTTCGGCGGGAAAAGCGGCGAGCATGAGGTGTCGCTTTCCAGCGCGCGCGGGATCATGGCGGCGCTCGACCCGGACCAATACGAGGTGCTGCCCGTGGGCATCACGCGCGAGGGGCAGTGGCTGCTCAGCGGGGAGCCGATGCGCCAGTTGACGGCGGCTGCCGCGCAGCCGGAAGCGCTGCGCGGGCAGGAGCCGCTGGAAATGGAAGCGGGCTTGCTGCGGGTTAACGAGAGCGGCGCGGCGTCGGCCCCGCTCGCCTCGGCAGATGTGGTCTTTCCGGTGCTGCACGGCCCCTTTGGGGAGGATGGGACGATCCAGGGGCTGCTGGAAATCGCGGGGCTGCCCTACGTGGGCAGCGGCGTGGCGGGCTCGGCGGTGGGGATGGACAAGGTGCTGATGAAGGCGATCTTCGCCGCTGAGGGGCTGCCACAGCTGCCCTACCTGCCGGTGACGCGCCACGAGTGGGCGAGGCAGCCGGAGCGGGTGCTGGATCGCATCGAGGCGCGGCTCCCCTACCCGATCTTCGTCAAGCCCGCCAACCTGGGCAGCAGCGTCGGCATCTCCAAGGTGCGCTCGCGCGACGAGCTTCGGCAGGGGCTGGATGTGGCGGCGCGGTACGACCGCCGCATCGTGGTGGAGCAGGGGCTGGAGCGCCCGCGCGAGATCGAGGTGGCGGTGCTCGGCAACGAGGAGCCCGCCGCGAGCGTGGCGGGGGAAATCGTCCCGCGCGAGCGCTATGAGTTCTACGATTACGAGTCGAAGTACAGCGAGGGGCAGGCCGAGCTGCTCATCCCCGCGCCCCTGGACGAGCAAACGATGCTCGACGTGCAACAGATGGCGATTCAGGGCTTCAAGGCGCTGGACGCCGCCGGGCTGAGCCGCGTGGATTTTCTGCTGGACCGCGCGACCGGCCAACTCTACATCAACGAGTTGAACACGATGCCCGGCTTCACCCCGACGAGCATGTACCCACAGCTCTGGGAGGCGAGCGGCCTCCCCTACCCCAAGCTGCTGGAAGCGCTGATACGGTTGGCGCTGGAGCGACATGGCAACGCAGAACGCAGAGCGCAGAACGCAGAACGAACGGCAACGTAGAGTGTCGTTTTTGGACTTTGGACTCCGGTTAAGGGTTGAACGATGGCGCGACGGAAAAGTTTAATCAAGCGGATGAGCGAGCGGGTGACGCTCGGCAAGATTTCGCTGGGGCCGGGCCATCGGCGGCGGCGCTCCAAGCGATTGAAGGCCTATGAGCGCTCGGTCGGGCTTCAGGCCGCGCCCGCGCTCTCGCTGGAGCCGGAGCGCATGGCGGCGTGGCTGCGGGGCCGCGTGGTGTGGTTGCTCGCCCCCGTGCTGCTCGTGCTGCTCGGCTACCTGCTGTTTGGCACCCCCTGGTTCTACATCTACGACATCGAGGTGGAGGGCACGCGCCTGCTGAGCAAGGAAGAGGTGTACAACCGCTCCAACCTGGAAGCGCTGAGCATCTTCTGGCTGAACCCGCGCGCCGTGGCGAAGAAGCTGGAAGAGGACCCGCTCGTGGCGCGCGCCGTCGTCTCGGCGATGCCGCCCAGCCGCGTGCGCATCCAGCTTCAGGAGCGCATCCCGGCGGCGGTGTGGAACACCGGCGAGCAGAGCGTGTACGTGGACAGCGAGGGCACCTCCTTCGGGCTGCGCGGCGACGCGACGGGGCTGCTGATGATCAACGATCTTCAGGGGCTCCCCATCACGCCGGAGCACCCGGTGGACCCGGAAGCGGTCCGCACCGCGCGCGAGCTGTCCCAACTGATTCCAGAGCGGCGCGCCTTTGATTGGGAGCCAGGAAACGGCCTGTCTTTTGTGACGGACGAGGGCTGGCGGATCGTGTTTGGCGATCACACGCGGCTCGACACCAAAGTAAAAGCGTTTAACGCGTTCAAGGAGCAGATTCACCCCGAAGAGGAGATCCTCCTGTTGGACCTGAGCGTGCCGGAGCACCCCTACTATCGGGTTAGCGGGGAATAGCGAGCGCTAAACCGCGCCCCCCATCCCTGCTTGAGGAGAGACGCATGAGTATCGTTACAGGATTAGACATCGGAACCACCAAAATCGCCTGCCTGGTGGGCGAGTTGGATGAGCGCCAGCGCATGCGGATCATCGGGGTCGGCATCGTGCCTTCCAAGGGCATCAAAAAAGGCGTGATCGTCAACGTGGAGGAGGCGATCGAGGCGATCCAGATGGCGGTGGAAAAGGCGGAGCGCACCTGCGGCCACGAGATCACCGAGGCCTACGTGGGGGTGGCAGGGAGCCACATTGCCGCGCTGAACAGCCGCGGCACCGCCTCCGTGAGCCGCCCCTCGCACCGCGTGGAAAGCGACGATGTGCGCCAGGCGCTGGAATCGGCGCGCGCCATCGCCATCCCCCACTCGCAGGAGGTGATCCACGTCGTGCCGCGCGGCTTCTGGCTGGACGGCTCCAACGGGGTCAGCGACCCCATCGGGCTGCACGGCTACCGACTGGAGGTCGAGGCGCACATCGTCACGGCGGCGTCCACCGCGCTGCAAACCTACGAGCGCTGCTGCGAGGCGGCGGGCATCCGCGCACACGCCTTCGTGCTGGAGCCGCTGGCGAGCGGCGCGGCGGTGCTGAGCGAGGACGAGAAGGAGCTAGGGGTGGTGCTGGTGGACATCGGCGGCGGCACCACCGACATCTCCATCTTTTTGGAGGGCTCGGTCTGGCACACCGTCTCGCTGCCCATCGGCGGCTACCACCTGACGCACGATCTCGCCATCGGGCTGCAATGCCCCTACCCGGTCGCCGAGGAGCTCAAAAAGAAGTTTGGGCACGCCTCCTCAGAGGCGCTGGCGGAAGACACCCCCATCGAGATCGCCCACTTTGGCGACGAGGCGGTGCGCCCGCTGACGCGGCGCGACGTGGCCGAGATTTTGGAGCATCGGGTCGCGGACATCTTCGACCTGATCCAGCGGGAAATGAAGCGCAGCGGCTACGATGGGCTGCTGCCAGCGGGGCTGGTCTTTTGCGGGGGAAGCTCGCAACTGCCAGGGCTGCGCGAGGCGGGACGCGAGTTTTTCGGCCTGCCGGTGCGCATCGCCTCCCCGCAGGGGCTGAGCGGGCTGGTGGACGTGCTGGGCAGCCCCGCCTACGCGACGAGCGTCGGGCTGCTGGAGTGGGGGATTCACCAGGACGCGCATGGCCGCGAGTGGCGCGCCCCCAGCGATCAGAAGACGAGCGGCCCGGGCTGGTGGACGCGCCTGCGCGATCTGCTGCGCCCGCTGCTGCCGGGCTGAAAACCGAGCGGAGCTGAGTTGGAGCGAGATTGGTGATTGGTGACTGGTGAGTAGGGTACCCTCCCTAATCCCTAGTCTCCAATCACGAATCTCCAATGAGGATTGGAGGTGCAGATGGATGCACGCACACGCTGACGAGAGGCTATCGACCTGACGTAGAACACATCGCGCCGCACCCGGGAAGGGCGGCACCAGGGGATGATCTTACCAAATTTTTTCTAGGAGGGACGTTTACATGTACGGGAAGTATCCAGAAGAAAAACGACACGGGACGGACGTCGAGAACTTCGCCAACATCAAGGTGATTGGGGTGGGCGGCGGTGGCTCGAACGCGGTGAACCGCATGATCGCCGAGGGGATTCACGGGGTGGAGTTTATCGCCGTGAACACCGACGCGCAGGCACTGCTGCTCTCGGAGGCCCCGCACCGCGTGCGCATCGGCGACAAGCTGACGCGCGGCCTGGGCGCGGGCGGCAACCCCGAGGTGGGGGCCAAGGCCGCCGAGGAAAGCCTGGACGAGCTGCGCGACGCGGTGCGCGGCGCGGACATGATCTTTATCACCGCCGGGCTGGGTGGCGGCACCGGCACGTTGGCCTCCTCCGTGGTGGCGCGCGTCGCCCGCGAGGAGGGCGCGCTGACCATCGGCGTTGTCACGCGACCCTTTGCCTTCGAGGGGAACCGCCGCGCGGACAACGCGCGCAACGGCTTGCAGGCGCTTCAAGAAGAAGTGGACACGCTGATCGTGATCCCGAACGACCGCCTGCTCCAGATCGTGGACAAGCGCGTCTCGATCCAGGACGCCTTCCGCACCGCCGACGACGTGCTGCGCCAGGGCATCCAGGGCATCTCCGAGCTGATCACCAAGCCCGGCCTGATCAACCTGGACTTTGCGGACGTGCGCTCGATCATGTCGCAGGGCGGCGCGGCGCTGATGGCCGTTGGCGTCGGCAAGGGCGACACCCGCGCGGTGGACGCGGCGCAGGCCGCGATTTCCAGCCCGCTGCTCGACATCACGATTGATGGCGCGCGCGGCGTGCTCTTCAACATCACCGGCGGCTCCGACCTGAGCCTCTTCGAGGTCAACGAGGCGGCGGAGATCATCCGTGGCACGACCGACCCGAACGCCAACATCATCTTTGGCGCGGTGATCGACCCGACGCTGGAGGACGAGCTGCGCATCACCGTGATCGCCACCGGCTTCGACCAGCAGGCGCGCGCGCAATCCGCCGCCCTGCCGCGCGCCGCCAACCAGGGCCGCGCCGTCCCGCCGAGCCGCGACAGCGCCCCTGCGCAACCGACGCGCTCGTCGGCTGCCCCCGCGTCCTCTGCCCCCGCGCCCGCGCAGCCCAGCACGCCGAACCCGCGCCTTCACGAGAAGGTGAAAGAGTTCCCGGTCCGCAACTTTGACCGCGAGGACCTCGACATTCCCGCGTTCCTGCGCCGCCGATAGGCGCGGTTCCCTCCTCGTGTAGCATCCCCCTCTCCTAGTTTTTGGGAGAGGGGGTTTCTTTTTGTGGACCACAGAGCAAGGATCGGCCATTGGGGGCAGGAGTGGAGAGCCACGTGCAGAGAGTAGAGAAATTCACCGTTTGCGGAGGTTTGCTGCTAATGAATGCCCGTACAAAGCTTCTTGTGCTGATCGCGTTCCTCGTGATTCCTGTTGTGCTCTTTGCCACACCTTCCGAGGCAGCTCTGCCGCAGGCAACCACGATACGGGTATCCGTTGCCTCCGATGGAACTGAGGGCACCAACGACTCATCAGGAGCATCTCTCTCGGGAGATGGTCGGTACGTTGGCTTCCAATCGGCGGCCAACAATCTCGTACCGGACGATACGAACATTTCACACGATGCATTTGTCCACGACTTACAAACCGGACAGACGGAGCGTGTCTCCATATCATCAAGTGGAGAAGAGGCAGATGAGACCTCAGGTGGGGCCACCCTCGCCGCTGATGGGCGGTACGTGACGTTTCAGTCAGAGGCAACCAATTTAGTAGGTGGCGATACAAACGGGACAACCGACATCTTTGTGCGCGACCTGGAGAGCGGCGTCACCGAGCGCGTCTCCGTCGCCTCGGATGGCACGCAGGGCAATTACGGGTCAGTCAGCTCAGAAATTTCTGCGGACGGGCGGTACGTTGCCTTCACCTCCTATGCCACCACGCTGGTGCCCAACGATGTGAATGGGTACACGCCCGACATCTTCGTGCATGACCGCCTGACAGGGGCAACCACCCTCGTCTCCGTCGCCTCCGATGGCACCCAGGCCAACGACGCTGCCGAGCGGCCCGCTATCTCGGCGGATGGGCGCTGGGTGGCTTTCCGCTCCGAGGCCGACAACCTGGTGCCCGACGACACCAATGGCTGGATGGACACCTTCCTTCACGACCGTGAGACTGGCCAAACGACGCGCGTCAGCGTGAACTCCGACGGCACGCAGGGCGACGGCCCCTCCTACAGCCCCGCCCTCTCCGCCGATGGCCGCTACGTCGCCTTCGAGTCCGAGGCGAGCAACCTGGTGCCCAACGACACCAACAACCGTTGCGGCGAGTTAGGCGATCCGCTTTACAACTGCCCCGACATCTTCGTGCACGACCGCCTCACGGGCGAGACCACGCGCGTCTCCGTCGCCTCCGACGGCAGCGAGGCCATCGGCGGCGCGGGGGGTGTGGGCTTTCCACCCGCCATCTCCGCCGACGGGCGCTTCGTCGCCTTCTGGAGCGGCTCGTCCAATCTGGTACCCGACGACACCAACGAGGCCGCCGACGTCTTCCTGCACGACCGCCTGCTGGGTACTACCGAACTCGTTAGCTTCGGCCTGGGATGGGGCGCAGGCCGACCAAAGTTCCTTCTCTCCCGGCATCGCCCTCAGCGCCGACGGGCGGCGTGTCGCCTTCTACTCCTGGGCAACCAACCTCGTACCCGACGACACTAACAACAGCGCCGATGTCTTCGTGCGCATCCGCGACAGCAAGCCGAGCGCGCTGGGGGTGGAGACAGTGGGGGTGGGACAGGTTTCAAACCTGTCCTACGTGCTGCTGGCGCTGGTGGGTGGCGCGGTAGCGCTGGCGGGAGTGCGGCGGGCACGCTCCGCCGGGGAAATTCCATACAGAAGACCACAATGAAGTGCACCTCATTCTGGCCTTTGGATGTGAGGGGTTTGTTCAGAGGAAGGAGTGAGCTTTGCTACCCTGTCAGTCGGAGTTGGTAGTAATCCGGCACGCTACAGCAACCGCACAAACTCCTCTACGGTTAGCCCAGGCGTCCCGAATGATGCCACGCAACGTGCCAATGGTGATGGTGCGATGGTCCGGTACCACCAATCCTGTCGACGGCTCATCTCGCCACAGCATGATGTGGCTCCCCCGCTGCCGCGCCACCACAAACCCCACCTTTTCTAGTGCTTTGACACACTCCCGCCCCGAGACGTGGCGGGGCAGACGCGTCACACCGCCACCAGTTCCGCCGCCTGGTAATCGTCGGAGGGAACAGGTTGTCCTTTTTCCTCCAACACTTCGACGAAGAGGCTGATTGCCTCTTGAATGTTGGCAAGTGCCTCGTCGCGCGTCTCTCCTTGCGAGAGGCAGCCGGGCAGGCTCGGCACCTCGGCGACCCATCCCCCCTCTTCGTCCACCCACAGCAGCACGCGGCGGTTTAGTACGGGACTCATCGTTGCTCCTCCTGACTCCATCATCTCGCTAGCTAAAAGATAGGATATCTGCGGGATGGCGTCAACACACCACGCAACAGAGCGCAGGACATCAATGATCCAGCCCGGCACGCCGACTCCCCGTCTGCAAGATGAAGGTGAAGGAGCGCGGCGGGCACAGGCTTTGCTATCTCCTCAGCCCAGGACAAGAGCGAGCAAAGGAGACGAACGTGCAGCTAGAAGGTAAAGTGGCGCTGATTACAGGCGCGGGGTCGGGCATCGGGAAGGCGACGGCGCGGTTGATGGCGGAGCAGGGCGCGCGGATCGGGGCGTTGGGCCGCACGGCGGAGGAGGTGCAGCGGAGCGTCGAGGAGATTCGCGGCAGCGGCGGCGAGGCCATCGCGCTCATCGCTGACATCTCCAAGCCGGAAGAGATGGAGGAAGCTGTCAAAAAGCTGGTAGAGGAGTGGGGTCGCCTTGATATTGTTTTCGCCAACGCGGGCATCAACGGGGTCTGGGCACCCATCGAGGAGTTGGAGCCGGAGGAGTGGCGCAAGACGATTGACATCAACCTGAACGGCACCTACTACACCATCCGCGCCGCCGTGCCGCACCTGAAGGAACGGGGCGGCGCGGTAGTCATCACCGCCTCCGTCAATGGCACGCGCATCTTCAGCAACACCGGCGCGACCGCGTACTCCTGCACCAAAGCGGCGCAGGTGGCGATGGCGAAGATGCTGGCGCTGGAACTCGCCAAGCATCGCATCCGCGTCAATGTCATCTGCCCCGGCGCGATCTCGACCAACATTGACGAGAGCACGGACAAGCAGGGGGTAGACGAGGCCAAGGAGCCGGTCGAGTTCCCAGAGGGCCGCATCCCGCTGACGGACGGCGCGCCCGGCACCTCGGAGCAGGCGGCGCAACTGGTCCTCTTCCTCGCCTCCGACGCCGCCAGCCACATCACCGGCACCCCCGTGTGGATCGACGGGGCGGAGTCGCTGTTGCAGGGGTGACGGGTGGTGAGTGGTAAGTGGGACTTGCTCATGGGAGGCTCTGGGTAAAACTAGCCCATAGAAAGCCACTGACCACTCACCCCCAAACCTTAAATTTCCTGCAATTTTCAACCACGGAGCGCTACGCGGGGGTCTCGCTTATCCACAGCGATACGGCCCCCGCGTGCGCTTTGCACAGGCTTATCCAACGTGTTCCCCCGTTCTCCCCGAAGTTATGCACATCCCTCCACGTTTTTAGCTAGGTTATCCACACTTTTTCCCCATGTGACAACCTGTTCATCTACGCCCACGCGCGGCTCGGACCTCTTGCAAAGTTGGGATGGGTATGGTACACTGCTGCCTCTCGTGGTACATGTAGTAGCTTGACATAGTCACACCCCTACATTTAGTAGCCACCGCGTTTCCCCCTTGTCGCTCCTCCCCTTTTCGGAGCGAGACGGAGTCGCCCTTTTCGGGCGCTCCTTAATAACAGCAAAGACGCTTGGACGGCTGGAGGTGTCCCCATGAATTGCCCGTTTTGCCAGGATGAAGATAGCCGCGTGCTTGACACGCGCAGCGTAGGCGAAGGTATTCGCCGCCGCCGCGAGTGCCGCCAGTGCAAACAGCGCTTTACGACGTATGAGCGCATCGCCCGCACCCCGCTGATGGTCGTGAAGCGCGACGGTCGGCGCGAGGAGTTCGACCAGGACAAACTGTTCCTCGGCTTGAAAAAAGCGTGCACCAAGCGCCCCGTCTCGATGGAAGCGCTCGACCAAACGGTGAACGAGATCGAGAGCGAATTGTACGGCATGGGCCAGAGCGAGATTCCGGGCGAGATCATCGGCGAGAAGGTGATGCAGCGGCTGCTCGACCTGGACGAGGTCGCCTACGTGCGCTTCGCCAGCGTCTACCGCCGCTTCGCCGACCTGGAAAGCCTCTCCGAAGAGATCGTGCGCCTGAAAGAGCAAAAAGCTCGCGAGGAAGAGCGCAAGCGCCAGATGGCGATGTTGTAGGTATTAGGTATTGGGTATTAGATATTGGGTATTGGGTACTGCTACCTATTAATAATTGTCTCCATCCAATCTCTAATATCCAATCTCTAATTCCCAATGCCTACTATCTACTATCTACTATACCTAATACCTAATACCTAATACCCAATACCCAACATGCCCAACAAGGTAAATCTCGCTGAGAAGTTTGCGCAGTTTGACGAGGCGTGGAGCCCGAAGATTGTCGCGGAGTTGAACGGGCAGTCGGTGAAGGTGGTCAAGCTGCGCGGGGAGTTCGTCTGGCACCACCACGAGGTGGAGGACGAGTTGTTCCTGGTGGTGGCGGGCACGCTGCGGATGCAGTTCCGCGAGCGCGAGGTCGTCGTGGGGCCAGGGGAGTTCATCGTGGTGCCCGCCGGGGTGGAGCATCGCCCCGTCGCGGACGAGGAGGCGCAGGTGCTCCTCTTCGAGCCCGCCACCACCCTCAACACCGGCAACGTGGAGAGCGAGCGCACGGTGCGGGAGTTGGGGCGGGTGTAGAGCATTTGGTTACCCGAACAGGCACTATGTCACGAGTTAGTCGTGGAGAACTGTACAAAAATGACTATTACCATTGCGATCTCAGAAGCTCAACTAGAAGAATTGCGTGATCGTGCACAGCGGGCTGGCCTGTCGCCAGAAGAGCTGGCCCGCGCGACGCTGGAGGAGTGGCTCCGCCAGCCGCAGGACGACTTTGCCAGTGCCGCTGACTATGTGCTTCGGAAGAACGAGGAACTTTATCGGCGGCTGGCGTAATGCGGTATCTCACTCTAACTGAGGTGCTAGCCCTGCATCATCTCATCCTTGAGCAGGCTGGTGGGTCAGATGGAGTCCGTGACTTCGGCATGCTTGAGTCTGCTGTTGCCCAACCCTTTCTCTCATTCGATAGGGCTGACCTTTACCCTACGCTTGGTGAGAAGGCCGCAGCACTTGCCTTTTCACTTATCAAAAATCATCCATTCGTGGATGGTAATAAGCGCGTTGGACATGCGGCTATGGAGACTTTTTTGATTCTAAATGGATACGAACTCCAAGCGGGTGTAGATGAACAGGAGCGAGTGATTCTTGACATAGCGTCAGGAGCAATGGACCGAAAAGAGTTTACGGCTTGGGTTGTGGCTCACATGGTAAAGTGAGAGTAGGCGACAAAGAATTGCCCCGTTGGTTCGTCGAGCCCGCCAGCACCCTCAACACTGGCAACGTGGAGAGACGAGCGCACGGTGCGGGAGTTGGGGCGGGTGTAAGGATGTGTTGTCACGACAGATGGAGGGTTGGTCAATGGCTCTAAAAGAGGCGTCGTATCGCACGCGAGTCCTAGAGGAAGTCGAGAAAATCCCGCCGGAGTACCTGGCACCCCTGCTCAAGATGGTGCAGGCCTTTCGCGAGAGCGTCGCCTTCCCCACCGCTGAAGAGAGTTTGCGACGCGGCTGGCAGGAGGCTACCGACGGGGACATCCATCCTGTGGCGGAGCTATGGGTAGGGCTGGATGATGAGCAGGTCTGTTGCATATTAGGAGATGAACATGCTCCTCTTGGAGTTCACCCAAAGCCTCAACACCGGTAAAGTCTAGAGCGAGCGTTTCGTGCAGGAGTTAGACAAGGGTGACACAGTTTATAGACTTTGAGCATATTACTACATATTGCACCTACACGTTTATATAAGTAGTTCAAGAGCATCTTGTCCAGAAGGAAAAGATAGATGAATAGCACAAAGGCGAATCGTATATCTCAAATTGAAGATGAAGTTAACGAACTACATCCTTTGCTGGATCGATTACTTCGTTCGTTACCAGGTATTAATCATGTGGAATACACACATGGACCCAATGAAATGGGTGCCGATTTCGTAATGGAAAAAACTCATGAACAGCTAAATCAAAACAGGTATGTCGCAGTAATAGCGAAGACTGACAAAATACTTCAAGATTACTCCGCAATCCAACGGCAAATAGAAGAATGTGCTGTAGATCGACCCGTAGCAAATGGCAAAAGAGTTATTATCATCGATGAAGTATGGGTAATCACAACTAAAACTATATCTGAAAACGCCAAGCGCAAGATAAATGCGGAATTTAAGCAACGTAATATTATATTTATTAAGGGGGACGAACTCGCCGCTTTGGTAGAAAAGTACATTCCTGACTACTGGCTACAAATTGATGTGGCACTAGGAGAGTATCTAACAAAAATCAAAGAACAGTTTATTGTTACAGACAGAAGACTCGATATTGTTTCAACAGGAACAGATTCATTCTTTGTATCGCCTGATATAGTAAAAGTTGCCAACAATCCATATACACAAGGGCAAAATCGCAGAAAAGGCCGACGTCATAATCATGAAAAAGTCGTATTAGACAAGAAATAGTCAAACAAGGACTTGTATTATTGGAAGGCGAAGCAGGATCCGGAAAGTCCAAGTTACTCCGACAATTAGTTATTAGCCTTTCTGATCCTGAAGTTTATCTAGAAACGAATATTATACCCGTATATGTGACATTCAAGGAATTCATCAACATTTACAATGGGAGTATAGAGGAGACGGCAAAAAATATTCTAGGAAGAGCTTTTTTAAAACTATCAAAGTCTGACAAAGTATTGTTATTAATCGATGGGATGGATGAGAAAAATATGGAGTCACATGAACAGATAAATACAATTAAGTTAATTGAAGAACAGATCGCCACTTTGAAGAGATATAAGGTTACAATTACCTCTAGATTTCTACAAAGCGTCCGGAAGTCCAACTCTGTTCTTCCCTTTACGCATTTCATATCACCTAGCCCCACTTAGCATGCATAAACTAAAAATATATATTGAAAGGCTATGTCAAGAGCTAGACATTAAGTCTCGTATTCTCGAAGACTTAGATAGATCAGAGATGTTCAAACAAATAGCTAATACTCCTGTTGCAGCAATTTTGCTGGCCCAGCTACTGAACGAAAATGCGCAAGATATTCCTTCTAATCTCACAGAGCTTTATACTAAGTACCTAGAACTTACCCTTGGGCGGTGGGACATTGAACGCGGCTTACAATCACAGAAGGAATACGAGACATTGTCCATATTCCTGATGGACTTAGCAGAGTACATGTTAGACAATGATCTAACAGCTATTACAATCATTGAAGCGCAAGACATGATAACAAATTATTTGTCAAGGCGTAATACAGATATCGTTGCATCACAATTGTTTAGCAAAATGATAGATAGGTACGAGATCATAACGACAGATTCTACCGGATTATACTTTGATTTTTAAGCACAAAACATTCATGGAATATTATTATGCACGAAAAGCGCATAACAAACGAAGCATGGTAATTAATGAACGAGCATTCTCCTTATACTGGATGAATACATACTTTTTTTACTTTGGCTTATTGAAAGATGCCCCCGATTTGTTAGAAGAAGTAACTGTCCTTGTGCCGACAGTTGCTTTTGAGCGCTGGATTAAACTGGTCAATTTACCTAATTATCTCCTTGCAGCCTACTTAACTCCTTATGACATAATTTCTAAAAGCATCCGTAAGCTCAATGGTTGAAGCCGCACAACTATACATTGCCATAGTCAATGGGGAGCTTGACACACCACTAAACAATCTATCAAGAATGCAAATCTTCTATCTTATTCAACTCATCACAAGAAGTAGTTATGCGTATAAATTTCTGCAAGATGGCATAAAATCTGCCGTATGGGAAATTATTAGCGATGAAACATTAACAAATAGCGAAAAGGCATATGCAACATTCTTTCTGTCAGTTTGTCTATTGGACTTAGGAATAGAAGATTTTGACTTTCTTCTACATGAATTAGAAACAATTCCCCTCGATGTGTCACTAGCATTAGAACACGAAGCAGACGGTTTGGCTTCACGAACTTCCCTTCTCGATAAACATAAACGCCAGATTGATAAGGCGATGAAGAAGGATTCCTCCTTAAGAAGCATGGTAAACAACTGGTATGAAAGGCCCATAAGATTGTTGGAGCCGCCTAAACAAATGTAGAAGTGAATTCTCGTGAGGTATTCGGTCTTGAACTAACGCAGGTCAACGGAAGCATCATACTCCTATCCAAGGATGAAATCCGAGAAGTTTTTCTCTGAAGCCAACCTGCAACACTTCTCGGATTTGTTGGTTGGAAGGGAGTACCAATTCCAATTGTAAGCGTGGCAATGCAAAAACCCTGTCATTCCGACCGCAGGGAGGAATCTTCCACCTTGCAACAGCGTTGTTGAGAGTCCTCATTCCGCTGCGCTCCATTCGGAATGACAGGGCTATGGCTAGTGCCTGATCAAGTCTTAATTTTCGAGGGTAACACTGAGGAAAATCCGAATTTTTAGCGTTGACGATGCACTAGATTGACATCTCGAATCGATATGAGCAACTTGATAACCACACTCGACAATTGATTGAGATAGCAACACCTACCACCATCCGCTCAACATCCTCCGTTTAGCGGTCTTCCTCTTAACCTTACTAATCCGTTTCACCTACAAAACTTCCAGGAGCCCCCTATGACTGACTCTGTTCTACCCCGCCCCGCTGCGCTTGCCCTCAATGGCAAGCACGCCCCCCCACAGCGCGAGGCGCAGCCCAAAAATTATCTATCCCCCCTCGGCGAGAAGATATTCCTCGACCGCTACGCCTGGAAGGACGGCTCCAAGGAAACGCTCGCGGTGGGCGACACGGTGATCGTCTGCGTGGACGAGACGACGCGCCAGCGCGAGGTCGCCACAGTGGAAACGCTGGACCTCGACGCGCGCCAGGCCACCGTGCGCCTGCGCGACAACACCACCAAAGAGGTCGCCATCGAGCACATCGACAAGCCGCTGGAAACCACGCCGGACGAGACGATGGCCCGCATCGCGCGCGGCATCGCGTCGGTGGAGGCGGCGGACAAGCAGGAGGAGTGGGAGGCCAACTTCCGCTGGCTGCTCGAAGATTGGAAGTTTGTACCGGGTGGGCGCATCTGGGCAGGCGCAGGCACCGACCAGCAGCTCACCTACTTCACTGTATGCCCCCCGAGCAAGAGGTGCTCACAGCGGAAGGTTACAAGCCCATCGCTGAGGTTCAGGTAGGCGACTTCGTTGTCACGCACCGCAACCGCTTGCGCCGCGTGCTCCACAAGTTCGAGCGCGAGACGGAGGAGCCGCTTTATGTCATCGAAGCGGAAGGATTGGCCGAGGGCACCCTACGCCTTACAGGGGAGCATAAAATTCTGGTTATCCGCTCGGAGTGGGTTGGTGCCCATGGTGCCTACCGCGAAGCTGCCTGGATTCCTGCTCAAGAATTGAAGGTGGGCGATTACGTGGCTGCCCTCCAAGTGCGGCAAAGTCAACCAGTGCCCGTTGCCATGCTCGGCGGCGATGCGGCTCTACCTGCACCCACCCACGGAACAAGCCGACAATTCAAGCAGGAAGGGTTGCAGTGGGGTCAAATCAGCCGCATCTCGACCGAGCCCTATATCGGCACCGTGCTCGATATCGAGGTTGAGGAAGATCACTCCTTCATCTCGGCGGGGCTCGTAGTCTCGAACTGCTACGTGGTCCCCTCCCCCCAAGACAGTCGTCAAGGAATTGTCAACACCCTCTCGCAGATGATGGAGATCATGTCGCGCGGCGGCGGCGTGGGCATCAACGTCTCCTCGCTGCGCCCGCGCTACAGCTACGTGAAGGGGGTCAACGGGCGCTCCAGCGGCGCGGTGTCGTGGGGTGGGCTGTACAGCTTCGTGACGGGGCTGATCGAGCAGGGCGGAAGTCGTCGTGGCGCACTTATGCTCATCTGCAACGATTGGCACCCCGATGTGCTGGAGTTCATCCACTCCAAGCGCGAGGCGGGCAAGATCACCAACGCCAACATCTCGGTGGGCATCAGCGATGCGTTCATGGCAGCGGTCAAGGCGGATGCGGAGTGGGACCTTGTCTTCCCCGACACGAGCGTCGAGGGGTACGACACCATCTGGGATGGCGACCTGGACAAGTGGCGCGCGCAGGGGCACCCCGTCATCAAGTATGACACGGTGCGGGCGCGCGACATGTGGAAGCAGATCATCGAGAGTGCGTGGGCCAGCGCCGAGCCCGGTCTCTGGTTCCGCGAGCGCGCCAACAAGGCCAGCAACTCCTGGTACTTCTCCCCGCTTATCTCAACTAACCCGTGCGGTGAGCAACCGCTTCCAGCGTGGGGCATTTGTAACCTAGGAGCGGTGAATCTGGCGCGTTTTGTCGAGGATGGTGCGGTAAACTGGGAAAAGCTCGGCCAAACGGTGCGATATGCGGTGCGCTTCCTGGACGATGTCATCGACGCGACCCCGTACTTCTTTGAAGAGAACGAGCAGCAGCAGTCGAAGGAGCGACGCGTGGGGCTCGGGCGTGATGGGGTTGGCGGAGATGCTGATCCGCCTCGGGCTGCGCTACGGGAGCCCCGAGGGCAACGAGTTTGTCGACGAGTTGTTCCGCTTCTTCGCGAGCGAGGCGTACGCCGCCTCCTCCGACTACGCGTCGGAAAAGGGAGCCTTCCCCGCCTTTGACGCCGAGCGCTTCCTCCAAAGCGGCTTTATGCAGGGCATGCCCGAGGAAATCCGCGAAAAAGCGCGAAAACAGGGGGTACGCAACGTAACATTGCTCACCGTTGCCCCCACGGGCTGCGTGGCACCGGACACCCTCGTCAGCATGGCCTCCGGCCTGCGCCCCATCGTGACCCTTGGGCAGCCGGAGGGCGAGCAGTGGCAGCTTCTGGTGGATCAGGTCCACACCGACGAGGGCCTACGCCCCACCTCGCACTTTTATGTCAATGGTCGGCGCGAGGTGAAAACCGTGCGTACGCGGCGCGGCTTCACGCTGACCGCCACCCCCAACCACCGTATCCGCGTGCTGGACGAGGCGGGCAGCTACCTGTGGCGGCGCATGGACGAGCTCCAGCGCGGCGACCGCGTGGTTCTCAAAAAGGGCACGCTGACCGAGGACAGCACCGTTCCGTTGCGCCCTGTGGAACACGGGGTCAACTCGCTGAGCGAGCAGTGCCCCGCTACCATGACCCCGGAACTTGCCGAACTGCTCGGCCTCTACATGGGCGACGGTTACCTAAAGGAGACGGGCGGTATCCACATCGCCGTATCGCAGCAGGACCCCGACCTGCTGGCGCATGTTCAAGGGCTGCTCCAGGGCTTGTGGGGCGAGCGGAACACCCCCGTGGAGGCGCGCATCGGCTGCTCGACGGTGACGCTCAACGGGCGCTACATCCCGCGCTTCTTCGAGGCAAATCACCTCGCGAAGCCAAAGGGCAACGAGGGTGAGGGGGCGGAGGGCGCGTTCATTCCGGCGGCGGTGCTCCAGGCAGGCAAGGGGTGCGTCAGCGCCTTTTTGCGCGGCCTCTTCGAGGCGGACGGCAGCGTCCACCGTGGCACCATCACGCTGGTTTCCACCTCGCGCACCCTGATCGATCAGGTGCAGGTGGCGCTGCTCGCGCTCAACATCGTCGCCACCGTGCGCGAGACGCCCGCCAGCCCTGACCGCTTCGGCGAGCGCCCGCTCTACGAACTGCGCCCGCTGAACCGCCGCGAGGCTACCACCTTCGTCGAGCAGGTGGGCTTCCTCAGCGAGCGCAAGCGCGCGCGTGCCGCCGAGTTGGGCGCGATGAGCGACCGGGGCGACAACGTGCCGGTGCCTGCGCTGCTCACCGACTTTTACGCGAGCTCGCAGGGGCTCCGCAACGAGACGCGACAAACGATCATCCAGCGCATCAGCAACGGCGCGCTGACCCAGAACTTTGTCCGCGAGATGGTGGGCGAGCACCCCACGCTGGCGGACAACCGCTTGGCGAAGCTCGTGGACATGAACATCTTCCTCGACGAGATCTCGACCATCGAGGAGGGCATCTGCGACACCTACGACCTGTCGGTGCCGGACAACCACACCTACATCGCCAACGGCTTCGTCTCCCACAACACCACCGGCACGATGGTAGGCACCTCAACCGGCATCGAGCCCTACTACTTTTGGAGCTACTACCGCAAGAGCCGCCTCGGCGTGCACGAGGAGGTGGTGGATGTGGTGCGCGAGTGGAAGGAGCAGCACCCGGACAGCGAGCTGCCCGACTACTTCGTCACCGCGATGGACCTCGCGCCGGAAGCGCACGTGCGCGTGCAGGCCGCGGTGCAGCGTTGGGTCGACTCGAGCATCAGCAAAACTGCCAACGTGCCCAACGAGTACACGGTGGAGCAGTTGACGGAGCTGTACGAGCTGATGTACGAGTTGGGCTGCAAGGGCGGCACCGTGTACCGCGACGGCTCGCGCGACGAGCAGGTGCTCAACCTGAAAAAGGAAGAGCCCGCCGAGGCACCCATCGCGCCCGCACCGCCGCCTGCCGCGCTCGCGCCGCAGGAAAGCCCGGCTGGGGTCAGCCCGAACTACACGAACCGCGGCGAGCACAAGCGCGCCCGCCCGCGCCGCCTGCAAGGGGCCACCTACTTCATCCAAACCCCCGTGGGCAAAGCCTACGTAACGGTGAACCGCAACGGCGGCGAGGAGCCCTTCGAGGTCTTCGCCAACGTGGGCAAGGTCGGCTCCGAGGGGGCAGCGATGAGCGAGGCGATGGGGCGGCTGATCTCCCTGGTGCTCCGCCTGCCCAGCCACATCAGCCCCACCGAGCGGCTGGATATGGTGATCAACGAGTTGGAGGGGATCGGCGGCTCGCGCTCGATTGGCTTCGGCTCCAACCGCGTCACCAGCCTGCCCGACGCGCTGGCGCACGTGCTGCGCGAGGACCTCGCCCTGCACCGCGATCAGGACGCGGACTACCTGATCAGCGAGCCGGAGCCCGAGCCGCAGCAGCTCGAACTGATGGCCGCCACCCTCAACGCCGACCTTTGCCCCGAGTGCGGCCACTCCACCTTTGTGCGCATCGAGGGGTGCAAGAAGTGCTACTCCTGCGGGCATAGCGAGTGTTAGGCCAAAGTCCAAAGTCCGATACCCAAAGGGCACAATGAGTCCAAAGTCCGAAGTCAACGGCAAACGGCGGTCCGAGGTCCGCTGATGAAAGATCAAAGTAAGGCGTCCGCGAAGGCGGACGCTTAGCCGAAGGCTCATCAGACGGACTTCCAGTCCGTGGCCCTCCAAAAGCGCGCTCCGTGTGGGGCGCGCTTTTAATTGCCTCAGCTCCCCATGAGCCCTAGTGCTTAGTCAAGTCTTAATTTTCGGTGTACCACTGGGGATTGCCCGTATTTTTAGCGTTGAAGATGCACCACCTCCTAGTCCAAAGTCCAAAGTCCGAAGTCAACGGCAAACGGCGGTCCAAGGTCCGCCGATGAAAGATCAAAGTAAGGCGTCCGCGAAGGCGGACGCTTAGCCGAAGGCTCATCAGCACGGACTTCCAGTCCGTGGCCCTCCAAAAGCGCGCTCCGTATGGGGCGCGCTTTTTAATTGCCTCAGCTCCCCATGCGCCTCATTGGTACCATGGTCCTGACTAACTTGACACCACGTGCGGTGGTGTTATACTAGGTGCATATTAGACACCACTGCTCGTGGTGTCTTAGCGTCATTTCCCCCAATCCCTACAGGAGTGGACCATGTCCCGCAAGCTTTTCCAGTTGTTTTTGCCCCTCTTTGTTGTCTTTTCCCTGTTCGTCCCTCTCGCTTCAGGCCCGCTCGTCGTGCGGTCGGCGCACGCACAGGGGCTGGTCACGATGGACCCCCAACTAGAGGCCCTGCTCCCCACTGCAACCGAGCCGCTGGAAGTCATCGTTACCTTCCAGGGCGACGAGGCCCCTGGCGCTGACGAGATCGCCCTGCTGGAAGGGCTGGGCATCACCCAGGGGCTCACTTTCCAGGCTCTCCCGATTGCGGGGGTACTCGCCAGCGCCGAGCAGGTGACGCAGCTCTCGACGATGCCGGAGGTGCGCTCGCTCTGGCTCAACCAGCAGTTGGAGTACGACAACCTGGAAGCGCGCCAAATCACGGGGGTGGACCGCGTGCGCACCGACGCGGGCATGACGAGCCAGAACGGGGGGATGCCGGTAGCCGGGCAGGGCATCACCGTGCTCGTCAACGACTCGGGCGTGGACAGCTTGCACCCGGACCTACAAGACAATGTGGTCCAAAACGTGTACGGGGCCACCAACCTGCACGCGCTGAGCGACCTGCTCCCCGTCACCTACATCGAGGGTGCGGACTACGACCTCGGTGGTGGGCACGGCACGCACGTCGGCGGAACGGTAGCGGGCAACGGCTCGCGCTCCAGCGGTGCCTACGAGGGGGTTGCCCCCGCCGCCGACCTTGTCTCCTACGGCTCCGGTGCGGCGCTCTTCATCCTGGACACCCTCGGCGGCTTCGACTACGCGCTGACCCACCAGTTCCAGTATGGCATCCGCGTCATCACCAACTCCTGGGGCAACACCGGCGATACCAGCGACTTTAACCCGGACGACCCCACGAACGTCGCCAGCAAGAAGGTCAATGATCGCGGCATCGTGGTGGTCTTCTCGGCGGGCAACTCCGGCCCGGGCGAGGGCACGATCACTGGCAACTTCAAAAAGGCCCCTTGGGTCATCTGCGTCGCGGCGGGCTCGAAGAGCGGCGAGCTGGCCGACTTCTCCTCGCGCGGCGTGAAGGACAAGGTGGTCGTCGTCGAGCACGACGGCCAGACCTATGTGTCCGAGGATCGCCCCACCGTCACCGCGCCGGGCGTGGACATCATCTCCGACCCGCGCGACCGGCAGCGCCCTCGCGCCGCTTTCCGCCCAGGATGACGTCGCCCTGATCCCGCCCGCCTACCTGCCCTACTACACCGTGATGAGCGGCACCTCGATGGCGGCCCCGCATGTAGCGGGCATCGTCGCCCTGCTGCTGGACGCCAACCCCGCCCTCTCGCCCGCCGAGGTGAAGGCGATCCTGCAAGAAACCGCCACCAACATGCCGGGCCGCGAGCCGTGGGAGGTCGGCGCGGGCTACGTGAACGCCTACGCCGCCGTGCAGCGCGCCTTCGGCGATGGCGAGTTCGGGCAGACGCTGAATATCAACAGCACCTTCAACAGCAACGCGGAGCTAAACGTCACGCGCACGCCGGTCACCATCCCCTACAACCCGGCAGCGCTCTCCGGTAACAGCATCAACGTCGCGGTTCCCGCTGGACTGAGCGAGCTGAGCGCCCGCGTGGACGCCACCGGCGTCCTGGGCGAGACCGGCAACCCCGTCAACCTGCTCCTGATTGCCCCCGACGGCACCGAGTACAGCTCGGGCATCTCACTTCTCTTCGCGCTCTACCCGGACCGCACCGTCTCTATCCCCTCGCCCGCCGCCGGAACGTGGCAGGTCGAGATTCGCGGGCTGCGCGGGGTGGCAGAGAACCCGACAGGCGGCTTCGGGCTCCCTGAGGAAGTCGAGGGCGAGGTAACCTTCAAGCAGGCGGCAGGCTTTAGCGGGCTAAACGACATCGCGGGCAACGCGGCTGAGGGGGCGATCCAGGTAGCCGTAACCGAGCGCCTGGTCGACGGCTACGCCGATGGCAGCTATCGCCCGAACACCCCCCTGACCCGTGGCGAGTTGGCCCGCTACCTCGTGATGGGCGCGGGGGTCCGCCAGAGCCAGCCCGACACCGCTAGCTTCAGCGATGTGAGCGGGGCCGACGCGCCCTTCGTGGAAGCGGTGGTCGGCAATGGTGCGGCGCTCAAGGATGGCGCGCAGGCGAGCGCGGGCGTGATGCGCGCCCAGGGCGCGGGCACCTTCGCCCCCACCCAGAGCGTCACCCGCGCGTCGCTGGCCTACTCGCTCGTGCAGAGCCTCGGCCTTCAGGACGAGGCCGCCGCGGCCAGCAGCGACACGCTGACGGTGCAGGTGGGGGACGCGCGTATCACCATCGACGATTCGAGCGCGATCCCCGCCGACCTGCGCGGCCACGTGCAGGTGGCACTCGACCTGAACATCCTCAACGCCTACTTCACGCTGGAGCAGGGGCCATACGACCTCCAGCCAACGCTGCACGCCACCTTCCGCCCGTCCGAGACGGTGACGCGCGGGGCTTACGCGGTCATGGTGAGCCGCTTCTACAATGCCTACCTGAGCGAGTAAGCAGCGGCGAGGCTGTCATAGCATCCAAGCAGAAGGGGCGCGTCACGCAGGGTGACGCGCCCCTTAGTTGTGTGGCGTCGGCGCAAGGAGCGGCGACCGCGTGAGCCACGCGTGCCTTACGGCTCGTTCTGATAGACGAGGGTGTCGGGGAAAAAAGCGTACCAGCCAAACCAGTAGGCGAGGTGTCCATTGAGGCGTGGCGCACGTTCCCCGTCCGGCCCCAGCAGTGCCTCTTCCGTCACGCGCCACTCGCGCCCCGCCTCGTCAAGCAGCAGGTCGGCAGAGTCCCCTAGCTGGAAGGTGCGCTCCCCGCGCCGGAAGGCACGCACCTCGCTGCCCGCGCTGTAGGCCACCCCGCCTGCGCCGCGGTCGGTTCCCCGCACCGTCACGATGCCGCGCGACGCGACCAGCACGACGCCGGTCTCCCCGACCGAGTCGTTGACCACCCCCGCCGCCGCGAGCCGCTCGATGGGGTACGCCTTGCGCGTGCCGCCGAGCATCAGCCCGTAGACCTGGCTCTTGGCGGGGAGCGCGTCGCTCTGCTGCCAGATCGGGAACATGGTGTCGGGAGCCGCAAAGTATCCCCCGTAGGCAGCACCCGCGCGGTAGTCCCGTCCGTGGCCAGTGTTGATGTCCAGCACCCGCGTGGTGGGGTGCTCCGCCTGCCACGCCTCCCAGGTGGTGAGCACGACCGGCAGCAACGACAGCCTTTGCCCGCTGCCCGCTAGCTTGCCCATCACCGGCTCGCCGGTAAAGTGGTTCCACAGCGTGCGCGTTTGGCGATCGTACATCAGCTTGTTGCTGCGGAAGAGCAGGCCAGAGGAGCCAAAGGTGTAGCGTTCCTCGCTGACGCGCCCGTCAAAGGCAATGGCCGCGCCACACAGCGTGCAGTAGGCGAGCGAGAGCGGCACGCCGCCCACCACATCGTTCGCCATCTCGTGCCAGTCCATGATGCGCAGCGGGTAGGCCCGCGCGTCCCCGTTGATTGCGATGCCGAACACGGCGTCCTCCGGCAGCAGGTAATCCGCCTCGCTGGCGGGCAGCATGGCCGGGTTGTCGAGCGCGGGGATGCCATCCACCATGACGCCACCCCACTGAACCTCCTCGACCCGCACGCGTGGCGGCGGCTCGTCCTGAAAGAAGCCAGCAAAGTCGGGGTCGATGCGCGCAAAAAGCTCCCCCTTCCAGCGGGTGAAGCCAGGCGGCGGCCCCAGCGTGCTGGCCCCGTACCAGGTGAGCCAGCTTCCCCACGCCTCTCCAAACTCCTCCCCCGTCAGCCGCTCCAGCGCCGCCGCGTAGGCGCGGTAGCCACTGTTGCGGACCACGCCGATGCCGGTAGCGCGGAACAGCTCGATGAAAGGCGCGGCAAAGCGCTGGTCGCCCGCCGCCAGGATCGTCTCGATGGCGACGGTCACCTCGCTCTCATCCCCATTCAGCAGCGTGTCGAGGAGCGCGCGCGCCTCCTCGTCCGGCAAGGCAGCGTTGGCAGGGGTGGCAGGCGGGGCATCGGCCTGCCCCGCGTGCTGCGGGGTGCGGGTCAGGAGCAGGAACAGCACGAGGAGCAGAGCAAGCGCGCTGACCAGAACAAAGGCGCGTGGCATGGGAACCTCCGGCCCGTCCGTTAGCTTGCGCCGAGCGGGGCGATGCTGAAATTCACGTTGAAGCTCTTGCACCAGATCACCACGCTCCACGCGCCGGACAGCTCCAGGTCGGCGGGCAAATCGTAGTTCTGGTTGCCCACGTTGCCCTTGAGCGGCGCAAGCTCGATGTAGCCCGCGATGTCCGCCTCCGATTGCGGGTCGGGGTGGGGCACAAGGAGGACGAAAAGGTCCGGCCCGTTGGTGACGGTGAACTCTTCCAGACGCAGCACGCGCCCGCCCTCGGGTAGCTGGTAGATCGTCGCTTGGCCGCTGCCCTGGTGAACGCTGTCCACATCGCGGAAGCTGCCGCTCTGGAGCGCGACGGGGCCTGCCAGTTCAGCGGTCGGCTCGGCGGTCGGCTCAATGGTCGGCTCAGCGGTCGGCTCAGCGGTCGGCTCAGCGGTCGGCTCGGCGGTTGGCTCCTCCATCATGGGCTCGGCGGTCGGCTTCCTCCATCATGGGCTCGGCGGTTGGCTTCCTCCATCATGGGCTCGGCGGTTGGCTCCTCCATCATGGGCTCGGCGGTGGCTTCCTCCATCATGGGCTCGGCGGTCGCTTCCTCCATCATCGCCGCACCGGACGCGGGGAAGCCCTCGTCCACCGAGCGATCCAGGAAAAGCGGCGAGCCGAGCCACCAGGCCAGGCCCAGCACCGGAATCAGCAGGGCAATACCCAGAATCGTCCATCTGTTTTTACGTTGCATGGTTCTCTCCTAAATTGGAAGGGGTTCAATGGATGGGAAGTTTGCCAAAGGCTCTTGCACGGGTTTGGAGGGAGCACGCCAGTGCGCTACCACGCGCGCACTACGAACGAGGACTTGTGCTTCCATATAAACACCCGTAGCCGTCCTCGGTCGTCGCACCCAAGGGGTACCCGTCGGTCGTCGGTCGTCGGTCGTCCGTCGTCCGTCGTCGGTCGTCCGTCCCCAAGTGCTAGCGCGTTGCCATCGCTTTCGCTTCGGCCAGCAGTTGCTGGATAATCTTCTCGGATTCATCGTACTTGCCCTCGCCGATATGCAGGTGGCGGATGGTGCCCTGCGCGTCGATGAAGTATTCGGCGGGCCAGTAATGGTTCTCGTAGGCGCGCCAGCTCTGGAACTCATTGTCCTGCGCGACAGGGTAGGTGATGCCGTGGCGCAACAGCGCCTCCTGCACGTTCGCCGTCTCGTACTCGTAGGCAAACTCGGGGGTGTGGACCCCGATGACCACGAAGCCCTCGTCCTTGTATTTCTCGTACCAGGAGGTGATGTAAGGGAGGGTACGCTGGCAGTTGATGCAGCCAAAGGTCCAGAAGTTGACCAGCACCACCTTGCCGCGCAGCGCGTCCAGGGTGAGCGGCTCGCTGTTGAGCCAGGTGGAGATGCCGCGCAGCTCCGGCGCGGGCCCCAGGTCGTCCAGGGCAATCAGCGGGGTCATGGTGGGCTCCGGCGTGAGGGTGGGAAGCAGGACGCGCTCGGTCGGCGCGGCGGTCGCCGCGCGGGTCGGGGTGAGCGTTGGGAGCGGCGTGGCCGTGCTTGGCGGCAAGGTGAGTGTTGGCTCTGGCTGCGCACGGCTCTCGCTCCTCAACCGCGCGAGTTCCTGCTCCACCTGCGGGTTGATTTCCAGAGCGGTCAGTTGCGCGGACCAGTCAGCGGGGAGCGCCTGGGTCGCCCACAGCGTCACACGCTGCTCCGCGTTGAGCAGGATAAGCAGCGCCATCAGCAGCATGACGCTGCCAAACAGTTGCTGCACGCGCAGGCGCTGCGTCACGCCGCGCAGGCGACCCATCACAGCCTGCCCTGAATACGCAATGAGCAGCAGCGGCACCCCCGCGCCCACCGCGTAGGCCAGGACGATCATCGCCGCGCCCAGTGTTACCTGCTGCGTGGCGGCCAGGACGATCACCGCTGCGAGGATCGGCCCGGCGCAGGGAGCCCACAGCAGCCCCAGGCTCGCGCCGAGCAGCAGGCCGCTCCCCCACCCCGCGCGCGGGCGGGCCGATGCGCCGCTGGACAGGCGGCTTGCTAGCGCCTCCACCCGCTGCCCGATGGCGGGCAGCAGCATGGTTGCGCCCATCAGCACCAGCACCAGCACCGCGCCAAGCCGCAGGCTGCTCGCGGACAGGCCAAGCCACAACACAGCTCTCGACAGGAGCAGGGTGGTCAGGGAGAACGAGGCGATCAGCCCCACCACGACCCCCAACGGGCGCGCCCTGCCGCCCACGGACGACGCGAGCACGATGGGCAGCACGGGGAGAATGCACGGCGACAGCACCGTGACCAGCCCCGATAGAAAGGCGAAGGCTATCAAAATCAACATGTTTATCCTCGTGGCAAACGGCAGCAGGCAGCAGGCGGCAGGCGGCAGGCGGCAGGCGGCAGGCGGCAGGCGGCAGGCGGCAGGCGGCAGGCGGCAGGCGGCAGGCGGCAGTGGGTTCCCGCAAAGCGGGTAAGGCGGCAGGGACAATTTCACTCCCCTGTACTTTCGCCTTCAACCCTTACAACGATATGACGCACTCGTTACAAGAGTCTTACGGACCCTTCAAGTGCCTACCACCATTCTCCATTCTCCATTCTCCATTCTCCATTCTCCATTCTCCATTCTCTATCTTTTCTCCCATGTAAGCAGCGTGTAAGATTTGCGGGGTAGAGTGGCTGGCAGGTGGCAACGGAACAGGAAAAGAACTGATGAGTGGACAAAGCATTTTGGTGGTGGAGGACGAGCCGAGCATCCGCGAGGTGGTGAGCCTGTACCTGGAGCGCGCGGGCTATACGGTGCGGGTGATGGCGGACGGGCGGGCCGCGCTGGACGAATTGGAGCGTCAGCTGCCGGATTTGGTGGTGCTGGATTTGATGCTGCCCTATGTGGACGGGATCGAGATCACGCGCTGGCTGCGGGCGCGCAGCGACACCCCGATCATCATGCTGACGGCGCGCAAGGAGGAAACGGACCGCATTGCGGGGCTGGAAATGGGCGCGGACGATTACGTGGTCAAGCCCTTCAGCCCGCAGGAGCTGGTCAGCCGCGTGCGGGCGGTGCTGCGCCGCGCCGGTGGGCCGCTGCCCGGCACGCTGGAAAAGCCGCTCACCTTTGATGAGCTGCACCTGGACCCGCAGACGCGGCTGGTACGGGTCAACGGCGAGGAAAAAACCCTGACCGCCAAGGAGTTCGACCTGCTCTGGGTGCTCGCGCGCCACCCGCGCCAGGTGTTCACGCGCGATCAACTGCTCGATCTGGTGTGGGGGCTGGCCGAGTACATCGACCCTAGCACCGTCACCGTCCACGTGCGCCGCCTGCGCGAAAAGATCGAGGCGGACCCGTCCAACCCGCGCCACGTCCAGACGGTGTGGGGCGTGGGCTACAAGTTCGAGCCGTAAGGCAGGGGAGAAGGGAGAACAGAGTAGATTTACGCACTTGGATAGACGACCGACGACGGGTGACGGACGACCGCCAGACACAATTTGTCCAATTTCTCGGTCTTCGGTCTTCGGTCAACTGCGTAAGTCCTATTTCTGTTCCCTATTTTCTACTTTCTGTTCTCTGTTCTCCGTTTTCTGTTCTCTCCGATAGGATTCTCATGGAAACCACGACGCTACACGTTGTACAACGCCGCCCGGCCCTGCCCCTGCGCTACATTGGCGGCGTGTTCGGGGCGCTGATCGCGGCGCTCGCCGTGTTTATCCTGCTGATGCACCCGCCGATGAACGACTTCGGCCTGATGGCGCTGTTTCTGAGCATCACCTCGGTTATCTCCATCGGCGCGGGCTACGGGGGCTACCGCCTGGGCTGGATGCGCCACTCGCCGCGCATGAGTTGGACCCTGCTGGGAAGCTACGCGCTGTCCAGCGCGCTCACCTTTTTAAACGTGTGGGTCACGGCGCGGCTCATGTTCGCCAGCCAGCATGATCTGCTGCTCGCCACCGTGCTGCTCCTCTTCGCGAGCGGCATCGCGATGTCCTTTGGCTACATCTTTTCCGCCGCGATGACGGAAAGCATCGTCATGCTGCGCACCGCCGCCGACGAGATCGCGGGGGGGGATTTGCAGGTGCGGGTGCGGGTGGAGGGGCGCGACGAGATGGCGGCGCTGGCGCACACCTTCAACGAGATGGCGGCGCAGCTGGAAAGCGCGGCGCAAAAGCAGAAAGAGGTGGAACAACTGCGCCGCGACCTGATTACCTGGGTCGGGCACGACCTGCGCACCCCGCTCGCCTCGATGCGCGCCCTGGTCGAGGCGCTGGCGGACGGGGTTGTCGAGGAGCCCGCCACGGTGCGGCGCTACCTGCAAACCGCGCAGCGCGACATCCGCTCGCTCTCGCTGCTGATTGACGATCTGTTCGAGATGGCGCAGTTGGACGCGGGCACCCTGCCGCTGGACAAGCAACCCATCACCCTCACCGATCTGGTGTCGGACAGCATCGAATCTTTCTCCGCGCTGGCAGCGCAGCGGGGCATCACGTTGGAGGGTAAGGTGGAGGCTGAGGTGAACCCGGTGCTGGTCGATGGGCAAAAGATCAGCCGCGTGCTGACCAATCTGCTCCACAACGCACTGCGCCACACCGCCGAGGGGGGCTCGGTCTGTATCGAGGGGGTGCGACGGGGGGATTATGCAGAGATCACGGTGAGCGACACGGGGGAAGGGATTCAGGAAAAAGATTTACCGCACATCTTCGACCAGTTTTACCGGGGCGAGAAATCGCGCAGCCGCTCCACCGGCGGCTCCGGGCTCGGCCTTGCCATCGCGCAGCGGCTCGTGGAGGCGCACGGCGGCAGCATCCGCGCGCAAAGCACGGTGGGCGAGGGCACGCGCATCACCTTCACCCTCCCGCGCCGCTGAGACGGTGATTAAGAATCACCACAGAGAACACAGAGAGCACAGAAAAAGATGTCTCTGTGCCCTCTGTGTTCTCTGTGGTGAAAAGCCGTCCTGCGCGTTGCCTAGAAACTCTCCCCCAGCGGCATCTCGTTCGCGTCGGGGCCGCTCGTCATGGCGAGCAGTTGCCCAAAGGCGTGCCCTACCGCGAACTGGTACCACACCTGCCCCAGCACCGGCACGAAGCCCCCGATGATCGCCGCGATGAAGCTCACCAGCACCGCGTAGCCATACTGCCCCCCGTTCGCGCGGACGTAGCGCCACAGCGCGCCCAGCTCGAAGAAAGAGCGCAGCCCGCCGCGCTCCGCGTAGCGGATCAGCCCCGCCCCGTAGATCAGGAAAAGCGGAATCTCGATCAGAAAGATAACGATGAACAGGCAGCAGGCCAGCAGGCCAACGCCCCCGCTCACATCCCCCGTCGTGGAATCGCTTGCCGCAGCGAGCAGCAAAAACATGCAGCAGGAAAGTAAAATCGCGGGCAACGCATAGACCAGCGCCGCCACCGCCGCGATCAGGCCATCACTCAGAAACTTCCCCCACTCGTCCCATTCTGGCAACTCAGGCCGCTGGCTCGCGCCCCACGCGCCGGATGATCTCGATGGAATAGCCCTGCAAGATCAGCCCTGGAACGATCAGCCACGAAAAAAGCACCAGCGCGGCCCCGATTAAAAACTTTATCAGCCACTCATCCTCTTCGAACATAAACGACAGCGCGCGGCCCACATCAAGGCTTCGGTTATTCACAATACGGTTCTCCAGGATAGGTGACGGATAAGGGATTGCGTTGCAGATTGCAGTTTGCAGATTACGGATTACAGATTACAGGTTGCAGATTACAGATTACGGCTTACGGCTTATTACAGACATCATGCTGGGTAGTACGAAGCCAATCAGAAGAAGTTGCACTCTGCCGCCTTACCCGCTCCGTGGGAACCCACTGCCGCCTGCCAGACGCTCTGCGCGGGCCGGAGGCCCGCGGCCCCAGGCGTGCCCCACAAGCGGCATCCCTCCGTTGCTGCCTTACCCGTAAACGGTAACCAACTGCCGCCTGCTGCCTGCCGCCTGCCGCCTGCCGCCTGCTGCCTGCTGCCGTTACCCTCGTTCCAACAAGCTCTCGCCCGTCATCTGCTCCGGCTTGGTGAGCCCCATCAGCTCCAGGATCGTCGGGGCGATGTCGCCCAGCTTGCCGCCGCCGCGCAGGGTGCCGGTGTACCCATCATCCACGAGGATGCAGGGCACAGGGTTCGTGGTGTGCGCGGTGTGCGGGCCGCCGTTCTCGTCAATCATCACCTCGCAGTTGCCGTGGTCAGCCAGGACGATGGCGCGCCCGCCCTTGGCGCGCAGCGCGTCGAGCACCTGCCCCAACCCACGGTCCGTCGCCGTGCACGCCGCCACCGCCGCCTCGATGACCCCCGTGTGCCCCACCATGTCGGGGTTGGCATAGTTGATCAGGACGAAATCATCGTCAAAGTCGCGGAGGCGGGCCACCGCCGCCGCCGTCACCTGCGGCTCGTTCATTTCCGGCTGGAGATCGTAGGTTGCCACCTTGGGCGACGGGATGAGGGTGCGATACTCGCCAGGGTACGGCTCCTCGCGCAGGGCGTTGAAAAAGTAGGTGACGTGCGGGTACTTTTCGGTTTCCGCGCTGTGATACTGCGTCTTGCCCGCCTCGGCAAGCACCTCCGCCAGCCCCCTGTCGAGCGGGGGAAGCTCGAAGGCGAAGGGGACCGGCAGTGTCGCGTCGTACTGCATCAGCGAGGCATAGCCCAGGTTGCTGAAGACGCGGCAGCGCTCGAACCCGTCGAACCCCTCGCGCAGCAGGGCGTAGGACAACTGGCGCGCCCGGTCGGCCCGAAAGTTGAAAAAGAAGATCGAGTCGCCGTCCTCGATCGTGCCGACGGGCGCGCCCAGCTCGTCCAGGATGACCGTTGGCTTGATAAACTCGTCGGACTCGCCGCGCTCGTAGGCCGCCGCCACCGCTGTCACCGCGCTGGATGCGCTGAACACCCCCTGCCCGCAGGCGACGGCATCGTAGGCCTGCTTGGTTCGCTCCCACCGCTTGTCACGGTCCATCGCATAGTAGCGCCCGGACACCGTGGCAATTTTGACCCGCTCGCTGTTGGTCAGCCGCCCGTCCAACTCTTCCATGAAACGGATCGCTGTCGAGGGGCCCACGTCGCGCCCGTCGGTGAAGACGTGGATACGCACGCGCGGCACGTTGATCGCCCGCGCCAGCTCCAGCAGGGCATAAAAATGGTTCAAATCACTGTGGACCCCGCCATCGCTGACCAGCCCCATCAGGTGAAGGGTGTTGCTCCCTTCCTTCAGGCCAAACGCCGCCCGTAGCACCCCGTTTTCAAAAAAATTACCCCTGTCGATCATCGACTGGATGTAGGTCTGCTTCTGCATCACGACCCGCCCCGCGCCGAGGTTCATGTGCCCCACCTCGCTGTTGCCCATCTGCCCCTCCGGCAGCCCGACCGCGAGCCCCGACGCCTGAAGCTCGGTGTGCGGGTACTGCTGCCAGATCTGATCGAAGGTGGGGGTATGGGCCAGCGAGGGGGCGTTGCCGGGGCCAGGGGCGGTCAGGCCCCAGCCATCCAAAATGATCAAGGCGGTAGGTGCCATGGTGGGAGTCCTTTTTGTGCAGAACGGGTAAGTGGGTCAATGCTATCACGCCGCGCGCGCCCCGGCAAGCAGTGTGGCGGGGGAAGGGCAGGCTACCCCAGGGCACGCGCCAGGGCCGCGCCGAGGAAGACGGCGGCCAGCCCCGCCCCCATCGAGCCGAAGGCGTTCAGCGCGGCGGCAGCGAGATTCCCCCGCTCAAAGAGGGACAGGGTCTCGTAGCTGAAGGTGGAGAAGGTGGTGAGGCTGCCACAAAAGCCGGTGGCGATGAAGAGGCGAACGGTGGGGCTCAGGTCGCTGCGCGCGGCGCTCAGCGCCAGCACGAAGCCTAGCAGCAGGCTGCCCGCCAGGTTGACCAGCAAGGTTCCATAGGGGAAGGTGGAACCGAAGCGCGCAACCGCCCAGAGGGTAACGTAGTAGCGCAGCAGCGCCCCCAGCGTTGCGCCCGTGGCAAGGGCAAGGAAGGTTCTCACAGGCGGCAAACGGCGGCAGGCGGCAGGCAGCAGGCGGGAAACGGCAGCAGGCGGCAGGCAGCAGTGGGTTCCCGCTTGTGGCAAACCCCTGGGGCCGCGGGCCTCCGGCCCGCGCAGAGCGTCTGGCAGGCGAGAGTGGATTCCCGCAAAGTGGGTAAGGCGGCAAGCAGCAGGTGGCACGCAGCAGGCGGCGGACGAAGGGGAAGGAAGGTTCTCACAGGTGGATCATCGCGGGGTGGGGCGGTGATGGCACAGCGACGATGAGGGACACGGATGGTGTGGGACGCGGCACCTGCTCAGCTTTTACCGAGGTGGAAGCGTTCCACGGTGCTCAACAGGTCGTTCAGGTCGAAGGGTTTGGAGAGGTAGGCTGCGGCGTCGATTTCCCTCGCCCAGCGCCCGGCGTCCTGCGCGGCGGTCATCACCACCACAGGGGAACTGAAGCCGCGCTCCTTCAGGATGAGGCTAAAGCTCCAGCCATCCAGCACCGGCATGCGCATGTCAAGCAGGATCAGGCGCGGGCGCACATCGTCCAGCACCGCCAGGGCCTCCGCACCGTTGGACGCGGTTTGGACCGAGTAGCCCTCGAATTCCAGAATGTCCGCCACCGTCATCAGGATAGCGGGATCGTCATCGACCACAAGGATCGCGTTTTCAGATGGCATGGGCCTCCCCCTCTGTAACAGGGAGCACCACGTGGAAGGTACTCCCCTCACCCAGCTGGCTGGTTGCCCAGATGCGTCCACCGTGCTGCTCGACGATTGCCTGACACATGAATAGCCCTAGCCCCATCCCCGCAAAGCGGCGATCATCCACATTGCTGCCTCGGTAAAACCGATCAAAGAGACGGGGTACCTCTTCCGGCGGGATACCGATCCCGTGATCGATAAACGTGAGATATACCTCGTTTGGGGTGTAGAGCGCGCGCACCTGGATCTCGCCACCGGTCGGGCTGTACTTTACCGCATTTTCCAGCAGGTTCTCGACCAACTGGCTGATGCGCATGCGGTCGTAATATCCCACGCAGTGCTCGCACCCCTCCACACTGCACGGGTGCCGCGCCGTGCTGTGGCGCGCACAGCTTTCGCGGATGATCGTCATCAGGTCCACCCGCTCGCGCTCCCCCAGCAGCTTGCCCTGCTCGGCGCGCGACGCATCGAGCAGTTCCAGCACCAGGTCGCGCAGGCGCATGGCCTCGCGCGTCAGGCGCTGGAGCGCCTGGGGGTCGGCGGGCTCGGTGGGCCAGCGCAGCGCCCGCCGCTCCAGCAACTGTGATTGCGCCACCAGCGTGGTGAGCGGGGTCTTCAAATCGTGCGCCGCCGCCGACAGAAAATCTTCCTTGAGCCGCGCCGCCTCCTCGCGGGCCTGCACGTGGGCCGCCTCGTCGATCAGGGCGCGACTTTCCAACACGACGCTGGCCTGGTCCGCCAGCAATTTGACCAATTCCAGATCATCATCGGCGAAGATCGAGGGGTGGGGCGCATAGACGGACAGAACCCCGAGCCGCCGCTCGCCAGCGGTCAGCGGGGCCGCCAGCAGCACGTTGGTGTGGCTGCTGCGCAGCTGCTCCGCATAGGTAGGATAATGGTTTGCGAGATTCTCGGAAAAGAGCGGCTTTTGGGTAGTAAACGCGCGGATCGCGGGCAGGTCCACGTCGAGCGTGTAGCTGCGCGGCCACCCCTCCTGCGCATTGGGGAAGAGCAGGCACTGGCTCGCCTCATCCCACAGCCCGATGGTGGCGTAGGGAGCCCCCGTCGAGCTTGCCGCGCCCCGCTCCAGGTGCTCGATGATGGCCTCGGTGGTGGGCAGGCGCGGCAGCGTGGCTGCGCGGCTAAGGAAGGCGCGCAGTTCCGGCTCCTGCCAGGCGCGCCGCAGCGGGGCAGGGGCCACAAAGCCCAGAAAGTAGCTCACCGCGGAGGCAAGGCTGAACACCTGGGTGAGCATGGTCCACGCGGTCGTCCCCCACGGAACCAGCACGACCAAGCCCGCCGCCAACAGGGTAAGACCGAGAAAGAGGGAGCCCGCCGCCACCGCGCGCAGGCGACGCTCCGTCACCCCGGTCGAGCGCTCCGCCTCGCGGGCAAAGGCAACGGTCGAGTATAGGACGAAGCCGATAAAGTACGCTTCCTGCAAGATGGTAAACCACAAGGGGCGCGGCGGTACATACAAAAAGAAGCCCAGGCCAATCAGCAGGCTGCTGGCAGCCGCCCCACGCAGTAGAAACGGCGGTACGTCGGTAAAGTCATCCACCAGACGTAGCAGCAAGTATGCCAAAGAGATGGCGAACACACCGTTGAGCGCGCTGGGTATGGGGCCTGCCTGAAGGATATGCAGCTGCGCCAGGATATTGATAAGGATAATCAGCGCGGGCATCGTAAAAAAAAGCGCAATGTTGATATGGGTGCGCCGAGGGTGGTGGATAGCCTGCCCCACCACATGGAAAAATATCAGGATATAGATGATCCAGCTAAGGTAGGTGAGAAGTTCTATGGCACTCATCGAAACTGTCCGTCTACGCAACAGTCGCTCAGGGGGATGAAATGGTAGAAATTGCAAGAGTCATGCCAGAACGATTGATTCTTCAACTATCCCCTCTTTTTTGCCAACCGCAGCGCTCCCGCGCCGGTTTCACAACGCGAGGCGCAGCAGCCCCACCGCGCCCCCCGCCAGGACGAGCCAGACGGAGTTGAGCTTGTAGCGGAAAAGGAGCAGCGCCGCGCCCAGCGCGAGCGCCACGGTGAGGGGGTCCAGCAGGGCGGCGCGCGCCAGTTGTACGGTCACCCCTGCCATCAGGCCAATCGCCGCCACGTTCACCCCGTCCAGCAGGGCGGCGCTCCACGGCGAGGCGCGCAGGCGCGGAACGAGGGGGTGGCTCAGCGCGACGAACAGGAAGGAGGGGAGAAAGATTCCCACCGTTGCCAGCACCGCCCCCGGCACCCCCGCCAGCACGTAGCCGATAAAGGTGGCGGTGGTAAAAAGCGGGCCGGGGGTGAATTGCCCGATTGCCACCGCATCCAGCAGCTGCTTGTCGGTTAGCCAGCCGAGTTGCACGACCAGGTCGTTGCGCAAAAAGGCAAGCAGCACGTAGCCGCTACCGTAGAGCAACGCGCCCACCTTTAAAAAGACTCCAAACAAGGTGCCCAGCCGCACCGGTGCGTCCTGAAGGAGCGTGCTCCCCGCGGCAAGCGGCCCTAGCACAGGCAGCGCAGGCAGCAGCGCGAGCCCCGCGCCCCCCCACCCCCGCGTGACACGCAACGCCACGACGAGCGCCGCGCCACCAAAAAGCAGCAGCAGCTCGTTGACCCCCATCAGGTAGAGGAGCAGCACCGCTACGCCCACCGCTGCCAGCAGCGTTCCCTTCACGGCGACCCGCCCCAGGCGGAGCAGGGCTTGAAACACGATGGCGATGATCACCGGCTTGATCCCGTAGAGTAGCGCCTCGCCCTGCGGGCTGCTCCCGTACCCCACATAGGCCCAGGCCAGCAGCCCCACCATGAACGCGGCGGGCAGGATGAAACAGAGACCCGCCGCGATCAGCCCGCGCCACCCCGCGCGGCTGTACCCGACGTGGATCGCCATCTCCGTCGAGTTTGGGCCAGGGATCAGGTTCGTCGCGCCAAGCAGATCCAGAAAGTGCTGCTCGTCCATCCAGCCCCGCCGCACCACCACCTCATCGTGCATCATCGCGATGTGCGCCGCTGGCCCGCCGAACGCAGTAAATCCCAACCGCAAAAACAAACGAATCACCTCGCGCACGGGCAAACTCCTGGGAATGGTGAGTGCGGAATGCGGAATGCGGAATGCGGAATGCGACGAACGCAGAACGCAGAACGCAGACAGCGCAGAACGCAGAACGCAGAACGCAGAACGCAGAACGCAGAACGCAGAACGCAGAACGCAGAATCGTCGTTTATCTTTGCCTTTTGGCCTTTGTCGTCGGCTGCCTTACCCGCTTTGCGGGAACCCACTAACGCCTGCCAGACGCTCTGCGCGGGCCGGAGGCCCGCGGCCCCAGGGGTTGCCCACAAGCGGTATCCCTACGTTGCCGCCTTACCCGCTCTGTGAGAACCTATTGCCGCCTGCCGCCTGCCGCCTGCTGCCTGCCGCCTGCTATCCGTTTACCGTACCGGCAGCCCTTCCATCTCCATGATGAGGAGGGCGTTGGTGGTGGGGCAGGGGCCGGGGCGCAGGGTGTAGTCGAAGCGCATGCGCCCGTCTTCCACGCTCTCGCGGAAGTGGAAGTTGCGCACCGTTGGGATCTCGTCCGCGAGGTGGACCAGCTCCAGGTCGTGGGTGGAAAGCAGGCCGATGCCACGCTGCCCCGCGAGCGCGCGGATGTAGGCGCGGCTGCCGATCAGCCGCTCGCGGTTGTTGGTGCCCCGGAAAATCTCGTCGATGAAGAAGAGGAGCGGCATCGGGTGCTCGCGCCCCAGCTCCGTCAGAAGCGCCTTCAGGCACTTCACCTCCGCGTAAAAATAGGAGATGCCATCGGTCACCGAGTCGCTCACGCGGATGCAGGCGAAGGGACGGAACAGGGAAAGGGTGAGCGCCCGCGCGTCCACCGGCCCACCCGCGTAGGCGAGCGCCACGCTCGCGCCGATGGTGCGCAAAAAGGAGCTTTTGCCCGCCATGTTCGAGCCGGTAATCAGCGTGATCTCGTTCGGCCCGCAGCTCCCGAAGTCGTTGCGAACCTTGATGGGGTCGGGGAGGAGCGGGTGGCCGAGTTGGGTCGCCTCGAAGCAGGCGGGGGCCTCATGACGAATCGTCGGGAAGATGTAGTGCGGGTTCAGGTAGGCGAGGTTGGCTAGCGCGCCCAGCGCCTCCAGTTCGATCCAGCGGTCCAGCCAGAGGGGGAGCGCCTGGGCCGCCGCCGCCTGTTGCCGCTCCAGCCGATAGGCGAAGTAAAAATCCCAGGGCACGAACAGGTTGAGCAGCAGGTGCACCAGCGGGTTGCCGCCCGCGCCGGTCGCGTTGACGATGCGCGCGATCCCGCGCAAAAAGTGCGAGGGGCGCTGCGCGGGCTCCAAAAAGGGCGTGCAGAGCGCCTTTAAGTGCGGGGTGCGGCGGTACGAGAAGCGCTCCAGCTGCTGAAACACCGCGAGCAGGTGCGAGACGAGTGCCCGAAGCTCCATCGCCTCCTCGAACAGGTGGGCCAGCCGCGTGCCGTAGACAAGATACAGGAGCAGGTAGAGCGCGCCGGTCAGCAGCCAGAAGGGTGGCAGCCCACCAAAGCGGTCGAGCAGGAAGAGGGGCAGGTTCAGCGCCGCGAGGCCGCTCGCCAGCCGCAGCGGGCCGCGCCAGCCAACGGGCTGGTGCTGCTCGAACCAGTCAAGTAGGCGCTGCGCCCGCCATTTCTCGTCGGACGCGGCGGCGAGGCGCGCGTTCAGGGTGAGCCGGTCGCGGAAAAGCGCGAGCGGGACAAGCTCGCGCACGATGGGCTGGCGGCGCGCGATCGCCGCCGCGTCGGGGATGGGCGCGCTGAGCCACTCGCGCAGCCGCTCGCTCCCCTCTTGCGAAACCGTGGTGTCGATCAGGCGGTGCAGCGAGCGCTCGCCGACCAGGTCAAAGTCCATCTCGAAGGGATGATCCGCGCGCGGCTCGAAGGGGGAGGGTGGAAGTTGCGCCCACTCCAGCCCCATGCGCGCCAGCTGCGCGAGCTTGAGCTGCTGCCACAACTTGTGGCGCGCCATGCTCGCCTCGACACGGTTGTGACGCGCCACCACTACCAGAAAGAGTGCCGCAAAGCCGAGAGCGCCCGCGAGGAAGCCCCACGGTCCCTGCCACACAAAAAGCGCCGCGCTCGCCGCGACGCCGATCACGAAGAGGGCCAGGCGTAGCCAGGTAAAGCGGTCGCTGATCTGGTTCAGCGCGCCCAGGCGCTGCTCCAGGCGCTGGCCCTGCCGCTGCAGCGCCGCGCGTCGTTTTTCTTTGGGGGTCATCTGCATCGATTCCGGCAGCGTGTGATCCATCATTCCATGTTCTATCTTGTTTAACGCGTAGCGAGTTGACCGACGACCGACGACCGACGACCGACGACCGACGACCGACGACCGACGACCGACGGGTGACGACCGACGACGAAGGACGAAGGACGGACGACGAACGGACGACGAAGGACGAAGGACGGGTGCACTTTGGGTGCGACATTCTTCCCTTTTCCAATTTCCCGGTCTCCGGTCCCCGGTCCCCGGTCGTCGGTCGTCGGTCGTCGACCCGTCGGTCGTCGGTCGTCGGTCGTCGGTCGTCGCTATCTTAGCATTCTCTCTTCTTTTTGGCTTGTGATACAATGCACAGACGAACAGGCTCAAAGGAGAGATAAAAAATGGACTTTGGATTTACTGACGAACAGAAGGCTGTGCGCGAGACGGTGCGCGCGTTTGCCCGTGAAAAAATTCTTCCCTACGCGCGCGAGTGGGACATTCAGGGCTCCTTCCCGCGCGAGCTGCTCAACGAGATGGGCGCGCTCGGCTTTTTGGGGGTGCCGATCCCGGAGCAGTACGGCGGCGCGGGCATGGACTACACCTCCGAGGCCATCGTCTTCGAGGAGATCGGCTACGCCGACAGCTCGGTGCGCACCACGCTCAGCGTGCAGATGAGCCTCGTCGAGCTGACGATCCTGAATTGGGGCACGGAGGAGCAGAAGCAGCACTTTCTACCCAAGCTCTGCTCGGGCGAGTGGATCGGCTGCTTCGGGCTGACCGAGCCGGACGCGGGCTCGGACGCCTCCAACCAGCAGACCAGCGCGCGCCGCGACGGCGACGAGTGGGTGCTCAACGGGCAGAAGATTTGGATTTCCAACGGGGAGTGGGCCGACGCGGCGATTGTCTTCGCCCAGACCGAGGCGGGCAGCCGCCACAAGGGGATGGTGGCCTTTCTGATCGAGACGGATCGCCCCGGCTTCGAGGCGCGCACCATGCATGGCAAGCTCGGCTTGAAGGCGAGCAACACCGGCGAGTTGTACTTCACCGACATGCGCGTCAAGGATTCCGAGCGGCTCTGCGAGATCGGCAAGGGCTTCCAGGTTGCCATGAGTGCCCTCGACAATGGGCGCATGGGGGTGGCCTCCGGCTGCGTGGGCATCGCGCAGCACGCGCTGGACGCCAGCGTGAAGTACTCGCAGGAGCGCGAAACCTTCGACAAGCCCATCGCCAGCTACCAACTGGTGCAGGCGATGCTGGCCGACATGCACGTGGAGACCGAGGCGGCGCGCATGTTGGTGTATAAGGCGGCGTGGACGAAGGACCAGCACGAGCGCAGCACGATCCCCGTTGCAATCGCCAAGTACTACGCCACCGAGGTGGCCAAGAAGCGCGCCGCCGACATGGCGATCCAGGTGCATGGCGGCTACGGCTACTCCAACGAGTTTCCGCCGGAGCGCCTGTGGCGCGACGCGCGCGTCGGCTCGCTGTACGAGGGCACTAGCCAGATCCAGCAGTTGATCATCGGTCGCCACCTGACCGGCATCAGCGCCTTCGAGTAGGATTTTCCGGCAAAAAAAGCCCCCGACAGCGTGCTGTCGGGGGCTTTTTTTCTGGGCAGTGGGGGTTATCCTCGCTACCGTATAGGCCTCTGTGCTCTCCGTGTTCTCTGTGGTGAGCACTCCTTACCGCGCGGCCAACCACTCGGGCAGGTCACGCAGGGAGGGCAGGCGCGGCACCTCCCAGTCGGGGAAGAGGTCGTCGGGGTCGATCAGCAGCACGTGCCAGCCTGCCGCCTTCGCGCCCACCACGTCCGCGTAGGGGTTGTCGCCGATGTGCAGCGCCACGCTCGGCGGGCACGTTGAAGTGCTCGGCGATGTGGTGGTACAGGTGCGGCTCCGGCTTGGGCTTGCCGACGGTGTCGCGCGTGCCGATAAACTCGAAGGGAGCGATCAATTCCCACTCGCTTGCCAAACTCGTGAATGCGGTCGTCGCGGTTGGTCAGCATCGCAAGGTGGTAGCCCGCCTCGCGCAGCCCGTCGAGCATCTCGTGCAGGCCGTACTCGTGGTAGTACACTCCCTCCGCCGCCTGCATCGCCTCGGCCAGCGAGGCTGCCGCCGCTGCCACATCGCCCTCTGCCCCCAGCGTCTCCAAAAAGTGAAGGTAGGCTACCGCCCAGAACCCCTCCTGCCCGTGCGCCTCCATGTCGGCGCGGGAGCGCCCGGAGCCGAAGTAATCGTGGATGAAGCGCGCCAGCACCCGCTCCTGCTCGGGGGCCCAGCCAAGGCCGAGGGTGCGGCAATGATCGAGGAAAAGCTCGTTGTAATTGTTGTGGAGAAGAACCCCGTCAAAATCGAAGGTGATCAGGTCAAAAGCGCGGGCCATCGGGCAAGCTCCTGCTCGTATCGAAGGGCGCGCGGCTCCTCGCCGAAGCGCCACGCCCCCTGTTGGATTAATTGTTGAAGATGCGCGGCGCTGTCCCGCGCGCGCTGGACCAGCGCGGCGGGGTAGGCCATGCGCGCGGCGTTCTGCTCAAACTCGTCCACATCGACCAGTTCCAGCCCGCGCTCGTGGTGCCAGACCACATCCAGGTCCAGGTCGTGGAAGCGCAGCGCGCCGCCCTCCAGGCGCGGCGGGGTGACGATGTTGCAGTACCACTTCAGCCACCTGCCATCCCCCTGGAAAACCAACAGCGCATCCCACCAGCGATCACGCCAGTGCCAGCGCAAAAAGGGGTAGCCGTTCAGCCAGATGCCCTTGTGCGCCTGGATGCGTAGCCCCGCTGGCGCAAAGGTGAGCCAGCCATCCGCAGTTTCTTCCAGCAAAAAAGACAGGTAGCGCCAGTGGGGGGAGCCATCATATTTGGTGGAGTGGATGGGGAGCCGCTGCATCCGTCGATTGTACCACGGCCCCGCGTGCCCTACGAACGTTTGCCGCTTCGCCCGATATCGCTATAATAAAGTCATCTTCGAAACTGGGAGCGCCCGCCCCAGTTTCGTTCTTTTTTGGTTGCGAAGGGATGGTATAGGTGAAGAGTATAATAGAGAAGCCCACGCTGCTGACTGCCGCAGGCAAGAAGAAGCTTGAAGAAGAACTCGCTTTTCTGAAGGAAGAGAAGCGCCCCCAGGTGGCCGAGCGGATCCGCCAGGCCAAGGAAGAGGGGGACCTGCGCGAGAATGCCGAGTACGACGACGCGAAGCTGGAGCAGGGGTTCGTCGAGGGGCGCATTCGCGAGGTGGAGTATCTTCTGAAGAATGTGCAGATCATCGAGGCCAGCGGCAGCAGTGTGATTGGCCTGGGTAGCACGGTGACCATCCGCGAGGAGGGCACCGATGACGATGAAACCTACACGCTGGTCGGGGCGACCGAGGCCAATCCTTCGAACGGCTGCATCTCCAACGAGTCCCCCTTGGGCCGCATGTTGCTTGGCAAGAAAAAAGGGGCCAAGGTAACGGTCAACACCCCCGGCGGCGAGGTTGACTTTAAGATTATCAACGTGGAGTAGCCCAGCCGGGCAACCTTGCGGGGCACAAAAGGGCACGAGCTACGGCTTGTGCCCTTTCGTTTTGACCACCGCCCTGCCTGCCCCCCGCGCCCGCCAAAGGGTTGGGCCACGGTCGCTTTGCCGCAACAACCCAGCTTTGATAGACTGTGCCCCCACCGCTGACCGCCCCCGTCGGTTGGGGCAGCGCCTTTCACCACTATCCTGCTTTGCAAGAGAAGGAGGAGGTTAATGTTTTATTCAACGCGCTCCATCTCCACTCGTCCCCTGTCTGACGCCGACGAGCCATTTTTGTGGGAGATCGTGTACCACGCGATCTATCTGCCCGCTGGGGTTGCCGCGCCGCCGCGCTCCATCGTGCAGCATCCGAAGATCGCCAAGTATGTGCGCGGCTGGGGCAACGCGACCGATCTGGGCTTTGCTGCGGTAATCGAGGGCAGCGTGCAGCCGGTGGGCGCGGCGTGGCTTCGCCTGCTGCGCGGGGAGCAACGGGGGTATGGCTACGTGGCGGACGACATCCCAGAGCTGACCGTCGCCCTGCTCCCGCGCTACCGTGGGGCGGGCACCGGCACCCACCTGCTCACCCACCTGCTGGACGCCGCGCAGCAGCGCTTCCCCGGCGTCTCGCTCAGCGTCTCGCCAGAGAACCCCGCGCTGCGCCTCTACCAGCGCCTGGGCTTCCAGGTGGTGAACGATTCGGGCTCCTCCTGGACGATGCTCAAGCGGTGGGATCACCCCACCTAGCGCCGCGCGGGGGAGAATCTTGAAAACGCAAAAAGGGCGTCTCCCTTTCTCCCCTTCTCCCCTTTTCTCCTTGTCCCCCTGTCCCCTTGTCCCCCCGTCCCCTGCCCCCTCAATACGTCGTGTCGCGCCCCAGCATCATGAGCAGCTGCGCGAGAAGCTCGCCCGCCTGCTCCAATTTGGCCGGGGAGAGGGTGTCGAGGGTGTCCGAGGGGAGGCGCGCGCTGCGTTCCCACCCCTGCCAGAACAGTTCCATGACCGGGGTCTCCGGGTCACGCAGCCCGCCGCGGCCCTCCTGGTAGAGGACGCTAAAGTCCACCGCTTCCGGCGCGCGCTCGGTGGGCAGGTCCATGCGCTGCGCCGCCGTTTCCATCTGCTGCGCCAACCGCAGGCTGCCGCCCGGCGCGTAGAGCAGCGCGCTCCCCTCGCCCGCGCCAACGCCGCGCAGGTCAATCACCGCCTCGATGTCGAAGGAGCCCGAAAAGCCGTACTTCGCCTGGAGGAACTGCTTGACCTCGGGGCGATTCACCCACTCGCCACCCTCCTGCCCCTCGCCGCTGTAGGCCACAAACAAAAAGGTTTTGTAGGGCTGGTAGCCCGCGTCGCGCAGGGTGCGCAGCGCTTCCAGCATCACCGCGACCCCGCTCGCGTTGTCGTTCGCGCCCGGGTAGAGCAGCCCGTCGGGGCTGGCGGGCGGGTTGTCGTACTGCGCCATGACGACGATCATCTTGTCATCGTAGGCGTCCACATCGCCCGGCAGGTGGCCGATGACGTGATGCACCGGCACGCGCTCCACCGTCCCTTCCACCTTCATCGTCACGGGCACGCCGAGCGGGGTCAGTTGCAACTGATCGATCTCGAAGGCGGCGACCTGCTGGCGCGCCTGGGCCACCGTTAGCCCCGCGGGGGCGAGCAGACGGTTGGCAACCGCCTCGCTGATCCATAGGGTGGGGCGAGACTCGGCGAAGCGCGAGGCAGGGTCGATGGTGGAAAGTGTAGCTGCGCGCCCGATAAGCGTGGGGTCATCGGTCACCACGAGCGCGCCACGGTGCGCGACCGAGGTTAGCCGCAGCGCCGCCTCGCCAGAGAGCATGAGCAGCACCCGATCCGAGAAATCAACGCTGCGCAGGGCGTTGGGGGGGCCGCCGAACCAGCTTCGCGCGTCCGACAGTTCCCCCATCTGGAGCAGGGACACCTCGCCCTGTGCCTCGCCCATGTTGCTGAAAACCCCCACAAACTCCTGAAAATCCTCGTGGTAGCGCAGCGGCGCGCCCCCGTCGCCGATGCTCAACTCGGGGAGCGCGTCGAGCGTCTCGAACGAGCGGTTCTTGCTCTGAAAGTAGCTGCGATCCTCGCCCGCGCGCTGAAGACCCAGCGCGGCGAATTGATCGGCGATGTACGTGGCAGCCGCGTCCATCCCCGCCGAGCCGAGCGCGCGCCCGTCCATGGCGGGATCGGTGAGCGCCTCGACGTGGGTCAGCGCCTGCTCGCCCGAAAAGGTGAGTGCTGAGGCGCGGTACACCGCCGCCTCGCCGGTGTTCTCCTTGACCCAGCCCCACCCCAAAAGCAGGACGATGGCGAGGGCAAAGGTGTAGCGGTTGAAAAGGCGCGTCAGGTTCACGCCCACGTCGTCCACCAGGCGGCGCACCCCCTCGCCAAACAGGTTGAAGGCCAGGATCGCGAGGAAAAAGGCGATGGCGGGGTAGAGCGCCATCCACGGGTAGGCACGCACGAACGCGCGCACGTTGCTGAGCATCGCGCCCCACTCCGGCACATCGGAGTAGTGGAAGCTCATGTCCTCGCCGGTCATGATGCCACCGCCGATAAAGATGCCGATAAAGCCCAGCTCGCCCAGCAGCATGAGCACCGCGCCCATTTCGAGCGCGGCGATGGAGATTAGCGCGGGGATCAGGTTCGGCAGCACGTGCCCGACGAGGATGCGCGGGGTCTGCACGCCGATGGCGACCGCGCTCTCGATAAAGGGCTTGGGCTTGATGGCGAGCACCTCGCTGCGCACGTACTGCATCACCTCGCCCCAGCCGACAAAGGTCAGCGCGATCACGAAGGGTGGCACCCCCTGCCGGATGCCGAGCGCCAGGATCAGGATCATCGCGAGCAGCAGGGTGGGGAAGGCGGAAACCATCTCGGCGACGCTCTGGATCGTGCGGTCGAGCCAGCTGCCGCGCTGCCAGCCCGCCAGCGCGCCGAGCAGCACGCCGATTGCCATGCGCCCAACGACAACCAGCGCGGCGAGCGTCAACGTCTGCTGCGCGCCCACCAGCACCAGGCTCTTGATGTCGCGGCCCAAAAAGTCGCTGCCCCACGGGTAGGTGATGCCGGGCTTGAAGGGCGGCGAGGCGATGGTCCCATCGACGATGGCGATCAGCTGGCGGGTGTAGGGGCTGTGCGGGGCGAGCGCGGGGCCGAAGACAAAGATGCCGAGCAGCCCCAGCACCAGCAGCGTGCCGAGGACGAAGGGCAGGTTGCGCAGCGTGCCGCGTACCCACGCGCGCCACAGCGCGTAGCGGTAGCGCCCGGAAGCGGGCGGGCTCTCCGTGCCCTGCCGCGCCAGCACCCCGCTGAAGGGGCTTGGCTCCGGCGGGGTGCGCCGCCGCTGGAGCCAGCGGACGAGCGGGTTGTCGAGCAGCATCCGCCCCAGGTCGGCGAGAAAGGCGCGCAGGGCACCCAGCACGCTCTCCCCCGAGCCGGTACCACCCGCCGCGCTCGTCCGCAGGCGCGGGTCGATCAGGCGGAAGCTCAGGTCGAGCAGGTTGTTGACGAGGATAAACAGCAGCCCCAGGCTGAGCACCAGCACGACGGTCAGCTTGTCGTCGCGGCGCGCGATGGCGTCCAGCAGCATCACGCCCACCCCCGGCCAGCCGAAGAACAGCTCCACCACGGGCAGGCTGCTCAGCGAGAAGCGCAGCGAGCTGCCGATGGTGGTCAGGATGGGGATGGCCGCGTTGCGGATCACATGGCGGCGCATGACGGTGCGCGCGTGCAGCCCCTTGCCGTGCGCGGTACGCACAAAATCCTGCCCGAGCAGCTCGATGAGGGTCACGAAGGTGACGCGCGTGATCTGCGCCAGCGGGCGCGCCGCCAGCACCAGCGCGGGCAGAACGATGTGCCGATCCCAGCCGAAGCCGCCGACGGGCAGCGGCGCGGGGCTGTCGAACACGCGCACCCACTGGAGCAGCGCCCATTGAAGCAGGATCGCGGCGAAGAAGCTAGGCAGCGAGACCCCGATGATCGAGACGACGATCAGGAGGAGAGAGCCGCTGGAGTGGCGGCGCAGCGCCGTGGCCGCGCCCAGCGCGATGCCGCCCGCCGTCGCCAGCAGCAGCGAGAGGCCGAGCAGCCCCAGGCTCTTGCTGGCGGTCTCGCGCAGCACGTCGGCGATGGGGCGCGGCATCAGCGCGGCATTGGCGGATTCCACAGTGCCCAGGTTGCCGCGCAGCAGTTGGCCCAGGTAGGCGACGCTCTCGCCCGCCGCGTGGGCCAGGGCGGGGCGAAAGGCGCTGCCGCGCGCCATTTCCAGCCCCAAAAAGGTTAAGAGCATCAGCGCGAGCAGGACGAGCGCCCCAAAGGCGAGCCGCTGCCCCACCCCAACCAGAAAGGCCGCGCCGGGGCGCTCCTGCCCCCGACGCGGGCGCGGCGCGGGCTCAGCGTGCAAAACAAGACTGGAAGCGTCTTTCATGAGAGAGTGCCCAACACGAAATAGTGAGATCGGCTAACTGTTCGCGGCTTTTATTATACACGCGTGGGCACCAAACGGTTTGATGGGGCGACGCGCCCCGCCACGCTACTGGATCAGGTGCGCGTATTTGAGCCCGCTGCCGGTCAGGAAGAGGAGCACGCGCTCGTCGGGGCGGAGCCACCCCTCCGCCTGGAGGCGGCGCAGCGCGACGAGGGTGGCGGCAGCCTCGGGCGCTACGAAGAGCCCCTCGCTCGCGCCGATCTCGTAGATCGCCGCGCGAATCTCGTCGTCCGGCACGGCGATGGCGGTGCCGCCGCTGGCGCGGATCGCATCCAGGATCAGAAAGTCGCCGACGGCGGCGGGCACGCGCAGCCCGTCGGCGAGGGTGGCGGCGTTCTGCCACGGCTCGGCGGTGCGGCTCCCCTGCTGGAAGGCGCGCACGATGGGCGCGCAGCCCTCGCTCTGCACGCTGACCATGCGCGGGCGCTCGCTGCCGATCCAGCCGAGCGCTTCCATCTCGTCGAACGCCTTCCACATGCCCACCAGCCCGTGCCGCCGCCGGTCGGGTAGAGGATCACGTCGGGCAGGTCGCCACCGAACTGCTCGGCCAGCTCGTAGCCCATCGTCTTTTTGCCCTCCAGGCGGTACGGCTCCTTGAGGGTGGACAGGTCGAACCAGCGCCCCTCGTCCACGCCCTGCCGCACCAGCTTGCGCGCAGTCGGTGATGAGCCCGTCCACCAGCGTGACCTCCGCGCCGAGCGCGCGCATTTCCGCGAGGAAGATCGGCGGCACGTCCTGCGGCAGGAAGATGCAGGCGGGCAGCCCCGCCCGTGCGGCGTAGGCGGCGAGGGCGCTGCCCGCGTTGCCCGCGCTGGGGATCGCGAGCGCCTTCACCCCCAGTTCCGCCGCGCGCGCCACCGCCATGCCCAGCCCGCGCGCCTTGAAGGAGGCTGTCGGGTTCTGCCCCTCGTCCTTGGCGAACAACTGCGACAGGCCGAGCCGCTCGCCCAGCCGCTCCATCGCGAGCAGCGGGGTCAACCCCTCGCCCAGGGTGAAGCGGAAGCGCGGATCGCGCACGGGCAGCATTTCGGCGTAGCGCCACATCGTCGCGGGCGCGGCCCACCAGCGACTCGCGCGGGAAGGCGCCGCGCGCGGCGTCCAGGTCGTAGCGGGCGAGCAGCGGGCGCTGGCAATCGGGGCACAGGTTCCACAGCCGCTCTGCTTCATACTGCTTGCCGCACCAGCCGCATTCCAGGTGGCTCAAAAAGCTTTGCATCGGTAACTCCTTCTGGTAGGACGGGGGTCAGGGATCGGGGGTCAGGGGTAGGGGTCAGGGATCAGGGGTCAGGGACAGTCCTCCGTCTTTGGTCTTCGGTCGTCGGTCGTCCGTCGTCGGTCGTCCGGTCGTCGGTCGTCGGTCGTCGCGTCGTCGGTCGTCCGCTAAAAAAGAACGGGCACAAAGCGCGGTCTGGCGGCTTTGTGCCCGCGTCGGTTTGGGGACGGTTGGCTACACGTCGATTTTGTGCTCCAGCACCTTGTCGCCGCTCCAGCCCGCCTGAATCTGGCCGGGCTGGTTGACGGTGAGGGTCTCGTCGTTGGGCTTCACATCAAAGATGAGGCGCGCACTGCGATCAAAGGTGAAATAGTTCCACAGCCAGTTCACAAACACGTTCAAGCGGTTGCGGAAGCCAACCAGGTACATCAAGTGCAGGAAGAGCCACATCAGCCAGGCGATAAAGCCCCGGAAGCGTAACCCGCCGACGGGGAATTCCACCACCGCCGCGTTGCGCCCGATCGTCGCCATGATGCCGGGGTCCAGATAGCTGAAGCGCTTGGTGGGCAGCCCGTTGAGGTGGCGCTGAATCTGCTTGGCTGCGTGCACCGCGCCCTGTAACGCCACCTGTGCCACCTGCGGGTGGAGGGTGCCATCCTTGGCCTTGCTCGCCGCCATGTCGCCGACCACGAAGACGTTGGGGTGGCCGGGCACGCTCAAATCCTCGTTGACTACCAGCCGCCCGCCGCGCGTCTGCTCCAGCCCCAGCCGGTCGGCGAGCGGGTTCGCGCGCACCCCCGCTGCCCAGATGAGGGTATGGGTGGGGATCACCTTGCCACTTTTCAGGTGAACCGCGTCGGCAGTGGCGCGGACCACCGCCTCGCCCAGCAGCACCTCAACGCCTAGCTGCTGAAGCTTTGCCAGCGCATGCTCGCGCGATTCCTCGTGGAAGGGAGCGAGCACGCGGTCGGTCGCCTCGATGAGGATCACGCGCGCGGCGCTGACCTCGGTCTGCGGGTAATCTTTGCGCAGCACCTGCTCGAACAGCTCACGGAGCGAGCCGGACATCTCGACCCCCGTCGGTCCGCCGCCGACGATCACAAAGCTCAAAATCCCGTCGGCAATCAGGTCAGGGTTGGCATCGGCGCGCTCGAACTGGCGCATGATGTGGCTGCGCAGGTTGACCGCCTCGGTCACGCTTTTGAGCGGGAACGCGTGCTGCTCGACCCCCTCGATGCCGAAAAAGTTCGTGCTCGCTCCGGTCGCGATGACCAGGTAATCGTAGGGAATCGGCTGTCCCTCGTCTAGCAGCACCTGCTGCGCCGCTAGGTCCACGCCCGTCACCGTCGCCAGGCGGAAGTTGAAATTTTCCTGGTCGTGGTAGATACCACGGACCGCGTGCGCCACCTCTTCCGGTTCCAGCGCAGCCGTCGCCACCTGGTAGAGCAGGGGCTGAAAGGTGTGAAAGTTGTACTGATCAATCATCCACAGCTCGACCGGTGCTTTGCGGAGTTTGCGGGCCACCTTCAGCCCGCCAAAGCCCGCGCCCACGATGACCACTCTCGGTAGCTCCTTCATCAGCTGCGCCTCCCTTTCATTTTTTTGGTTCTTCCCGCACCCGATCCCTTCTACCGGCTTCGCCTATCATGTTACGTGCCAATGGTAAGGCGGATTGGAGATTAGAGATTAGAAGATTGCAGATTGGAGATTGCAGATTGCAGAGTACGGATTACAGAGAGGAGGCCGCAAGAGCGGACTTGAGCTATCAAAGGCGACTTGGAGCCGCCCACAGTGGGAGCGCTTTGCACACTGATTTTCCCTAACCTGTAATATGTATCTGTAATCTGTATCTGTAATCTGTAATCCGTATCTGTAATCTGTATCTCTAATCTCTAATCTCTAATCTCCAATCTCTGTCCTACCCAATCACCCCCAGCTCCCGCCCCACGCGGGCAAAGGTGTCGAGCGCAAAGTCCAGGTCGTCGCGGCTGTGCGCGGCGGAGGGCATGACGCGGATGCGCGCGGTGCCATGCGGCACGGTGGGGAAGGCGATGGCGGTGGCAAAGATGTTTTCCGCGAAGAGGCGCTTGGAAAAGTGCTGCGCCAGCGGGGCCTCGCCCAGGATGACCGGCGTGATGGGGGTTTCTGTCTTGCCGGTGTCGAAGCCTAGCTCACGCATCCCACCTTGGAAGTAGCGCGCGTTGTCCCACAGGCGGTCCACCAGTTCCGTGCTCTCGTCCAGGATGTCGACCGCCGCCAGGCAGGCCGCCGCGTCCGGCACGGAGAGGGCGCTGGAAAAGAGGAAGGGGCGACCGCGCTGCTTGAGCCAGCGGATCAGCGAGGAGGAGCCCGCGACGACCCCGCCCATCACCCCGAAGGCTTTGGAGAGGGTGCCCACCTCGATGTCCACCTCGCCGTGCAGCCCGAAATGGTCCACGATGCCGCGCCCGCCGCGCCCCAGCACCCCCTCGCCATGCGCGTCGTCCACCATCATGATCGCGCCGTGGCGCTTGGCGACCTCGGTCAGCTTGTCCAGCGGGGCCACGTCGCCGTCCATGGAAAAGACCCCGTCGGTGACGACGAGCAGGCGGTTGTACTGCCCCTTGTTTTCCGCGATGGCCGCGTCCAGCGAGTCGGCGCTGTTGTGCTCGTAGGCGATGATCTGCGCGCGGCTCAGGCGGCAGCCGTCGATGATCGACGCGTGGTTGAGCCGGTCGGAAAAGATGGCGTCGCCCTTGCCCACGACGGCGGGGATGGTGGCGGTGTTGGCGCTAAAGCCGCTTTGGAGCACGACCGTCGCCTCCGCGCCCTTGAACTCGGCCAGCCGCTCCTCCAACTCGCGGTGGATGCTCATCGTGCCGGCGATGGTGCGCACCGCGCCGGCCCCACGCCCTAGCCGGTCCATCGCCTCCTTCGCCCCCGCCACCAGGCGCGGGTCGTTGGCGAGCCCCAGGTAGTTGTTCGAGCCAAAATTCAAGACGCGCTGCCCGTCCACCACCAGCCACGCCCCCTGCGGCGACTCAAGCTCGCGAATGGTTGTCAAGAGCCCCTGCTCCTGCAACGCTGCCAGTTCCTCCTCGATCCAGGCGAGTGGCCCCTGCTTGCTCATCGGTTTCTCCTTTGAATACACTGTGGTTAAGGCCAATTATACGACCATTGGTAGGGTGACGACAATGCGCGCCCGCTGCAAATCGGCATATAACTTGCTGAACAGGTAGCTAGACCAAACCAGAAAGGACCAAGCAATGGCAACCTACAAGTGGCTGGAAATGATCCGAGAAGGCATGAGCGTGATGGACCGCGACGACAACAGAGTCGGCACGGTGAAGCAGGTGTACCTGGGCAGCGACACGGAAGATGTCTCCAACCCCGCCTACACCCGCGCCGATGTAGCGCCGCTCGACACCGAGTACGGGCGCAATGACGCGGTGGCGGGGATCATCGGGGAGTCGCTGGTGGGGGCGCGCGACATCCCCGATGCGGTGTTGAACCGGCTGATGAACCAGGGGTTCGTGCAGATCGACCGTGGCCTGCTGCGCGGGGACGGCTTTGCGCTCGCCGAGCAGGTAGTGGGCGTGGACGATGACGGGGTACGGCTCAGTATCGCGCAGGGCGACCTGGTCACTGGCTGAGCACGGGGAATCGCGCCCACAACAAAAGAGGGCCAGCGTGGTGCTGGCCCTCTTTTTGTTCGGTTGGATGCGCCATGTTTACGGGCGCAGGATCACCTTGCCCACCACCTCGTCGCGCGAGCGCATCAGCGCGAAGCCCTGCTCAAAGTCGGCCAGCGGCAGCTCGTGGGTGATGAGCGGCGACAGGTCCACCGCGCCGGTGGCGAGCAGCGCACGCATGCGGTGCCAGGTGTCCCAGATTTTGCGACCGTAGATCGCCTGGATCGTCACCCCCTTGAACACCACGTGGTTCGCCCAGTCGATCTCGATGGGCCTGCCCGGCACCCCCAGCAGCGCCGCCTCGCCGCCCGGGCGGAGCGCCGCCAGCCCACTATTGATGGCGGGGGCCGCGCCACTCATTTCCAGCAGCACGTCGGCCCCATCGCCGGTCAGGTCGCGCACCGCTGTTACAATGTCGTCGCGCAGCGGGTTGAGCAGCACGTCCGCGCCCATCTGCTTGGCCAGCCTCAGCTTCGGCTCGCTCACATCGCTCACGATGATCTGCGTGGCCCCGGCGACGCGCGCCACGGGGATCGTCATCAGCCCGATGGGGCCGACCCCCGTCACCAGCACCGACTTGCCCGCTAGGTCAAAGGCGAACGCGGTGTGGACCGCATTGCCGAAGGGGTCTTGCAGGCTGGCGATTTCTGGCGGCAAAAAATCGGGGTTCGGCCAGATGTTCTCGGCAGGCACCGACACAAAGTCGGCAAAGGCTCCGGGTCGATCGATGCCGATCACCTTCACGTTGGCGCACAGGTGCGGCTGGCCGTTGCGGCAGGCCGCGCAGCTCCAATCCACGATGTGCCCCTCGGCGGAGACCGATTGCCCGACCTGCCAGCGCGTCACCTCGCTCCCCACCTCGACGATCTCGCCCGCAAACTCGTGCCCCAGGATGAGCGGCGGGTGGATGCGTGACTGGCTCCACGCATCCCACTGGTAGATATGCACGTCGGTGCCGCAGATCGAACTGGCGACGACGCGGATCAACACATCGCGCGGACCGGGCACCGGCACCGGCACTTCCACCAGAGACAGCCCCGCGCCGCGCTCCGTTTTCGCAATGGCCTTCATCGTTTCTGCCACGGGCCTCTCCTTTGAGGGGGAATTGTGCTTTTTGTAGGTTGAGTGGGGAACATGACGCACGAGTATATCACGCGCAAAATGAGCAACCAAGCGCACGGGGGGTGAGGGGGTGATGAAGGTGATGAAGGTGAGGGGGTGAGGGGGTGATGAAGGTGAGGGCGGGGGCTACGCCTGATCGCGTCCCCCAAGCCATGCCAAAGCTTCCCTTGAACAACAATGGCCGTCACGGTATACTCAAAAGTGGGGCATTGGCTGCAAGGGCCAGTGCTGGCAGGGTTTACACGGTGCGGAACTGTCACAAAGGCTGCGGGTTCGGCAGCAACCTGGGGGTTTATACTGCCAGACCTCACCTTTTCAGCAGTATAAACCGCTGGAGAGCGGTATAAGCCAGAGTTGGGCGGCGCTGCGCTGGCTGTACCAAATTAGGCTTGTCTGTTGTCTGTGGGAATACCTCTCGGTCTACACACCCACCCATGCCCACTGTTTGACCTCGCAGACCATTTGTTCTATGCTCGAAGATGTTAACCCAACTTGTTTTTTGCGTTGCTTGGGTGAAGCAGATTGGGGGAGCGGTCAGCTCTTTTAATTCATCAAGGATAGGAATGATGAGATTGTTGCTTACGTCTGGGGGCGTCACGAACCCCAGCATCCGCGACGCGCTCATAGAGCTGCTGGGCAAGCCAATCGCCGAGTCCACCGCGCTCTGCATCCCGACGGCGCAATGGGGCCACCCGATGTGCGGGCCAGCCTCGGCACGAGGCTTCGTCGCGGCGAGCCCCCCTGGCACACCATGAGCGGCCTGGGTTGGAAGTCGGTGGGCCTCCTCGAACTCACCGCCCTGCCCACCATCGGCGAGGAGCGCTGGGTCCCCTGGGTCCGGGAGGCTGACGTCCTGCTCGTGGACGGGGGCGACGCGACCTACCTGTGCCACTGGATGCGGGAGTCCGGGTTGGCGGACCTCCTGCCGTCGCTGTCCGAGAGCGTTTGGGTGGGCGTGAGCGCTGGGAGCATGGTGATGACTCCCCGGATCGGTGACTACTTCGTGGAGTGGCGCTCCGCGCCGAACGACCAAACCCTGGGGGTTGTCGGCTTCTCGATCTTCCCGCACCTGGACCACGAGATGATGCCGGGGAACACCCTGGCCGACGCGGAGCGGTGGGCGACCGACATCGCGGGTCCGGCGTACGCGATTGACGATCAGAGCGCCCTCAAGGTGGTCGATGGCGTTGTCGAAGTTGTCTCCGAAGGCCATTGGAAACGGTTTACGCCCTAATAGGGTGTTGTTTCCCTACTTGGAACGCCCCCCAAACAGTCATCCCGATAGTGAAGGAACTCGGTCATGAGAAAAGTTGTTGTGCTTGAACATATCTCCCTCGATGGTGTCATACAATCCCAGGGCGGGCCAGACGAAGATACCAGCGGCGGCTTCGCGTATGGCGGCTGGACAAGTGCTTATTCCGACGCGATTCTTGGCACGGCCCTGAGAAGGCAGATGAGCCTACCATTCGACCTGTTGTTAGGGCGCAAAACCTTTGAAATTTGGGCACCGTACTGGCCATACCATGCGGACATCTGGCCTGGCGTCAACGCGGCGACCAAGTACGTCGCCTCGAACACCATGACGTCTAGCGACTGGCAGCCATCCGTGTTTTTGGCCGGAGATATTGCGGAAAAAATCACCCAAATCAAGCAACAGCCAGGGCCGGATTTGCACGTTTGGGGAAGTGGCGATCTTATTCAGACCCTTATCAAGCATGATTTGGTCGATGCGTTCTGGCTGATGATCTATCCGATAACGTTGGGCGGGGGAAAGCGGTTGTTTGCCGAGGGCACGATGCCGAGGGCGTTCAAGGTGACAGAAAGCATAGTCACCCCGAATGGGGTCATTGTCGTGAATTACGAGCGTGCAGGTGCCATCACAACCGAAGTTGATGAATAGCCGCGCCGCGTTGGGCCGCTGAAAGCAGGGCCACGTTCTCACAAAGGGGCGCACCCATGCATCCGGTTCAAGGCTCTGAATAGTTTGGGTTGCTGAAGTTTTACAAGCAAGTAGAGGTTTGCAAAACAAAAAGCCCGCCAACCAAGCGGGCAGCGGGGGCGGGTCGCCATTTTCAACCAGTTTTCTGGCTTTGCGTTTTTCTGCGCCCAAGTCGAAGCCATACGCCGCCCCGTCGCCGCAAACGCACAACGTGGGAGGGCTGTAGGCGTCAGTGCGACGATAGCCACATCACAAAGGATTGTGATGACTGAAACAAGTTTGGATTATTCATACTACTTCTGGCAGGGAGATAAGATACGACTACGCGCCTTAACCATCGACGATGCAGATCATCGATTCGCACACTCTCTCGACAGCATCTCCAGGGAAGAGTTCAATATCGGGATAGAATTGCCGACAACCGTCGAGTTGCAGAAGGCATGGCTTGAGAAATACGGCGGATGCAAGCAGGTCAACAACATGATCGCATTTGCCATTGAGACCCACGAACAAGAGTATGCTGGCCTTGCCACGATGCACAGCATTGATGAACGACATGGCAAATTCTGGTTTAGCGTCCTTGTAGACCGTCCGTACCGCAAACGAGGCTATGCCGAAGATGCAGTTCGGCTCATTTTGAAATACGGCTTCATGGAGAGACGGTTACACAAGTGCGATTCTTCCTGTGCGAGCTATAACACAGCTTCCATCCAGTTGCATCGAAAACTGGGGTTCACTCAGGAGGGAAGGTTAAGAGAAGAGTGGTTCTGGAATGGCACGCACCACGACGAGTTGCTCTTTGGGATGACGTTGGAAGAGTACAATGCCACGCACCGCGTGGGTGAGTAGGCGAAAGTCATAGTGGGTCTGGCTTTCGTCAATTGTGCAAGTCGGGGCAGCACCCAGCGCCCGCCACCCCCAACCAAGCCGACCAGCGGGAGTTTGGGCAACCCACCTGGCCGCACGTTTCCCGGCATCTGGTGAGCAAACTCGGCCACTCGCTTTCCCGTCGTCGGCTCACCGAACCGCTGGGCCGCAGAAAATCCACGCTCTCACACCACCACTCACCCTCGGAGGTTCTTATGAAGCGAGTCACTGGCATTGGCGGCATCTTCTTTACAGCCAAAGACGCCCCGGCGCTGCAGGCATGGTACAAGCGGCACCTCGGAATCGATGTGCAGGAATGGGGTGGTGCAGTTTTCACCTGGAGCGACGCGGAAGGTACGCCGGTTGCCGGAACCACCATCTGGTCCATTGGGTCGGCGCAAGAGGACCCCTTTGCACCCAGCACGGCCCCTTTCATGGTCAACTACCGGGTGGAGGATCTCCACGCCCTGGTCAAGGTCTTGCGCGAAGAAGGCTGCAACGTGCTGGAGAAGGTCGAGGAGTCGGAGTACGGGAAGTTCGCCTGGGTCATCGATCCAGAAGGAAACAAGGTGGAACTTTGGCAACCGCCTGCTGGCCAATGATCAGGGCAACGGGCCTCAGCACGGTTGACGCTGTGAAAAGCGACAGATGACAAGCGGACCAAAGAAGCTGCTCAGCGCCTGTCGCGCCTTCATGGTACGCTACGGCCTCTTGACACTCAGCAAAGGACAGACCATTGCCACAGCAAAGCGACTCCACGTTGGACGTGATCTATCAGAACTGGCGGGGCTACCAGGAAAAGCTGCGCGATGCCGTCGCGCCGCTGACCGACGAGCAGCTTTCGTTGCAGCCTGCCGCGCGAATGTGGCCGCTGGGCCAACTTGTGCAGCACATCATCTCGGTTCGGGCGGGGTGGTTCAGCGGAACCTTGCAGGATGACGACGAGCAGATGAACGAGTACATGAACTGGGGCCAACGCGAGTCGCCCGACCGCAGTGCGGCGGAGTTGGTGCGCGGCCTCGATGAGACGTGGGACTTTATCGAGGCGCGCTTGCAGCGCTGGAGCCCCGACGAGTGCGCCATGACTTTCCCGGATGAATGGGACGGTCAGATCTACGAGGTGTCGCGCAGTTGGGTAATCTACCACGTGCTGGAGCACGATCTGCATCACGGCGGTGAGATCTCGTTGCTCCTTGGCATGAACGGGCTGCGCTCCCTCGATCTTTGATCGGAGACAGCGGGATGGAACAGGCGAAGGGGTAACACAGGTGCCAACACGATCACTCGCCATTGAGCAGACGTTGACCATCCTGGCGGAAACCCCGCCGCGCATCGCCGCGCTCGCGGACGGTCTGAGCCCCGGCCAGTTGCGAGCCGCGCCCGCGCCCGGCGAGTGGTCCGCCAACGAGGTGCTCGCCCACCTACGCTCCTGTTCGGACGTGTGGGGCAGTTGCATCGAGATGATCCTCGCCCAGGACACGCCGACCATCCGGGCGGTGAACCCCAAACGGTGGATCAAGGGCACCGATTACCCTGACCAACCCTTTCAGCCCTCGTTTGACGCTTTTGCCGCTCAGCGCAGCGAACTATTGGCCCTGTTGGAAACGCTGCCGCCCGACGCTTGGACCCTCGCCGCCACCTTCACGGGGGCGGGACGCCCGATTGTGCGGACGCTGCAAAGTTTTGCGCAGCGGCTCGCGACGCATGAACGACCGCACATCAAGCAGATTGACCGGATCGTCACAGAGGTGCGCCGATACTCTCCTCCCCCATCAACCCCCCTTACGGAGCACCCCAGTGAAAAACTATGAGCCCGCCATGAGTTTCGGCGAGGAGGTCGCGGCCCGCTACGACGACTCGCTGCGGGGCGATGAGGCGGCAACTGTCGGGTTTTTGGAGGAGTTGGCACGGGGTGGCCCGGTGCTGGAGCTTGCGATTGGCACGGGGCGTATCGCGTTGCCCCTAGCGGCGCGCGGCGTGAGGGTCGATGGGATCGATATCTCGCCCGCGATGGTCGCCCAACTGCGCAGCAAGCCGGGCGGCGACGCGATGACGGTCACGCTCGGCAACTTCGCCGAGGTGGACGTGCCAGGCAGCTATCGCCTGATCTACATAGTCTTCAACACCCTCTTCAACCTGCTGACCCAGGACGAGCAGGTGCGCTGCTTCCAAAATGTGGCGACACACCTCACCGACGATGGGTTGTTCGTAGTGGAGGGCGGGGTGCCCGCCGAGTTTTACCGCCTGCGCAACAACCAATATGTGGATGCGGAAGCGATCTACACGGACAAGGTCACCCTGGACATTGCCCGCTTCGATCCCCTGACGCAGCGGCTCGAAGAAACCCATGTGACGCTATCGGCCTCGGGGGTGCAGCTACACCCCATCGTCACCCGCTACAGTTGGCCCTCGGAGCTTGATCTGATGGCGCGCCTCGCCGGGCTGCGCTTGCAGGAACGCTGGTCCGGCTGGGAGCGCGAACCATTTACCGCATCGAGCGGCAACTGCATCTCGGTCTACGCGCGCCAAGCCGCCGAGTAGACGACCGACGGGTACCCCTTGGGTGCGACGACCGACGACGCGACAGACCGGCGACGAGCGACAAGGCAAGTTCATGGAAATTGCCCGGCTTGCCCCGACCCCTAACCCCGATCCCTGACCCCTACCCCCTGACCCCGCCAAAAGGAATCGCATGGAACCCTACGACGATGACCTGAGCTGTTTCGAGGCGCAGGGCGCGCCCGCGTTGCCCGCCACGACCGAGCAGGGCTATGTGGAGCACGAGGGGGCACGGCTCTGGTATGCCGCGTATGGCTCCGGCCCGCCGGTCATCCTGCTGCATGGCGGCCTGGGCCATAGCGGCAACTGGGGCTACCAGCTTCCCGCCCTGGTCAGCGCGGGCTACCGCACCGTGCTCATGGACAGTCGCGGCCACGGGCGCAGCACGCGCGACGCGCGCCCCTTCACCTACGAACTGATGGGGTCGGACGTGGCGGCGGTAATGGATGCCCTGCACCTCGAACAGGCGACGCTGGTGGGCTGGAGCGACGGCGCGTGCACCGCCCTGGTGCTTGCGGCCAACACCCCCGCCCGCGTTGCGGGGGTGTTCTTTTTTGCGTGCAACATGGACCCGAGCGGCGCAAAGGAGATCGTGGAGTTCACGCCGATTCTCCAGCGGTGCATTGGCCGACACGTGAAAGATTACGAGCGGCTCTCGGCCACGCCGGAGCAATTCGACGAGTTTTCCAAGGCGGTCAGCCTGATGCAGGCCACGCAGCCCAACTTTTCGGCGGACGATTTGGCGCAAATTCGCGTGCCGGTGGCAATCGTGCAGGGGGAGCATGATGAGTTCATCACGCGCGAGCATGCGGTCTATCTCGCGCGGAGCATCCCCGATGCGACGTTTACCGAATTGCCTGAGGTGAGCCACTTTGCCCCGTTGCAGCGCCCCGACGCGTTCAACGCTGTCATGCTCGCGTTTGTGGGCGACGCGCACGCCTTGAAGCAAAGGCCACGCGGGGCGAGGACGCTACTCCCAGCGAATTTCCACCCCTGCCAACCGCGCAATGTCGAGCGCCTGCACGGGCTCGATGACCAGGCCGCGCAGGGCGTCGGGCGCGATGCGCAGCCCGTCTAGCTGGCAGCCGCGCACGTCCACGTTCGAGAGGGTGGCGCGGCTGAAGTCGGCGCGGCTCAGGTCGCAGTTGCGAAAGCGCACGTTGCGCAGCGTGGCCCCCAGAAAGTCCGCCTCTTGCAGGGTGCACTCGTCCCACAGCACGTTTTCCAGCGTGGCGAAGCGGAAGAGCGCGAGCGTGGCGTTGCAACGCGTCGCGCGCACCTCGCGCAGCCGCGCCTCGGGCAGGGCCAGGTAGAAGAGGCGGCACTCGTCCAGCGCGATGCGTTCCCACTGCGCCTCGCCCCACTGCGCGCCGGTCAGCTCGCACGCCTCCAGGCGCACATCGGTCAGGCGCAGCCGCTCCATGCGGCTCTCGCCCCACTGCACGCGCCGCAGCCGCGCCTCACGGATGCCCACATGGTCGGCCTGCACCCCGCTCCACGCCGCGCCGTCCACGGTGAAGTTGTAGTAGCTCTCCGCCTCCTGCGGCGTGCCCTCGGGCGGCTCGGCATAGCTCGTGCGCAGCGGGGGCTTTGGCTCAACGGGGTGGATTTCATGGGATGGGGTTGGCTTCATGGGGTCACCTTTCTGTTCGGTTGATAGGTGGGCTATCTTTTTGCCTTAGTGAGAGAGGTCGATCCATGGTAGCTTGACGCGAGGGAAGGAGCACGATGAACGAGACACAAGCGCCCACCGGGGCGAGCGATCCTTACGGGTTGAGCCGATTCGTGCAGGCGCAAAGTGGCATCTATGATCAAGCACTGCACGAGATCAGGCAGGGCCGGAAGCGCTCGCACTGGATGTGGTTCGTTTTTCCGCAGGTCGCGGGGCTTGGGATGAGTAGCACGTCGCAGCACTATGCGATCCAAAGCGTCGCGGAGGCCGAGGCATATCTGAGCCACCCCACGCTCGGGCCACGGCTGCGGGAGTGCACGGAGGCGGTGCTCGCCGTGGATGGGCGCTCTGCCCGCGAGATTTTTGGCACCCCCGATGATCTGAAGCTGAGATCGTGCGCCACGCTTTTTGCGCGGGTCTCACCCGCTGGCTCAATCTTCCACCAGCTGCTCGACAAGTATTTTCAGGGCGACCCCGACCCCAAAACCCTTGGGCTGCTTGACGCTGCCCGCAAGAGCGATAGGGGTTAAAAACCCTGACAGCCGCCTCCCCAGGAATCCCATGTCCTCTGCGCGCCTTGTCGTTCTCACCGTGCTGGCGATGGTTGCCTTTGCGGGCAACTCGCTGCTGTGCCGCGTGGCTCTAAAAAACACGGGGATTGACGCGGCGAGCTTCACGGCCGTCCGGCTGATCTCCGGCGCGCTGACGCTCTGGCTGCTGGTGCGGGTGCGGCGGGGCGTGCAGAGCGGGCAGGGCAACTGGGCGTCGGCCCTGGCCCTGTTCTGCTACGCGGCGGGCTTTTCCTTTGCGTATGTGAGCCTGCCCGCCTCGACTGGCGCGCTGCTGCTGTTTGGCGCGGTCCAGGCGACGATGATCGGCTATGGGCTCTGGAGCGGAGAAAGTTTGCACAAGGGGCAGGTAGCGGGCCTTGCCCTCGCGCTCGCGGGGCTGGTGGGGCTGCTACTGCCCGGCCTTTCCGCGCCGCCCCTGAGCGGCTCGCTGTTGATGCTCGCGGCGGGGGTCGCGTGGGGAATTTACTCCCTGCGCGGCAAGGGCGCGGGCGACCCGACCCGCGTCACCGCCGGAAACTTTTTGCGCGCGGCCCCCATGGCAGCCGTGTTGGGGGCCGTGATGCTCCCGCATGCCTCGCTCGACGCGGCGGGTGTGGGGTTTGCGCTCGCTTCCGGCGCGCTGACATCGGGGCTGGGCTATGCCATCTGGTACAGCGCCCTGCCCGCGCTGAAAGCCACGCAGGCATCCATCGTCCAACTCAGCGTGCCGGTGCTGGCGGCGTTGGGCGGCGTGGCGTTTTTGGGCGAGTCGATCACGCTGCGCCTCGCCCTGGCAGCCGTTGCGATCCTCGGCGGTATCGCCCTGTTTATCCTGGACCGGCGGCCCGCGCCCCCTCGGCGGGCGGCAGCGTAGCCATCGCTTTTTTACCCTCGCCGTCAGGAGCACCGCCCATGAAAGTGCCACTGTTCCAGGTGGATGCGTTCACCAACAAGGTGTTCGGGGGCAACCCGGCGGCGGTTTGCCCGCTCCCCCGCTGGCTGCCCGACGAGGTGATGCAACGCATCGCCATGGAAAACGCGGTGGCGGAAACAGCGTTTTTCGTCCCGTTGGCCGAGGGCTACGAGATACGCTGGTTCACACCGGAAATCGAGATGGACCTGTGCGGGCACGCGACGCTCGCCGCCGCCCATGTCTTGGCGCGGCATCTCGACCCGTCGCTGCACACGGTCCGCTTTCAGTCGAAGAGTGGGGAACTACGGGTGGAAATCGAGGAGCGTTTTTTGACCCTGGATTTCCCGTCCCGCCCGCCTGAACCGAGCGAGGCACCCCAACCGATCCTGGACGCGATGCCGCACCACCCCATCGCAGGTCTTGAAGGCACGGGACTATCTGCTCGTGTTTGAAAACGAGTCGATCATTCGTGAGCTTCACCCCATCCAGAGCATTCTCGACCAGATCAACCTTGACCCCGGCGGCGTCATCGTCACCGCACGCGGGGACGAGGCGGATTTTGTGTCGCGCTTCTTCACCCCGCAGGCGAGCATCTTTGAAGACCCCGTGACCGGCTCCGCGCATTGTTCCCTGATTCCGTACTGGAGCGCGAAACTTGGCAAACCCTCCATGCTCGCCCTGCAACTCTCCGCCCGAGGCGGCACCCTCCGCTGCCACCACGCGGGCGACCGCGTGTTCATCTCCGGCGAGGCCGTGACCTACCTGGAAGGGGTCATCACGCTGGATTTGGTGTGACGACGACCGACGACCGACGACCGACGACCGACGACCGACGACCGATCACGGACGAGCGCTCTTTGACACGCTGAATGGTGGTATATACACTACCATTATGTCATTGCCCCAAATTGTCCTCGATACAAATGTGTTGGTAACTGGCTTGCGATCACGACGCGGAAGTGCTTTCCAGCTTCTGCAACTGGTCGGGCAGGGTCAGTTTGAGATTAATCTGTCTGTTCCGCTCGTACTGGAATATGAAGAGGTGCTCTACCGCCAGTTGCCCTACTTATCAGTCAGCCAAACAGTTGTGGATGGTGTAATTGACTATCATTGTCAGGTAGCACGACAGCATAAAATATTTTTTCTATGGCGACCTTTTTTGAAGGATCCCGCAGATGATATGGTGCTTGAAGTTGCTGTTCAGGGCCGCTGTGAGTGGATTATAACTTACAACCTGCGTGACTTCAGGCAAGTTGAGGAGCAATTTGGAATACGAGTGAGTCTTCCTGCTGATTTCTTGCGTGAGATAGGAGTGATACGATGAGTACGTTAAGTGTGCGCTTGCCCGAATCCTTGCATAAAGGGGTCAGAGAAGCAGTGCAAGAAGAAGGGATTTCGATGAATCAGTTTATTGTGACCGCCGTGGCGGAAAAGCTGGCGGCGCTACATACAGAGAGCTATTTGCAGCAACGCGCCGCACGGGCCAGCCGCGAGAAGTACGAAGCAGCTTTAGCACAAGTGCCCGATGTTGAGCCCGAGGCGTATGACCGCTGGCAGGAATCCTGAGCCGCTGATGGGTTGATTACCCTACCCTTCCCACTTCCACACCGCCCCGCTGCGCGGGGGGAGGGAGAAGGTGGCCTTTCCATTCTCAATAGGCAAAGAAGGCAGGTCGCCGAAGCGGGCCAGCAATTGGCCCTCCTCCAGGGGCAGGGTGAAGGTGGAGGGGCTGCTGCCCACGTTGAAGGCGACGATGAGCCGCTCTCGCTCGTCGCGGCGCTGGTAGGCGAGGGTGTTCCCCTCGGCGTGGAGCACCGTGAGGTTGCCGTGGCGCAGCGCGCTGTGCGCGTGGCGCAGCGCGGTCGCCAGCTTGAAGAAGAGCAAAAGCTCCTCGTTCCACTCGCCGCGCGCCTGCCAGGGGAAAGCCGCGCGGCTGTGCGGGTCTTTCCCGCCCATCATACCGATCTCGTCGCCGTAGTAGATGCAGGGCGCACCGGGGTAGGTCATCTGGAAAAGGGTTGCCAGCTTGAGCGCGCTCGTGTCGCCCCCCGCCACGGACAGAAAGCGCGCCGTGTCGTGGCTGCCCAGCAGGTTCAACTGCACCTTTGTCACCTCGGGCGGGTACAGGGCGAGCAGCGTCTCGATTTTGGCGGCCATCCCTGGCGCGTCTAGCGCGACGATGGGGTAGTAGCCCACCCCCTTAATCAACTCCTCCTCTATCTCCTCGCCGATGAAAAAGCCGATAGCCGCCTTGGTGAACAGGTAGTTCATCACCGAATCGAACTGGTCACCCTGGAGCCAGCGGCGCGCGTCGCCCCAGATCTCGCCGCAGATGTAGGCGTCGGGGTTGGCCACCTTCACGCGCTCCCGAAACTCGCGCCAGAACGAGTCATCGTCGATCTCGTTCGGCACGTCCAGCCGCCAGCCATCAATCCCGAACCCCACCCAGAACGACCCTACCTCCCACAGAAACTCGCGCACGGCGGGGTTGCTCGTGTTGAATTTGGGCAGCGCGTGCATCCCCCACCACGCATCGTACTGGGGCGCGCGCGTCACGTCGTAGGCGTTCACCGGCATTTCGAACACGTGGAACCAATCCAGATAGGGCGAGTACTCATGGTTTTCCAGAATGTGGTTGAACTGGAAGAAACCACGGCTCGCATGGTTGAACACCCCGTCGATCATGATGCGGATGCCGCGCGTGTGGGCGCGTTCGAGCAACTGGTGGAACGCTTTGTTGCCGCCGAGGAGCGGGTCCACCTGGGTGTAATCGTGGGTGTGGTAGCGGTGGTTGGCGGCGGATTGAAAGATCGGGTTGAAGTAGATGGCATTGACCCCCAACTCGTCCAGGTAATCCAGATGCTCCATCACCCCGATCAGATCGCCCCCCTTGAAGCCATGCACCGTCGGGGGCGAGCCCCACGGCTCCAGATGACTTGGCTTCGGCACCTGCTCGCTCCGCGCGAAGCGATCCGGGAAGATCTGGTAGAAAATGGCATCCGCTACCCAGTTGGGCGTGTTGACAGAACTCATGGGGGCTCCTGGCGAGATGAAGTGATGAGTGATAAGTGGTAAGTGGTGACGAAAGACGAAGGACGAAGAATCGTGCAATCCGCAGTACCCAATTGGCACGGCGTCCGAAATCCGAAATCCGAAATCGGCCCGCTGCTTATGCAAGTTCCATGCTATGGTTTTGGGAGGATGTGGCATGATTCCTGCTCTTTTTTTTCTTCGCTTATCGCACGATGACGCGTTGCGTTACAATCCCAATAACGTTTGGATCCGTGGCTTCAGATTCGTAAAATATCTGGTAGGCACTCCCTGTACCGTAGATGGTAGGGAGGGTTTTCAGGTATGCTTTAGAAGGAGTTTGCAGTGTTGTTGGAAAGCTTTAAGCCAGGGCCTCTCGCGGCGACGCGGGAGCTGCGAATCGATGAGGTGCAACGGGTTGAGCGCGAGGTCGAGGGGTACAATCGTATCCTGGCTACCGTGCTGGACCCATCGCAGCGGCAGAAGGTGGGGGCCGTGCGCAATCGCCACGCCCTCCGGGGACGGGTGCTCCACGCACGGTTGAAAACGTTGGGCACCGTTCGCCATCATGAGGACACGGACACCATCTGGAAGCGGACGCTTCAGGTCGCGTAACAGGAAAATGGGGCGCTCATCCCGCGTAGGGTGAGCGCTTTTTGTTCACAAGAGGTAGGGCGAAGCGGCATATGGGAGAGCATCTGTCGCAATGCACGTTATAACACAAGATAGCGAGGCACAAGACACTATGAATGAAGATCTCCTTGAAATTGCACAACGCTTGACGGAGCGGGGATGTTTGTTGTCCACGGCTGAATCGTGTACCGGCGGGCTGATCGGCCATCTGCTGACGAATGTTCCAGGCAGCAGCAAGTGGTATATGGGCGGTGCGGTGACGTACAGCAATGCCTTGAAGCATGGCATCCTGGGGGTGCGGCGCGACACACTGGACCGCTTTGGGGCGGTTAGCTCGGAGGTGGCGGAGCAGATGGCGATTGGGGCGCGGCAAGCGTTCGATACCGACTATGCCATCAGCGTCACGGGGGTCGCGGGGCCGGATGGTGGCACGCCCGAAAAGCCGATAGGTCTCACCTACATCGGGGTGGCGGCGGCGGAGCGGGTGGTGGTGCGCCGCTTTGACTGGGGCGGTAGCCGCGTGGCGAACAAGCAGAGCAGCGCCGATGCGGCGATCGCCCTGCTGCGAGAGCTGTTGCAGGAGGAAGGTAAGGAATTGGGCAAAGAAGGGGTGGCGGAAAAAAGTACGGTGGAAGCGTCCTTCAACCTCGATGGCACAATCCGCCCGCGCGCCTTTTTGTGGAAGGGGCGCACGATGCAGGTGACCGATTGGGGCCGCACGTGGAAGCGTGACGGGGTGCGTTACTTCCTCATCATGACCCTCGACAACCGCGTCTGGGAACTGCGCTTTGAAGAAGGCACCCTCAACTGGACGGTCCAACCCAAGTCCGAGGCGCGCTACGTGGCGTAACCCTGCCTCGTTCCACGCAGAAAAGCCGCCGCTGCACCAGGGTGGCTTTTTCTTTATGGGCGGCGAACGGCGGCAGGCAGCAGGAACGGCAGGCGGCAGGCAGCAGGCAGCAGGCGGCAGGCGAGCAGGCAGCAGGCGGCAGGCGGCAAACGGCAGCAGGCAGCGGGCAGCGCGAGTGGAGCGCAAACTAACTCGGGCCGCGGGCCTCTGGCCCGCGCAGAGCGTACCACAGACGAAACGGTGGCAGGCAGCAGGCAGCAGTGGGTTCCCACAAAGCAGAGACGTTGTTCCTCCGTCGTCCGTCGTCGGTCGTCCGTCGTCGGTCGTCCGTCGTCGGTCGTCGGTCATCACTAGAAAGTTGAAAGGTATGGCAGAAAGCAAGTGGGTGGTGGAGGTGGCGGGGTCGGGCGCGGCGGAAAGCCGCGAGACGCTGCACGCGCGGCTGGCCGTGTGCCGCCAGTGCGCGGGCGCGGGGTTTTTCATCGGGGGGACCCCGCTGCTGCACAGCGGGCCGCTCCCCGCGCCGATTTTCGTGCTGGGCCAGGCTCCCGCCGCGATTCACGCCGAGGACCCCAGCACGCCCCCCTTCTCGCCGGGCCGCCACGGCCAGCCCTCGCCCCTGTGGAAATGGCTGGAGCAGGCGGGCTGGCCGGAAGCGGCGTTCCGCGCGACAGCCTTCATGACCGCCATCACGCGCTGCTTCCCCGGCCCCGCCCCGAGCGGCGCGGGGGACCGCCGCCCCAGCGCGCAGGAGCAGGCGCTGTGCCGCCCCTTCTGGCAGCGCGAGTTGGAGTTGGCGCAGCCGGAGGTGATCATCACGCTGGGGACGATGGCGCTGCACGCGCTCGGTTTTCGCGGCGCGCGCTTGCAGGATGCGGTGGGTAACGTGTATGATGTACAGTTAGCCAAGCGAACAATCCCGCTGATCCCCCTCCCCCACCCTTCTGGCGTGAGCCGCTGGCTCAACGCGCCCGCGAACCGCGCCCTGCTCGATCAGGGGCTGGCGCGGCTGGACGCGCTGACGTGGCACCTGCGCGAGGGGGCGGGCGAGGCGGGCAGCATGTAACGCAAACAAGAAAGGGGAAAAGGATGCAGATCGAATTTCAGCAAGTGGACGTGACCGAAGTAGAGGCTGACACCCTGCTCGTCGGGCTGTTCGAGGGCGAGCCGCTGCCCGACCCGCTGCAAGACGTGCTCGGCGCGATCTCCGATGAGGTGCTGAGCGACTTCAAAGGCGCGGCAGGCGACGAGGTGGCGCTGGTTTACTCGCAGGGCGCGCTCGCGGCCAAGCGGCTGCTCGTCGTCGGGCTGGGCAAGCGCGATAGCTGGACGGTAGAGGGGGTGCGCCGCGCGGTCGCCAAGGGCATCGCGCGCGCCAAGAGCTTTGGCGGGCGGGTCGCGCTCGCGCTTGACGGGTGGCAGAGCGAGGGGGTGTCGCGCGCGGAGGTGGCAAACGCCGCTTCGGAAGCTGCCACATTGACCCTTTACGAGTACTCGCTCAAGCAAAAGAAGGACGAGACGAGCAGCAAGCGCATCGAGACGCTCGTGCTGCTTGGCGCGGACGAGGCCGCCGAGCGCGCGGCGCGGCGCGGCGAAGCGATTGCGACCGGCGTGATGCTGGCGCGCGACCTGGTCAACGCGCCGCCCAACATCGCCGACGCGCCCTTCCTCGCGCATACCGCGCGCCAGATCGCTGACTCTAGCCCCCACATCACTGCGACCGTCTACTCGCTGGACGAGGCGCGCACGATGGGGATGGGCGCGTTCGCGGGGGTCGGGCAAGGCTCTTCCACCCCGCCGCAATTCATCGTGCTGGAGTACCGCGTGGACGAGTTGGCGGGGCAGCAGCCAGTCGGGCTGGCGGGCAAGGGGCTGATCTTCGACACGGGCGGGATCAACATCAAGCCCTCCGAAAACTTGTGGAAGATGAAGACCGACATGGGCGGCGGCGCGGCGGTGCTCGGCACCTTCCGCGCCCTGGCAGCGCTGCCGGAGCCGCTGGACGTGCCGGTGGTGGGTATCGTGCCCGCGACCGATAACTCGATTGGCCCCGCCTCCTTCACCCCCGCCGACGTGCTGACCGCGCTGAATGGCAAAACCATCGAGATTCAGAACACCGACGCGGAGGGGCGGCTGATCCTGGCCGACGCGCTCACCTACATCGACCGCTACCACCCGCGCGCGGTGGTGGATTTGGCGACGCTGACCGGGGCGGTCGTGGTGGCGCTCGGCACCAACATCAGCGGGATGTTCAGCAACGATGACGGGCTGGCCGAGCGGCTGGAGCAAGCCGCGCAGCGCAGCGGCGAGGACGTGTGGCGCTTGCCGCTCCATGAGGATTATGACAAGCTCATCGAGAGCAGCATCGCTGACGTGAAGAACGTGGGCGGGCGGGCGGCGGGCTCGATCACCGCTGCGCTCTTCCTGCGCCACTTCATAGGCGATTACCCGTGGGCGCACCTGGACATTGCGGGCACCGCCTGGCACGAGGGGCGCAAGCCCGCGCTCCCCTACGCGGCGGGCGGTGCCTCCGGCGTGGGGGTGCGGCTGCTGATGGAGTTGCTGACTGGCTACGAGGAAGCTGCGTAGAGCGTGGGGCATAGTGAAGGGTGAATGGACTGTGCCTGTGCCGTTCCATTCACCCTTCACCATCCGCCATTCACCACACATCAGGAGAAACAAGGATGGCCCCAGACAGAATCGAGCCCACGATCCCCGCGAGCGCCTGGATTGCCGAGACGGCGACGGTGCGGGGCGAGGTGACGCTGGGCGAGGAGGTCAGCGTCTGGTTTGGCGCGGTGATTCGGGGGGATGTGGCGGCGGTGAGCATCGGCGCGCGCAGCAACGTGCAGGATGGGGCGATCCTCCACGTGTCGGGCAACTTCCCGCTCGTGATCGGTGCGGGGGTGACGATCGGGCACGGCGCTATCGTGCATGGCTGCACGGTGGAGGATGGCGCACTGATCGCCATGGGAGCCACCGTGCTGGACGGCGCGCACATCGGGCGGGGCGCGATGGTGGGCGCGGGTGCGCTCGTCCCGCCGGGGATGGTGGTCCCGCCCGACACCCTGGTGCTCGGGGTGCCCGCCAAGCTCGTTGGCCCGCTGGACGAGGCCAAGCGCCGCTATCTCCAGCAGGCCGCTGAGAACTACGTGGCGCTCAAAGAGGCGTACCGCAGCGGGCGCTACTGACCGTCAGTCGGGGTGGGTGACGTCATCTTCCCCCGTGTCCACCTCCTCGATGCGAAAGCCCGAGCAGATTAGCTCGGCTGATGGCTCCGTGTTTTCGATGAGGGCCAACGCCTCTTTGAGGGTGCGAAGCACTACCTCGCGTGACTGGGGACCACCGTAGACCCCCTCAAATTCAATGATTGGCTCTGCCATATCCTTACCCTCCCTGGATTGCATTGCGTAGGTGCCGCCGATTGTATCACGGCCCCACCCCACCCGGAAAGACGCGCGCCGCCCGCGCGGGCGAATTTTAACGACGAGATGGGTAGACAAACACGAAGAGAGTATGGTATAGTTGGATGCGGTTACATTGGGCCACGGGCGTGGCAACGGGTAACCATATGGCCCATCCTTCAACGTTGAAACCCATGATGGGTCGAGAGCAGAGCGGCTTTGGTGTTATACCCGCAGGGGGAGAGCGAAGACTGCGCATCGGGTCAGTGCGCGGTACTGCGGCCGAACAGTTCTGTCTGCCTCGATCCGAGCTGTCCTCGACATGCGGCGTTTTTCTCTCGCGCGGTGTGAAGAGCAGCCACACAAGGAGCTTCCTTATATGGCGAGCGTGACCTATCGTAACGTGTACAAGAACTGGGGCGACGTCAAGGTTATCAAGAATTTGAACATCGACGTGCGGGACAAGGAATTCCTCGTCCTCGTCGGCCCCTCGGGCTGTGGCAAGTCCACGGCGCTGCGCCTTCTGGCGGGGTTGGAAGAGATCAGCGATGGCGAGATTTTGATCGGTGACCGCGTGGTGAACGATGTGCCGCCGAAGGACCGCGACATCGCGATGGTCTTCCAGAGCTACGCCCTCTACCCGCACATGAGCGTGTACGACAACATTGCCTTCGGGTTGAAGCTGCGCAAGATGCCCAAGGACGAGATCGACCGCAAGGTGAAAGAGGCGGCGGACGTCATGCAGATCGGGCACCTGCTCGATCGCAAGCCCAAGGCGCTTTCCGGTGGTCAGCGACAGCGCGTGGCGCTGGGCCGCGCCATCGTCCGCGAGCCCGCCGTCTTCTTGATGGACGAGCCGCTTTCCAACCTGGACGCCAAGCTCCGCGTCGAGACGCGCGCGCAGATTTCCAAGCTGCACCAGAAGCTGGACACCACCTTCATCTACGTCACGCACGACCAGGTCGAGGCCATGACGATGGCGGACCGCATCGCCGTGATGAAGGATGGGATTCTCCAGCAGTTGGACAGCCCGCAGAACCTGTATAACCACCCGATGAACGTCTTCGTAGCTGGCTTCATCGGCTCGCCCTCGATGAACTTCTTCGATGCGACAGTCACCGGCACCAAAGATGAGATGTACATGGACACGGGTGGCTTTCGCGTGCGCGTGCCCGCGCAGAAGTCGAGCGATCTGATCCCCTACCTTGGCAAGAAGGTGGTCTTTGGGATTCGCCCCGAGGACATCCACGCGGCGGGCTACGTGCCCACCGGCGTCATCGGCGACACGGTACCCGCCACGGTGGACGTGGTCGAGATGATGGGCAACGAGATCATCATGTACCTGGAGTCGAATGGAGTGAGCTACATCGCTCGCGTCGATCCCCGCGCGCGCGCGCGATCCGGAGAAACCCTCGATATGACCCTCAACCTGGGCAACATGCACGTCTTCGATACCCAGACCGAACAGGCCATCATCACCTGATCCTGCCCGCCCTCGCCCTCAAACGCCCCACCCGCGCGGTGGGGCGTTTTTTTTGCCCCAAACCCATCACAGACAAACCTCATCAGCCCTTACGCCTGGGGAAGAAGACCGGAGACCGACGGATGCCCTCGGGCGACCGACGACCGACGACCGACGACCGACGACCGACGGGTGCCCTCTGGGCGCGACGACCGACGGGTGCCCTCTGGGCGCGACGACCGACGACTAAGTTCTGTAGCAGTTGACTCAATCTCCATTCTCCATTCTCCATTCTCCATTCTCCATTCTCCCCGCGAATGGTATAATGGGGAGCCGTGAAACCACCGATGAAGGCTGACGCAAAGGAGCGTAGTGTGTATAAATTGGTAGCGTTGTACCGCCAGCCGGCGGATGTCGAGGCGTTTGACGAGCATTACTTCCACGAGCACAGCCCGTTGATGGAGGCGGTGCCCGGCTACGAGCGCATCGAGATCAGCCGCGTCACGCGGACGGTGATGGGCGACAAAGATGTGTATCTCATGTTCGAGATGTGGTTCCCCGACAAAGAAACGATGAAAAACGCGCTGAAATCGCCGGAAAACGCGGCAGCGGGCAAGGACCTGATGGGCTTTGCGGGCGAGTTGGTGACGATTTTGACGGCAGAAGTGGTGTAACTACACATCAACCGCCACCACCAGTAGGCGCTTGGCGTCCTCAGCGGCTCGCCTAAAGCGCCCACTGGTGGTGGCGGTTTTCTTTGACAGGAAGGAGCCAACTATGGAGTTTGAAAACATTGTGGTGGAGCGCCCCGTCGAGGGGGTAGGGCTGATCCGGCTGAACCGCCCCAAAGCGCTGAACGCGCTGAGCCGCGCGCTGATGGGCGAGTTGGGCGAGGCGCTGGAAGCGATGGCGGCGGACCCGAGCATCGTCTGCGTGGTGCTGACCGGCAACGAGCGCGCCTTTGCCGCTGGCGCGGACATCTCCGAGTTTCATGGCAAAACGCCGGTGGACATGCTGACCACCTATCGCTTCCGCCAGTGGCGCGCGATCAAAGAGTTCCCCAAGCCGATCATCGCGGCGGTCAGCGGCTACGCGCTGGGCGGTGGCAACGAGCTCGCGATGCACTGCGACATGATCGTCGCGGCGGAAAACGCGAAGTTCGGCCAGCCGGAAATCAACCTGGGCATCATGCCGGGCGCGGGCGGCACGCAGCGGCTCACGCGCGCGGTGGGCAAGTTCCGCGCGATGGAAATCATCCTCACCGGCGACTTTATCAGCGCGCAGGAGGCCCATCAGATCGGCCTCGTCAACCATGTGGTGCCCAACGAGCTATACCTGGAAAAGGCGCTGGAGCTCGCGCAAAAGATCGCTAGCAAGGCCCCGCTCGCCCTGCAACTCGCCAAAGAGGCGGTGCAGCGCGCCGAGGAGATGACCCAGGATCAGGCGCTGGACATGGAGCGCAAAAACTTCTACCTCCTCTTCGCCAGCGAGGACAAGGACGAGGGGGTGAGCGCCTTCCTGGAGAAGCGCACGCCCGTCTGGAAGGGACGGTAGAACGCAGAACGCAAGAACGCAGAACGCAGAACGAACGGCGTAACGCAAAGACGCAAAGACGCAAAGACGCAGAGGGCCAAGCCGTATCCGTAGAACCCGCGCAGCGGGCGCAGAACGCAGAACGCCCCCGGGGCCGCGGGCCTCTGGCCCGCCCAGGGTGCATAACGCAGAACGCAGGACGAGGAGCCCCAACCCCCCAAACTCCCAAACCCCAAACTCCAGGAGAGCGTATGAAAGATGGTGAATTGACCGAGGAGCAAGTCCGCTGGTTCCGGCTGCGGCGCTCAGGGCTGGTGGAGCCGTTCGCCTCGCCAGAGGAAGCAGCGAGCGCGTTGGTGGGGGTGCAGGCGCAGATTTTGCCCGCCGCAGGGGTCTCGCTTTGGAACCGCACCGACGGGCGGCTCACCTACGAGCGCTTTGATAGCCTGCTCCACGAGGAGCGCCGCCTCATCAAGCTGTGGGGGCAGCGCCACACGCTGCACCTCTACCCGAGCGGCGAGTGGCCGCTGATACACGGCGCGCTGAGCGGGCAGCAGAAATGGTGGGAGCGGGAGGTTGAAAAGGGCAACGTGGAGTACGCCCACTATCCCGAGGTTGTCGCCCAGGCCGAGGTGCTGCTGCGCGAGCGCGGCACGCTGGGGCGCAGCGACCTTCGCGAGAGCGATTTGCCGCTGGATCCCTGGCACCTCAGCGCGTGGGGCGGCCTTTTCTCCGATTTGGTGCGGCAGGGCTACGCGTGCCACGCGGGGCAGATGGGCAACGAGGGACGCTTCGCGCACCGCGAGCACTGGCTACCCGATCTGGAGTGGAACCCGCCGCCGCCCGCCGAGGCGAACCAGGAAATAGTGCGCCGCTATCTGCGCGCCTATGGCCCCGCCACCCTCCAGGACTTCGCCTACTGGCGCGGCACCCAGGCGGCTACGGCGCGCAAGTGGTTCGCTGCGCTGGGCGACGAGGTGGCGGAGGTAGACGTGGCGGGCCAGCCAATGCTCGCGCGGCGCGCCGACCTCGACGCGCTCGCCGCCGCGCCACCGGAACGCGACGCGTGGCCGATCCACCTGCTTTACCGCTTCGACCCGCTGCTGCTTGGGCTACGCGATAAAAGTTGGATCGTGGACCCTCCCTTTACAACCGCGTCTGGCGGCCCGCCGGGCACATCGAGGGAACGATTCTGGAACATGGGCGCATCGCGGGCACCTGGCGCTACGACCGCAAGGGCGGCGGCCTGCTCATCACCCTCCGCCCCTTCGCGCCGCTGAGCGCCCCCGTCCGCGCCACCGTGGAGGCACGCGCGCAGGGCGTGGCAGCCTTCTTTGCCTTACCGTTAACGGACATCATCACCACAGAGAACACAGAGAACACAGAGGAAGGATCATAGAGATAGAGATAGAGACAGGAGAAACTCAGGTTTCCCTCTCATCTCTCTCTCTATCTCTATCTCTGTGGTTAAAAAAGGAGCAATGCAATGAGCTACGAAACAATTTTATACGAGCTGGACAACAGCGTCCTCACCATCACCCTGAACCGCCCCGACAAGCTGAACGCGGCGACCGACCTGCTGCTGCATGAACTGGAAGACGCCTTCAAGCAGGCGGGGCGCGATGCGTCGGTGCGGGCGGTGATCCTCACCGGCGCGGGGCGCGGCTTTTGCGCGGGGCAGGACCTCGCCTCGGTGCAGGAGCGCGGCAACTCGGAGGAGCCGGTCAGCTACGGCACGCACCTGCGCCACAGCTGGAACCGCGTCATCGCGCGGATGCGTGGGTTGGAAAAGCCGATCCTGTGCGCGGTGAACGGCGTCGCGGCGGGCGCGGGCATGAGCCTGGTGCTCGCCTGCGATCTGCGCTACGCGAGCGACAAGGCGAGCTTCATCCAGGCCTTCATCAACATCGGCCTGATCCCCGACAGCGGCTCCACCTGGGCGCTTCAGCGCCTCATCGGCCCGACGCGCGCCAACGAGATGATGATCACGGGGCGCAAAGTATCAGCGGAGGAGGCGAAGGGGTGGGGCTTGGTCAACGAGCTTTTCCCGCCCGACGAGCTGATGGGCGAGGTGCGCCAGCGCGCCGCGCAGCTCGCCGCCATGCCGACGCGCGCCATCGGGCTCATCAAGCGTGCCAGCGACTTTGCCGCCACCCACAGCCTCGACGAGGCGCTGGAGTACGAGGCCGATCTCCAGGAGCTGGCCGGGCGTACCGCCGACCACAAAGAGGGGGTCAGCGCCTTTCTGGAAAAGCGCTCGCCGGAGTATCGGGGGGCGTAGGACGGATTTTCACCACAGAGAGCACAGAGAACACGGAGGGCCAGGAGAGATGGGGAGTAGTACGAACCAATAAGCGTGCATGTAAATGCTACAAATAAGCTTGTGGCATAGATTTTAGGTAAAAGGGAGGCTTACATGTCACTCGATGCCAGTCTGCTGGAACAAATCCAAACCCTTGTGGAGCCGCTGAGACGCGAGGAGCGCCACACGCTCATCCAAGCCATCGCCGCCATGCGCGCCGGAAAGCGACGCATCGGAGGCGGACGAGGCACGCGCGCGGCTGCACGCCGAGCAGGCGTGGTGGTTCGCCGGCCCGCCAGCGCCCGCGCGCCCTACCAAGGCGAGTACGTCGCCGTGCGCGGGCAACAGGGTGGTGGACCACGACGCGGACAAGAGGGAACTGGTTATTCGGACGCGCGAGCGATTCGGACGGAATCAGGTAGTCATCGTGCACGCCGAGCAGACAGAAGTGAGAACCTTTACCTTTCGCAGCGTCCGCTTGGAACGTGACGAATGAGCCACTCGTACAACGCTAGCTACGTGCTTGCTTTCCCGCAGTTGACCGTTGTGCTGCGGTGCAACCTGATCGATCTTGAGGTGGAGGGCACAGTGCTTCCAGGAATCGAGGTGATCGCCGACGAGCAGAGCAACGAGATTCTCTGAACGCCCCGTGCTCAACACTTTCTGTTGTGTGGCCCCCAACTCGCCTCCTCTCGCCCGAGCCGTGTTCAGCGTCTTTCTAGCCCGATTCGGGAATCAGGACGCACCATTTATCGGGGTCGGCAGTCTCAAATCGGAAACGGAGATTCATGCCAACCCTTGTCCAAGAAAAAATCACCCAGGCCACCCGCATCCTCGACGAGATGGGGGTGGATTGCTGGCTCACCTTCGTGCGCGAGACGATGGTGGGCAGCGACCCCGTGCTGCCGCTGATCTATGGCCACGATCTGACGTGGCAGAGCGCGCTGCTGCTCTTCCGCAGCGGCGAGCGCGTCGCTATCGTCGGCCATTATGAGAAAGACGCGGCGGAAGCCATTGGTGCCTACGATGTCGTCGGCTATCACGAGGGGATCAGCGACGAGCTGCGCCGCGTGCTCTCCGAGCACGACCCCAAGCAGATCGCGCTCAACTATTCGACGAACGATGTGGTGGCCGACGGGCTGAACCACGGGCTCTTCCTGCTGCTGCGCCAGTACTTGGCGGGCACCCCCTTCGTCGAGCGCTTTGTGTCGGCGGAGGGGATCATCGGCGCGCTGCGCACGCGCAAGACCGAGACGGAGGTCGCGCGCATCCGCGCCGCCGTCGCCACCACCGAGGAGATCTACGCGCAGACCTTCGACCATCTCCAACTGGGCATGAGCGAGCGCGAGGTGGGCGACTTCATGCACGCGCAGGTGCACGAGCGCGGGCTGGGCACCGCGTGGGAGTACGACGGCTGCCCCATCGTCAACGCGGGGCCGGAGAGCCCCGTCGGCCACGGCGCGCCGGGCGACCTCCCGATCCAGCGCGGGCAGATCGTCCATCTGGACTTCGGGGTGCGGCAGAACGAGTACTGCTCCGACATCCAACGCGTCGTCTACTTCCTCGGCGAGGGGGAAACGGAGCCGCCCATCCAGGTGCGGCGCGGCTTCGCGACGGTGGTGCAGGCTATCCAGGAGGCGGTCGCCGCGATGAAGCCGGGGGTGCTCGGCAAGGAGATCGACCGCATCGCCCGCGATGTGATCGTGGAGGCGGGCTACCCCGAGTTCAAATACGCGACGGGGCACCACCTGGGCCGCGCCGCGCACGACGGCGGCGGGCTGCTCGGGCCGGAGTGGGAGCGCTACGGCGACACCCCCAACCGCCCCCTCGAAGCGGGCCACGTCTACACCGTCGAGCCCGGCCTCTTCGTCGAGGGCTACGGCTACATCGGCATCGAAGAGGATGTTTTGGTTACGGAGGAGGGCACGGTGTTCCTCGGCACGCCGCAGACGGAGCTTATCGTGAAACGGTAGAACGTTCGATTCAGATTGGTGGGACGACGGGGAATGCCCGCTGGGAGCGCGGGCGTCCCGCCCGCCCTTTGGACTATGGAATCATCAAAGAGCTACTTGCCGAAGTGCTGAGGGTAATGGAGCGCGTAGAATTTTCTTGGCGCTACATAAAGGTACGCACGCTGACCCAACACGGGCCGCGGGCCTCTGGCCCGCGCCGCCAAAGGGTCACAGTACAACCCCTCTACGCACGCTCGACGCACACGCGGGCCAGAGGCCCGCGCCCCCAGAAGGTGCGCCTAACAAGAGTGGTTCATAGAGGCGCTTAGGAAGCCTCAAGAAAACGCTTCCCGATTTTTCGTGCTTCGTTAGCCGCAACATCTCGGGAAGTCGTACGTCGCTGGCTCCTATCGGAGCACCCCTCGTGGGTGCTCTTTTCGGTTCGGTCGGTGTGACAGGGAAGCGCTCAGGGGTTACAATGAGGTCTCATGGCTAGAGGAACGATGGAGGACTGCGATGCGCCGAGCCATCTTGTTGTTGATCTTGATCTTGCTTGCGTTGCTCTTTTTGGTCAACGATTTTCTTGTCGAGATGCTGGCGGATGATATCAAAGTGATGCATGCTGCCCTATCAGCAGTGGCTGCTTGCCCGCTCTCGGCATTGTCTTTTCTTGCCATCATCGTGCTCGCGGTACGCAATTTTTGTTGGAGCAACAGGATTCAACTCGCCCCCCCTACCCCTCCCCCCCGTCCACTGACCCCACCGTGCGGAACATCTCCGAGGCGCTCAAAAACCTGTCGCCCCCCGCGATCCTCCGCGCCAGGCAGAGCGCTGCCCCACCCACCGAGCCCCGTTCCAACGTTCCTCCAACGTTCCAACGTTCCAACGTTTCAACGCCCTCCGGCTGGCACTTCCCGCACGCCTATTCGCTGATCGAGCACTTTACGGGGCGCGCGGCGGAGCGGGCGGAGCTTTCCGCGTGGCTGAACGAGGACGCGGCGCACCCGCTGATGGTGCTGCGCGCGGGCGGCGGCTGGGGCAAAAGCGCGCTCGCGTGGCGATGGCTCCACGGGGATGTGGAGGCGGGCGCGTGGCCGCGCGTGCTCTGGTGGAGCTTTTACGAGAGCAACGCGGGCTGGGAGCGCTTTGTGGAAGCGGCGCTTCGCTCGGTGGGGCGGCTTTCCACCCTGCCCCCAAGCTCCCGCGAGCAGGCCGACGCCCTGCTCGACCTGCTGCGCGAGCCGGGCACCCTGCTGCTGCTGGACGGCTTCGAGCGCGAGTTGCGCGCCTACGAGGGCATGGGCGCGGCCTATCAGGGCGACGAGGTTGCGCCCTCTCCCAATTCTGGAACCGGAGGAGGGCGCAAAAACCCTCTCCCGGAATCGGGAGAGGGTGCCGAGCGAAGCGAGGCGGGAGAGGGCCGCCACCGCGCCTGCCTCCACCCCGACGCCGAGCACTTCCTCCAGCGGCTGGCGACGCTGCCCGCCCTGCGCGGCAAGGTGCTGATGACCACGCGCCTGCTGCCCCGCGCGCTGGAGCAGCATGGCGGCACGCTGGCGGGCTGCCGCGTGCGCGAGCTGAACGCCCTGGCGGCGGCGGATGCCGTGGCCCTGCTGCGCGCGGCGGGGGTGAGCGGCGGCAGCGACCACGAACTGGCGCGCGCCGCCGAGCGCTACGGCAACCACCCGCTCAGCCTGCGCCTGCTGGCCGGGCTGGTGCGGGAGGACGCGGCGCGGCCCGGCGACATCGCGGTGGCGGAGGGGCTGGAACTGTTCGACGAGCTGAAGCAGCGGCAAACGCACGTGCTGGCGGTGGCCCACGAGCGGCTGAGCGCCAGCGAGCGTTCCCTGCTCGCGCGCATCGCCTGCTTCCGCAGCCCCGTCCCCTTTGCGCTGCTGGCGCGGCTGGCGGAGGACGAGGCCACGCTGCGCGCCGACCTGGACACCCTGCGGCGGCGCGGCCTGCTGGAGCGCACGGCGGCGGGCGGCGAGGCGCGCTACGACCTGCACCCCATCGTGCGCGGCTACGCCTACCGCCGCCTGACCGAGCCGGAGCGCCGCGCCAGCCACGAGCGGCTGCGCGGCCTCTTCGACGACGCGCCCGTGCCCGCCCGCGTCGAGCGGCTGGAAGAGCTACAGCCGATCATCGAGCTGTACCACCACACCGCCAGTGCGGGCCACTTTGACGAGGCCCGCACCCTGTTTCGGGATCGCCTCGACAACGGCTACCTACTACCAGTTCGGTGCCTACGAGCTACAGATCGCCCTGCTGCGCCTCCTCTTCCCCGACGGCGAGGACAAGCCGCCGCGCCTGAGCGACGAGAGCGCCCAGGCGTGGACGCTGAACGCCCTGGCGAACTCCTACAGCCTCAGCGGCCAGCCGCGCCGCGCCGTGCCCCTCTTCGAGCAGCATAACGCCATCCATGAGAAGCGCGGCGACAAGAAAAACCTCGCCATCGGCCTGGGCAACCTGGCGATCGCGCAGCTCGCATCGGCAGGCTGCGCGACGCCGAGGCCAACCTGCGCCGCCGCATCGCCCTCTGCCAGGAGATCGGCGACGAGTTCAGCGAGGCCATCGGGCACCAGGAGTTGGGGCGGCTGCTGGCCTACCGTGGCGCGTGGGACGAGGCGGAGGCGGCATTGGCGCGCGCGCTGGCGATGTTCGAGGCGCAGGAACAATGTGCAATCGCAAGGGATTGTCTGGGCCTACCGCGCGCAACGGGCGCTGTTGATGGCGCGGGTAGGGGCGCACGGCCGTGCGCCCCTACAACGCGAGGCGTTGCAGGCCGCGCGGCGGGCGTTGGAATTGGCGGAGGAGACGGCGCGGACCAATTATCCCATCGAGCGCGACTTCGTGCGCGCCCACTGGCTGCTCGGCGCGGCGCTGCGGGTGAACGGGGACGCGACGGGCGCGGAGCAGCACCTGACGGAGGCGCTCCATCGCTGCCGCCGCATCAACGTGGTGGATGACGAGGCAGACATCCTCCTCGATCTGGCGCGGCTGCGGGCGGCGCAGGGGGAGGGCGATCACGAGGGATCGCCCCTACGGGAGGCGCGGCGGCTGGCACACGAAGCGCTCGCCATCACGGAGCGCAGCGGCTACGTGCTCCAGGGCGCGGACGTGCACCTCTTTCTCGCGCAGCAGGCGCTCGCCGCCGGGCAACGCGACGAGGCGCGGCAGCACGCCACGCGCGCCCTCGCCCTCGCCCGCTGCGACGGCCCGCCGCACCACTACAAAGTCGCGTGGGACGAGGCGGAGGCGCTGCTGGCGGCGGGGTGAGGGGGTGATGAAGGTGAGGGGGTGAGAGGGTGATGAAGGTGAGGGGGTGATGAAGGTGAGGGGCTTCCATCTTCCATCTTCCATTCTCCATTCTCCATTCTCCTCTGTGTTCTCTGTGTTCTCTGTGGTGAAAAGTCGTTGGTCGTCGCGTTTGGCGCGGGGCGGGGGCGGGCCTACCATTGGGGGAAGGGTAGAGGAATGGAGCAAGAGGATGCGTAGGGAAAACTTAGGTCGCTGGCTGATCGTGCTCAGCCAAGTGACGGATGAGAAACAGGTGGCAGAGGGGCAAGCGCGGGCGCGCCAGATTTTAAACAAGACGGAGGGGTGGCTGGCCTTCCCTCCGACAAAACGGTACGTGCCGGATGAGACGGGGCTCAACCATTATGCCTCCCACACCCTGGCCCCGGAAGAGGTGGAGCGGGCGCAGCAGCTTTACCCGCCGCTGATGGAGCGGGGCGGGACCGGCACGAAAGCGGCGCAGGAAGCGCTGCTCCACCTGATCGCCCAGAGCGGCAGCCTCGCCTCGGTTCCTTTCTGGCTCTCCGTGCTCGACCTGAGCAAGCCGCGCGACCCCTTCCGCACAGAGCGGCGCGAGATGGCGCTGGCCGCCCTCGCCTTTCTCGCTATCAAATATGAGGGCAAGGAGCAGGCCCCCTACGAGGCGCTACGCCAGGCCGCGCAGCACCCCGACGCCGACGTGCGCGCACTGGCCGTGCACCATCTTGGTAACAGCTACTATCGGGCGAGCGACCTTACAGCGACGGACGAGGAGGAACGCATCCATCGCATCCTTTATCCGCCGCTCACCCCCGAGCAGGCGAGCGAGCGCGGCTCGATCCCCAGCGAGGTGCTGGCGCTTTTGCGCCGCATCGCCACCGAGGATGAGGGGTTCGAGCCGCGCTTCCAGGCGCGTCAGTTGCTCTTTCTGGCTGGCGAGGAGGTGCCGCTCGACCACCCCGATGGGGTGTACGCCTTCAAGGTGTGGCTTATAGGGAACAAGCAACTTTCCCGCACCGTCGAGCTTCGTTCGACGCAAACCCTGGAAACGCTGCACCAGGCCATCCAACGCGCCATCAAGTGGGACAGCGATCACCTGTACTCCTTCTTCCTGAACGGGAAAGCGTGGGACGAGCGCTACGGGTACGCCTCGCCCTTCGAACAAGACGCGCACCGCTCGGTGGATGAGGTGCTCATCGGCGAGTTGGGGCTGGTTGTCGGGCACACCTTCCTCTATCTTTTCGACTATGGGGCCAGCCATAGCTTCGAGGTAGAGGTCGTGGCGATCCATGAGCACGCCGAGGAGGGCGACTACCCCCGCGTCGTGGAAAGCAAGGGCCGCGCGCCCACGCAGTACGCCTGGTAGGACGAGGACGACGGGTGGCGGTTGGAAACAGAGGAGATGGCTGTGAGCGAAAATCCCAAGCAGAAAATCGGCGTCATCGGCGCGGGGACGATGGGCGCGGGCATCGCGCAGGTGGCGGCGCAGAGCGGCTTTGAGGTGCTGCTCTACGACATCGCGGCGGAGGTCGTCGAGGGCGCGCGGGAGCGGATCGCCCACTTCATCGCGCGGCTGGCCGAGAAGGGCAAGCTCTCGCCCGAGGAGGCGGACGCCGCCACGGCGCGCCTCGCCACGAGCACCTCGCTTGCCGCCATGCGCGACGCGTCCTTTGTCATCGAGGCCGCCCCCGAGCGGCTAGAGCTGAAAAAGCAGCTGTTCAACGAGCTGGAAGCGATCGTCCGCCCGGACACGATTTTGGCGAGCAACACCTCCACGCTGAGCATCACGCAGATCGGCGCGGCCACCGCCTCGCCCGAGCGCGTGGTGGGGATGCACTTTTTCAACCCGCCCCCCCTCCTGCCGCTGGTGGAAGTCATCGCGGGCGCGGCCACCGCCCCCGCCGTGGTCGAGGCGACGCTGGCCCTGGCGCGCGCGATGGGCAAGAGCCCGGTGCGCGTCAAGGACACGCCCGGCTTCATCGTCAACCGCGTGGCGCGCCCCTTCCACCTGGAAGCGCTCCGCCTGCTGGAGCAGGGGGTCGCCGACCCCGCCACCCTCGACCGACTCGTGCGCGCGGGCGGCTTCCGCATGGGCCCCTTCGAGCTGCAAGATCTGATCGGCATCGACATCAACTATGCAGCCTCGCAGAGCGTCTACGACGCCTTCCACCACGCGCCGCGCTTTCGCCCCAGCCCCCTCCAGCGCCAGCAGGTCGAGAGCGGGCAAGCTGGGGAAGAAGAGTGGGGGCGGGTGGTATGGGTGAGGACGGGGGTCAGGGGTCGGGGGACGGGGGGTCAGGGGGAAATTCTTTGTGGTTGCCTCCTCCCGCCGTCTCCGTGTCCTCCGTGCCTCCGTGGTGATACTTTTCCGTCGGGAACGTTACATGAACCATAGCGGTCGAGGTAGACAAACATGAAGATTGTGGTAGTGGGAGATGGTCCGCTGGCGCGCGAGCTGGCGGCGCTGGCGGCGGGCGCGCACGAGGTGGCCGCGCTCTTCCTGGATGAGGGAGAGGGCGAGCCAAGCGACGCGGCGCGCCTGGAAGCGCTCGTCGGCGAGGAGGTCACGCTGGCGATTGAGGCGGTGATCGCGGAGCCCACCGAGAAGTGGGACGTGATCACCGAACTGGACCGCCTGCTGCCGGAGGGGGTCCCGATCCTCAGCGCTGCGCTCAACGCCAGCGCCACGGAGGTGGCGTCGTGGTGCAACGACCCAACGCGCGTCGTCGGCTTCGCGGCGCTCCCCCCGTTCGGCGGGGCGGGCCCCATCGAGTTCATGCCCGCGCTCCAGAGCGGCGAGGAGGCCGTGGCGATTGCCCGCGCCTTCTGGCAGAGCGTGGGGCGCGAGCCGATCACGATTGCGGACAGCGTGGGCGGCGTGCTGCCGCGCATCGTTTGCAACCTCATCAACGAGGCAGCCTTTGCCCTGATGGAGGGGGTCGCGACGCCCGCAGACATTGACGAGGCGATGCAGCTTGGCACCGCGTGGCCGCGCGGCCCCCTCGCCTGGGCCGACCTGATCCGCGTCGATCAAGTCGTCGCGATCATCGAGGCGCTCGGCAACGAGTTCGGCCCCGACCAGTACCGCCCCGCGCCGCTGCTGCGGCAGATTGCGCGGGCAGGAAAGCGCATGTCGGATTTTTGATTTCGGATTTTCGATTTTCGATTTGACGGCCTGGGTCTCACGGTTCGCTCAAATTTTTGTGGGATACACACTTCCGCTATAGAGAGAGGCTTTATTTAAGGCTGGAGCCCCATCGCTTGCCATGTACCTGCGACTACACAGGCAAGTAGCTTACAATCTCAACCGTGTTCGTGTGCAAAAAGTCTCTACCACCCTTGGATTTCTTTGAGCGGTGTCAGCAATATGGGTTACCCGCTTAGAAAACAGGCGAAACGTGAGTGGGTCACATACAATCGAAAATCCGAAATCGAAAATCAAAAATCCCATGAAGATGCACGCCGATGAGGTCGAGACGAACGTCGCGCTCGTGCGGCGGTTGCTCGCCGCGCAGTTCCCGCAGTGGGCAACGCTGCCCATCGAGCCGATCCGCTCCGCCGGAACCGACAATGCGATTTATCGCCTCGGTGACACGATGGCGGTGCGGCTGCCCCGCATTGACTGGGCGACCGAGCAGGTGAGCAAGGAGGCGCGGTGGCTGCCCCGCCTCGCGCCCGCGCTGCCGCTGGCGATTCCCCGAACGCTCGCCGTGGGGCAACCGGGCGAGGGGTACCCGTGGCAGTGGGCCATCCACGAGTGGCTCACGGGCGAGAGCGCTACCCTCGCGCGTCTGGCCGAGCCGTGCGAAGCGGCGAGGGAACTCGCGCGTTTCATCCTCGCCCTGCAACAGATCGATCCTGCGACGCGCCGCCCGCCGGGCGCGGCGAGCCACTGACGACGCGCGACCATGCCACCCGCACCGCGATTGCCGCCCTCGCCAGCGTCATCGACGCGGAGGCCGCGACCACCGCATGGGAAGCCGCCCTGCGCGCGCCCGCCTGGGATCGCGCGCCCGTCTGGGCCCACGGCGACCTGCTCCCTGGAAACCTGCTGGTCGAGCAGGGCCACCTGAGCGCCGTCATTGACTTCGGCGGGCTGGGCGCGGGCGACCCCGCGTGCGACCTGATGAGCGCATGGGCTCTCTTTTCCGGCGAGAGCCGCGCCCAGTTCCGCGCCTCCCTCGGCGTAGACGACGCAACGTGGGCACGCGGGCGCGGCCACGCGCTCTCCCAGGCGCTGATCTTCCTTCCCTACTACTGGGACAGCAACCCCGGCGGCGTCGCCCAGGCCCGCCACGCCCTCGCCGCAGGTGCTGGCGGACACGGACTAGAAGTCCGTGCTCGTGGGCCTTCGGCCAAGACCCAAGGGGTACCCGGCCTTCGCGGACGGACGGCAAAGCAACAAGGCTGAGTATCGAAAATCTGCGATCTGCAACGCAAAATCGAAAATCGAAAATCCCAAATCGAAAATCAAAAAGAGGCAACGTGGCACTTCAAGACGCATACATCATCGACGCGCTGCGCACCCCCATCGGGCGGCTGGGCGGCGCGCTGTCGAAGGTGCGCCCCGACGATTTGGCGGCGCTGGTCATCCGCGCGCTCGTGGAGCGCACCGGCGTGGAGCCATCGAGCATCGAGGATGTGATCTTCGGCTGCGCGAACCAGGCGGGCGAGGACAACCGCAACGTGGCGCGCATGGCGGCGCTCCTCGCGGGGCTGCCGCACGAGGTGGCGGGCGTGACGGTGAACCGCCTCTGCGCCTCCTCGCTCGACGCGATCCAGCAGGCGCAGCCGCGCGATCCTCGTCGGCGATGGCGCGGCGTTTATCGTCGGCGGCGTGGAAAGCATGAGCCGCGCGCCCTACTCCGTCCCCAAGGCGGAGGACGGCTTCCAGTGGGGCAACCAGACGATGTGGGACACCACCCTCGGCTGGCGCTACCCAAACCCGAGCATGGAGAAACTGTTCCCCCTGGAAAACATGGGCGAGACCGCCGAGAACATCTACGAGTGGCAGGGCGAGCAGTACCGGATCAGCCGCGAGGCGCAGGACCATTTCGCCTTTGAGTCGCAGCAGCGGGCGAAGCGCGCGATGGAGTCGGGTCGATTCGCCGACGAGATCGTGCCGGTGACGATCCCGCAGCGGCGCGGCGAGCCGCTTGTGGTGGATACGGACGAGCACCCGCGCCCGGACACCTCGCTGGAAAAGCTGGGGAAGCTGCGCCCCGCCTTCCGCGAGGGGGGCACCGTCACGGCGGGCAACGCGAGCGGGCTGAACGATGGCGCGGCGGCGGTGCTGTTGATGAGCGGCGCGGAGGCGGCGCGGCAAGGGCTGCGCCCGATGGCGCGCATCGTCGGGCGGGCGGTGGCGGGGGTGGACCCGCGCACGATGGGGCTCGGCCCCATCCCCGCCACGCGCAAGGCGCTGGCGCGCGCGGGGCTGACGGTGGAGGATCTCGATCTGGTCGAGTTGAACGAGGCGTTTGCGGTCCAATCGCTCGCCTGCATGCAGGAGCTAGGCTTGGACCCCGCCATCGTCAACGTGAATGGCGGCGCGATTGCGCTGGGGCACCCGCTGGGCTGCTCCGGTGCGCGCATCCTGACCACCCTCGTCCACGAGATGCAGCGCCGCCCCGAGGCACGCTACGGCCTCGCGACGATGTGCGTGGGTGTGGGCCAGGGCGCGGCGGTGATTGTCGAGAAGGTGAGTGACGCGGAGTGGGAGGCGCTGCGGGGAGGTAGGATGGGGAGCGCAGAATACAGAACGCAGAACGAACGGCTAACAAGCGCGGGCCAGAGGCCCGCGGCCCGTGTTGGTCCACCGTGCGTATCTGCTTGGGGTGCCAACGCCCAGGGGCCGCACCCCTCTGGCCCGCCCCGCCCCAGAACGTAGAGCGCATGTTATAACGCCGCATCCCTCGGGCCGCGGGCCTCTGGCCCGCCTCGCTCCAGGACGTAGAGCGCATGTTATGACGCAACACCCCTCGGGCCGCGGGCCTCTGGCCCGCGCAATTTCTGCTGCCTGCCGCTAGCGGTCTGCTACTCGCTGCCTGCTGCCATCATCAGCAGGGTGAAGGCAAGGGGCAGGGCGAACTCATCCTGATCACTGTTGACAAGGGCGACGCTGGTGAGGCGTCGCCCTTGTACGTTGGGAGATGGAGAGCCCCCGCCGAGTAGCCCGGCCCGCCCCCTCCGTGGCCCGACCATCATACCGTGAGCAGCGACGCTGGGTCGAGCATGACCCCCAGGCCGTAGCTCGGTTCTCGGAAAAAGGGGTGGCTGAAGGGCACCCGAATCTGGCTCCAGCATGGCGGCGCGGCTGGATGCGCCGAGAAGCGTACCGCTGAAGATCGCGTCGAGCACCTGGGCAAGCTCGGCAGCGGTGGCGATGACGACCCCATGCGAGACCCAGCCCGGATGGTATAGCGCGCGCACATCGTGCAGCGCCCCGTCGGTCGCGAAGAAGCTGCTGTAGCCGGGCGTGAGCGCTTCGGCGTCCTCCAACGTTTCCGCGACGATTGGCTGGGAGATGCCGAGCGGAGCAAAGATGAGATCACGGAGAGCATTGCGAAGCGTGGTACCCTGCACCGTCTCGATCACCTGCCGGAGCAGCAGAAAGCCCGGGTTGGAGTACGCCCAGCCCTCGCCTGGGGCGAAGCGCAGCCCCTGGTGCAGCGTTTTTTGGAGAAACTCGTCGGCTGTCCAGGGGTTCGCCGGGTCCGCACGCAGGGCTTCCGTGTAAGCGGGCATGCCCCCATAGTCAGGGATGCCGCCGCTGTGGCGGAGAAGCTGGCGCAAAGTGACGGGGGTGTCGAGCAGCGTATCAGGAAGGTAAGCCTGTACCGGAGCGTCCAGCGCGAGCCGCCCCTGCTCCACAAGGCGCAGAATCGCCGCCGCGATCAGGCTCTTGGTGATGCTGTAGATGTAAAAGCGCGCTGACGTTTCAAGCGGCGCAGTTCGCGCCACATCGCGAAAGCCGACCGCCTCGATCAGCAGCGGCTCCCCGTCGAGCAGCAGCGCGACAGACGCGCCGGGCGTGGCCCTGCCACCCAACGCCTGTTGCACTGCGGCGATGAGCCGTTCCTGAAGCAAGGCGACCTCCTCCGTGCCCTCCGTGTCTCCGTGGTTCGCCACGCCGTTCCTCTACCCCGCCACCTGCGGCAGCACCCCGTGCGCCAACGCCTCCAGCCCGTCGATATCGTCCAGGTCCAGCCACTGGAGCATGACGCGCTGCACCCGTGACTCCGCCAGCGTGCCAAGCTGCTCCACGATCTCGTCGGCGCTGCCCATGACGATGCCGCGCTCGCGCAGGGCCTCGGCGCTGCTGTTGCGCTCGCTCACCTTCTGGCGTAGCGTCGCCTCGTCGCGCCCAAACACCACCCCGGTCATGAGCGAGCGGCGCACCGCCTCCGGCGCGCGCCCCTCCGCCTGGAGTAGCTCATCCAGATACTCGTTGAGTTCCTTGACCTTGGCAGGCGGGATCAGGACCGCGTTCCACTCATCGGCGAAGCGCGCGGTGAGCGGCAGCGTGCGCTTTGGCCCGTTGCCCCCGACCAGAATCGGCGGGCCGTTGGGACGCTGCGGGCGCGGCAGCAGGGTCGCCTGCTGCAACTGGTAATACTCGCCCGCAAAATCCACCGGCTCGTCGCTGTGGAGCAGCTTATGGATGACCTCCAGCCCCTCCTCGAAGCGGTCCAGCCGCTCCCCCACCTCCAGCAGGTCGAAGCCGAACTTCTCGTGCTCGCGCACCTGCCAGCCCGCGCCCACGCCGAGCGTCAGCCGCCCACCGGACAGATCGTCCACATCCTTGCCGAAGCGCGCCGTCCACACCGGATGGCGGAACGAGGTGGGGGTCACCATCGGCCCGAACTCGATCCGCTCCGTGTGGCTCGCCAGCCACGCCAGCGAGAGCCACAGCTCCAGCGACGCCTTGTCCGGCCCATCCGCGTTGGTGAAGTGATCGCTGCGGTACAGCCCCACAAAGCCCAACGCCTCCACCGCCCGCGCCATGCGCTGCCAACGCTCCCACGTCACCCCATCCTGCCCCTCAATCATGATAGCGACTTCGATCATCGTGTTCCTTTCAGGTAATTTGTTGGGTGTGACGACCGACGACGGACGACCGACGACCGACGACCGACGACCGACGACCGACGGGTGTCCCTTGGGCGCGACGGGTACCCCCTGGGTGCGACGACCGACGAATAACCGTATCGCGTCTTGGCCCTCTGCGTCTCTGCGTCTCTGCGCCTTCGCGTTACGTCGTTCGTTCTGCGTTCTGCGTTCTGCGTTCCCGCTCACACCCCAAAATAGTGCTTCAGCACCTCTTTCATCATCGGCGCGGCGGCACCGGAGCCCTCGCCGCCGTATTCTAACATGCCGAGGAAGGCGATTTGCGGCTGGTCGTAGGGCGCATAGCCCCCGAACCAGGCGTGGGAATTTTGGCCGGGCACCGTCTCGGCGGTGCCGGTCTTGCCAGCGACGGGAATCGGGAAGTCGCCGAAGACCCCGCTGGCGGTGCCCTTCGGCGGCACACAGACGGCGCGCATCGCCTCGCGGATGGTGTTGATCGTGTCGGCGCGCAGCGACATCTGCGCGGGCGCGGCGCGCTCGAAGTACTCAGGCTGCGCGGCCCCTGTGGGGTCGGCGGAGTGGCTGACAAGGGTCAGCGGGCGGAGCAGCCCGCCGGTCGCGATGGCGAGCGGCACGCGCAGCATCTGCGCGGGGGTCGCCTGCAAGAAGCCCTGCCCGATGGACATGTTCACGGTGTCGCCCGGCACCCACACATCGTTCAGATTTGCCTGCTTCCACTCCGGGGTGGGCAGCAGGCCGGTGGTCTCGTCCACCTCCAACCCCGTCGGGTTGCCGATGCCGAAGTCGGCGGACACCTGCTGGAGCGCAGTCACATCCGTCTCGTAGAGCTTCAGCCCCGTCTCGTAAAAGACCACGTTGCACGACTGCTCCAAGCCGTGGAAGAGGTCCACATTGCCGTGGCCGCTTTCCTTCCAGCAGGCCATCGGGAAGCCGAGCTGCGTCCACACGCCGGAGCAAAAGTGCGGGTCGGTGCGCGGCAGCCCCACCTTGTCCATCCCTGCCGCCATCGTGATGATCTTGAAAAGGGAGCCGGTGGGGTACGCGCCCTGCACGGGGCGATTCAGCAGCGGCTGGTCGGTGGCCTGCGCCAGGGCGAGCCGCTGCGAGGAGTCCAGATCATTGGCCATGGCGTTCGGGTCGAAGCGCGGCCACGTCGCCATCGCCAGCACCTCGCCGCTTGCCACATCCGCGATCAGGATGGAGCCCTTGCGCTCGCCCAGCACCGCCTCGCAGGCTGCGCTGAAGCGCCTCGTCAATTGTCAGGTAGAGCGAGCGGCTCTGCACGGCGGAAACATCGGCCAGCGTGGCGACCTCCTGGCCTTCGGGGGAGAGCACGGCAAGCCGCCCGCCCTTCTTGCCCGCCAAAAGCTCCTCGCCCCAATTCTCGATCCCCATCTTGCCGACAAAGTCGCTCTCCTCATAGCCACGATCGCCGAGCGCGGCCAATTCCTCGGCGTTCACCTGCCCCACATAGCCGACGATGTGCGCCGCCGTCGCGCCCTGTGGGTAGGAGCGGGTGGCGCGCTCGCGCAGCGAGATACCCGGCGTGCTGATGAGTTGGTCGTAGTATTCCTGCGACCGCTCAAACGAGACGTCGGCGATGGGGACGAACCACTCCGGGGGCTGGCCCGCGTACTTGATGGCGACCTCGCCCGAGGGCAGGCCGGTCACGGTGCTGATGAGGTTGTGGACGGTGGCGGGGTCCGCGATCTGCCCCGGCACCACCCCCACCGTAACGATGGCCCCCTGCGTCGCCAGAATTTCCCCGTTGCGGTCATAGATCACGCCGCGCGTGGAGGTGCGCGGGAAGAGGCGCAGGTAATTCTTGTCGCCCAGTTCCGGGATGATGGCGGCGGGGCTCCAGGCGATGCGCCAGTTGTCGTCCTCCCTCAGCTGCATGTCCAGGCGCGAGCGAAATTGCAGGTCGCCCACCAGGCGCGTGCGGTAAATCAGATCGAACTCTGCCGCACCGGTGCGCGCGCCCAGGCGGCCCGCCGCGACGACGGTGGTGTCGAACTCGTAGATCGTCGCCTCGGCCAGCACCCCCTGGTAGCGCGCGGCAAAGTCGTCGCGCGTGATGGTGGCCTGCACCTCGGGGGTGAGCAGGCTATACATCGTGTCGAAATCCCCCGCGTGCCAGGCATCCAAAAAGCGGCGCGCTACAAACTCGGGCGACGGCGCGTCGGGGGTGGCGGTGGGGGGCACGGGGGTCGCGTTGCCCGCGCCAGCCTCGCCACAGGCCACCAGCAGCGCCGCCAGGGTGCCTGCGGGCAGCATTTGCAGAAAGGTGCGTCGAGTCAAAGGGGTCATCATCAAACTTTCTGATTGGGCATATTATGTAAATTGTAGTCAGCCGCCCCGCGCCTGAAAAAGCGCGCCCCGCTGCGCTCAGCCGATGGCCGCGCGCAGCAGCACCGGATGGCGCTCGGCGCTGTCGGCAGCGGAATTGATGGGCACCCCCGCCAGTTCCACCCAGGCGTGGGCCGCCAGGGCACCGCTCTCGGGCCGCGCCCCGATCACCACCTCGCACCGCTGCCCGTGCTGCGCCAGCAGCCGCGCGAGGGCCACCGACTGCGGCAGGCAGAGCATCGGCATGGGGTAGAGGTGGGCGGCGCGCTGCACGGCGCGCACGGTCGGCTCGGGGGGGGGCGCGCCAGCCACGCGCGCGGCGCGCGGCACCCGTGCGAGCACCTCCGGCAGCGGCCAGCGCCGCAGCGCCAGCCACGCCCACAGCAGCGCCCGCCACGCCTCGCCCAGCAGCCGCCACTCCTCGCGCGGCCAGCGCGCGGCGCGGCTAGCGCGTGACAACGAGATCATTGTCCAGCAGGGCCTGCATCAGGGCGAGCATGTCCGCCTCGATCGTCGCGCGCTCGACGTCGGGGTATTGCTCCATCAGCCCCGTAGCGATGTCGCTCAGCGACTGCTCACCGTCCAACTCGTCCCAGATCAGCGCGCCCACGGGGTTCAGGCCGTGGTAGATACCCTTCTGCATGTCCACGATGACCATCTCGTCGGCCACCTGCTTGGTCAGCACCCCGCTGTCGCGCGGGGCATATTTGCCGTCAAGGCTCACTTGTTTCATCTTTGCCTCTTTTTACCTACCCCTACAAGCTATTAGGAAATTTCTATGCCCCGATTCTAACCATTTTTGCCGATTCGGTACAACGTGACGGCTCAATCCGTTGGGGGTACTATCTGGGCAGGCTTCTTGCGCGGCTCGTTACCGATCACTTCACCTGGGGGAAACCATGGCTCGACGCACAACGCTGCTGGCCGTGCTGCTGGCGGGGCTACTCCTCGCCTCGCTGCTTTTTAACGCCCTGCTGTTCAGCCAGTTCGGCACGCTGCGGGCGCAGATGGACGAGGCGACGCGCACGGCGCAGGCCGCGCAGGCCGAGGTAGCGGCGCTGCGCGCGTCGTCGGTGGGCGCGGCGGAGGACGCGGCGGCGGCACTGGACGCGGCGAGCGGCGCTCAGAATCGCATCAACGGCGCGTTCATCATGATGGGGCTGGCGCTGGACGATGTGGCGAGCCAGTTGGAAATGCTGGAAACCCAATCCTTTACCATTAACGTGCCGATCAAGACGGAGGTGCCGGTGTCGGCTACGATCCCCTTTGACGAGGAGTTTATCGTCCCCGTCAACACCACCATCCCGATTCGCACCTCGGTGGCGGTGCCGCTCCGCCTTGGGGTGCTGGGCGAGTACAACCTGGACGTACCGATCAGCACCGACGTGCCAATTAACCTGAGCGTGCCGATCCGCATCCAAAAAGAGGTACCGATCCAGACCACCGTGCCCATCAACCTTGATGTGCCCGTGACCCTCTCGCTGGAGGACACCCCCCTCGCCGCGCAGCTGAGCCAGTGGCGTGCCAACCTCCTCGACCTGCTCGACAGCTTCCCCCAGGAGGACGCGCCCTGAGCGGCGGGAACAACCCGCGCGTGGGGCACGTTGTAAGGCAGGAGATGGGGAAGGGAAAGGCAAAAGGCAAAAGGCAAAGGGCAAAAGGCACTCTACTATCTCGTCAAGCCTGAAATGAGGGATACGACCAAAAGGGCCACCCTGTTCGTAGTCCCGCCTTCAGGCGGGGGCCGTTCAATGCCCGCCTAAAGGCGGGACTACGACCCTATCATTTCACAATTGACGAGACTCTGCTGCTTGAAGCCCGTTTGTAGTGCGCGCAAGCGCGCCACCACCCTACCAGCTTTCATGAATCTGTAATCTGTAATTTGTAATCTGCAATCTAACCGAACTGCGACCTGGGAGGAGACACGATGAAAGCTCGTTGTGCGCTGTGGCTTGTGCTGCTTCTATTGTCTGCCTGCGCGTTGTCCGCCTGCACGGGCGGGACGGTGACGCCCGTGCCCACCGCCACCAGCGGCGAGATCGTTGTGGCCCCCTCGCCCAGCGAGGCGGCGGCGACGATACCCCCCGCGACGGAAACGGTGCCGATACCCACCACGCCGCCCGTGGCCTCCAGCACGGCTGTGCCGCTGACCAGCACGCCGCTCCCCGCGACTGCAACCGCAGCACCCACGGTGGCCGCGCCCACGGCGACGGTCGCTGCGCCCGCTACCGTCGCGCCCACGGCGACCGCCGTGGTGCAGGCGGAGGGCAATGACGGCCAATCGGGGCTGGAAAAGATAGCGATTTTGGCCCCCGGCCCTGGCTCGCGCGTGACGAGCCCGCTTACCGTGTCGGGTGAGGCGGACTCCACCTTCGAGCAGAGCCTGGTCGTGCGCCTCGTGAGCGCGGACGGGATGGAGCTTGCCCTGGTGCCCACCACGATCCAATCGGAGTTGGGACAGCGGGGGGGGTTCAAGGTCGAGATTCCCTTTGCTGTGACTGGGCAGACACAGGCGTTCATCCAGGTCTTCTCGGCCAGCCCCGCCGATGGCGCGATCGAGCATCTCTCGTCGGTGGGGGTGACGTTGGCGGAAAGCGGCCCCGTGGAGATTCGCCCCGCCGCACCGACAGAGGAGCGCATCCGCCTCACGCAGCCCGCCAGTGGCGCGACGATCACGGGCGGCGTCGTGCGCGTGGAGGGGATCGCGCTCGCCTCCTTCGAGCAGACCCTGGTCATAGATCTGCTCGATTTTGACGGAAACACCCTGGCGCGCGTGCCGGTCACCGTGCAGGCCCCCGATCTGGGCCAGCCCGGCCCATTCAGCGCGACGATTTCTTACAACGTCTCGGCCTCCATGCCCGCCCGCATCTCCGTCCGCGATCCGAGCCCCGCCTTCAATGGGACACTGCACCTCAGCAGCACCATCGTGACGCTGGCACCGTAGGCGCGCGGTGAACTAACTCACCGTCCGCGAGGCCATCGCCATTGTGCGACGCATAGGCGATGCCCTCGTGGAGACATAGGGTGGAGCCGCTCGCCGCGTCGTGTGCGGCTCGGGCACCTCTCCGGCCTCACCACAGAAAAAGGGCAGCCCAGCGTGGGCCGCCCTTTTTTCATGCCACGGACATCTGATGCTTCCTTGCGCGACTACTCGTCGCGGCCCATGAGGATAAAGACGTAGTAGAGCAGGGTACTGATCGCCTGGAGCGCCGCCGCGACATAGGTCAGGGCCGCCGCGTCGAGCACCTTGTTCACGCCCTGCGCTTCCTGCTGCACGAGGATGCCATGCTCGACAAGCAGCGCCTTGGCGCGGCGGCTCGCGTCGAATTCCACCGGCAGCGTGATCAGCGAGAACACAACGACGGCGCTGAAGAGCAGGATGCCCACCCAGGCCAGGCTCGGGCTGATGAACAAACCAGCCATGAACATCAGCGGGCCGAGCCAGCTACCCACCTGCACCGAGGGCACGGCGGCGCTGCGCAGCACCAGCGGCCCATAGTTTTTGGCGTCCTGGAGCGCGTGGCCCATCTCGTGCGCGGCGATGCCCGCCGCCGCGATACTCGGGGTGCGATACACGTCAGGGCTCAGGCGCAGCACCTTGTCGCGGGGATCGTAGTGATCCGAGAGCATCCCCTGCGTCTCTTCCACCGCCACGCTTTGCAACCCCGCCGAATCGAGCAGGTAACGGGCGATCTGAGCGCCGGTCATGCCGCGCGCGGTGCGCACCTGCGAGTACTCGGCAAAGGCACGCTTAACCTTCATCTGCGCGTACAGCCCCAACAGCATGGCAGGCAGCGCAAAAACAAAATACATGGGATCGAAAAACATGGTTCCTCCTTGCCTTTGGATGACTACCCTATCCGATACGTCATTATTATAGTAAAGCCGTGCTATTTTTCACAAAGAAGCAAGAGCGCAGAGACTCGTCACGAACGGGCGAGCAGGTGAAGGGCTGCCGAACCGAATTGGAGGCGCAGCGAGCTACTGTTGGATTTCGAAGATGAACACCCCGTCGGCAGCGTAGAGCTGCGACAGCTGCGGGTTGCGTGCGAGTGCCGCCGGATCGAGGAAGCCGCCGCGCGCCCCGACGAAAATGTGTGTGTAGCCCTGATCGCGCAGCCAGCGCGCGGCGGCGGGCGCGGACCAATCCTCGATGGCCGTCGCCGCCTCGTTGAAGCGCCGCACCGACTCGGCCAACTCCCCATTGTACTGGTAATCGGCGGGCGGCGTGCTGCTGGCGTGGCCTGTCAGCGGCAGCAGCCACGCGCCGCCATCCGTGCCCGCCCACGCCCCGTTCAGCCACTCCCACGCGCTCACCACCACGCGCGCGTCGGGCGGCAGGTTGTCCCGCACCCACATCAGCCCCGCCATGTCCGCCGGGCGCGCGAGCGTCGTTTCCGGGTGGAGGATGGCTATCTGGTTGTGCGCCCCAAAGAGCAGCGCCGCCGTGAGCAGCGCGCCCAGCGCCGCGTGGCGCAGCATATCAAAAAAGCGGGGGGCGGGAAGATGGCCGCGCCGCTCCAGGGCACGCAGGGCGACGACGCTCCACCCCCACAGCCGATCCAACGCGATGCCGATGAGCAGCGCGAAGGGGAAAAAGAGGGTGATGTACATGCTGTTCAGGTTGACCAGCCAGGTTTGCGGCAACCCCAGGCGACGCCCCGCTAGCAGCGCGAAGAGCGCCCCGACCCACGCGGCGAGCGCCAGCGGCAGCGCGCCCCAACGCCGCCGCCGGAGCCACGCGCCCAGCCCCAGCAACGCGCCACCAATGGCCAGCGCTATCACGTAGCGCTCCCACCCCGCGGTCACGTAGCCGATAGGGAAGCTGTTGTACTCGTCTATCGAGTTGGAAAGGCGTTGGAGCGACGCGCGCGGGAACAACTCCCACGCCCGCGCCCCGACGAGGGCCACGGTCAGCGCGCCCGCCGCCAGCAGCCCGCGCGTCCGCCGGAAGCGGCTCCCTGCCCAGACGAGGAGGGGGAAAGGTAAAAAGTAGAGGAAGACGCGCAGATGGATCAAAAAGAGGCCGCTTGCCAGCAGCCCGACGAGCCACCATGCGTGCCGCCAACGCCGCCCGCCGCGCAGCAGCAGCCACGTCAGCGCGACGAGCGGCGGCATGACGAGCATGCCGGTTAGCTGCGTGAAGCGCCCCCAGGTGGCGTAGTAACCGGGGAACAGAAAGGGGAAGGCTACCAGAAAGGCGGCGACAAGCCCCACCGCGCGCCGCCGCGTCATGAGCCAAGCGGCGGCGTAGACAGAGAGCGGCACGAGCGCGTTGAGCAGTTGCCCCAAAATCAGCAGCAGCGGCGCAAGCTCCCAGCCGGTCATGCGGATCAGGCTGGCGGGCACGGTGTGGAAGCCGAAGTGGTAGGGAAAGCGCTCGACCGGTAGCCAGGGCGCGTAGCTCGTGATGGCCCTGCCATCCGCCGCCATGATCGTGGTGATTAGCCCGTGGCGCACCGCGTCCACCCACTGCGGGAAGGCCAGGTCGCGCACGGCCAGCAGCCGCACCGCCAAGCCACGCCAGGAGGATGAGGAGGAGAGAGAATGGAGATTGGAGATTGGAGATTGGAGATTGGAGATTGGAGACACTGTGCTTTTTAGATATTTCAGATTGGAGACCCTTGTGAGATGCGTCGGAAGGCGTCCTGTCTGAAATCTGAAATCTCCAATCTCCAATCTCTAATCTCAAAAACAGGCCCCACCCTATCACAAATACCCCCCAGAGCCCCCAGGGTGCCCAGTGGCCGCCAAGCAGGGTGAGCCCGTACCAGAGGAGCGGCCAGAGCGAGAGGCCCAGGGCGAGCGCGGTGCCCCACCATGCAACGCTGTCCCAGCGGCGGCCCTGTCGGCTCGCCACGAGGAGCAGGCAGCCGGGCATGAGGACAAAGGCGAGGGCGAGGAGCATCAGCGGCAGGTTGGGCGCGGCGATGCGTGCCACGGTGGCGAGGGCGGCACGCGGGGTGAGGGTGTAGCGCGTGACGAAGCGCAGCTCGCGCGCGGGGCTGGCGGCACCGGACACGCTCAGCTCGCCCGGCTGCTGCACGTCCAGCGTGTAGCCCCACAGCGAAAAAGCGCCCGCGCCCTCCCCACTTGCCTCCAGCGTGTAGGGCCGCCCCGCCGAGTGCGGTTGCGGCGGGAAGCGCAGCGTCAGAAGCTGGTTGTGGCTCAGCGCCGCCATGTTCAGGCGCTGCTCCGCCACGATGTGCCCCTGTGGGTCGAGCAGGCGGAGGCGCAGCGCCCCACTGTCGCCCTCGATGGGGTAGCGCGCAGCCTGCACCTCAATCTCGCTCAGCCCATCGTGGCGGGGGTAAAATTCTTGTTGCAGCGTCACCCCGTCCCGCAGGGGCGGGAGCGCCTCGTTCAGCCGCAGCTGGCGGATGTCATCGCTGACAATCGCGCCCGGCCAGCCCGCCCACGCTGCCCAGGCGAGCCCCAGCAGCGCGCCGAGCAGCACCCCCAGCCAGGCGGTGCGTCCCCGCGCCGCGTCATTCAGGATGATCAACGGGGCGGGCAAAGCTGCTCCAGCGTGTCTACCAGCGCGTCCCACGAAAATGTCTCGCGCAGTGCCGCTACCCCCGGCGCGAGCCGCTCCCGCCAGCCCTCGCGATGGTAGCGGATAATGGCGTCAGCCAGCGCGTCGGGATCGTCGGGCGGCACGACGAGGCCACTCCGCTCGTGATGCACCGCCTCCGGCAACCCGCCCACCGCCGTCGTGATGACCGGCACCCCAAAGCCGTAGGCGAGCTGCACCACGGCGCTCTGCGTGGCGCTACGGTAGGGCAGCACCACCACGTCCGCCGCCGCGAAGAGCGCTGACATCTCCTCGTTCGGGATGTAGCGATCCAGAATCGTCACGGCGTCGCGCAGTGACGTGGGGATCAGTGCGTCCGGCTCGCCCGCGCCGCGCCACCATTCGCCCGCCACGGTCAGGTGCGCATCGGGCAGGGCCGCACGCACGCGGGGCATCGCCGCCAGCAGCCCTTCGACCCCCTTGTAGGGGCGAACAAAGCCGAAAAAGAGCAGGTTCGGGCTGCCGCGCCGCGCCGCACGCTCACCCTCGGCGAGCGCCGCCACCCCCGCGTAGCTCGGCAGCATGACGCGCGTGATGGAGTGGCCGGGCAACAACTCGCGCAGCTCCGCCGCGTCGCTTTCCGCGTGGCAGATCAGGTGGTCGGCCTGCCCCATGACGAGGCGTTGTAGCCAGCCGCTCAGCCGCGCCACAAGCGGGTGCCCCGCCTCGTGGGGCGCGGCGTTGTGGCAGATCATCACCGTGCAGGTGCTTTTCGGTGCGAGGCGGCTCAGGAGCCAGAGCATCGGGATCCAGTAGCTGACCGTCCATTGCAGGATCAGCATGTCGGGGCGAGCGGCGCGGATTGCCCTGGCCGCCTGCCACCACGTCCACGGGTTCGCCCCGTCCAACAGCGTTTCCCCCTCGGCGCGCAGCACGTTCTGGCTCCCCTCGTCGCGGTCGCCCCGCCCGGGGAAGAGCCACTGCGGGTACTGGCGGCTAAAGGTCAGGAAGCGCACCTCGTGCCGCTGGCGCAGCTGCCGCACCAGCAGCGTGGTGTAGTGGCTGATCCCGCCGCGAAAGGGGTAGGTGGGACCGACGACGATGATTTTTGATTTTTGATTTTTGATTTTTGATTTTACGTCGCTCAATGGTTTCGACCTTACAAAGAAAACACCCGGCGCGGGGCCGAGTGTGGGGGGAAGTTGCAGATCGCAGAACGCAGATCGCAGATTCGCTGCGTTCCGCTTGGCCCTCTGCGCCTCTGCACCTTTGCGCCTTTGCGTTACGCCGTTCGTTCTGCGTTCTGCGCTCGCTACTCGCCGCCCGTCCCCTTGAGGATGGCCGGAAATAGCGCGTACCAGGCGGCGGAGCGCACCACGTCCTCCAGCAGCACGGAGTCGTAGGTGGTGTGCGCGGTTTCTTCCTCGCCGGGGCCAAAGCCGATGGAGGGGATGCCCGCCTTGCCATTCCAGTAGATCCCGTTGGTGCTGAAATTCCACTTGCCGACATGGGTCGGCTCGCCCCACAGCGCCGCGTAGGTCTGGACCCCCGCCTGCACGAGGGCGCTCTCCTCGGACACCTTCCAGGCGGGGAAGTACTTGTCCACGGGGAAGACGAAGCCCGTGTAGCTCGGCTCCTCATAGAACATCATCTCGACCTGTACATCCTTCCGTGCTGCCTCGGGGACGAGGCTGTCGATCTGGGCCACCGCCTGCTCGCGATCCTCGCCCCAGGTCAGGCGGCGATCTACGGTGAGCACCGCGCGGTCCGGCACCGCGTTGATGCTCGGCGTGTCCACGTCCATGTCGGTAGCGGTGATGCGCCCCTGACCCAAAAATGGGTCGGTGGGGAGTTGATCGTTCAGGTCGCGGATGCCCGCGATGATGGGGAGCAGCTTGTAAAGGGCATTGTCGCCCAACTGGTTCGCGGCGGCGTGCGCGCTCCGCCCGCGCGCGGTAACCTGCACCTCCACGCGCCCCTTTTGCCCGCGATAGATGCCCATCTTCGTCGGCTCACCGATCACCACAAAGTCGGGGCGCAGCCCCTCGTGCTCCACCAGGGCGTGCGGGGCGATGCCGTCGCACCACTCCTCCATGTTGCCAAAGTAGACCCCGCGCCACCCGTCCAGCAGGCCCAACTCGTGCGCCCAGGCGAGGCCATAGACCATGCCGGGGGTCGAGCCCTTCTCGTCGCACGCGCCGCGCGCGTAAAAGCGCCCTTCCTCGATCTTACCCTGGAAAGGGTCCCACTCCCACGCATCCGGGTCGCCGATGCCCACCGTGTCGATGTGGCTATCGTAGAGCAGGGTGCGCGGCCCCTCGCCGATCTCGCCTACGATGTTGCCCATCGAATCCCACCACACCTTGTGATAGCCGAGCTTGCGCATCTCCTCCGCGACGCGCTCCCCCACCTGGCGAATCTGTCCCTCCATCGAGGGGATGGCGCAGAGGTCGCGCAAAAAGGTGATAAGGGTGTCGCGGTTAGCCTCGACGCGGCTATGCAATTCTTTAAGCGTCGTCTCGTCTACCTGACTCATGACTCTCCGTATCCCATTCGACTCGTTGATAAATTTGTGTCAGCGGCACCTCGATGGCTGCGCACTCCAGATGCAGGATGTCAGCCTCGTCTTGCAACACGCGTAGTACCCACTGCCCGTCCTCTAACCGGCGAAAATGCTCGACATAGAAGCGATCCTGGTCCACCAGCAGGTACTCTTCCAGGGAGTCGAGGGTGCGATACGACTCAAATTTTTTACTGCGATCATACGCCGCGGTTGACGCCGAGAGCACCTCGACGATCAGGGATGGGTTGGTTATCGTGTCGCTTCGCCCCCGAAGGTACTCCACGCCCCCACAGACGAGCATCACATCGGGGTAGGTGTAGAGCCCCACAGCCCCCAGGTGGAGGCGCACGTCGTTGATGAAGGGCTCGCACTCGCTCGCGCCTGGGGCCTGCATGAGAGCAACATACAGGTTGCCAGCGATCCGGTTGTGATTCGCGGAACCGCCCGCCATCGCGTAAATCTCGCCCTGATAATACTCGCTGCGCTCCTCCGCGTGCTCCTCGTGGGCAAAGTACTCCTCGACCGACCAATACGGTTGTCGCTGTGCAAGGGACATGGTTACCTCCAGGCTCAGATGTCGTAGAGCAAGGATAGCAGAAAAGGCGAGAGGCAGGCGAAAGCCAATCCTTATTTCTGCCATTCTTGCTCATGCGCCCCGCTCCTCGCTTGACCGTTCCTTTGCTGGTGTGCCACCGAATTTGTTGGTGACGCTGGCGCGTCCCCTCCTCGGCAAAAGCAGAGCCGACCACGGTGATGCCGCTTGAGGTCGCATCGGACGCCGGTGGAGCGGGCATTGCTCCTTCATTACTCGTTTCTGCCTCGCTGCCTGCGCCTTTTGCATAAGCAGAGTACCGAAGCGCTTACCCTCTGGAGTAGTACCGAGGGTGGGCAACGCCTGGAGCGAGGCTTCAAGCGTGGCCTGGCCGCGCTGGATGGCGTCGAGTTGGCGCTGGCGGTGGAGAGGGCGTCGAGTAGGCGGGCAGACGGGACGTGGCTCCAGTATGTCCAGTCGTTGCGCGATCAGGCCAATCAGGTCGCAAGCTGAAGGCTTGGCGAGCGTCTGCGTCGCGCTCCAACTCGCGGTGGAAGGCACGCGCGGTGGCGGGAGAAGGTGCGCTTGGAGCCACTCCACCGCGCGCGGGTCGTGGCCGTGCAGCAGGGCAGGCAACGCATCGCGGAGTGCCGTCTGTGCGCCGTCCACGCTGGGTGCGGGGAGCGTGATCTCCGCCGCGCAACGCGATCCGCGCAGGCTGCCAGCAGCGTGAAGGCCGCGCCGCTACTCCGAGGATCGCAGCTCGCGCCGGTAGGTGGCTTCCAATTCCTGCACGGCGCGCCGCAGTGCGTTGGCGTGGGCTCGCGCCAGGATGGTGCCGCGCTCAGGCGCGCGCAGCCCCTGCCAGAGGGTGGCAGCACATCGGAGACGAGGTTGACCCCACACCGCCCGCAACGGCCATCACCGTGGGGTTGCCGCTGAGGACGCTCGCCCCGACCAGCAGGGAACCGCCTATGATTTGGACAAGGTTGTCAGAAGTCATGTCTCGCTCCGTGCTCGCTCCATAGCTCGCTTCTTATCATGGGCCAATGAATACAAGCCAAGTCAAAGCTTATTACAGTCGTCAGGGAGAAGGGGTGTAATAGGCTGACGGGTAGAAGCGATCACCCTTTCACGTTTTGGCCCGCGCCGCCGCGAGCTGCGCCTCCAGCTCTGTTAGCCGCGCCGCGTCCGGCTCCAGGGTGCGGGCGCGGGCCAACTCCTCGGCGGCCTCGTCCAGGCGACGGAGCTCGATGAGGGTGCCGGTGCGATTGCGCCGCCACATGGCGAAACCCGGCTGGAGGGCGATGGCACGCTCGAAGGCGGCGAGCGCGGCGGCTTTGTCGCTCGCGTCTAGCGAGGTGCCCAAGTGGTTGTAGCTATCGGCGATGTCACCATGCAGCGCCTCGGAGTTGACTCCGTGGACAAGCTGGCAAGACACGTCGTCCAACAGGGCTTCGCCCGCTGCGGCGACGGCGCGCCATTGCTCGACAGTTGCTTGCGCGTCTGGCTTCTGTCGCAGTGGATCGTCAGCTCAAGATTAATGCAGTGCAGTTGCTTTGGAAGCGCCACCCATCCCTGCTATGTCCTCTCTTACAGGCTCCCACCCCCGACAGCCACTCCGGCAGCGGACCAACGACCCAGCGAGGCCCAGAGCGTCGCGAACTCATCGCCGCACGCCGCACGAACAGTCTGGAAGGTGCGCTGGCTGATTGCAAAGTATTGGACGTGCTGACCCCGATAGAGTTGTACTGCCTCCCAACTGGCGGCCAGGGCGGCCAGCAGGCGCGCGCGCCGATCCTCGCCGGGAGGGAGGCGATCGCGCTCAAGAGGTTGGCGCGGTTGTTTTGCGTGGCTGCATAGGCGAGCGGGGCGGTATCGGGCCGCCGGAAGCGGAGGGCCTCGTCGTAGGCGGCCAGGGCGGCCAGCAGGCGCGCGCGCCGATCCTCGCCGGGGAGGGAGGCGATCTCGCTCAAGCGGTTGGCGCGGTTGTTTTGCGTCATGGCATAGGCGAGCGGGGCGGTATCGGGCCGCAGAATGGAGGAGGGCCTCGTCGTAGGCGTCCAGGGCGGCCAGCAGGCGCGCGCGCCGATCCTCGCCGCGGCAGCGAGGCGCGCCATCTCGCTCAAGAGGTTGGCGCGGTTGTTTTGCGTGGCTGCATAGTCGAGCGGGGCGGTATCGGGCCGATAATGGAGGAGGGCCTCGTCGTAGGCGGCCAGGGCGGCCAGCAGGCGCGCGCGCCGATCCTCGCCGGCAGGGAGGCGATCTCGCTCAAGAGGGTGGCGCGGTTGTTTTGCGTCACGGCATAGGCGAGCGGGGCGGTATCGGGCCGATATGGAGGAGGGCCTCGTCGTAGGCGGCCAGGGCGGCCAGCAGGCGCGCGCGCCGATCCTCGCCGGGAGGGAGGCGATCTCGCTCAAGAGGGTGGCGCGGTTGTTTTGCGTGACGGCATAGGCGAGCGGGGCGGTATCGGGCCGCGGAAGAGGAGGGCCTCGTCGTAGGCGGCCAGGGCGGCCAGCAGGCGCGCGCGCCGATCCTCGCCGGGGAGGGAGGCGATCTCGCTCAAGAGGGTGGCGCGGTTGTTTTGCGTCATGGCATAGGCGAGCGGGGCGGTATCGGGCCGATAATGGAGCGAGCGCCCGTCGAGCGCCGATCCTCCGGGGAGGCACTCAGGTGGCGCGGTGTGCGTGGCTGCAGCGAGCGGGCGGTCGGCCGAGGCGCAGCGCCTCGTCGTAGGCGGAGGGCGGGCAGGCGCGCGCGCCGATCCTCGCCGGCAGCGATCCGCTCAAAAGGTGGCGCGGTTGTTTTGCGTGGCTGCATAGGCGAGCGGGGCGGTATCGGGCCGCCGGAAGCGGAGGGCCTCGTCGTAGGCGGCCAGGGCGGCCAGCAGGCGCGCACGCCGATCCTGATTGGGCCAAGTTGCTACTCTTTGGAGCGCATTGCCATAGCTACCAAGTGCCTGCGCGAGTAGGTGAGCTTCGTCCCGCGTCCGTGCCACCGCCAGCAGCGCGCTCCACCCAGCCGAACCCTTCAGCCGCCAGATCAAAGAAGGCAGCCTGTAGGGTGGCTGTTTGCCCTATCAGGTTGAGGGCCAGCCCAAACTGATTCGCGATGGCCCACTCAAAGGCATGGCGTAGCTGGGGAACGAACAGGCGCATGGTGTGCTGGCGCTGCGCGTCGTCGGCCTCGCGCATGGCCTCGGTGAAGAGCGCAACATGGCGGGCGGCGCTGCTGTCCCCCTCGCCCGCGTGGCGCAACAGGGCAAGGGCGTAGCCATGCAGCAGCGTATGCTGCTCCCACAGCACGCCATCCGGGATCGCCCGCTCACCTCGGCAACACTCTCGCTCCGCAGCAGGGAGGCTTCGGCAAACAGCGCCAGGCTATCCCCCGCCTCCAGCAGCGGGCACTGCCACAGCGCCGCCGCATGGGCGACTGTGAAGGGTGCAGCCGGTGCGAAGGCTCCTAACGCGCGGAAGCGCTGCTGCAGCGCCTCCCCCAACTCCCAATAACTGCGCGCCAGCGAGCGCTCCACACGCCCGTCGCGCTCCGACTCGTGCAGCGGTAGCTCGCCAAAGCCCTGCCCTTCGCGCAACTCGGTAAGGATGCGCGGCAGGTGGGCGAACATGTCGGCCGGCGGCGCAGCAGGGAGCCGAGGGCAATGTCGAGGGCCATCGCGTGAAACTCGACAGCCCGTGCCAGCGCCAGCAGCTCTGACTCGTGTGCGGCACTCAACGTTTGCCCCTGCGCCTGAAAACGCAGCCGTGCCAGGGCCAGGGCCTCGGCTCGCTCAACAACTCCAACTCGTAGGGGTTTCCCAGCCGCTCCGCTACATAGCGCGAGCGGCTCGGTGACAAGCAACGTCACGCCCGGCGGGCGCGCGTCCAGCAGGGGTTGGATGGCGGGCACGCTCCACACATCGTCCAGCACGATCAGCAGCGGCCCATTCTCGGCCACCGCGCTGGCAAGGATGGCGCGCACCTCGCCGGCTGTGTACTGCTGTCCCTCGTGGAGCCAGCCGCCAAAGCCCAGGCTGCCCCAGCGGTTGAGGGTGCTGCGCCACTGCCCCTCCGAGTACCCCTGACCGATGGCTTCCCACAGCACGCCTGCGGGGAAGTGGGAGCGAAGGGCTTGGCCTACCAACTGGGCCAGCACCGTCTTCCCGATCCCCCCCAGCCCATGCACAGAAACGCGACTGCTGGTGAGGGCAACGCTTTTCTCCTGGGCCAGCAGTTGTGCCACCGCTGCCACCTTTTCTCCACGCTCGATGACATCTTCGACCAGGGGTGGCTCGGGCACCAGCCAGCCAGCCTTCAACTCGACGGGGCCAGTGACCACGTTGTTTGTCACGTTGGAGACCCCGCCGCGCGTGGCGTAGGCAGAGAAGCGGAAGGTGCCGGTGGGCGCGTCCGCCTGCATCTCGTCCATCTCCGAGGGCGGACGAGAGAGCGTGACAGAGGGGGGCGGCGGTGCCCCGGCCTCGCCCCGCCACTGCCCCAACCAGGCGCGGCGCAGGGCTAGCCTACTTTTCATCTCAGGATCGTCCACCTGATGTAGCAGATCGTCGAGCAGCTGTATTGCCTCGTATGGGCGGAGCAAGTGTCCCTGCTCGTCAAAGATGCTCCGCGCAGCGGCCTCGTCCGGCGCGGCGGCGAAGGCCATGAGGGCACGATGGAAGGGCGGCAGCTGCTCGGCGGCGTCCAGCGCCTGTAGGGTTGCCTCGTCGGTGCCATCTTTTCGGCAAAGGCAGCAGCGGTACCGATCTCTCTGCACCTTCGCAGCAGGGCGCGGTGTTCCTCAAAATGGGCCACAGCGCTCTCATTCCCCTGCTCGCGCGCCGCCTCGATGATCTGCCCCAGCAGCTCATCTACCTCGTCCGACAGCAAATCAGGATTTGCCTGCACCACACGCCGCGAGTCCGTCCACGTTCGCGCGTCAGTGAACGCTTGCAGCGCCTCAAGCAGGGGATTTTGCTCTGTCACTTGTTGGGCTGCCTCCTCCAACTCCCGGAACGTGTCCGGCTCCTCTTCCCGCAGCCGTTCCAGGGCCTCGCGCGCTTGTTCGGCCATCTTCCGTAGCGCTTCCTCGGGATCGGCCCCTGCTAGCACAGCAGGTAGCGCCGCGCGTGGCGCGGAAGCCAGCCCGTCCGCTACCCATCCATCACGCCATTCATCGCCCAGGCCTCCCGCAAACGCCCCGACCAGCCCGATGGCATGCTCACGGTCCTGTTCGACACTGGTCTGTTGCGCGGGCGAAAATAACAACGCGGGGTCAGCATTGCGGCGCAGCAACAGCAGCGGGGCATCCATCGACCCTACATCGCTCTCGCAGTGGGGGCAACGCAGCGCGTGCAGCGTGCCCTCGCGCGCCAGGTCCAGCAGGTCGGGGCGCTCAACTCCATCCACGATGAGCCAGACATCGGGGCTGATCGTGTTCTTACAATCGGGGCAATCAAGCGTCGGCTGTTCGGCGAACGAGGCATCCATGCAAAAACCTCCTACCTAAAAGGGCCACCTCTCCTTATCAAGTCCTATTCTAACCCCACATCTCTCACAATGGCAACAGGAATCAAAAAGGATACGGCAAACTTCGCCGTATCCTTGATTCCTGCCCATCCTTGTTCTACCGCCCTACAACCCCCGCTCCTCGCGGTGGTAGGGCAGCCCCAGCGCGGCGGGCGCGCCGACGCCGCGCGACACCTTCTCGTACACCGTGATGCCCACCATCACCAGAATCGTGAAGAGATAAGGGAGCATGTTGAGGAAGGAGGCGGGGATCGTGGTGCCCGCCGCCTGCATGCGAAACTGGATGGCGTTGATCCCGCCGAAAAGCAGCGCCCCGATCACCGCGCGCGCGGGGTCCCACAGGGCAAAGATGACGAGCGCCACAGCGATCCAGCCGCGCCCGCCCGTCAGGTTCTCCGTCCAACCCGGCGTGTAGGCGAGCGAGAGGTGCGCCCCGCCGATCCCAGCAAGCACCCCGCCCACAATCGTGTACAGGTAGCGCAGGCGCACCACGTCCAGCCCCATCGCGTCGGCAGCGCGCGGGTTCTCGCCGACGGCGCGCAGGTTCAGCCCGGGCCGCGTGCGGTATAGGAAGTAGGCGACCAGCGGCACAAAAACGAAGAGCGCGTAGCTGAGCAAATCCTGGTTGAACAGCGCCTGTCCCACCACCGGAATCTCGCTCAGGCCAGGCAGGGCGATGCGGTCGAAGCGCGGCCCCTGCAGGCCGACGAGCGGGGCCCCGCCCGGGCCGAGCCGCTGACCGACAAACGAGGAGAGCCCGCTCCCGAAGAGGGTCAGCGCGAGCCCGCTGACCACCTGGTCGGCGCGCAGGGTGATCGTGAGGAAGGCGTGGATCGAGGCCAGCAGCCCGCCGACTATCGCCGCGACGAGCACCCCGACCAGCGCGCTCCCCGAATGGTACGCCGCCGCGAAGCCGCCCACCGCGCCCATCAGCATCATCCCCTCCACGCCGAGGTTCAGGATGCCCGCGCGCTCCGTGTAAATCTCGCCGATCGTTGCGTAGAGCAGCGAGGTGCCCGCGCGGATCGTCACGGCCAAAATCGAGGTTAGCAGTGCAAGGTCCATGTGTGTTGCTTTCGCCCTGGGGGTGTCGGGGAGATCAATTTTGACGGCACGTCTTGCAGCCAGCTTGACGCCATCCAGCCGCTGCCCTGCCATGCTGTTACTTTTGAGCGCGTGTCCCGCTCTGCTTTAACCGCGCAGCAAAGGTTGCCCTCGTTCCTCCGACCTTGGGGGAACGTGTAGGAACTTATGAGGGAGGATTTCACCCCGGCGAGGGTAAACCCTATACCGTGGCCGGGTCTGCCGAGGCCCCGCGCACGAGGCGCAGGCGGTACTGCGTGAAGATGTCGCCGCCGAGCACGAAGAAGAAGATGATGCCTTGCAGGACGAGGCCAATCGAGGCGGGCAGGCCCATCGTCATCTGGATTTGGTCGCCCCCGACGAGCAGGGCGGCGAGCGCGAAGGCGACGAGCAGCACCCCCCACGGGTTGAGCCGCGCCAGCCACGCCACGATGATCCCCGTAAAACCGTAGCCCAGCGCGAAGCCCTGTTGCAGCCGGTGCGAGATGCCCGCGACCTCGGCCATGCCCGCGAGCCCGGCCAGCCCGCCGCTGATCATCATGACGAGCAGCGTCGTCCGCGCGATGGAGACACCCGCGTAGCGCGCCGCTGTCGGGTTCTCGCCCAGCAGGCGCACCTCATAGCCCCACTGCGTGCGGCGCAGCACGAACCAGAGCACGAACGCGCCGATGAGCGCGAAAAGGATCCCCCAGTGCACGCGCCCCGTCAGGCGGGGCAGCCAGGTGAACTCGGGGAAGGGCGCGGTGCCAGGGAAGCCAAAGCCTGCGGGGTCCTTCCAGGGGCCATAAAAGAGGTACTCGGCCCAGCGGATGGCGATGTAGTTGAGCATCAGCGTCGTGATAATCTCGTTCACATCCAGAAATGCCTTGAGCGCGGCGGGGATCAGCCCCCACAGCGCCCCGCCGACGAAGCCCGCCACGATCACGAGCGGCAGCCAGAGCAGCTGCGGCAGCCAGGGCAGCGCCGTCGGCCCGAAGAGCGCGACCAACGCGGCGGCAAAGGCCCCCATCGCCAGTTGCCCCTCCGCGCCGATGTTCCAGAAACGCATCTGGAAGGCAATCGAGACACTCAGCCCCGTCAGCATGAGCGGGATCGCCTTGACCAGCGTCTCGCTTAACTCGTAGCGCCCACCCAACGCGCCCACCGCCATCGCGCGGTAGGTGGCAATCGGGTCCGCGCCCGCCAGCGCGAGCAGCACAGCCCCCGCCACAAAAGCCAGCAGCAAAGACAGCGCGCGAATCCACACCGTGCGCGTGGACGAAGGGGTCAGTCGCTTTTCGAGCACTACGCGCATTGTTCAGGGTTCCATTTTGAGTAGGGAGAAAGGGGAAGGGGGAAAGGGGAAAAGGGGAGTCGACACGTTTTCATGAACGCGGAGTATCCATTTGTGGGATGATGAATCATTGTGACAAGCATCGCGAATACGCGTCGTAACTTTGATATAATTGACTGGCTTTCTTCTGTCTGCATAGCAGCATTCACCGCAAATTCCAACCATACCTGCGTTTCAGCTGCTTCTGCTTCCACATCGGACAATTTGCTAACAAATGCTTTGACGTATCGCCGTTTCCGCCATGCCTCTGCCAGATTCGCGCAGACTGAGCGAGACGAGCGACGGATTTGGTCTGTAAGGGAGTACATCTCATCCTTCTGGGAAGCTCCCTGCTCAAAACAAAAATCTCCATTGCGGCATCAAATGCGATTTTATACACTTCCAAGTCCAAATGCGTTCTAATTTTCTCTGCCATCCTCTTGAACCCCTCAAATTAACGGTTACCCCTCTTCCCCTTGTCCCCTTGTCCCCTTGTCCCCTTTCCCCTCTTCCCCTTCTCCCCCTTCTCCCCCTTCTCCCCTTCTCCCCTTCTCCCTACCCTCCCTCCCCCGCCATCATCAGCCCCACCTCCTCGATGGTGGCGTCGGCAGTGTCGAGGAGGCCCATGATGCGCCCCTCGTACATAACGGCGATGCGGTCGGAGAGGGCGAAGAGTTCGTCTAGCTCCTCGGAGACGAGGAGGATGGCGGCACCTGCCTCGCGCTGGTCGAGCAGGTGGCGGCGCACCCCCTCGGTCGCGCCGATGTCCAGGCCGCGCGTGGGGTAGACGGCGACGAGCAGTTGGGGGTTGGCGTCGATCTCGCGCGCGAGGATGGCCTTCTGCATGTTGCCACCGCTCAGGGTGCGGACGGGGGTGCGCGGGCCGGGGGTGGCGATGCGGAAGACGTCGATCAGGCGGCTCGCGTAGTCGCGAATCGCCCCAAAGGCAAGGAACTGCCCGCGGGAGAGCGGCTCGCTGCGGAAGCGCTTCATGATGAGGTTGTCAGCCACCGTCATGTTCCCCGCCACCCCCATCCCCATTCGGTCGGCGGGGATGTGGCTCACCCCCGCGCGGATGGCATCCATCGGCGAGCGGCGCGTCATCTCCTCCGCCCCGATAAAAAGCTGCCCCCGCGTGAGCGGGCGCAGCCGCGTGACGACCTCCGCCAATTCCTGCTGCCCGTTGCCCGCCACCCCCGCGATGCCGACGATCTCGCCGCGCCGCACGTCGAGCGTGACATCGCGCAGCGCGGGCAAGCCCTTGTCGTTCAGCGCTTCCGCGCCGCGTAGCGAGAGGACGACCGCGCCCGGGTTGGCCGCTTCCTTGTCCAGGCGGAAGAGCACGTCCCGCCCGACCATCTCGCGCGCGAGCGCCGCCTTGGTCGTGTCGGCAATGGGAAAGGTGGCGGCGACCTTGCCCCCACGGAGCACCGACACGCGGTCGGCGAAGCGCATCACCTCGTCCAGCTTGTGGGTGATAAAGATAACCGACTTGCCCTCGGCGACCATCTGTCGCAGCGTCTCGCCCAGTTCCTCCGCCTCGTGCGGGGTGAGCACGGCGGTCGGCTCGTCCAGGATGAGTAGCTCCGCGCCTCGGTAGAGCAGCTTCAAGATCTCGACGCGCTGCTGCTCCCCCACCGAGAGCTGCCAGACCGGCACGCGCGGCTCGACGCGCATCTTGTAGCGCTCGCCCAGCTCGCGGATGCGCGCCGACACCTCGTCCAGATCCAGTTGGAAGCCGCCATCCAGCCCCAGCGTCACATTCTCGGCGACGCTCATCGGCTTGACGAGCATGAAGTGCTGGTGGACCATGCCGATGCCGAGGTCAAAGGCCGCGCGCGGCGAGGTGATCTCGACAGGCTGCCCCTTCCAGAAGAGTTGGCCCTCGTCCTGGCGGTAGAGCCCCGCCACGACATTCATCAGGGTAGATTTGCCCGCGCCATTCTCGCCCAGCAGCGCGTGAATCTCGCCGGGGAAGATGGCAAGGTTCACATCCTGGTTGGCAATCACGCCGGGGAAGCGCTTGGTAATCCCGCGCAGGTCGAGCAGGGGGGAGGGCTCTTGAAGTGCTGTCATGGTCGCATTGTTGCGGAGAAGCCACTGAAGCGCAAATGGCTCTCCGACCTTTCTTTTAGGTGAGGTCGAAGCCAGGGTTCCAGGCAATTTCCCACAAAAAGCCGTCGGGGTCGGCGAAGTAGCCATGGTAGCCGCCCCACACCGCATCCTGCGCGGGCTTCACCAGCCGCGCGCCCGCCGCCACCGCCTGCTGGAGCAGGGCGTCCACCTGCTCCTTCGAGCCCACGTTGTGCGCCAGCGAGAAGCCGGGGAAGCCGCTCCCCGCCGCCGCGACGCCCGCATCCGCCGCGAGTTCGTCGCGCGGGAAGAGCGAGAGCCACGTGCCATGGAGCGCAAAAAAGGTGACCCCCTCGAAGTCGCCCTGCGTCGGCAGGCCCAGCCCGTCGCGGTAAAAGGCGGTGGCGCGGGCCAAGTCTGACACGCCGAGTGTCACGATGCTGATACGCGGTTCCATGGGAAATCTCCTTTCTGGGGGTGTCGCATTTGGTAACTTTTTGGAACTTACGCCATTGACCGACGACCGATGACCGATGACCGGGAAGCTGTGATTGTCGCACCCAAGGGGTACCCGTCGGTCGTCCGTTGTCTGTCGTCCGTCGTCGGTCGTCCGTCGTCGGTCGTCGGTCGTCCGTCGTCGGTCGTCGGTCATCCGTCGAACCGATTGCAAAAGAGGCGTCCCTGCGCAGGGACGCCTCTTTTCATGCCTCATTGCACTATGGGGTGAAGGGTTACGGGGTGACCATCGATGAGGCAGGGGCGAGATCGCTGTCCGCCCCCAGCCCTTCCTTGGCCTCGGCGGGTGCTTCCGCCTGGACCCCCTCGACGTACCAATCCATCGAGAGCATCTCCTCGTCGGTCAGGCACTTGCCCTCCGCGACGACCTCCACGCCCGTATTAGACATGATAGGACCACAGAAAACCTCGGCCTCGCCGCCACGGATCGCTTCGTCCTGCGCGCTCACCATATCCACCACGCGCGCATCCACCTGCGGGCTCATCGGGGCGAGCGCGACGATCTCGGGGCCCCAGTAGGACTCGCTCGTGTAGCTGCCATCGCGCACGCGCTTCACGATGTCGATATACTTCGTCCCCCAGTCCCAGATGGGGCTGGTCAGCACCGAGTCGCCGACGATGGCGCGCATGTCGGAGTCGTAGCCAATCGAGACCGCGCCCGCTTCCTGCGCGGCCTTTTGCGGCTCGGTCGTGTCCTGGTGCTGCGCGATCACGTCCGCGCCCTGATCCAGGAGGGCCTGCGCCGCCTCACGCTCCTCGGGCGGGCCGAACCAGGTGTTGGTGTAGACCACCGCCACCTCCGCGTCGGGGTTGACCGCGCGCACCCCCAGGGTGAAGGCGTTGATGCCACGAATCACCTCGGGGATGGGGAAGGCGGCCACGTAGCCGATGGTGTTCGATTCCGTAGCGGAGCCTGCGACGAGCCCGCTCAGGTAACGCTCGCGGTACATGCGCCCGAAAACGGTACTCACGTTGGGGGCGGTCTTGTAGCCGGAGACGTGGATGAACCAGGTGTCCGGGAACTCCTGCGCCACCTCGATGGTCTGGTCCATGTAGCCAAAGGAGGTCGTGAAGATCACGTCATAGCCCTTCTGCGCGAAGTCGCGGATTACGCGCGTCGCCTCGGGGCCTTCCGGCACGTTTTCCACGTAGGCAGTCTCGACCTGATCGCCAAACTCTTCTTCCAGCGCGAGGCGTCCCTGGTCGTGCGCCCAGGTCCAGCCCAGGTCACCGATGGGGGCCACATAGACAAAAGCCACCTGGGTCACGTCGTCGGTGGCAGCCTCCTCGCCGCTCTCAGGCTCCGCTGCCTGCTCTGTGGTTGTCACGGCGGCATCCTCACCGCCCGTCTCTTCTGTCGTGGTGGTCGGGGTCGCCCCGCCACATGCGACAAGCACTGCCAGCAACAGGCTCAACAGCATACTCGAATAGAACCGTCTCATCGAAACTTCTCCTCCGCCATGAATTGGGCAACGTCCCGCAACAGTATTCAGCGAGTTGGGTCAAAATGCAAGCGCGCGACAATCTCGCCCTCATCCACCTCGCCGGTGGGCTGAAAGCCGAGGCGTCGGTAGAACCCTTCGGGGCTCCCCTCCCCCGGCACGTAGGAGACGCCCAGCGAGTCAGCGTTGGGCCGCGTGCGGACGTGCTCCACCAGCCGGTGGATGGCTTGCGCCCCGTAGCCCTTGCCCTGATGCGCCGCGTCGATCATAAAGCGCCACAAAAAGTAGTCGCCCTTGTCGGGGTTGTCATCGAGCATCAAAAAGCCGACCGGCGTCTCGTCGGCATAGATGGCGCGGAACCAGGCGTTCTCTCGCTCAAAGTAAGCCTGCGCGATCGAGACCGTGTTGGGGGCGACGAAGTGGGCCTGATCGGCCCGCACGCGCAGGCGAAGGGTATGGATCAGGCTATCTTTCGTGACCTCGCGCAGGGTGACGGTGGCATCAGGAGCAGGGGCGGCGGGCGTGGGGCCGCTCGGCGTGTCGGGCGGGGCGGCCTCGCTCTGCTGCTGCTTCCACTGCTGGTAAACACTGTGCATCTGGTCAAGGTGATCGGGGATGTGGCGCGTGTAAGTGTCTAGCCAGTCGTCGAGCGTCATCGTCCCATTCTCTGGGTGCTCGATGGTGCGGCTCCACACCTCTTCCGGCTGCTCGCGGATCAGGTGGTAGCTGCTTTGACGCAGCCAGCGAAACAATTCCAGCGCCTCAAAGGGGTCGCGCGCGGGGTAGTCCAACTCGCGCGCCCAACGCGTCTCGTCGTAGGCGATCACCGCTGAGCCCGGTTCGGCCAGGCCACGGCGCAGCCGCACGAAGCTGTGCGCCTCGCTGTCGGCGATGTGGATCAGAATCTCGTGCACCGTCCACCCGTCGGGCGCGGCGCGGAACTCCCACATGCTGCGCGGCAGGTAGGGCAAGGCATCCATCAGCAGGCGGTGCGCCCTGCCGTATAATTCGATTTTCTGCTGACGTTCTTCAGCTGTCATAAAGGCTCCAACCCATCGATGGTCGCCACGGACTTAAAGTCCGTGCTGAGGGGCCTTCGCGCCCAGAGGGCACCCACGTCCGCCTACGCGGACGACAAGGTATATCACGTGTCATCTACCCTCCAAATCGTAAATGGACTGTGCTATTATACTTGGCACAGCCTACCGCTTTGTTATCCGGCGGCTTCTGTTATTCGCCATGTCCCATCTTGAGGAGGAGTGTGGCTAGCCAACCGCTTTCAACTCCAACAGTCAGCACACCTACGCGCCTGCGCATGAGCTACGACGAGTTTCTCGACTGGTCTACCGACACCACCCACGCAGAGTGGGTAGAAGGGGAGGTCGTTGTCTTCATGCCACCGAAACAGATTCATCAACTCACACTGGCCTTTATCCACCATCTGCTTGCCTTATGGGTTGATCTCTTCGGGCTGGGGAGGATTGTTGAGGCTCCCTTTGAGATGCGTGCCGTGCCTGGTGGCCCTGCACGCGAGCCGGACTTGCTCTTCGTCAAACAAGAAAACCTTGGCCGCCTGACCAAGGAGCGCCTTGTCGGCCCCGCCGATCTGATCGTCGAGATTGTGTCGCGCGAGAGCGTGCGGCGCGATCGGCATGACAAGTGGCAGGAGTACGCCGCGTCAGGGGTGCCGGAGTATTGGGTTGTGGACCCGCGTGAGGGAAAGCGGCGCGCCGACTTTTACCGCCTCGGCCCCTCCGGGCAATACGAGTTATTCGCGACCGAGGATGACGAGTGGGTGGAATCCCCCATCCTGCCTGGCTTTCGCCTGCGCCCCGACTGGCTCTGGCAGGTCGAGAGCCTCGCGCCGCAAAGCGCCTTCTTCGAGATGCGTGGCCTTTCCCCCGAGCAGATCGACGAGATCCAACGCCTGCTACGCGGTGATTCCCCCGCCGCGCCCTAATCCTTCGTTTCTGAAATCCTTGCTCTACCCCACCGACCAGCGCCCGCGCGATCTGGTTATGCCGCTCCACCACCTTGCCCAACTCCCAGCCGAGCAGCTCCCCGTTGTCCACCAGCACGCGCCCGTTGACCATCACCAGATCGGCCTTGCGCGGGTAGCAGAAGACAGCGCGGCCAGCGGGTCGTGCGGGTACGCGCCCGCAAGATCCAGCCGATCCATGCGGAAGCCGATCAGGTCCGCCGCCATGCCAGGGGCGAGCGCGCCGATGTCGTCGCGGCCCAGCACCGCCGCCCCGCCGAGCGTGGCGATTTCCAGCGCCTCGCGGGCGCTCATCGCGCCGGGGTTGCCGAGCACTCGCTGGAGCAGCATGGTTTGCCGCGCCTCCGCCAGCATGTGCGACGAGTCGTTGGAGGCGGAGCCATCCACCCCAAGCGAGACTTTCACGCCCGCGTCGCGCATCGCCCGCACCGGCGCGATGCCGCTTGCCAGGCGCATGTTCGACGACGGGCAGTGGCTCATGCCAGTCCCCGTTCGAGCCATCAGCGCGATTTCCGCCGGGTTCACGTGGACCGAGTGCGCCCACCACACCTCGTCGCCGGTCCAGCCGAGCGATTCCGCGTAGGCGGCGGGGCGCTGCCCGAAGTGCTCCAGGCAAAAGTGCTCCTCGTCCAGCGTCTCGGCCAGGTGGGTGTGCAGCCGCACCCCGTACGAGCGCGCCAACTCCGCCGACTCGCGCATCAGGTCGGGGGTCACGGAAAAGGGCGAGCAGGGCGCGACGCCGACGCGCACCATCCCGAGGCGGTCCGGCTCGTGCCAGCGCTCGATGGCCTGCTGCGTCTTGCGGAGGATGGTCGGCTCGTCCTCGGTGATGCGGTCGGGTGGCAGCCCGCCCTGGCTCTCGCCCAGGCTCATCGAGCCGCGCGTGGGGTGGAAACGGATGCCCAACTCCTGCGCGGCGCGAATCTCGTCCTCGATGTCGCAATCGTTGGGGTAGAGGTAGAGGTGGTCGGCGGCGGTGGTGCAGCCGGAAAGCAAAAGCTCCGAGAGCCCGACGAGCGCGCTGATGTAGATCGCCTCGCTGGTCAGCCCCGCCCAGATGGGGTAGTGCGTGACGAGCCAGTCGAAGAGCTTGGCATTCTGCGCGGCGGGCACCGCGCGGGTGAGCGACTGGTAGAGGTGGTGGTGCGTGTTGACGAGGCCGGGCAGCAGCACCATCCCGCGTGCGTCGGTGACGCGATCGGCCTGATCTTCCCACTCCGGCACGATCTCCGACGAGGGGCCGACCGCGACGATCTCGCGATCTCGCACCACCAGAGCGCCGCCCGCGATCTCGCGCCGCTGCTCGTCCATGGTCACAATCAGATCAGCATTCTGGAAAAGGCGAAGGCTCATAAACTCATTCCTGTTGGGGGAGGGACGGGGGGATTATACTGTGGCACCGTGTGTGCCGCAATCCTGTGGGGGATGGTGAATGGGATCGTTGTAGGGCATAGCGGCGTCACAGACATATGCCGTTCCCATTCACCATTCACCATTGACCACTACACTTGCTGCTCTGGGGCGGGTGGGTAGACTTTACAGGGCGAGAGCAACTGGCACCAACCAAAATAAGTAAAGGCGGACCCATGAACAAAGATAACAAACTGTTTCGAGGCACCCTGGCAGGCACGCTGCTTTCCTCTGCCCTGGCGGGGTTCAACTACCTCTCGCAGGAGGCGGCGGAGCCGCCGCGCTCGGTGCTGGGTGGGGAGGCGAATCGCTACCCCTGGCGCTTGGGAAGCATCGCCTACCATGTGGCCGGGCCGGAGGGCGGGGAGCCGCTGCTGCTGGTTCATGGGGTCCATGCGGCGGCCAGCAACTATGAGTTTCGACGAAACTTCGACTTTTTCGCGGAGAAGGGGTATCGCGTCTACGCGCCGGACCTGCTGGGCTTCGGGCAGAGCGACCATCCGGCGATGGCCTATAACGATGAGGTGTACATCGCCCTCCTCTCGGACTTCGCGCGCGACGTAATCGGGCAGGCGACGAATGTCATCGCAAGCTCGCTGAGCTGCTCCTTCATCATCGCCGCCGCCGCGCGCCACGCGGAACGCTTCGCGAAGCTCGTGCTGATCGAGCCGGTCGGGGTGCAGCAGCTGCGCGGCAAGTGGCCGGTCGTGGGCGATCTGTTCTACGCCTTCGTTCGCACATCGCTTTTTGGCGAGGGATTTTTCAACCTGCTCACCAGCACGCCCAGCCTGCGCTACTTCCTGAGGGATATGGGCTACAGCGACAAGTCGCTCATCACGGACGAGATGATCGAGTACCACTACAATATCACGCACCAGCCGAACGCGCGCTTCGCACCGGGTGCGTTCGTGAGCGGTGCGCTCAACCGCGACGTGCGCGAGGAGTGGGCGCGCCTGCAAAACCCGCTCCTGCTGGTGTGGGGCTACCAGGCCACTACCACGCCCGTGCAGAACGGCACCGAGTTTCTGCGCCTGAACCCGCGCGCGGCCATCGACGGCTACGATGCCAACCTGCTCCCCCACGACGAGCAGGCCGCGCGGTTCAACTCCAATACCCTCGCCTGGCTGGAGGGGCGGCGGAAGGATTAGAACAGGATTGGCAGGATTAGCGGATCGACGGCCAACGGCGGAAGGATTAGAACAGGATTGGCAGGATTGGCGGATCAACGGCCAACGGCGGAAGGATTAGAACAGGATTGGCAGGATTAGCGGATCGACGGCCAACGGCTTGATGGTGGGTACTGGGAGGCCATCCTCTTCAATGCGAATCAACGCCAGCAGCTTGGTGAAAGAATAGGGGCAGTGCAAACCGACGCGGGCTAGTTGAGCATGCAGCGCCCGAGTCTGCCGAGCAGCCGTAATCCGCCTATCCTGCCGATCCTGTTCTACCGCCGCGTGCGCCGCTTCGCCCCGCGCAGCCGCGCCAGCGTGTCCCCCTCGTCGGCGCTCTCCGGCGGAGCGTTGTCCCCCGCGCTCTCCGTCGTAGGCGCGCGTTGGTCCTCGCTCTGCGCTCTGCGTTCTGCGTTCTCCGTTGTGGCGGTCGTCGGTCGTCGGTCTCGGTCGTCGGTCGTCGGTCGTCGGTCGTCGCTCTGCCCGCTCCTTCGCCTCGAAGAGGGTGCCCAGCACCGGCTCCTCGCGCGGCGCGGTGCGAGCTGCGGGCGCCCCCGTGCGCGCAGCCATGCCCGCACCGTTTCCCACTCGCGCTGCCCGAACATGACGCGACGCACCGCGACATCGAAGGGGAAGAGGAGCAGGGCCAAGGCGAGCAGCCAGGGCCACAACTCGCGCGCCTTGGTCACCTGCTGCGGCGGGCGGACAAAGACGCTGGCGGGGTCGTCCAGCGTGCGGCTCTCGCCGCCGGTGCGCGCCGCCAGTTGCGCCAGCAGGGTCTCGTCGGCGGGCTGGATGCGGTATTCGGGCGAGTAGGGCACGACGAAGCCGCGCTCGCTGCGGGCCAGCGGTTCCCCATTCTCGTCCGTCTGCGAGACACTGACGAGGTACGCGCCCACCGAATCGGCGGGGAGCTCGACGCGGTAGCGCCCCGCCCCCACCTGCGGGATCGTCAGGTCGGTGCTTTCCAGGCCAGGGCTGACGATGGTGGCGCGCGTGTCGGCTGCGCTCAGCGGTCGCCCGTTCTCGTCGAGCGAGACAACCTCCAGGAAGGTGGCGCTTCCCTCCTGCCGCGCCTGCACGCTCAGGTCGCCGGATTGCGGGTCGGGGAAGCTCCACCCGACCAACTGCGCGGCGAAGGCCGGAAAGCCCTCCCACGCCAGCCACTCCTCGGCCCAGCGCCCCGACAGGTCGCTCGTCCAGGCGACGGTGCGCCCGATGCCGTAGCGCCGCGTGGCAAGGAGCGGGTCGCCCTGCGGGGTGCGCAGCACCTCTGTCGCGTCCGCCTTGATCGTCGAGCCATTGTAGCCGAGCAGCGGCGGCACCCCCCGTCCAGCGGCAGCCCGAGGAGGATCGTGCTGCTGCTCATCTGCGTGGGGTAGAAAGGCTCCTCGATGATGTAGCGCCCCGCGATGCGGATCGTCTCCTTGACAAAGATTTGCGGCACGTCCAGGATGGAAACCGCGGGGTAATAGGCACCACCGCCGTCCTCGGCCAGCGCGGCGAGGTCCGGTGCGGAGCCGCCGCCCGCCCCGATGACGCTCAGCGTGATGCCCTCCGCTGCCATCCGGTCGGCCAACGCTTTGTAATCCCCCGCGCGGCTCCACCCGTCGGTGAGCAGGATGATGTGCTTGACGCGCGCCTCCACCCCCGTCAGGCTCTGCTCGGCCTGTTCCAGCCCCGCGAAAATGTTCGTCTGCCCGTTGGCCTCAATGGGCGCTACCGCTTGTTGCAGCGAGGCAAGGCCCGGAAAGCGCTGCGTTTGCAGCGCCCAGCGCGCCGCCTCGTCAAAGGCGACCACCCCCACAAAGTCCATGCTGCCCAGCACCGCGCTCGCCTGCACCATCGCGTCCTTGGCGATGTCCACCTTGGGGAGCCCGCTCTCGATGCGCGACCCTTGCTCCTGCGCGTTGTTCGGGTCGTCGCAGTGGCAGCGGCCCATCGAGCCACTCTTGTCCACCGCAAAGACGAGCGCGACATTTGCCTTCTGATCCTTGGGGCGAACCTCCATGTCCACCGGCAGCGCCTCCTCGACGGGGGTGCGCAGCCACTGCCCCGCGCCGAAGCCCTCCGGCCCGCCGATCATCACCAGCCCGTGCCCCCACTCGCGCACGAAGGTGGGCAGCGCCTCCATTGTGGCGGGGGGCATGTCGGGGGCCTCCACCCCCACCAGCACGATCGAGTCATATTGGATCAACTCGGGCAGCGTCTGTGGCAGCGCGCCCGGGGCGAGCAGGTCCACGGAAATCTGCGAGGCTTCCAGGGCGGCCTGTAGGGCGCTGGTCTGCTCGCTGTCGGTGCCCACAAGGGCGACGCGCGGCTGGCCGGTCACCTGGGTGTAGGCGGCGGCCTCATTGTTCTGCGGGCGCGTGTCGTCGGCGCTCTCGATCACGGCGCGGTAGCGGCGAAAGCCCTCCTCGCCCGCTTCCAGCGCGATGCGCTGGGTCGTGCCGCCTGCGGGCACCTCCACGGCTTGATCGAAGAGCAGTTGGTTGTCGCCGAAGAGGCGCAGCCGCACCGTGGTGTTCGTGGTCGAGTCGAGGCGCACCGCCACCTCGAAGCGCTGGCCGAGCGGCACGGCGTCGGGGGCGTCGAGGCTGCTCACCTGCACCTCCGGCCCGCTCACCCCCCCGCCGAGCGGGAGCACGTCCAGCACGACCTCGCGCGCGGCGACCAGATCGGCGGCGGCGCGCGCGTCCCCCTCGTTCTGCTGCCCATCGGAGAGCAGCACGAGCCGTTTCTGCGAGTCGCCGGGCAGCAGCGCGAGCCCGAGTTGGATCGCGTCGGCGATGTTGGTCCGTGTGGCGATGGGCACGCTGGCGAGCGGATCGAGGCGGCGTAGCTCGCTCGCCGTGCGCTCCACCAGCGCCTCGCGGCCAAAGAGCACCACCGCCGCGCGGTCGCCCTCAGGCATCTCCTCGATGGCCGCGCGCATGTACTCGGTCGCCGCCTGCTGCGCGCCCGCGGGCATGGAGTCGCTCGCGTCCACCAGAAAAACCACCGTGAGGTCATCCACCGGGCGGCGCAGCTGCGTGCCCGCCAGCGCCAGCACCACAGCCAGCAGCACGAGCGCACGCAGCGCGAGGCTGGCGTTGCGGCGCAGGGGCGGCAGCGCGCGCGGGGCAAGCAGCGCCAGCCCCAGCAGCAGCGGGACGAGCAGCAGCGCCCAGAGGTAGATCGGATCGGAGAAGGTCAGTGTCATGGGGTTGCAGATTTCAGGTTGCAGATTGCAGGTTTGTTGTTGGTGAGTTGATGAGTTAGCGAGTTGGTGAGTTCCCACACAATGTCATGAAGGTAAGGACCCGCAAGACACAAAATGTGCCCGATTACGGGGTTATAGGGCAAAGTCAAGAGATAGTTGACAAGTGAAAATGAGGTATGGGGCGTCCGCGAAGGCGGACGCTTGGCCGCAAGGCCCTTCAGCACGGACTTTTAGTCCGTGACTGCACCCCGCTAGACCCCTTTTGATGCAATACTAATTGAGAGCCTACGAAGTCCTACGAAGTCCAATGGAGGTCCACCGGCGAACGCGCACGAGCGCGTCCCGCTGGTAGACGCAGCCACTCGGCGACGAGCAGCAGCAAGCCCACGAGCAACAATGGTCGCCACAGCTCCGCCCTCGCCTCGCCCGCTAGGCCGCTCTCGGTGGGCGCGTTGCCGCTTGTGCTCAGGGCAAGGGTCGGCGCGGGGGCGATGTTGCTCTCCTGGGTACCGATCAGGTTCACGCTAAAGCGGATTGGGGGCTGCTCGCTCTCCAGCCAGCGCACGGTGTAGATGCCCGGCACGGTCGGCACGAAGGAGACGCTCGCCGCGCCGCCGTCACGGCTGGGGCGGCGCAGCCTCGCCCTCTGGCAGGCCGATCTCGATTCCCTGCGCGTCCAGCAGCGGCAGCGAGATCGCTTGGCCGGGCAGAATGTTTGCGCCCGCCAGTCCACCCGCCGGTCCGGCGAGCAGATAGTCCGCGAGGCTCGCCATGAGTACGGGATAGGTGGGTTGGTAGACGAGGTTGGTCAGCACCACCTCGCGCGGCGGGTCCAGCGGGATACTCTCGGGGTTGCCGAAGAGGGGGGTAGCGAGCACGGCGACGCGTCGCCCGCCCTGCTCCCCGACCCAGAGCAGCGCGGTGCCGGTCGCGGCATCCTCCAGCACGACCGTGCCCCACGGTGGCACCTCGGTCACGCGCGCTTCGACAAAGAAGAGATCGCTCTCGAAAAAGAGATTGTCCTCGATCAGCGGCAGGTTGCCCGTGGCGAGCGGGACGGGATTGGTAATCATCCCCGTGGAGCGAATCACGTCGTTGCCCGCGGGCGGCGCGACGATGAGCAGGTTTTCCGTGGTGCCGGGCAGCCCCTCCGCGGGGAGCCAGCGATCCAGCACGAGCAGGTCGGCGGGGGCCTCGCCCCCGATTCCAACGGTGTCGCTCAGCACATTGCCCTGCTCCACCTGCGCGCCGAGTAGCTGAAAGGGCACGCGGAGAAAGCGATTGTCCCCCCCCTCGGAGAGCAGGCGCACGCGGCGCTGCCCCGCCGCGCCCGGCACCGCCCAGGCCACATCGTCGCCCCCCAGCAAATCCTCGCTCCCCAACGAGGCGCGCACCGTGAAGGCGTCGGTGCGCTCGATCGGCAGGATCTTCGAGGTTTGCTGCCCGGCGGGGATTGCCAGGTCGCTCGCGGTGAAGGATTCGCCGTCCACCTCGACCACGAGGCGGCGCTCCACGTCGCTCGCCCCAAAGTTGGTCACCTGCACGAACAGGTCGTAGCCCCCGCTGCGCGGCGTCAGGTTCAGCGCGCTGATCGCCTGGTTGTCCTGCCCGCTGCCGAGCGGAACGTAGCGCACAGGGCGATCCACCGCCAGCGAGTTGGGCAGTTGCACCGCCCCGTCGCTCAGGATGACGATCTCGCTATCAGCCTGTCGCGCCGCAGCAGCCGCTGCCAGGGTGAGAGCGGGGGTCAGGTCGCTGTTTCGCGCCAGTGGCTCCAGCGCTGCCAGGGCGTTGCGAACCGCCACGCGATCGTCGGTGTTGGCGGCAAGCAGGTCCGCGCCATCCCCCGCGCGGATGACAGTTACCTGCCCATCATCGGGCAGCCCCTCCATCAGGCGAAGTGCCTCCGCTCGGGCGGCGTCCAGCCGCGTGCCCGCTTCCGTGTCGCGCGCGCCCATGCTGATGGAGCTGTCGAGCACGAGGATCAGGCTTTGCCCTGCTGCGCCCGCTGTGCGAACAAAGGGCCGCGCCAGCCCGAAGATCGCCGCGAGCAAAAAGAGCAGTTGCAGCAGCAGCAGCAGGTTGCGCCGCAGCTTCTGCCACGGCGCGTTCGCCTCGATATCCTGCACCACCTGCTCCCACAGGAAAATGCTCGACACTACCACCTCGTCGCGGCGGCGCTTGAGCAGGTACATCGCAATGACGGGCGCGAGGAGCGCGAGCCCCAGCAGCCCTAACGGCGCAGCAAGTCCCATAAGGTTGGTCCAGGAAGGGTTTCAGATTTCGGATTTCGTTCGGATTTCGGATTTCGGATTTTGGACAGTGTGCCCCGAATGGAGCATTACAGATTACGGACAAGGTGCCCCGAATAGGGGTTTACGGCTTGCTGGCGAGCTTAAATTATTGCACGCATTTTCTATTGTAATGCGATTATCTTTTTGGTATACTGATTTTCACGAAACGAATAATCGCGCAAGCGGGGAGGTATCAAGCCTATTGAACAATAGCAACAACCTCACAGCTGACACTGAGCCGTACCACAGCCACTGGCTGAAACGTGACGCATAACCGTCATTGCGCGATCTTTAAATCGCACCTACAAGGTTCGAGGGGCACCTGAAGCCCCTCTTTTTTGTTGTCCGACGACCGACGGGTACCCTTTGGGACGACAACCGACCGAGCCGACGACCGACGACCAACGACCGACGACCGACGATGGATAGGCATTGTCACCCCCTCACCCCCTCACCCCCTCACCCAACTCACCCTCTCACCCCCTCACCCCCTACCGCAACACATTCTGCCGCCGCAGCAGGGTGAGGGTGATCTCCTCGACGGGGAGGCTGGAGTCGATGGTGGCGTAGCCGATGCCGCGCGCGCCGCACCAGTGGCGAAGCTCGCTTTGCCAGGCGTGGAGGTTGTCGTGGTAGCGCTGGAGCATGGCGGCGTCCACGGTAAGCTCTAGCTCGCTGCCGCGCTCGATGTCGCGCAGGCGCAGGTCGCCCGCGAGGGTGGGGTTTAGCTCTTCCGGCGCGAGCAGGTGCAGCACGGTGATGTCGAAGCGGCGCGCGAGCAGGGCGCGCAGCCCCTCCTGCCAGGTGGGGTCGAAGAGGTCGGAAATCAGGAGCAGCGGACCCACGTTTTTGGCCCCCTGCGCGTAGCGCTTCAGCGTGGTGGCGAGCGTCGCGCTGCCCGATGCCTCCAGCCCCAGCAAAAAGTCGAAGAGCTGATACGCCTGCTGCTTGCCTCGGTGCGGCGGGAAAACTGTCGGCTCGCCGCCAAAGGTGGAAGCGGTGACGCGGTCCAGCCCCGCCAGGGCGATGTAGCCGAGCGCGCCCGCGAGCTGCGTGGCTACTCTCAGCTTGGTCGGGTTGCCCCATTCCATCGAGCGCGAGCTGTCCACCAGCAGGTGGACGGTCAGGTCCTCCTCCTCGACGAAAAGCTTCAGGAACAGGGTTTCCAGGCGCGCGAAGACGTTCCAGTCGATCAAGCGGAAGTCGTCGCCGCGACTGTACTGGCGATAATCCGCGAATTCCACCGACTGGCCGCGCTTGGGGCTGCGCCGCTCGCCCTGTATCTGCCCTGCGCGCAGCCGCTTGGATACCAGCACCAGTTGGTCGATCTGGCGCAGGAAGCGCTCGTCGAAGAGACGGGAGGAGTTTTGAGTTTTGAGTTTTGAGTTTCGAGGGTCGAGAGTCATGTGGTTTTCCACGGTGATTCCTGGTTATCCACAAGTGTTAGCTGTGTTATCCACAAAGTTTTCCTGCGCTGTGGGGTCGTGGCAGGCATTGAACGCTAGATATAGGGTAAGGGTGCTCAATCGTTGAGACCAAGTCTATCGACGATCTGGCGCACTGTCTCGTCAATTGCCGCCTGTGGGATGCGTTTACGCTCCGTGATGGGTGGAACCCGCGTCGCTGCATTCGTTGTTGTCATGATCCCTTCCTTCGCATTTCCCTCAAAGAACTTGTAGGACTTTGTGGGAACCCATCGGAGCTTTTTACTTCTCGCGCTGAACAGTTCCCATTCCAACGCTCCCACATGCCCACGTTCAAACGTTAGCCAACTCCTCGCGTGGCACCGACTCCAACAGCTGATCCACTATCCAGTCGGCGCTGACCCCCTCGGCCTGTGCCTCGAAGTTCAGGATAAGGCGGTGGCGCAGCGCGGGCTTGGCGGCGGCGCGGATGTCGTCGAAGGCTACGTTGAAGCGCCCATCGAGCAGGGCGATGATTTTGCCCGCGAGGATCATGGCCTGCATGCCGCGCGGGCTGCTGCCGAAGCGGACGAACTGGCGCACCGCGTCGGGGGCAAGCGCGTTGTCGGGGTGCGTGGCCCCCACGAGGCGCGCCGCGTAGCCCATGACGTGGCTCGCAATCGGCACCTCGCGCGCCACCTGCTGCATGGCGACGATGGTTTCCCCGTCGGTCACTTTTTCCAGGGTAACGCTTTCCCCGCCTGTGGTGCGCTCCGCGATGGCGACGAGCTCCTCAACCGAGGGGAAGGGCACGTCTATCTTGAAGAAGAAGCGGTCCAACTGCGCCTCGGGCAACGGGTAGGTGCCCTCCATCTCCAGCGGGTTCTGCGTGGCGAGCACGAAGAAGGGTTTTGGTAGCTTGTGGATCTGCTTGGCGACGGTGACGGTGCGCTCCTGCATCGCCTCCAGCATGGCGGATTGGGTTTTTGGCGTGGCGCGGTTGATCTCGTCGGCCAGCACCAGATTGGCGAAGATCGGCCCCGCCTCGAACTGGAAGCGGCGCACGCCGTGCTCGTCCTCCGCGATGATGTTGGTGCCGACGATGTCGGCGGGCATCAGGTCGGGGGTGAACTGGATGCGCGAAAAGTGGATATCCATCACCTCGGACATGGTGCGCACCAGCATCGTCTTGCCGAGGCCGGGCACCCCTTCCAGCAGGGCGTTGCCGCCCGCAAGCAGGGTGATGAGGGTCTGGCGCACCAAGTCGCGCTGCCCAACTATAAATTTTCCAATTTCGCGCTCGACCGCACTCGCCGTCAGGCGAAACTGCTCGGGGGTGAGGGTGGTGGGTGGCATGGGAGGGCTCCGGGTATTAGGTATTGGATATTAGGTATTGGGTATTAATTATTGGAGATTGAGAGTGTAGGAGTAGAGAGTAGATAAGTGGGTATTTAGTAGATAGGCGTTGGTCGTTAATATCTAATACCCAATACCCAATCCAATCTCTAATCTCTAATCTCCATTAATCTGTTCTTGGTAGTCGATGATAAGTTGTTCGTAGTAGCTAGGCAGCGACGGGCGGTTTTCGCCGCTGTAGCTGCCGGAGGAGAAGCCGCCGGAAAAGGTGCTGCCGGGGACGATGGTGCCGTTGTTGAGACCCGCCTGGCTGCCGGAGCCCTCGTTTTGCTGGCTCTGCCCCTGGCTGCCCTGCTGCCCCTGGATGAGCGAGGGGGCACCCCAGGCGGGGACGAGGACTTCCTCGTTGCCGCCAAAGTTGGGGTCGCCCGACGATGTTGCCCGCGCCATTGACATCGGGGTTGCTGCCGGGGAAGCTGCCGGGGCGCACCGCGCCGCCCTGGTCGGTGGGCGAGCTGCTACCGCCGCCCCCGCCGCCAGTGCCCTGGCCTTGGCCCTGCCCCTGACCTTGACCCTGACCCTGGCCTTGGCCCTGACCCTGGCCTTGGCCTTGGCCTTGGCCTTGACCCTGACCTTGGCCCTGACCTTGACCTTGGCCCTGCCCTTGGCCCTGCCTTGACCTTGTCCCTGCTGACCCTGCTGGCCCTGCTGGTTGGCCTGGGCCACGGCGTTGCGGCTCTCTTCGATCTGTTGCAGGGCACTGGCGATGGCCTGCTGGTCATCCAAATTTTGCTGCGCGTCGTTGAGGGCGCGAGCGCCCTGCTGCGCCGCCTGCTGCGCGCCACTCGCGTCGCCCGCTTCCAGCGCGTTTGCCATAGCCTGGAGCGCCTGGGCCAGCGAGGGGTCGGTGGCGGCGGCCTGCGCGGCCTGCTGCCGCAGCGACGCTGCCGCCTCGCTACGCTCCTGCTGGCTCATCTCGCCCATCCGCTCGGCCAACTCGTTGAGCGCCGCTGCGCCTTCCGCCGTGGACTCGCGGGCCTGCGCCTCCGTGTTGCCGCTCATGCGCTGAAGCTCGGCGGCGATCTGCTCCAGGCTCGCCTGCCGCGCGCCACGGTTCGGGTCGAGCCGCTCGCGCAGGGCGGCGCGCGCGCGCTCGATGTCGGCGAGCGCCTGCTCGCGATCTCCTGGGTTGTCACGCAGGGAGCGCGCGAGTTCGTCCAACTCCGCCAGCAGCCGCTCGCGATCCTCACGCGGCAGGCTCGTGTTGTCGGTCACCTCGCGCACAAGCTCCTCGATCTGCTCTGCCTGCTGCGCCGCCTCCTCGCGCACGGCGGCGCGCTCCGCCAGCCGCGCGTCCATCGGGTTGGGCAGCCAGGGCGCGACCACCGTCGCGAGCAGCAACGCGCCCGCCAGGACGAGCGGGCGACGCTCCCACTTCCAGGGGAGCGCCGTGGTGGGCGCGGCGGCCACCGCACGCGCCATCTGTGCCGCGTCACGCTGCTGGGTGAGCGACAACTCGTCACGCTGCGCGCGCGCCTCTAGCTCAAGCGCTGTGGCGAGCCGCTCCTTGGTTCCTGCCTCGGCGTCCACGCGGCGGGCTACCCGCTCCACCGGCAGCGGGCGGAAAAGCGCCCATGCCAGCCAGCCGAGGAGCCCGAGGGCGAGCAGGGCAACGCTCCACCAGAGCGCGCCCTCGATGGGCACCACGAAGGCGAGCAACTGTACCGCGAGCGCGCCCGCCGCCGCCACCCACGCCCAGCGCGACGCGGCCAGCAGCGCATCGCGCCAGCGTAGCCGCGTGCGCATCACGCCCAGGGCGGTATAAATTTCTTGTTGGGCTTCGTCTCGCGTTAAAAATTCCACACTATCCTCCAGGTACGGCGCTTGGGCCTCTTATTTGGGCGGATCAACGAGAATCGGGACCGCCGGTTGGATGGCGGGCTCGATCACGCCCGGCTGCCCGCCCTGCTGCCGCTGCCACGCCACATCCGGCGACTCCATGATCTGCTGCCAGTCCGCCGAGGAAAATAGCTGGCTGTAGCTGCCAAGTAGCACTAGCAGGAGCAGCAGCGAGCCGAGCCCTTGGCGCAGCGTCACGCGGCGGCTGCCCGGGGCACGCAGCAGCAAAATGGTCATCAGGCCGAGCACGAGCGTCAGCAGCGCGTACAGCGCGAGCGTCCAGTGCCAGGCGGGGTGATTGTATGGCAGGGGCGCGCCGCCCAGGCTCATGCCGCTCGCGAGCAGGCTAAAGAGCAGGTAGAAGGGACCGCCACCGCTAAAGGGCATGCCCTGATCTGGCCCCAGCGAGAGGACGCTCGTCATGGCGGCGAAGGGGTTGAGGTAGCTCAGGCTCGGCGGCGGGGTTTGCCGCTTCATGATGCCCCACACGGCGGCGAGCACGTAGGGCACGAGGATGAAACCGAGCACCGTCACGTAGCTCATGATGGTGGCGCGCCCCGTGCGCCGCAGCAGCGCGGACCAGAACATGCCCACGGTGCCAAAGGTGATCATCGTCACAACCAGGATGAGCAGCGCGATCCCCATGTCCCGCACCGTGACCCCGCCAAAGATATACACCAGGCTCAGCATCGGGACAGCGGCGAGAATCAACAGGAAAACATAGGAGAGCGCCGCCACCATCTTGCCCAACAGGATCGACGAGGCGCGCAGCGGGGTCGCGATCAGCATCTCGTAGGTGAGCGCCTCCTGCTCGCCGCTCACCGTGCCCGCCGTCAAGGCAGGGGTGATGAAAGCCACCAGGAAAAGCTCAAAGAAGGCGAGGCCCAGGAACATCGTAGCGCCCACCATCGCGCTGGTGCCGCCGACCCCGTAGGCGTAGCGGAAGCTCTCCTCCACCGTCTTGTACAGCAAAAAGGCGACGCCGCTCAGCAGCAGCAAAAAGCCGGTCAGGATCAGGAAGGCGCGCGGCCCGCGCATGCGGCTGCGCCACTCTTTGATCAGGATAGGGTTCAGCCCGGGTCGCTTCCAGCGAGGCGGCGCGCGGCGTGTTACAGGTTGAGCGGTCATGGCCCCTCCAGGAAGGTTGCAGATTGCAGACAAGGTGCCCCGAATGGGGTATTTCGGATTTCGGATTTTCGATTTTCGATTTTACGGCAGGGCGCGGTCGGTCATCGGTCGTCGCACCCAAGGGGTACCCGTCCGTCGTCGGTCGTCGGTCGTCGGTCGTCGGTCGTCGGTCGTCGCACCCAAGGGGTACCCGTCGGTCGTCCCTGTCACATCTGCTCCACCAAGCGCGCCACCGGGACGAACAGAAGGTAGACGGTCGCGACGGCGATGAGGGCGAGGAGCGCGAGCCCCACCACGAGGGAGCGCCAGTGTTGGCCGCGTGCGGTCATCTGCGAGAGGCGCGCGTCCGCTGCCAGCAGGCAGAGCCCCGCGCACGCCGCATACAGCGGCAGTGTGGCGGGTAGCAGCAACCCCGCGTTAAAAGCTTCCTCGTTGATCAGGATGGCGGCGAGCGAGGCCGCTGGATGCAGCAGCGCAAGCAGCGCCAGGGCATATTGGACCGGCGTGTTGCCCTCGGCGAAGAGGGACAACGCGAACGCCAAGCCAAGCGGGATCACCCCAAAGAACAAAAAACAAAACAGGTAGGTGAGCGCGGTCGAGGTGCCGCTGCTTTTGAATAACGTGCTCATCAGCAGCCCGATCGCCGCGAGGAGCAGCAGCACCATCACCACCAGGGCGAGCCACCAGAGCAGCGTGGTGGGGCCGAGCCCCCCGAACAAGAAGACGATGGCGTTGATCGGTAGCCCGGCCAGCATCAGCAGCAGCAAATGATTCATGGAGGCGAGCAGCTTGCCGCGCAGCACCTGCCCCGGCGTGAGCGGCGTCGCCATCAGCATGTCGAAGGTTTGCTTTTGCCGCTCCCCCGCAATTGCCCCCGCCGTCAGCGTAGGCGTCACCACCGCCAGCATCAGCGCCTCGACTACGCTCACAAAGCTGAAAATCGTTCGCCCCGCTGTCGCCGCCGAGGGACCATAGCTTTCCTGCGCGACCCCATAGTACACCAGCAGGGTAAGCCCCGTCAGAAAGAGCAAAAAGAGCGTGATCCCCAAAAAGGTCCGCGCCCCCCGCATCGTCGAGCGCATCTCTTTGATGAGGATGGGTGAGGGTTTCATCAATGCGTTATAGCTTCTCCATTTATGGATTTCAGATTTCGGATTTCGGATTTCGGATTTCGGATTTACGGATTACCGATGGCAGATTGAAGGGTAGAAGATAAGAAGTCGTAAGATGTAATCAGTACCAACAACCGGCTCCTGTTATATCGTCTCATCAGAAATGAAGAAATCTCCAATACCCAAAGGGCACGGTGTCTCCAATCTCCAATCTCCAATCCCTACTGCACTTCCCCCTTCGTCACGGCGAGGAAGATGTCTTCCAGGTCGCTCGCGGCCTCGCCAAAGGAGAGCACGGGAACATCCTGCGCGATCAGGTGGCGGAGCAGGCCGCTCATGGCGGCATCGTCCCCGCTGAAGGGCACCTCCAGCGACTTGTCCAGCGTGAAGATGTCGGTGACCCCCGGGTAGGCTTTGAGCGCGGCGACGGTCCGCTCGACGCTGGCCTCGCCCATGTCGAGCAATTGCACGTTGAGCAGCTTGTCGGCGCGCGCGGCCCGCGCGATGTCCGCCACTGTGCCCGACGCCACCAGCTTTCCCTTCTCGATGATCGCCACGGCGTCGCACATCTCCGCCAATTCGGTGAGGATGTGGCTGGAAATGAGCACCGTCTTGCCCATGCGCCCCAACTCCTTGAGCAGCTCGCGCATCTCGATGCGGGCGCGCGGGTCCAGGCCGGAGGCGGGCTCGTCCAGCAGCAAAATCTTCGGGTCGTGGACGAGCGCGTGCGCCAGGCAAAGACGCTGCCGCATGCCACGGCTCAGGCTTTCCACAAAGGCGTCGCGCTTCTCCGAGAGGTCCACCAGCGCGAGCAACTCCCCCACGATGGTGCGGCGGCGATCGGCGGGCAGCTCGTAGCAGCGCGCGAAAAAGTCCAGGTACTCCCACACCTTCATGTCATCGTAGACGCCGAAAAAATCCGGCATGTAGCCGACGAGCCAGCGGGCGCGCGTGGGGTTGCGGCCAATCTCCTCGCCATCGATCAGGATTTGCCCCGACGTGGGCTCCAGCAGCCCCGCCAGCATGCGGATCGTCGTCGTCTTGCCCGCCCCGTTCGGCCCGATAAACCCGTACAGCGTCCCCGGCGGGATGGACAGATTCAAATCGTCCACCGCCACCAGGCCGCCGTAGCGCTTCGTTAGATTGCGTGTCTCGATGGTGTACATAGGGTTGCAGGTTTTCGCGTTAAGGGTTGAAGGTTACGAAGGACGAAGGACGAAAGCAGAGACAAAGCCGTATGACTTTTCGAACTCGTCGTTTTTGTTCGTCGTTGCCGTTCGTTGCGTTCTGCGTTCTGCGTTTAATCGGTGCTGCCGAGCATGTCGCTGGCGGACAGGGTGCCGTCGAGCGAGGCGTCAAAGAAGAGGCAGCCGCCCTGGTTGGGGGTCGGGTTTTGGATGCGCAGGCGGATCACGCCTTCCGGGCTGAGGTAGACATCCGGCTCGGTGACCTTGTTTTGCCCCAGCACCGGCTCCTCCACCTCTACCCACGCCTCCTGCTCGAAGTTGTAGAGCGCGAGGTCAGGGGCGTTGAACCACCCGCCATCCGAGCTGACGTAGAGAGAGAGGAGGGAGGGGTCGATCCCCTGGACCGCGCGTGGCACTTCCCACTCAATCTGCGCCTCTTTGAAATCGGGCGAGAGGCTGGCGATGCCCGGCCCGTAGCAGTAGTTGCCATCGTTCTCGATGATGCGCGCGCCCAGCATCCCGCGCGGCAGCGAGACCTCGCCCGCCCCGAAGCGCACCACCATCTCCGAGTAGAGCAGCGTGGTGCCCACCTGCGTCACGCGGGCATCGTCGGACAGCTCAACCTGGGTGGGTAGCCCGTCCAGCCAGGCGACGAGCACCGGCGCGTTGCTAGAGGCAAGGGTGGTCGCGCCGGTGGGGCCGTTGTACAGGCTGGACAGCATCTGCTGCTTCACCTGCACGTCGCGGCTCGCGCCGGTCGGGTTGTTGAACTCCTGCTCGAAGATGCGCCACGCAATGTCGCCGCCCACCTGGCTTTGGTCGCTGTCCACCTTAAAAGAGATGCGCTTGCTCTCACCCGCCGCGATGTCGCCCACGCGCTCGAAGGTGTTGCCCAGGATGATAGTAACATCGTTCCAGGCAAAGTTGCTACGGTTGGTGATCGTGCCGACGAGCGCGCCATCGCTGGCGCTCAGGTCGGCGTCAAAGCCGTAGCCCTCCGTGGCGAGCGATTCCGCCGTCAGGCTCTGCATGCTCCACTGGTTGACCACGAAATTTTCGACGAGGGTCGGCTCCCCCTGCACGATGACGGCGGGATGCGTGCTGCCCGCGCCGCCCGGCCCCCACGGCTCCCCCTGGATGCGCGAGGGGGCGACCAACGACTCGTTCGCGACGGCCAAATTGTAGCTGCGGCGGGCGGGCGAAAAGATGCCGACAACCGAGCGCACGTAGCCGCCGTTGCTGCCCGGTAACGCCTGCACGATAGCCACCTGATTCACGATCACGTCGCCGCCGCGCAGTTGGTAGCCCAGCCCGTACGCGCCCATGCTGAACAGCAGGGTAATCGCGGGGATCGTCACCCAGGCCAGTTCGAGGCGGCGCAGGCGGCGCAGCAAAAAGTAGTTCACCGGCCCGATGATCAGGATGTAGACGGCGAGCAGCGGGGCGAGCAGCCGCAGCGAGGGCAGGTCCAGCGAGGGCAGGTTTTGGAGCGCGTAGTACATCTGCTCGTTGACCATCTGCCGCTGCGAGACATCCACCGGCATGTCGCGCGGGAAGACCCCACGCCCGCCGACCGTCGCCTGCCAGAACTCGTCTGCCCCGGCCCACGCGTCGAAGGGGGAAAGCGACGGGTCCAGGGCGAGCCAGAGCACCGCCCCCCGGCCCACCTCGCGCTCCACCAGGAACGGCTGGCCGTCCTGAGCCAGCCGCACGATGGCGTTCTCGACCGGCTCCGCCACGGCGACGGGGAAGGGGCCAGTGACGCGCACCGGCTCGCCCGCGCCCTGCTCCAGGGCGGGCAGGGCGTCCAGCGCCTGCTCGCCGGTGAGCGCCACCGGCCGCAGCGCGTCGGGGATGCCCGCGAGCACGCGGCTCGCCTCCGGGCCACCACCCAGCAGCAGCAGGCCACCCGCGCCGACGTACTGCGCCAGCGCCTCCTGCTGGCGTGGGGTCAGCGCGCTGCTGTCCACCCCGGCCAGCACGATCATGTCGAGGGTGCGCAGCGCCTCAGGGCGGTCGGGGAGGGTGTCGAGCGTTAGCGGGACGAGCAGTGCCTCCTCGCGGGAAAAGGCGTCGCCGCGAAAGTTGATGCCCGCGAGGGTGTCCAATCCCTCGCCGCCGCTGCTGACCGCCGCGACCAGAAAGCGCACGTTCGGCACGGGGCGCACCGTCAGCTCGGCGCGGAGCAGCGGCTCGTCCGCGCCCTGCGGTACAAATTCCACCTGCAAGCGGCGCGAAAAGTTGTTGGGCACCGTGTAGATAGTTAGCTGCTTGCGCGCGCCGCGCGGTAACTCCACGCGCTGGGCATAGATCGTTTCCTCGGCGGAGGTCGTGACGCGCACCTGCACCTGCCCGCTCACGTCGTCGCCGCTGTTGGCAACGGCCACGGTGACGGGCAGCCACTCCCCATACTTGCTGGTGCCGTCGTACAGCGCGCTGGCCTGCATCGTCACGCTGGGGCCCTGCGCCCCCACGGTGATGGGGAAAATCATGGCCCCCAAAAATGCCAGCAGCACCCAGATGATTATTCGACGCATGGTCACGACTCCTCGCTCCGCAGCTAACATTGTCAGGGCAACCCTATCTTTTCCGAAAAAGCACGCGCGCTGCCCGCTCCGGGCGATTGGAATCCATTGTAGCGGGCGGCGGTGGCAATTCATCCGCCCCTCGACCGATCTTTGAAATGGATTGTTCCCGCAGGGGTACGCTATTTAGCGTACAGGCGGGAGCGTTGCCCCGCTGGCTACTCTTGTAACGCTGGGGCGATGGGGAAAGTTCCAACGAGTTTCAACAGGGCAAATGTTGCAGGAAATTTCGGGTATGTGGTACAGAACGTGCTATATGGAGTTATGGGTGCGGCCAGTTCAGGTCGCTGATCCATTACCACAAGGGAGACCAATTATTATGATTACGGTAACAGGTTTGTTTGACACGCGGGCCGAGGCGGAGCAGGCAATCGAGGCGCTCCATGCGCGCGGCATCGCAGCAGAAGATATTAGCATCATCATGCGCAACCAGCGCGACGCGCAGGCCATGGCTGAGGCCAATGATGTGACAGCCGCCGAAGGCGCGAGCCTGGGTGCGCTGGAAGGTGGCGTGATTGGTTTGTTGGCGGGGCTGGGTGCCCTGGCGATCCCCGGCATCGGGCCGGTGCTGGCGGCTGGCCCGCTGCTCGGCGCGCTGACCGGTGCCCTCACCGGCGCGGCGACCGGTGGTTTGTTGGCAGGGCTGATCGACCTTGGTGTGCCCGAGGACGAGGCCGAGAGCTATCGCGCGGGTGTCGAGCGCGGCGCGGTGCTGCTGACCGTGCGCACCGATGACGCGACGGCCGGCGAGGTCCGGTCGGTGCTCGATCAGTACAGCAGCTCGACGGATGCGTCGGACGCCACCTACGGCGACTACGACAGCGGCCACGAGAGCGGCGCGAGCGAGGCGATTGGCGGCGCGGCGGGCGGTACGGCGGGTGCCCTGGCCGGTGCGATGATCGGCGGTCCGGTCGGTGCGGTGATCGGTGGCGCGGCGGGCGCGGCCATCGGCGCGGGCGCGGCGGATGCCGTAGAGGAAGACTCGACCACGCCGGGTGAATCGGCGGCGGGCGGCGCGGCAGGTGGCGCGGTCGGCGCGGCGCTGGGCGGCCTGGTGGCTGGCCCGATCGGTGCGGCGGTTGGCGCGGCAGCCGGTGGCGCAGCGGGCGCGGGCAGCGCGGAAAACGCCGCCGAGAAGGGCGACGATTTTGGCAGCTACCAGCGTGACGACTCGTCTGCGGACGAGGCGGCTGGCGGTGCCGCAGGTGCGGTCGGCGGCGCGGTGATCGGTGGCGCGGTCGGTGGCCCCATCGGTGCGGTGATTGGTGGCGCGGCGGGCGCGGCCAGCGGCGCGATGATCGCCGATGCGGATGACCACGATGATACCAGCGGTGCGGGCGCGGCGGGCGGCAGCGCGGCAGGCGCGGTCGGCGGTGCGGTGCTCGGTGGCATGGTCGGCGGGCCAGTCGGCGCGGCGATTGGCGGCGCGGCGGGCGCGGCGGGCGGTGCCTCCCTCGGTGAAGAGGGCGAAGAGGCCCAGGCCACGGGTGGCGCGGCCAACGAGGCGGCGGGTGGCGTCGCGGGCGGCACGGCTGGTGCGGTAGCTGGCGGCATCGTCGGCGGGCCGGTCGGTGCCGTGGCTGGCGCGGCCATCGGTGGTGCGATTGGCGCAGAATCCGCAGACGAGACGGAAGAGGACGACCAGTACGAGGATCGCCGCACGGGCGACGACTTCCTCTAGTCCATCACAACCTTCTATTACAGGCCCGGAGAGATTCTCCGGGCCTGTTTTTGTTGGGGACGATTGGGGCGTGGGGGTATAAAATATGCTGTGCCCGTTAACGACGAGGGTAACCCTGAACCATTGACAAAGGAGGATACGATGCAGAGCACTGATTACGAGCCCGAGGTTGAGGATCGCGAGCCGACCCCTGACGAGATGGAGGATCGCATTCCCCTCGAAACGTTTATCGAGAGTGAAGAGGACGTGGAGGAGGAGTACGGCGAGGAGGATGAGCAAGTGACCCGCTAGCGGCACGCTTGCCACGCTAGGCGGAGGCTCTTGCACCTCACAAAGGGCGGGGACGCGCCAGCGTTCTCGCCCTTTGTGATTTTTCCAGCTTTTCCCGCTTTTTCCCTCTTGCCCCAATCACCCAACCTGCATTATTATAAGGAATGTAACCGTTTCCATTCCCTCGCCCAGGAGGAATCCCTATGCGCGTCGTCGCTGTGATCTTAGCTGGCGGCGAAGGCTCCCGCTTGACCGTTCTCTCTGAGAAGCGCGCCAAGCCTTCAGTCCCCTTCGCTGGCAAATTCCGAATCATCGATTTTGCCCTTTCGAACTGTGTCAACTCCGGCATCTTTAATGTGGCCGTCCTGACGCAGTACCGCCCTCACTCCCTCAACGACCACATCGGCATCGGTCGCCCGTGGGACCTGGACCGCATGCGCGGTGGGGTACGCCTGCTCCAGCCCTATCAGGGGCGTGGCAAACAGGATTGGTACAGTGGAACCGCCGACGCGGTGCTGCAAAACCTCTCCTACATCCGTGACCAGCGCGCCGACACCGTGTTGATCCTGTCGGGCGATCACATCTACAAGATGGATTATCGCGCGATGCTCGCCTACCACCAGGAAAAGGACGCCGACATGACGGTGGCCGTCATGGAGGTGCCGCTGGAAGAGACTGACCGCTTCGGCATCATGACGAGCAACCGCCAGGGGCGCGTCACCGAGTTTACCGAGAAGCCCAAAAATCGCGACAAGGGCAACCTGGCGAGCATGGGCATCTACATCTTCAAGGCGGACACCATGCAGGAGCGCATGCTCGCCGCCTCCAAACTGCACGAGGATCTGGACTTCGGCCACCACCTGATCCCAGGGATGATCGAGGAGTGCAAGGTGTACGCGTACCCGTACGAGGGGTACTGGGTGGACGTCGGGACGATTTCCGCCTATTGGCAGACGAGCATGGAACTGCTCGATTCCAGCTCGCCGCTCCAACTGTACGAGCCGGAGTGGACGATCCACACCATGAGCCAGGAGCGCCCGCCCGCCAAGGTCGGCCCCCAGGCCAGCGCTATGCAGAGCATGATCTCTAACGGCTGCATCATTCGCGGCACGGTGGAGCGCTCGGTGCTCAGCCCGGGGGTCTACGTCTCGCCGGGCGCGATCGTGCGCGAGTCGGTGGTGATGAACGACACCTGGATCGGGCCGGGCGCGCTGCTGGACCGTGTGATCGTGGACAAGGAAGTGGTCATCGGCGCGGGGGCACAGGTGGGCGTGGGCGACGACAACACGCCGAACAAGGCGATGCCGGACAAGCTCAACACCGGCGTTACCGTGATCGGCAAGTCGGCGCACATTCCCGCCAACATCACCGTCGGGCGCAACGTGCTGATCAACGCCGATGTGGACGAGGAAGCCTTCGCTGCCTACAACAACGAGGTGCCGAGTGGCGAGACGGTCTAGTGCTTCCAACGTGCGACGTGGAACGTTTTAGCGTTTAGCAAGTGGAGAAACCAAATCATGGCAACGATTGTACCAACCCTCGCCCTCATCATGGCGGGCGGCGCGAGCCCCGCCCTGGGCGTGCTGACCACGCAACGGGCGGAGGCCTCGCTCCCCTTTGGCGGGAAGTACCGCATCATTGATTTTCCGCTGTCCAACTGCGTCAATTCCGACATCTACAATGTGGGGGTGCTGACGCAGTACCAGCCGCGCTCGCTCAACGAGCACATTGCCAATGGCCGCCCCTGGGATCTGGACCGCTCGACCGGCGGGGTGCGGATGTTGCAGCCCTACCTGAGCCACGCCAAGCAGTCTACCGCCTGGCAGGAGGGCACCGCCGACGCGGTGCGCTTCCACCTGGACACGGTGGAAGAGGCGGAGGTGGAACTGGTGTTGATCCTCGCGGGGGATCACATCTACAAGATGGATTACCGCCCCATGCTGCGCAGCCATGTGGAGCGGCGGGCAGATGTGACCATCGCGGTGCGGGCGGTCAGCCCCTTCGAGACCCATCGCTTCGGCATGGTCTCGACTGACAGCGATGGCCGCGTGGCGCGCTTTGAGGAAAAGCCCAAGCGCACCCGCAGCACCCTCGCCAGCATGGGCATCTACGTTTTCTCGAAAGATATGCTGCTCAGTTGGCTGCGCGGGACGGGGAAGGAGCAGCGCGACTTCGGGCATGAGGTGATCCCGAGCATGTTGAGCGGTAACCGCCGCGTCTACGCGCACAACGTGCTGAGCTACTGGGCGGATGTCGGCAACGTGCAGGCGTACTGGGAAGCGAACATGGCGCTGCTCGCCGAGACCCCCGCGCTCGACCTGTACGATCCGGAGTGGGTCATCCACACCCGCAGCGAGGAGCGCCCGCCGGTGCTGATCGGGGCAGAGGCGCAGGCGGATGGCAACCTGCTCAGCGATGGCTGCCGCATTGACGGGCGCGTGATCCGCTCGGTGATCTCGCCGGGGGTCTACATCGCGCCGGGCGCGGTGGTGCGCGACTCGGTAATCTTTACCGACACGGTGATCGGCCCTGACGCGGTGGTGGATCGCGCCATCGTGGATAAAAGGGTTTCCATCGGTGCGGGGGCGCGCGTCGGCGAGGGGGAGGACAACACCCCGAATCGCGACATGCCCGACCGGCTCAACACCGGCATTACCCTGATCGGCAAGGGGGTGCAAATCCCCGAGGGCGCGGTGATTGGCCGCAACGTGGCGATTCGCCCCGGCACCCGAGCGCGCAAGTTGGAAGGCAAAGAAATTCTGAGCGGGACCACGATGTAACGCACGGTTGGGGCGTTCAAACGTTGGAACGTTGCAACGTTCCAACGTTTGAACGCCCGGAATAAGTGAGGGAGATTACAACTATCATGAAGCTTGTGGTCAGTTTGCTAATCAACGCGGTGGCCCTGTGGGTCGCGGCGCGTTTCGTTCCGGGCATCCATCTGGGCGGGGGCGAGAACACCATCGCCACGATCCTGCTCGTGGCGATTATCTTTGGGGTGGTCAACGTCCTCATCAAGCCGATCTCGGCGCTGGTGACCTGCCCCTTTTATCTGCTCACGCTGGGCCTTTTCACCTTTATCGTCAACGCGCTGATGCTCCTGCTGACCTCTGCCATCGCGCGCGGCTTCGAGCTTCCATTTGTGGTGGATGGCTTCGGGGCGGCACTGGTGGGCAGCATCGTGATCAGCGTGGTCAGCTTCGTGCTCAACCTGGTATTTGGCAAGGATGACAACGAGTAAATCGCTGCAAACCTGCGCCTTCTTACCTTAAAATACCGGTCCGCACCTTAAAAGTGTCGCAAAAAGCGGAAATTGCTTGAAATTTCTATTTACGCTTGCAAAAAGATGTGTTAGAAAGAAGGATAATATTTTGACACGCCGGGGTGCCGTGTGTCTCGATTCACCTTCTTTCGCTTGCTTCCTCTTTTCTTTGCCATCTGGACGCTTGCTACCGTCCCCCTGCCCGCGCGCTCGTGGGCGGGGGCCATGCAAGCGACGGTAACCCCTGCTTACACGGTTAGCCCCTCGCCCCTGCCTACCGATACGCCATCCGCTACCCCACCTTCCACCGCGCCGCCCCCGCTTCCCACCGCCAGCGCGACGCTCACCGCGCCGCCGAGCATGGTCCCCTCGCCCCCGCCGACAGGGACCGCAACCCACCCGCTCCCCTCCGCCACCGCTAGCGCTACCGCTTCCCAGAGCCCAAGCGCCACCCACACCCCCAACGTGCGCGCGCTCCGCGCGGGCGAGGCGGTGTGGGTCAACGAGTATCTACCCGCGCCGCGCTATGTTGATTGGGACGGCAATGGTACAGCCACCTCTTCGGACGAGTGGATTGAATTGTTGAACGGTGGGGCGAGCGCGATAGACCTGTCGGGGTGGCAGGTGGACGACATAGCGGGCGGCGGGAGTGCGCCCTACACCTTTCCAGCCGGGAGCGAGATCGCGGCGGGCGGGTTTCTGCTCCTTTTTCAAGCGCAGAGCGGCCTGCAACTGAACAACAGCGGGGACGAGGTGCGCTTGATCGCGCCGGATGGCACCGTGGTGTCGCAGCATATTTACAGCGCGTCGTCCGACGATGCGTCCTGGGCGCGTGACGAGGTGGGCGGCTGGCACAGCGATTGGCCCCCCTCGCCCGCTGCCCCCAACGCGCCCCCGCCCACCCCCACCGCTACCCTGCCGCCCTCGCCGGTGCCCTCGGGGCTCTGGCTCAACGAGTTTCTGCCACGCCCGCAGAGCGATTGGAATGGGGATGGCGCGGCGAACACCGACGATGAGTACATCGAACTGATCAACCAGGGCGCGGCCCCGTTCGATTTGAGCGGCTTGAAACTGGACGATGCCGAGGGCGGCTCCGCGCCCTACACCCTCAGCGGCACCCTCGCGCCGGGCGAGATTCGCGTCTTTTTCCATCAAGAGACCGGCATCGCGCTTAACGATAGCGGCGACGAGGTGCGCCTGATCGCGCCGGATGGCGCGCTCCTTGACAGCTTCGCCTACCCTTCCGCCGCCTATGATCAAGCGTGGTCGCGCGATGCGGCGGGTGCGTGGCACGTCGGGTGGCCGCCCTCGCCCGGCGAGCCAAACCTTGAGCCGCCAACGCCCACCCTCTCGGCCACCGCAAGCCCAACCCTGACCCCGACCCCTAGCCCCACCGCGAGCGCGACCCTAACCGCGACCCTGACCGCGACCCTGACCGCGACCGCCACCCCCAGCCAGATTCCTACTGCCAGCGCGAGCGCATCGCCGACCCGTACCGCCACGGCCATCCCCAGTGGGTTGCACCTCAACGAGTTTCTGCCTCGGCCAGAAAGCGATTGGGATGGGGACGGCAGTGCCAACTTTTATGACGAGTACATCGAACTGGTGAACCAGAGCGGGCAGATGCTGGTGCTTTCCGGCTTCCAACTGGACGACGCGGCGGGCGGCTCCGCCCCGTACACCCTCAGCGGCACCCTCGCTCCAAGCGAGATTCGCGTCTTCTTCCGCCGCGAAACGAACATTGCGCTGAATGACACGGGCGGCGACGCGGTGCGGCTGCTCGCGCCGGATGGCAGCGTGTTGGATGAATACGACTATGGCTCCGCTGCCTACGATCAAGCATGGAGTCGGGATGAGGCGGGCCTGTGGCACGAGGATTGGCCGCCCTCCCCCGGTCTGCCCAACAACGCGCCCCCCGCTGCGACCGCAACGGCGACCAGGACCCCGTCTAGCACCGCCACCGCGAGCATCAGCGCGACAGCAACGTTGCTTCCTACCGCCAGCCTCACCGCCTCCACCACGGCCACATTGTCCGTCACGAGCACCGCTACGGCGACCGAACTCCCTACCCTATCTCCAAGCGCTACGCCGAACGTTACTGATACCCGTACCGCCACCGCTACGGCAACAGCCACCTCCACCAACACCCCTGCGCCTACACCGACCCCCATCCCGGCGGGCCTAGAACTGAACGAGTTCCTACCACGCCCAGAGAGCGATTGGAATGGGACGGGGAAGCCGACACGGACGATGAGTACATCGAACTGATCAACCGCAGCGGGCAGGTGTTTGTGCTGACTGGCTTCGAGTTGGATGATGCAGCGGGTGGCTCGTCCAGCTATTCCTTGAGCGGCACGCTCGCACCAAGCGAGATTCGCGTCTTTTTCCGCAGCGAGACCAACATCGCGCTGAACGATTCGGGTGGCGACACCGTGCGTTTGCTCGCGCCGGATGGAAGCGTTTTGGATGAGTACGCGTACCCTTCCGCTGCGTACGATCAAGCATGGGCGCGCGACGAGGGTGGCGCGTGGCACGAGGATTGGCTGCCCTCGCCGGGTGAGCCGAACCAACCGCCGCCCACCCCCACGCCGACCGCTACTGCGACCGATACCTTTACCCCAACCGCTACCAGTACGCCTAGCGTCACGCCGAGCGTTACCTCCACCCGCACCGCCACCGCCACAGCGACCGCCACCTTCACCAGCACCCCGGTGCCCACACCGACCCCCATCCCGGCGGGCTTACACCTGAACGAGTTCCTGCCGCGCCCGAGAGCGATTGGAATGGGGACGGGGAAGCCGATACGGACGACGAGTACATCGAACTCATCAACCGCAGCGGACAGGTGTTCGACCTGACGGGCTTCGAGTTGGATGATGCAGCGGGTGGCTCGTCCAGCTACGTCTTGACGCGGCACGCTCGCGCCAGGCGAGATTCGCGTGTTCTTCCGCAGCGAGACCAACATCGCGCTGAACGATTCGGGTGGCGACACGGTGCGCCTGCTCGCGCCGGATGGAAGCATTTTGGATGAGTACGCGTACCCTTCCGCTGCGTACGATCAAGCATGGGCGCGCGACGAGGGTGGCGCGTGGCACGAGGATTGGTTGCCCTCGCCGGGTGAGCCGAACCAACCGCCGCCCACCCCCACGCCAACCGCTACCGCGACCGATACCTTTACCCCAACCGCTACCAGTACGCCAAGCGTCACGCCGAGCGCTCACCGCCACAGCGACAGCCACCTTCACCAGCACCCCTGCGCCTACACCGACCCCCATCCCGGCGGGCTTACACCTGAACGAGTTCCTGCCGCGTCCGCAGAGCGATTGGAATGAGGACGGGGAAGCCGATACGGACGACGAGTACATCGAACTCATCAACCGCAGCGGGCAGGTGTTTGACCTGACGGGCTTCGAGTTGGACGACGCAGCGGGTGGCTCGTCCAGCTACGTCTTAAGCGGCACCCTCGCGGTAGGCGAGATTCGCGTGTTCTTCAGGAGCGAGACCAACATCGCGCTGAACGATTCGGGTGGCGACACGGTGCGCCTGCTCGCGCCGGACGGAAGCAGTGTTGGACGAGTACGCGTACCCATCCGCTGCGTACGATCAAGCATGGGCGCGCGACGAGGGTGGCGCGTGGCACGAGGATTGGTTGCCCTCGCCGGGTGAGCCAAACCAGCCACCGCCCACCCCCACGCCGACGTTGGCTCCGTCGCCAACTCTGACACTCACACCAACGCCATCGCCCTCGCCCATCCCCGACGGGTTGGAACTCAACGAGTTCCTGCCGCGTCCCGAGAGCGATTGGAATGGCGATGGCGAAGCCGATACGGACGATGAGTACATCGAGATCATCAACCGTAGCGGGCAGGTGTTCGACCTGACGGGCTTCGAGCTGGATGACATGGAAGGTGGCTCGTCCAGCTACGTCTTGACGGGCACCCTCGCGGTGGGCGAGATTCGCGTCTTCTTCCGCAGCGAGACCAACATCGCGCTGAACGATTCGGGTGGCGACACGGTGCGTTTGCTCGCGCCGGATGGAAGCATTTTGGATGAGTATGCGTACCCATCCGCTGCGTACGATCAAGCATGGGCGCGCGACGAGGGTGGCGCGTGGCACGAGGATTGGTTGCCCTCGCCGGGTGAGCCGAACCAACCTCCGCCCACCCCCACGCCAACCGCTACCGCGACCGATACCTTTACCCCAACCGCTACCAGTACGCCAAGCGTCACGCCGAGCGTTACCTCCACCCGCACCGCCACCGCCACAGCGACCGCCACCTTCACCAGCACCCCGGTGCCTACACCGACCCCCATCCCGGCGGGCTTACACCTGAACGAGTTCCTGCCGCGTCCCGCAGAGCGATTGGAATGGGGATGGCGAAGCCGATACGGACGATGAGTACATCGAGATCATCAACCGTAGCGGACAGGTGTTTGATCTGACTGGCTTCGAGTTGGATGACATCGAAGGCGGCTCTTCCAGCTACGTCTTGACGTGGCACCCTCGCGGTGGGCGAGATTCGCGTGTTCTTCCGGAGCGAGACCAACATCGCGCTGAACGATTCGGGTGGCGACACGGTGCGCCTGCTCGCGCCGGATGGTAGCAGTGCTGGACGAGTACGAGTACCCATCCGCTGCATACGATCAAGCATGGGCGCGCGACGAGGGTGGCGCGTGGCACGAGGATTGGTTGCCCTCGCCGGGTGAGCCAAACCAACCTCCGCCCACCCCCACGCCAACCGCTACCGCGACCGATACCTTTACCCCAACCGCTACCAGTACGCCAAGCGTCACGCCGAGCGTTACCTCCACCGCGCACCGCTACACGCCACCTTCACCAGCACCCCTGCGCCTACAGCGACCCCCATCCCGGCGGGCTTACACCTGAACGAGTTCCTGCCGCGCCCGCGAGAGCGATTGGAATGAGGATGGCGAAGCCGATACGGACGATGAGTACATCGAGATCATCAATCGCAGCGGGCAGGTGTTCGATCTGACTGGGTTCGAGTTGGATGACATTGAAGGCGGCTCCTCCAGCTACGTCTTGACGGGCACCCTCGCGGTGGGCGAGATTCGCGTGTTCTTCAGGAGCGAGACCAACATCGCGCTGAACGATTCGGGTGGGGACACGGTGCGCCTGCTCGCGCCGGATGGAAGCGTTTTGGATGAGTACGCGTACCCATCCGCTGCGTACGATCAAGCATGGGCGCGCGACGAGGGTGGTGTTTGGCACGAGGATTGGTTGCCCTCGCCGGGTGAGCCGAACCAACCACCGCCCACCCCCACGCCAACCGCTACCGCGACCGATACCTTTACCCCAACCGCTACCAGTACGCCTAGCGTCACGCCGAGCGTTACCTCCACCCGCACCGCCACCGCCACAGCGACCGCCACCTTCACCAGCACCCCGGTGCCTACACCGACCCCCATCCCGGCGGGCTTACACCTGAACGAGTTCCTGCCGCGTCCGCAGAGCGATTGGAATGAGGATGGGGAAGCCGATACAGACGACGAGTACATCGAGACTCATCAACCGCAGCGGGCAGGTGTTTGATCTGACTGGCTTCGAGTTGGATGACGCAGCAGGTGGCTCGTCCAGCTACGTCTTGACGGGCACCCTCGCGGTGGGCGAGATTCGCGTGTTCTTCCGCAGCGAGACCAACATCGCGCTGAACGATTCGGGTGGCGACACGGTGCGTTTGCTCGCGCCGGATGGTACGGTGCTAGACGAGTACGAGTACGTTCTGCTGCATACGATCAAGCATGGGCGCGCGACGAGGGTGGCGCGTGGCACGAGGACTGGTTGCCCTCGCCGGGTGAGCCAAACCAACCACCCCACCCCCACGCCGACGTTGACTCCGTCGCCAACTCTGACACTCACACCAACGCCATCGCCCTCGCCCATCCCCGACGGGTTGGAACTCAACGAGTTCCTGCCGCGTCCCGAGAGCGATTGGAATGAGGATGGCGAAGCCGATACGGACGATGAGTACATCGAGACTCATCAACCGCAGCGGGCAGGTGTTCGACCTGACTGGGTTTGAGTTGGATGACATAGAAGGCGGCTCGTCCAGCTACGTCTTGACTGGCACCCTCGCGGTGGGCGAGATTCGCGTGTTCTTCCGCAGCGAGACCAACATCGCGCTGAACGATTCGGGTGGCGACACCGTGCGTTTGCTCGCGCCGGATGGTACGGTGCTGGATGAGTACGCGTACCCATCTGCTGCGTACGATCAAGCATGGGCGCGCGACGAGGGTGGCGCGTGGCACGAGGATTGGTTGCCCTCGCCGGGTGAGCCAAACCAACCACCGCCCACCCCCACGCCAACCGCTACCGCGACCGATACCTTTACCCCAACCGCTACCAGTACGCCTAGCGTCACGCCGAGCGTTACCTCCACCCGCACCGCCACCGCCACAGCGACGCCACCTTCACCAGCACCCCTGCGCCTACAGCGACCCCCATCCCGGCGGGCTTACAACTGAACGAGTTCCTGCCGCGCCCGCAGAGCGATTGGAATGAGGATGGCGAGGCGGATACGGACGATGAGTACATCGAGATCATCAACCGTAGCGGGCAGGTATTCGACCTGACGGGCTTCGAGTTGGATGACATCAGAAGGTGGCTCGTCCAGCTACGTCTTGACGCGGCACCCTCGCGGTGGGTGAGATTCGCGTCTTCTTCCGCAGCGAGACCAACATCGCGCTGAACGATTCGGGTGGCGACACGGTGCGTTTGCTCGCGCCGGATGGAAGGGTGCTGGATGAGTACGAGTACCCATCCGCTGCGTACGATCAAGCATGGGCGCGCGACGAGGGTGGCGCGTGGCACGAGGATTGGTTGCCATCGCCGGGTGAGCCAAACCAACCGCCGCCCACCCCCACGCCGACGCCATCGCCCTCGCCCATCCCCGACGGGTTGGAACTCAACGAGTTCCTGCCGCGCCCAGAGAGCGATTGGAATGAGGATGGCGAAGCCGATACGGACGATGAGTACATCGAGATCATCAATCGTAGCGGACAGGTGTTCGACCTGACGGGCTTCGAGTTGGATGATATAGAAGGTGGCTCGTCCAGCTACGTCTTGACCGGCACCCTCGCGGTGGGTGAGATTCGGGTGTTCTTCCGGAGCGAGACCAACATCGCGCTGAACGATTCGGGTGGCGACACGGTGCGTTTGCTCGCGCCGGATGGAAGCATTTTGGATGAGTACGAGTACCGATCCGCTGCGTACGATCAAGCATGGGCGCGCGACGAGGGTGGCGCGTGGCACGAGGATTGGTTGCCCTCGCCGGGTGAGCCAAACCAACCTCCGCCCACCCCCCGACGCTCCGTCGCCACCTGACACTCACACCAACTCCATCGCCCTCGCCCATCCCCGACGGGTTGGAACTCAACGAGTTCCTGCCGCGTCCAGAAAGCGATTGGAATGGGGATGGCGAAGCCGATACGGACGATGAGTACATCGAGACTCATCAACCGTAGCGCGCAACCATTCGATCTGACGGGCTTTGAGTTGGATGACATTGAAGGTGGCTCCTCCAGCTACGTCTTGACCGGCACCCTCGCGGTGGGCGAGATTCGCGTGTTCTTCCGGAGCGAGACCAACATCGCGCTGAACGATTCGGGTGGCGACACGGTGCGTTTGCTCGCGCCGGATGGTACGGTGCTGGATGAGTACGAGTACGGTTCTGCTGCGTACGATCAAGCATGGGCACGCGACGAGGGTGGCGCGTGGCACGAGGATTGGCTGCCCTCGCCGGGTGAGCCAAACCAACCACCGCCCACCCCCACGCCGACGCCCTCGCCCTCGCCCATCCCCGACGGGTTGGAACTCAACGAGTTCCTGCCGCGTCCCGAGAGCGATTGGAATGGGGATGGCGAAGCCGATACGGACGATGAGTACATCGAGATCATCAACCGTAGCGGGCAGGTGTTCGATCTGACGGGCTTCGAGTTGGATGACATCGAGGGCGGCTCGTCCAGCTACGTCTTGACCGGCACCCTCGCGGTGGGTGAGATTCGCGTGTTCTTCCGCAGCGAGACCAACATCGCGCTGAACGATTCGGGCGGGGATACGGTGCGCCTGCTCGCGCCGGATGGAAGCATTTTGGATGAGTACGCGTACCCATCCGCTGCGTACGATCAAGCATGGGCGCGCGACGAGGGTGGTGCTTGGCACGAGGATTGGTTGCCCTCGCCGGGTGAGCCAAACCAACCACCGCCCACCCCCACACCGACGCCATCGCCCTC
>CAWJTI010000012.1:0-177857 GCA_963845765.1 uncultured Chloroflexia bacterium
ATCCAGAGCATTTTGGACGGGCAAGTCACGATCCTGTCAACCGGCACGGGCTCCGGCAAACAGAAAGCTTTATGATTCCGATCCTTCACCATTGCCTTCTGACGGATCAACCTGGAATCAAGGCACTGGTGATCTACCCGATGAACGCCCTGGCTAACGACCAAGTGCGGCGAATCAAACGCGCTCTTGAAAACACGTCGATTCGGGTGGAGCTGTTCACTGGTACGACCTCGGAGGAGGAGCGTAAAGCGATTCGCGCCAATCCTCCCGACATCCTGATCACCAACTATGTGATGCTCGACTATCTGCTGACGCGCCCCCGCGATCACAAGATGTTCAAGGATGCCAGCGACAGCCTGCGGTATGTGGTGGTGGATGAGGTCCATTATTACCGTGGCTCGCGCGCCACCCACCTGAAGTATCTTCTAAGCCCCGCCTCCGCAGCCTGCTTGCGACACCCCCAATCTATATCGGCACGAGCGCCACCCTGCGCAAGCGTGACGTAGATGGCTATGTGGGTGGGGATGACGATGCCCTTAATACCTTTGTCCAAAATCTTTTCGGGGGTAGAGAACTTTCGCTTTGTTGAGGCCACATTCGTAGAGGAGACGGCAGTAGAGGAGGGCACACTACCGCCCGAGGCACTGCCCGCCGAGCATCCTGGCTGGGCCCTATCGGCGGACATGGGTGGGGCACTAGACAATTTATCTTCCCTGCTGGGAAAGCGCTACAGCCCCGTGCACCTAGCCGCGTCAGAAAAGCTGGCGGCTTCTGAGCCTTTCCAAGCATTGGAGCGCACCCGTTTTGTTACGGACCTTCGCAGGAAACTCGCTTCCGAGGGGGCACAAAGTTTTCCGGAGATCCTCGCCCGGCGAGCTGGCCTCGTGCCCCCTGGCTTTCCCATGGAGCAACTTGAAGCCCTTGCAAAAGGCTACCTGAGCGCGATTGCCTTTCTGAACTTTCGGGCTCGGAGCCAGAAAACCCCGCTCCTCGATTTTCGCGTTCATTTGTGGCTTCGCATGATTGGGGGCTTTTTGAAGCGCTGTTTACACTGCCATCGCTACCATGTAGGGCTGCAAGAGTTCTGTCAGGAATGTGGCTTTCCCCTCTTTGATGTGTACCGGCACAACATTGAACAGTGTGTTGGCAAAGTGGCCGGGCATAGGTTAAGCTGGACCTTAAAAAACACATCGGATGATCCACCTGGAACCTACTACGTGTTGCTCAGCCCCGCTGGGAAGCAGGGGGACACGACGGAGGACAGCCTTCATTTCGATACCACCCTCGGGGCAGTGGACGAGGCACTTCAGCTCGTCTTTAACGACAACGGGGCACTCCACGTCACGCTTCTACCACACCTGGATTACAACGAGGTCAAATCCCTTCTGCTACCCCTAACAGGTCGCTTTGCGGATTATCAATATCTCTCTCAGTTGGTGGTGCAGCTTCTCGATTTTATGCCTGCGCGCGAGCGCAAGTTGCTGGGCTTTCTGGATAATCGGGAAGGGGTCTCGCGCTACGCCCGAATCCTGCGCGACAACTTTGCGAGCGCCTTCTTTGAAGGGTACCTGCGCCTAAACGATCCTGACGGGATCTTCTCTCCTCGCTCCTCTCCTGGTTGAAACATACTCCACTGCACGATGCAACCGAGCAGGAAGAGGCGCTCTTCCGTGAACGGGAGCTGTGGTTTTGGCGCGAGATTGGCAAAACGCCAAGGCTGCATGACGAGGGACGATTCAAGCTGGAAATTGAAAACTATGAGGCTTATAGCACCCTCGAACAGGAACTGCTCAAGGTCTTTTTACAGGAGCGGGCGCTCTTCAAGGAGGAAACCCTTGATACGGTCAACAACCATTTTGTCCGCTTCCAAACCTATCTCGCAACGGATCGACGTGGCATTTACTGTGCCGCAGGCGGAAGCTCAAAACTACGCGAGTATCCAGGCATCTCGTTGAGCGAGGATGCCAACGCGTATCGCACATTGGTCAAACAGTACGGGGCAGACACGATTGCTGCGGGAGTGGACGCGCTTGTGGAACGCGGCACGTTGCGACGGGAACAGACCCCCGATGAAAAACTTTATTTTTATCTGGATCCAAGTGTGGTCACCGTACGCTTCTCAGAGGACACTATGCCTCAGACTATTCACGACGAATCCTGGCTGCGCCAGCACCGTGTGCTGACAGCGGCTGCGCACAGTGCGGAAATTCCGGATGCGGCGCGGCGAAAGGTGGAGGCTGACCTGGAGGCAGGAAAGGTCAATGTGGTCATGGCCACCCCCACGCTGGAGATGGGGATCGATATAGGCGAGCTTCAAAATGTGATGATGGTAGGCGTGCCCCCAATGCCCTCGAATTATGCGCAGCGGGCGGGGCGGGCGGGACGCAGCCAGGGGAATCATTACGCCCAAGTGATCACCTTTTGCTTGGATAACAACGAACACGATCGTTACTATTTCGAAACCCCCACCGCCATGATCAACGGGGTTATCTCGCCCCCGCATTTTGACCCGGTAGCGCCCGAGGTTGTCCGCCAGCACATCAACGCCTGGCTGCTCGCCGACCATGCAAGCAAACATGAAAGGTTGCTCGCTTTTGAGCGCCATGTGACCCATGAGGTAGCCCAGCGGTTGACCGACCTGCTGCGTATCTTCCATCAGGTGGATGCCGACGAGGTGACACGTTATGTGGAACACGAGTTCCCGAAGCGGCTGAGGCAAGAGCTCCAAAAATTGATCCGAAACGACTCAACACAGACGCAGCTCTACAACAGTGGCTTCTTTCCCGACTACGGCTTTCGCCGCGACACGGTCTATGTGGTGAACGAAACAGATGTGGCCGAAGTTGAACAAGGAGAGAAGTCGCTCCGCGATGCTGCACTTTCTTTTCGAGAACCGGAGTTGGCTTATTACAAATTGGCTCCCTATTCCACGCGCTTCATGGCAGGCGATGTCTACGACATCACAGCAGGCGGCAAGTGGAGCCGCTCCGCCTACCAGAGGGCAGGCAGGCACGCAGTTATCAATATCTTGTCGCGGCCCGGCAGGAGCACTATGCCTCCAAAGACCCTGATTTTTGGCGATATGACACATACAAGCGGTTCCATACAGAAGTCGATTTGGTGACACGGGGCGGTGTGGTAAGTACTGCCTTTGATCCCGCTTGCCAACTATGGTTCGAGAACCAGGGCCTTCGTGAGCCTAACCAAACAAAACCTTTTACCGATGGGTCAGACTCCTTTACCTTGGCCTATTCGCTCCAAAGACAGGCCCTGATCCTCCGCTTTGCGCGCGCGGTGTGTGCAGATGAGCGCTACATCCTGAGTTTGGTCTCGGTGCTGGATCGCACAATCAAGGATCGGTATGGGTTGGATGAGGGAGAATTGCACCCCCTGATTTACCCCACCCCCATCGCGGGTGCGAACAACGAGTTCATTTACGTTCTTCTTTATGATGTGGCGGGCAATGGGGTGCCGCCCCTGAAGCGAATCCATGAGGAGTGGGAAGAGGTGCTGAGGGCGGCACAGGAGCGCATGGCGCACTGCCGGGGCGCAGACGGCAACGGATGCGAGGCAGGGCGTTACCACTGCGTGAAAAGCTTCGCCATGCATCACCATGCTTTCGGCGTCAACAAAGGAATCGCTCAGATGTTTGTCGCTTACCTGCTTGGCTTGGGTCGCTTCGTCCCATCAGTGAGCAAACCGCCGGAGCGAGGAACATCTGCCCACTTTGACCTGGAATTGGAACTCAGGCAAGGGGGAGAAAGCTTTATCGTTACATCAACCACTCACACCTATAAGAGTATGGAAGTCGGGACGAACAATGAGCGCATCGTAGAAGTGTTGTTACGAGCTATACTGGCAGAGTGGGAGATCGGGATGCGCTCCTTTAAGCTTCGCTCGAAGCTTTCAGTATCTTGTAGACACTGTTAACCAGGGTATCCCAAAGAATAGCAAGGACAAAGATGCTTGGGCCCGTCTGAAATTTCGTCCATCTTCTACGCTTTGAACACGTACTAGCAGAGAGACTTTAATCAATGAAATGTCAGTTGATTCAGGTAACCAAGTCAGACGATCAAAATCGAGCAGAAAGGCTAATGCTCTCTTTTCTGCAAAACTTGCCCGAAGAATATTGGATCTACCGAGAGGTACAGGAAAATGACAGCTACGACAAACAGGTGAGGGGAGAACAGAAAAAGCAGCCAGACTCTGTAGTGGTTGCCCCACAGGTAGGAGTATTGTCGTATCGAGGTGAAGGATTGGAACCTTACAACGAGACAATTATGAATGGATCGATCAATATACCATTCGAAAGAGTGCACGATCACAGCCGCAAGGGGGAGGGTGATGTTCTTGGGTATAATGGACCCCAGAAACTAGACAGCGAAAGAGGCTGAAATAAGGTGGGGGAAAGAAGCCATGACCACACGCAAACGGTACACAGCCGAAGAAAAAGCCAAGCTCGTGCTGGAGCTGCTGAAGGAAGAGCAGAGCCTGAGCGAACTGGCGAGCGCATCGGGGGTCCATCCCAACCAACTGCGGCAGTGGCGCACGACGGCGCTGACGGGCCTGCCACGCCTCTTCGAGCGCGACACGCAGGCGCAGGCGGCCACAGCAGCGCGCCTATGAAGCCCAAATCGAAGCCTTGTACACGGAAATCGGGAAGCTGAGCACGCAGGTGGCTTGGCTCCAAAAAAAATCTGGCCGACTCGGTTAGCCGCGCGCAGCGGCTGGCGCTGATCGAGCGGGAGGCCAGCGAGCTACCCTTGAGCGTGCAAGCGCAGTTGCTGTCGGTCAGCCGTGCCAGCCTCTACTATCAGCCGGTCGCGCCGAGCGCGGCGGAGATCGCGCTCAAGCACCGCATTGACGAGATCTACACCGCCCATCCCTACTACGGCTCACGGCGCATCAGCGCCCAGCTGCGGCGCGAGGGCGCAAAGCATCAACCGCAAGCAGGTGCAGCGGCACATGCGTCAGATGGGGCTGGTGGGGATTCATCCCGGCCCCAACCTGAGCAAACGTCACGCAGCCCATCAGGTCTACCCGTATCTGCTACGCCATTTACTCGATCACCCACCCCAATCAGGTCTGGGGCATTGACATCACCTACATCCGCCTGCGCCAGGGCTGGCTCTATCTGGTGGCGATCCTCGACTGGTTCAGCCGCTACGTGGTCAGTTGGGCGCTCGATCAGAGCCTGGAGATGGCCTTTGTCATGGAAGCGGTCGAGGCCGCCCTGCACCAGGCCACGCCGCAGATCTGCAACTCCGACCAGGGCAGCCACTTCACCAGTCCCCGCTACCTCGCGCGGCTGACTGAGGCCGGGGTCCAAATCAGCATGGATGGCAAGGGCCGCGCCCTGGACAACATCTTCACCGAGCGCCTCTGGCGCACCGTCAAATACGAGGAGGTCTATCTGCACGACTACGACTCACCGCGCCACGCGCGCCAGCAACTCACCGCCTATTTCGACTTCTACAATCATCGCCGCCTCCATCAATCTCTCGCCTATCGCACGCCTGCCGAACTCTACTTGGCTCCGCCATCGACTTGAACGGCAACGACAACGGCTGCTTTAAGGGGAAACGACAACGACCGACGACCCGCTCATTCACCTATTCACACAAGGAGCAGTCCCACCTTATTTTTGCCCCTCTCACTGTCTTGACATTGGGGTCCACTTTAGGGGATCCCTACCAGCAGGCCCTTAACTATGGCTATGCACTACAGGACCTATTGAAGCAAGAAGGGGTATGGATTACTTCTGTGGTGGCCTTTCCACGGCTTTCCCGCAATCAATTCCTAAACCAAATTGATAACGCAAAAGTGCTCGAAAACCCACAGCATCGTTTCTTCATTGACTTTGGGCATACGATTTGGCGGGAAGATATAGAGGCTGCACGGGCACACCCCGAAAAATCTCTTCGAAAGTTTGGTACGCCAGAACCCCAACTTTCGTGCAGCGGACGCCCGCACAACCGATGCCGCTCGCAAAAGGTTCTTCCCCCCGCTTTTCGCGTGGGCGACTACACCCAGCGCCAACGGTATGGGCAGAAGCTTAAAGGTACTGACCGAGCAGCAACAAAAATGGGTCTTCAACTTGGAGCCGGGCAAGAACTACCTGCTCTACGCTCCAGGTAGCGGCAAGACCAATGTGCTCATTTCCAGAGCGCTCCACCTGTTCCAACAAGCCCCACGTGGCGCACTCCCCACTATCCTGCTCACCACCTACAGTGAAAATCTCGCGACGAATATTTCGGCGCATCCTCGCAGGCAAGCTTGAAGGAAACAAAGACAGTCAACGCTACCACGCGGCCATTCGCGTTTTCAGTCTTCCCACCCTTATCCAACAGATGGTTCTGAGCTACCTTGGTATGGGTCTGTCCGAGTACAAAGCGATCTACGGGTTAGAGGAAAAGGACGTGGACAAGTTGGAGCAACAGTTGCGGCTTGATGTAACCGACGCGCTCAAAAAAGAGCCAGATCACTTTCGACAGTTCGATGCCATCTTTGTGGATGAGGTACAAGACTTTGATCCACTTTTTATGACCGTACTGGAGGGGCTGGCACGTCAGCAGCATTATTTCCTAGTGGGTGACATCGGGCAAAAGATTTTTGACCGCGAGCACGACGTGACAACGTTGGGGATCGTTGTGGAACGCGCCGAGTTGGAAAAGTCCTAACAAAATGTTTCGCACACCGCAGTTGATAGCCCGCTTGGCAACAGATTTTATTTGGGAGGATTACCCTACCCGCGAAGAGTTGGAGCGGCACGGCTATTCACGCAACTTTAATTTTGAAACCCCCTGCCAACTGCCGCCGAGATTCTTTACAGCCCTACCCCTATGGAAGAAATTGTGAAGCGTGTGCGCTCCCTGCTGCAAGGCAACTACCGAGAAGATGACATCATGATTGTGGCCCCAGATACTCAGCACCTTGCTATCAGCCAAGCGCTGATGGCAGCGGGGGTCGCAGTAGCCATGTCCGAAACCGAGCAGGGCGGTGTGGTCTGTCTGACTGATTTTGTGAGTGTAAAAGGATTGGAAAAGGAGGTAGTTTTTGTGACAGGTATCGAGTCTCTGCCGCACCGGGACAGTCAAGAATTGCTTTTCGCCAGCGAGGAGAGCAAGCGCCGGGCGAGAACGCTTCGCGCGGCGAAAGATGTTCGTTAGTCTGACCCGCCCTTTGGAGCAGTTGGTGATCTTTTATCAGGATCGCTCGCATCCCTTCGTCGCGGAATTACTCAAGCTCAACGAGCGCATCAGCGCTACCAGACACTTGGGGACGTGATGGCATCTCAATACGAGACACAATTACGGAGCAAAGCTGCCAGCTACATCGAGGCTCTCACCGCAGCAGGGTTTACGGCTGAGATCGTGGCAGGGTCGCTCGCAGAGTACAGCATCAAGCTTGCGGTTAGCCAGGGAGCGCGACAATTTGGGAAGCTGGTACTTTACTACAAGCCCAAGAAACAGGCTTACACGCTAGTCACCCAGGAATTGCGCGACAAGACTGTGGTAGCGACGCTGGAAGCACTTTGGAATGGAGGCAATCCGGTCGCCCAAGCGTCTGCGTCTCCTGACAAAGGGTCGGGTTATCAAGCCTATGTAGATGGCTCGTTCCAAAACGGGGCGATTGGCTACGGTGTTGTCATCGTGCGCGGCAATGAGGCGGTAGCGGAGCTATCTGGAGCCGTGCAGGAGCCCGAATGGCAGGGGATGAATCAGGTTGGCGGGGAGTTGAAAGCAACCCTTGCAGCAGTGGAGTGGTGCCAGCAGCAAGGAATCGAAGAGATAGGAATTTATTACGACTACAAGGGCATCGAAGCTTGGGCAACCGGCGCTTACCAAGCGAACAAGCCGGGGACGCAATTGTATGCGAGCCGGATCCGCGCAACTTCGGTCACGATTCACTGGCACAAAGTAGCCGCTCACACAGGCGTGCGCTGGAATGAGCGCGCCGATCAACTCGCCAAAACAGGAGCAGGGCTAGGGAAAGATCAAGAGCAACATTCTCCACCTTCCACAAGCCCTCTTCAGGAAGCTGAGGAGAAAGGAATAGCATTTATCAAGGCAGCCCATAGCCACGGGCTATCGATCTCGATGGTAGGTGTCATCAACCAACAATGTGTGCGGCTTCTCGTTTCTCCCAAGGGCTATCTCGATATCTATAACACACACAAGCGATCTCTGACACAGCCCTACGCTCACAACTTCGCCTCTGCTTCGTTACAGGAGCAGGTAATCTCGCTCTGGCAGCGTTTTTTGGCTAACAAGTTAGACACCCATCAACAACCCCTCACCGAACAAATCAACGACTCATCGCCGACGCTCACCTATGTAGCCTATCTGTATGAAACCCTTTTGCCCTTTCGCCATGACAACTTTGACTTTACAATCCTGTGGCAAGCCATTAACCAGGCAAGAATTGGAGAGGGTCTTGCTCCCATTCCAACTGGCGAGGCTTGCTACCACTTCGACCAGTTGGAAGAAGCGTGGTTCTCTTTGAAAGGAGTTCGTAAATGACCGACCCTACAACCCTACGCCAGCAGGCCAATGAGCAGCGCAAGCAGAAAAACTTTGAAGGAGCCGTCTCGCTCTACCAAACCTTGTGGGATGACCACCAAGCCATCTGCACCGAATGGGATGCCTGGGGCTATGCCTTCAGCTTGCGCAAGGCGGGGCGCTCCGCCGATGCGTTGGACATTTGCCGAGCCGCTTACCCTCGCTTCCCCAATTTTGAGCAGCTCCGGAGCGTCTACAGTTGGTGCATCTATGACTTGGAGATCAAGCACGATAGCGAGACAATCAAACAGCAGGAAGCCCAGTTCCTCAAGGCCGCCAATGCGATTTTGACGCTTTCAGAACCGGGCCAATATACGCCCACTGCCCGCACAGTGATGAAGGTAGTGGATTACCTTAAGGATGCCCGTACTATTTACCCGGCCCGCCAGATTTTGGAGTGGCTGGATAGGCTGGGACCGGACGATCTTTCCCTTGAGGTTGGCACGGGCAAAGGCCAAGATGGCAAGCAGGTTGAATACGCCTCCGACCGCGAGAAGTGGTACGCTGAGCGCTGTAAAGCCCTGCAAAAAGAAAACAGATTTCAGGAATGCCTTGACGTTGGTGAACAGGCCCTAGCCGATGTACCGCGCTTCCATTACGATAACGACGTCTGGATTCCCTACCGCATGGCACTAGCCAAGGCGGAATTGGGTAACAAGGAAGAGGCCATTGAGGAGCTACGCGCCCTGCTTGGGCGCAAGCGGGACTGGTTCTTTTATTCAGATATCGCTAACCTTCTGATCGATTTAGGGCGCAAGGAGGAAGCACTGAGCGCAGCTATAGAAGCGGCGCTAGCACCTGGCGATCTGGAACACAAATGGGAGCTTTTCTTCCAGCTGGGCCAATTGCTAGGGGGATATGGGCAGGAAGCCAACGATCACTTTCTGTTGGCAGCTACCCTTCGGCAGGAACATGAGTGGAAGGCCAAGCCAGAGCTTCAACAGGCGCTGGACGAGCGCGGCCTGTCGCTGGAGGATGCTCCAGACTCTGCCGCGTTGCGTCGCAAGTTGGAACCCTTCTGGCGCGCGCTGAAGTTTGCTGGTCAGGAACAGCTTACAGGCGAGATCGAGAAGTTAGTCGGAGATGGGAAGCGCGGCTTCATTCGAGCCACCAACGGTCAAAGCTTCTTTTTCCGGAGTAGTAGCTTTCGAGGTCCCAAACATCGCATTCAGCCGGGGCTGCGCGTCAAGTTTTATGTTGAACCAAACCCCCAGGCGGGAAAGTCGGACAGTGCTGTATCCATAGAGGCAATTTAGGTCCACACCACGGACCGTAAAGTCGTTCGCTCCCTCAACCCTCGCTAAGCTTTTTCCTTTGAAGCGCTGCTGCCGCAGCGGGGCAACGTCCACGCTAGTGTAGCTGCCGGGCTAATATCAAGGGGTCAGCCCTGTTTCACTGCTCGTGGTTATACCAATTCGGGAGAATGAGGGTACAAACCACCCCGTTGCGGGTGGCGACTAGAAGTCGCCTGTGCTAGTCCGCTCATACTGACTCCTCGCTTACACACCCCCCAGTCGGCGCAGCCGACTTCAGCTTGGAGAAGCGGCTTCAGCCGCTGCCGCCTACGGAACCCCTACTAGACATGGCATGCATTTCTTCCCGACCCGGTATCAGAGCAGAGGATGGCCCGTGCCGCTCCAGTTGCGCTTGTCGCCGCTGACCTCCCGACCGATAATAGGAGCGACGGGATTCATACTCACCGCCACGACGCAAAAAGGGAGCAAGGAAACGATGAGCTATCTACCAGTGGAAGATCGGTACGACAGTATGGCGTACCGCCGCAGTGGGCGCAGCGGCCTGAAGCTACCAGCGATCTCGCTGGGGCTGTGGCACAATTTCGGCGGGGTTGATCACTTCGAGACGGGGCGGGCGATGGTGCGCCGCGCCTTCGACCTGGGGATTACTCACTTTGACCTGGCAAATAACTATGGACCCCCACCCGGCTCTGCCGAGGAAGCGTTCGGGCAGATCCTCCAAAAGGACCTCAAGCCCTACCGCGATGAGTTAATCATTTCTAGCAAGGCAGGCTACACGATGTGGCCCGGCCCCTACGGCGATTGGGGCTCGCGCAAGTACCTGGTGGCGAGCCTGGACCAAAGTCTCGTCCGCATGGGGCTGGATTATGTCGACATCTTTTACAGCCATCGCCCCGACCCGGCCACCCCGCTTGAAGAAACGATGGGGGCCCTCGATCACGTGGTGCGGCAGGGCAAGGCGCTCTACGTGGGAATCTCCTCCTACAGCCCGGAGCAGACACGGGAGGCGGCGCGCATTCTTCGGGAGTTGGGCACCCCCTGTTTGATCCACCAGCCCTCCTACAGCATGTTCAATCGCTGGGTCGAGGACGGCCTGCTTGAGGTGCTCGGCGAGGAAGGGATCGGCTGCATCGTCTTCTCCCCACTCGCGCAGGGGCTCCTCAGCACCAAGTACCTCCAAGACATCCCGCCCGACTCGCGTGCGGCCACCCCGACCGGCTTCCTCAAACCGTCCGATATCACCGAGGCGAAGCGGGCAAAGGTCCGCTCGCTCAATGAACTGGCGCAGCAGCGCGGCCAAACGCTGGCGCAGATGGCGCTGGCGTGGGTGCTGCGCCACCCCGGGATGACCTCGGCGCTCGTCGGGGCCAGCTCGGTCAAGCAGGTTGAGGACAATGTGGCGGCACTGCAAAACCTGGCGTGGAGCGAGGAGGAGCTTCAAGCGGTGGAGGCGGTCCTCGACGGCGTAGCGCGGGCGCGCCTACGCTCCCAATCGGGTGAAACGTCCAGAATGAAAAACAGCGCCGTTGGCAGGGGCCAACGGCGCTGTTTTTGGTTGTGCGAAGCGCTGGCTATCCGGCGGTCGGCGCGGACCCCGGCAGCAGGTAGAGACAGCCCTCCATGAAAGAAACTCCCACCGGCGCGCCGGGCTGGAAGATCGTTTCGCGCAGCGGGTTGGCGTCCAGGATGGCGAGGCGCGTCGTGCCCAGATCGACCTCGTATTCCACGACGTTGCCCAGGTAGGTGGCACGGTGGACGATGCCGGGCAGGGTGCCACGGCTGCCGACGTGGATCGCCTCCGGGCGAATCAGCACCGTGGCCGCCGCGCCGGGCGCGAGCGGGGCCGCCGCGGCGTCGCGCGGCACGCGCAGCGTTTCCCCCATCACCTCGACGTCCAGCCCCCCCTCCCCCACCGCGCGGACGGTGGCGGGCAAAAAGTTGGAGCGGCCAATGAAGTCGGCGACGAAACGCGTAGCGGGCCGCTCGTAGACCACGCGCGGGGGGGCGACCTGCTCGATGCGCCCCAGGTTCATCACCACCGTGCGGTCGGAGAGCGCCATCGCCTCCGCCTGATCGTGCGTGACGTAGATCGTCGTGATGCCAAGGGTCTGCTGGATGCGGCGAATCTCGGCGCGCATCTGCTCGCGCAGCTTGGCGTCCAGGTTGGAGAGCGGCTCATCCATCAGCAGCACCTTGGGCGAGAGGACGAGCGCGCGCGCCAGCGCTACACGCTGCTGCTGCCCGCCGGAAAGCTGGTTCGGCGCGCGTTGTCCCAGCCCGCCCAGCCCCGCCAGCTCCAGCGCCTCCGTCACCCGCTCGCGAATTTCCGTCTCGGAGAGGTGGCGCATCCGCAGCCCGTAGGCCACGTTCTCGAAGACGCGCAGGTGGGGGAAGAGGGCGTAGCTCTGGAAGACCATCGCCATGTTGCGTTCGTTGGGCGGCATGTCGTTGATCGTCTCGCCATCCAGCACGATGCGCCCGCCCGTGGGCAGCTCGAAGCCCGCGATCATGCGCAGCGTGGTCGTCTTGCCGCAGCCGCTCGGCCCCAGCAGGGTGACGAACTCGCCCTTTTCCACCGACAGCGAGACGCTGTCCACCGCCACCACGCTGCCGCTACCGTCGCGGGCCGGAAAGCGCTTTTCCAGCGATTCAAGGATGAGGAACCCCGTGGGGCGATTTGGGATTTGGGATTTGGGATTTGGGATTGCTACGACGCTCGCTGCTTGTGGTGCCATATTGTTGCTATTTTCTCTGCCTGTTATCCTCTGGAAGTATCCATTGCCTAGAGCCGTTTCAGTCAGCTTCCCTCTTTGAAGAGCCCCCCATGCCGTTCAATCCGAAATCCGAAATCCGAAATCCGAAATCACCCCGTCATCCACTCCCGACCGACAAATCGATGCCGCCGACGGCGCGCAGGTGGCGGCCCGCGATGGCATACATGCCGAGGATGGCGGCCAGCACGATGATTATCAGGATCACGGAGTAGGCGGCGGCGGTGCTCATGCCGCCCTGCTCGACCTCGCTGAGGATCCAGACGGTGAGGATCGGCCACTTGGGGGTGGTCAGGAAGATGATCGCCGACAGGCTGGTCATGTGGCGCGCAAAGGCGAAGATGAGCCCCGCCAGCAGCGCGGGCATGATCAGCGGCACCGTCACCTTGCGGAAAGTGGTCTGCGTGTCCGCCCCCAGGTTGACCGAGGCCTCCTCGATGGAGGGGTCGATCTGCTGGAGCGCCGCGCTCCCCGCACGCACCGAGGCGGGCAGGCTGCGCACCGCGTAGGCGGCGATGACGATGTACGGGGTCCCCACCAGCGCCAGCGGCTCACCGTAAAAGACGAGCACGAAAGCGAGCGCCAGCAGCAGCGCGCCCACCCCCGTGCGGGCCACGGTGGATAGGGTTGCCCGTTGCAGCGCCAGCGCGCCGATGGCGAGCACCGCGAAGCCGACGAAGGCCAAGGGAATCTGGAAGAAGACCTCGGTCCAGCTTGCCAGAGCCGTGACCAGCTTGGCACCGGTGCCGCCGAGCGAGCGCCCCCACACCGCGAGCGGCACCGTCAGGCGCGGCCCCAACAGGTTAACCAGCAGGTAGAGGCCCGGGCCAGCCACGAGCGCGCCCCGCCCCCGCCCACCGCCCCGCGCGACCAGGCCGCCCTGCCACGAGGAAGAGCACCAGCAGCAGAAGCGCCCACGACCAGGGGAGCAAGTAAGGGGAAAGCGCCCAGAGCGCCAGGCCACCCAAGGTGCCCGCCCCCAACAGCGCCCAGCGGTCGCGCGCGTGGGGCTGAACGCTCCACGCCAGGTAGACCGCCGCCAGCAGGAAGCTAACGATGACGAGCGGCAACGGGGAGCTGATAAAGGCGACGATAAAGCCAACCCCCAGGATCGTGCCGGGCACCGCCGCACCCAGGTTGGAGGCAAAGTCGAGCACGTCCTTGCCCGCGAAGTTTTTGCGGACCACCAGGTAGGCGATGACGATGCCCATCAGCGCGGCCAGCGGGGTGGCGACCGCCGACAGGAAGGTGGTCGCCAGGATCGCGTTCAGCCCGCGCGTGAGCGCCACCTGGTAGTGGCTCAGATCGAGCGAGTAGTCGATCCCCCACAGCCGCGTCAACGAGCCGACGAGGATCGAGGCGTAGAGCGCGACGATCAGCGCCATCGTTGCACCGGTGACAATCAGCGCGGGCCAGCGGAGCCAGGGGTCGCGCACGACGATCTGCCCGCTGGCGGGCTTGCCGGTCACGCTGATGTAGGAGCGGCGGCTGACCCAGTAGCGCTGCAGCAGGAAGATCAGCAGGGTGGGCACGAGGAGCACCAGCGAGAAGGCCGCGCCTCGGTGCTGGTCATACTGCCCGTTGATCGCCAGGTAGATCTCCGTGGCAAGCACGGAGCGGTTGCCACCGAGCAGCAGCGGGTTGCCCAGGTCGGCCACCGCCTCGACGAACAGGAGCAGGAAGGAGCCCGCCACCCCCGGAATCAGCAGCGGCAGGGTCACGGTGCGGAAAACGCGCACCGGTGACGCGCCGAGGTTCAGCGCGGCCTCCTCCATCGCGGGGTCCACGCGCTCCAGCATGGCGCGGATAATCAGGTAGGCGACGGGGAAAAAGGTCACGATCTGGACGAAGATCAGCCCGTCCAGCCCGTACAGGTCGTTGTCGCCCGGCCCGAAGCGCATCCCGAGCATCCCGCGCGTGACGAGGCCGGAGCGCCCAAAGAGGAGGATCGACGCGATGGCGATGGCGAAGGGCGGCGAGATCGTCGGCACGAGCGTGAGGAAGTGGACAAAGCGCGGGCGCGGCACCCCGCAGCGCGTGAGCGCGAAGGCCACGACAAAGCCGAGCAGCGTCCCGCCGGTGGCGCTCCCCAGCCCCAGAACCAGGGTGTTCCACACGACGTTCCACTGGTGGGTCTGGTAGGTCGGGTCGATATAGCGGTGGAAATACTCGACGCTAAAGTTGCCCGACACGGGGTCGAAGAAGGCCTGCCAGCCGACGCGGGCCAGCGGGTAGGCTATAAAGATCAGGACGAAGAGCAGCGCGCCCAGTAGCCCCAGACCCAGGGTCGGGTCGCGCAGCAGGGCCCCCGCGGCGCGCGCCCACTGCCACCGCGCGGGGCGGCGGTCAGGGGGCAGCGCTGGAAAGTTTTGCTCCATGAGGGTAGGGTGAGTGGTGAATAGTGCATGGTGAATGGGGCAAAACTAGCGACTCACCATGCACTATTCACCTTATCCCATCACTCCTTCAGCGAATCCGCGTTGGCCACTTCGTTGGTGAAGCGGTCCACGTTGGCGCTCTTGTCCGCGCCGCACGTGGCGAAGTTGTAGTCGATCAGCTTGACCTCCAGCAGCTCGGGGCGAGAGGCCTCGGCACCGGTGACAGTTGGGGCTTGGAGGGCGTTGTAGGTGGGGCCAAGCTCCTGGGTTTCCGGCAACAGCGCCCAGTCGAACCACTTTTTCGCCGCGTCGAGGTGCTTCGCACCGTCGAGGATCGCCATGCCGCCGATCTCGTAGCCCGTGCCATCCTCGGGGAAGGTGAGCACCAGTGGCGCGCCCTCCTCGATCTGCGATACGATGTCGTGCGAGAAGACGATGCCCACCGCTGCCTCGCCCGCGCCCACAAACTTGGCCGGGGCGGAGCCGCTCTTGGTGTACTGGAGCACGTTGCTGTTCAGCGCGCGGATGTACTCCCAGCCCGCCTCCTCACCCCGCATCTGAAGGATCGTGCAGAGCGCGGTGTACGAGGTGCCTGAGCTGGAGGGGTGCGCGATCATCACCTGCCCCTCCCACTCCGGTGCGAGCAGGTCATCCCAGGAGGTGGGAGCTTCCAGGCCAGGGTGCTCTTCCAAGAAGGTCGTGTTGGTGGCGAAGCCGAGCGAGCCAACATAGACCCCTGCCCAGTAGTTCTCGGCATCGCGATACAGGGTCTGGTCGCGCAGGTTCCCCATGTTGGGCGAGTCGTAGGGCTGGATCAGCCCTTCCTCTTTGGCGGCGATAAAGGAATCCACCGGGCCACCCCACCAGATATCGAACTGGGGGTTTTCCTTCTCGTTGCGCAGGCGGGTCAGCGCCTCGCCACTGGACAGACGAACGAAATTGACGGTGATGTCGGGGTGAGCCTTCTCGAACTCGGCCTTCATCCCCTCGCACCACTCCACCTGCGGCGTGCAGAGCAGGTTTAGCTCGGTGCTCGCCACCTCGGAGCCGCTGCTATCGCTCGCCGGGGCAGACGCCCCATCGTCGGTCGTGCCACTCCCCCCCGCGTCGGGGGTAGCGGCGGGCTGCGCGCAGGCCAGCAGCATCAGCAAAAGGGCCAGCAGCGTTGCCAGCCGGAACGTATGGGTCTTCATTGACTCTCTCCTCCGATAAAAATAAAGCGGTCCCCATTGTACGGTGTTTTAGTGGACGAGCAACCCGTTGCAGACGACAGCAGGCGGCAGGCAGCAGGCAGCAGGCAGCAGGCGGCAGTGGGTTCCCGCAAAGCGGGAAGGCGGCAGGCAGCAGTGGGTTCCCGCAAAGCGGGTAAGGCGGCAGGCGGCAGGCGAAGCAGGCGGCAGGCGGCACAACGCAGAACGCAGAACGCAGAACGAACGGCGGCAGGCGGCACAACGCGGAACGAACGGCGGCAGGCGGGTGTCGGGTGGCTAGTGAGTGCTTTCCTGTTGAGACCAAGCCGCATGAGAAAGCGCGTCCGCCAGAGGATAAACCAAGTTGGAATCTGCTTTGGCGTGCACCTGAAACCATAGTATCATAAGAACATAGAGGAATAAAAGCGTAAAATCATACAATCATAGTTTGTCGCTTGCTCCTCGTGGCTTTTTCCGATTCCTCTCCCCTACCCCACGCAAGAGTTCCCACTCCATTTAGTTTGACATTATGTCAAGTTAATATCGTGAGGAGGGTTATCTAGGGCATTGAACTGCACGATCTCGACTCTATGCCTAATTGCTTACAATCATAAAATCATACCGCCATACCATCATACATTAGAAGTCAGGAGACCCCTCTTGTGAGCATCTATGCGATTGCAAATCAGAAAGGCGGTGTCGGCAAGACCACCACGGCAGTCAATCTTGCCGTCGGGTTGGGCCTTGCTGGCAAGTCAACGTTACTCATCGATATGGACCCGCAGGGCAATGCCACCTTTGCGCTGCAAGGGTTCGACGAGCCCACCAGCACCGTCTACGACTTGCTGCTCCGCCGCCGCCCCATGTCGGAGGTACTGCGCCGAGGCGTGCAGCCCAACGTCGATCTTTTACCCAGCTCGATTGACCTGGCCGGTGCCGAGGTGGAGCTGCTGAGCGTCATCGGCGGGCAGCAAACCCTCACCGCGCGGCTCGACCCCACAGCGATGGCGTCGTATGATTTTGTGATTATCGACGCGCCCCCCTCGCTGGGCCTGCTCACGATCAACAGCCTTGCCGCCGCCGATCGCGTCATCGTTCCGGTGTCCGCCAGCGTCTTTGCCCTGAAGGGCATCGGGCAGCTTGAGGCAACGATCGAGCAGGTGCGGACCAACCTGCACCGCCCCCACCTTGCCATCGGCGGGGTTCTGGTAACGCTCTACGACCACACGAACGTGGCAGCCGATGTGCTGAATGCGGTGCGTGACCGCTTTGGTGATCTGGTGTACGAGGTGGTCATCCCTAAAAATGTAAAGCTGGAGGAGGCGCATAGCAGGATGCAGAGCATCTTTACCTATGCCCCTACCGCCACAGGCGCGACTGCCTACCAACAGTTGGTGGAGGAGGTTTTGAACCGTGAGTAAGAAATCTGGTGGACTTGGACAGGGAACCGGTGCGTTCTGGCAAAGCGGGCCACGGCGGGCCGACGACCCCCCCGAGGGTGAGGCGCTGGCTGCGCCCGAGGAAGCAACCTCCGACAAGTCGAAAAAGCTGCGCACGACTGTCACGCTGTATCCCGATACCCTGGCCAAGATGGAGAACCTGAAAGTCCAGGCCCGTCGCGCGGGAGTCCGGGCAACCTACAGCGACATTCTGGAAGAAGCTATCAACGACCTGGCGCACAAGCGAGGGGTAGAAGGAGCGGAAAGTGTATGAGCCCCACAGGCGCATAGTCTTATTACATAAGATCATAAGATCATACAACCCTACAATCCTACAGGTGAGACGCTGTGCGCTCCTGAGGGTGAATGCTCTCAGGAGCGCACAGCGTCATTGCATAACAGCATAATAGCATAATAGCATAAAATCATACAAATCTATCAGATTTGCCCGTGGCTGTGATAGGGCGGCGCGGCCTACACTGAGAGCAACGAGGCAAAATCATAGGATCACAGAATCACAGAATCATAGAGTCATCAAAGTGTAGTTGCGTAAAATCATACAATTATACTTTCATACAAGAAGGCGCATTGGAGCACCCGACGTGTGTTAGCTTGTCATAATGTTTCAATGCGCGCCCTGGGCTGGAGCAGGTAGGAAGCCTGTAGCATGTGAGAGAAAGGAGGCAAGGTGGCAGAAGGATCCATCAGCGTAGTGGAGCAGCGAACCATTGCTTTTTATGGGGATGACCTGGTGGTGGTACGAGACGAAGGGGGGACAATCTGGGTGCCGGTGAACCTCCTGTGCGAGGCGCTTGGAGTCTCCCGCAGCGGTCAAATTGAGCGCATCCAGCGAGACCCCGTGCTGAGCGAGGAATTGAAAGGGTGTCGTGTTACACGACACCCTGGGGGGGAGCAAGTAATGAGTTGCCTCCCCCTGAAGTACGTGCGCGGCTGGCTCTTCGGGATCAACGCCACTCGCGTCAAGGCGGAGGTGCGCGACAAGCTCATCCAGTACCAGCGCGAGGTCATCGAGATCATCGACCGCGCCTTTGCCCGCGTGCCCGTGGCGGTGGCCGACGCTGACGAGATGCACATGCTTGCCATGCGCGATCTGGCCCTCCAACAGGCCGAGCTTGCGCGCCAGCAGGCAACGCTGTGGGAGCAACTGCTAAGCGAGAAGCGCCGCCTCGATACGGTCCAACTGCTCGCCGAGGAGCACGACGGGATGATCGCGGATTTGGAGCGGCAACTGGATGCGCTCCGCCGCGAGTTGGGGAGCGTGCAGGGCGAGGTGTCCCAGCGGCTCTCCCTGATGAGCAATCGCATCCAGTTGCTGCCCGCGCCTACGGACACGATCACCCCCGCGCAGAAAGCAACGATCAAAGAGTTGGTGGATGATCTGGTGGCCGCCGCGCAGGAAGCGGGCATCCGGCTGGGGCAGGGGAGGAACGATTACCCTGCTGTGTGGGGGGCGCTCAAGCAGCGCTTTGACGTGGCAAAATACGACGAGTTGACCCTTGCCCAGTTCGACGAGGTGCTGCACTGGCTCAAGACGTGGCTCGACCGCGTACGCACGCAGCCAGCGGGGTAGAGGAGTACGCAAAGAAAATCACCGACATTGCCAGGGCAAGGCATAAAATCATACAGTCATATGACAGGTTGCTCCTGGTCTTACCTTCTCCAGGTTACATAACGTCATATAAACATAAATTCATACAAACATAGGTGCATACAAAAGACAAACGCGCCATGAAGGCGCTTCGCAAAAGGGAGCAGCCAGAGCGGGGGGCCACCGGCCCTCGCTTTTTTCTTTGGCATGGCTGCCCTGGAGAATTGCTGCCACCTCGCGTTGTGCTGGCCCTGCAACCTCAGGCATCCTGTTGCGTTGAACATGGCAGCGTCGCTATACTGGCGACTGAAAATAGATAGGATTTACGCAGTTGACCGGAGACCGAAGACAGAGGATCGAAGATTTTGTAAGCTATGGTCATCCGTCGTCGGTCGTCGCGCCTACAGGTCACCCGTCGGTCGTCCACCCAAGTGGGTAAGTCCTAAAAGAAATGTTCTGATTGGTATCGTTTGAAGGACTCCGGCACGCATCCATGGCTCTTCCAAAACCGCTGTTTGATGAGGCGTACGCCCTGCTTGTTGACCCGTTGACCGACCCACAGCAGCGGCGTGCAGCGGTCCACCTGGCCTTTGACCACGACCACCCCGAGATGGTGCAGGGCCTGGATCTGAGCGGGGACGCGGCGACTTTCACGCGCCGCTGCATCCGCGAGTTGGCGGCGCACTGTGTCGCGCCGCAGCAGCACGCGTTGGGGGTGCTGCTGGAAACGCTACGCGAGGAAGGCGAATACGGGGTGGATCAGACAGAGCGCGTGGAGCGACTGGTGCAGCAGTTCAACGAACACTGTGCCCACAGCTTTGCCGAAGCGCGCGTCTCGCTCCCTTCCGCTGCATCCGCTCCACGCCACACCGGCACCCGACCCCGACGCCGCGTTGCGCCAGACGCTCGACGCGCAGGCACAGCGGCGGGCACGCTGGCAGGCGCGCGGGCTGCGCGTGCTGGTCGCCGTGCTGGTCATTGGGGCGGTCCTGGCACTCTTGGAGCTTGTCGGATGGAACTGGCTGGAACCCGTCGCCTTCGTGATCGCCCTGCTGCTCTCGTTTCTGGGCGTCAACACCGAGGTGTTTGAACGCTTCGAGCAGTGGCGTTACGAGCGCGAACGGGAAAAGCTCTACCGCCAGAACGATCTGTCTCTCACACCGCCCCCTACAGCACCCCGGCGTGACGCCTCGCGTGACCACCCTGCGATAATCGAGGCCCCCGCGCCGCCAACCCCCAACGCGCGGCGGAGTTAGCTTTTCTTGCACACCGCTTGAGCCCCGAGGTGCAGCGCGACTTTGCCAACCCGGCCACCTACACGGAGATGGAGGGCACCGCGCGCACGCGCAAGGGCCGCCCGTCTGTGGAGATCGAGGCAAACTACCGCCATCTGCCGCGGCGCGTGTCGGAGGCGATGGCGCTGCCGCTACCAGAGGAGGTGCGGGAGGTAACGGACGTGGTGCAGGCGATCCGCGACATCCGCCGCGCGGTGCTGCTGGGCGACCCCGGCAGCGGCAAGTCCACGACGCTACGCAAGATGGAGGTGGACTTTGCGGAGCTGGCGCAGCGTGACCCCGCTGCCCCAGATCCCGCTCTTCGTGCGATTGGGTGAGTGGACCGAGGCACTGCCACTGCGCAGCTTCATCACACAGCAGGTGGGGGTGCTGGGGGAGCGGTGGGAAGCGCTGCTGGCGGCAAAGCGCGCCGCGCTGCTGCTTGATGGGCTAAACGAGATTCCGGTGGGGGAGCGCCACGAAAAGGCGGCGCAGGTACAGTCGCTGGTTGCTGATCACCCGGACATGATGGCGATCATCTCCTGCCGCGAGGAGGATTACACGCTCGACCTGCAGTTGGATCGCCTCATCGTCACGCCGCTGGACGCGGGGCGCATCCTCACCTTTGCGCGGCGCTACCTGGGCGCGGAGGACAGGCGAGCACTTTTTCTGGCAGCTGACGGGCGGCGAGGCCGTGCGCGACGTGTGTCACGCATGGCAGGAGGCCGGGGCCAGCTTCGAGCTATTCTGGAACGCAACCGACATCCCGCGGGGGAACCCGAACGTGTACGGGGAAACCACAGGGGAGCAGAGATCGGGTGTGGCGGGAAAGCGTGCGCGACCCTGGCAACCTGCTCCACCTGGCGCGTAACCCGTACATGCTCACGATGCTCACCGAGGTGTTTCTGGATTTTGGCACGGTGCCCGCCAACCGTGGCGCGCTCTTCGCGGGCTTCGTAGACGTACTGCTGGAGCGGGAAGGGCTCGCGCGGATCGACCCGCTCACGCAGAAGGTGAAGCGCAGCGATGTGGGTGCGGCGCTCGTGACGGCCCTGACACGGCTGGCCTACGAGATGCAGGTGCGGCGCGCCACTGGGGACGGGCAAGGCAACGCCGTGACAGCCCTGGCGGGGGCGGAGATCGTGCCCCGGTTGATGAACGCGGTGGAACTTGCCGATGCGCGGCGCACGAACATCCTGGGCAAGGGCGAGCCGGTGCGCTTCAGCCACCAGCTCCTGCAAGAGTACTTCGCGGCGCTCCACATGCAGGGGCAGATGGACAGGCGACCCGCCACAACCATCTGGCCACCTGACCGCTGGTGGGAGCGCACCAACTGGGAGGAGGCCATCGTCCTGCTGGCGGGGCTGTACAGCGACGATTGCACCCCCGTGCTGGAGTGGGTGCAGGAGGCCAACCCGGAGGTGGCCGTACGCTGCATCGAGCGGAGCGGTGCCACTACCCCGGATAGTACCCTAGCGATGCTGCGTGAGGCATGGCTGCCCCGCCTGCGCGACATGGAGCGCGAGCCACACCCCAAGGGGCGCGCGGCGGTGCGGGCGCGCCCTGGCACGCGTCGGCGACCCACGCTTCGACGAGGAGCGAGTGGCACTTGCCGAAGGAGCCGCTGCTGGGCTTTGTAGAGATTCCAGCGGGGCCATTCGTGATGGGAGCAAGGATGATTCCAAAAGTTAGGCACGAGGTCCCAACATGAACTACCGCACTACTGGCTGGCGCGCTACCCGGTGACGGTGGCGCAGTGGCGCGCCTTTGTGGAAGCGAGCGGGCATGAGCCAACGAACCGTGACAGCCTGCAAGGAGCAGCGAATCACCCCGTCGCTTATGTGACGTGGCATGAGGCGATCGCCTACAGCGAGTGGCTCCACGGGCAACTACAGGCGGAGGCGCAACGTCGGGCCGGGGAGAATGAGTTGTGGCGTGGGCTGGCCGAGGGCCGCTTGCGGGTGACGCTGCCAAGCGAGGCGGAGTGGGAGAAGGGCGCGCGTGGCACGGACGGGCGGAACTATCCGTGGGGTGGCGAGCTCACGACAAACCATGCCAATTATGATGAGACAGAGTTGGGTGGGCCGAGCACGGTGGGAGCCTTCCCGCTGGGGGCAAGAGTCCGTACGGGCTGGAGGAGATGAGCGGCAACGTGTGGGAGTGGACGCGCAGCATCTGGGTGGATAGCGCCTACCCGTATCCGGCAGCGGGGCAGGCGCGGCTGGAACGCGAGAACCTAGCTTTACATAATGCACCCCGTGTGCTGCGCGGTGGCGCGTACTTCTATAATGCGCGCCACGTGCGCTGCGCCGTTCGCCACAGGGCCAACCCCGACCTCGGGTACAGGCACTGGGGGTTTCGGTTGGCGGTGTCCCCATTTACCTCTGACCTCTGATCCCTCTGGACTCTGTCCTCTGATTCCGTAGGCCGTGCGCCGTTGGCCGTAAAGTGTACCCGCGAAGCGGGTCGCAAAAATTTTTCGGGGCGATTCAAGGGGGTGCATCCCGCGCCATCGGCCCCGTGCCTCGCCACGCGCGCATCCCGGCGCACATTTGACGCGCGCTTGTTCACCCCCTGAACAAGCGCGGCGCGGCGTTTTCCGGTAACGACACGAAAACAAGTTACCTCTAGTGCAGGCCGCGCGCGCTAGCGTGGCTGGACGGCGCGCGCGCGACCCTCGCGCTCAAGCAGGGCGAATACAAGGGTCAGGAGCGCCCCGGTCAGCAGCAGGAAGGGCCCCAGGGCTTCCAGCCCCACGCGGTCGGCCAGCACCCCAAAGCCGCCTACGAGCGCCGCGCCGCCGAGCATCGCCGAGGCTACCTGGAAGCCGACGGTGTTGGCGGCGTGCGCCGGGCCCATCCGCGCGGGGGTCAGCGATATGAACGAGGGAAACATCGGCGCGAGCGACAGGCCAAGCAGGGCCACGCCGGTAAAGGCCAGCCACGTTGTCAGGTTGAGCCAGAGCAGCCCCGCCCCGAGCAGCACCCCCCCCATGCACCCCCACAGCAGCCTGCGCACGGTGAGACGCTCGATGACCGCACCGGACAGCACCCGCCCGAGGGTGAGGCTGCCCCAAAACGCGCTCACCCAGATGCCCGCGAGCGCCGGTGCCGTGCCGCGCGCCTCGGTCAGCAGGCTGTACAGCCATTGGCCCGCCGAAAACTCCAGCCCCGTGTACAAAAAGAAGAGCAGGATGCTCAGCCACGCCGCCGGTAGCTGGAGGGTGTGGCGCATCGGCGCGCTGGGGGTGGGGGCGCTCTCGGCATCGCTGCGGTGCGCTTCCCACTGCTTGCGCGTGAGCGCGAAGCAGCCCGCCAGCAGCAGTTGCGCCACGCCCACGATCCCGTAGCCCACCCGATAGGGATTCCCGGCGCTCAGCACCCCGCTCATCAGCAGCGGGCCAGCGGTGGCCCCCACCCCGAACGAGGCGTGCAGCCAGTTCATGGTGCGCGGGCTGAACTCCTCGGCGGCATAGGTGTTCAACCCCGCGTCAATCGCCCCCGCCCCCAGCCCCGCAAGCAGCCCGAGCACCACCATCACCGCCCACACGGGGGCCACGCTATAGCCGAGCAGGCTTAGGGAGGTCGCCAGGCAGCTCAGCACGAGCAGCCGCCCCACCCCGAGCCGCGCCAGAATGCGCCCGCTGGTAAAGCTCGACAAGAGGTAGCCAATCGAGGTGGTGGTGATGAGCGCCCCGAGAGCGTCCAGCGGGAGGTTGAAGGCCGCGCGGATCGATGGCCACGCCACCCCCGTCAGGCCGTCAGGAAGCCCCAAGCTAATAAATGCAGCGAACGACAGCCCAATGAGAAGGAGCGAGTGCCTGCGCACTCCCCGAACCGCTGTACTCACAGTCACTCCTTAATTCTTGCTTTGATTCAAACGGAAGCAGGCGGCAGGCGGCAGGCGGCAGGCAGCAAACGGAAGCAGGCGGCAGGCGGCAGGCGGCAAACGGAAGCAGGCGGCAGGCGGCAGGCGGCAGGCGGCAGAACGGCGGCAGGCGGCACAACGCACAACGCAGCAAGGCGGCAGCAGCGCACAGGCAGCACGGCGGCATGGCGGCAGGCGAGACACGGCAGCAGCGCAGGCATGGCACGCCGTGCGGCGGGGCGTCCCCGTTCGGGGACGCTCGGCATGGCGAGCGTCGGCGCAGGCCGACGCCCGGCCGCACCCCAGCCGCGGTTTCAACCGCGCGCCGCTATCGGTTACCACTCTGCTATGCATGGTAGGCGCGACCGAGGTCGCTGCTTGACGCCTGCGGCGGGGCGTCCCCCTTCGGGGACGCTCGCATGGGGATTGCGTCGGCGCAGGCCGACGCCCGGCCTTTGGCCCCCAGCAGCGGTTTCAACCGCGCGCCGCCTTCGGTTACCACTCTGCTATGCATGGTAGGCGAGACTAAAGCTAGCGCAAAGATTTAAGTATACGCGGCTAGATAATGTGGGCGAATGGAACGTCTTAAAATCATACAATCGTAAAAGAATAAAATGGCACTGAGTGGTGGAGATACAAGGTTTTGCGGCTCCACATTCTGCTTCGCCCCTCATGGCGCTTGGGCGGGCTGCGAACTCGTGTTTCTTCCTCATCGCATCATTTTGCACGCCAGTGTGTCCATTGGTTGGCGCAGCAAGGTGGCTTGACCCAATGTAGCACAACAGGTAAAGGATCTCCTCAACTTAAAAATATTCTTGGTCAGGTAATTGCTAGCAAAATTAAGGGCCTATATCATAAAGACCTGACATGATGGCTTCGGTAGAGTGCAACAATCCTAGACAAGTGACTCAACGAATGGGAGGCACAGAACGATGAAGATCCTTGGTAAGCTATTCTATCTGTTGCTCATGGTGATGCTGGTAGTTGCTGTTGTTGGCTGTGGGGGCGGAACCGACGAAGCGGGTACGGGTGGGGATACACCCGCGACAGAGGTGATGGAGGAAGCCCCGGTCGAGGAGCCTGCGGCGGAAGAGGCGGCAACCGAAGCGCCCGCCGCTGAAGAGGCGGCAACCGAAGCACCCGCCGCTGAAGAGCCCGCCGCTGAGGGCGGAGCGGTCACGTTACGCTACGCCAATTGGAATCTGGGAACGGAGGAGGAAAACAACCTCCAGCACCAGATGGTCCAGGCCTACACGGACGCCAACCCCAACGTGACGGTTGAGTTTGTAGACATGTCCGCCGAGGGCGGCTGGGATGCAGTGCTGACCACCTATGCGGCACGCGGCGAGCTGCCGGACGTCTTCATGGCCAACAACGTCCCCTTGTATGTGCAAAACGGCTGGGTCGCTGACCTGACGGCCTATGTGCAAGATGACCCCGACTGGGCGGACGTGCCGCAGGTATTGAAGGATGCGGTCACCTACAACGACACGGTGCTCGGCTTGCCCGCTGCCCAGTTCGTGATGGGCTACTTCGTCAACAAAGACATCTATGAGGACGCCAACCTGGACGCGCCGGAATACGGCTTTTCCGCTGACGAGTTCGAGGAGGCAGTTACCGCGCTGCACGATGTGCCCCAGGGGGTGCTCGGGCTGGATGAATACGAATTTGTGATGGGGTGGTACGCCAATACCCAGGACCCCAACCTGAAGTGGTTCAGCTATGACGGCGCGAAGATGAACTACAACTCGCCCGCCTTCAAAGAGGCAGTGGCGTTCGCCGGCGAGATGCAACCCTACACCTGGCAGGGGCTCACCGAGGAGCAGAAGGCGAACTTCAAATCCGTCGGGCCCTGGGAGCTTTTCCTGAATCAGGAAGTGGGGATGCGCTGGGACGGTGGCTGGGCGGTGCCGGGCTACGTGGAGCAGCGCCGACTTTGACTGGGACTTTATCGGGATTCCGGGTGGCAACCAGGCGCTGGTTTCCGACGTGATAGTCGTCTCCAACACCACCGAGAACATGGACGAGGCCTACGAGTTCGCCAAGTGGATGACCTTCTCCGCCGAGGCCTACGCCAAGGAGGCCGAACTGGCCCAGGCCATGGGGAGCGCGCCCAAGATGCCGGTCTCGGTCAACGACGACTCGCTGGCCCTGTACAAAGAGTTTGTAGACGTACCGGGCATCCAGACGGCGCTGAACAACCTCGACAACAGCCTGGTCGAATCGCTGGCGAAGGTCGTCCCTGGCTACATCAATGCCCGCTGGGAAGGGAAGCCTGGGATCGCTATCGGCGAGGAGGCGGATGTCAACGTGGGCTACATCTTCGCCAATGCCAACTCCGGCCAGTACAAGTACGAGGACTACTCCGCGCAGTTGGAGGAGTTTGCGAACCAGATTCTGGTTGACGCGGAAACCGAGATGAACCAGTAGCTAGCAGCATCGTAGCGGGGGCGCGTCGCCCGATGCCACCGCCCCCGTCGTGGCAGGCCCGTGCAACGGAGGTCGCCGCAAAGACGCGCAGGAGACGCATGGCCCGGACAGTGACTCGCGTTCTGAAGCCCCTGGCATTAGCCCTCGCCGTGATCATGGTCACGGCCTCCTCCTGCCGCGCACGCTGCGTGGCCGGCGCTCAACCTCTGCAGCAGCACCCCTGCCCCGCGCTCCAGCGTCGCGCCGGCAAGCGGCTCCCCCCGACACCATCGAGATTCGCGCCGACACCTTCGGCCTGCCCCTCGCCGACCACGAGAGCGCCCGCGCCTACGACAAGCCAGCGGTGTACCTGCACGAGGGGGAGCGCATCCCCTTCACCGTCACCGTTGAGGAGGGCGGTCCCTACACCGTGTCGTTTGACGTCGCCGCCCCCGATTCCTTCCTCGTGCCCCCCGAAGGACAACTTTTGGTGGATGGCAACGTCCCGTCGGACGACGCCCCGCGCCTGATCTTCCCGGTTTTTTACCAGAACAGCCGCGACGACTTTCCGCTCGACCGCTACGGGAACGAGGCGCTGATCCGCCCCGTGACCCTGCTGCGCTGGAGCAACGTTCGCCCTGCGGGACGCCACGTTCAGCCAGCGCTACCCGCTGCAGATCGACCTGGCGGCGGGGGAGCACACCTTCGAGTTTCAGCTAACGGAGCAGTCGCTCTTGCTGGGGAGCATCTACCTCGAACCGTTCGCCCCGTACCCCAGCTTACCAGGAATACCTGCAACGACACCCCGCCGCCGATGCGTCCAACGTGCAAATCGAGCGTGAAGCCGAGCAGCCCTCCTTCAAGAATGACACGGCCATCCGCCCGGCCAACAGCCGCAGCCTGGCCATCACCCCGTACCACACCTCGCGCCTGCTGCTCAACACCCTGGGCGGCGAAAACTGGGAGCGCAGCGGCAGCACGGTCTACTACACCTTCACCGTGCCGCAGGACGGCATGTACTCGATCTCGCTGCGGGCGCTGCAAGATGTCAAGAACAACTTTACCGTGTTCCGCCGCATCACCCTGAACGACAGGGTGCTCTTCGACGAGTTGAACGTCGTGCCCTTCCCCTATTCGGCCGAGTGGTCAACCATCACCCTGGGCGGGGCGGACACCCCGTACCGGATCTTTCTGGAAGCGGGCGAAAACGTTCTGGGCATCGAGGCCACCAACGCGCCCTACCACGCGGCCATCGAGAAGATCCAGAAGGTGCTGGTTGACATCAACGATCTCTCGCTGGACATCAAGAAGCTGACGGGGAACCAGAGCGATCCCTTCAAAGAGTGGGTCATCTCCGACTACATCCCCGACATCAAGGAGCAGCTGCTCAGCATCGCCGCCGACCTGCGCGAGGACCTGGAGGGGCTGCAAGCGATTCAGGGGAGCGGGGGGTCACAGGAGATCCTGACCTACCAGATGGCGATCGACAACATCATGGAACTGGCGGCGGCCCCCGACGAGATTCCGGCGCGGATGAACCGCTTCTCGGAGGGGTCGGGCTCGGCGGCGCAGCTGCTGGCCACCCTGCTGCCCGCGCTGCAAAGCCAGCCGCTGGCGCTCGACAAGGTGTACATCCATTCCCCCGACTCGCCCCCGCCGCCGGTCGAAGTTTCGCGCGTCAAGCTCGCTGGCGGAGGGGGTCAAACGCTTCCTGCTCTCCTTCCGCCCCAACCCCTACGGCTCGCTGGAAGCGAGCGAGGGGGAACTGGACGTGTGGGTGAACCGCCCGCGCCAGTACGTGGACCTGTTGCAGCGGATTACCGACGAGAGCTTCACCTCCGAAAGCGGCATCCGCGTGAAGTACTCCATCATGCCCGACGAGTCCAAGCTGGTCCTCGCCAATGCGGCGGGCATCCAGCCGGACGTGGCGTTGGGGGTGAGCACCAACGTGCCCTACGAGCTGGCGATCCGCAACGCGCTCCAGGATTTGCGCGCCTTTGACGATTTCGACTCTTTATCCACATCTACCAGCCGGGCGCGCTGCTGAGCTACGTCATCAACGACTCGGTCTACGCCATCCCGGAAACGCAGGATTTCTGGATCACCTTTTACCGGCGCGACATCCTGGAATCGCTGGGCATCCCGGTGCCGGAAACGTGGGACGAGGTGGTCGAGATTTTGCCGGAGTTGCAGCGCTTCGGCATGAATTACAACACCCCGCTGTCCAGCGGCAGCGGCACAAAAGGCTACCTGGTCACCGCCCCCTACCTCTTCAACCACGGCGCCCCGCTGTACGCCGACAACGGCTTTGCCACGGGGCTGGGCAGCGACGAGGCCATCGAGGCTATCCAGTTCATGGCCGAGAGCTTCACCATCTATGGGATGCCGCTGGAAACCGCCAGCTTCTACGACAGCTTCCGCTATGGCAGCCTGCCCATCGGGGTGTCCAACTATGAAACCTACCTCAAGCTGATGACCGCCGCGCCGGAATTGAACGGGCTCTGGGACATCGACCCGTACCCCGCCACCGTGCTGGAGGACGGCACCGAGCTCCGCTACGCCACCGGCTCGGCGCAGGCCAGCATCATGTTCGCCAACACCGAGAGCCCGGAGCGCGCCTGGGCGTTCATGAAGTGGTGGATGTCCACCGAGACGCAGATGGATTTCCAGCAGCAGTTGATCTTGAACTATGGCATGGACTACCTGTGGAACTCCGCCAACGTGGAAGCCTTTGCGACCTCGCCCATCCCCGACGAGCACAAAGCGGTGATCCTGGAGCAGTGGCAGTGGCTGCAGGAGCCGCTGAAACTGCCCGGCAGCTACATGCAGGAGCGGGAGCTGAGCAACGTCTGGAACCGGATAGTCTTCGACGGGGTGAACCCGCGCGTGGCGATTGACTCGGCGGTGATCACCATCAACCGCGAGATCGCGCGCAAGATGGAGGAGTTTGGCTACCTGGAGAACGGCGGTGGTGGTCAAGGAGTTCAAGATTCCGACCATCGAAACCGTCCAAAGGTGGATGGACGAGGCAAGGTAACAAAATGGAGCAGCAGACCATCGTCCCCTGTCGTGCGCTCCGTGGCGGGGGTGCCCACGGAACGGGAGCGCGCGACGCTCCGCTCAGGCGCGCGGCTGGCCGACTCCGCCGTTCTCCTCGCGCTTCCGAGAGTGGATGAACAAAGAGGGCAGCGCCTACGCCTTCTTGTTGCCGTACGCGCTGCTCTTCACCATCTTCATAGTCGTGCCGGTGCTGCTGGCGGTCGCGCTCTCCTTCACCTTCTTCGACACCATCCAGTCGCCGACCTTCACCGGCCTGCAAAATTACATAGCCCTGCTGACGCAGGACGACATCTTCATGCGGTACGTGCTGCCCAACACCATCAAGTTTGCGGTGATCGTGGGGCCGGGTGGCTACGTCGTTCGCGTTCATGCTGGCCTGGATGCTGGCCCAGCTGCCCAAGCTGCCGCGCACGATCTTGGCGCTCATCCTGTATTCCCCCTCGATGACCACCGGCGTCACCATGGCGGTCGTGTGGAAAACCCTTTTTAGCGGCGATCAAAACGGCTACCTGAACAGCTTCCTGATGGAGTGGAGCATTTTCCGCGAGCCGATCCAGTGGCTGCAATCCCCCGACTATCTGATGACTATCATGATCTTCGTCACCCTGTGGGGCAGCATGGGGGTCGGCTTCCTGGCGATGCTGGCCGGCATCCTGGAGGTCAACCCGGAACTGTACGAGGCGGGGGCCATCGACGGGATCAGCAACCGCTTCCAGGAAATCATCTACATCACCATCCCCTCGATGAAGCCGCAGATGCTCTTTGGCGCGGTGATGGCGATCGTCGGCACCTTTCAGGCGGGCGCGATTGGCGTCACCCTTTCCGGCAGCAACCCCACCCCGCAATACGCGGGCCAGTTGATCGTGAACCACATCGAGGATTATGGCTTTTTGCGCTACGAGATGGGCTACGCGGCGGCGGTCTCGGTGGTGCTGCTGCTGATGGTCCTTTTCTTTTCCCGCGTCGCCACGCGGCTGTTTGGGGGCGATTAGCGACCGCTACGGCCTCGGCAGCGGTACGAGCTGAGGGCCTTCGACCGCGCCTCTCGCCCTCTGTTTCTCGTGTTCTCGTGGTGAATCGTCGTCGTCCATCGCCTTTCGATAGCGCAAGTCAGAAACTACCATGCACGCAAACGCTTTCGGCGTGGTTTTCATACCACAGCAGCGGGATCAACCCGTCGGGCTTCCACCCCAGCCAGATCAAGTTTTACGTCATCCTGGCCCCGCTGGTGGTCTTCATGCTGCTGCCCATCGTCTTCGTCTTCTCGCACGCCTTCAAGCCGCCCGACGAACTGTTCGCCTACCCGCCGCGCTTTTTTGTCACCACCCCCACCATCAAAAACTTTACCGACCTGTTTGCCCGTCTGTCCAACTCGGGCGATGCCCGATCAGTCGCTACCTGTTCAACAGCATCCTGATCACCCTCGTCACCATCGTGGCCTCGATCTTTGTTTCCTCCACCGCCGCGTATGCGCTGTCCAAAAAGCGCTTCAAGCTCAAAGAGACGCTCTTCGCCATCAACACCGTGGCCCTGATGTTCGTGCCCATCGCCGTGACGATCCCCCGCTTCCTGATCATCGAGCGGCTGGGCCTGATCAACACCTTTCTGGTTCACATCCTGCCGGTGCTCGCCCTGCCAGTCGGCCTGTTTCTGCTCAAGCAATTCATTGATGGGATTCCCGACGAGGTGATCGACGCGGCGCGCGTGGACGGGGCCTCCGACCTGCGCATCTACTGGTACATCATCCTGCCGCTGATCCGCCCCGCCCTCGCCACCATCGCGATCCTGACCTTCCAGGCAACGTGGAACAACGCCGAGATCTCGACCCTGTACATCAACGACGAGAGCCTCAAATCGTTCGCCTTCTTCCTCACCACCTTGACCTCGACGACGGCGGGGGCCAACGCGGTGGCGGGCCAGGGGATGGCCGCGGCGGCAACCCTCATTATGTTCCTTCCCAACCTGCTCATCTTCATGCTCCTGCAAAGCCAGGTGATGAGCACCATGTCCCACTCAGGGCTGAAAGGATAGTGATGAGTGATAAGTGATGAACACACGGCGGTTCACCATCATCATCGCTCATCGCTCATGAATAAACACGGATCATGAAACGGCTCTCTCTCTCGTCCTCTCATCGTGATAGTTGTTTTGAGCGCGGGCCCGGCGCACGCCGATGCGCCCGTATACAACGTGGGCGTTGGGGCCGCAGGGCGCGCTGGTAATGACGCAGGAGGCGTACACGCCGGTCGCCGAGATCGACCTTCCCCTGTCCGGCCCCGAGGATATGTTCATTTCCCCGGAGGGGGTGATCTACCTGGCCGACAGCGGCAACGGGCGGATCGTGAGGCTGAATGCCAGCTTCGAGGTGGAAGCCTCTTACGGCGAGGAGGTGCTGGACGGGCCAACCGGCCTCTTCGTCGATGGGGATGGGGTGATGTACGTGGCCGATGGCGGCCAAAACAGCATAGTGATCCTGGGGCCGGATGGCGCGCTGATCAACCAATTTGGCCGACCCAGCGAGCCGCTCTTCGGGCGCAGCCGCGAATTTTTGCCGCGCAAGATTGCGGTGGATGCCCGCGAGAACCTATACATCATCAGCGAGGGGTCGGTCAACGGCATCGTGCAGATGAACACGCAGGGCAACTTCATCGGCTACTTCGGGGCCAACTCGGCGTCCATGTCGCTGACGATGATCCTGCGGCGACTGTTCCTGACCGACGCGCAGCTGGAGCAGTTTATTCGAAACGAGGCGGCCAGCCCGTCCAACCTCGCCATCGACCCGCAGTCGCTGGTGTTTACCATCACCGCGGGCACCTCCGGCTCGCAGGCGATCCGGCGCTTCACGATTTCCGGCAGGAACATCTTCCCCGATACCGCGGGCTCCACTGATTTTCGGGACATCCATGTCAGCGAGAACGGGTTGGTGCTGGCGGTGGCGGGCGATGGGACAATCTTTGAGTACGACCTGAACGGCACGCTGCTCTTCGCCTTCGGGGCGCGCGACACCGGCGAGCAGCGGCTGGGCACGTTGCGGAGCCCCACCGCCATCGCGCGGCACGGGGAGCGGGTGTTTGTGCTGGACAAAGACAAAAACGCCCTGGTGATCTACGAGACCACCGCCTTTGCCCGGCAGGTGCACGCAGGGATCCGGCTCTACATGGAGGGCTTCTACGACGAGGCGCGGCCCTTCTTCGAGGACGTGCTGGACTACAACGGCTCCTTTATCATGGGCTATCAGGCGATCGCCGATGCCTACTTCAAGGGCATGGATTACCCGAGCGCCCTGGCCCAGTACCGCTATGCGGAGGACCGCGACGGCTACTCGCAGGCCTTCTGGGAGCTGCGCAACGCGGTGTTGCAGCGCCACCTGGCGAATGCGCTGATGGCGCTCTTTGGCTTTGCGCTGATCTCGAACGTTGCGACCCGCGCCGACCGCCGCTACGCCTGGTCGCAGCCGCTCCGCGCGCGGCTCGCGGCGCTGAGATCGGTCAGGCTGGTGGATGACTTTCTGTTCCTGTTCCGCTTCATCAAGCAGCCGGTCGATAGCTTCTACTACATCAAGAAGGGGCGGCGCGGCAGCCTGCCCTTTGCCCTGCTGCTCTACGGCGCGGTGGTCGTCGTCCGGCTCCTCACCCTCTACGGGACCGGCTTCGTCTTCAGCCCCTACAGCTCCCCCGCGCAGATCCGCGTCGAGAACGTGATCAGCAGCACCCTGCTGCTGCTGCTGCTGTGGAACGTGGCGAACTATTTGGTGTCCACCATCAGCGACGGCGAGGGGCGCGTCCGCGACGTGGTCATCGGGAGCGCCTACAGCCTTTTCCCCTATCTCTTGATCGCCCCCACCATGGCGCTGCTTTCCAACGTGCTCACGCACAACGAGCAGTTCCTGTATTCAGCTTCCCCCTCAACGTTGATGTGGTTCTGGACGGGGATCATGCTTTTCATCATGGTCAAGGAGATCCACAACTACTCGTTTTCCGAGACGGTCAAGAACATCCTGGTCACCCTGTTCACGATGGTGCTGTTCGTGCTGACCGGCTACATCCTGTACGTCCTCTTCGACCAACTGATCGAATTTATCACAGGCAGTCGCCGCAGGAGTTGAGGCTCCGTGCCTAGCATCCGACGCTTTCTCCCGCGTGTCCTGCTGTCGGGCTGCTTTTGGCCCTGGCTCCCTCTGGCTGCAGCCCGCGCGCCGCCGGTCGTCGCGGCGCAGACGCATCCCCGACGGCTATACGCCAGGTGGGCGAGAACGAGAGCTTTCAGCTTTACGCGAACGCGGACACCCTGGCCTTCAAGGTGGTGGACAAGCGCAGTGGCTATGTCTGGCACTCCAATCTGGACGAGGTCAGCGAGGAGGACGACCTGAACCGGACCTGGAGCGCCTTTGCCACCAGCGGGATCAGCATCGACTTTCTGGACGAGGACGCCGACGACGAGCGCGCCTCCGTCACCAGCGAGGAGCACCAGATCGACCTTCGCCCCCATCGAGGACGGGCTTCGAGGCGACCCTCACCTTTGTCGAGCCCTCCATCACCCTGGGGGTCACGGTCCAGTTGGAGGCCCACGGGGGTCCGCGTCGCGGTACCCTTCGACTCCATCCGCGAGGCCGACCCGGCGTTTCAGGCTGGGCCTGCTGCACCTGTATCCCTTCTTCGGGCGCGACCCGCGAGGACGAGCGTGCCCGGCTACATGTTCATCCCCGACGGGGCCGGGACGCTGATTCGGCTGGCAGCCGAGAGCAAGGCCAGCAACATGTTTCTGGGGCGCTACTACGGCGCGGACCTTGGCATGAGTCGGCCGCCTGCCCTACGACCCGACGATCAACCGCCCCTTCCAGATTTCCATCCCCGTCACCGGCATGGTGCACGGCGAGAAGGAGCACGCCTTTCTATCGAGGTGGTGGAGAAGGGCGCGGCCTACGGCGAGATTCGGGCGCACCCGGCGGGGGTCACCACCAAGTTCAACTTTTTGTACAACACCTTCATTTACAACCAGAGCTACTTCCAGGCGACCAACCGCTCGGGCGCGGGGGTCACGACGCTGCAACCCGCCACCAACACCTTCGACGTGGCTGGTTCACTACCGCCTGCTCACCGGCGATGACAGCGACTACGTGGGCATGGCGCTGCAGCTACCAGGACTATCTTGTCGAACAGGGGATGCTCCACGAGCAGCTTGACCCGAGCGACGATATCGGGATCAGGCTGGAATTTCTGGGGGCCGAAAAGGAAAAAATCCTCTTCTGGCATCGCTCCATCCCCGTCACCACCCTCGCCCAGCTGAGCGACATCCTGGGCCAACTGGACATCAACAACCCCGACGTCGTCTACTATGGCTGGCAGCCGGGCGGGGCCAACTCGATGTACCCCGCCGCGCTGACCCTGGATCGGGTAGTGGGCACGCAAGGGCCAACTCGACGCCCTCGCCGAGCGAGGTCACGGCGGCGAACGGGCGCTTCTACCTCTATCTGGACCCGCAGGCGGCGCTGCGGGATGTAGGCGGCTATTCCACGCGCCACGATCTGGCGATGTCGATCACCAATGTGAATCTGATCGGCTACAACCGCTACAAAGATGAACTACTATCTCACCATGCAGGCGCTGCGCGAGCGCTTCCGCGCCCTGAGCCGCGCCGTCGCCAATGATCTGGAAGCGGGCTGGCGCTGGATGGCCTGGGCTCCACCCTGTACAGCGACTTCCGGGAGGACCGGCTGGTGGATCGAGAGGAGGCCATCGCGATGATCCAGGAACTGGCTGACGGAAAGCGGGCTCCCCACCGCTTTTTACCAGCCGAACGATTACCTGTTCGCCCCGATGCGCGCCTATTACGACATGCCGCTCACCGACAGCGGCTACCTTTACACCGACGAGGTCGTGCCCTTCCTGCCAATCGTGCTGGGTGGGTACGTGCCGATGTATGGCCGCGCCCTGAACTTCTCGCCCAACCTGCGCGCCGACCTGCTGCGCCACGCCGATTTCGGCGTCTACCCCTCCTTCTTCCTCACCCACGCGCCGACCGCCACGATCCTCCACACCAGCTCCGGCTGGATATTTTCTTCCTCCTACGAGCAGTGGGGGCAGGAGGTCGAGGAAAGCTACCGCTGGCTGAACGACCTGCTCGCGCCGGTCAAGGGGGCGCGCGTGGTGGCCCGCGCAGACGCTGGCGGGCGGGGTGGTCGCCACCACCTACAGCAACGGGCAGCAGATCGTCGTCAACTACAACCCCGCCCCCTACACGGAGGGGAACCTCTTCGTGGAGCCCGAAAACGCCATCGTCAGAAAGGTGGAGCCATGAGGTTGCCGCTGCCCTTCCGCCGCCGCGAGCTCCGCTACGCGACGCGCGAGGCCCTGCACGGCTACGGCTTTGTCTCGCTCTGGATCGTGGGCTTTATAGCCTTCACGCTGCTGCCGCTCGCGCAGACCCTGTTTTATAGCTTGAACCAGGTCACGGTCTCGGCGACCGGCATCAATCTGCACGTTTGTCGAATGGCAGAACTACACCCGCGCCCTCTTCACCGACCCCACCTTCGTCGGGCTGCTGATCGAGTATGCCATCCAGACCCTGATCTCCCTGCCCATCATCCTGATCTTCTCGCTGATTATTGCCCTGTTCCTGAAGCAGGATTTTCGCTTCAAGGGGGTGTTCCGCACGATTTTCTTCCTTCCGGTGGTCATCACCAGCGGGCCGGTCATCCAGGAATTGGTGGCGCAGGGGGCCACCTCGGTGCCCGGGCTGGAGCTGTCGGGGGGGCTGCTGCGCTTTGTCACCGACCTGCCCGCCTACCTGCGCAACCCCATCGAGTACCTGCTCACCTCCTTTATCCTGATTCTCTGGTTTTCCGGGGTGCAAATCCTTATCTTCCTGGCGAGCCTGCAAAAGATAGATCAGAGTATCTACGAGGCGGCAGCAATTGATGGCGCGTCGGCCTGGGAAGCCTTTTGGAAGATCACCCTGCCCTCCCTCGGCGGAACAATGCTGATCGTCGCCTTCTACACGATCATCACCCTCTCGCACTTTTCGGAGAATCCGGTGATCAAATACATCTACAGTCAGACCTACGCGGTCGGCGGCGGCATCGGCTATGCCAGTGCGATGTCCTTTCTGTACTTCTTCGTGCTGGTTCTGCTGCTGGCAACGGTTTACTTTCTGCTGACCTACCGGGCGAAGGGGCGATATGGCTAACGCACTTCCACTGCCGCTGAGGCGCGCGGGGCTGAACCGCGCCACGCTGGACCGGGCGCGGCGCTTTCTGCTGGGGAGCCGGACCAGCAACGGGCTGATCTTCACGATCCTGCTCTATCTGCTGCTGATCGCCATCGGCTTTGTTTACCTGTACCCGTTGCTCTTCATGCTCGTCACCAGCTTGAAAAGCCCCTCGGACCTGCTCAACCCGATGGTGCAGTGGATTCCCTCGGAGTTGTACACCGGCAACTACGAGAAGGCGTACCGCGTGCTGAACTACCCGCGCACCTTCGCCTCCTCGCTCCTGGTGAGCGTCGCTCCCCTCGCTCCTGCAAACGATAGTCGCCTCGCTGGTGGGCTACGGGCTGGCGCGCTACCGCTTCCGGGGCAAATATCTCGATCCTGCTCCTTATCCTGGCGACTTTCATCATCCCCGCGCAGAACACCGTCATCCCGCAGATGCTCACCTACCGACAGTTGGGGTTGCTGGGGAGCATCTGGGCGCTGATGCTGCCCGCCTTCTGGGGCAAGGCTACCGGAGCGCGATCTTCATCCTGATCTTCTACCAGACCTTTCAATCGCTACCCAAGGTGCTGGAAGAAGCGGCGCGGCTCGACGGCGCGTCGGAGCTGACGATTTTCACCCGCATCGCCCTGCCCGCCGCGCTGCCTTCCTTTATCATCTCATCCTGATTTTCTCGACCGTCTGGTACTGGAACGAGACCTACCTGACCGTCATCTTTTTGGAGGGGGGCCTCCAGACCCTGCCCATGCAGCTGTCGAAGTTCGTGCAGGCCTACGAGAACCTGTACCCGCCGGGCACGGTGAACATCTTCGACCGGCTCAACGAGGCGGTGAAGCTGAGCGGCACCTTCCTGAACATCCTGCCGCTGCTGCTCATGTACTTCTTGCTGCAAAAGTGGTTCGTCGAGTCGGTCGAGCGCACAGGGATCACGGGGGAATGATGCGACAACGGGATCGACACGGCCGAGGAACTGCCAAGACGCCAAGACGCCAAGAGCGAAAATTTCTATTGCCCTCGGCGCTCTGGCGTCTTGGCGGTTCGCTTTGCCGTGTTGGCCGTCGTGCCGCTGCGTCCGCTGCTCCGCCTGGGGGCTGCTCTGGCGGCGAGGAGCCCCAAGGAGCGCGACGTAGCCGCGCCTGCGGCCCCCACAGCGACCCCCGCGCTCACCCCCGCGCCGACGATGACCCCGCCTGCCGCGCCGATCGAGGAGGTGATCGCCTACGAGATGGAGGGCTCCTTCCGCTTCTTCTGGGAGCAGGCCAACACCGAGGCGGGGAGCCCCGGCTTCGGCTTGGTGCGGGATCGCTTTCCCGGCTCGGCGGGGATTGCCAGCATCGCCTCGGTCGGCTTCGGTCTGACCGCGTACCCGATCGGCGTGGAGAAAGGGTACATCTCGCAGGAGGAAGGCTTCGAGCGCGCCAGTGGCACGCTGGACACCCTGCTAGCGATGGAGCGGGTCGAGGGCTTCTTTTACCACTTTGTGGAGATGGAAAGCGGGAAGCGCGCCTGGAACAGCGAGGTGTCCAGCATCGACACGGCGATCCTGCTAATGGGCGCGATTGCCGCCGGGGAGTACTTTCGGCGGCGAGGTCGAGAGCAAGGCGAAGGCAGCTCTACGACGGGGTGAACTGGCCCTGGTTCGTGGACCCGTCGCGCAACATGTTCCACATGGCCTACCGCCCCGATGACGGGCTTCGCGGGCCACTGGGACTTTTACGCGGAGCAGTTGATGCTCTACGTGCTCGCCGCAGGCTCCGCCACGCACCCGGTGGACGACACCCCCTACTACACCTTCACCCGCCACGTTGCCCGCTTTGGCGAGGGCGAGCCGTTCATCCACTCCTGGTTCGGCTCCCTCTTCACCCACCAGTTCAGCCACGCCTGGATCGATTTCCGCGAGTACACCGACAGAAAAGGGGTCAACTGGTTCGACAACTCGGTGGCCGCCTCGCAGGCGCAGGTGGACTTTGCCACGGAGAACGATGACGAGTACGAGACCTTGGGGCCGGACGCGTGGGGGCTGACCGCCAGCGACGGGCCGGAGGGTTACAACGGGTTGTACGGGGCTCCGCCCTCCGGCTTTGACAACCGCGCCCACACCGTGGACGACACCGTACCGCCAGCGGGCGCAATCGGCTCGATCATCTTCCTGCCGGAAGCCGCCGAACGCGCCATGTTGACCTACTACACCATCGAGCCGTTGCAGGGCAAGTACGGCTTTCAGGATGCCTACAACCTTTCCGAAGGGTGGTACGCCAGCGACGTGATCGGTATCGACAAGGGGATCACCCTGCTGATGCTCGCCAACCATGAGAGCGATCTGGTCCACCGTCTCGTGATGCAGAACGAGCAGATCCTGGCCGGGCTGGAGCGGCTGGGCCTGAGCAAGGGCGACTAATGTCTCGTGAAGAGTGAATGAGGGAGAGGACCAAAGATGCCACCCTGTTCGTAGTCCCGCCTTTAGGCGGGCATTGAATGGTCACCGCCTAAAGGCGGGACTACGAACCTATCACAATACGCTTGACGAAACGCTAGACCGCTGCCACAAAGAGCCCCAACCCATGAGCCCCACGCCACCCGATCCCAACCGGCTGCCCGCCACCCTCAGCAATGAAGACCATGCGCCTCTTGCGGGCGGAGCTTCAGGGCTCCTTCGACTTCTTTCGCGACTTCACCAACCTCGACCCGGCGAGCCCCGGCTTTGGCCTGACCGTCGATGCGACCAAAGCGCCCCACATCGCCTCCATCGCCGCGTCCGGCTTCGCGCTTTCGGCGTGGGTGATCGGGGTCGAGCGCGGCTACCTGAGCCATGAGCAGGGGCGCGACATCGTCCGCCAGAGCCTCGACACCCTGCTCCACCGCGTCAGCCACCACCGGGGCTTCTTTGCCCACTTCCTTGACATAACGAGCGGCGCGCGGCGCGGGACGTGTGAGTACTCCACCATCGACACCGCGCTCTGCCTCAACGGGGTCATCACCGCCGCTGCCTACTTTCGGGACAACGAACTATCCGACTTGGCGCAAGGGCTGCTCGACCGCGTGGAGTGGGAGTTTCTCGTTTTTGAGCGGGAGGGCCAGACCCTTTTTCGGATGGCCTACAACCCCGACCGGGGCGGCGACTATGTCGAGGGGGAGCCCGGCTTTATCAGCCAGTGGGACATGGCGGCGGAGCAAAAGATGATGTACCTCCAGGCCGCCCCGCACCTTGATCCCGCCCTGGCCCGCAGGCTGTATCAGGGTTTCAGGCGCGACATCGGCTATTTTGAGGGGGAGCCAATCATCATCAACCCGGGCGGCAACCTCTTCGCCTACCTGTTCAGCGAGGCGTGGCTTGACACCGCGCGCTACCTGGACCCCGATGGAGTGGACTGGTTCGCCAACACCCGCCGCGCCATCCTCGCCAACCGCGCCTTTTGCATGGCGCACGCCGCCGCGTTCAAGAGCTACGGGGAAAACAGTTGGGGCGCGAGCGCGGGGGACAGCCCGTGGGGCTACGACGTGTCCGGCGCGACCCCGTCGCTTCACCCCCCGACCGCCCAACGGCACCGTCTCGATCTACTCGGCGCTCGCCTCGCTCCCCTTCACCCCCGACCCTGACGCTGGACATGATGCGCCACCTGTACGAGCATCACCCCCAAAGCTGGGGGCGCTATGGCTTTTACGACGCCTACAACCTCGATGTCTCGCCACCCTGGTACAGCCACGCGCTCTACGGGATAGACAAGGGCTGCTCGATGCTCATGATCGAGAATTTTCTGAGCGGCTTGATCTGGGACGTGTACACCAGCAGCGCACCCATCCAGCACGCGCTAAACATCCTGGGCTTCACGAGTCAGGTAAGGTCCAGCGAGGCACTGGAACAATAAGGTTGACAGGCAAGAGCGAGGTATAGTAGGCTAAAAGTTGGGAACCATGCACTCGGAGAAAAAAGCATGGTGAGTTAAATGAACTTCAAAGGACGCGCGGACGGCCCACCACTTCTTATAGAAAAATCAGATTGAGACAGGAGAAACGGCGGGGATTTTCTCCCTTCTCATCTCTATCTCTCATCTCTATCTGACGTTTCTATTAGGTTCAATCGTGGTGCCGTTCATCGCCTGTTGCGCACCTTTGGCCCTAGGCCACTCTCTCTTTCAAGCGAAGCGACCTCAAGCCTCTTGGCACCTGCACCCTTTTAGAGGGGAGGAGAGAGCAGCGTGCTTTAGCCGGATCGGCACGCACCGTATTCTGCCAGCCCTTATGCAATTTCTACAGGAGGTGTTAGATGACGAACCCAACAGCAACCTTGCCTCAAGGGAATCTCGCTCCCCCGGCAACCATCAAGGCTAGCAGCCAACAACTCGGCGGCTCCCTTTTTGTGATCAGCGCGAATGCCGAAGCCATCAAGAACCAACCGCTGTTCTCCGAGGCGCTTATCACAGACACCGCTCCCCACCTCAACGATCACCTGACCACCGCGAAAGGGTATGCGGAGACCTGGCTCTCCCAGTACGAGCAGGACGTGCTCAACACGCTAGAGCACACGATTGCCTACGACACTAAGTTCCAGAACTTCTACGATACCCTGATGAAGCTTGCCGATACAATCGATCAAGGCAACAACTTGGCGCAATTCAAGAAGGGCTTGTCCCTACTCGCAGGTTCTATCGGAGGGGTTCAAGCCGATCTGCAGCAGACCTACAGCGAACTCACGACCTATCGGCAAGATCTGGAGTCTGACTATCAGGGACTGAGTCAGGATGTACAGGACGCGAGGAGCAAGCTCGGTGGCCTGGAGGCTACAAAGGCCGACCCCAACCCGCTCTTCACTGCCGACAAGGCATTCGCCGACGAGCTTGATGCGGGCAAGATCCCGGGCGGGTTACCACAAGTGTTCAAGGACAATAACCACCCGCTCGACGGCTCGCTTATCCTGAACGAACAAACGAAAGGCGCGGAGTGGGCCATCAGCGAGGTCACGGACCAAGGGGAGAACTACGATGTCTATGTCCTCGACTTGGATAGCGACCAGCTGAAGGTCTACAAGGGTGAACAGGGAATCCTTGCCGACCTGCACGCCCGCTACAAGGCAGACCGCGCCGCTATGAACAAGGATATAGCTTTCATCGCTGGGGGCGCGGCAGTGGCCCTGACGGGTGTCGTGGTCATCTGCGTGGGCGTGGCAACCGAGATTCCCACCGCTGGCGTAAGCACGGTGTTGGTCGGCGCTGGCGTCGTCATGGTGGTCGGTGGGGTCGCCTCGACCGCTTACGGCACGGCGGATTACATCATCAAGTCAAAGGACGCGGAGGAATGCCTGAGTAAGATTGCTGCCGACGAAGCGATGCTCGCCGTTCTCCCCCACATGATTGAGCAGGTCAATAGCCTGCTCGGCAGCATCCAATCGGCCGAAGGCGCGCTTGGCAACCTGCTAGCTGGTTGGAAGGAGCTCGCCAACAAACTGGACGCGCTACAGGATGCCTTGAAAGAGGTAGACCCCAGCGTTGGGATCTTCTTGCAGGATGAACTGGGAACGGCTAAAGATGACTGGGCAGGCGCTCGCACCCAGGCCGAAATCGTTCTGTGCAACTTCCAGAACCGGCCCCCGACGGTGGTGCTGCCGTTCGGAGAGGGGGACGCCAGCCGTCCGACAACGGATCACCCGGCTGTGGTGGAAGCGGCGCAGCCCTACATTGATATCTGCGCCAAACGATTGGGCCTCTCCACGGCCACCTAGCGTCCCGCTTGAGTGAGCGACCGCTTGTCCTCTCTGGGACAAGCGGCGCTCTACTCCCCTCCAAGGAATACACACCATGCCCGACGAAGAGACGCCCAGTTCGCTGCTGACCCTGCCCCAAATCGGGACGCTCATGGCGACATCATTTCAGGATTATCTAGTGATGCAGGCCACGGGGTTGAACATCGCTAACCAGCCAATGGTGCAGCTTGATCTCGTCCCCACGTTGCCCCAGACACAGGCTCTGGCCAGAAGCCACGTGCAGGACTACCAGGACGACAAATCAAGCAAGCACATTTATATCTTTGAGCAGGTACAGGCCTATAACAACATGCTCCAACGGTTCGCCCAGACGTTGCTGCCCTATGCCCAAGGATGGGACGGGGGCGACAAAAACTCTGCTGAACAGGTCAAGCATGGGCTCACGCAGATGTGCCGCTATCCCATCACTAACAAAGAGGCGACGGAGCAGATCCAGAACGACTTGAAGAGCTACCACCAGTCCATCACCGATGACCGAGTGCGGTATCAGACCGACGAAGACTCGGCCGACGAGAAGGTTGGCGGAGCGAGCGGCGAGATCGCCACCTTGCGGCAGCATCTGAAGGAGTTGGGCAGTAGCCTGGACGAGGCCAACCGGCGTATCGCCGAGGGTGCCAGCCGGAACGTAGTCAAGGCCCTGGAGACGGGTCTTAAGGCAGGCATGGCGATGGTAGAGGTGCCGGGACTCGCCGATCTGGTGGTGGACACCGCCTTCACCTACGTTGATGACGCCGTGGGCGACGAGGGCGATCCGCTGGCCGATAGCGACAGTCTGGTGGGCCAGTATCGTGCTGCCTTGGAGCGCCTGGCCGACGAGCAGGCCCAGATGGGGGTGCTCGCAACCCTGAGGCTCAACGTGGAGCGTTTTTCCCGCAGCCTGGACAGCGTAATAGCGACTCTGGACCAACTCGGCAAGGCGTGGAACGATCTGGCCGAGCAGATCGATACCCTGAGCAGCTATAACAGCGCCGAGGGGCCGAGCTTCTTCACAGACCAGGTGACCCAGGCACAACAATTCTGGCAATCCATGAGCGACAAAGCCGCGCAGTACGAAACGGCCATTACCAAGATCGACTGGGGGGCGACCGATGTCCGCTGACACCCCTGGCAGTGGCACGCCGCTGCGTGAGATTGACGAGCAAATCGAGGCGAGTACCCGGTTTGCCGCGGCCCTCCTCGCCATCTCGTCCGGGGCACAGACCCCGGCCCTGAACAACCTGTACGTCCATGCCAGGGGGGTCATGGTCGCGTGCCAGGGGTGGCCGCCGACGCGGGCGCAGATCGAGGAGGCTCTGGCGCAACTCCTCCCGCTCCCGGATAGCGCCAGAGCGACTTTGCCTACCGCGAGCGCCGCCCAGCAACAGCAATTCTCGGAAACCCTGACCCAGGCTTGCGCTAAGGTTCAGGAAGCAAAGAACCACATGCATGAGTTCAACGCGCAGATTAGCGACTCCGTTACCCCCCTGAACGCCGACGCCACGGCGGTCGCCGCAGAGCTACAGGCCGACCAGCAGAACCTGGAAACTCTCAGGGTGCGCGCGCAGCAGATCAACGAGGACTACGATCCCTCGGTCGGCCATGTCCTCACGTGGATCGGCAAGGGCGTGGTATCGGCCGGTATTTGGCCAGCTATCGAGGCGGCGAATGCGAAGTCGGATTTCGACTCGCTGTCTCAGCAGTTCCAGCAGACTAATCAAGATGCGCAGGTACTGGCGCAGGCCGAGGTGCCGCTAGGGGGGTTGCTGATCGCACTTCCGCTCCTGGAGGGGGAGCTATTGAACATGGCAGCGGCGGCGGAAGAAGCGGATAACATCATGAAGACGGTCATGCAGACGCGGCAAGACATGACTGACACGGGTGACCCATTCTATCAGGACACGCTGAACGAGCTATATGATCACTTGGGACGACTGCGCGATCAAGCTTCCATGATGCAAAGTTAACGCGCGCTCGGGTCTGTCCCTGTGTAACGATCAATGGGTTCATGCGTGAGCGCGCCCCCTAGCTTCACCCGCTGCGCGGGTTCGAACGGCAGGCGGCGAACTCTCCCGCAGGGAGTGCCGACAGGCGATGGCCGCGGGGGTTACCTACGCTGCATCCTCGGCGCTATCGAGGACCAAACGCTTCAGTAGCAATAATGAGAGTAAGACCATGAGCCCCTTCGCCGCCCGTGACGGTCAATTCTGGCTGGACGGCCAGCCGCTAGCTGATTCAGGCGGGGGAATTCCACTATTTCCGCACCCCGCGCGATCAGTGGGCGCAACGCCTGGGGCGGTTGCAGGAGGCGGGTTTCAACACCCTCGCCACCTATATCCCCTGGCTCTGGCACCAACTCGAAGAGGGTGTGACCGATCTCGACGGGCACAGCCACCCCCTGCGCGACCTCGCGGGCTTTCTGGACCTCGCGGCGACCATGGGCTTCCTGCTGATCCCGCGCCCCGGCCCCTACATCATGGCGGAGACGATCAACGAGGGGATTCCGCCCTGGGTGTTTGAGCGCTACCCGCAGGTCGCTATGCTCAGCCAGGACGAGCAGCCGCAAAACATCGCCAGCTACCTGCACCCTGATTTTTTGGCGTGCGTCGAACGATGGTACGAGGCGGTCTTTGCGGTGCTGGCCCCGCGCCAGGTCACGCGCGGCGGGCGGGTCATCATGATCCAGTTGGACAACGAGATGGGGATGCCCCACTGGGTGCGAAACATCTTCGATGTGAACCCCGACACCCTCGCCCGCTTCGCCGCCTGGCTGCGAGACGAGTATGGCGGCACCCTGCCCGACCGCTACGGGGTGCGCTCCAGCCCCGACGATCTGCCAGCCTTGCTTCGGGAGGGCCTCGTGCATCCCGTCCGCGCCCCACGCCGCCCCGCTCGTGGCCGATTATCGCCGCTTTTACCGCGACTACCTGCGCGAGTACATGGGCTTTCTCTGGCAGACGGCGCGGGCGGCGGGCATGGAGGTGCCGCCCATCGTCAACGTGCATGGCTTTACCGACACGCGCGGGGGCCGCACCTTCCCCATCGGGCTTTCCCAGCTGATCAAGGTGATCGAGATGCCCGGCATGATCACCGCGACCGATGTCTACCCGCTGCACATCGACGAGGGCAATTTCCCCCAGTTGCTCCTCATCAACGAGATGACCAAGGCGGTGCAGAACCCGGAGCAGGCGCTCTTTTCCGTGGAGTTTCAGGCGGGCGGGATTCAGGACTTTGGCGGCGCGCAAAGCTCCCTGGCCGACCTGCACAGCCGCCTCTCCGTCTCCGTCGGGATGCGCGCCATCAACCACTACCTCTTCGTTGACGGGGAAAACGACCCGATCCTGAGCCCGCACCGCCGCCACGATTGGGGCCACCCGGTGCGGAAAGATGGCAGCGTGCGCCCGCACTTCGCGCGCTACGGCAAGCTGAGCCGGGTGCTGGACGCCTACGGTGAGGCGCTCATCCTGTCGCAGCCGCACACCGTCACCACCATCGGCTTCCTGCTCGATCACTTCATGACCGAGGTCAACAACCCCTTCACGCAGGACGCCACAGCGATCATCGCCCACCAACGCGACACGATTTTGTTCGATTTTATAGCGCGCGGCCTCGCGCTCACGCATCGCCCCTTTGACGCGGTGGAACTGAGCCGCGCCACGCTCGACGTCGCCACGATGCCCAGCCTCTGGGTGATGCTGGACAAGCAGTGCCCCGCCACGGTGCAGCAGAAACTGGTGAGCTACGCGACGCAGGGCGGAGCGCTGATTCTCGTCGGGCGCATCCCCGAGGAGGAGCCGGACGGTACCCCCGCGACGATCCTTCGCGACGCCCTGGGCATCGAGCAGGTGGCGAGCGACCCGCCCTTCTGTGGGCACCACGATCAGCGCTTTCCAGCATGAGCACGTCCCCGCCTCCTTCGTGGAGTCGTACAGCGGCCACTTCGACCAAATCTTTGCCACGCGCGACTCTGGGGAGGTGGTTGGCTTTGTGAGCGCGGTGGGGGAGGGGCGGGTGATGATGCTCGGGGCCGCCCTGCCCGCCACCACCCTGGACGATCTGGACCTCGTGAGTCAGATGGCCCGCACCATGGGATGCGCCCCGCTCTTCGAATTGAGCGAGTGGGCCGATGTGCGCGCCAGCCGGGGGGCCACCGGCACCTTCCTGTTTGTGAGTAACTATCGGGACGATCCCATCGCGACGACCGTCGTGTATGACGGGGAACCGCTGTTCGGGGGCAACCCCGTGCGCCTGCCCGCGCGTCGGGGGCTAATCCTGCCGCTCGGGTGGCATCTCGCGGAGGGGGTGCAACTCCACTACTCGACCGGTGAGGTGACCGCCATCCAGGCCGAGGAAGGCAGCCTCACGCTCACGGTGGAGCCCGCCGAGTTTGTCGCCGAGCTTTCGCTGGAGGGCTATCGCTGCGAGGAGGCCATGATGGTTGACGGAGCGGAGGGGGCACGCCGCGTGCAGGTGCGCGGCACGGCGGGACGGATCGTGCTACAAAAGGGTGGGACGACCGACGACCGACGACCGACGGGTACCCTATGGGTGCGACGACCGACAACGGACGACCGACAACGGATAGGTACCCACTGGTACTGATATAATCCAACTTCTCGGTCCCCGGTCCCCAGTCCCCAGTCCCCGGTCCCCGGTCCCCAGTCCCCAGTCAACCAACAACAATAAAGAGAGAAGCCTGTGGAAGAAAACGTCGGACGATACAACGAGTTGGACCCCGACACCGAGGCGCGCGTCGAGGCGCTTCTGGCGCGGATGACGCTGGACGAGAAGGTGGGCCAGCTCGTCCAGATCAGCCCCTACGCCCCGTTCGACCCGGAGCACTACGAGGCGCAGCAGCGAGAGGCGGAGGGGGCCGGGGAGCCCTTTCACTATATCCCGCCCCTGCGCGAGGACATGGAGGCATTGCTCCGCGCGGGCGCGTCGGCTCCTTCCTCAACGTGATGATCCCGAGCGTGATCAACCACTGCCAACGGGTCGCCGTGGAAGAATCGCGGCTCGGCATCCCGCTGCTGATGGGGGCCGATGTGATCCATGGCTTCCGCACCGTCTTTCCCATCCCCCTGGCGGAAGCCAGCAGCTGGAACCCGCCGCTGCTGGAACAGGCGTCGCGCGTCGCCGCCGAGGAAGCGTCGGCCTCTGGCGTGGATTGGATCTACGCCCCGATGGTGGACGTGGCGCGCGACCCGCGCTGGGGGCGCATCGCCGAGGGCGCGGGCGAGGACCCGTTTCTGGGCATGGCGATGGCGCGCGCCCGCATCCGTGGCTTTCAGGCGACCGACCTTGCCAGCGGTCGCCGGATCGCCGCCTGCCCGAAACATTTTGTCGCCTACGGGGCGGCGGAAGCGGGGCGCGACTACAACACCGTAGACCTGTCCGAGCGCACCCTGCGCGACGTTTATCTGCCCCCGTTCAAGGCGGCCTTTGAGGCGGGCGCGGGCTCTGTGATGAGCGCGTTCAACGAGATCGGCGGGGTGCCCGCCACCGCCAATTCCTTCCTCCTGCGCACCCTGCTGCGCGACGAGTGGGGCTGGCCGGGGGTGGTGCTGAGCGATTACGAGTCGGTCCGCGAGCTGATCCCCCACGGGGTCGCGGCGGATCTGGAAGAGGCCGCGCGGCTGAGCCTGCGCGCCGGGCTGGACGTCGAGATGGTCAGCAGCGCCTACCCCGATCACTTGGCCGATCTGGTGAACACCGGGGAAGTTCCCCTGACGCTGGTGGACGACGCGGTGCGCCGCGTGCTGCGCCTGAAAATCCGCCTGGGGCTGTTCGAGAAGCCGTACACCGACGAGACGCTGGCCGCGACGCTGATTCTGCGCCCTGACTTTCGCGAGTTGGCGCTCCAGGTGGCGCAGGAGTCGATGGTGCTGCTCAAAAACGAGGGTGACATTCTGCCCCTGTCGCCGCAAACCCGTCTGGCGGTGATCGGGCCGCTGGCCGACAACCGCCACGATCTGCTCGGCTGCTGGTCGCTGCTCGTCCACCCGGAGGACGTGGAAACGGTGCTCGAAGGGATCGCGGCCTACCTGCCCGATGGGGGGTGGAGCCACGTCGCGGGTTGCCCGCTCGGCGAGGAGGGTTCCCGCGACAGCGAGGCGGACTTTGCGGCGGCGGTCGCGGCGGCGGAAGGGGCGGACGTGGTGCTCCTCGTGGTGGGCGAGGGCGCTGACCTGAGCGGGGAGGCCCATTCCCGCACCGAGCTTGGGCTGCCGGGCCGCCAGCAGGCGCTGGCCGACGCGCTCGCCGCGACCGGCAAACCAATCGTCTGCGTCCTGATGAGCGGTCGCCCGCTGGTGATCCCGCGCCTGCACGGGCAGGTGAGGGCGCTGCTCGCCGCCTGGCACGGCGGCATCCGGGCGGGGCGCGCCATCGCCGATCTTCTCTTCGGCAGCGCCGCCCCATCCGGCAAACTCACTGCCAGTTGGCCGCGCGCCGAGGGGCAGATTCCCATCTACTACGCCCAAAAGAACACCGGGCGGCCCGCCGCCGAGGCGGGGACGAAGCAGTTCGCCGAAACCTTCAAATCGGTCTACCTCGACCAGCCCAACTCCCCGCTCTTCCCCTTCGGCTTTGGCCTGAGCTACACCCAGTTTGAGTACGCGGCCCTCCACATCGCCCAGCCGACGCTGAGTTTGGAGGAGACCCTTGTCGTCAGCGCGACGGTGACGAACACGGGCGAGCGCGCGGGCGCGGAGGTGGTGCAACTGTACGTGCGCGACCTGGTGGGCTCCGTCACCCGCCCGGTGCGGGAGCTAAAAGGGTTCCAGAAACTCTGGCTCCAGCCGGGCGAGGCGCGCGTCGTGCGCTTCGAGGTGCCCGTGTCCGAGCTGGGCTTCACCGATGCGGCGATGCGCTACACCGTGGAGCCGGGCGAGTTCAAGGTGTGGGTCGGTCCGGACTCGACGCGGGGGGTGGAGGGGCGCTTTTCCGTCAAACGCTCGTAGGGCGACAATCGGTTGTGGGGCGCACTTTTGTGCGCGTGCTGGCATGCTGAGGCGCGCACTACGAGCCCATTCTGCCATCTCTACAAGGGGACACTAGGCGGGCCAGAGGCCCGCGCTCCCAGCTTGCGTGCTAAACAACAAGGGAGGGCGAGGGGTAATCCCTCGCCCTCCCTTGTTTTATCTCAATCATCGCGGTGCCTTGCTGGGGCGGCGCGTGGCGCTATGGAATGCGGAGCGCCTCCCAGCTGTGGCCGCCGTCCAGCGAGCGATGCAGGGTGCTTTCCCCGCTCTCTCTCAGGAACGTGGCGAAAAGGGCGCTCCCCTGCGGGCTCCAGCCGCTCGCCAACAGGTGCACCGAGTCATAGCCGAGGCTCGCCAGCGTTGTGACCCTTTCCCAGCGTACCGCCTCCACCGGCGCGGCGGTTGGGTTGGGAATGCGCCAAATCTCGTTGGCAAGCGGCACCGACAGGTAGAGCGCCCCGCTGGAGTTGTCGAGTTGGACGCTGTACATGTACCCCTGGTTGAGCGGCTCCGGCTCGGGCAGGAAGGTCCAGCTGCCGCGCGGGGTCGCGCGCAGCAGGCTGGCCCCGCTCCGCCCCACCCCCAATACCGCGTAGGCGGTGGGCGGGCTGCCCTGGGAAACGAGGATCTGGCCCGGCGTGCCGAGCCCACTCGTCCCGCCATTCAGGTTCGCCGCTGCCGCGCCCCAGGTCGCCCCGCCGTCATCGCTGAGCAGGATGGCCGAGCTGTCGTAGGACCACAGTTGCTGCGGGGAGCCGGGGGTCACGGCGTAGCCCTGATCGGCCACCCGCTCCCACCCCGCGCCGCTCCAGCGCCAAAAACCCTGGCACGAGGTCAGGTAGAGCGCGTCGAGGGTGGCATAGTCCATCGTGAGCTGGTACGCGCAATCCGCCGCGACCGGCAGCCCATTTTGCCACGCCGCCCACGTCTGGCCCAGATCGTCGCTCGCCATCAGGCGCGCCGCGTTGGCGTCCGGCGCGTATTGCAGGGCGTACAACCGCCCTGGGGTGCCGGGGCCGAGCACCATCGAGAGGGTACGCCACGCGTCGGCGGGCGGGGGGTCACCACCCGGCTCGCTCTCGGGCAGCAGCGCCGGGCCAGCCAGCCAGCCCAACTCCTTGGCGATGTCGCCGCCGTTGGCAATCGTGACCTGCCCCGCCGAGGCCCAGGGCACCGCTTCCTTCCATTGTTGGAAGACCGCCCGCTGGGTGCGCACGGCAAAATGGTTGCCCATGTCCTCCACGCGCGAGACCGGCAGCCCAAACACGTTGAGCGCATCCGCCACGCTGAAGTAGCGCGCCTTGATAGCAGTATTGGCGTCGAGCAGCGCCTGGCGGCTCGCCACGATCTGGCTCCAACTGGCCCCGGGCGGGTCAAAGTTTTGGAGGGGGCGCGGGGTCTGGCGGAAGGCCAGCAGCGGGTCGTCAAAGCCGTCGTTCGACAGCTCATCAAAGACATTGATCGGCCACGCCTGGTTCACCTCGGGCCGCCACTGAAGCACGAGCTTCTGAAATGCCTGGGTGACAAACCCATCGTATACAAAGCGGCGCGAGATCGGGTAGCCCACCGTTTGCAGGCCGCCGAGCCGATTGAACTCCGCCCAGAAGCGGGCCTGGCTATCGTCCACCACGCTGAAGCCCCCCTCACCGTGGCTGCTCTGCGTGTAAAAGTGCCCGCCGGGGATCGCCCAATCCTCACTGCCCCCCTCGCTGGGCGCGGCCAGGGCGGGCCTGCTCGCGATGGCGAGCAGGCTCACCAGCAACAGGGAAAGAAGAAGTCGTTGAAAGGAAAACATGGTCACACTTTCTTTTGTGAAGTTGTCATCATGTTCAAAGAAGCCCGTTCGGGGCAAGACCCCCACCCCCTATAATGTAGGAGAGAGGGGAAAACTCGCAAGAAATACCTACGCCCCACGACGCTATAACAGGTTACCGCTCAGGAAACGCCCACAGGGTCCACAAAGTTTCCCCTTCTTACCCGCTACCACCGTGCGTTCTGCGTTGTGCGTTCCCGCTAAGGGTTACGCCGCCAACAGCAGGCATCTCCACCCCCAGCCACCCCTTATCGCCACCCGCTTCGCGGGTTCTACGGCTTACCGCTCCCCACTTCTCTCTTCCGTTCCATCTCCCGCCCTCTGCGCCTTTGCGCCTTTGCGCCTTTGCGTTAAGCCGTTCGTTCTGCGTTCTGCCGCTTTTCCGTCAAGGCAGATGGACGGTTCCATAGAACAATGTTGAAAAAGGCCCCACCGCCGCCGTTTTCCCCCTGCTGGAGCGTCGCCCCGCCTAAAACACAGTGAAACAGGGCCCTTTCTGAGAGCGCCGCGCGGCACGCTCGACCCGCTATTTTCCCCTTTTCCCCGGACGACCGTGCTGAAAGCGCACAGCAGTTTGTTGCAGGAGCAAACAAAGTCTCAAAACTCGTGCGGTGGGCGCACTTTGGTCGCACTTTGGTCACAGTAGCTTTGTATAGTGCCCCTGCGATGACAAGGCCCTCCAAGGCCTTGTCTCGTGCTGGCACGCGATGCGGAACGCTCGGGCGCTGACCCGTACCCAGTCATCCGATTTTCCGCATCGTATGCGGCCACCCATGTAGCCTTTTTCCTAGCTTAAGCGGAGATATCTTTATCTATGTCGGATGCAGTATCGCCCATACATGAGTTTCATCTCTGCTTGCTGCCCTTCTGGCACAACGATGACTTGGTTCCGGGGCACGCGGCCTCCCCGCGCCCCCGCCCCGACAAGTCACCCTTGCCCCTGGCCCGGCTAACCCGCTGCGAGCAGCCACTCGCGGAGGCCCGTGCTCACAACGCGTTCCCCCTGCTTCACTCCGAAGGAGTATCCCAGTGAAACGACAGCAACGACGCAAAAACGTAGGCCGCTCCCTTCTTCCCCTCATCGCCCTACTCATGCTGGGCGGCTGGCTGCTCTACCAACAGCTGCCCGCGCCGAGCGCGAAGCGGGAACTCGCCCAGACCTGGCGCACCGTCCAGAGCGCGGGCGAATACCGCTTCCGCGCCGACGTCGAGCACAAGACGGTACCGCTCGCCCTCGTCACGAACGTCGGGCGGCGCGGCAGCACAGAGTTGCTCTACCTGGAAGGGGCGGTGGACCGACGCGCCGATGAAATGTCGCTGGCCCTGTGGAATGGCGGCGGCACCGTGGTGGACCGCGCCAGCGCCATGGAGGTAGAGGTCTCGCCCGAGGGGGCACGCGCCCGGCAGGGGGAGCAGCCCTGGCAGCCGGTCGGGGATTTCACCAGCTTCTTCGCGCCGGACGGCGACTTTATGACCTACCTGACCGTCGCGGATGCGGTGGAGGCGGAGCACAGCAGCGCGGGCACCTACTTTACCTTCGACATTGACGGGCCCGCCTACGCCACCTACATGCGGGACCAGATCAAGGCGCAGCTTGTCGAAGACAAGGGGCTGCCCATCAGCACCAAGCTGGACCTGCCAAAACAGTACACCTCCATGACCGGGCGGGGCGAGCTGTGGGTGGGACGGGATGGCCTGCCGCTGCGCCAAGCGCTGCACCTCCAGTTCCCCCCCTCGGACGAGAAGGGCGACGTGCGCACCGAGGCGGAAATCGTCGTCCACTTCAGCGACTACGGCTCGCTGCCGCTGCTGGCGCAGGGCAGCAACCAGGCCCGCGCCCTCCTCTTGCAGCTTTCCTCGATTGACGTGGCGGGCATCGTGGGGCACATCGCGCCGCCGCTCTTCATGCTCCTCACCCTGGCCGCGATGATGGGGCTCATGATCCAGCAGCGCCGCTCGGTCATCCTGCAAAAAGCCATCAACATGGGGATGATTCCCATTCTGGTATTCAGCCCCCTGGAGCAGGTGTATGAGATCCAGCAGGCGAACCGCGTGCTGGGGCAATACAACTCGCAGCAGGAAGCGCTCAACCAGAGCGACGAGATGACCACGAGCCTCGAAACCCTGGACCCCGCAAACCTGGGCTCGCTTGCCGCCGAGCCCGGTGCCCTCGCCCTGATCCGTGGCGACGATGGCACCGATTTCGACGGGGACGGGCTGAGCGACACCCAGGAGCGCTTTCTGGGCAGCAACCCGGTGGTGGACGAGCGCACCATGCCGGGCGGCGACATCGTGTTCGAGCAGCGCGAGGGGGTGCGCAACGCGCCCCTTTCTTCCGCGTCGGATCAGGATGGGGACGGGGTGAGCGGCAGCGCCGACCCCTGCCCCTCGGTCAGCGACTGCGACGCGGACGGGCTGAGCGACTACGAGGAGACGCTGCTCGGCAGCAGCCTGGAAGTGGTGGACACCGACAACGACGGGCTGGATGACAAGAGCGAGGTCGAGGGCTTCACCTTCAACAATCGCCTGTGGTCCACCGACCCCACCAACCCCGACAGCAACCGCGACGGCATCCCCGATGGGCAGGAGTGGCACGCGGGGGCGTGGGACACGGACGGCGACGGGACCCCCGACATGGCGGATTTCGACAACGACAATGACGGGGTGCCGGATCGCCTGGACATTTCCCCCCACAAGGCGGGCCGCGACAACGCTGGCACCCCCGTCACCTTTACCGATGCCGCACCCGCTGCAATTCAAGGTGGACGGGCTGCAAACCGGCACCCATGCGCTGGTCGAGTTCCAGCTTCGCCCCACCAACCCGGGGCATCTTTGGTATGCGTTCAACGTGCTCGACTGGCCCAAGGATGACAAGGGGGCCATCACCGACACTGACAACAAAACCTTCTTCGACATCTGCCGCAGCAGCGACAACCCCAGCCAGTGCAGCCTGTCCACGGACGGCAAGGGCGACATCAAATTTATCCCGATGCTCGAGATCGAGCTGCCGGGCAACAACACGAACCTGCCGCTGACCACCCGCGCAACCATCAGCATGTCACCGACCCCCGCTGAAGGGAACGTCCCCGCTGGGTATGGCAGTGGCTCTATCTCTTTCGAGCAGGTGGGCGCTGATGTCGCGGTAGATATGAGTCAGTTCGTGGGCGACCTGCAAAACGTTCAAATCTTCGAGGGCAGCTGTGACAACCGCTGGGCGACCTTTCGGAGCAACCCCCCGGCGGTGGCGGCCATCCCCTACTTTACCGATGACGGGCCAGCCCCGATTCCAAACGCCACCTTCCGCGACTGGGCCGATGGCAACCACTTTGTGTTTACCGGCTATGCGCCCTTTGGGGAAAGCTGCGGGCAAATTCCCAACCTCCCGTATGACGGGGACAAGCTGGTAGACCAGGAGGCGCTGACCTCCTTCGGCATCACCGTGCGCAACGTCACGTCGGACGGCTCAAAAAAGGTGGCCTACGCCCCGCTCAACCTGATCACCGACCCGGACACCGACGAGCGGGTCGCCTTTAGCGCGCGCATGTTGTACGAGCCCGCCGCCCGCTGGGACGCGCAGCAGGTGCGCATGGTGTGGGTGGTGCGGGTGCTCACGGACGGCGGCTGCACGGCCATTAGCGTTATCGGCTCCTGTCTGGAAGAAGGGGACAATATCCCCCAACTGGTCCAGACCTACGACGACAGCTTCCAGCTGACCGGCCTGAGCGTGCGCGAGGATCACGGCACGCAGGCGGCGATCATCTTTGAGGACCCCGAGGTGGATGCCGCGCCCAACGTGGATGCCACCCTGCTGGGCCTGGCGAACGGCCTCGACAACACCTTCCTGCGCAACCGCGACTGCGACATCGAGACCGATGACGGCCAATGCTATGGCGATGGCGACCCGGACATCACCATCCCGGCCCTGGTCCACCGCTTCAACCACACCACCAACATCGGCATCCCGGAGGTGTGGCGCTGGGGGCTGCCGGACACCCTGCACGTGGAGTCCTTCGCCTACGACTTCCGCGAGCAGGCTACGGGGATAATGGGCACCCAGGAGGTGCCGCGCATCCTCGACAGCTACTTCACCGAGCAGGCGCAGCAGGACCCGACGTTCAACCCGTCGCTGCTCTTTGCGCGCTCGGAAAGCTTCCTGCCCTCGAACCTGGAGGAGCAGGGCTTGGCGTCAGGGGGGGTCAACTGGTCCGGGAGCGCGCTGACGATGAACGTGCGCCCCAGCGGCACCGGCATCGTCCAGCATACCAACTCGATCCATATGACCCCCTTTGAATACAACAGCGCCACGGAGGCGTGGAGCGCCACCCCGATGCGCGAGTACTGGAACGTGCTCGCCGATCGCTACGACAACAGCGCCGACGCCGCCGACCAGGATGTGGCCGCGGGCCAAATGTTGTACCTGCAACTGATGTACCTTTCCCTGAACCAGGGCCTGAGCAACCTGATCGCGCTGGGCGACATCTACATCGACCCGGTGGAGCAGTTTAACGACAGCCGCCAGACAAACGCCCTGCTCAACTCGGGAATGTCCGCCCTGGAACGCGGGGGCGACATTATCGGCGCGGGGCAGATGATCATGGGGATCGGGAGCCTGTTCGATGAGGTGGTCGACACCTCCGGCAAGACCCTCTTCGCCGCGCTCGGCTCGGTGGCGCGCAACACCACCGAGACGCTAGACCAGCAGAGCCTGGGCACCTTGCTGCAGATGAAAATCAGCGCGAAGTACGCGCAGCTGAAAAAGGCGCTCAACTCAGAGGCACTCGCCAAGCTAGTCGTGGCGGGGGTCGCCGTCGTCGCCGTGATGGCTATCGCGGGGCTCGTGCTTGCCAACGTCCTCACCAAGGGGAAGGCCAAGACTATCGTCAACGATGTCACCCTTGGCCTGACGTCGATTGCGATTGGGGTCATCGGCTTTATAGGGCCGATCTACCAACTTGGGAAGACGGTCAGCACCCTTAAATCCGCGGCCTCAGTGGTGGCGGGCGTGGCGACCAGCACGGCGGCATCTGCCAAGGACATCGCCCGCGCCCTGCTCTCGGCAGGCCCCGAGGTGGTGGGCGGCGGGCTGTCCGGCTCGGTCATCGGGCTGCTCCTCGCGGTGGGGATCAGCTGGGGCATGTTCATGTGGCAGTTCTTCGCCTCGGGGGTCCAGGTGGGCACCGTCGCGTTCAACACGCTGATCGCGGGCGCGGTAGCGGCCACACTGGTCGCGCTCATCTTCTTTGCGCTCAGCCTCACCGGCATCGGCACGATCATCGTCGCCGTGCTCGGCCTGATCGACGCGCTCATCACTGGCCTTTGCAAGCTGTTCACCGCGGGCAAGGGGAACAGCTGCGATTTCGGGATCGTCAGCTTCATCACCCAGCAGCTGACCGACTTTATCTATTTTGGCGACATGATGATCGACACCGATCGGGAAGATCCGCCGCTGGTGGACCTGACCGACCTCAATATCCAACTCGTGCGGCCCGACATCGGGATGCGGGAGGGGAATCAGGTCATCGTCTCAACAAAGGTGTTGAGCACCGCTTACCACAAGACACTGCGCTCCAATTCGCCCGCCATGTTGAAGCCGTCGCTCTTCACGCCAGCGACACTGCGCCAGACGACTATGCGGTACCAGTTGGGGCCCTACGAGCAGAAGCTTTCGGTTGGCCTCAACCAGATGAACGGTTCTTGGTACAACGTTGACCCCTATATCATCGGGCGCTATCGCTACTGGGCGCTTTTCGTCCCGATTGACAAAAATATCACCTTTTACAAAGGTACCGCGCTAAGCGACCAATCCGCCCCGCCCTTCGATCTGGTGAAGCCCGGGCTGAACATCTCGCCGCCCCTCTACCTGAACATGGGGCTGGCCTTCCCGATGTACGAGTGCTGGGTACAGGTGTGCAAGCTGCGCGCGCCCACCATCTCGCAGCAGAGCCAGAACATTGGCGACTCGGTCTACCTGGATGTCTTCCCCGCCACGCTGGACGCCTTTTACAAGCTTGACTGGGACCCCGCGTTCGGGACGCAGATCGACCACGACGGCGACGGCCTGGTCGCGGCGCGGTGGGGCGGCAACGACCCGAATGACAGCCCGATCGCCTGCAGTGGCCCCTGTTGGGACAGCGATGGCGACGGGCTGAGCGACCGCTTTGAAATGGAAAGCCGCGCCCGTGGCGTGCGCAGTGGCGGCTACCTGCTCAACCCCTATGGCAGCGATACCGACCAGGACGGCCTGAACGACCGCGACGAAATCCGCGTCGGCAGCAACCCGGCGCTGGCCGACACCGACAGCGACGGGCTGAGCGACGCGGAGGAGGTCAACGGCTGGCTCTTCACCTATGCCACCGGCGAGCAGACGCGCATCACCTCCGACCCGCGCGACCGCGACAAAGATGGCGACGGCATGAGCGACCTGGCCGAAAAGTCGCTGCACCAGAACGACCCGGTGCTCTTCCCGTTCCACCCCTCGGTGTGGAACCCCTCGCCGGTGAGCGTGTACAGCAGCGTGGACGACGCGGACTTTGTGGTGCTGCCCGATACCACCCTGGTCTACAGCGCCACCGTGCAGCACAAGGATGGCACCAAGGTCTTCAGCAGCGGCCAGCTTACCTCCGACTACCCGGACGCGCTGGGGGGCGGCAACGATATCAATTCCTTCGCGCTGCCGGAAGGGAACGACACCACCTTTTCCCATACGCTGACCAGCAGCGGCTCCTCGCAGACGGTGGGGGTGGTCAGCACCGCCAGCGCCGAGCTTTCCTCGCGCGGGGTCGGTGCGCTCTGGTCGTGGCAAAGCACCCCGCTTTCCTCCTTCGCGGTGAACAACGTGTATTTCACCTCGCTGCAACCCACGCAGGCGAGCCGCGACGGGGTGACGACGCTGGAAGCCCCCGGCAACATCCTGCCCACCTTTGACAGCAACCAGGTGGTCAACAGCCTGCCCAATGCCAGCATCTTCCAGCGCCCGCAGACTACCGACATCGCACCCACCCAACTTTACAGCACCACCGCCGAGATCGCGGCGTACCCGGTGGCGGTCGAGTGCGGCTATTCCAGCTGCTTGCGCGTCTGGTCGGAGCGCAGCGGCCCCACCGGGGACTACGCGCTCTACGGCCAGACTGAACGACCGCGCCACCCCCACCCTGGTAGGCCCGACCATCCAGATCACCGAGCCGACGGCGGACGTGCAGGCGCTGTACCCCTCGATCGCCACCGATGGCAACAAATTCCTCGTCTCGTGGTCCCACCTGGAAGGGGGAGAGTGGGACATCCACTCCCGCCTGGTTTATTCCTATTCCTCCATCGACTACCCCTATATGGAGCAAATCCAGGAGGTGGACACCCTCCTCGCCGCTGGCGGCGGGGCCGACCTGTTCCCGCAGCTGCTCTGGGCGGATCCCTACTACGAGATCGTCTGGGAGCACAGCCAAAGCGCCACCGATCACGACATCTGGCGCGGGCAGATCGACCGCAACGGCTCCCTCGTGTCCGGCTCCGGCAAAGAGCTGACCGCCGATACGGCGCTCAACAGCCAGCCGTCCATCGCCTACGATAGCGTGCGCAGCCAGTTGCTGGTGGTCTACATCCAGGACGGGGACGCCATCATGGCGCGCAAGGTAGGCAACGACGGCACCCCCGCCGACGCGGTGCTGATCGGCAACCGTGGCAGCGCGGCGGCGGTGAGCCACCCGCGCGCGGCCTTCACGCAGTTTTCCGGCGAGTCGGATAGCTGGGTGATCGGCTGGACCCAGCAGGAAGGCAGCAGCGCCCAGCGCTTTACCTATCAGGGCTTTTCCCCCGTGCTGGACCCGCGCGGCGGCCAGCAAAGCATCCAGTGGCCGGCCAGCACCTTTGCCGCGCCCACCGAGCTTGCCTGTACCGCCCAGGGCTGCGCCACGGCCAACAACAGCGCCTCCTGGTCCACCGCCTCGGACGCCTATTCCTACGCAACCTTTACCCTCAAGGGCACCGGCAGCAACCTGGGCAACATCACGATCTCGGACTCCCTGCCGATCACGATTGACGACGACGCACCCTACGAGGCGGTGCTGGTCACCGGCGAGTGGATCATCCCCGGCGAGATGGTAGTCTTTGGCGGCGGCGCGAGCGATCCGACCTCCTACATCAGCCTCGTTGAGGTGAGCATCGACGGCGGCCCGTGGCAGCCCGCAGGCGGGGCCGAGGAGTGGGCCTTTGCCTGGGACGCGCCCGCGGGCACTGCCACCTACGAGATGCGGATCCCGCTCGACCGACGCGGTGGGCCACACCTCGATCCACACGACCACCATCCGCACCGACGACACCGCGCCCACGCTGGACCCTGGGGTGAGCGCGGACGGCTACCTGACCCTCCAGCGCACCGACGAGGAAAGCTGGCAGTTCGACCTGTCCGGCACCGTCAGCGATGCGGAAGCGGGGGTGCGCGACGTCACCGTCGCGCTGAGCGGCTCCAATGACGTGCACGAAGTGGAGCCGACCGGCGAGGCGTGGTCGCTGACCTACGACATCTCCGACCCGACCCTGAATGGCCTGCTGAGCCCCAGCGGGGTCTACACCCTGACCGTCACCGCGCGCGACCTGGCCGAGCCAGGGGGCAACGTGAACGAGCAGGCGATTCCGGTGCGGATTGACCGGCTCGCCCCGCAAGGGACGCTGGACAGCCTGGACTCGGTACGGACCATCACCACCACCGAGACCCTGACCGGCACAGTCGCAGACAGCACCGCCGCCGCCTCGGGGGTGACGGAGATGGAAGTGGCCCTGGTGCCAGGGCCGGTGCTGGAATCGGTCGAGGACGCCTCGCTGATCCTGTCGCTGGACGACAAGCCGGGCACCATCTTCTTCAAGGATGGATCCGAAAACAACACCAAGGTGTACTGCACCCTGGGCCGCTGCCCCACGAGCGGGGTGGATGGCGAGTACGGCACCGCCGTCACCTTTGATGGCACAAACGACGCGCTCGAAACGGTGGGGATGACGGTATCCCCGACCAACAGCACCCTTTCCTACTGGTTCAAAACCACCTGCAAGGATTGCGCTCTCTCTTCCGTCCTCCAGGGGCGTCTGCCCCTGCCGACCGGGCACGACCGCGACCTCTTCCTGGTGAACGGCAGCGTGTGTGTCAACGTCCTGGAAGACGGGTCGCTCACGCCGAAGCGCTGGCAGTCGCGCTGTAGCATCAACAAGGACTACGCCGACGGGGTGTGGCACCAGGTGGTGCACACGATGGGCGCGGGCGGCCAAAAGTTGTACCTGGACGGCCAGCTTGAGGTGAGCGGCGACGTGGGCACCTCCGACTTTGGCGACGGCAGCGCGCTGCTGCTGGGCTACGCCACGCCGGACGTGATCGCGACCGCGAGCCACCAGCCGCACCTGTCCGGCTCGATTGACGATGTGGCGCTCTACGGGAGCGAGCTGAGTGAGGAGCAGGTCGCCACGCTGTACCGCGTGTGGCAGCCTGCCACGCTGGAAAGCCCCGGTGCCACCACGAGCGAGTGGTCCTACACCGTCCCGCCCGAGACCGAGGGCTTCTACCAGTTGGACCTGCGCGCGGGCGATGCCCAGGGCAACCGCAATGACGAGCGCGGCAGCTGGCCCGCGTGGCGCGGCGAGATTGACAACCGCGCGCCGCTGATCGACATCGAGGTCGAGTATTCGGGGGTGGGCAGCACGGCGCAGACGACCTATCGCGCCACGGTCCGCGACATGAACCTGACGACCGAGGGCTTCGAGTTTGTCTGCCCCGTGGAAAACAGCGACCTTCACTACCTGACCGACCCGTGGACCCTGAGCTGGAGCGGGGACGGCAGCCGCCTGGTGGAGATGGTCCCCACCTGCACCGTCAACGGCTACGCCACCGAGGACGTGTACGCGCGCGCCTGTGACAGCTACGGCCAATGTGTGATCGGTCGCCCGGAGCGCCGCCAGGTCTACATCGGCACGCTGACCGACAACTTCAACCCGACGGCGCAGATCCGCCGCTTCGACATCTCGGCCCCGATGCCGCAAACCGTCCTGCTGGACCGGGGGGCGGTGCGCATCTTCGACATCGTGGCAGACGAGGAGAGCGGCTATCTCTACTGGAGCGAGGCCCCCGTGGCGGTCGGGGCTTCACGGCCCGAGCGCTGGAACATGGGCCCCGCCGCCAGCATCTGGCGCTCGCGGCTGGATGGGACGCAGCCGACGCAGCTGATCGCGGGGGTGGATTGGAATCGCTTCTTCGACACCCTCCAAATCGCACTCGACACCGCCAGCAACAAGATTTTGTGGACCTCTGGCAAAAAGATTTACCGCGCCAACCTGGATGGCACGCTGCGCGAGGAGCTCTACCAGTGGCAGGGGCCGGACGGGCCCTGGAATGGGGGGGACGCGGACGCGGAAATTTCCGACATCGTGGTAAACCCAGCGACCGACCAACTCTTCTTCACCGTCGGGTTGGGCAAGTGGGTGAGCCACACCCTGCACTCGATCTACGTGGCGGATCTGGATGGCGGCGGCGCTCACCTCTTCGCGGGGGCCGAGATCACCTGCATCAAGAACGGTGCCAACCAGGTCATCGGGTGCAGCCCCCAGGGCGACCGGATTCACGCTTATGCCCTGGAGGTTGATTCCGAGGCGGGCTACCTGTACTGGCGAACGAGTGGGGCCGTGGAGCGCAAACCGCTTGCGGGCGGGGCGAGCGAACGGGTTATCAGTACGACCCTCACCATTTGGGGCCAGGCTCCCATGTGGGTGGATACCGATAGCGGGCTGGTTTACTCTACCGCTTGGGGCGGGGTCCAGCGCACGGCACCGGGCGGGCAGCCCGAGGGGCTTGCCCTGACTCGCCAATACTTTGAGGTACCGTTTGGCACCACCGCGCTGGCCGTGGGGACGGTGCCCAGCCAGCGCAGCTTCGCCACCGACTTGCAGGTTACCCTGGACGGCGCGCAAACGCTGATTGACCAGGGTGACAGCGCCGCCTACACCGTGCTCGCCAGCAACGCGGGCCGCATGGACGCGGAGGACGTCGTCCTGACCATCGCCCTGCCCGACTCGCTCCACTTTGCGGGCGCGAGTGACAGCGCCTGTACCCACAGCGGCGGGACCATTACCTGCGAGCTGGGCGCGCTGGCGCGCGGCGACAGCCGCACGATCGAGGTGGAGGTGGCAGCCGACGACGCAGCCGAGGGCGCGCAGAGCGTGGCGGCCACCCTCACGAGCCGCACCGTGGACGAGGTGCCGAGCAACAACCAAGTGACGAACGACACGACCCTGGTGCAACTCCCGCACCCGCCCGTGCCGGTCGGCACCCCCTACGTCTACTTCGCGGGGGCGAATTCCCAGCTCCAGCGCGTGTCCATCGGGAGCACCGAGCCCGACGCGCGCACCAGTGAGGTGGCGTCGATCCTGATCGACCGCAGCGGGATGGAGGCCGCGACGAACCGCGATATCCGCGCCGTCGCGATTGACCAGAGCCACAACAAGGTGTACTGGTACAACCCGGATCGCAGCAGCATCCAACGGAGCACGCTGACGGGCGCGACGGTGGAGACGGTGGTGAGCGGGGTCACGGGCACGGGGGTCTACCTCGCGCTCGATCCCGTCGGGGACGCTCTCTTCTGGAGCTCCGACGCCGGGTTGGAACGCGCCAACCTGAATGGGGGCGAGCGACAAACCGTGATCGGCGCGCTGCAGGTCAAAGACGTGACCGGCCTAGCGCTGAACCCCCTGACCCAGCAGCTTTACTGGTTCGGCAAGGGCAGCGGCAGCAGCGGGGTCTCGCTGTTCCGCGCCAGCTATGCGGGCAGCGACGTGAGCGAGCTCTCCACAGGATTGAACGCGCGCGACATCGTGGTGGACCCCTACGATGGCTACCTTTACTGGATCAACCCCGACGAGTTCCGGGGCAAAGACATCATGCGCGCGCGCCTGGATGGCTCGTACCGCACGATCCTGCACGATGGCAGCTACGCCTACGAGATGCATGGCCTCGTGCTCCAACCGGAGCTGAACCGGCTGCTGTTCATGGTCGAGGGCAGCCTGCTGGCTGTCAACCTGGACGATGGGGTTGCCTCGCTGCTGCGGCAGATGAGCGTGATCAGCTACAACGGCCCCATCAACGGTGACCCGAACACGGCGGGGGTCGTCCGCTACCGAGGCACGTCCATGTCCAACCCGGTGCTCGGCATCAGCCAGCCGGTGCCGGACACCTGCCAGATCAACGACACCCTGGAGCCAAACAACAGCCTCGGCGAGGCGAGCCCGATCACCCCAGGGGTGGCGCTGCTAGCGCCGCTCTGCCAGTGGCAGGGCGCGTCTGTCTACGAGGTGGAGGACAATTACCGCTTCACCGCCCCGGCGGGGCAGGTGGTTCAGGTTGACCTGACGACCCTGCCGGTCGCACTGGACCTGGAGCTTTACACGCTGGACGGGGTACGCGTGGGGTCGAGCCGCAACGCGGGGCTCGCCGCTGAGCAGATCAGCTACCACAATGCGTCCGCCCAGCCCACCACATTGATCGCGCGTGTGGTCATCTCGGTTAACGGGGCGATCTACCCGGAAAACTACAGCGCCACCCCGTACCACCTGGCGGTGACGCTGAGCACCCCGACCGCCACCGCTACCGCCACGGCCTCCGCCACGCGCACGGCGACCGCCACGGCCACGCCGAACGCCTGCACGGGGTTGGACCCCTTCGAGCCGAACGACAGCCGCGCCCTGCGGAAAACGGTGGGCGCGAACGATAGCGTGGAGGCTAGCCTCTGCCCGTCAAGCGATCGTGACTTTTACACCTTCTCGGCCAACAACGGGAATCTGTTCGAAGCCACCATCATTTCCACTCAGGCGGCCTCCTACCGTGTGATTCTCACCGACCCGCTGGGCAACCAGGTGGCCGCTGCGGATGGGGCGTTCCCGCTTGCGGCGACGCTCACGGCCAGCGGCGACTGGGAGTTGGAGGTCTACGATTTCATCGGCAACCTGATAGCGCCCAGCAGCTACACGCTGGAGCTATCGCTGGTGGACGCGACACCGGTACCCACGGCCACGAGCGTGCCCAACGCCTCACCCACGCCGGACGTGTGCGCCCTGGCGGATACGAACGAGCCGAACAATGGCTACAGCAGCGCCACCCTCCTTACCGGCAGCAGCGTGACCGCTGCGCTCTGCCGACCGGGCGGGCTCGCGGGGCGGGACTTCGACTTCTACAAGGTAGAGGCCAACGCGGGCGACACCCTCTCGGTGGCGCTGGCAAGCGGCTACCCGTCCGGCAGCTACGCGATCACGATAGCCAACCCCAATCAGGTAGGCTGGTACTTCCCTGCAACGAGCGCCGCGCGCCCCGTCACGCAGAGTGGCACCTGGTACGTCGCGATCGAGCGCAGCGATGGGGGGAGCAGCGTTGCGCCCTACACGCTGAACGTGCAGGTCACCGCGCCCACAGCCACCGCCACGGCCACGGCAACCGCCACGGCCACGCCGGACCCCTGCGCGGGGCTGGACCCCAACGAGCCGAACAACCTGTTCGGCTCGGCCCGCTCGGTCAGCGGCAGCGGCACGATCAACGCGGTGCTCTGCCCGGCCAGCGACAAGGATTACTACAAGTTCTTCGCCAACGATCAGGATCAATTCAGCGCTCAGATTGCCTCTGCCGATGCCTCCGATTACACGTTGACGCTGTACAACGTGGTCCAAAATGAGGTGGCTACCGTGAGCGGCTCTACCCTGCTCTCCGCCGAGATCATCGGCGGCGGCTCCTGGTACCTGCTCGTTACCGATCCCAGCGGCACCGTGGTCGCGCCGAGCGCCTACACGCTGACGACGACCCTGATCACGGGGACGGTGGTCGCCACGCGCACCCCGTCGCCGACACGAACAGCTACCCCCTCCGCCTGCGCCCTGGCCGACCCGAACCTGGAACCGAACGATGGCTACCACAACGCCACCCAGATGACCGGCACCACCATCACTGGCGCGCTCTGTGTCCGTGACGGTGCTAACTATGCGGACACCGACACCTACAAGATCGAAGCGACGGCGGGGCAGGTCCTCGTCGCGACGCTGAGCAATTTTCCGGCGGGCGACTACGCGATTACCCTTGCTGGCCCCAACCAGTATGGCTGGTGGTTCCCCAGCACGAGCGCGTCGCGCAACGTGGATCAAAGCGGCACCTGGTACATCGCGGTGACGCGCCGCGATGGGGGCTCCAGCCTGCAACCGTACACACTGAACGTGCAGCTCGCCGCGCCCACGCCCACGGCCACGGCCACGGCGACCGCCTCGGCCACGCCGGACCTCTGCGCGGGGCTGGACTCGTATGAGCCGAACAACAACTGGTCCACCAAGAAGGCGGTGGGCGGGAATGACAACGTCGCGGCGGCGCTCTGCCCGGCGAGTGACCATGACTTCTACTACTTCTACGCAAACACCGGCGATCAGTTCGAGGCGACCATCGTTTCCGCTCAGGCGTCCGCCTACAGGGTGGTCCTGTCGGGCCCGCTGCGCGACGTCGTCGCCAGCGCGTCCGGCACCTTCCCGCTCGCCGCGACGATCACGATCGGCGGCAACTGGTACCTGGAGGTCTACGATCACAGCGGCACCCTGGTAGCGCCGAGCCAGTACACGATGGAACTGTCGCTGGTCACGCCGACCCCCGCGCCCACCTCGACGCTCGTGCCCAGCCCGACCCCAACCCCCGACCCGTGCGTGCTCGCCGATCCCTACGAGTACAGCGGCACCTGGGGCGCTCCCGTACCGCTGCCAGCGGATGGGGTCATTAGCGCCGCGCTCTGTCGGCGCGGGGGCGAGCCTGGGGGCGACATCGATAGGTTCTCCTTCGAGGGGACAGAGGGCCAGGTCTTCGTAGCGGACCTGACCAACTACCCGCCTGCCGACTACTACATCTACCTGGATCCCCCATCGGGGCAAAGCTATGGCGGCTGGAGCACCCATGCCGACTACCAGCTTACCCAGAGCGGGACGTGGATCATCGGGGTGGGCCGCAACGACAACGGGTCGAGCGACGAGCCGTACACGCTACAGGTACAACTGCTAGCGCCGACCCCCACCCCCACCAACACGCCCACCCTTACCCCCACGCCGGACGTTTGCGCGGGGCTGGACCCGTATGAAATAAACGGGTCGCACCAGAGCAACGACTCGCTCTTCTCTGCCATGCCGCTGGATGACAACCCAACGATCACCCTGACCGAGGCCCGGCTCTGCCCGTCCAGCGATCAGGATTTCTACCGATTCTTCGGCTACGCGGGCAACCTTGTCACGATCAACCTATCGGCTGCCGACGAGGCGCAGTACTCCTTGGAGTTTATGACCTATAGCTCCACTCCCAACCTGGGCGGTGACGGACAAACGTCGATCAGCACCGTGCTGCCATACATCGGCGATTACTACATCATCGTGAAGGCGGCGGACGGGAGCATCGGGGTGCCCAACCGCTACACGCTCGATATCGCCGTGACAGAGCCGACCCCCACCCCGTCGAGCACGCCGCTGCCCACCAACACGCCGCTGCCCACCGCAACCGCCACGCCGGACCTCTGCCTTCTGGCGGACAGCACCGAGCCGGAGAACAACGACCGCAACACGGCACCGTACGTGCCCGCGAACGGTACGGTGCACGCCGCGCTTTGCCCGCAGGGGGAATTTGACGCCTTTGCCTTCCAGGGGGTGGCGGGCGAGCTGTTCCAGGCGGTGCTCGAAACCGACAGGCCGCTCGAACGCTACTGGTTGGGGCTGTACAACCCCTCGCAGCAAATTGTGACATCGGCCTTCCGGCCCAATGTCAGCCTTACCTACACCCTGAACAGCACCGGCACCTGGTACGTGTTGGTGTGGGATCAAACCTTGGTGGCATCGACGCCTATTACCTACGACCTGTACCTGAGCCTGCAAAACCCGCCGCCGACCGCGACCCCGACAAGCACGTTCACGCCGACGATCACGCCGACACCGGAGGATACCGCCACACCCACCATCACCCCCACGCCACGGGCAACCCCCTCCGGGGAGATCGTCTGCACCGTGTATGAGAGCACCGACGTGCCGCTGGACATCATCGACAACACGACGATCACTTCCACGCTGAGCGTGGCGGACAGTGGCCCGATCTGGGACGTGAACGTGCTGGATCTGCGTGGCACGCACACCTACGTCGGTGACCTTCAATTCCGGCTGAGCAGCCCCGATGGCAGCACCGAAACCCTGTGGACCCCGAGTGGTAGGCAGGGAGGGGGAGGCGAAGGCGAAGGCGAAGGCGAAGGCGGAGAAGGCGGAGGGTGCAACACTGAAAACGACTTCTACCTCTCCTTGGACGACGAGGCCGCGCCCGGTCTGTGGCCTTGCCCGCCGACCGATCAGGGGACGTACCAACCCGACGAGCCGTTTGCCCGCTTCTGGGGCGACGAAAGTAGCGGGACGTGGCAACTCGTAGTGGAAGATTGGGCCGGGGGCGATGAGGGCACCCTGGATGGTTGGAGCCTGGAGGTGTGCCGCGAAATCGTTGCGGCCCCCACCCCGAGCAACACGCCGACCGCCACCGCCACCGCGTCGCTGACCCCGTCGCCGGTGCCGACCAGCACACCCTACGTGATTCCTTCCCCCACGCCGGACGCGCCGGTTTGCCCCGCCGTGGTGGACCCCTACGAGGACGCCGACGACGACGCGGCGGGCGCGACCGAGGTCGGGGTGGTGGACTTGCTCAGCAGCGACCACACCTTCGACAGCCTGACCGATGCTGACTGGTTCAGCTTCGTGCCCAACGTCACGCGCCGCTACCTGCTCAACACCGAGGTGCTGGGCGCGGACAGCGACACGGTGCTGACCCTGTACGCCAGCGACGGCACCACCGTGCTGGACGAGGCGGACGACGAAAGCACCCTGGCCAGCGTGCTGCCATACGAGTTGCAGGCCGACGAGACGTACTACATCCGTGTGGCCCCCGCCGCCACCACGCGCGCCCTGTGCGAGACGCGCTACGACCTGCGCATCGACTGGGATACAAGCGATCTCACGCCGGTGCCCACGGTCGAGCCGGACGCGGTTCCGGCGGGCTACAACCCGCCCTCGCTGGCGGCGGCGATCCTCGCGCCGGAAAGTGGCGCGGGGCTGAGCGCCCTCGACCCGATCACGATCACCGGCTCCGCCGCCGCGACCGCAGGGCTGGCAACGCTGACCCTGTGGGTGGATGGCACCGTCATCCACACCGATAGCTGGGCCCCCGGCTCGGCGGAGCAGGATGCGCCCTGGAGCGCGTCCTGGACCCCGCCCGCCGAGGGGAGCTACGCGCTGACGGTCAGCGCGACCGACCAGCAGGGCAACAGCTACACCAGCCCGAGCCACACGCTGTACGTGGACCTGGCAGCGCCCGCGCTGACCCTCGACACGCGCACCCTGAACCTGGAGCGCGAGATCGCGCCGGGGATCGTTACCATCACCGGCACCCTGACCGAGACCGGCACGCTGGAAACGCTGGAAATTCAAATCGACAACGGGCCGTGGACCCCCGCGCAGTACAACCCTGACACGCACACCTGGTCGTACACCTGGCCCGCGCTTCAGGAAGAGAACGTGGACGGCAGCGACCATGACGTCACCGTCCGCGTCACCGATCAGGGTGGCCGCGAAAGCTCGACGAGCGGGACGCTCACGCTGGACCTGGTGGCACCGGAGCCGATTTCCCCCACCATCACCCTGGACGGCGCGCCGCTGCTGCCGGGGGTGGTCATCACGACCACCAACCCGCTGCCGGTCGTCACCTGGGAGGAAAGCGAGGACGGCGCGGGCATCCAGGCGTACTACGTTGGCTGGAGCGAGGCGGAGACGCCGGAGATCGCCCAGCTTACCCGCTACACGCCGACCGACCCGCACACGCACAGCGCGTCGCCGGGCGAGGCGGTCGTGAAGTGGCTGCACCTCGTGGTCGAGGACACCAACGGGAACCAGACGGTGATTACCCAGGGTCCGTTCATCTTCGACAGCCCGCAAACCCCGGACCTCATCGACGACCTGACCGACCCCTCGTGGTTCGACACTGGCGGCTCGCAGGTCGGCGCGGACCGCCAACCGGAGGAAAAGAGCCCGAGCGGTGGCACGCGCTCCGATGTGACGCGCCTCCACACTACCTGGAACGAGGACACCCTCCGCGTGGGGGTGAAGGGGCCGAACCCGCTGACCGACGGCGACCTCTACCTCTACCTGGACACCCAGGACGGTGGCAGCCGCAGCACCTACAATCCCTACAACGATGGTGGTTCCGTTACCCTGCCGCCCTCGCACGAGGCGGACTACGCCATCCGTGTCACGGCGGTCACCACGACGACGGTGGGGGTGACCCTGCTGGAGTGGGATGGTGGCACTTGGACGGTGCTCCGCGAGCTGGACGAGGACGAGTTCATCAGCGACGGGACGCGCACCGACCTGCTCCTGCCCTTCACCGAGTTGGGCATTGGCAACCCGTCGAGCACGACCATGCAGATGGTAATGTTCGCCACCGAGCCGGGGCGCATGCAGGTGTGGACGACCGTGCCGGACAAGCAGCTGCTCAACAGCCCGCTGGTCAACCCGACGATCAGCCCGGACGAGCCGCCCGGCGCGCTCGTGCTCACGCAGTCACTGACGGTTGGCCCGCTCCAGCTGGGCGTGGCCCCCAACGAGGGGGTGTGGCGCGACGCCGACATGCGCTTCACCCTGACCGTCGAGCCGTCCGGCGCGCAGGTGGGCTACCTTGACAGTGGCCGCTTCGACCTGCTCTCCATCGGGGACAACCTGGACGATGACCTGGACGGCGAGATTGACCTGCCGCTGGGCATCGACCCGCACGCCCCGCCGCTGGGCGATGGCACGCCGATCACCCTGACCCTGAACTACCAGAACGTGGGCAACGCGCCGATGGCCGAGGTCACGGTGGACGCCCTGGCGCGCGGCGGCTTCCAGTTTGAGGGGGCAGCCTCGACCCAGACGCTTACCCTGACCGACATCGCGCCGGGCGCGGTGGGCAGCGTCACCCTGAATGGGGTGGTGAACGCTGCGCTCGACGCGGAATCCGCCGAAATCCAGCTGCTGCTCAGCGACAGCTACCACACGAGCTACGACGAGTTCTGGAGCCAGCACGACCTGGACGTTACCACCCCAGCGACGGTCACCGTCGGCTTCGAGCTGGGCTACGTGCGGCCCGGCCCCAACACCCTCTTCGGCACCGCCGAGGACCGCTCCGGCGTCACCCTGGTCGAGGTCGAGCTGACCCCGCAGCCAGGTGGCAGCCCGGTCGTGCTCAGTTGCCCCGTGGGGGACACCACCGCTGGCGTATGGAGCTGCGAGTGGGACGCGGGCGACTTGGCGGGGATCGACGAGGTGGCGGCCCGCATCCGCGCGACGGACGGCGTGGGCAACCAGAGCGGGTGGAGCGATCCAGTCACCATGGCGGTGGATAATACCCCGCCAACCGTGGCGCTGGACGAGGTCGTCGAGGCCTCCTTCAACGATGGCTACCTCTCGCCCGGCGAGTTCGGCCTGAGCGGTCAGCTGACCGACGACTTCGCGCCGCGCGCGGTGGAAATCTGCCGCGACGATACCCAGTGCAGCGACACGGACGCGCAGGGCGACAGCGCCAGCGCGCCCTGGCACAGCACCCTGCTGCTGGACGGGGGCGACGGGGTCCAGACCACCTTCCGCTTCACCGGGCGGGACGCGACCGGCAACCAGTCCGCGCCGCTGAGCCGCGCCGCCCGCGTGGACGACGTAGCGCCGCAACTCACTATCGAGCAGAGCCTGGGCGAGGTGCGCGAGGACCAGGTGGCGGCGAGCCCGCTGATGAGCGGCACCGTCACCGATGGCGGCGAGGTGGCCGAGGTCTACGTCATCGTGCATGACACGGCCAACCCGGACCGCGTCTTCATCACGCGCCGCACTGGGAACGCATGGAGCTTCCAGCCCGCCGCGCTGACAACGGGCAGCTACCAGCTTTCCGTGGAAGCGTGGGACCGTGCGGGTAACGTTGCCCGCAGCGAGGTCTACACGCTGGAGGTCACCGCCGCACCCGCGACGGCCACGCCAACCGTGACGAGCACGCCGACCAACACACCGACCAACACGCCGACCAACACGCCGACCAACACGCCGACCAACACGCCGACCAACACACCGACCAATACGCCGACGAACACACCGACCAACACGCCGACCAACACGCCGACCAACACGCCGACCAACACGCCAACCAACACACCGACCAATACGCCGACCAACACACCGACCAATACGCCAACGAATACACCAACACGAACGCCGACCAACACACCAACGCCGACCACACCGACGCGCACGCCAACTAACACGCCAACGCGTACACCAACCACTACGCCAACACGCACGCCAACCACCACACCGACGCGTACGCCAACCACCACGCCAACCGACATCGAGTCGGTGATCATCCAGGTAATCAGGAGCATCGACACGCTCCTGGCTAATCCCGCGCTGTCAAGCAAGGCCAAGGACAAGCTCAACAAGGCCAAGAGCAACCTGAACAAGGCGCTTACCGAGTTCGGGAAGGATGATGGCAAGAAGGGTCTGGACGAAGTAGGCAAAGCGGTGAAGGAGCTGCTCAACGCGGCGAACGAAGGGGCACAGGTAGACAACCTGATTCAACTGCTGCTCAACGCGGCGCATGACGAGGCACAGGCGGCCATAGACCTCGCCATCGCGTCGGGCGGTGACCCCAAAGATATCGACAAAGCAGAGGAGGAAATGGACAAAGCGCAAGACGACGTGGACGATGGCAAGCCAGACAAGGCTATCGAGCACTACAGCAAGGCGTGGGAGCATGCCGACAAAGCTTTGTAACGGCTAACGATGGAACGACGGAGGGCGTGGCGCTGGATAGTTTCAGCGCCACGCCCTCTGGCGTAGCGGGACAAAGCGATAGCGCGGGTGCGAGGAGCGAACGAACGACGGAATTTACCACGGAGAACACAGAGAACACAGAGGAGTGGGTCCGACGATGCATAACTGGGGCTTGCCCAACCTCTCCGGTCCCCGCGCCCTGGGAGCACCCATCGGTCTCTGGTCAACGATGTACGTCCTACAGGTGCGAAAGAAGGGGTTGACAGGGGTGGGGGAGCGTGATATTCTGTGGAGACTACGCAGTTTGCACAGAGTTACCAGATTACCCGGAATGCACAGGATGCAGCACGAAACGCATATTGTTGGTAGTACCCAACTCCGAAACCAGGTGGGACGGATGCTGGATGATGCGCTGGCAGGTCATTCTACCATCATCGAACGGCACGGACGGCGCATTGCGCGCGTCGTGCCCTATGGGGAGTACACGCGCCTCGCGGAGCGCCTTGAACAGTTGGAAACGCTGGCAGCGCAGTTACTGGGGCCGCAGTGGGAAGAAAAGTCAGCCTGGCAGAGCAACGACCCCTCCCACGTTGGCAGGTGACCCGTTGTTGGTGGTTCACGCTACAGCAGAGGAGAAGGTAACCCGGAGCATCTGCGCTTCCCCACCACCCCATTCAGCCAGTTGAATACAACCAAAAACGCCCAGGTTGCAACTAGTCTTGGCGGGCAGTGCAACCCCAGGCGTTCTGGTGGTCTGGTTCCTTGAGGGACCTGTATGTCGTTGTTATTATGACAATGATACAACACTCTTGTCATGAGTACAAGGGTCTATTTGGCTCTTCCTCGCTCGTCCCTTGCTCCCTCCCTCGACGTACCACGCCACCGATCACGGGTCGATCTGTGGCTTTTTTGTTTTGGCACGCTGATACAACAGCGCCGTTAGCAGGGAAGAGATAGTGTGTCACCAGGGAAGCGCAAGCAACCGGGCAGCGCGCTCTGGTTGCTTGATCCCGACAGATCGTAGTGTGTCAGGGGGGAAATATAGTGTGTTGGTGGGGAAATTTGCGCGACGATAGGGCATTTGAAAGGCACCATCCAGGGGAAAAGCGCCCAAAATACCGCTTTACCCTAGTGTGTTTCCAGGGAAATTTGGGGTGATACGTGGGGGAAGGGCGTGTGTCAGCGGGGGGAGTTCATGGTGTGTTAGCGGGGAAGGAACGTGTGCCAGCGGGGAAAGCCAATGGTGTGATTTCAAGGAAATTCCGTGTGTTGGCGGGGAAGCCCCTGTGATACCCTGGGGAAGAAATAGTGTGCCCTAAGGGAAAGAAGCGTGTGTCGCCAGGGGTACGTCTCAAATAATACAAAGACTACCAAAACAAGGTGACAAAGAAAGCTGTTTTTGTGGTGTGTTGTTCCTTTCAAAAGGATTAAGAAGGTATGAGCGATTCCGAATCAGTTGAACCAAACGAGCAAGAGTATCCGGCTCGTCCGTCGGGACGGGACGAGATGAATCTGGCCGAGTTCCCTTTTGCATCGCTCACGCGGCAGGGGAACGATCAGGACGCTTTTACCTACGAGGGGTGGATCACTGACAAGGCGGGCAAGCGCCTGCGCCAGCGCTGGACGGTGCGTGGCGCGGGCGGGCTCGGCTTGCCCACCGAGTACGACGAGCGAGTGGTGATCGCCCTCATGGCGATTTCCGCCGACCAGGGCTTTGAAACGCGCAAGATCCCGTTCAGCGTGTATCAAATCTTGCAGATCATGGGCACCTCCCGCAGCAAGCGCGCCTATGAATCGGTGGAGCGCTCGCTGGAGCGCCTCGTCGGCGTGACCATCTACGCCGAGGGGGCCTTTTGGGACAATGGCGAGAAAAGTTGGGTTAAAGTGAAGTCGGGTTTCCACCTGATTGACAAGTACTGGCTGGCCTACCTGGAAGAGGACGAGACGGTGCGGGAAGCGGAGGGGGTGCCGGGCTACTTCATTTGGAGTGAGGATATCTGGAAGAGCGTTCAGGATGGGTACATCAAATATCTGGATTTGAATTTGTACTTTAGCCTCAATAGCCCGATCGCGCGTCGCCTGTACCGCTTCCTCGACAAGCGGATGGCCTACCAGAATGAGTACGAGATCGACATCTTTGATCTGTCCGGTCGCCTGGGGATGGCGCGCTACAAATATCCGTCGAAGGTGCTGGAAAAGCTCCAGCCCGCCCTGGACGAGCTGATCGCGCAGCGCTTCCTGAGCGATGCCAGGCCGGTCAAGGTGGGGCGCTACACGCGGATGCGCTTCGAGCAGAAGGCGGCGCTTGGCCCGGTGGGGGAGGGGGCGAAGGCCCTCGCTGCCAGCGAGGTGGAGGCCGCGCCGGAGATTATGGCACCGCTCATGGCCTTGGGCCTGTCGGAGCGGGTCGCGCGCGAGCTGACCGCCCAACATGATCGCGCGCACATCCTCGAAAAGATAGATTTTTTGCTCTGGGAGCAGGAAAGCAACCCCTCCTCGATTCGCAACCCGCAGGGCTGGCTGCGGCGCGCCATCGAGGAGGATTGGGGCGCGCCGGAGGGGTACCGCAGCCCGCTTGAGCAGGCCAACGACCAGGCGCAGCAGGAGGCGTTGCTGCTGGCCTCGGACAACGTGCCGCCCCCGCAACGGGACATCCTGCGGGAGCGCTACGGCACCACCGAGCGCGAGCGCGAGCAGTGGCAGTCTGTTCTTTTTGAGCTTCAGGGGCGGCTGACCCGCGCCACCTTCCAACTTCTCTTCCCCCACACGATGCTCCTTCAGGTGGAGAAGGGGGTCGCGCGGATCGGGGTGCCCAACGAGATGGTCGAGCAGTGGTTGGCCTATCGCTTGCGCCTCGTGCTCGCGCAGGCGCTTGCCCAGTATGTCCAGCCTGATCTTGAACCGGTCTTCGTCATTCTCAAGCCGGATGAGTGGGGGGACACCTAGCGGACTATCGCTTTGAGACAACTTCGGTGCCTCGCGCCGGCCAGTTCTTGATATGGGTTTCGTTGGACAAACGCATCCTGAGTTGACATAAAAACAGGCAGGGGTGCGGTTCCGCACCCCTGCCTGTTTGTTTTAGCCTTTTGTGCTGCTCAACAAAAGCATCGCGTCGAGCAGGTGGGTGGTGAGGGGGTCGGTACCGATCAGGCCCGCGTGGATGCGGAAGGTGGTGAGCACCGCCTGGCCTGCTCCGTAGCGCTGCCGCGTGAGCAGGGCCACCACCTTGTGAATCCAGCCCACGAACAGCCCCGCGTACACGTTCGATTCAAAATCCCACGGGCCCAGGCCGGAGATGACATAGTTGGGGGCCACTGCCATGTAGGAATTGTCGAGGAGCGGCCCGCCGGGGAAGGCGGCAAAGGGGCCGTCGCGCAGGAGCCAGGCGAAGGAGGAGGCCCAGTCCCCATCCCAGAGGGTTTTTTGCCGCTCGTTGATCGTCATGCCGAGGAAGTTGTAGGGCAGGGCCTCGTCACTGTTCGCCAGCAGCAGCAGGTGGCCCCCCTCCCGCACGTAGCGCGCGTGCTCGTAGCCGAGCTGATGGGTCACCGCCACGTCCGCCTGCTTGGGGTCATGCACCACGTTGTAGCCCACCGCCTGCATCTGGCTGGCGAGGAGCGGCTCCCCCACCCAGACGCTCAGCTGTGCCGCGCGCGCGGGCAGGTGGCGCGGGAAAAAGGTGAGCGGCAGCGTGCTGGTGGCGAGCGGCTCCCCTTCCCCGCTGCCGAGCGTGAGATGCAACGTATCGGCGCGGGGGGTCTCGAGCGAGGGTGCTTCCAGTTGAATCAGCCCCACCGTTTGGGAAGTGCCGGGGGGAAGCATCGGCACCGATAGCTCCCCGCTTGCCCCCCCTGTGCCCAACGACCAGCCCAGCGTGCCGCCCGGCAGGGCAGGGCTGGCCCCATGCGCTACCGTGACCCCAAACTCGGCGCTCTCGCCACTCCAGTAGGCCAGGCGCGTCCACTCTGGAATGAGGACGGTGTCGGCGTTGATCTGCTTGAATGTCTCGTGAAACGCCTTGGGGTGGCGCTCCATGTCCAGCAGCCCGTTGCACTCCCAATGCACGTCGGTGAACTCGGTGATGACGTAGCCCGCGATGCGCGGGCGGCGGCGCATCGCCTCGATCTCATACTTGAGCGCGTGGAACTCCTGCCACTGGGTGGCTGCCGCAAAGTGCTCCCAGCTCTCGAAGGCACGGTCCAGCCCCCAGCGGCGGAAGCGCTCCTCGACGTTGTGCGGGTAGACAACCCCGTTGCCCCACTCCAGGCCGCTCTCGAACCACCAGGGATCCTGCCCCTCGGCATCGCGGAGGAGCGTGACGTCGGGCAGCCCCCAGTTCCCGAACTCGGACAGGATCAGCGGCTCGTCGCCGCGCCGCACCGCATCGCCGAATGGGGAGTAGGTAAGCGCGAAGCGGGCCGCGAAGGTGTTCACGAAGTGATCCCACTCCAGCCCGTGGTCGGGGATGGCGCGGTAGAAATGGTAATCCTCGATGTCGCTCTCGACGTGGAAGTTGCCGACGCACGGGGAGTTGTCCACGACGAGCCGCGTGGGGTCGAGCGCTTTCAGGCGGTGGTAGCTTTCCTTGAGCCAGGCGCGGTGGGCCGGATCGTACATCAGATCGGTGCCCCAATCTTCGTTGACGAGGGTCCAGATGATGATCGACGGATGGTTCCCGTCGCGCTCGACGATGCCTTCCATGGTTTCCCAGGCACGGGTCGCCGCCCCGTCGGTCAGGGTGCGCCAGTTGGGCAATTCGGTCCAGATCAGCAGGCCGAGGCGGTCGGCCACCTCGTAATAGCGCGGGTCGGGAACCTTGATATGGCAGCGCAGGCAGTTCAGGCCCAGCTCTTTTGCCTTGCGCGCCTGATCTTCCAAAAACTCCAGCGAGGGTGGGGTGCTGATCGTGCCGGGGTAATAATCCTGATCCAGCGCCCCGCGCAGGTAGATCATCTCCCCATTCAGGTACAGGTAGCCGTCGCGCGCCTCGATCGTGCGGAAGCCGAAGCTCTCGTTGTAGCGATCCACCGTCTCGCCCTCCTGCACGAGCGTGAGGTGGATTTGGTATAGCGCGGGATGGTCCGGCGACCAGGGCTGCACGTCCTCGACGTGCAACGAGAGGGTCGGCACGATCACCCCCTCCTCAAGCGGGGCGCTCGCCACGGCCACCACCGCCCCGTCCGGCGCGGTTACCTCCGCGCGCACCGAGCAGGTTGGGCTCCCCGCGCCGGACAGCCTCACCTGGCAGGTGACGGTCCCGCTCGCCAACTCGGGGTGCACGCGCACCCCTTCCACATGCAGCGCCGCGCGCCGCTGGAGCCAGACCGATTGCCAGATGCCGCTGAGCGGCCCGTACCAGCTCTGCTTGCCGTGGGGAATTTCCGCAAAGAGCCCCGGCGGATCGGAGACGCGCACGGTGAGCAGGTTGTCCCCCGCTTTGGCCTGCGCGGTCACGTCGAACTCGAAGGGCAGATAGCCCCCCTCGTGGCCGCCGACGTACTCCCCGTTTAGCCAGACATCGCTGAAGTAGTCCACCGCGCCAAAGTGCAACACGACGCGCTGCTGCCAGCCAGTCAGCGGGAACCTCCACGACGCGCTGGTACCACGCATCGCCCGAGTAGTAGCGCAGCGCGTCGGAGTGCGCCTGCCAGGGGGCGGGAACGGTGATCGGCTGCGCGTCTTCCTCGCGCAGGGCGGTAGCGGACAGGGAGCCGGTCGGGTCGGCCCAGAAGTGCCACGGGCCATCCAGAAAAATCGGGGAACTTCGACTCATCGCGCTTTCTCCAAAAAACTAGAATTTTCAGATATGGGATTCGTTTGACGCGAGTGGACCGATGGCGTCCGCCGCGTGGGTGACGTACGAGCAGAACCGTTCGACGAGCGGGGTCTGCTGCCAGCGGGCGGGAGACTCGGGCGCGGCCAGGGTGTAGAGGCCAAGGTCGAGATAGTAGGATTCCAGCGGCTTGTTGCCGTGACGGTAGCGCCAGTCGATCATGGTGAAAAGCGGGAACCAGGTGTAGCCCACCACCGGCACCCCCTCGGCGCGCAGCGTCCGGATCGCCCCGAGCGACGAGTCGAGCCAGGCCGCGCGCTCTCGTACCGACCCGCGCGCGCTCGTCTCGGTAATCATGATCGCGCCGCCATACCGTTCATGGGCGCTGCGGATGATCTCGGCAAAGCCGCGCCCCTCCTTTTCCACCAGCCGCACCCCTAGCATCCCGCTCGGGTTAAAGTACAACTCGCGGGTGGTCCACTGCGGGTAAAAGTTGAGGCCCAGCACGTCCCAGCCGGGGGGGTGGTCGATCAGCTCCTTCAAATGGTGGTACGAGGCACCGTGACGAATCAGCCAGGGATAAAGCGGGTGGCTGCTATCTACCTTCCCCGTAATCAGGTCCAACCCAAGCCAGTTTCGCCACTGCTCTTCCGTGGCGAGCGGTTCCAGCTCCGGGGTGGCACTGCGCGTCAGCCCCGTTGCCTCGACATGCACGATCACCGCGTCAGGATCGACCTCCCGTAGCGCGTCAACCGTTCGGCTGATCCCCCTTGCCAGTTGCAGCGCGAGCAGGGTGTAGCCGCGATCGCTGCGAAGATAGGGGGGCCACACCCCCCGTTTCCCGCACAGGAGCGCGTTGACCAGCGGCTCGTTGAGCGGGGTATACCAGCGGACGAGCCCCCGGTAGCGGCGCGCGAAGGCGGCGGCGTAGGCCGCCACCGCGTCGGGGTAGCGCTCATTGGCGAACTCGTCTTTTAGCCAGAAGGGGCAGCCGTAGTGCATCAGGTCGATGATGGGGGTGATGCCTAGCTCCTGCACCAGGTAGGGGAGCACCTCATCGGTCCACCCCCACTCGAAGTGGCCCTCCTGCGGCTCGACGCGATACCAGGGCACCCCCCAACGCAGCGCCCGCACCCCCAAGTCCCGCGCCAGCGCCAAATCCTCGCGCCAGTGCTCGTAGTGACCGATCAACTCGTACTCATCGAGCGGGCGGTGCCCGGGCCGCGACTGCGGGACGAAGGTATCTTCGATGCCTGTCGCCCAGATAAACTCTTCCGGCGCGGTTCCTAACTTCAAACGGCACCCCCTATAGCGGTGACTCGTATCAGGTCGAACCGAGCGGGCGCGGCGAAGCCTGCCAGGCCGACACGGGTGGGGCCAGGGGTGACATCCCCCTTGCCGACAAGGGTGGCCCCGCAGTGAACGGCGAGCTGTCCGTCTTCCTTGCGAAGGCGAAAGTGCTGAAAAGCGCGCGGGTCAAACGAGGGCGGGAGCGGGTAGCGCTGCGCGCCAGCCGCTCCCTGCCACAGCATGGCCCAGCCGCTCCCGTCGCGCTCGATTGTCAGGCGCGGCCCGTTCCCCGCCTCGTCCAGCGCGGGGAGCAGGGCGTAGGCGGGCGCAGCGGCAGGGTCGCCGTCCAACTGCACGTTGAGTACCAACTCGTACGACGGCAGGGCTGGCCCACGGGTCAGGAGGCTGCCCCCTTCCGTAGGGGCGTAGCAAAGCTGCTGCTCGGCAACCTGCCACGCCGCCGCCGGTTGCCTGCCAGCCCCGCTCGTCAAGGGTGGCAGCCCCCTCCCACGTTTCCTCCCAGCCGACGGTGAGGCTCACATGCCCGAAGGCGGCGCTCATCGTGTCGGTGAAAAGCGCGAGGTGGGACATGGCGCGCTCGGAAGCGAGCCGGACCAGCGGAACGACGCGTCGGCGAGGCTGACGCGGGCGTGCCCCGGCTCCACGTCCAGGCGAATCACGGAGGAGGCGGCGAGGTCGAAGGTATCGGGCAGGGGGAAGCGCTCGGTGTGGGGTCCGTCCTGGTCGTGCCAGCGCATCTCCACCGCGTGCGCGGCGGGCATCAGGCGGCATTCCAGCAGCGGCACGTCGCCCTCCATCAGCATCACCCCGAAGGCGGGGTCCGTCCCCTCGAAGGTCAGGGCGCGCGCGCTGACCTCCGCGAGGAAGGCGGGCGCACCAACTCGACAGCGCGCGCGCGCGGCGCGCCCGTTGTCCGCCTGGACCGCGTTGCCACTCTCGCAACTCCACCCCTCCCCCGCGCACTCCCACTCCGGCCCAAGCGCCTCGGCGCGGGGGGTGTCGAAGCGGTCGAGGAAGGTCGGCGGGAGGGGCGCGGCCTGGGGGGTGTAGGAGGGGCCAAGCACGCGCAACCCCCGCCCCACCCACTCCAGCCGGTCGAGCGCCATGAAGCGCCCGCTGCCGTCCTCCGCCCAGCGATGGTAGACGCAGAAGGGCTGGCGGTTGTCCGGCCCCATGACCACCGAGTTGTGCCCCGGCCCGATCACCTTGCCGGGGATGGAGCGTAGCAGCGGCAGCACCGCCTCGCCATCGCACAGCTGCTCCCACACCTCCCCCTCTGGGTCGAGGCGCTCCGTGGTGGCGTAGCTGACCCCGTAGCTCGGGTTCTGCCAGTTGCCGCCGCTGAACATCTGGTAGTACAGCCCCTTGTGGTAGAGCACAAACGATCCCTCTACCGTGTGCCAGCAGGTGCCCCCCTTTTCCGCGCGCTGGGGATCGTAGATCTGCCACTCGAAGCCGGGGAGGGTTACCGGCCTGGGTGCCCCCGCCAGCGTGTACGGGTCGAGCAGGACGTCCCGCACGGTGCCGGTGCCGACCCGCTCATGCTCCAGAAAATCGGTGGCGTAGAAAAGATAGCGGGTACCATCCCGATCCTGGAAGACGTGGGCGTCAATCGCGAAGGGTTCCCCCGTCAGCCCCCGCCCGCTATCCTGGAAGGGGCCAGCGGGGTGCACCGCGACGGCCACGCGGATCTGCATCCGCTCCTCGTTGCCGACGCTGTAGTAGAGATAGAAAAGCCCGTTGTGGTAGCTGACCTCCGGTGCCCAGTAACAGCTGTGGCCCCCCGGCAGCGGCACCATCGCGCCGCCCACGGGCTGCCAGTGCAGCAGGTCGCGCGAGTGCAGGATGCCGAAGCAGCGGCCATCGGGCTGGATGCCGGTGCAGTAGGCCCAAAACTCTCCCTCATGCTGGAGCACGAAGGGGTCGGCGAAATCGTGGGGGTAAACGGGGTTGTCGTAAGTGGGGGTCATAGGATCATGGTCGGGTAGGGGAGGGGGCGGGCCAGACGGCCCGCCCCCTCGTGGTTTATCGGTGCAGAAACGCTGCTTCGGGATGCGCTGGGCGCTAGCGGTGCTGTGCCTTGCGGCGCGAGCGGTAGAGCACCATGCCGAGCAGGGTCAGGGTAACGCCGCCCAGCGCGAGGAGCACGGGACGGGTGCCGGGCGCGTCCGCGCTCAGGGCGTCCACGGTGATCGCCGTGGCCTGCTCGCCCTGGTAGACGCGAACATAGTCGAAGTCGGCGGTAAAGCCCCCTCCGCCCATCGAGACCAGGCCGACGTAGGCCGGCTCTGCCTCGCCAAGCTCATGGGTCCAGGTGCCCCCGTGCACCCACTGGCCGTCTGCCCGACGGGTGAAGGCGGTGTACTCCTGCTGGTCGCCCACCTGCTGCTTGACGATGCGAAGCTCGGTCCACTCGTCCGGCGCGCCGACCACCGTGTTGCCGTAGCGCGGGAAGCCATCCGGCACCGGCGACGATTCCTTGGCGAACTCGGTTTGACGCGTTTCCCAGATGGAGACGTGGACCAGCTTCAGGAAGTTATCGTCGTCCCCGTAGAGGACGAGCCCGGCCTGCACATAGTTGTAGCAGCAGCCATCGGGCGGCAGGTTCAGGCGAACCCGCGTCTCGACCGTGTACTCCTCGGCCAGAAGGTCGGTCGGAAGCTCCTCGATGAGGACCGAGGCGCTGTTGTTGTCAACATACAGGTCGGCGGCCTGGGTGTCAAAGCTGAACCAGCCATCGGCCACGCGGTAGCTGTTGGGGTCGGGCTCGCGCACCCACTGCCACTGCGCGCCCAGGGTGTCGGTAAACTCATCGGAGACCTCGGGGACGAGCTCGCCGGGCACGGGCCACTCGTACATCTCGGGCACGTACTGGCCCTCCTGGCCGGGCTGCGCGGCGGGGGCGGGCATGGTGCTGTCGGAGGCCCACAGGCCGCCGCGCGCCATCGGCCAGCCGTCTACCCAGACGATGGGATCGAGCAGGACGGGCCGCTTGGTGAAGCCGGTCTCGCCCGTGAAGTAGGGATCGAGGCGGTCAACCGCGTGGTAGACGGTCCATGTCTGGCCGTCAAAGTCGGTGAAAACGTCGTTGTGGCCCGGCCCCACCCAGCGGTTCCCATTCATGCTGATGACGGGTGTTCCGCCGACGCGGCTATTCAGCAGCGAGACCCCATCCTGATCCACAAAGGGGCCGGTTGGCTCCTGCGAGCGCCCCGCGAAAACGGAGTAGCCGGTCAGCGGGCCGTTGCAGCAGTTTGTGGCCGAGGCAAATAGGTAGTACCAGCCATCGTGGAGGTGAACTTCCGCCCCCTCGTAGCGGTTGGCAATCGTGACCGGCACGGCTGTACCAGCCACGGTAGTGAGGCCATCGTCGGAGAGGGGACGCACCTCGATGCCACCGTAGTAGCTGCCATAGTAGATGTAGCGCTGCCCGTCCGCCGCCGTGATGACGTCGGGGTCAAAGGTCCAGAAGAAGTTGCAGCCCTCCCCGTTGCGGCGCGGCTCCACCACCGGCAGCGCCTGGTAGCTCCAGGGGCCAGCCGGGGTAGGGGCCGTGGCAACGCCGATGGCGTTGTCGCCGTGGCACTCTTCGGGCTCCCCGCTGATCTCCGGGGTCACGTCGGTGATGCCGATGTAAAGGTAGTATTGACCGTTGAAGTACTCGATGTCGGGTGCCCAGATGCCCGCTGTGGGGTCCGCCCACGATGGGCGCTCGGTGAAGGCGTCGCCGACGTAGCTCCAGGTCACCAGGTCGGTGGAGCGCAGCATGGGAACCAGGTGGAAATTCAGGTTGCCATCGGGGTCGCGGTCGTCGCTATTGAGCGGGTCGGTGGTGCAGTAGATGTACCAGCCCGCGTCATCCGGCTCCTGGCTGTGGATAATCGCCGGGTCCGCGCAGCTTTCCACGATCCCCCCCTGAGACGGGATGTCCGGCTCCAGCGGGTTGGTATAGGTCTCGGTTACCCCCGACCGCGCCGCTACAAACGGCTGCTCGGTGGCAGGGTGCGCCTCCTGCTGAACGGTGGCGTGCGCGTGCGCGACGGCGTGCGCGTGCGCGACATCGAGAAGGGCAAAGAATAACAGGAAGAGGGTAAGCGGCAGGAGGAAGATGGCTAGTCGGGCACTTTGCTTGGGACGATCAAACACTGTATTTTCCCTTTCTACTGTTTTTCGACTGGTTAGGTGTTGTTGCTCACCCAAGCCCTCTGTTGAGGTGAGGGCATCCCTGCCGCGTCCCGCTCAGGGGAGCGGCTGCGGCTCGATGGAGGGGCCGAGCACGTCCGGCTTCCCGTTTTCCCAGACGAGTGGGTCCATCCACATGAAGCGGCGGCTTCCCCTGCTGCCCCCGCCCGTGAGCTCCCAAACATGGTAGACCATCCAGAGATCCCCCTCGTCGTCCTGCACGATGGTCTGGTGGCCGGGACCGATAACGGCTGGGCTCTGCGCCGTCGCCTTCACCCCCGCGAGGATCGGGTTGTCGGGCGAGTCCTCGCAGGGCCCCAAGGGGCTATCGCAGGTCGCGTACCCTACGGCGTATTCGAAACCCCCGTAGTTGTTGGCGGAAAAGAAAAGGTAGTACCTGTCATCTTGCCGCCACATGGTCGGTGCCTCGACCAGCGACCCTTCCCAGAACGCATCGTTTTGCACCAGCCGCACCGGCTCACCCAGCAGGCTCAACCCGTCGGGGGCCATCTGTTGCCCATACAGGTAGGTGGTCATGTTGCAGCAGTTGCCGTCGTTCTTCCAGTACAGGTAGAGGGTACCATCCTCGTCGCGGAAGGGGCTGGCATCGATTGATCCGCCCTCGTCCACCTGGCAGACCAGCGGCTCGTCGGCGGTGCTTTGGAACGGTCCCTGCGGCTCCGCGCTCGTCGCCACGCCCACGCATTGCAGGTCCGCCTCCTTGTCGCGCGCCGTGAAGTAGAGGACATACTGTTCATCGATCTGGATGACCTCCGGTGCCCAGACGTAGGAGCCCCCCAATTGGGCCCAGGAGGGCAGCGCGGGCAGCGCATCGCGCCGCAAAAGTTCCCAGTTCACCAGGTCGGCCGAGTGGGCCAGCTGCACGTTGCGGCCCGACGCGTTGGTGGCATAGGCATAGTAGCCATCGCTGACCTGGAGGACGCCGGGATCGGCAAAATCTTGCCGGAAGAGGGGATTTTGAAAGGCTTCCTCCTCTGGTGCGGGAGCCGCCTCAGCGGTTGCGCTCCTTGTGGCCGGTACCGGCCCGCAGGCGACCAGCGCGGCGAGCAGGCAGAGCAGGAGCAGCCAGGGGCCGAGCGCGGCTTTTCTGTGCGTCGGCATGGGCTTAGCCTTTCAGTCCGGTGGTGGCGACGCTTTCCACCACGTAGCGCTGCATCACCAGGTAGAGGAGCAGGACGGGGATGGCTACCAGCGCCGCGCCCGCCATCATCTGCCCGTACTCGGAGGTATAGGCCCCTTGCAGGGTGCGCAGGCCGGGGGGCAGGGTGAGCATGGTGCGATCGCGCAGGATGAGCAGGGGCCAGAGGAAGTCGTTCCAGCTTGCCAGAAAGGTGATGATGCCCAGGGTGGCAAGCGCGGGCTTGGCGAGGGGGAGCACCACGTAGACGAAGGTTTGCAGGGTGGAGGCCCCGTCAATCTGGGCGGCCTCCTCCAACTCCTTGGGCACGGACTCAAAAAATTGGCGAAGGAAGAAAACCCCGAAGACCCCGGACAGCCCGGGGAGGATCACCCCCGCGTAATTGTTCAGCAGCCCCAGCCGGTTGACCAGCAGGAAGTTGGGCACCAGGAACATGATCCCTGGCAGGAAAAGGGTGGCGAGCAGCAGGCCGAAGAGGAGCTTTCTCCCCCGGAACTCCAGGCGCGCGTAGGCATAGGCGGCCAGGGCATCGATGGTGAGGATCGCCAGCGTGCTGACCAGCGCTACAAAGACGCTGTTTGTGAACCAGCGGCTCATCGGGAGCCGGGGGTTGTTGAGGATTTTGGCGTAGTTGTCCCAGGTGAAGGTCACTGGAATCCAGTGGATATCGGGGAGGAACCATTGCGATTTGGGCTTGAATGAGGTGGACAGCATCCAGGCCAGCGGCATCAGGATGATGAGCGCTACCAGGATCAGGACCGCATAGGTGAGGATCAGGCGCACCAGGTTGCGGTTACGCATTCCGAGGCCAGCGGGTTTTCTCGCCTCTTGCAGGGGCATAGGCTCGGTTGTCATAAAATAGCCTCCTTGCTACGCGCGTTCCCGGAAGAGCCGGAAGTTCAGGTATGAGAAGATGATCATGATCGTCGCTACGGTGAAGGACATGGCAGCCGCGCTGCCCATGCGGTTGCGCTCGAAGCCCTCGCGGTAGATGCGGAGCATGACCGGCTCGGTAGCGCCACCGCCTGCGGCCTGGGCGGGGCCCCCGCCGGTCATAAAGAAGGGCTGCGCGAAGAGGTTGAAGGAGGCGATGATCGTGATAGTAATGATGAAGACGAGGACGGGGCGCAGCAGGGGGAGGGTGATGCCCAAAAACGATTGCATCCCCGTCGCCCCGTCGATCGAGGCGGCTTCATACAAGCTTTCCGGGATCCCCTGCAGGGCTGCCAGGATGATGATCATGTTGAAGCCACTGGTCCACCAGATCGTGATGGCGACGATGGCCCCCCAGGCCCAGGGCATGGTGGACAACCATCGTGGGGCGGTGAGCCCTGCCTCCGCTAGGTAGTAGTTGATCAACCCGCCCTGGCTCTGGAAGATCCAAAAGCCCAGAAGCCCTACCACGGCTGCCGAGAGCACCCAGGGCGCAAAGTAGATGGCACGGAAGATGTTGCGGCCGGGGGTTTTGGAATTGAGCAGGACGGCGAGGAAGAGGGGGATCACTACCAGGAAGGGCACGCTGATTGCCACGAACTCCATGGTGTTGATCAGGGCGTTCCAGAATTCCTGGAACTGGATGGCCCCCGGCGTGAAGAGGTTTATATAATTTTGAAGCCCCACAAAGCGCTGGGCCTCAGGCCGGAGGAAATCGTACTGGAAGCCACTGATATAGAGCCCGTAAAAGAACGGGTACCCCAAGAACATGGCAAAGAAGATGAGGTGCGGGAGGATGAACAGATAAGGTGTCAGGTCGATCCGTCGTTTGCTGACGGCCGGGGTTGCTACCTTCTCGTGGGGGACGGTCGTCGCCATTGATGGGGTCCCTTTCTGGCAAGCACGGTAGGAGGCAAATGGGGGGAGGGGAGAAGCGGCGGTAACACGCCGCTTCTCCCCTTATGGGCTTACTGCAACTCGCCGTAGTTGCTGCGGTTCTCTTCCAGGATCTGCTCGGCGCGACCGGCGGCGTCCGCGAGCGTCGCCTCGATGTCGGTCGCCTCGCCTGCCAGGACGGCGGCGACTGCCTCATCCAGCGGCCCGTAGGCATCGGTGATGCCGGGCACCGCGGGCGGGAAGAAGACCCCCTCTACCGAGGGCGCGATGCTCGCCTGGGGTTGAATCTGCATGAACGCATCGCTGGAGCGGACGGTGTTGTTCGCGGGGATCTGCCCGCCGCCGGCCCAGGTAACGGAGTTGGCGAGCAGGTAATCGATGAAGATACCCGCTGCGGCGTCGCGGCACGGGTCCTCATCGCTCTGTGCGGGGAGGGTCAACTGGTGCGAGCCGCCCCACGTTGCCGGATTTTCAAAGATCTGGGGGACCCCGGTGGCGCGCCCCTGAAAGCCTACCGCCTCACCGGTCAGGTTCGTGGTCTGCCAAATCCCGTTCCAGACCGCACCCACTGTGCCGCCCTTAAAGGCGTTCAGCTCTGCGTCCACCTCAAGGCTGGGCTCGCCGTAGGTGGTCTGCGCCTCGCGCATCCACTCCAGCGCGCGTATCCCCTCGGGGCTGTCCCACGTGACCTCGGTGCCGTCCGCGTTGAAGGCCGAGCCGCCCGCCTGGTGGAGCAACTGCTCGAAGATCTGGCGATTGGGGAAGCCGGTCGTGAGCATGAAACCGCTGCCGTCCCCCTCACTCATGGCGGCGATGGCACTCTCGAATTCTTCCCCTGTGAGCCCATCTTCCCAGGTCGCCGGGTCGATCCCCGCAGCCTCAAGCATGTCTACATTGTAGAAGAGGGTCATGGGGTGAATGTCGAGGGGGATCGAGTAGCGGCGTCCGCTGACCTCGCCAGCGGCCCATACATCCGCCGGGAACTCGTCGCCGGAAACTTCCATCTGCGCGATTACATCGTCCATGGGGCGCAGGACGTTACGGTAAGCCTGGGTGGCTATCTGGTCCGCGTGGACGATGGCGACATCGGGCAGGGTGTCGGACGCCGCAGCGGTGCCAAGCTGGGTGTAGTACTCAGCCTGCGTGGTCATGACCACGTTGATGTTGGGGTGATCCGCGTTGAAGTTGTCAACGATCTCGCCCATGAAGGGGCCGTCGGGGCCGGTAAAGGGGTTCCAGTATTCGAGGCTTACCGACTCACACGAGGCGGGCAGGCCGCCCATTGCCTCGTCGCCGCCGGCTACTTCTTCGCCGCCCGCTGGCTCTTCGCCAGCCGCGTCGTCTGTCTCTCCAGTTTCCTCGACCACATCGGGGGTGTCCGTCCCTTCATCGGTGCTTCCCCCACCGCACGCCGCTAGCAGGCCAACCATCAGGGCCAGCAGCAGAATCATCGATACGCGTTGCAGCTTTGCTTTCACTGTCTCCTCCTTGAAACGTTGTGTTCACAAGCACTTCGTAAGTTGAGTTTGGCTACGGGACTCGGTGTGCGCTCCTCTCCCAACTGGTTTTCCCACCTACTTGGCTATGCCACCGCAACCTCTCACCTCCTTCCGTGAGTAATTTGGTTCAGCAATTTATGAACCAGTAGCAGGGCAAGGCCATAATACAGCAAAGGTTGGAGCGCTGTCAAGAGCATTTTAGCCATTGACAGCAGGCGTAGTATCTTGTATAAAACCTAATAGGGGAAATTACTTGCAGGAAAAGCTGAGGGAGTCGGGAAGCGTGGAGGAAAAAGGGTGGAGCAGGGCACTCCACTCTGGTCGCTGGAATCGAGGGAGTGGGTTATCGGGTTCGGGGAATCGTGGGTAGGGTAAGGGAAAAGAAACAGGATGGACCAACCAGTTCAACAGGTACCAGAACGTGGGACGGTTGTATCTACGGACCTTACCCGTCGCCGCGTCCTGCGCGTCTACACTGAAAGTGAGCGGGGCGATAGTGTGATCCGGGCGCTGGCGTCGGAACCCCGGCGGCGCATCCTCGATCTGCTCAGTGATCGCAACTTCAACGTGAGCGAGATTGCCGAGGCGCTCGATATGCCCTCTTCCACCGCGACGTTGCATGTGTCAACCCTGGAAGAGAGCGGGCTGCTGAAAACGGAGTTGCAGCCTGGCCTGCGCGGGCTGCAAAAGATTTGCTCCCGCGCCTACGATATCATCCTGATCGAGCTGCCGCATGAGGCGATCCAGCAGGACGGGCAAGCGTTGGAAATTGCGATGCCCGTGGGGGCCTTTGTGGATTGCGAGGTGGCCGCCCCCTGCGGCCTGGCACAGGAAAGCGGGATCATTGGGCACTTCGATGACCCCGCCTCTTTTTACGAGCCCACCCGCCTGGACGCGCAACTTCTCTGGTTCCGCCATGGGTACGTCGAGTACCGCTTCCCCAACCGTCTATCCCCCGCCGCCACCCTCGACAGCCTCTCCCTCACCGTCGAGATTTGCTCGGAAGCGCCGCTGCACCACGGGGAATGGTTGTCCGACATCACGATGTGGATCAACGGGGTCGAGGTGGCAACCTGGACGAGCCCCGCCGACTTTGGCGGGGAGGACAATCGCGGGCTCCTCAACCCTCAATGGTGGGAAAATCACAATTCCCAGCATGGTCTCCTGAAGCGGTGGGAAGTCACGCACCAGGGGAGCTTCGTGGATGGGGTGGAGGGGTCTACGATCCGCCTCGCTGACCTTGATCTTATGGGCCGCCCCTACATCTCCGTGCGAATCGGCAATCGGCCCGATGCGGTCCACGCCGGTGGGCTCAACCTGTTTGGCCGCCACTTTGGGAACTACCCGCAAGATTTGCTGCTCCGCCTCCGCTATCACTAGGGGGACAACAGGATTAGCAGGATCAGCGGATCGGACGGGTGGGTTTCAGTGTCCTCTGTGTTGGACCGTTGGTTGAGACTACGGCGGAGGCTGCGCTCGCCTCGCGCAGACGTGTTTCAGTGTCCTCTGTGTTGGACCGTTGGTTGAGACCGCGCAGCCCGTCGCGCGACGAGCTGCCAGCGTCAGTTTCAGTGTCCTCTGTGTTGGACCGTTGGTTGAGACACGACGTGGGCAGCTGGCAGCGTCGGGCGTGGCGTGTGTTTCAGTGTCCTCTGTGTTGGACCGTTGGTTGAGACGCCGGCTCGGGTCGGCCATGGCCGACGAGTCGGTGTTTCAGTGTCCTCTGTGTTGGACCGTTGGTTGAGACCGCGCGCGGAGCGCTTCGAGAGCGTGCGCGAGTCACTGTTTCAGTGTCCTCTGTGTTGGACCGTTGGTTGAGACGCTGGCGCATGCGACGCCGCGCCGGACTGCGCGTCGCGTTTCAGTGTCCTCTGTGTTGGACCGTTGGTTGAGACCACGCTCAGGTCGCCAGGCGAGCTGCACCTGTCGCGTTTCAGTGTCCTCTGTGTTGGACCGTTGGTTGAGACCGTTGCGAGCTGCGCCAGCCTGCTGGTGCCAGTGTGTGTTTCAGTGTCCTCTGTGTTGGACCGTTGGTTGAGACCGAATCGGCGCCAGGTCACGATGGCATGCTGCGCGGCAGTTTCAGTGTCCTCTGTGTTGGACCGTTGGTTGAGACGCTCGCCGCTTGCGCCGTCGCGCCGATCGCGTCGTAGCGTTTCAGTGTCCTCTGTGTTGGACCGTTGGTTGAGACAGCGCGCTCGACGGGCGCCTCTGCGTCTGACCAGTTTCAGTGTCCTCTGTGTTGGACCGTTGGTTGAGACCATGGCATCGTCCAGCGCCTGCACGGTCGAGCGTTGTGTTTCAGTGTCCTCTGTGTTGGACCGTTGGTTGAGACCTGGTCGGCGGCAAGCGCTCGTCGAGGTGGCTACGCGTTTCAGTGTCCTCTGTGTTGGACCGTTGGTTGAGACGACGGTCGCGCGGTGGCAGGCGCTCCGCGTGCAGGGTTTCAGTGTCCTCTGTGTTGGACCGTTGGTTGAGACTGACGTGCGTTGCGCCGTCGCCGCGATCTGGTCACTGTTTCAGTGTCCTCTGTGTTGGACCGTTGGTTGAGACCTGACGTCGGCCGACCGTATGCGGCGCTCGGCGGGTTTCAGTGTCCTCTGTGTTGGACCGTTGGTTGAGACCACGTGCTGACGTCTCGTCGCTGGTCCATTGCGGTTTCAGTGTCCTCTGTGTTGGACCGTTGGTTGAGACCACGTGGCGCAGCGCAGCTGCCGCGGCTCAGGTGTTTCAGTGTCCTCTGTGTTGGACCGTTGGTTGAGACCATCGTACGGCTGCACTGGTCGCAGCGCGTCAGCTGCGTTTCAGTGTCCTCTGTGTTGGACCGTTGGTTGAGACCGGCTGCGCGGTCAGCGACGGCGCGTCACTCGTGTGTTTCAGTGTCCTCTGTGTTGGACCGTTGGTTGAGACCCGTCCACGGCGCGTCGCGCTGCGCACGCGCGCGTGTTTCAGTGTCCTCTGTGTTGGACCGTTGGTTGAGACACGCAGCGGTCATAGCGTGCCGCTGCCGATGACGTGTTTCAGTGTCCTCTGTGTTGGACCGTTGGTTGAGACTAGCTGACGCGGCGCTGCCGGCAGCTCCGCGTGGCGTGTTTCAGTGTCCTCTGTGTTGGACCGTTGGTTGAGACCACGAGCTGACGGACGTTGGCATGGCCAGCGTCATGCGTTTCAGTGTCCTCTGTGTTGGACCGTTGGTTGAGACAGCCGCTGCGACGTCGTCGCATCGTCGCACTGTAGGTTTCAGTGTCCTCTGTGTTGGACCGTTGGTTGAGACCGCGTCGACAGCCTGATGCTCGCGTGCACGGCTCGTGGTTTCAGTGTCCTCTGTGTTGGACCGTTGGTTGAGACCTGCGTTACTGCAGCGTCACGGTCGCGAGCTGCGTAGCGTTTCAGTGTCCTCTGTGTTGGACCGTTGGTTGAGACGCCAGCGCGCTGAGCGCTAGCGCGGTCGACCGCTGTCGGTTTCAGTGTCCTCTGTGTTGGACCGTTGGTTGAGACCGCGATCGACGGATGCAGCGTCGTGACGGTCCACTGCGGTTTCAGTGTCCTCTGTGTTGGACCGTTGGTTGAGACCGGCATGCGGCAGCCGTGTCGCTGAGTCGCGTCGAGCGGTTTCAGTGTCCTCTGTGTTGGACCGTTGGTTGAGACCGACGTGCGAGACGCTCGATTGCGCAGCTGTCAGCGCGTTTCAGTGTCCTCTGTGTTGGACCGTTGGTTGAGACCCGTCAACGCGCTGCGCGTGCACGTCGCAACGATGCGTTTCAGTGTCCTCTGTGTTGGACCGTTGGTTGAGACACCGAGGACCGTCGGCGGCGAACGTTGACGAGCTGATGTTTCAGTGTCCTCTGTGTTGGACCGTTGGTTGAGACCGACGTCGCGCGGCGCAGTCGCGCGCTGGTCGCGTGTTTCAGTGTCCTCTGTGTTGGACCGTTGGTTGAGACCGAGCACGTCGACATCGCGCAGTCGACCGCATCAGGTTTCAGTGTCCTCTGTGTTGGACCGTTGGTTGAGACTCGGCTCTGGCACGGTGCGAGCGCTGGCGTCGACGTTGCGTTTCAGTGTCCTCTGTGTTGGACCGTTGGTTGAGACCATGGCGGCAGCTGGCCTACGCGCTGAGTGTGCCTGGTTTCAGTGTCCTCTGTGTTGGACCGTTGGTTGAGACCACGCCGCCAGCGGCGGCACGAGCACCGTCACAGCTGTTTCAGTGTCCTCTGTGTTGGACCGTTGGTTGAGACCGCCGGCGACTGGCCCGATGCGAGCGCGGCGATCGACGGTTTCAGTGTCCTCTGTGTTGGACCGTTGGTTGAGACCTGCGACTGCGCTCGATGGCGCGACGCTGCGCATCGCGGTTTCAGTGTCCTCTGTGTTGGACCGTTGGTTGAGACGACCCTGATGCGGTCGCCAACGCCGCGACTGCGACGTTTCAGTGTCCTCTGTGTTGGACCGTTGGTTGAGACCGATGCAGCGGCGCCGAGCCGACGCGGCTGTCGTGGTTTCAGTGTCCTCTGTGTTGGACCGTTGGTTGAGACATCGCTAGCCAGCGGCATGCAGCCAGCGTCGCGTTGTTTCAGTGTCCTCTGTGTTGGACCGTTGGTTGAGACCCGCTGGGCGGCCGTGCGAGCGCGGCTGTGCGTTTCAGTGTCCTCTGTGTTGGACCGTTGGTTGAGACGATAGCCGTACGGCCGCCGTGGGGCAGTTCCGCGACCCTGCGTTTCAGTGTCCTCTGTGTTGGACCGTTGGTTGAGACCGAAATTGGTTTGCGCAGGCGCGCGTAGGGATTTTGTCGAAAATGTGGAATGCGCGGCTCTGCGCGCGTCTGGTGAGGTTGATTTTGTGCTCCTTTTGGGGGTTTCATGGGGTTTGCCTTGATTATTGCGCAGATAGGGATTTGCGAGAAATGGGGCATTATTTGCGCCGCGTTTCAGCACAAAAAAACCCTATACGTCGTTGCAGAAGCGGCGAAACTCACAGTCTTGGCACTTCGCGCGGGACGTAGGCGGCTCCGGCATCCATTCGTCGCGCACGATGCGTGCCATTTGCGCGAGGGCCGCTTCTGCGCGCCGTTTTAGGGCGGGTGTGAGGGAAATCGTCTCGGCACGGCGGGACGGGATGAGGTATATGTAGCCGCGATCCGCTGTGATGCCCCACTGTTCTTCCAGGAGCAGGGCGTAGATGGCAAGCTGGCTTTTCCAATGAGCGCCTACCTGCCGCGCCAACTTGAACTCCACCGGCCACGCGCGTGTCTCGTCCCCATCAGGTGAGGCAAGCACGAGATCCACCTGCCCCCGTATCCCCCACCGCTCGCTTTCCAGCCACACGTCGAAATGTCGTTCCGCCGCGTGCAGGCCGTACGGGCGCAACGAGCGCCGTGCCTCCCGCGTGGCTTCTGCATCATGGGCGCGGATACCTGCTTCCATCTTGTGGGTGATAGGCCGTATGGCGGGCAGGCAGTGGTGGTAATACAGGATGCGCGGGCAGTAAAGATACTGCTTCAGGTCGGTTGCGGTAAACATGGCTCCTCCACCTCAATCTCGATGCGGCGTTCCCAATCTTTGCCGCAGATAGGCACCATCCACACCGAGCCGCCATGTTTTGCCATGCGCTCCTCGATGCGCCCCATCAGCATTTCCTGGTGGTTGCGGCTCAACCGACCGAGGAAGGCGCTGTACTGGATGCGGTCCAGCCCGTAATCCAGGCACACATCCGCCACCTTTTGGCGTGTCCCGTCATGCGATATATCGTAGATCACCAAGGTTTGCATGGAATCACCTTACCAGCGTGCGATGAAGGGGTCGAAGCTGTCCCGATCCCCGCGCACAAAGGTGGCGAGGGAGCGGGCCTGCTGCTGGATGAGGTGACGAAGCGGCTCCCGCTTCTCCTCCTGGCGCGTTGCCCGGTCCAGGCGGTCGAGTACGCGCGCGGCCACCTCCTTCCGGGTGGCCGCTGCCAGCCACCCTTTCTCATCCTGCTCGATGGTGCCCCCTTTGCCCAGAAAGTTGAGGATCGCGCGGTCCACCACGGGTTGGCGGAAGGGCTCGATCAGGTCATAGACGAGGCTGTACTTGCCCGGTCGGTCAGCATGGACGAAGCCCGCATACGGGTCGAGCCCTGCCAGCAGGGTCGCCCGCTCCACCTCTTTGTTGAGGATGCCATAGCCATAGTTGAGCAGGCTGTTGACCGGCTCTTGGCTGCCGCGCCCCTCGCGCCCCACCCACGCGATGCCTTCTGGCAGCAGCGCCGCCGAAGCCGCGCCAGTAGTGGCGCGCGGCGTGCGCCTCCAGCAGCATGATCGGCTCGCGCAGCTCGTCAATGTGCTGCGCCCCCTGCCCCACCTGCTCCACACGCGCCTCGCACACCAGCACCTCGGTCATCGCGTCGCGCACCGTGGCGTAACAAGCGGGGTCGCTCTCTTTGCGATACTTCGCCATGTAGCGCAGCAGCCCCGCCTGGTTTTGCAGCTTCGCGCGTGCCAGCGCCCGTGCCACGGTCAGGGCGCGCCCGTCGCCATAGGCAGCAAGCTGCTCGCGCCGCGTGCGGATCGTCCCCGTCAGCCCGGGTGCATACAGCGAGCCGTAGGGTGAGCCGAGGGAGTCTACCATGTGGATGGGAATCCCCGCCTCGCAGCAGGCCGCCACCGCATCGGTCGAGATCGAGATGCCGCTCCCCACCAGCATCACCGATTCAAGGTGCAGCAGCGGGGCCTGCTCCCCCTTTTGCCCCTTGCACGTCACCTGGAGCCGCCCCTGCTGCTTGCCCACGAACGATCCATAGCCATCCACAATGAGGTGTCGCACGATCGGCATAGTCCCCCCTCCACGATTTCAGATTTCAGATTTCAGATTTCCGATTGAATGGAAGTCTGGAAACGTTCCAACGTTCCAATGTTTCAACGTTCCAACGTTCCAACGTTTCAACATTTAAACGTTTCAACGTTTCCAACGTTCCAACGTTCCAACGATCTCATACCACCCATCCCCTTTGACGGCGTCCTTGCCCACATGCACCTGCTCGCCCCAAACCAGCCAGGGGAGGAAGGGCGCAAGGTTGCCCACCAGCGCCACGTCGCCCATCAGGCCACTGAGCATCGTTTCCCCCTTGCGGCGCGTGGAGTACGAGCGCAGTTCCACCCAATGGCTCCGGTCCACCACCGCGATCTCTTCCGCCGCCGCCAGCAGGGTTTGTCGCTGCTGCTCGTCGGGGAGCAGATTGCCCTCACCGACGAGGGTCGAAAGAGAGATGAGCCGCTCCATCAGCCGCTGGAAGAAAGGGCGAAAGCGGAAGCCGCGCACCAGCTTTTTTTGCTCGATCAGGCGCATGGGGGTGCGCAGGCGCAGGGTGAGACGGTCGGTCGGCAGGGTCGCGGCGCGTGCCAGCACCTCCTCGTGCGTGACGGGCAGGTCCGGCACATCGACCAACGTCTCCCCCTCCTGCCAGAGCCGCTTCATTTCCCCCCGTAGCGGGTGGTGCGCGTGAACCGAGAGCAGGCGAAAGTACCCCGGCTGAAAATCGTTGAGCCGGTCGCGCTTGCCCAGCCCCTCGGCGGGCATCCCCTGCTGCACGGCGAGGATCACGTAGGGGAGCAACTGGAGCGCATCGCCCACGATGGAGAGGCCAAAGCGGAAGGGATCCCCGAGCAGAAAGTCGGTGCGCTCCCCCAGCGGCGGCTTGACGGTGAGCGGGCGCGGAATCTCGTGGCCGCGCGCGCCCGTGGGGTCATGGGTCGCCAGCAGCCGCGCGACGGGGCAGACTCCGCCAGCAGCGCACAGCCGCGACACTCCGTTGCCTCCTGGTTCGCGCAGAAGCCACGCCATGCGTGGTTGCCGGGTCGGCCCCGCAGCGCATGGAAAAACGCGCCGCGAATGGCAGAGCCCTTGTGCTCGTTCAGCACGACCGGGTGCTCGATGACGGTATCAAACAGCAGGTGGGTGGTGGTTAGCATTTTTTCAGTATCCTTGGAATGGGGATGTCTCTTTTTTGCGATGGGTTAGAAACCCACGCTAGAGGGGCCTGCGGCCAATGCGTCCACCGTCGTGGACGCCCAATCGCCGCCCGCGACGGCGGGTGCCTGTGTGCGACGGGTTAGAAACCCATGCTAGGGGGCCTGCGGCCAATGCGTCCACCGTCGTGGACACGCAATCACCGCCCGCGACGGTGGGGCCTGTGTGCGACGGGTTAGAAACCCGCGCTAGAGGGCCTGCGGCCAATGCGTCCACCTTCGTGGACGCCCAACCGCCGCCCGCGACGGCGGGCGCATTGGCGGAACGCCCCCAGCGCGGGTTTCTAACCCGCTGCTGCCTACCACACCTTTCAATCCTCCTCATCCACTGTGGGATCATAGCTCAAATCCAGCCCCAATTCGCTCGTGTAGGGCACGGTGACGACGCGGGGTATGCCATCCTCGCCATCACCATAGGGCAGCGTTAGAGCACGATTTTCTAGCATCTTCCACTGGCCCCAGCGGATGCTCACGAGCAATTCGCGAGCACGAATTGGCTCCTGGATAAGGCGCGCTTGATAGTCATCCCAAAGGCATTCAGGCAGCACTTCCACCCCATCGAACGCATTGTAAAACGTGCTTTCCAAATGTTTTTCACTTTGAAAGGGAGTGATTGCCTCGACGATGTGGCGAAATGAGGCGCTGGCCTCCTCATAAAGTCGGTTCCACTCCGCTGCAATCTCGCCCTGGTAAATCTCGTCGAGCCACTCCCCTACCTTCGCCTCGTCCACTGGCCTGTTCTTTTCGCGCTCCAGGATCGACAGGGTTGCTTCGATTAGCGCCGCGTCATATATCCGCTGACCGTCGCGCGGCGCGCGGAAGACATTTACAGGCGCAAGGCCAGCCTTCCCCTTGCGGTTGATGCGCCCAAAGCGCTGCACCAGCGCCTCCAAGGGCGCAGGTTCCGTGTACAGTACATCCAAGCTGATATCCAGGCTTACCTCGACCGCCTGTGTCGCTACGAGCAGCAGCGGTTCGCGCTGTTTCCGTGAGGCATCGGTGAGATCGCGGATCTGCTGCTCTTTTTGAGCCGATCTTCACCGTTAAAACGTCCATGCAACAGCAAGCGTCGAGTGTGGGGTAAAGCCACTTCCGCCGCACGGTAGAGCGCTTGCGCGCCCTTGACTGTGTTGCAGACCGCCAACACCGCCCGCCCCCCCTCCGCCTCAGCAAAGATACGTTGCTGGTTCGGGGAATCGCCCATCTCGCCATCCAGAAGATGCAACGTGTGGCGCTGGAACTCGCTGAAAAGGTCGTCCGTCGCTCGGATGGAAGGCACGCCGCCCAGCACCTCTTCCAATCTTTGCTTGACGATTGCAGGAAAAGTGGCCGACATGACGAAGAAACGTGCATGGAAATGAGTCGCGAGAAAGCGAATTGTCTCCAGGATGAGGGCGAGCCGTTCAGGCTCGTAGGCGTGAATCTCGTCAAAGATGAAGGCGGCCTGATGATAGTCCGCCAACTGCGCCTCGTAGCCGCGCAGGCGGTAGGGAGCCTTGAGCATCTGGTAGGGGCTGAAGATGCGGATCGGGGGATGGTTCAACTTCGCTAGATCGCGCGCGATGCGCGCCGCGCGGGCTGCGTTCTGGGGCGTCGGGTCGTCCTGTAACTTTTGACGGTAAAGCGCAAGCAGGCTACGCCCGTGCTGTAGCCCCACCAGTTCCTCTCCAAAGCTCCCCGCTAGGCGTCCCTGCATAGCATTCATACTCGCCTGGTAGGGCAACGTGTAGAACAGCCGCCCGCGCCCCTGCTGCGCGGCCCAGAGTAGCGCGGCCTCCGTCTTGCCCGTCCCCGTCGGCGCTTCCAGCAGGGCGGAACCATCCACTACCGCCGAGTCGCGTTGATGGTCGTAAAGCCCCGCCCACGTCAACCCGCGACTCGCGAGGATGGCATCGGCGTCAAGCAGCAAGTGGGGTAGCGGACCGTAGTGGCCCGATCCGAGATGGTCCGAGTTGATGAGCATGCCACGCAGCACGAGGAGCGTGTGAACCCATGGGCGCTGGTGGTGCGGGTCCAGCTTTTGAAGCAAGTGGTAATAGCGACGCAGCCAGAAGCTGACCCGCTTGCCCCCTTGGGTCGCGATCCGTGCTACCGCCGTCGCCTCATCCGGTAGCGCTAAGGGGTCGATCCCGCTCTCGGCCAACCCCAAGGTATCGCGCCACAGGATGCCCTCCGTCGCCAACCAGCGGAAGAGGGCACGAATGGTCGTTTTGTCTATCTCGTCGTGAAACAGTTCCTCGACCGGGTCGGGCTCACCACGTTCGACGGGACCATAGCTTTGTCTGATTCGGTCCGCATCCTTGTGGTGCGAGACGATGGCGGCGGCGATTGCCATCGTCTCCTCGTCGCTCAACCCTGCTGCTACCCAATCCACGAAGGCCAGCGAGAGCACCTCGTGTCGATAAGGCCAGACGGGGGCGGTTTTGGAAGCCAAGCGCGCCTGAAAGCCGCGCGCTGCCTTGCCAAAGTCGTGCAGGAAGGTTGCCCAATAGAGAAGGTGCCACAGGCGTGGCTGGCCGAGCGTGACAGGCAGATCAGGGCGCAGGCGGATAAAGTCGGCCAACTTCTCCAGCACCGCCCAAGTGTGGTGGGCCAGTGTCTCCTCTTTGCCATCCAAGCCACGGTCGGCGCTTTTGGCGAGCAGGTGACGCACGGACTCCGGTTCGTAGGGTAGGGTCGTCATGGCTCAACTCTCCGTAAACGAATGCCAGATGACAGCGCGCGGGGCATCGCGCCACGTTGGGGCGTCGGGGTCCGTCCAGTATGGTCCGTACTCCATGCCCGCGAAGCGTGGCGTTAGATCGTCTGGATCAGGGGGCAGGATGACGCTATCTGCCCCCAGCGTCAGGTATTGGTCGAAGAAAGGATTGCGCCCGTTCTCCACGTCCACCCATCGCGGCATGGTGATGGTCACGCCCCGCATGACCTGCGTGCTCATGCTGCGGGGCAACAGGGTGTGTTGCACGTAAGCGCGCTCCGCCTCCTGTAGCTCAACCACGCGCACATCTGTGTAGGTCATCAAGTCCTGGGAGCGACCTAACACTACCGTGTAGCGCGGGCGGCGAAATGCCTCTTCCCACTCTGGGCGATCCAGGTATAGTGTCAGGCGCGGACGAAAGAGTTGCTGGCGCTGGAAAGGGTTGATGCGCCCCTCCAATACCTTTGGGTACTCCGTCCCTTTAAGTTTGCCAGTGGATGCCCCAACGATGTGAACGTGTTCCAGATCGCTAAATTCCCCCTCGTGGGTGAAGTGATAGGCAAAGCGCACCGTTGCCGGGTCTATCCACTCCCCAAGCGCGCTACAGATGTGACCGTAGATCGTCGCGGGTGGTGGCATGGGGTAGGTGGGTTGGACGCTGATCATGAAGTGCGGGTAGCGGAAGGAAGTGGTGACTCCCTCCGCTACGATGCGAAGCGCTTGCATAGAAATCCCTCTCAAGCCAACCAGCGGGCGTTGGCGTCCTGGCGCATCGCTTCCGCCATCGCCTGGAACGCCTCGCGCGGGTGGAGCAGTTGGATACGAGCGGCGTAGCTTTCCAGCGCGCCGCCCTCGCCAAGCGCTGCCTCGAACGCAGCGCGCTCCTCATCCAGGTAGCCGCGCGTCCAGCCTACATAGACGGGCGAGAGCAGTTGATCCTCGTAGACGCGCAATGCCTCGGCCAGGGCTGCCACCTTGAGGGTTGGTTGTCCCTTACTGGTCGCGCCGACAACGTGCCCAAAAAGGTTGTTGCCCCCTTCGGTGACTGCCATCAAGGTGAGCGAGGGGGTCACATCGGTGTAATGCAGCGCCTGCTTCGCGCCGCCTTCCAGCCGCGCCAGCCCCTCGAACAACGCAGCGACACGCTCGACGCGCTCATGGGTCGGCAGGCGGTATGACTGCTCCTCTTCCAAATGTTCCAGCTTCTGTTCCTGCGCGATTTTCACACGCACACCATCCAGGTGCCGGAAGCCCGTGCGGTTGCGATAGGAGAAGGTGCCCGCCGCGTGCAGGTCCAGGGAGAAGAGCCCCTTGAGCGTGGCGCGGTAAAACTGGTGCTCGTGCGGCACCGGGTCGCCCTCGTGCCGCGACATTGTTCCAAAATCCTCCGTTGGGATGACGGGAGCGATGGAGACGAGGGTACCCACCCGGAGGGGAGAGGCACGGGTGATCGTGTCGGTCGTTTCGGTCTCGTTGGCGCGGCTCTCGGTCGCCTTCACGCTTCGCCTTGGCCGAGCTTTCTTTGAAGGCGCACGCATGTAGCCGAACAGATCGTCATCCCACCACTCGATGGGATTCGCGTCGGTGTAGGCTACCTTCTCCTCTCGATAGATGGGGGCAGCTTTCCACCCCAAGCTCTGCCCCTTCCAGCGTGGTTCGCCACCAGTAGCGGAATGCCTGCGCCGAGACGTAAGGGTAAGAGCCATCTTTGGCGCGGATGCTCTTTACGCCCACCGTGTTGTCGGTGCGTGCACCAGGGATTGAGCCAAGATTGTTGAGTGCTGACGCCGGAGCGTCGATCAGGATAAGACCAGTTACAAAAGCCATGAATGAGTTCCTTTCAAGTTGTGTACGAATTGGACTTTGAAATGGCAACCGATAAGATGCGCTGATTTTCGGATCCGGCCCACTATTGTCTGAATCGGATTCGCTCAATGTTTCCTCCTGTTCTCTGATGACTGCCTCTAAGATCGTCGCTGATGCTGACCTAGCCATCCCTGCGTGAAGTTGCTCGACCATACGAATGAGCAGGAGGTCCCGTGCCAGCCTCCAATTGAGTAGGCCACCTCTTCCGCTCTCTCGAAAGCACTCAACGTATGTCTCGAAAGCTAAAAAGGGCTTTGCGCCCCGGCAGCATGCTCCGTTCGATTTGCACGGAGCAATCAGACGTTCGCAGATCACCATAGTGCGGGGTGTGCGAAGGTGACGGAAGAAACGCCTATCGATTCTCCCGTCGGAAGTATGTAGCTCGCCAAGGCATCACCTAGCCGACGAATCTGCTCGATACGCTCTTTGTCCATATTCATGATCCTTTGCTAAAAAGAGGGCAGTAAGGGGCCAGGAGACCAGATCGGCTCCTCGTCGAAGAGTAAGCGGCACGCGGGTCAGCCTTGATCGGCGCGGGCATAGCGCAGGGCTATTCGCAGGAAGTAGGTTCGCAGGAAGCGGGGCGCATTTGTGAGGTAGCGTCCAGATATCCTCGTAGAGCCAGTTGCGGCGTGGCTGGAAAGGGTCATCCGCTTCCTGCCGCTTCGCGCGTTTTTTGGGCGGTTCCTGCTCCCACGCCCGGGCAACGATGGCGTTCCAGGCAGAGGCATAGGTGGGGCGTAGGGCGTAAGATAGAAAGCCGACGATAGGCGAGGGCAGGGGATAGATGGCGAGATCGGCTCCCTGGCCGCTGTTGGTCAAGTGATACGCTGTGAGAGAGATAAACTTCTCTTCACCCTCGGCAGTGATCCGCTGGCTGTTTGCCTCGACCAACGCGTTGATGAGCAAGGTTCGGTGGGTGTGTAGGCTCTCCGGCATTTTGGAGCTTCCCGCTACCTGCGCCATGGAGATGGACAGCAGATTATCCTTTAAGAATCGCTCGGCGAAGAAGAGCGTCAGGGATGGGATCATCCGCGTGGACAGCCAACAATCGCCCTCCCACCTTCGCGCATCCCAGCGGAAACGCCTGGAGCGCAAGCATCGCAGCTGCCGAGACCGGCAAACCTGGGTCGCCGCCCGGATAGAAATTGATCGCGCCCACGCCAAGCGTCATAGGGACGTGATGGCGAAACGCGCGGCCCGGTGGCAATGAATCGTCGGGTTTATCATTGTAGACTACGTTGGGTGTGGGTTCCTGTGTGAAAACACATAGCTCATATGTGGTCTCCACCTCTGCCCCGAATTGGCGCGTCACATTCTGAGCGTATGCCAGACGGCGCTCTGGCTGCGATTCGAATGCAGGCTGGGTGAAACCCGAATTGGGAAATGCGACTGTCAGAAATGACTTAAGGGGCTGGCGCACATACTCCCGCTCGATAAAATCAGCGACCTGTGCGAGGTCGTCCTCTGTCAACGCCTCCGGCTCCGTCTTGTGGACTAAGGCCAGAATCGTTGCTATTCCAACGTCTACCAGCGGGTGACCCGTCCAATTCAGCATCTATTCCTCCTCGTATTGAGCGGCTGCGGCGCGCAGGTCGGCGGCGATTTCGCGCCGCAGCCATAAAGGTTCCTCGACGTAAACATCCTGTCCCCATTGTCGAATCCAGGGACGCATCTCGCGCGGGTGCGCAATGAAGAAGCGCACGCGGCACCCACCATCCTCTAACTCCTCAAGTTTCTGACTAGGGTGCCAGACGCTCTCGCGCACCCGCCACGTGACCCCTGGGGAAAAGCGAAGAATTACCTCCTCGCGCTCCTTTCCGTACATCACATTCCATCCACTTTCCAACAGGGTAGCCACATCCAGGTCCAGGGGCGGCTCGAAATGTTGGGGTAGCAGTTCCGCCTTCAAAATACGTTCGATTTTGAAGGTGCGGAGTTCCTTGTGGTGCGTGCTGAATGCGATTACGTACGTTGCGAGTCCCCAACTCGACGGTTCCAACAGGTAAGGATGGAGGATCGTCTCGCGCGGTTCAGGCTCCCCGTTGTCGGCCCCATAGTACTGGATGCGAACTTGGCGGTGGAGTAACCAGCCCTCACTGATCGCTTCGAGAGTGTGAGTGAGTTGCGGACGATCCCGACGATAGGTCAGCCGCTCAGCAACTTGCCGAATACGACGGCCTGCCTCTTCTGGCAGAATGTCGCTGAGGAGTTTGAGCGCAGAGACGACGTGGGGGTTGTGCTCGTCGCTGTAGCGCGCTAGCAGGCGTGCGGCGAGGTAGAGGGCTACGGCTTGGTGAAGGGTGAGGGTAAGCGGGGGAAGTTGGTAGGCGTGGCCGTCCATCAAGCGCCAGCGCCACCCATCTTTTACGAGGGGGAAGTAGTGTGGGGCCGCCTGGAGGGCTTCGAGATCACGTTGAATGTTGCGCTGGCTTTCCGCAAAATGTTCTGCCAGGTCGCGCGTGGTCCAGCCGTCGCGGCGCTTCAAGGAAAAGACGCTTCAACGCAGCAAGTCGTTCAAGAGGTTTCATCGTCACGTCCTTACTCACAAGTGAAAACTGCCCTACAAAAATTACTATAGCCACAACCACGTCAAAAAGTGTCGTTTTTTGAAGCTGCCAGACGGATTGTCACACACTTACGGATGCTGAAGAAGGGTCTTGCTCTGCTTACAGTTAAACAGCTATGGGGGCGCTGCTGGAGCCATTTTTCACCTTTCGTCTTCCGGCGGTGGGGTGGCTTTTCCTGCGAGTTCCAACGTCTTCTCGATAAAGGTTGGGCTTATGTGCACTCCAGCCACCAGCAATTCTTCTAGGAAGGGAGCAACGGCGGGTAGCAGCCCTTCTTCTTTTGCCAGCAGCAGCACTCCTATAGTGCCTGTCAGAGCAAATCCCAGCCGTTGCGCGTAACGCCGACCCCGTCGCTCATCGATCACCCCAATCGGGCATCCCGTTCCTCAGCGAGCGCCATTACCTCTTGCTGTGACCAAGCTAAGAATTGTTATTCTGGTACCAATTCCGATTGATAGCATAGCAATGAAACAACCATGTCATTCCGACCGAAGGGAGGAATCTCAGCCTCGAAAAAGCTTTGCTGAGATTCCTCATTCCGCTGCGCTCCATTCGGAATGACATTGCTATTGCTTTGTTAATATCCCAAACTGGTATGGGCCGCCGCTGCGTCAATTTTGCTGCCGTTGTGCTGGCTAATTACAGCATTGGCCCCTGGTTCCGCGCGAAAGTTGTGACAGCACGTCCAGCGCTTGCCGAGGGCCAATCCTGCTGCGTGCTAAGGAGTGCTCTCACCTTCATCACCCCCTCACCCCCTCACTTATCACCCCCTCACCCCCTCACCTTCATCACCCCCTCACCCCGCTCATCCCTCCCCGCCCGCCCCCGCCACCGTCGCGGCGATGCGTTCCTCGTCCACCCCTTGCTCGCGCAGCGGGGCGAGGATGTCCCGCTCCAGGTCTGGCACGTAGGCGCGCAGCAGGGCAAACGCCTCGTCGGAGGCGATCAAGCGGTAGCGGCCACACTGCGCGGGCAGCAGCACCGACACGCCGCGCCCCAGCGCCAGCTCGCCGCCCTCCCACTGGAGGGTGCCGCTGCCCGCCAGCACTGTCAAAATTTCCAGGCTGCCGGGGTCTGTCTCGGCGTGGCAGGTGCCCGGCACCGCCCAATGCTCCAACGCAAAGAAGGGGCAGGCCACCATCAGGTGGCGCGCCTCGCCCAGCGGCAGCGGGGGCACGGTCGTGCGCGGGGCGGGCGCGAGGAGGCTCACGTCCAGCGCCTTTTCAAGGTGCAGCGCGCGCGGCTGGCCGGTGCGCGCGTCGCGTCGCCCGTAGTCGTAGACGCGGTAGGTCAGGTCGGATTTCTGCTGAATCTCGAAGAGGGTGATGCCCGCATCGATGGCGTGGATGGTACCGGCGGGCACAAAAATCACGTCGCCTGCCTGCACCGGCACGCGGTGCAGCAGCGCCTCCACCTCCTCCGCCGCGACCGCCGCCTCGAACTCGGCGCGGCTGGTGGGGCGCTTCAGGCCGTAGACGACGTTGGCCCCCGGCTCGGCGTGGAGGATGACCCACGCCTCGGTCTTCCCGTGGAAGCCGCTGTCTGCCTCGTGCTCGTGGGCGTAGCGGTCATCAGGGTGGACCTGGATCGAGAGCGGTTGGGCCGCGTCGATGAACTTGGCAAGCAGCGGGAAAGTCCGCCCCGTACCGCTCCACGGTGCGCGTGCCGACCAGCGCCGCGCCCTGCTCGCGCGTCACGTCGGCCAGCGTGCGGCCCGCCAGCGGGCCGTTCAGGATCGTGTTGGTGTCGTACACCTGCCACGTCTCGCCGATGCGCTCCGGGTGCGGCTCCGGCAGGTCGAGCCACCCCGCCAGGCGCGTGCCGCCCCAGATCGGCTCGACGATGCGGCGCTCGGTCAGCAGGGGATAGAGTGTTTCATTCATGGCAATCTCCAGGATAGTAGGCTTACGGGGACGACGGACGACGGACGGGTACCCTTTGGGTGCGACGACCGATACGGACGACGAATCATCCCATCTCGCCCCAGAGGGCGCGCAAAAAGCGAATCTTGGCGCGGCTCTGGAAGGTTTGCCCGCCCTCGTGGTGGTTGTAGCGCCACACCTCGATCTGCTTGTCGCCCGCGTAATAGTTGTAGGCGGCAAAGACTGTCGAGGGCGGGCAGACATCGTCCATCAGCCCCACCGAGAAGAGCGCGGGCGCGTGGCCCCGCGTTGCCAGGTTGACCCCGTCGAAGTAGGCGAGCGTGTCGAACAAGCGCTCCTCCTGGTCGCGGTGGATCATCAGGTAGCGCGCGATCTCCTGGTACGGGAAGGCGTTGGTGATCTCGGTGGCGCGGCGCATGTGGCACAGGAAGGGCACATCGGGCATCACCGCCGCCACATCGGGCAGCAGCGCCGCCACCGCCAGGGTGATGCCGCCGCCCTGGCTGCCGCCGGTCAGCGCGACGCGCGACGCGTCCACGGCGGGGTGGCTACGCGCCGCCTCCACCGCGCGCACCGCGTCGGTGAAGACGCGCCGGTAGTAGTAGCTTTGCGGGCTCAGCACCCCGCGCGTCATGAAGCCGGGGTATTGCGGGTTCGCCCCGCTTTCTTCCGGGTCGGGGGTGTCGCCGCGCTGCCAGGCGCTGCCCTGCCCGCGCGTGTCCATCACCAGGTGGGCGTAGCCCACGCTGGGCCAGAGCAGCCAGTCGATGGGGAAGCCGCGCCCGCCCCCGTAGCCGATAAACTCCACGACGCAGGGCAGCGGGCCGCTGCGCTGGCGGGGCAGCTGGAGCCAGCCCTTGATCGGCTGCCCCCCGTAGCCGTGGAAGGTCACGTCAAAGCTTTCCAGCGTGGCGAGGCCCGCGTCCACCGGCTCGAAGCGCGGCGCGAGCGGGTGCTGGCGCGTCTCGTCGAGGGTACTCTGCCAGAACGCATCGAAGTCGGCTGGCTCCTGCCGCGCGGGACGATAGTCCCGAAGCTGCTCCAGGGGAAGGTCAAAGAATGCCATGGGGGTGTCCTTAATTTGCTGTGATATAGGATAGGGGCGGGCGCACTCGTGCGATATTATGGATGACGATGGCGATCTGAGCCATCCTGGTATTGCCATCCGAGACGTCACTTCATAGGGTTCCCCAAGGCTTTGGGCTGAGCGGCGTGTTCGGGGGCTTTCGGACAGCATGATACAATACGTCGCCCCCTGCCCCGCTTGCAAGCAAGGAGAATTAGCCAGATGATGGTTCCGCCCGCGTCGCCCCCGACAACTTACGAGCTGCCCGATTGGGAAAACCCGCACCTGCTCCACCGCCACCGCCTGCCCGCGCGCGCGCGCTTCGCCGCCTTTCCCGATGTATCCAGCGCACGCTCAGACGACCCCTCGCCCTGGGAGCTGTCGCTCAACGGGATGTGGCGCTTCCACTACGCGCCATCGCCGCGCGAGGCCCCGCCCGGCTTCGCGAGCGAGGAGCACGATGAGGCCGCGTGGGCGGAGCTGCCGGTGCCCAGCCACTGGCAGCTACACGGCTATGGCGCGCCGCACTACACCAATGTGGTTTACCCTTTCGTGATCGACCCCCCGCGCGTGCCCAGCGAGAACCCGACCGGCAGCTACCGCCGCCGCTTCCACCTGCCGGACGAGTGGGTCGGGCGGCGACACATTTTGCGCTTCGACGGGGTGGACTCGGCCTTCGAGGTGTACCTGAACGGGGAGTTTGTGGGCTTCTCCAAGGGCAGCCGCATGGCCGCCGAGTTTGATGTGAGCGCGCACGCGCGCGGCGGCGAGAACCTGCTGGCGGTGCGGGTCTTTCAGTGGAGCGATGGCAGCTACCTGGAAGATCAGGACATGTGGTGGCTGTCCGGCATCTTTCGCGATGTGACCCTCCTTTCCACCCCGCTGCCCGCCCTTTGGGAGCTGCGGGTGGAGCCGGGCCTGCACGCGGATGGCCGCGCGGCCACCCTGCGCGTGCGGGCCGAGATCGTCGGCGTGCCCGACGCGCCGCCCGCTGTGGAGCTTGCGCTGCTCGACGCGGAGGGGATGCCGGTTTCCGGGGTCGCAGTTCCATCAAAGCGACGCGGCGCACTCGGAGGGGCGCGCCACCCTCGCGCTCACCGCCGAGGTCGCCGCGCCGCGCCTCTGGTCCGCCGACGACCCCTACCTATACACCTTGCTGCTCACCCTGCGCGACGCGGGCGGCGCGCTGTTGTCGGTTGTGCCGCAGCGGGTCGGCTTCCGCCGCGTGACGATTGATGGCCCGCAGCTGCTCGTCAACGGGGTCGCCGTCAAGCTGCGCGGGGTCAATCGGCACGAGCACCACCCGGAGCGGGGCCGCGCCCTCCCGCGCGAGACGATGCTGGACGATGTGCTGCTGATGAAGCAGCACAACATCAACACCGTGCGCACCAGCCACTACCCGCCGCACCCTCACTTTCTGGACCTGTGCGACCGCTACGGGCTCTACGTGATCGACGAGGCGGACCTGGAGTGCCACGGGCTGCGCTACGCCGCCACCCCGTTTTTCCTGAGCGACGATCCGGCGTGGCGCGCGGCGTATGTGGAGCGGATGGAGCGCATCGTCGAGCGCGACAAGAACCACCCGTGCGTCATCCTCTGGTCGCTCGGCAACGAGTCCGGCTTTGGCAGCAACCACGAGGCGATGGCGGCCTGGCTGCGCGCGCGCTACCCCGATTTTCTGATCCACTACGAGGGGGACCGATTCGGGAAGGTCAGCGACGTGATCAGCCAGATGTACACCGCCGTGCCCGAGGTGATCGCCTTTGGCGAGGGCGAGGGCACGGTCGGCCACGCTACCTCGTGGTCGGAGCCGATCCCGCTGGAAGAGTATGCAAACAAACCCTTCTTTCTCTGCGAGTACGCCCACGCGATGGGCAACGGCCCGGGCGGGCTTGTCGAATACTGGGACGCCTTTTGGCGCTACGAGCGGCTGCTCGGCGGCTGCGTCTGGGAGTGGATCGACCATGGGCTGAGCGCGACCACGCCGGATGGCCGCGCCTACTTTGCCTATGGCGGCGACTTTGGCGACGAGCCCAACGACGACAACTTTGTCTGCGACGGGCTGCTCTTCCCCGACCGCACCCCCTCGCCGGGGCTGGTCGCGTACAAAAAGGTGCTGGAGCCGGTGCGGGTCGAGGTGGTGGAGCGCGGGGCGGAGGTCGCCACGCTGCGGCTGCACAACCGCTACGACTTTTCGACGCTGGATCACCTGCGCCTGTGTGGGAGCTGAGCGAGGACGGGCGGGCGATCCAGGCGGGCGAGGGGGCGATGCCGACCATCGCGCCGGGGGGCTCCGCCCTGGTCGATATCCCCTGCGCGCTAGCCGCGCGGCGTCCGGGGGCGCTCTACCTTTTAACGGTGCGCTTCCTGCTCGCCCAGGCCACCCCCTGGGCGGAGGCCGGGCACGAGGTGGCCTGGGCGCAGGTTGAACTGGGCGAGGGGCCGCGCGTGGCGCGTCCTGTTCAGGGTCAACCCTTGAGCGTGCAGGAAGAGGGAACGCGCCTGATCGTCCACAGCGGCGCGTCGGAGATCGTCTTTGACAGCGCGCGCGGCGTGATCGAGCGCTGGCGCGTGGGGGGCCACACCCTGCTGACCGATGGCCCGCGCCTGACGATCTGGCGCGCCGCGATTGACAACGAGGCGCGCGGCAGCGGCGAGGCGGTGGTGCAGGAATGGCGCTCACATTTTCTTCACCTGGCGCGGCAGCGGCTCGACCACTTTAGCTGGCAGCAGAGCGACGAGGCGCTGCGCGTGACGGTGCGGGCGACGCTCGCCCCGCCGGTCTACGAGGCGGCCTTCGACTGCGTGCTCCACTACACGATTTTTGGCGGTGGCGCGATCCGGCTGGAGCTTCAGGGCACGCCGCGCGGCGCGTGGCCCGCCACCCTGCCGCGCCTCGGGCTTGAGCTGACGGTTCCAGGCACCCTGGATCAGGTGACGTGGCTGGGGCGCGGGCCGGGCGAAAGCTACGCCGACAGCCAGCAGGCGGCGCGCGTCGGGCTGTGGCAGCGCACGGTGGACGAGCTTTTCACCCCGTATGTGCGCCCGCAGGAAAACGGCAACCACACCGACACGCGTTGGGTGGCGCTGCGCGACGCGCGCGGCATCGGCCTGCTGGCTGTCGGCGATCCAACCCTCGATTTTAGCGCGCACCGCTTCACCACCGCCGACCTGGATCGCGCCCAACACAGCTACGAGTTGCGCCCGCGCCCCACGATCACCCTGCACCTGGATTATCGCCAGAACGGGCTCGGCTCCGGCAGTTGCGGCCCGGGGGTGCTGCCGCCCTACCAACTCCGCGCCGAGCCTTTCACCTTTGGGTTCTGGCTGCGCGCGCTGCAGGAGGGGGGCACGAGCGTGCCCCAACTCGCGCGCGCGAGCCGCGGCCTGTCCGCGTGGGGAAGCGCGGGACAGCCATAAAATCGGGGGTCGGGGCGCTTTTGTGGCAGGGGACGGTTTTGGTGACAGATGGCGAGCCATTTGCCCTGCTTGGTCGCGTTTTGGTCACACTTTGGTCATACCAACCTGGTACCGTACTCACATTCTTGCTGGTGGCGGCACGTGTCGCCCGCGCGTGCCGCGCTTCCCCACGCAGATAACCGTGGGTGCCACGTAGCCGCCACCGCGCCAGGAGTGACCTACCGTAGCGCGTGCTCCGACAGACGCTTATTTGGAGAACCCTATTCGTGACCGATCCGATCCCCCCCAAAGTCTATCACGCCTATCTTATCCGCGTATGGTGCGAGTCAGGTAGCAGGCAGTGGCGTGGCATGGTGCAGCGTGCCGGGCACAGCGAGCGCAAGGCGTTCCCAGACCTGCTCTCGGTCTTCGCCTTCATCGAGGGAGAGTTAGCTGCGATCCTGAGCCAAGACGAGACTTCTTCCCTGATCGAGCCCGCAGGAGAGTAGGCGGCAGAACGCAGATGACTGGTCGTCCTTTGTTCGTCGTCTTTCATCAACTCTTCTACCAGGTTTTCGGATAGGCTCTGAGGCAACAGAGCGTGAGGGCTTCGTACCCAGAGGCAATAATCATACTATCACACTATCATATCGTCTTCGTCTTCCAGGGTTGCCTGTTGCCACGCTTTGAGTAGGGCCTGGTTGGGCTTGATCTTGTTCAAGAACGAGTGACGCAGGGCAGGGTCGTGGATTTTGTCTGCGGCTGCCATCAACTCCGTGTGCGCTTTGTGGAGCACCCCCGCTGCGGCTTCCTTTTCCCCCAACGCGCAGAGCACCTGGTAGCAGAGCAGGGAGAAACGGAACGGGATGTCTGTTCCCTTGACCCCTTCTGTTAGCAAAAATTGTTCGACAGCCTTGATCTGCTGGAGCGCTTCTGGCAACTTTCCCTGGGCTAGCAGGGCAAGGGAAAGACCCACCGTGGCCTCCATGGCGCGGGGGCGGTCATCGAGCGCTTCCGACTTCTGCTGCACCAGAGTCAATTCGCCGAGCGCGCGCGCCCATTGTTCCTGTTCCAGGGCCAGAAAGCCCAGGTGCATGCGCGCACAGATCTCCGCATCGGGGTCCTCGCAGCGTTTGCCCAGGGCGAGCGCCGCCTGCCCCGCTGCCTCCGCTGCGTCCCACTCCCCCTCCAACGTGTGGACGACGCACAGATTGTGGAGGGCGTGGCTCTCCTGTACCCGGTAGCCGATCTGGTGGGAAAGATGGCGCACCTGCTCGAACAACTCCTTCGCCTGCCCAAACTGCCCCAGCGCTGCCGCAACGAAGCCCTGCACGTTGACAAGGCGAACGCGGACGGAGAGCGAGAGCGTGGCGGGCAGCAGCCCATCGGCCTCTTGCAGATAACGAGCGCCGCGCTCGTACTCCAAGGCGAGGATGGCATTGACGGCAAGGTAGAGTAAAACCTGCTGCTCCTGGATCCGATTGCCCACCGCGCGCTGCACCACCAGGGCCTGCTCATAATAGCGGTTGCTTTGCTCTAGCCTGCCACTGTTGCCGAGAATGCGCCCGAGTATAAAGTAAATTTCTCCTCCCAGCCTGGGGTCGTCATCGTCCTGAAGCTCATTAAGCATCGGTTGCAGCACGCTGAGCCCCGCTTGGTAGCGCCCAAGACGATAGTTGACCTCGCCTTCCAGTACCTTGCTTCGCAGCTGCACCTCGCGCGCCCCAACCTGGCGTGCCAATGCAGTTGCCTCGCTCAACAGGTCCAGCATGTGCGCGACATTCTCGATGTAACGCGCGCAGGCCACCTGCTCCACAACAAGGCAGCTCAACAGCAGTGGCACCGCGGGCTCGGCGGATGGCTCCTCACTCAGGCGGCGGCGGTAAAGCGCCGCCGCCTCTGCGAAGCGCATCGCCCCTTCCTTATAGTAGCCGACCACACGGAAGAAGCGGCCCAGCGCCCGGATGGTGGACACCTCCAGCTTATCCCCGCCGCGCGCGACGGCGTACTGCCAAGCAGCACGCACGTTGTCTAGCTCTAGCAGAAGCTCGGCGGCGGCATCGCGCAGGGTTTTTCCGTGGAGCGGGTCCCCCATCCTCGCAAGAAGGTCAAGGTACCAGGCGCTGTGGCGCGCTTGGCTGGCCTCCGCCTCGTCGGGCGTAAGCCACAGCTTTTCTTGTGCGTATTGGCGCACCAGTTCATGCAGCTTCAAGCGCCTGTTGCCATCGTACCTGACCAAGGATTTGTAGCGCAACTGGCTGATGCACAGGGCGGTCGTGCCCGCTACGGTCTCGGCAGCCGCGCGCGTAAAGCCGCCCCGGAACAGAGTGAGCCGCGCCAGCGCCTGCTGCTCCTCGCGCGGCAGGAGCGACCACGAGTAATCAAAGACAGCGCGCAGGCTGCGGTGCTGCGGCGGAAGGTCGTGCAGGTCGGTAGCGAGAAAGTCCAGCCCCTCCTCGATGTGCTGGGCGATCTGCTGGCACTCCATTTCCCGAATCCAGGTGGAGGCGAGCTCGATTCCGAGCGGTAGCCCCTCGACAAGCTGGCAGATGCGGATTACCGCCTCCACGTTGTCTGCTGTCAGGAGAAAAGATTTGTCCAGACGGTGCGCACGGTCCACAAAAAGGTGGACGGCAGGGGAGGACGCCGCCTCTTCCAGGGAGGCCTCGGCAGGGGGGTGCGCCAAGCCGCCGAGTGGGTACAAATCTTCGGCCATCACGTTGAGGCGCTCGCGCGAGGTCAGCAAGAGCAGCACGCGCGGCGCGCTTTGCACCAACTGCAGCAGCCACGACACGTCCTCAAGCAGGTGTTCCATGTTATCGAGCACGAGGAGCACCTGGCGCTCTGCCAGAAAGCGCAGCACGATGTCCGAGGGAGTAGTGCGCTCGTTGAGGGGCAGCGCCATGACGTGAGCGATGGCGCTAGGGATGTCGTCCGCCCGCTCGACCCCGACGAGCGGCACAAAAAACACCCCATCCGCAAAATGGTTGAGCTGGCGGCGCGCCGCCTCCAGGGCCACGCGTGTCTTACCCATCCCTCCCGGCCCCTCGATCGTCAGGATGCGGTACCCGCCCTCCCGCAGCTGCCTGTCAAGTTGCTCCAACTCCTGCTCGCGCCCAAAAAAGCGGGTGGTGGGGGTGGGCAGCGCGGGGCGGGTCAGCGTGTGCTCGGCATGGTGGAGGGTAAGGGGGCGGCGCAGCGGTGCGACCCCAAGGGTGCCATCGCGAATCTGCTCGTAGAGCGCCCGCGTGGCGGGCAAGGGCTCTACCCCTAGCTCCTCCGCCAGCACGCGGCGGCAGCTCTGAAACTGGGCAAGGGCGGCCTCGCGCTGCCCATCCAGCGCGAGGGCCCGCATCAATTGATAGCGCGCGCCCTCGCGCCACGGCTCCAGCGCAATCTGCTGGCGCGCGTAGCTGATGGCCTCCCTGTAGCGCCCCGCCGCCAGTGCCCCGCTCGTGGCCAGTTCGAGCACCTCCACCTGGCGCTCGTGCCAGAACTCACGCGCCAGCAGCAGCCACTCCTCAAAGGTGATGCTGTCCTCAACGGTGAAGCCCTCCAACAACTCGCCGCGCGTCATGGTCACTGCCTCGTGCAGCCATGCCTGGCACAGAGCGCAGTCCTCGAGGCTCTCGTGCTCGTGCCGCTCACAGCGAGCAAGCAGCGAATGGAAGTGCCAAAGGTCACAGTATATCCCTTCCTTCTGTTGAAAGCGCAGCGTGCGGCTCGTAATCTCGAAGTAATGGGAGTCGCCATCGAGGTCATTAAGGGCGTGGCGCAGGCGACTGAGGGTCTGGGACAGGTTGCGTAGCGCCTGCTGCGTGGGGTACTCTGACCATAAGAGCGTTGCCAGCGTCTCACGCTGGTGAGGGATGGTGGCCTCTACTGCCAGAAAGGCGAGCAGGGCCAGCCCCTTTGACGAGCGAAATTGTTTGATAGGGTGATTATCTACTTCAATGGTGGGCGCACCCAGCAATGTCAATGTAAGAGTTGGCAAGGGACCTACTCCAAGAGGTGCATTGAATAATCGGGCGACGCACCCGGGCACGCGCTGCTCTGTTCAGGGTTTACGCGCTTACCCATTGGTCGCATTTTCCCGAGTGTATAAATGAGAAATATTTATATTAAATGAAACGCCCCTCGTGGCGAGCCAAAGAAAACACTCCGCTCTGGTCGTCATGGGGCGGAGTGTTTTCTTTAATGGATGGGTTATTTTCTAGCGGTCGGCTCACGCCACCGGGAAGAGGGGAGCCATGTCCAGGCGGCGACGCTGCTCCTCCATGGCCTCATCGCTCGGGCGCGTCTCGAAGCGGCTGGCGGCGTCCAGCACCTTCGGGAGCAGGTGGATGTCCCCCGTCGTGCTCATAAAGATGCCGGGACGGCCCAGCACCCAATGGATCGCCTGGTCCATCTCCGCTTGCTCTTCCAGCGGTTGGTACCAGGTGGCGCGGGAGTGCGGCTGATCGCCCCACGGGCGGCGCAGCAGTGATTTGATGGTTTGAACCACCACGTTGCGCGCCTCGCACAGCTCCACCAGCGCCTCGAACTCTGCTGCATAGGTGGGGTCCTGCATCATCCCGTAATTGTAGGGGAGCATCACCGAGTCAAAGTCGAACTGTTCCAAACTTTGTAGGTGTCGCTTGGCGACGTCCAACCCGTGGCCGGTCACGCCGATAAAGCGCACCAGCCCCTCGTCGCGTGCCTCGATGGCCGCCTCTAGCGCGCCGTCCGGTCCCATCGCGGTGGCCCATTCCTCCTCGTCCACCAGATTGTGAAGCTGGATCAGGTCGATCTGCTCCACACGCAACCGCTCCAGGGAGCGGCGAATCTCGGCGCGTGCCTCGGCGTAGCGGCGCTCGCCGGTCTTGGTAGCGAGAAAGTAGCGCTCCCGCTCCCGCTCCAGCCACGGTCCCAGGCGCAGCTCGGCGTCGCCATAGCTCGCCGCCGTGTCGAGGTGGTTGATCCCGTGCGCCCTTAGCTGTTCCATCGTCCAGTCCGCCTCTTCCTGCGTGACCTGGCTCAGCGCGGCGGCACCAAAAAGGGTTCGGGTGCTCCAGTGGCCCGTCCGTCCAAACAGCAACTTTTCGATCATGTTTGTGCTCCTTGTGTGGGGGATGAATAGTGGTGTGTCGCGCCGCCGCCAACAGCGCGGGCCAGAGGCCCGTGGCCCGAGGGGGTTCTGTGCTTCCCTCGCGCCGCTGCCTGCCATGCGCTGTGTGCGGGCCAGAGGCCCGCGGCCCGAGGGGGTTCTGTGCTCTACCCGCACTGCTATCAACCTGCCGCCTGCTGCCTGCTGCCGTTGCCGTTTGCCGCCTGCCGCCTGCCGCCTGCTGCCTGCCGCCGTTTACCGTCGGAACCAGCCGGTGAGGCGCTGCTTCCACTTTTCCAGCGCCGCCTGGGCTGCCAGCGCCTGCTTGACCTCGGTCGGCATGTGGTTGAACCAGTAATCGGTGGTTTTGGCGACCACCGTGATCAGGCTCTTGATCTCATTCTCGACGGTAAACTCCGCACTGATGGGTAGCAAAAGGGACTTGCCCGTGGCGCGCGCCTCCACGTTTTCGCCAATGATGGCCTCGCTCAGCCAGCCCGCCATCATCTCCGATTGGCACTCGATGGCGAGCCAGCCCTGCGTGGCCGCCTCGGCCTGAAGGCCACTGACGGCGCGTACCCCGCGCGCCACTTCCTCCACGACCGCCTGATAGGCCTCGTCCTGCGCGGCCTGGCTGGGCAGCGCGCAGAGCATCGTTTCTCGATGGGGTGGACCACCCTCATGAGCGACCGCTCAGAAGCTGTCCCACATGTTGCCCCAATCCACCGAGCCGTCTGGCAGGTAGCGCATGGGGGCAGCGGCCATCGGCGCGTCGGAGGGGGTTTTTTCTTGTGGCATGGTGTTCTCCTCGGTCTGGGTTGCTAGTGGTGGGCGTGTGGGCGGTGCTAGCCCCTCCGCCTCGCTCGGGAGCGGGACAGGGCGCGCCCACAGGCGAGGAAAGGATAGGCGCAAGGGCGCGTTCAAGCAATAGACGGCAGACGGCGGCAGGCAGCAGGCAGCAGGCGGCAGGCGGCAGGCGGCAGGCGGCAGGCGGCAGGCAGCAAGGCAGCGGCAGCACAACGCAAACGCACGGCGGCATGGGTTCCCGCAAAGCGGGTAAGGCGGCAGACAAATAACTGTTGAACATTCTTCGTGTAGCTATTTTGTTTATGGATTGATTGACGATGGATTGTCTATCGTCAATTGTCAGTCGTCGGTCATTATATGACTCAGGTACCTGTCCAGTTTCTATTTTCCATCTCTCCATTCTCCATTCTCGCTCACGGGCCGCTCTCTTGCTGAGGGGGAGAAGCGACAATTTATATTTTCAGCGATAGCTCAGGAGATAGATCCAATGCTTACCCTACAAATTATCATCGCCAGCACGCGGCCCAGCCGCCAGGGGCCGCTGGTGGCAGAGTGGTTTCTGAAGCAGGCGCAGCAAGCACCCTTGTTTAACACTGAACTGGTGGACCTGGCCGAGGTCAACCTGCCCCTGCTCGACGAGGCGCAACAGCCGCGTCTGGGCATGTACGAGCACGAGCACACCCAGGCGTGGAGCGCCATCGTGCAGCGGGCCGACGCTTTTGTCATCGTGACCCCTGAGTATGACCACAGCACCCCCGCCGCCCTCTCCAACGCCTTGCAATACCTGGTGCGGGAGTGGGCCTACAAGCCGGTTGGCTTTGTGAGCTACGGTGGGGTGTCGGCGGGGTTGCGCGGGGTCCAGATGAGCAAACTGCTCGTGACGGCCCTGAACATGATGCCGATCCCGCCAGCGGTCGCGATTCCCTTTTTCACCCAGTACATTGGCCAGGATGGCACCTTTGATCCGGGCGAGATGCAGGAAAAAGCGGCAACGGTAATGCTCGCCGAGCTGGCAAAGTGGGGCGGGGCGCTCAAGACGCTACGTGAAAGCGTCGGGGCCCCATGAGCCGCCGAGGCCATCGCCTCCTGCTAGGGGCCGTTTTCATCCTGGCGGGCATCAACCATTTCGCGAACGCGCGCTTTTACCGTGCGATCATGCCGAGCTACCTGCCCTGGCACGCGGCGCTGGTCGCCCTCAGCGGGGTGGCCGAGGTGGGGCTGGGCGGTCTGGCGCTGCTCCCCGGCGCGCGGCGCGTGGCGCGCTGGGGGTTGGTGGCGCTGCTGATTGCCATCTTCCCTGCCAACCTCTACATGGCGCAGCACGCAGGGCGATACGCGGCGTTGCCCGCGTGGGTACTCTGGCTGCGCTTGCCGCTTCAGGGACTCCTCATCGGCTGGGTCTGGTGGGCGACGGCGAACCCGAAAGTCGCCCAAGGCGAGTCGGCGGGTTTATAGGGGAGCACGCAGGGGCTCCGAGCGCGCTCTTATTCTCTGTAGGACTTGCGCGGTTGACCGACGACCGACGACCGACGACCGACGACCGACGACGGAGAAGTTGTGACTGTACGTCTCCCCAAGTGCGTAAGGTCTACTCTACTATAATGAAGCGCACTAGCGCGCACCCTACAAACAAGACGCCACGCCCCCAGGGAATTGAAGTTTCCCTGGCGTGCGTGGCGTCTTGTTTAAGGTGGGACGGTGCGTGCGGCTCGGTTGCACGGAGCCGCGTGTGGGGGTTTAGTTTAGCGCTTTGTGGGCGTTGTCCCAGGCTTTGCTGTAGTGGTCGATGGCCTTGTCGGGTTTGCCCGCGTTGAGGTCGGAGAGCGCCTTGGCCATCTCCTCCTGCGCCTTCGCGATGTCGTGGGGGTCGCCCCCGGCAGCAATGGCGGCGTCGAGTTTAGCCTGGGCGGCAGGCGGCAGGCGGCAAACGGATGGCAGGCGGCAGGCAGCAGGCAGCAGGCAGCAGGCGGCAGGCGGCAAACGGATGGCAGGCGGCAAACGGATGGCAGGCGGCAAACGGATGGCAGGCGGCAGGCGGCAGATGGCAGTGGGTTCCCGCAGAGCGGGTAAGGCGGGAGGTGGAATATTTTGTGCTTCGCGCAAATTGATAGGGGCTCGTTAGACTGTCATACCGATTCCGAGTGCCAGAGTAGCAAAGAGAAACCATTGTCATTCCGACCGAAGGGAGGAATCTCAGCCTTGCCATCCCAGCACTGAGATTCCTCATTCCGCCGCGCCCCAGTCGGGATGCCAGAGCTATTGCTATCTTTACATCCCGACTGGGCATAGGAGATAGAGTAGAATGCAAGGTCATCCCTTGCTACAGCGGCGCGCATCCCCCTCACGCGTTCTTCCCCTTTTTCTTCCTGAGATTATGACAACTTGTGCAGCTGTATCTGAATGCAACATAAGAATGGTTATGTTGCATTCGATGGCTAGCTTGTGTATGATAGATAGCGTGAGAGCCACTGCCAGCCCTGGAGGAACCTTGATCGACCACGAACCACCCGACGCACCCCCGAGCCGACCCATCGACGAGGCGGCGCTGCCACCGGTGCCGCAGGAGATCGTCCTGGTGCCGCGCCGCAACGCGCACCTCGTGCCGGGCAGCGCCCCCGCGCCGGAGCGCCCAACCAACGCCACGAGCGACGAGCAGCTGATCGAGCTGTGGCTACACACCGGAAAGCGGCGCTCGGTTCACACACGCGCCGCCTATCAGCAGGATGTGGCACTGTTTCGCCAAGTGGTGCCCACGGCGCTGGCGCAGGTCAAGCTGGAAGACATGGTGGCTTTCCAGCAGGCGCTGGAAGCGAGTGAGTACGCGCCCAACTCGCAGCGGCGCATCCTGTCGGCGGTGCGCTCGCTGCTGACCTTCGGGCAGAAGGTGGGCTACCTGACCTTCAACGTCGGGGCGGCAGTGGAGCTACCAGACAGCGAGCAGACGCTGGCCGAGCGCATCCTGAGCGAGGAGGAGGTGTTGCGCCTGATCACCCTGGAAGAGGAGCCGCGCAACCGCGTGCTGCTGCGCCTGCTCTACGCGGCGGGGCTGCGCGTCTCGGAGCTGTGCGCGCTGCGCTGGAAGCACTGCCAGCCGCGCGGCGAGGCGGGGCAGCTGCTCGTGCGCGGCAAGGGGAACAAGACGCGCATCATCCTGCTGGGGCGCGGCAGCTGGCAGGCGCTCGTGGGGATACGCGACGGGGCGGGCGACGAGGCCCCACTCTTCGTCTCGCGCAAGGGTGGCCCCTTGTCGCGCAGCCAGGTCTTTCGCATCGTGAAAAATGCAGCCCTCCGCGCGGGGCTCAGCGAGCACGTCTCCCCGCACTGGCTGCGCCACGCCCATGCCAGCCACGCCCTGGACCGCAACGCCCCCATCTCGCTGGTCAAAGAGACGCTGGGCCATGCCAACATCGCCACCACCGACCGCTACCTCCACGCGCGCCCCGACGATTCAAGTGCCAAGTATCTGCCGGTGTGAGGGGTTTGTGCGACCCACGGCATGGGCAGCGCAGCACCCCACCGCTTGGGCTACGTTACAAAGCTATAGCGTGGAGCGAGATTGATACTGCCGGACGCTCCTCCGTGGGTTAACTGAGGAGCCCACCCTTCAACTTTGCATGGGCAATGTGCCAGGCCGCCAGTTGCAGTGGGATCGCATAGGGCAGAGCCACCAACGCAGGGGGAACCGGCGGGACATGGAAGGCAAAGGCACTGCGGCTCGCTATCTCCTCCTCACCCTCCGGAACGATGCTGTACAGCAGGCCCCCCGCCCGCTCCACTTCCCGCGCCACATCCACGGCGCGTGGGTAGGCCGGATCGTCGGGCGCGACAAGGAATACGGGCTCGCCCGCGTGGGCGATTTCATAGTGATGGAACTCTTCGGTGCCAATGACCCAGCCATAGCCCTCGCACCCCTCGCGGATTTTGGCCGCCCCGTACATGGCCGCCGCCATCCCTGAACCTGCTCCGACGAAAGTAAAGACCGTATTGTTTACCAGCTGCGCGCCGATCGCCTCGGCGAGCGGCTCCGCAGTGGAAACCAGCTGCTCGACCAGTGCTGGCAGCCCATCGAGCCATCCTTCCACCATGGCTACGTCGTTGGGTTGCACCGCCCGCAGACGGGCCGTTTCACAGGCCAGCGCCAGCAGTAGCGCTACGCCTACCGTGCTTGCCTGGGTCGGGAAACTGGCGCGGCGGAGCGCATGGCCCCGCAGGTACGCATCCGGCACGCGCGCAAAAGGCGAATCCGCATTGTTGGTGACCCCGATCGTCAACGCGCCTGCCGCGCGTGCCAGCGAGAGCCCACGGAGGGTTTCCGCTGTGGTGCCCGACGCGCTCAGCCCGATCACAACATCCTCTTCCCCAACAAAGCGGCTGCCGAATCGGGCAAACTCCAGTGCCTGGACAGCTTCGAAAGGAACATTCAGCAGTGACTCAAACAGTGCAGCAACCGCCACGCAGCTAGCCCAGGAATCCCCACAGCCGATGCCATAGATGCGCCCCTGGCAACGCCCCGCGAGTAGCGCGGCGACAGCCCGGATACTCTCGCGCTCCGCGAGCAACGTTTCCCGGATGGCAGCGGGTTGCCCCACCAACTCCTCGTGGTTGTATCGTAGCCGTGTCGCACGATCGCGGGGTTGGGCCGCCTGCATGGCGGCTCGTGCCTGCTCGATCCTGGCCGCCGTTTCGGGTCCCTGCATGTCGGAAGAGTCGCTCACTCTCGTTCCTGTCGCTCTCGTGCTGCCAACTCGAAGGCAAGGTCGACCGCCTCCGCTGCGCTCTGCGCGAAGTGGATCTCGCCCGCCCGACGCTCGTCGAGGTACTTGCCCTCGTAGAGCGAGCCCCGAATCCGGTCTGACCAGCCACCGCTCCCCTCGAAGACGACTACCGGTTTGGTGCCATAGCAGATGGTCAATTCATTCAAGGTTCCGTTGCCGCCGCCTATCATGATGACAGCATCGCTACTGCGTACCGTCAGGTGGTTGCGAATGGTTCCCAACCCGGTAGCCAGGGGGATGTCAACGTAGGGATTGGCACTTTGGCGCTCCAGCCCAGGCAGGAGCCCTACGACAAGGCCGCCCGCCAGGTGCGCGCCCTTGCTGGCGGCCTCCATCACCCCGCCGAGCCCGCCGGTCAGCACCACCCCCTCGCGCTCTGCGATCAGTCGACCCACCTCCTCGGCGGCGTCCCATGTGAGCTGAGGCAGGGGGTCAGATGATTGCTGTACGCCCTTCCCAATGATTCCAATCAGCGTTCGCATGTTGCCTCTTCCTCTTCCTGACAAAGCAAATCCTGTAACGCCAACACACTCTCCACCACAAAATGGGGTTGTGCGTTGTCCGGTACCTCTCGTTGCTCGGGGTTCACCCAGACCGCTACCATGCCAAGTTCCAGAGCAGGGATCACATCATCCGCCCAGGAATCACCGATCATCCAGCTTTGCTCCGCCGTACAGTTCGCCACGCGCAACGATTCCCGGAACGGTGCGGTATCCGGCTTGTAACAGCGCAGGTCGGAGCAGATAAAGATCTGGTCAAAGTACGCTTCAAGCTGGAGTCCCCGCAGGGTAAGCCATTGAAACTCGGCCAGCCCGTTGGTCAGCAGGTGAACCGTATACCGTTGTTTGAGCGCCGCGAGCAGTTGCAAAACCGCCTCATCCACGCGCGCATGCTCCACCATCACCTCGTGGTATCTCGCACACGCTTCCTCAACCAGCCCCGGACGCTCGCACTCTCGCTGCGCGAGCAGGCGCTTCATGCGCGAGGCGGCAAGCTCTTCGTGAGGAAGCGCGCCGGTGATGACCTGCTCCCACAAGCCACCGTCCGGTTCTGATAGCGCCTCCAGCCAACTACGGGTGGTGAAACTGGTGCGCTGCGCCAGTAGCTCCGCGACCGCCTCGCGGGCGCGCTGCGAGCGTTGCGACCAATCGACAAGGGTGTCATCCAGATCGAAAATCAGCAGGGATGGGACGTGGGAATTTCTCATGGGTTGTTGTTGTGTGAAGGGTGCCATAGTCATCAAAGAGCGCTGCGAATCTGGCTGGTGCGGATACCATTTCCCGTTGCATAGACTGGCGCGTTCTGCCGGAAGTACGGCTCGCCCGCACTGTGCGCAACGGCAGCGGACAGCAGTTCAGTCCCAACACAATAGGCGAGCGGGCTGAACATCTCTCTCATCTGTCCGCGAACAGGCAGAACATGATCGGCATGGGGAGCAATCACATCGTCGCCATCCGCCACGACGGCGATAATGCGACGACCCAGATGGCGCATCACCTTGACGATCTCGGCAGCCCGGTCATGGCTTGACCCCGGAGGCGCGATCACCACGGTAGGGGTGTCGCTCTCCCTGCTAAAATATTGAAGGTGTGCCCATTCCTCGATGTCCTGCCCAATCGCGTGCTTGCCCGCGGCCTCGATAACCTTCGCCGCACCGAAGAGAGCCGTTGCGTGGTTCGGCCCGCTACCAACGAACACAAAGTTGCTGGCCTCTCCCGTTTCTGAGCCAGCGAGGAGCGCCGCTGCGGAGGACGCTTCGATGGTTTCCTCGATGACATCCGCGGCCTGCAGCAGTTCGTCGCGCAAGCTAGCCGCTTCACCGTCCGTGTAACGCCCGGCTACCTCGCCCAGACGGATCGCGAGGAGATAGAGGGCAAGTTGCGACATCGCATAGGTGCGGACCCCAGGCGACCGGCCATAGCTCTCAATCGGCAGAGCCAAAACCTTCTCGGCGGCGTGCGCGGCGCGGCTCTCGCCATTGCCCGTGAGAGCGATGGTGACGGCTCCCTTTTGGCGTGCGAGCGTCAGCGCCTCAATCGTACGGGCGACCTCGCCTGAAACCGAGATGCCGATGACGAGCGAGTTCTCCCGCAAGTGCTGAACCTCGTAGCGGGACATCTGCATGGCGGGCAGAGCCGTAGCGGGGATACCGGCCAGCTCCTCGAACGCCATCTCGGCACCGACGCCAGCGTTGTGGGAATCCCCGCAGCCCGCGATATAGAGTTGCTTCACAGCGAGGCACTCATCATCATCGAGGACGGCGCGTACCGCCTCGTCTGCTACGCTCAGCTGCTCCCGTATCAGGCTGGGCAAACTTTCGACCTCGGCCCACATCTCGTTCTTGTCGCGGGTCGCCTCTAGGCGCGACCCCGCCGTCTGACTATTAGCCATGGTATGTCCCTTTGTATGTGTGTCGTTGGAAATTGCTTAGGATGCTGGCTGCGCTGGAAGCGACTCAACGTCGAGTGCCCGGATGAGCATTGCGCGCGGGGAATAGGTGCCTTGTCGCACCTTTGCGGAGGCCAAATAGTACGCAAACCACTGGAGTGGGGGCAGACATACGAACGGGCTCAGGCTCTCCACGGTAGCTGGCAGAGCGAGCACGTTCCCCTTCTTCACCTGCGTCGCCAGTTGCTGGGGCCCGAGGACGATTGCCTGGCCGTCGGCTGCCTCGATGGTCTGGATCGTATCGATTGCCCGTGAATACCCCTCCCCTTCGGGAGCGATGACAAAGATTGGCGCACCACTGTGAATGAGCGCGGCGGCCTGCGCGCCATGATGAAACTCTTCGGTTTCCAGGGCGAGCGCGCCATCAGCCGTCGCCATGGTGATCAGCATCATGCCGCCATTGGCGACCCCCCACGCGGGGCCAGCCCCGACGAACCCAAAAAGGGTGTGGTCAGCCAGTTCCCCAGCAAGTTTTTGCATCGGTTGCTCGCTCTCGCGAACCACCTCCTGTAGCACGCCGGGAAGTTCCCGGAGCGTGGCCGCGGCTCGCTCGCGAGTGCCCGGCCCTGCCAGCGCCACAGCGAGGCATGCGAGCACGGTCATCGCGACCGTGGTAGTCTGAGTGGGCCAGCCCGTCTGTTTCGTGCTGGCCGTGGTGAAGGCCGCGTGGGTCTCGGTAGCAAATGGCGAACTGTGGGTATCGGTCACCCCCACCACGAGGGCGGGACCGTCGAGCGCGCGGCGCAGGGCATCGGTCGTCAACGATTCGCGGCCACTGGCGCTGATCACGACGATCAGCGTGCGCGAGGTATCACGCCGGTACGCATACCCGAGGTACTCCAGAGATTCCATCGGCTCGCAGGGAAGCTCGGTGAGATCCTCCATCCACCAGCGCACCGCCTGCGCTGCATGGAGGGATGCGCCCGCACCAACCAGGAGCAGGCGGTCAGCCCCACGCGCGCGGGCTATCTCGGCGACCTGCGCCGCAATGGGCTCGGCGTCGTCGATCGTGGCGGTCAGTACCTCCGCCTGCATCGCTATCTCTGCGTGAACCGCTGCCCAGCTTGTCTTCTCCCCCATCACATCGCATCCACAGGGTAAGCTGTCACTGGCACACGAATTTGCCTAGTCGTACCCGCTCTCGGGCATTACATTTTCTGGTTCGTAGATTATGACAACCAATGCTTGTCGCTCAGCTGGCTCTAGGTTGAGGGTTTGGAACAAAGTGACCTCCATGGCTCCGTCCACAGTAATATTTGGTGAGTTGTTGGATATATTGACTACGCGAACTCGCCTTCGTCCTGACCCGGAATCCGACTTCGAAAGATTTGGCGATAGTTCACCTCACGCAATCTATCGATATCGTACGGGGAGATCAGAGGCGGACGGCCCCGCAGTTGATGCAGGTAGGTTGCAAACAGTTGGTTGGGGACGATGTAGGTCAGCGGTGAAAACTCTTCCGGCAACGTCCCGTGGATTGGAAAGGAAAGATCGGCGGCCTCGCGCAGTTCATTGTCCTCCACATCCGAGACCACGATGACGGTGGCACCCATCTCCCGCGCCCCAGCCATCTGCTCGAGGGCGCGGTCGCGGCTCCTACCGGGTGGGACGATGAGAAAGATGGGGGTCACACCGGGCCGCGTGAGGAAGTACTGCTCGTGTGCCCACTCTTCCAGTTGCTGAGGAACCCCGTTTGCGTGCGGCTGCTCAAAAAGCTTCGCCGCCGAGAAGAGGGCCACCGCATAGCTCGGCCCTGCCCCGAGGATATGAAAGGTGTCGAGATTTCCGACAGTGCGGGCGTATTCTTTCACTGCGGCATCGTTGGCCGCCACCGTGCGCGCGATGATCTCCCCTGCACGGAGAAGCTCACTCTTCAATTCTTCCCTCTCGCTCTCGGAGATGACGCCACGCAGCACGCCCAGACGAAATGCCACCATGTAGAGCGTAATCAAACTTGCCAGGTAATTCCCCAGCCCCAACGCGCCGATGCTGTAGGGATTCCACCCTTCCCCGAAGGACGGGACACTCTGCACGATGGTCGCTGAACCAGCCCGCGCAAGGCGGCTCTCCGGCTTGCCAGTGATCGCGATGGTGTGCGCGTTACGACGCTGTGCCACCAGCAGCGTTTCCACCGTGCGGGACACCTCGCCCGAGTTGGAAACGCCAATGACGAGGCTTTCTGCCGGGATATAGTCGGCCAGATAGCGCGCAAATTCAAGCGACTCGGCGGGCTCAGTAGCAACCCCCGCGTACTTGTCGAAGGCGAGCCGCGCGGCTAGGCCAACATAGTGAGAATCACCGCAGCCTGTAAGATAAATCTTGGAAACGCGCGACGCCAGTTCTGGTGTAATCACCTTCGCAACATTCGGCTCGACTCGTGCGACGACCTCCCGGATCAACTCCGCCTGCACATGGATATCGTCGACCTGCAACGGCTCTTGAAACAGATTCCGTGAATCGTCCACTTTAATTCCTACCTTCTCTCAACTTTCAAGATTGCTCGTCGTTCCTCAGCCTGCTCCCGTGTTACGCGTAGCGCATACAGCGATCCGAATCCCTCGACGATAAATGAAGCGGAGACCGTCCCGTACCGTGCCGCCTCCACTGGATCTCCTGTCTCGACGAGCCCCACCAGGAAGCCACCACAAAATGCGTCCCCTGCCCCTGTAGGGTCAATGGCATGGCAGGGATAGGCTGGAACATGCGCGATCGCACCGCTCCTGCCATCGAAAACGATTGAGCCCCTGGCCCCGACCTTAACCGCCACGGTTTGTGGGCCCAGTTTCCCCAACGCGCGTGCTGCCTCCATAGGGTCGATAGGCCCTCTAAAAAATTCCAGCACCTCCGCCTCGCTGGGCAACAGCGCGTCGAGGGAGGCCAGCATCTCCGAATGCGGGTCGTACCTTCCCGTCCTGCCATCCCACCACGGCGAGTCCAGCGTTACCGTACGGGCGGTGCGGCGCGCGGTCGCCACGAGCGCTTCCTGCACCGTGACCGGCATCGGTGCGAGATGCACCCCCACCGCGTCCGTTTGGGTTTCCAGAAAGTGTTCCACGGATGGGGAATGGCTCAACCAGGTTGCCCACTCTTCTGGGGAACGGTCGAACTCGCTGCGGCCGACGGTATCCTCCTCCAAAACGGTGCGCTCTCCATCCCCACCATAGACAAAGCCCGCCACCATCTCGTGCGGTCGCCCCAACTCAAAAATACCCCGTGTGTCGATCCCTGCCTCACGGATGGTGTCCAGCCACTCTGCGGGAAAGTCGCTGCCGACGAGGCTCACGATGCCCACGGAATCCGACCAGATATGCGCCCCTACCGCTGCATAGAGGCAATTGCCCCCACATTGCCGCGCCTCATAGCGCCCATCGGGCAGCAGAATCTCGTCGATGGTGAGGTTGCCGACCATTGCATAAGTTGTCATAGGATCGCAGCGATGCCCCGCTGCTGTTTGCAGCGACAGATTAGAGAAATGGTTTGGAGGGATAAAGGGAGTGACACTATGCCCGTGAGAGGCCACACCGTTGCGCGATGGCTGCAAGCGATCCGGTAACACTGCAAAGCGGGGGCGGGAACAACAACCGTTCCCGCCCCCACCATCCCTTAACACACCTGAATGATGCTAAGGGGCAGAGGTTACTTAACCTCTATCAGCTCGCCTGCGGTACGACGGCGATCGATCTCCGTTTGAAGCTCTTCCGCTGCCTGGGCCAGCGTAGCCTCAGGCTCCTCGTTGTTGATGAGGATGCGCTCGATGGCTTCCGTGATCACCTCGACATAGAGCCCACCGGTGTTAACAACCAGGCAGGAGGTAGGTCGGGCAAACTCTAGCTGCTCGACGCTTGTCAGCCACGAGGGATGCTCCTTGTGGAAGGTCTGCACTGCCTCAAGGTCGAGGACTGCCTCACTGCTCGGCATGTAGCCGGTCGCCATGTGGAACTCGCCCGACTGCTCGGGGCTCGTGATCCAGTCCAGGAACTTCCAGGCTGCCTCACGCTGCTCCGGCGTCGCGCTCGTCGTTATGGCGAGGTTGCCACCGCCATGGGTGACGACGCGACCTTCGGGACCCTCAGGTAGCATCGTGAAGCCCCACGGGAAATCGACGGTGTCCCCGATGAACCCCTGGATGGCCGTTGACTGGAGCAGCATCCCAACCTGGCCGGTGATGAACTCGATTGCCTGCTGGTCGAAACCGCCCGACAGGTTGGCGGGCATGACCACGACCTCGTCCTCATGGTGGAGGCCCTGGAAGAAGCTCATCATCTCGACACCCGCCGACTCCTGGAAGGTCGGGTTGCACTCGGCATCATTCATCTGCCCGCCCCATTGGCCCAGGAAAGGCTCGAAGTACCAGCGCTGGAAGGTAGCATAGCCACCCGCCTTGTTGCCCTCGGCCTCGGTAATCTTCGTGGCATACTCGCGGTACTCTTCCCAGGTCGAGGGCGGATCCTCAGGATCGAGCCCGACTTCCTCGAAGAGCTCCTTGTTGTAGTAGAGCCCCTGCGTGCTACGGTTGTAAGGAAGGCCATAGACGTCGCCTTGATAGCTGAGATCGGTCAGCAAGGAGGGAAGATACTCATCGAGATCCTCCTGCGTGGCCACCTCTTTGAGCGGCAAGAAGACTCCCTGCTGCGCGTAGAAGGGGACGAGGATGTAGTCGATCATCGTCACGGGGGGAGGGTTCCCGCCCGCCACCGAGGCCAGCAGTTTCTGGTTCAGCTCGTCATAACCACCCTGGAAGACATTCACTACACGAACTTCATTCTGGCTGGCATTGAAGGCCTGCACCTGCGCATCCAGCCGCTCACCGAGCGCGCCGGTCAATAGCGTCCAAAACTCGATCTCGACGGGCTCGCCTGCGGCTGCGGGTTCGCTCTCAGCGGTCGCTTCCGGCTCCTCGGTCGGCTCCACCTCTTCTGCGGCTTCTTCCTCAGCGGCCTCCGTTTGCTCGGTCGCCGCTGGCTCCTCCTGAGCACTCTCCGTAGCACTTCCTGCGTTATTCGTCTGCGGGGAGCTTTGGCCGCATGCAGCCAGCAACAGGGCAAGGACGGCTACCAGCATCAGCACAAAGCTCAATCTTCCAGCTCTCATGTACATCTCCTCCTCTTCAGTAGACAGGTTACAAATATAGATCATCCTGGCATGTCGCCGCCAGTGGCCCGACAGTTACCGACCTCTTTGCAAAATCTCCTCCCTTCGCCAAACAGGTGTCACCGCGTCACCTCACCATGGCAGTCACCCTTTCCAAGTTGCGCCCGCCGCCAGACCCGGCGCGTCATCCCTTCAAGCCCGTTCGCGCGATCCCCTCGATGAAGTAGCGCTGGGCAAAGATGAAGAGAAGAAGGATCGGGATCAAGACGATGATGGTGGCGGCCATGATGATGTGCCAGTTCGATCCGCCCTCAGCCCCTCCCTGCATGGCAACGATGCCGACCGGAAGCGTTCGCATCTTGTCGGACGTGGTCATGATGAGAACCCAGAAATAGTCATTCCACCGCCAGTTGAAGCTGAGCAGGGCAAAGGTGAGGATTGCCGGCTTTGCAAGCGGTATCATGATATTTCGCAGGATCTGCAGGTGGCTCGCCCCGTCTATCAGGGCAGCATCCACCAGGTCCTGCGGGATTCCCAAAAAGGATTGCCGTATCAGAAAGGTGCCAAAGGCGGTAGCAGTAAAGGGAACAATGAGTGCCCAATAACTATCAAGCCAGCCTAATTTGGAAAGAATAATGTAGTTGGGAACTACCGTGATTTGGGTCGGAATCATCAAGACTGCCAGGAACAGAAAGAAGAGGAAATCGCGCCCAGGAAAACGGAGACGAGAGAAAACATAGGCCGCCAGGCAGCCGTTGATCACCTGAAATATCATCACGCCGCCCGCCACGATGGTACTGTTCAGCATATACCGACCGAACGGTGCAGAACGCCACGCCCGCAAGTAATTGCCCCAGGCCGGTTCGCTCGGTATCCAATCGGGCGGGAACTGGTAGACGGCGCGCAGGTCCGGCTTCAGACTGGTAGAAAGCATCCAGAGGAAAGGAAGGGCGATTAGGCCGCTTATCAGAACGAGTATCAGGAACGCTCCAACACGGGTTACCGCGTCCCGGAACCGCCTCGAAACGTTAATAGTAGCTAGCGGTGCGCGACTCTGCTCGCTCATAGTATCTCTGACATGGGATTCCGTACCCTTCGTTGACGTAGATTTCTGGTCGCCATACAAGTTCTGGGAACTGTATAGAAAAAAGCGATAGCCGATGCACTGCCTCAGTCGTAGTGAACCCAACGGCGCGAGATGATAAATTGCAAGAGCGTCAGGGCGAGCACGATGACGAAGAGCACCATGGCGATGGCTGCCGCGTAGCCCGCTCGGAAGAAGGCGAACGCTTGCTCGAATATGTAGTAATTGAAGACCTTGGTCGCGTCAACGGGGCCTCCCCCCGTCATCACGGCGACCTGGTCAAAGACCTGCAAGGCCCCGATCAACGAGGTGACCATGATGAAAAAGGTGGTCGGCGAAAGCAGGGGAAGTGTGATGTATCGAAACTTGGCGAACTTGCCTGCCCCATCGATATCGGCCGCATCGTACAGTTCCTGGGGAATGGCGGTGAGCCCGGCCAGGAAAATCACCATGTCATAGCCCATGGTGCGCCACACATTCATGATGATCAGGGCTGGCATCGCCCATTTCGTATCGGTCAACCAGCGGGGACCATCGATCCCAATCAGGCTCAGACCGTAGTTCAGCAGCCCAAAGGAGGGGTCGAAGATCCATATCCAGAGGAGTGAGATGGCCGCAATGGTCGTCACATACGGGGTAAAGATCAGGGTACGAAAAACCGTTCTGCCCCTTATCTTTTGATTGAGGAGCAGCGCGAGCCCGAGGCCAAAGATCATGGCTAGCACAACCGACCCACCCGCGTAGTAGAAGGTGTTTTGGACGACTTTCCAGAAACGCGCGTCGCTAAACAGTTGCTGATAATTGTCCAAGCCAACAAAGGTTTTCGTGGGGGAAAGGAAGTTCCACGATACGGTGCTCAGGTAGAGGTTGAAGCCCAGGGCGTAATAGGTGAAGACCCCAAAAATAATGAAGGAGGGGGTAAGAAAAAGGAACGCCGTAATCAGATCTGAGCGCTGGCGCGGGTTCCGGAACCAAGCCAGAAAGCGCGTGCGTCTATCCATCCTGGAACGTAGCAGGGTACTTTGACCAAGAGATGATTGAGGAATGGGAGAAGACATACAGGTCCTTTGTACCCTTAGAGTGAAATAGCTGCTCTCAAGTGCTACAGCCAATCACAACTCATGTCTAGCGACGCAGAGTGTGGGTAGCGCACTGGCCCTTGAAGGAACGGGGCACCCATACCACTGTCGTTCCGAAAGCCGTGGCGGCTATGGATCAGCGGGTGATATGAACGGTGTAGCGGTAACGGTCAGCACGGTACAACATCTTGACAACTTCCATCGGTCGCCGTGTCTGTGCCCAGGTGGTACGCTCGATCAGGAGAAGTGGGCTACCCACGGGGATGCGCAGCAGTTCCGCCTCGTGCTCTTCGGCAATGGTTGCCTCGAGCGTTTCATCCGCCTCTGCAAGCAGAAGGTTGAATTTCGATTCAAGAAGCTCATAGAGGGAGCCACTGGCATCCAGTTCCTCGGCTGTGATGGATTGCTCCGGGGAAAGGGGCAGAAAGGCGGTGTGCAGGCCAATCGGCTCATCATCACCGAGGCGCAGCCGTTCGATCTTCATGACTTCCTGCACGGTGGAAGGCAGATCCAGTTGTTGACGAATCCGGGTAGGAGGCTCTACCTGTTCGATGCTGAGCAGCTGTTGCCCTGGTCGGAGGCCCCGCATCCGCATGTCGTCCGTGAAGCTCGTCAACAGGTGTAGGCTGTGTTGCAACTTGGGCCGCGCCACGAAGGTGCCCCGACCGTGCTCGCGGTACAGGTACCCCTCATTGACCAGGAGATTCAACGCCTGCCGGACCGTGGTGCGGCTCACATTGTACAAATTTTCCAACTCCCGCTCCGACGGAATCGACTCGTGGGGTTGCCACTCTTCCCCAATCCTCTGGCGCAGGATCTCATACAGCTGATGATATTTCGGCACCACGTGGTAGGGATTGATACGGGAAGTCGTTTCTGAGGACATAAGGAGAATCCATTGTTAGGCTTTAAATAAGAATTTCCGCCGACCATACTGGTTGTATGGTCATTACCACCTTAGAGGAAAATCCTGCCGTTGTCAAGCATGATTTTTCAGGTGAGTCTATGGGACAGGACGAGTATGCTCGCGGCACCATTGCAACGCGCGCTCGGACTCCCGCGCTGTATAGTCCTCAGGGGAGGGAATGCCGAACTGCCGCAACGCGTAGCTAGCCCCCACAGCCGCCCGACATGCCGACTCTAGCGCGTCGTGCCCCTCACCGAGACCGACGAGGAAGCCCCCGCAATAGGCGTTGCCAGCACCCGTGACGTCCACGACGGCGGTGGGGAGCGCGGGTATTCGCCACCCTTCCCCCTTGTCGCTGCACACCAGCGAGCCCTCAGCACCCATGCGGATGGCGACGAGGCGGGCTCCCCACTGCGATGAGCACCGTCATGGCATCCTCGACCGTGTCCGTGCCCGTGATGGCGCAGGCGGCGTCTCGATCCGGGGAGAGCAGGTCGAACTCGGGGAGGAGCGCGCGAAACTCCTCGGGGCTCCCATCCTCGTGGTGGAAGGAGGGCTCCCAGAGCAGACGCGCTGTCGGATTCACCCCCCGCAGCCGTTGGACAAAACCGGGCATCTCGCCGAGTGTTCCGCCCCAATAGAGGTGATAGCCCCGCGCCGAGTAGAACGCGGCGGGAATATCCTCGAAAGTGGGGCTGAACTTGTGGAAGTCGTCAAGCGATGTTCGGAACACCTCTATCCGGCGGTCATCGGGCTCAAACAGCTGCCACGCGCGCGTGGTGCGCTGCCCCTCCCGCGAAACGATTCCGTCCAGCGATACCCCAAGCGCTTCCAACTGCTGCCCATAGGTCGCGCAAAAATCAGCCCCGGCACTCGCCACCAGGCCGAGCCGGTCGGACCAGGCGCGCATCCCCACCAGGGCATGGGTGCCCGCCCCACCCAGCGAGCCCATGAAGGTGCGCCCGTCCGGGAGGACAATGTCATCGATAAAGATGTTTCCGAATGATACGTAATCAGGCGTCATCGGCTGCCCCACCTCGCTGTAGATAGCGTTCCTGCCATGCCTCGTCCTGCGCCACAATCACCCACGCCACAATACTCTTCGCCAGATCGAGCAGGTCGTCGATGTGGGCGCGAGGGGTCTGATCGAAGTGAGAATAAGCGCCCGCGAAGCCGACCCGTAACACATTGGGCGTGACCATCATGGCCGACACACAGTCGCTTCGGCTCACGTAGCCGACCTCCTCCTTCAGGCGCACTCCCTGTTTGGCGAGGGAACTCGCCAGGCTCCGCTGGAAGTGCAGCAGGTGCGGGGGTGTCACCCCGCCGCGCGCCCGGCTGGCCACGCCGGTAAAGAGCGCGCCCTGACCAAACTTCGCGTTGCCTACCGCGCCCCCCAACGACTCGTCGTCCTGCGCGTGGAGATCGGTGACAAGGACGAGATCCGGTAGCTGCTCCAGCGGCGTCCGCCGGAACAGGCGCTCGCTCCCGCGCGCAAAGGCCTGGTTGCCCCGCTCCACGACCCCCTCCTCCTCATCCGTCAGGACGAAAAGGGCATCGACGGGATAGTCGGCCAGTGTTTGGGCGGCCAGCACCAACGCCGCGCACCCAAACGCATTGTCGACCATGCCATAGACCATGCCGCTCTCCCGATCCCACACCGCCTGGTTCGCGTACATGACCCGCGTGAGGTAGGGAAGCTCGGAGTGGCTGCTCTCGAACCAGAACTTGCCCTCGCTGTCAAGAACGATTTGGCCCTGCGCGCTTTCGACCAACCCCGCACGCGCCCCGTCGAAGGTCAGAGCGACCGCGTCCCGGGCACCGGGGCTCTGGCGAGGCTCGCAGTAGCTAATCAGAGGATAGCGACCGTCCTGCCATTCTGTTGTCAGAAAGCTAATAAAATCCAGATGCGCCATGCACCAGATCGGCTTGGTGGGTGTCGTGCCGAATTCCAGGGCAACATTGTGGCTCCCCCGAAAGTTGCGGTGGAAGGTCAGATTCGCCCCAACCCCCGCGTCCCGTAGGAGCGCCTCGACTACAGGGCCGCGCGTATAGTCAACCGTAAGCGTGGGCGCATAGGTGTCGGCAATCTGCCTGAACGTGCTCCACCCTTTCTCCACGGTGAGCCGCTCCCCCATCGAGCGGAACAGCATTGGGTGGCGAGCCCAAAGATCATCTAGCAGAGCACTGTCGCTTCTCATTTCGGCTTTCTATCTCCCACGCAATCGGTAGCGACCTGTTGCCAAGGATCGGGCACCGTCTGGCACCGTCTCAAAAAGATGGCTTGACAAGGGTAAGGATTCAGCGGTATAGTACCAAAGTGGTAATAACCACATGATGACATGATAATAAACGATTTCGTGGGTGCTGCCAACTGCGAGACAGCGGGTCACTCTCACCTCTCGGAATCCCACCTGCGGCCGTCAATTCAATTTCTCCAAAGGAGCAGACAAGAAAGATGACCCCCACTGCGCGCGACGCCAACGACGGCCAACTGTTACTCGATGTGGAGCAACACCTCACGCCAACCCCTCGCCAGCACTACATCGACCATACCTTTGAGGTGCCCGAGGGTGCCAGCAAGGTTGGCCTGACCCTTTCCTTTCACAAGGAGCGACTGGCCCAGCTTTTCATCTCCCTGCACGGTCCAGAAGGCTTTCGCGGCAATCGCATGAATCCAGGCGCGAAGGGTGACGTGGTTCTGGAGCTCTGGGTCACGCCGACGGACGCCAGCGAGGGGGGCATTCCCGGTCCCATCACGCCAGGGCAATGGCGTGCCCAACTCGATGTCGAACGGCTCGGGGAAGAGACGGACTACCGCCTTGAGGTCTATGCCGAGTTCGGTGAGTCATCGGAGGCGCAGCCCTTCGACTATCCGGCGGATCACGTCTCACGAGCAGAGGCGGGATGGTACAAGGGGGAGTTGCACGCCCACTCTACCGAGAGCGATGGCAAATTTCCGGTTACCACCGTCGTGCAGGCAGCGCTGGACACCGAACTGGATTTCTTTGCGCTGACCGACCATTTTACGACCAGCCAGTGGCGAAAAATTGCCCCCATGGTCAACGACCGCACGGTATTGCTACGCTCCTGCGAGGTAACGAGCCACCAGGGCCACGCAAACCTGCATGGCATTCAAAAGTGGGTCGATGTCTATGTGGACCGACCGGAGTGGGGCATGAATCAGGTCGCCGACGCCGTGCACGAGCAGGGTGGCCTCTTCTGTGTGAATCACGCGTTCAGTGGCGATCTGGGGTGGCGCGCCCATGACTTTGATTGGCAGCGGGCTGATCTGATGGAGATCTACCACAACCTGGAGGGGTCAAACAACCACGCGCATCTCCCCCTGTGGGATAGCCACCTCCGGTTGGGGCGGCGCATCGTCGGCGTGGGAGGCATCGATAGCCACAACCCGTTCGAGGGCACCCACAAGTTGGGCCAGCTGGTGACGTGGGTCCACGCCCCTGAGCTGAGCGAGCGCGGCATCATCGAGGGGCTGCGGCGGGGCAGGGTCTATGTCAGCCGGGGGCCTGAGCTGCGCTTCACCGCGCACACGAGCCAGGACGAGCGGGCCGACATGTGGGAGTCCCTTCCGCTCGGCAGCGGAGCTGTACACTTTGAGGTAGAGGTTAAAAGCGACGAGCCGTTGCGCCTCTTCGTCATCAAGAATGGCTATCCCTTCGACATGTTCCATGTGGAGGGCAGCGCGGACGGGTGGCAGAGTGTCAGCTTTACCGATGACCCCGAACGGCCTGCCTACTATCGGCTGGAGTTGCACAGTTTGTTCAAGAACACAACCTACCCAGGGATTGAGTGGCGTGATTATTCGACCACGCAACTGCTCAGCAACCCGATCTGGGTTGGCCGCGAGGATGGGCCCATCGAGAAGTAGGGAGTGAGCGACTGCACCGATTGCGGAGGGGAAGTTGCGGCTCGGGAGGTGACTGGGCGGGGCGAGGCGGATGTTGATATCTACCTGAAGGTGGAGTACAGTCCCGAGGGTTATTGAGAAGATCCACGCTCACGAGATGACGATGTACCCGAGGGAAGTCGCGAATTTTCTGGTGGCATCGCGACACGCCGTGCGGCTTCCAAGGTTTGCCCGGCACCCCGAGCTGTGGCCGATGCGTGGCCCACGGAAGCTTTTGTTTGCCGGAGCGAGCGCGATCTGCCTGCTCGCAGACACTTCTTGTGTAAAGAGACAGTGGCACCTCTCGTCGCTGTGACGAGGGGAAGTGTGGCTGGGGGACGGTACACTCACGATCTCTGCGTTTCAGGGGTCCGTGGTAGACTCTACAGGCGCTGGTGATGTCGTCGCGGTGGGCTACGGTAAAAAATTGGCCGCTCGCCAAACTGGCCCCTTTGCCAATGTGGTTCGTGCGACGACAGCGATGCAGCCTGGCAGTAGATGAACCACCGATCCATCCAGGAGGAGTAGAGAATGATTTTGAACCCTATGAGGAACCCGGGCACACCGCTCAACCTGGAGCAGGTCATGCGGCAACAGGTCAACCGCAGCGCGGTCGAGCGGCGCACCGCGACCCTCTCCAATCGTCGCTCGGTCAAAAAGGAGTGGCAGGCCGCCTGGCTGCTCAAGGCCATCACCCTCATGGATCTGACCACCTTGTCGGGCGATGACACCCCGCAGCGCGTGCGCCGCCTGGCGGCCAAAGCGCGGCAGCCGGTCCGACACGACACCCTTGAGGCCCTCGGCATGGCGGATAAAGGCATCACCGTCGCGGCCGTGTGTGTCTACCCCAACCGCGTGCGTGACGCGGTCGAGGCGCTGCATGGCAGCGGTATCCCGGTCGCAGCGGTTTCAACCGGTTTCCCCTCAGGTCAGGTGCCGGTGGGCTCGCAATTGATAGAAATCGAGAAGATGGTGGAGGCGGGCGCGGCTGAGATCGATATCGTCATCAGCCGCGAACATGTCCATACCGGCAACTGGCAAGCGCTGTACGAGGAGGTCGTGGCCTATCGCGCGGCGTGCGGGAACGCGGCCCATTTGAAAACCATCATCGAGAGCGGCGAGTTGGGCACGCTAGACAACGTGGCTCGGGCCAGCATGGTGTGCATGCAGGCGGGAGCCGACTTCATCAAGACCTCGACCGGCAAGGCCAAGAGCAACGCGACCTTGCCGGTGGGGCTGGTCATGATGCGCGCGATCCGCAGCTATCTCGACGAAACGGGCTACCAGGTGGGCTTCAAGCCAGCCGGGGGGATTGGCACGGCCAAGGATGCCATGAACTGGCTGATCCTGCTCAAGGAGGAACTCGGCGAGGAATGGATGACCCCCGACCTTTTCCGCTTCGGGGCGAGCAGCCTGCTCACAGACATCGAGCGGCAGCTGGCGCACTATGTTACCGGGCGTTACGCGGCATCCCACTACATGCCCATGTCCTGAGCAGCACGTCGCCAGAATCTTCCAATCTACTATCCATCACGGAACCATGCCAGTTTGCATGAGGTGCACGCATGACAGCAGTGGCTGAGATTTTTGAATCACTCGAGTACGGACCGGCCCCGGAAGCGTCCGATGTGGCGCACGCGTGGCTGGAAGAGCAGGGGCGCGACTTTGGCCTCTTCATCGACGGGGCGTGGGTCAAACGCGACGAGCGCAATCGTTATGAGGATATCAACCCCGCGACCGACGCCGTACTGGCAACCATCACGGACGCAAGCGCCGAGGATGTGGACGCAGCGTACCAGGCAGCCCGCGCGGCCTTTCCAGGCTGGCGCGACACCTCAGATCATGAGCGTGCGCGCTACCTTTATGCCATCGCGCGCGCGGTGCAGAAACACCAGCGCCTCTTCGCGGTGCTGGAATCGCTGGACAACGGCAAGTCGATCCGCGAGAGCCGCGACATCGATGTGCCGCTGGTAGCGCGCCATTTCTACTATCACGCGGGCTGGGCCCAGCTGATGGGCGCGGAGCTGCCCGGCTACGAGGCAGTGGGGGTCGTGGGGCAAATTATCCCGTGGAATTTCCCGCTGCTGATGCTGGCGTGGAAGATCGCGCCCGCGCTGGCGATGGGCAACACCGTAGTGATCAAACCGGCTCCGGGCACCCCCCTCACGGCGCTCCTCTTCGGGGCTGTGTTGCAGGAAGCGGGCCTGCCCCCGGGCGTCGTAAATATCGTGACGGGTGGCGACGAGGCGGGCAAGGCGATCACCGCGCACGGCGGCTTCGACAAGATCGCCTTCACCGGCTCGACGGAGGTCGGCCAGATCATTCGGCGGGTGACGGCGGGACGGGATGTGAAGCTTTCCCTGGAGTTGGGCGGCAAATCCCCCTTTATAGTCTTTGACGATGCCGACCAGGATAGCGCGGTTGAGGGGTTGGTCGATGCTATCTGGTTCAACCAGGGTGAGGTTTGTTGCGCGGGCTCGCGGCTGCTGGTGCAGGAAAACATCGCCGAGGGCTTCTACCGCCGGGTCAAAGCGCGCATGGACAAGCTGCGTCTGGGCGACCCGCTCGACAAGGGCATCGACCTGGGGGCGGTGGTGGATCGCGTGCAGTACGAGCGTATCGCGAACTGGGTTCGGCGCGGGGTAGCAGAGGGCGCGACCCTCTACCAGCCGGACTACGGGCTGCCGGAAAACAGCTGTTTCTACCCGCCCACCCTGCTGACGGATGTGGACCCCGCCGACAGTGTGGTGCAGGAGGAAATCTTCGGGCCGGTGCTGGTGGCCATGACCTTCCGCACCCCCCCCGAGGCGGTGGCGCTGGCAAATAACACGCGCTACGGGCTGGCGGCGAGCCTCTGGTCAGAAAATATCAATTTGGCGCTGGAAGTCGCGACGCAGATCAAAGCGGGCACGGTGTGGATCAACTCGACCAACCTGTTTGACGCGGCGGCAGGGTTCGGGGGGTACCGCGAGAGTGGGTACGGACGGGAGGGCGGCAGGGAAGGCTTGTTCGAGTACGTCCGCCCCACCTGGCAGAGCCGCTGGCAGCCGCAGGGCGACTCGGCAGATGGATCGGTCGCACCCGCGGAGCAACCGTGGGGCAGCCATGTTGCAGGGCGGCCGGGTCCAGCGCGGCAAAACGGCACGCAGGGCAGCAACGACCTGGTGGACCGAACCGCCAAATTGTATATCCGTGGCAAGCAGGCACGCCCTGACGGGAACTACAGCTATCCGGTGCGCGGCCCAAAAGAGCAACTGGTGGGCTATGCAGGGGACGGCAACCGCAAGGACATTCGCAACGCGGTGGAGGCGGCCCACGCGGCGAGCGGGTGGGCCAACCGCACCCCGCACTTCCGCGCGCAGATCCTTTATTACATGGCGGAGAATCTGGCGATCCGCCAGGAGGAGTTTGCGGAGCGGTTGCGCGCGATGACGGGGCAGAACAAGAAGTCAGCCTTGTTGGAAGTCGAGCAGTCGATCTCGCGCCTGTTCACCTACGCCAGCTACGCCGACAAGTACGGGGGTGAGGTGCAGGAGACTACCCTATACGGGCTGGTTGTGGGGCTAACGGAACCGGTGGGAGTAATCGGCATCGCCTGCCCGGATGAGTATCCGCTGCTGGGCCTCGTCTCGCTGCTAGCACCGGCCATCGCGTGCGGCAACACGACGGTACTGATCCCTTCACCGCCCCATCCCTTGAGCGCTACCGATCTGTACCAAGTGCTGGAAACGAGCGACCTGCCATCGGGCGTGGTCAACATTGTGACGGGGAACCGCGACCACCTGACCAAGACCCTGGCGACGCACGATGATGTGAGCGCGATCTGGTACTTCGGCGATGTGAGGGGCAGCCAGCAGGTGGAGTCGCTCTCGGCGAGCAACATGAAACGCACCTGGGTGAGCTACGGCAAAGCACGCGAGTGGGAAAGTCGCGTGCAGGGCGAGGGGCGCGAGTTTCTGCGCCACGCCACGCAGGTAAAAAACATCTGGGTCCCGATGGGTGTGTAGGGCGGCGTGGGCCTGTCGCTGGCTTGGGCAGGCCTGCCCCCAGGCACAGAGGGATAAAAGCGCTTGTTCACTGCGGCTTGCCATTGCTGACGGAGGCAGGGCGCTTTGCCTGAAGGATTACGATAGTAGGACTTACGCAGTTGAGGGCGAACGCTGTGCTATCGCACCCAAGCGGGTCCCCCTAAGCGGGTACGTCGGTCGTCTCCCCAAGTGCGTAAGTCCTACACAAGATGGGTAACTTCTAAGGAAGATACGTGATATGCCAAAGCCGAGACTATGCGTTGTCGGGGCGTGCAATATGGATTTGATCAGCTATGTTCCACGTCTACCAAAAATGGGCGAAACATTGCACGGAACGCAGTTCCAGATGGGCTTTGGCGGCAAGGGCGCAAACCAGGCGGTGATGGCAGCGAAACTGGGCGGTGACGTGGCGATGGTGTCCAAGGTCGGCAAGGATAGCTTTGGAGAAAGCACGCTTGCCAATTTCCACGCATGGGGGATCGATACGCAGCACGTACTCGTTACCCAGGAAGCCTTCTCTGGTGTGGCCCCCATTGCAGTGGACGCCGCTGGCAACAACTCGATCATCATTGTCGTGGGGGCCAACAATTGTCTGACAGAAGAGGACATCGAGGCGGCGCGCCCGGCTATTGCGGGTGCCAGCGTCCTCATCTGCCAGTTGGAAATTCCCGAGGAGATCACGCTTGCCGCCCTGCGCATTGCAAAAGAGGTGGGCGTCACAACGATCTTGAATCCGGCCCCCGCGCGGCACGATCTCCCCGCAATTTTCTACGAGTTAGCCGATATCCTCTGTCCCAACGAGGGCGAAAGCCAATTGATGACCGGTCACAGGGTCGATACGCTACCGGAAGCCGAAGCAGTGGGCCGCCACTTGTTGGAGCGAGGCTCAGGCAAGGTGGTGCTTACCCTCGGTGAGCGCGGAAGTTTACTTGTATCGCATGATGAAACCGTCCATGTGCCTGCGACACCCGTCGACGCACTGGATACAACAGGCGCGGGGGACGCCTTCGTTGGCAGCCTGGCCTATTTTATTGCGTCGGGGCAGCCGCTCCCAGAAGCAATGCGCCGCGCCAACCATATAGCCGCCCTTAGCACACAGGCGCGGGGCACCCAGAGCAGCTTCCCCAACATCTCTTCCTTGCCAGCAGGGTGGTGCCAGTGATGGTTGATCGCGTCTTGTGCAACGCGAGTGCGTGGTATTGTGATGACGACTATCGAAGCGCGACATGAACCCCAATCTACTTCTAATCAATCTGGTAGGCGGTACCGGCCTGTTGCTCTACGGGCTGCGGCTCGCTGGGGAGGGGATGCAGCTAGCGGGGGGTGCCCAACTACGGCGCGTGCTCGGAACCCTGACGAATAACCGGCTCACCGCCTTGCTCATTGGGGCGGTGGTGACAGCCCTGATGCAAAGCTCTAGCGCTACCACTGTCATCCTGGTGGGGCTGGTCAGCAGTGGCGTCATGAGCTTCAGTCAGACACTCGGCGTCATACTGGGAGCAGATATTGGTACTACCCTGACAGTGCAACTGCTCGCGTTTAAGATTTTTGATTACGCCCTATTGTTGATCGGTGTAGCCGTGCCGATGCTATGGGCAACCAAACGCCCCCAATTGAATCATATCGGGCAGGCAATACTGGGCTTTGGCTTTATTTTTCTGGGTCTGAAGAGCATTACCGACGCCATGGCACCGCTTCGCGAGGTGGCGCTGATCGGTGAGCTTTTCTTGAGCCTGGCAGCGGCCCCCTTGTTGGTAGTTATCCTGAGTGCTGTCCTTACCGCGCTGATTCATAGCAGCGCGGCGACCATCGGCATTGCACTGGTTTTTGCAGGGGAAGGCTTGATGCCCCTCTCTCTGGCCATACCGATTGTTATCGGTGCCAACGTCGGCACCAGTGCGACTGCGCTGCTGAGTAGCATGGGGGCTGGCATAGAGGCGCGGCGCGTGGCACTGGCGCACGCGTTGTTCAAAATGATAGGTGCGGTACCTGCATTACTTTTTATGGGCAGTTTTGCCTGGCTGGTTGGCCGCACAAGCAGCGAGCCGGCCCGCCAGATCGCCAATGCCCACACGATTTTTAACTTGGTGATAGGGTTTGGCCTGCTGCCATTCACACGGCCACTAGCGAATTTGCTGCGCCGCTTGGTGCCCGACGACGATAGCGAAGCGTCTACTTTCAGAGCACGTTACCTGGACCCACGGGTTCTGGATAGTCCGGCCCTCGCCATAGGCCAGGCGACGCGCGAGACCTTGCGGGTGGCAGACATCGCAGAAAGCATGCTGCGGGACTCCATCAAGGTATTCCAACACAACACGGTTGGCCTCCTCGACGAGATCACGCTGCGAGATGATCAGATCGATTATCTCGAAACTGAGATCAAACAGTATCTCACCCGCCTCAGTGAGAGCTCGCTCACCGAAGAGCTGTCACGGCAGGAGATAGGTCTCCTCTACGTGATCAACGACCTGGAGCATATCGGCGACATTATCTCCAAGCATTTGTTGAACAACCTGGCGCGGAAAAAGATCCTCCAGGGAAGCGCCTTCTCGGCGGCGGGCATGTGTGAGATCCAGCAACTCCACGGCAGGGTCCGCGAAAACTTCGAACTGGCCCTTGCCGCTTACGCCACCAGCAACCGCGAGTTGGCGGAGAATGTTCTCCATCGTAAAGAAAAGATTAGCGCGATGGAACGCACATTCCGCCAGAGCCACATTGACCGACTGCATCGCGGCCTGCCCGAGAGTATCGACACGAGTTCCATTCATCTAGACGTTCTCAACGACCTCAAGCGCGTCAATAGCCACGCGACCAGCATTGCGTACGTTGTTCTGGGTCGTCTATGAGTTGTGGGGCCGTATGGCGCTCGCGCAGGTAGGCGAGCAAGGGGGCTGCGGGCTCGCCCTTGGAGATAAAAGCGACCGCCCCCGTGGCAAGCGCCGCGCCTCGTGCGTCTGCATGGCCGCTGAGCGCAACGATGCTCAAGGTGGGGGCGTGCACTCGCAGCAGCCGAATCAGCTCGTTTATCGGCGGGCCGGGCAGCTCCCAATCCAGCAGGAGTAGCTCCGGGCGGGTTGCCTGAACCACCTCCAACAGGCAAGCGCCATGGGCAGCCTCGCCGATCACCAGAAAACCTGCCTCCTGCTCCAACAGGAGGCGGAGCGCGGAGCGTACCTCGGCCCGATCATCGGCGAGCAGAACCCGCATGAGAAAGCCCTTAGCCCTTTCCTTGCGTCACGAGGTGCGACACGCCGGTGCCACACTCCAAAGCCGTGAGATTGGCCAGCGTGGTTTCGGCGATGTTGGTCAGCGCCTCTTCGGTGAAAAAGCCCTGATGTCCGGTGATAAGGACATTCGGGAAGGTGAGCAGGCGCGCGAAGATATCGTCCTGGATCACCTGCGCCGAGAGATCCTCAAAAAACAGGTCAGCCTCCTCCTCGTACACATCCAGCCCCAGCGCGCCGAGTTGACCCACCTTCAAGCCAGCGATTGCTGCGTTGGTATCCACCAGTGCGCCACGGCTCGTGTTGATCAGCATCGCGCCTTCCTTCATCCGGAAAATCGCAGCATCGTCGATCAGATGGTGCGTGCTGGGGGTCAAGGGGAGGTGCAGCGAGACGATGTCCGCCTGGCCAAGCAGGTCGGCAAGCGGCATATACCACACTCCCATCCGCTTGCAGGCCACGCTAGGGTAGGGGTCGTAGGCCACCAGGTGGCACCCAAAACCGTGCATGATGCGCGCAAAGACCGTGCCGATCGTGCCGGTACCAATGATCCCAACGGTCCGACCATGCAGGTCAAAGCCCAGCAGACCCTCCAGCGAAAAGTTCCCCTCGCGCACACGGTTGTAGGCCCAGGGCAGCTTGCGGTTAAGCGCCAGAATCAGCCCCACGGCATGCTCGGCCACGGCATAGGGCGAATAGGCTGGCACACGCGCCACCGTGATCCCTACCTCGGCGGCGGTAGCCAACTCCACATTGTTGAAGCCCGCCGAGCGCATCGCGATAAAGCGCGTGCCCCCCGCCGCCAGGGTGCGCAGTACCGCCGCGCTCAGCTCGTCATTGACGAAGGCGCACACAGCGGGGAAGCCCGCCGCCAGGTGGCTGCTCTCGCCTGTCAGGTGTGCCTCGAAGAAGGTGAACTCGTGCGGGTGGCCCTGCGCCTCGTTGGCCGCCTCTAGAAAGCGACGGTCGTAGGGTTTGCTGCTAAAGACAGCGACGTGCATGGTAGGTTCCTTACTCGGTTAAAACGATTGCCAGGCTGGCCCTGCCCTCGTTAGCGGAAAGTAAGGTTGACTGTAACAGAAACCCTCCCCTGACGGATCGCCCATCGGGGGAGGGTTTTGTGTGCCAGGTGGGGGGAAATCCCCCTGGTCAACTGACTAGGCCCTGCCTGATGGCGAGCGCCACCGCCTCGGTGCGGCTGCTCACCGCCAGCTTGGAAAGAATGTTGCTGACGTGGAACTTGATGGTGGAGCGGCTGACCACGAGTTGCGTGGCGATTTCGGGGTTACTGAGCCCCTTGACCAGCCAGCGCAGCACCTCGTTCTCCGTTGGCGTCAGGTCATGGCCCAGCGGGGGCGGCTGCGTGGCGGCGTGGATCAGCGCCTGCGTTGCCTCCGGGGCCAGGGTGGAGCGGCCCGCGTGGGCGGCGCGAATCGCGCTGGCCAGCTCGGTACCGGAGACATTTTTGAGCAAATAGCTGAGCGCGCCTGCCTGGAGCGCCGCCTGAACCAGTTCCTCCTCCGGAAAGCTGGTCAGGATGATGACCTGTACCTGGGGGTGCGCCTGCCGAATCGCGCGCGTGGCGGTCGCCCCATCCATGCCCGGCATCTTGAGGTCCATCAGCACCACATCGGGCTGGCGCGTTGCACAAAGGTGCAGCGCCTCCTGCCCGTCCGCCGCCGCCCCCACCAACTCCAGATCATCATGCACCAGCAGGAACGCCGCTAACCCGCTGCGCACGACGGCGTGGTCGTCCACCAGCAGGACGCGAATCCTTGCCTCTTCATTCATGGTCTTCCCCTTCCCGCCAGCTCACCTGAATTTCCGTTCCCTGCCCCGGTGCGCTACGCACCGCGAGCGTCGCCCCGACCGCGTCCGCGCGCTCCTGCATGATGTTCAACCCCAACCGCTGCGGGGCAACCCGGGATGGGTCGAAGCCGCGCCCATCGTCGTGGATGGTTAGGGTGACGTGCCTGCCCCCCGGCACGGGGGCAAAGCGTAGCTGCGCGCTCACCTGGCTGGCCGCCGCATGTTTTGCGACGTTGTTGAGCGCCTCCTGCGCGATGCGGTAGAGCGCCACCTGCACCTCGGCAGGCAAGGCCCCCTCGCCTTCCACCGTGACGGAGATGGGCACGCGGGCACGCCCCGTCGTTGCCTCGGCCAGTTGGCGCAGCAGCATCGCGAGGCCGGTCTGGGTGAGCACGGCGGGGCGCAGTTCGTAGAGAAGGGTGCGCATCTCGGCCAGCGCCCCACGCGTTAACTGGCGCAACTCTTCCATGCGGCGCGCGCCCTCCTCCGGCTGGCGTTCCCAGAGCTGCGGCAGCACCTCGGCGATCAGGCTGGCGGAAAAGAGGGTCTGGGTGACGGCATCGTGCAGGTCGCGCGCCAGGCGCGTGCGCTCGGCGGCCACAGCGGTTTGCTCGACCTGGGCACGCAGGCGTGCGTTCTCGATGGCGAGGGCCGCCTGATCGGCAAACGCAACCGCGAGCCCGATCTCCTCCTCATCCAGGGTGCGGGGCGCACGGTAATAAAGGACGATAGTGCCATACACCTCTCCCTTGACTATCAACGGCACCGCCAGCAGGGCGTGATACTGGCTCCCCAACTCGTCGAGCAGGGAGCGGAGCCCCTCGCTGTCTTGCGCGGCTCCTTCTTCGACGAGGAGCGCGCGTACATCGCTAATCGTCACGGGTTGGCGCTCGCGCACGGCGCGCCCGACCGCTCCCTGGCCGATCGGTATAGTTTCGCGCGCCACATAGTCTGCGGGCAGCCCCCGTGTGGCCTCGATGGTAAGCAGGCCGCTATCTGGCTCCAGTCGATAGAGCGCCACGGCGTCCGTTTCCAGCAGGCGGCTCGCCAGCGCCACGATGTAGGCGAGGATCTCGGCGAGGGGGCGATTGGAGTTGAGAACCGTCAAAATTTCGCGCAGCCCCTCGGCCACCTCGCGCCGCCGACCGATCTCGTAGGTGCGCTCCTGCACGCGCTGTTCCAACTGCGCGGCATGGTGCTCCAGGGCTCCCTGGAGCCGCCGCCGCTCGGTGATGTCGGTGATAAAGGCAATGGCGAGCCTTCCCTCGCGGGTTTCCAGATAGCTCAGGCCAATTTCCACCGGAAATTCAGAGCCATCCTTGCGTTGCCCGCGCAGGTCGAGGCCCACCCCCATGGGGCGCACGCGGGGATCGGCAAAGTAACCGTCGCGGTAGGCGACATGCGGCGTGCGTACCGCTTCTGGCAGCAAGGTTTCCAGCGCCTGGCCGATCAACTCCGCTGCCTCATAGCCGAAAAGCTCCTCCATCCTGGCGTTGACCAACTCGATCTGCCCGTCCTGGTTGACTACCACGATGGCGACCGGCGCGGTTTCTAGCAAGGTTTGAAACTTTGCTTCGCCCTCCGGTGGCCTGCTCGCCTGTGGCACGCGTGGGTGCACCATACTGTTCTCCCTTTGCTCTCATTCTAACCCTGCCTCTGCCAGCAGGCAATGGGGGCGCAATCCTCCCCACCTGACTAGGGATCAGTTCCCCCGACTGCCCGGTGTGGCCCAGGGGGAAAGCCCCTATACTGGGGTTGTGAGTTGACCTCAACCACCGAAACCTTTCGATTCTATCCGCTGCAAGGAGGGTGTTATGAATCTGTTGGTTACACATCACTTTGCTAGGTTGGGCTGCACCCGCGCCCCGCCGGGGTGTTCCACTCCAAGGGTGGCCCACTGGGCCCCCCAGAGAGGGCACGCGGTGGAGCATAGCACAACTGTCGGCGGGGGCTGCCGTGCCTCCCCGGGCGCAGGACTCCCCAGGTGACCAGGGGCAAGCTCCCCACTTGGCGGATGTCTCCGCTCGACGTGCCAGGTACACTGTTCTCATCCTCAATTAAACATCCTCACACGAGGACATCTATCCCACAGGAGAATCCCATGAACAACGCGTTACGTATCTTCCCGAAAATGGTCATCATTGTTGGCATTGCCTTCGCGATTGCGGGTCTGGTTGCGGCAGGTACTGGTATCTATATCCACAACTTCGTCGGGCAGCAGCTAGCGGCCCAAAGCATTACCACACCCGATGATGCCTCGATCCCGAATACCCCGGTCAACAACATCCCGACTGCGCTCAGCATGGCGGACATTATTCAGCATCACGCGGCGGACAGCTCCAATGGGCTATCCTACGCCGAGATGGGTCGCTTTGCGGTGGAGAGCGGCGATCCAGCGGGCACCAATAACCCAGACGAGGCGCTGCTTGACGCGACCGGCAAGCCCGCCTCTAACCAGGCCCGCAACACGCAGCTGACCGCGGCCAGCCTGGTCACCTCGCTGAGCCTCTCCGCGATGGCGATTGGTGCCTCCTACGGGGCGATCCTGCTCGGCGTCGGCTTTACCCTGCTCGGCGTCGTGATCGGGGGCCTCGGCTACGCCCTGCTGGGCCTGATCACCCCCGAGGTTGCCCAACGGTTTGGCCTGCAGGCCGTCGCAGCGTAAGCACGGCAGCGGTTGCGTCACCCGCACCGCCTCCCTCTGCGGGACGCACTAGCTTTGTAAACACCACAGCCTGCCGAGGAAGTATCTCGGCAGGCTGTTTGTGCGTGTAACCCTCAAGGTGGCGTGGTACATCGGGGCGGACTACTAGCTGCTTCCCCGTCTCGGCACTCCCGGGTGGAGCCTCATGGCTGCGATCCAGAGCCTTGAGATAGAAATTGGGGTTCTTCTACCTGTTTAGTGAGAGCCGGGGAGGCGCGATGCGCCAGCAGTGGGAAAGGTCGTGCCGTCCGTCCGCGAAGGCGGACGCAGGGTGCCCTCTGGGCGCGAAGGCCCCTCAGCACGGACTTCCAGTCCGTGGCGCTGCCACCTGTGCTGAACGCACCTCCACTAAAAAGGTTGAAGAACCGAAATTGGAGCATTACCGTCTGCCAGTATGATCATGGCGAGGATGACCCGCAACACCCTATCGCCATGGTGGTAACGATCTGTCCTATTCAACTGCAAAGCAGCCTGTAGGTTCTGAAATTTATGTCAACCAACATCGAACGGGTAACCCAGCAACGAGCGGAGCACCAGCAGGTGGTGCAGTTGGTGCTGGACAGCGTGGACAGCCCGCACACGAAGCGGGCCTACCAACGGGCGCTGGATGACTTTTTGGCGTGGCGGGTGCACAACGGGGACCCCGCGCTGAACAAGGCAACGGTTCAGCGCTACCGCATGGAATTGATCGAGGCGGGCTACAGCGCCTCCTCGGTGAACCAGCGGCTGAGCGCTATCAAGAAGCTGGCGCGTGAGGCAGCGGATAACCAGTTGATGGACCCCGCTCAGCTTCAGGGCATCGAGAACGTTGCTGGGGCCAAGCGCAAGGGGCGACGCTCCGGCAATTGGCTCACCGTCAAGCAGGCGCAACAACTGTTGGATGCGCCAGATACCAGCACCCTCAAGGGGCTGCGGGACCGTGCCCTGCTGGCGGTAGCCATCGGTTGTGGGCTGCGCCGCAGCGAGATCGTCAACCTCACCTTCACCCATCTTCAGCTGCGCGAGGAGCGCTGGGCCATCATCGATCTGCTCGGCAAGCACCAACGGGTGCGCTCGGTGCCTATGCCCGGCTGGTGCAAGGCTGCCATCGATGCGTGGGCACGCGCGGCGGGGCTTGCGGGGAGTGGTAGGGTGTTTCGCCCCCTCCACAAAAGTGGTGTGGTGGTTGGGGATGGGATTGTGCCGCAGACGGTACATGATATTGTTGATGACTATGCGAAACAAATCGGCTTCGACAACCTCTCCCCTCACGACCTGCGCCGCACCTTCGCCAAACTCGCCCGCAAGGGCGGGGCCGAGCTGGACCAGATCAAGGAATCCCTCGGCCATGCCAGCGTCGAAACCACCGAGCGCTACGTCGGCGAGATGCAGAATTTCAAGGATGCCCCCGCCGACCGCCTGGGATTGGATATCAGGTAAAAGTGACTCACCTCTACACATTCCCAGGCTCTAGGCGCTTGATGCCTTGGATCTGGTCGAAGTCGGCATCATAGCTGTAAAGCTCAGCCTCCGGACTGGCCTCGACAAGTGCCGCACTATAGGCATCGGCAAAGTCAATTTTGAGAGTCACGTACAACTCAAAGATACGTGGATAGAGAGCTTTAGCGGGTAGGCTTAACCCTTTCAAGCTAAGAAGAGGAAGAAAGCCATCCCGAATCGTCTCCCGAGAGTACCCATAGCCGTTCCGTTTGGTAGGCGCGGCGAGCACATAGACCACCTCGGAGACAACCAGATCCGAGGTCCATACCTCAACCGCTCCCTGCTCAACCTGCCGGAACAGCTCTCGACAAGCCTCTGCTTTGCTAGGGTCGTCGCGAGTTAGGTGTCGCAGAAAAATGTTGGTGTCTATAAAACGCATAGTTATTCTTGCTCTAGGGAGGCTTCAAAGGTAGCATTCTCGGCCATCAACTCCGCAAACAAGTGTCGAAGCGCCTTGAAGTCCGCAGGCTGGCCGGACGATTCAAAGATGCCAAATGTCTGATCGGTAACACTTTTCTCTGCCAAGGGCTCTATCGTGTTCGTCTCTTTACCCGCCCTTTCCGTCACGGACGTTGAAAAGCTGAGGTAAGCCTGCAACGAGAACCCCTCCTCTTGCATGGCGCTCCCAAGGCGTTTTAACTCGTCCCGCGTCACCACCTCCTGGGGCTTGATTACCACACCGTGCTCGGTCACCTCAAAGGCCACAAGATCCCCCTCTTCCAATCCCAGCTTTTCCCGGATCTCAATCGGGATCGTCACCTGGCCCTTGCGTTGCAATCTTGTCACTTTAAGCGAGGATGCCATATCATAAATCTCCTGAGGTCATACTTCCATACTTTCCACTCTTATTGTATCCTGTCTCGGCCCGACGTTCAATAGTAGAATGAAAGATAGGGGGCAACGGGCTCATAACGCAACCCGATGAGAGCAGCGGTGAAGACAAGCAAGCCGAGATAGCGGGACGCGAGTTTGTTTGAAGCGTGGAGAAGATACAACGATCAGCAGCCCTAAATGAGATGTGAAGGGCGACCCAGCCCCCAATCCCCTCTCAAGAAGGGACTTTCTTTCATGAATCAAATCGGATTGTTATATTTGAGCTTCCCCGCGAGCGACTCTATCTGTTGGGATGCGCCACGCGGGGTGGCAGGCGGCACTCGCCATCCCGCTTTTGGCACGCCCTGGACCCACTTTTCTAATGGATTGGCCCTTGTCCCCTTGTCCCCTTGTCCCCTTGTCCCCTTGTCCCCTTGTCTCCTTGTCCCCCTGACCCCTGACCCCTAGTCCCCGATCCCGTCCCCTGCCCTCTCAATAGAAAGCCCTTATGCCCCTGCCCCCTGCGTCGCCCCCCCGCCTCACCGTTACCAGCCTCAGCCAGTACGTGCGCCTGGACAACTGTGATCGCTTTCTGCGCTTTCGCCTGCGCCCCGCCGAGCCGGACGCGATGCTCGACCGCTGGGGGCTGACGATCCAGCCCTTGACCGTGCTCCTCAAGGAGTCCGGTGCCGAGTTCGAGGATACGATTGTTGAGCAGCTACGCGCGCGGGGCGAGCGGGTCGAGAATCTGGCGGGGGCCACCGTTGAGGAAACGGTGAACTGGCTGCGCACCGCCCGCGCACCGGTCACCCTGCTCCAGCCCCCGCTGGAAGCGCCGCTGGGCGAGTACATCCTGCATGGCACCGCCGACCTGGTGCGCCTGCACCGCGATCGGCGCGGCACCCTCCACGTGCTCGTCGCCGATATCAAGGCGAGCCGCACCGAGCGCATGGAGCATCGCCTGCAGGTGGCGCTTTACGCGCGCCTGCTCCACACGCTGGCAACCCTCCATCACCTGCCCATCGCGCCCCTGCGCGGCCAGGTGCTCCACATCCAGGAGCACAACCGCGCGCCCGACTTCGACCCCGACGCGCCCGGATTCGAGCTGGACAGCTACGAGTCGGTGATCGACCGCCTGGTCAGCGCGCCGGACAGCATCGTCAACCGCATCGTCGCGCAGCCGCTGGCGGAGGTGCCCTTTCACCTTGGCTACAAGTGCGATGGCTGCCTGTACAACGCCCTCTGCATGGCCGACACCGCCGAGCGCATGGACCTCTCGCTGGTGCCGCACCTTACCGCGACCGAAAAGCGCACCCTCCAGCAAAACGGGCTGCGCGCCCTGCCCGACCTGGCCTCCCTGATGGACTTGCCGCCCCGCGACGCGGGCGAGCGGGCGCTGGCCGTCCCGCCGGAGCAGGCGGCGCGCGTGGCCCACCTCGCCAACCAGTGGCCGGTCGGCCCGAATTTGCCGCTGCTCGTGCAGCGCGCCCGCCGCGCCCTGTACCGCTTCGACCGCTCGGTCGCGCAGTCAACCTGGATGGTCGGCTCCGGCTTCGGTACCCTGCCCGACGACAGCGAGCACCCCGACCTGCTCAAAGTCTTCTTTGACGCGCAGCACGACTTTTTGCAGGATCGCGTCTACCTCGTCTCGGCGCTGGTCACGGGGCCGCGCGGCGAGCGGAGCATCGTCCAATTGTCGGACGGCCCGCCCAGCGAGGAGGGGGAGCGCGAGCTGCTCGTGCGCTGGGTCGCGGGGGTGGTCGAGGCGCTGCGCGTTGTAGCGGCGAGCGAGCGCGCCCCGATTCACCTGTACTGTTTCAGCCGCTACGACCAGAGCGTGCTGCTGGAAGCGCTCAAGCGCCACCTGTCGGCGGTCGCGGGGCTGCCCGCTTTCTTCGACCTGATGACGCAGAGCCCCGCCCTCTCGCAGCCGATCATCTCCTTTTTGGCGGACGAGGTGGCGCAGCGCCGCAACCTGGGCATCGTCTGCAACGCCCTGCACGACGCCGCGCGCATGCTCGGCTTTAACTGGGAGGATGGCACGTACCGCTTCTGGGAGTTGTTCCGCGCGCGCATCTTTGACAATCGGCGCACCGTGCGCCGCCAGCCCGATGGGACCCTCGCCTTCAGCGAGCGCGCGCCCGACAGCTTCCCCATCGAGAGCGCCAGCCGCTTCAGCTCGCAGATTCCGCTGGAATACGCCTACGCGGCCTGGCAGCGCCTGCCCGCGCCCAAGCCCGGCGAGGCGCGCCTCGACCCGTTCCTCGCGGTGACGGTGCCCGCGCTGCGCGCCTTTGCGGTCCACCGCTGCCGCGCCGTGGCCCATCTGGAAGGCGAGCTTCCGCAGCAAGGCGCGCTTCCTCGACAAGCCCGCGCTGGCGTTGCCCACCCTCGGCGCGCTGCCCGCTGGCCCCACCCCGCTGGCGCGCGGGCTGGAAGAGTTTTTGTTCATGGAGCACCACGCCGCGCTGCAAGCAAGGCTTCAGCAGTACAGCCTGCCGATCGAGCGGCGCGCCGCGAGCGGCAACGCGCTGCTGCTGCGCTACCTCGGCTCGGAAGGCGACCATCACCGCTTCGCCTTCGCCTTTGACGAATTGGGGCTGGAACCAACCCTCGCGCTCAATCAGCTGCGCCTGCGCGAGGGGGAGTGGACGGTGCTCAACGAGGCGGACGGCCCCGCGCTCTCGGCGGATCGCATCAAGCAGGGTCGCCTGGCGATCATCCGCTCGCTCACCCCGACCGGCATCACCCTGGAGCTGATGGGCATGACCTTTTGGAAGATATCGCTTCCGCTACCCGCACAATGCGAAGCTGCTGCCCGAAGTCGGTTCACGCTACACCCTCGACCCGATGGCCGACGACCTGAACGCGGACAAGGCGCTGGAAGCGCTGCACCACACCGAGAGCAATGCGCTGTATGGGTGGCTCCTGCAACGCCCCGCCGCGCGCCCGCCCGACCCGCGCGAGCAGCAGGGGTTTGACGCCTTTTTGCGCCAGGTGGAAACCATCGAGGGGCGCAAAAAGCCCACCGGCCCGCAGCAGGAGGTCATCGCGGGGCGCGCCGCCGAGCCGCTGCTGCTGGTGCAGGGGCCGCCCGGCACCGGGAAGAGCCACACCATCGGCTGGGCGATCCTGGCGCGCCTCGCGGTCGCGGCGGCGCAGGGCCGCCCGTGCCGCGTGGCGGTGGTGTGCAAGACCCATAGCGCCATCGCCATCGTGCTCGACTCGGTGACGGACAAGCTGCACAAGCTCACCACCATCCCGACCCCGCTCACCCAGCCGCTCGCCTGGCTCCAGGTGTACAAGTGTGTCAACTCGGCAGACGAGGCGCTCCCGCCCCATGTGATGGCGGTGGACCCCTACAGCCAGACGAAGCGCAGATCGAGACGATCCTCGGCCAGCCGCTGCTGGTGCTGGGCTCCACCCCCGGCTACCTGCACACCCTGGCGCGCAACCGCCCCGGCAGCAAGGGGATCGAGTGGGCGGAGCACCCCTTCGACCTGCTGGTGATCGACGAGGCCTCGCAGATGAGCCTGCCCGAGGCGCTGCTGGCGGGCGCATTCCTGCACCCGTCGGGCAGCGCCCTGGTCGTGGGGGATCACCGCCAGATGCCGCCGATCATCGCCCACCCGTGGGAGCAGGAGCAGCGCCGCAGCGCCACCACAACGCAGCCCCATCGCTCGCTCTTCGAGACGCTGCTGGAGCACGGCGCGCCGCGCGTCGCGCTCGACCAAAGCTTCCGCCTCCACCGCGAGGTGGCCGCCTTCCTCCAGCAGAACATTTACAGCCGCGACGGGATCGCCTTCTACTCGCGCCGCACCGACCGGCTCGACACCCCGCCGCCGGTCAACCCGTTTGTGGATCAGGCGCTGGACCCCGCCTACCCGCTCGTCGTCATCGAGCATCAGGAGCAGGGCTCGCGCCAGTTCAACCCCTTCGAGGCGGCGCTGATCAGCCCGCTGATCGAGGTGTGCGCCACGCAGCTGCGCCTGGACGGGGTGGAGGGGATCGGGGTAGTGGTGCCCCATCGCGCCCAAAAGGCGCTGCTGCGCGAGCGCTTCCCCGAACTCGCCGCCACCCACTCCATCGACACCGTCGAGCGCTTCCAGGGCGGCGAGCGGGACGTGATCATCGTTTCCGCCACCGCCTCCGACCCGGACTACGTGCTGGCCGAGGCCAGCTTCCTCCTCAACCTGAACCGCCTCAACGTCGCCCTGTCGCGCCCGCGCAAAAAGCTGATCGTCGTGGCCTCGCGCGCCGTCATCGACCTGCTCACCTCCGACCTGGCGATCTGGGACAACGCCATCATCTGGAAGCGCCTCTACCACCAATTTGCGCCGGACATCCTCTGGGAGGGCGAGCAGCACCACATCCCGACCCAGGTGCGTGGCCGCCGCGCGTGAGGGGTGGCGGGGCGACCCTGCTTCTTGTGTAGGAGTCGCCCGTACCTCCCCGGTGGCTGAGGGGGAGGGCAAAGCACAAAAGGCAAAGGCAAAAGGCAAAAACGGGGAGAGGGCGAAGCAGGGAAGGTTGTTGAAGAGAGGAGACAGAGTTGTTCCATGTTGTTCCGAAAAACCCTTGACAAACCAAGCGAAAGCACGTATTATACATGCACAGAACAACGTGGAACAACGTGGAGGTTGTAATGAGCAACAGTGCGTTTCAGGCAAGTTTGAGCCGGAGTCAGGGTCGTTCAAGTTGGTCAGTTATCTTCCGTCACCCAACAAGGACTGACAAACATGGCAATGTAGGCTTACGGGTACGCCGTGGACTCGGTGTCACAGAACAGGGGGAAGCTCAAAAGCTAGTCGACCAACTCAACGAGATTCTCAACGACAATAGAATGTGGAATCCATCTGAACGGGCAAGTGCGGAACAACGATACGATCCGCGCATTGTAGCCGCCTTTTATGATCATATGACTCCTGAATTACTCGATCTGTGGGAGATTCGTAACAATGAGTTGCCGCTTCCTGGAAAAGAGGAAGGTTACGCACGCGCTCTGCTTGTTGGAACAACTGGAGCAGGGAAAACGACACTTGTCCGCCAACTTATTGGCACTGATCCGACAAGTGAGCGCTTTCCTTCTACCTCTACTGCTAAGACAACGACCAGTAACATCGAAATAATCTTGACAACCAGCCCAACCTATCGTGCGATAGTCACCTTCTCAGGTCGTCAATATGCCACCCGCCACGTTGAGGAGTCAATTACGGCGGCTGCCCGCGCTTGGGTTGAGTCGAAAAGCGAGGAGGAGGTAGAGAATCATTTCCTGGAGCATAGTGAGCAGCGCTTTCGACTTAGCTACTTGCTGAGGATCAACCGATATTATGAAGTATGCCTCCGCAGGCAATACGGAACCCAGTCTGACAGACTTCGACTTTCTACTCGCTGAAGATAAGTCCCCACCTCCAGACGACTCTGCACTGTCGGACGAGGAGCGACGCAGCCTATTGGCAAGGTTACAAGGGTATCTGGCACGTATCCGTACAGTGGCTGACACTGCCAATGCAAATCTGGCAAAGGAATTGACTGATAGTAGCGACTCGCTCAGCCGGGAGGATAAGGAAGTACTACGCGAGTTGTTAGAAGAGCAACTCGAGCGAGAGCCCTCCTTCCGTGACCTTGTAGACGATATTATCGAAGATATTGAGGAGCGTTTCCAACTCCTACAAGAGGGAGAAATTGTCTTAGGGGAAGACGGCTGGCCGCTATTCTGGAAATTTAGTTCCGATAACCGCGAAGCGTTCATCGCTGCTGTTAATCGTTTCTCCAGTAACTACGCGCCTAATTTTGGTCGGCTACTGACACCAGTTGTAGAAGGCATTCGTGTGAGTGGCCAATTTATACCAGAGTGGCACATAGCTGGCGAGCTTCGACTAGTTCTTATGGACGGGGAAGGACTCGGCCACACGCCTGAATCTAGCTCAAGTGTTTCCACCGCTGTTACCCGCCGCTATAAGAATGCAGACGCAATCATTGTTGTAGACAATGCTGCTCAACCCATGCAAGCTGCCCCTGCATCTGTTATTCGTAGCATCGTGTCGAGCGGATATACCTCCAAACTCGTCATAGCGTTTACACACTTTGATGCCGTTACCGGTGATAACTTTCCGAACGACCGCGCAAAAGCCCAGCACGTATTGAGGTCCTACGAAAACGTAGCAAGCTGGATTGGAAAGGCTCTTAAGGAACGGAATGAAATGATGCTCCGAGAGGTTATTAAGGGGCGCATGTTCTTCCTGTCACGATTGCACACCAAGGATGCAGGGTCCAGCAAGGCAAATATTGATCAGCTTCGTAGGTTGATCTCAGTCATCCAGCAGATGGCACAGCCCACCCCATTGCATACAACGGCTACCGCAACTTATGAAGACGCCGATCTTGTGCTACAGGTGCAAGGGGCTGTAGCACGCTTTCATGACCACTGGGATGGCATCCTGGGGCTCAAGGCAAGTTCTACGGAAAAGGAACATTGGGCCCGCGTTAAGGCACTTGCCCGTCGCCTGGGAGAACTTGGCAAAGATGAATATAGGCATCTACGACCCGTTGCTGATCTCAAAACCCAGCTTCAGGAAGCTCTCTACGTATTCTTACAAAACGATGTTCAATGGGATGCCGCTATTGACGACAAGAACAGAGAAGCATTGATTGAACACCTAGCCCGTGAGTTCGATGTCCTCCTTTACGAATACGTCAGGGATACTCTCTTCGAGAGCAAAGTGGCAGCTTGGTTCGAGGCTTACAAAAAACATTCAGGTTATGGGTCAACCATACACCGCGCTCGAGACATCGGGACTATTTATGAGCAAGCAGCCCCGACACTTGCTAGATCGCCTGTCGAACACTCAAGGAAGTTTCTCTCAGATATTCGGGAGCTTGTTCAGAAAGCACTTGAGGAGAGCTAAGACAGCCTCAAGATCATGCCGTATAATTCATCAGAGAGGCCTGCTACGCAGTCACATTACCCTAGAGAAGATAGACGATGGCGGACACCATCGTCTATCCTGGTAGCATCTTTGGCTCCCTTTCAGTATAAAACGTAATTGAAAAGGAGTGTTTATTTGTCCACCCTAAGCCGCGTCACCCATTTTTACCCCGACGACGAGCAAGCCGCCTCACATTATGACAAGCTATGCGAAACCCTCACCCACGAGGCCGAGGCGTGGCTCCATGAGGAGCCAGTGGCGGGGTGGCCCCACGGCCATTGGACCCATCAGGATCGCAGCGTCCGCTGCTCGGAGTGGCGGCCCGACCCGCCCGCCTCGGAGCGACTGCTGCATTTGGAGCTTCGGCAGGAAGCGGGCAACGGTCAGGCGCTGACGATCGCGGCTACCCTGGGTTGTGGCAGTGCAGGCCCGCTTTTCCTACACGAGAGTTGGTCGCTCGTGCCCTCGAACCAGCCGCTGGACCTCGCGGCTCTGCCACGTATCTTCACCCGCCTCGACAGCCATCCCACACGCGACGAGGATGGTCTGCTGCCGGGCCGCCGCTACACCGTCAGCGCCGAGCGCGTTCCGGCGCTGGCCGAGTTCCTCGCCGCGCCGACGCGCCGCCTGCCTCTGCTCCTGCTCTCCCCCGCCCGCGACGGGTCACCAGGGCACATGCTTGGCCCCAGCCCCGCGTTTCTGGCAGCGTCGCGGGGCATCGCCCACGTCGTGCTGCTCCAGGACGAAGCCGCCGTCGAGGCATGGTGCGCTCACCTGCCCAGCCACGGCTGCTACGGCGGGGCGGCGCGCCTTTACTGGCCTGGCTTCCAGCCGGGCGACCGCGCCCACCTTCATCCCTTCAAGGCAGCGCGGGAAATCGAGCGCATAGGCAGGGAAGCCGCCGAGCAGTGGGTCTTCATTCAACTCAGTGACTTCGCGGCGCGCCTCTTTGCTCAATACGACGAGTTGGCCGAGCTGGAGCGCGCCCAGGATCGTGCGTTCCATGCGCAGCAGGCTGAGCTGCGACAACAACGCGAAAAACTGGCTGAGACCCCAGACATGGAAGCGCTTTACTACGAGGTCGAGCGCGAGCGCGACGAGGCGCGGCTGCGCGCCGAGAGCCTCCAGTCGGATGTGAACCGCCTGAAAGATGAACTGCGCCGCGAACGCTGGAAAACCCACGGTTTGTTCACCGGGCGCGAGGAGGGCGAGAACGGAAGCGCTCCCACCCTGTACGTTTCGGCGGAGGCACGCCGCACCTGGCGCAGCCTGGACCCAGGCGAGCAGCGCTACTGGGAGCAACACCTTTTCACCAAGCTGCTCCAGCCCCAGATGCGCGAGGCGCAGAGCGTACCCGTCTCCGGCCCGCTGGGCAGCGCCTGGGCCTACCCGCGCAGCCGCACGGGGGACGGGCGGCGCATCATCTACTTCCCACAAGACGATCACATCTTCGTCTGCGAACTATACCCCGCCACCGCCCACGACGACGCCTACAACCGTGCGCGCGTCGAGGGTGTAGACGCGGCAGGCTACAGCGACTTTCAACCGTGGAGCGCTGACGTGGCCGAGCCGGGCTAGGGGGTATCATCCCCGCCACTTCGACGGGTGAGGGGCACTATTGGTCCATTCACCATTCACTATTCACCAGGATTGTCTCCTGTTGCAAGTGAGGTCCGGCGTGCCGATCAACGAGTTGTGATCCTCACCGGACCTGCTTATCCCAGGCGGAGAGTGTTCAGAGGGTGTGCAGCGCATGTAGAGAAATAGTGCAGATTTGGCGGCGCTGCGGCGGGGTGACAGGGGGTTTACACGAAGCGAGGGTACAGGCGCGGGCGGTGTTGCGGCGGGTGCGCGCTTTGCATGCACACAAAACGAGGGAAAACGCTCCAACTGAGAGGGGGCTACACGATGGCAAAGCGCAACAAGGAACGGGTGCTGGATTATCTGTGGTCCGTCGCCCCGCAGAGCGCAACGAACAGCGACATTCGCACCGCGACCGGGATAGGGTCGCACCAACAGGTGTACATGATCACGCAGGAATTGCGGGCAAAAGGCATTGTCCGTGGGGTGCAGGTGGGGAGCGAGTGGCACTTTTCCGCCGATGAGTCGTTGCCCACCACGCTGGCACCCTCCGGCCAAGCCGCGTCGGGCAAGGCTGCGGGCGGGCTCGACAGCGCGCGCGTTTGAAGCGCTAGCCCGCCGCGTGATGAGCGAGCACTTCGGCACCCCGCTGCGGGAGCGCCAGGTCGCCGATATTCCCAAGCGCTTCGACTTCGTCTCGGACGATGAGACCCTCATCGGCGATGCCAAGTATTTCTCGCTGGTAGGCGGTCAGCGCCTCCCCCCCGCCAAATTCTCCATCATCGCCGAACATGTCTGGCTACTCGAAAAGAGCCCCGCCCCGCAGCGCTTCCTCGTCTTTGGCAACGACCGCGAGGTGCCGCTGCGCTGGCTCCAGCGCTACGGCTCCCTCGCCCCAAGCGTTACCTTCTTCTTTCTCTCGGACGAGGGGGAGTTGGAGCAATTAATGCCTCTACCCCATTAAGGCTGACCCGCTACCAACTAAATTGTCTCCCTGATCCTGCTTGTGCCTGACAATCCAATTACCCCAACATTAGGCACACGACAGTGCAGAGATGCCTCACTACTGCTATTGCATTGCGCAACGATTCATCGTACTATCAGCGCATATAGCATTTCATTGAAGAAGGGCTCTCCGCCTTCTTTTCAGATAATTCTTTTTCCCTTTTGAGTGGGTCGCCAGAGCATTCCCCGCTTTGTCACCTCGCCGCCTCTGCCTCGCGAGCCACTCTCCATAGGAGCTTCTCATGCTGCGCACCCCTGTCTCGCATTGGGCCCTCTACTCGCTAGTGCTGTTGAGCTTACTGCTCTCCCCGCTAACACCGCTACTACCTACACCCACCGTTCGTGCTGCCACTACGGCTCAAATCGCGGAAAGTGATCTGCTCTTTCGCACGCATATCACGCTGCAGCGCCCCACAGACCAGCAGCGGTTGAGCGCCTTGGATGTGGCAGTGCTGGAACGGAGCGATACGTCCGCCGTCGTGCTCGTGGATAACGAGCAGTTGAAGACGCTCGCCCGTCTGCGCTTCCAGCCGCGCGGTACCCAGGCTCTGGCTCCCCTCGTGACGGCTCATGCCTCTGCCAAGCCCTGGCTAGCCCAGAGCCTACAGCCCTTGTTGGCGCAGGCGGCCTCCACCCAGGCTCTATTGCAAGCACCCGACGCGCCGCACGGCGAAGCCTCGCCGCGCTGCGCGTCTCGACCAATGCCCTATCGCCCGAGCAACGCGCCGCGCTGACGGGCCTTACTAGCCTGGACGATGATGCAGACGGCTTGACTAACACGGAAGAAGCGTGGTGGTGCACCAACCCGCTGAGCGCTAACTCGGATGGAGATGGCGCAGGCTACACGGACGGGCAAGAGATTACCGCCCTGCTGGATATCACACTTTCACGCACGGTGCGGTGGGGCTATGGACCGCCCTTTGGCCCTCCAAGCGCCTGGCCGGACTTCAATGGGCAAGACGGGAACGCTAACACCCTTGCCTGCAACGATGGGGACCATGACACGATCCCCGATTTTGCGGAGGAGTACGTTGTCGGCTCGCGATCCCTCTCCGAGAGCACAGATCGCGACAAGTTCGATGACGGGCAGGAGTTATTCGGGGTCACCTATTGTCCCGGCGGTGCAACGAGTTGCGGCTATGGCAGCTACCCACGCATCGAGTACTGGAACTACATCCAGGCAGCAATGCCCTCATGGGTCCGCGCCCCCGGCGACAATCTCTTCGTCGCTGCCTTCCCCGTGCCCGACGTCTCCGTCGTGGCCCGGCTCCTGGATTGTGGAGCGGGTGACGACCATCACGACCTCCGAAGGGGTGATGACGCAGGAGACCCACTCCTACGAGACCAGCGTCACCGAGGGGCAGAGCACCAGCATCGCCAACACGGTGACGTGGAATGAGTGGGAAGAAGTGTCGGAGGCGGTGGAAACGCCACTCAATGGTCAAATGACCAGCGGCTACAATGTTGAACTCCTCAGAGTACGGAATGGAGTATCTCCTACCTTCGACGTGAGCGATGCCCTATTTGGTACGGTAAAGATTGCAGGCGGCGTAGGACTGATCGCCGCTGGATGCACCATTGGTGCAGCGACGATTGCCGGATGTGTAGGTGGAATTGCAGGTGGTGCATTAGCCATCACTGACGGCCTCCAAGACTGGGAATCTGCATTGACGCCTGATGAGGTCCAAAATCAAACTAACATCAACAACATCAACTCGAACACGAACATTAATAATGTTTCGTCTTCTGCGGAGGCAAATGCCTCTATCGTCCTTAATCAAAACTTTGATTTTCAGGGTGTAGTCAACTCTCTAGACGGAGTTCAATACGCTATCGATCAACAAGGTGCACTTATCGCTCGCGGTCTCCAGGACGTAAGCTACGCCATCTCCCAGCCACGTTTCACCGAGACCGCACCTAACGGTAAATCCTGGGGCGGGGCGCAGACAACTACCAATGAGGTGTACGAAGAGCACACCATCACCGAGGGGCAGGCATTCACCTCGGGGCAGACGTGGGAGACAGCGTGGGCGGTGGATTCGAGCCACGCAGCAGACCTAACCTTCGATTTCACGGTGGCGAACCTGGGCACGGAGTACGCGCGCGAGCTAACAGGGGTGATCTTCAACGTCTACCTCGGCGATGACGAGACGCCGCTTGTCTCCTACCCGGCCTGGGAGCAGTTCGCGATGGCACGCTCGCTAACCTCTTCCCGGAGGACAGCCACACCTTTGCCTCAAACCCTGTGCCCCTCACCCTGGAGCAGATGAAGCGGATTGACCTGGGCGAGCCTCTGACCGTCGTGCTGGAAGATTTCAGCTACGGCGCGGACGAGCTGTTCTACCAGGACGCGATTGGCGGTGGGGTGACGATCTTCATCGAGGATGGGGTGGAGGACGGGGACGAGACGGTGGATTCCTACGTCATCCCGACATGGGGCACGGAGAGCGTGCTCGACGTGATGACGCGCTACTTCCCCGCTAGCTACGACGCCGACGGCAACCTGACCGCTCTCTGGACCCCCGAGATCAACGGTACGAACCCACCTGCCTGGAACGAGCATTTCCTTTCCGACATCGCCTGGTGGAACATCTATCTGACTCAGCAGGACTCAGGCAACACTCCCCTACAGGAGCTGGCAGCGGAGGCAGGCTCGGCCCTGCTCTTCCGCTTCAACCGCGACTCCGACCGTGACGGCTACCAGGATCGCGTCGAAGATCGATACGGCACGGACAAGGAGGATCCCAACCTCGCACCCGCAGCCGGAGGTACTGGCTGGCTATACCACGGAGCGCGTCGGCAACACGTGTAACGGTGAAGTTGGCGCTGGAAAACAGCGGCACCTTCGATGCCTATGGCATAGATGCCGTGATGTACTCACCGGACGAGACAACGACGATTGGCAACAACACGATTGGCGGGAACGGGGTCGTGCGGCCCGGGCGCGCACGTGGCGGTGGGCAGCCTGGTGTTACAGCCTGACCTCGCCAATTGGGAGAGCAGCACTGCCAGGCCCTACGCGGGCGGCAGCTACAGCGGCAGCACGGATCGCACCTATACCTTCACCGTCACCACGCCTGGCACGGTTGGCACAGGTAGCACAGCGATGAGTTGGAGCGATGGGGCGGGCAACAGTGGCACGCTCGCCCTGGGCAGCAGCTACCACGCGCCGCTCCCGCTCACCGTCGCGCAGGGGCTGGAGATCGGCTTCGACACGGGAACGATCCTCGCGGGTCGCTCCTTCACGGTGGAGGCGCTCACCCCGCGCGACACCTTCTCCTACACCATCGAGAGCGAGCCCTACACGCCGCCCGTGATCGTCGTCTCCTACAGCGATCCGCAGGGCAGCCACCGCTTCATCACGCCGGTCGAGCTGCCTGACCTGGAGAGCAGCCTTGCTCCCTACAGCGGCCAGATGCTGGACGGCTCGGGTCTCTCCATCACTCACCGAGGCTCCTGTGGAAGCCGTAGGGCCCAACACGACTAGCTTCCTCCTGAACAGCCTGGATAGCGCGCCGATCGAGGATGCGCATCTCTATCTCAACTTTGTCGTCGGATGGCGAGTTGGTGGCCGAGCTACCCTACACGCTAACGATGGAAGCAGGGCCAACTGTCTTTGCCGCTACCTGGTCGACCGACGCTTTCTCGCAGACATACGATGCCGAGGCGGACAACATCCTACTGGCCTTCTGGACCGACTCCGAAGGCACCATCATCGATTCCGCCGCGCGCCCGCTGAATTCCTTTGCGGATGACCCCGAGCCAGCGCTTGGCCTTGCCAACACCGTCTGGGACTTTGGCACCGCCACGCAAGGCGCGCTGCTGACAGAGACCTTCTCCCTGGCGAGCACCGGCCACCTGGACCTTGCTAGCTACCTGAGCAGCGCGCCTGGCCTTAGCGTGAGCGCCCCGACCTCGCGCCGCCTCGCGCCCGCTGACATGACTTCCTACATCGGTCACGTTGGACACGGGCGAGCAACCGATCGGTCCCTACAACCAGAACCTCACGCTCCGTACGAGCGACCCCGCGCAGCCGTCGCACACCATCCAGGTGATGGGAACCATCACGGACACGACCACCACACGCGCGCGTCCCTATCGCCCGCTGGACCTGGATGTGACCATCGCGGGCGACCATTCCGGCGGCGAGTGGGTGGAGTTCACCCACGACCTCGGCCCCGACCCCGCAACACTGCACCCTGTCAGCGTCTACAGCACCGACGGCGCGACGCTATGGGGCGTGGGGAAATACGCGACGCAATTTGGCGAGGGGACCGCGTCTTACGATATGTTTGGGGATGGGCGGGATGGGGATTTGGTGGTGAATTCGGGACAAACAGTCACGATCAATAATACCCGCAACAGGTCTCAGTGGACAGGTATCTGCGGGACAAACATATCTTACAGTAGAAAGCACTTCTGGTTTCGTTGCGGGCGATGTGGTTTTGATCCACCAGACGAGGGGTGATCCCATTGGCCCTGCCGAGCCGGGCAAATGGGAAATCCGCACTATCTCAACTATTAGCGGCTCAACTCTACATCCTGAGCCGAGGGTCTAGAGAACGACTACCACGATAATAGTGATCTGGCAGGTACAGGTTGTACGCGTACCGCAGTATCAAAATGTGACGGTGAATAGTAGTGGTACACTGACGGCTCCTGCGTGGGATGGGAATGTCGGGGGCATTCTCATATTTCGATCAAATGAATTCGTCAATCATATATGGTCACATTAATATGACAGGTAGAGGTTATCCGCGGTGGCAGTGGAGTATCTTGCTGGGATGGCCAGCCCGGAGAAGGCGTACAACCGAGTAGGAGCTGGAATGGATTGTAATTCTCCAGGGGGTACCAGCATTAAACCCTAATGATCAGGGTGGGGGTGGTGGAGATGGACGTGCCAAGTGGAGGACATGCCGGTGGTGGCGGTGGTGGGCAATGCCTTATCATGGTAGTAATGGTCTAACCAACAATCGCAGATCCGGAAAGGTGGTCATGGCAGGGATAATTCAGGTGGCACTTCCAGATCTGACTGATATCGATAACTGGTGGTGGAGGCGGTGCTGGAGGATGCGAGGCGCATGACATCTCCGCCGCGGGCGGCCGCAAACTGAGGCAAGTTGGTGGGCTGGAGGTATTAAGGTGGCAACAGTGGTGGGATCGTTGCCATATCTGGACTGCTCACCTTACTAATGGACAATCTTATGGTATCAAATGGGAGTAGCGGTACAGGAGGTCGAAACAGCTCAGGAGGTGGTGGAGGTGGCAGTGGAGGTGCAATACTAATAAGAACAGGACGTAGCTACTGTCGGTACTACTGCTATTAACAGCGATATGGTGGTATCTGGAGGACCACTGCAAGTGATGGAAGTGCAGATCACGGCGGCGCAGGCGGTATCGGCGGCGTTGGTCGCATCCGCATCGAATACTGCGACACACTTACCGGCACCACGAACCCCGCCGCAAGCACCCAAAAACTCGATTGCTACATTGTAGAGCAAGACGAGAGCGCACCCAGCACCACACGCCTCAACCTCCCAGAAACCTTCACGGGCGGGCAAAGTTACAACGTGCGGTACGGGCGGCGCTCATCCTTTGGCGCAGCGGGGGAGAGTGCAACGACACTGCGTGTGCCCGTCGGCCAGGTTAGCGATGTGACGTTGGACGCCCTGGTAAGCGAGGTGGGCAGCGGCAGCCTCACGTTGCAGGTGGACGTGGGCGACAATGGCACATGGGAGTGGACGTGGACGGGCGAAGTCGAGAACGCCGCGACGCTCAACAGCCCCGCCCTAGCCGCCGCTTTCAACGCTTACTGGGTGAGCCAAGGTTCCCCTGCCGTGGGGACACTAGACGTGCCAATGCGGCGTCTCGCTCAGCAAGGCGGGGCAGGTGCTGCTGACCAACATGGAAATGCTGCCCGCTACGCCCGACCCATCGCTGACCGCGGCGGACGTCAACTTTGATAATGCCTCTGTCGTCGAGGGCGAGAATGTGACGATCAACGCCACCCTCCACAACTCCATCGGCACGGAGAGCGGCCCGCTCACCGCCGCTTTCTACGCTACGCTCCCGCAGTGGGGTGAGTGGTACTTGGGCTCTACCTTCCTCCCCTCCATTCCGGCGCAGGGTAGCGCACAGGCAACTCTGCTCTGGAACACGCTGGGCTTCACGGGTACCCTGCCCGTGCGTGTCGTGGTTGACCCCTACGACCGAGTCGTCGAGGGGAATGAGACCAACAACGAGGCTACGCGCGACATCACAATCCTCACACGCCCCGACCTACAGGTATCAGAGTGGAACCTCTCCAACCCCGAGCCCGTCACCGCTGAGGCGGTGGAGGTGACGCTGACCCTCTCGAACACTGGGCAGGCCGAGGCAGGCGCGCAGACCGTCGCCCTATACCAGGGCAACCCGGACAGTGGCGGCACCCTCATCAGTGAACAACTCGTCTCCGCGCTCGCAGGCGAGGCAGAAACGACGCTTTCCTTTGCCTGGACGCCGACCAGTCCGGGGAGCACTCGCCTCTTTGCACGCCTGGATCGGAATGCTCAAGTAGCAGAGTCCAACGAGGCCAACAACGATGTGTGGCATGATCTCTATGTTGGCTTCGAAGGTCCACTCCTCCTGGACAGCGGCGGCGCGAGCGACGTCGCCTATGGTGCAGGGCTAGGGTACGGTTACTTGAATGGGGTAGCTTCGATCTTGTGCGGCACCGACCCAGAAAAGTCATACCGCCGTGCGACGAGCGGTGAGGTGCTCTACCAGTTTGATCATCTCCTGCCTGGCCACTACTACCATCTGGACATCACGATGCGCGAATGCGATGGGCTAGGCCGGGAGCAAACTATCTGGGTAGATAGCAACCAACTCGGCGAGGTCATCACGCTGTCATCCGCTCCGGAACACCGTATCTCCCTCCTGCTCGACCCGGCTCTCTACACAGATAACAGTATTGTGGTAGGAGTGCGCGAGGCGACGGGTAACACAGCCATCATCTCTGAAATTAACCTATACGACATCGATTACCGCTACGCTGACAGCGGTGGAGCGGTTGATCCTCCCTATCCCGCCTCACCACCAGGTCAATCCGCGCGCCGCTACGGCTGGTTGGATGGGGAAGCCCAGACGATTTGGGGCACCTTGCCCTATCAAAGTCGCCGCATCGATGTGGAAGATAACGACCTCCGCTACCAGTTTGATGGCCTGGACCCCAGCAAACGCTATGGGGTGAACCTGACCTTTTTCCAGAATGCCGGCGGGCTCGCGCGGCAGACGGTTTTCGCCGATGCGTTAAACACTGGCTTGACAGTGGAACTCACGGGGCAACAACAAATCGACGAGAGCATTGAGCTACCACCTGCCAGCTACACCGATGGCTCAGTTGTGGTCCGAATCGTTCGCACGAGCAACCCCGTCAACGCCTACGTGAATGCGATTGCGCTAGAGGAGATTACCCTCTCCGAAGAGGCACCTCCGATCCTCCGCTCGGACAAAATACTCCTGCAACTCAAGCGGCAGGCTAGCGGCTCCCAAGTGTTGGGCATGGTCTATGTGGAAGATGGCGCAGCAGCCGTCGTGCGCGGGGCTACCGTGCAAGCCACCTGGACCTTCCCGAATGGGTCGTCCCAGACGCGCACCGCCACCACCGATGCCGCAGGGCGTGCCAAGTTCTCGACGCGCGTCAATGGCAGCGGAACCTACACCCTCACCGTCACCAACATCAGCGCCACGGGCTACACGTTCGACCCGGCCAGCAGCGTATTGAGCCGCAGCATTGTGGTCAGATAGGGGTGGGAAGTCAGATACGGCGTGGCAAAAGCATAAAGTCGTGTGGCGGAACCTAGGATAGGCTAAACTCATCACAGTTCTCCTCCTCCAAAATTGGGGCGCACTACAAAGTGCGCCCCCGTCGCGTGCACCCCACACGCCCCGCTTGTATGTCCACTCTGTTGAGGCAACAAGATCAAAGCTAGATGACCAGATCGTCACTACTGAGTGTCGGTGGGGCTACGCAGAGTCCCGATGGCTAAGTTACTCGTGACGGCGCTCAACACGATGCAGATTGCGCAGGCGCTTGATCCTTTTTCACCCAGCATATCGGCCAGAACAGCACCTTCGATCCAGGCGAAATGCAGGAAAAGACAGCAGCGGTGATGTTCACTGAGCCGACAAAGTGGCCCAAGGCGCTCAGGCCCCTGCCCATTTAACCTCATCGGCACGCTGGCGGGTAGTAGCCACCCACACACGCACGCGGGGTACGAGGTGTAGTCGGCGAGGCCCAAAATTGCCGCGTGGGCTTATAGCCTTGGGGATGACGGCTGCGGTAGAGCTACCGCTGATGCTGCATGGCGCGTCGGGGCTACCGGATGCGATGGTAGAGCATGCCATCGGGTTCGGCACCCACAAGATCGTATATGCTGAGGTGCGCCACGTGTACCTTGACGCGCCCCACGACGGCCTTTATTCTCACCAAGCGCCCTGGGCTGATGGCGCTGATACGCGGGGCGGAAGGGGCCTTGCAAGACGTCGTGAGCGGCAAGCGCGCGCTTTTTGGCTCGGTGGGGCGCGCCTGATACCAACGAAAAAGGGGTGAGCAGATGGGAAACAACGAACGGTACGACACGATTGTGGTGGGGGTGGGCGGCATGGGGAGCGCCACCTGCTACCAACTCGCCAGCCGGGGGCAAAAGGTGCTGGGGCTGGAGCGCTTCGACATCCCCCACACGATGGGCTCCTCGCACGGCTACACGCGCATCATCCGGCTGGCCTACTACGAGCACCCCTCGTACGTGCCGCTCCTCCAGCGCGCCTACGAGTTGTGGGAGGGGATCGAGCAGGAAAGCGGCGAGCAGCTGCTGCACATCACCGGCTCGCTGGACATGGGGCCCGCCGACGGCCAGGTGTTCCAGGGATCGCTGGCGTCCTGCATCGAGCACGGGCTGCCCCACGAGGTGCTGAGCGGCGCGGAGGTGAACCGACGCTTCCCTGGCTACCGCCTGCCGCGGGCGTATCAAGCGCTCCTCCAGCCGGACGGCGGCTTCTTGCTGCCGGAGCGCTGCATCGTCGCGTTCGTGAAGGCGGCGCTGGCGCACGGCGCGAAGATCCACGCCCGCGAGCGCGTGCTGGGCTGGGAGCCGATCTGCGCGGCGGGGTGCGCGTGCGCACCGATCGCGCCGACTACGAGGCCGACAAGCTGGTCATCACGGCCGGCGCGTGGGACGGCAACCTGCTGCCGTTCTTGACCGAGCTCGCGGTGCCGGAGCGGCAGGTGCTGGCCTGGCTCCAGCCGAGCACGCCGGCCTGTTCACCCCGGCGCACTTCCCGGTCTTCAACCTGCAGGTGGAGGAAGGCCGCTATTACGGCTTCCCGATCTACGGCGTGCCGGGCTTCAAGTTTGGCCGGTACCATCACCTGGAAGAGCATGGGGACGCCGACGAGATCGACCGCGAGCCGACCGCGCCGACGAGGCGCTGCTGCGCGAGTTCGCCGAGCGCTACTTCCCGACGGGCGCGGCCCGACGATGGGCCTGAAGGCCTGCATGTTCACCAACACGCCCGACGATCACTTCATCATCGACCTGCACCCGGAGCTTCCGCAGGTGTCGTTCGCGCCGTGCTGAGCGGGCCACGGCTTCAAGTTCGCCAGCGTGATCGGCGAGATCATGGCCGACCTGGCCGAGCAGCGGCGACCGCGCACGACATCGGCCTGTTCCGCGTCGACCGTTTCGGACACCCCTAGCCCCTGTTGTTCAGCTAGAAACCTAGCACTCCCAGGCTCGGCCTCCAGCGAGAGGAAGCACCATCCCGCCGACGGCCAGGTGTTCCAGGGATCGCTCGCTTCCTGCATCGAGCACGGGTTGGCCCACGAGGTGCTGAGCGGGGCGGAGGTGAACCGACGCTTCCCTGGCTACCGCATGCCGGGGTCGTATCAAGCGCTCCTCCAGCCACGCGGGGGCTTTTTGCTGCCGGAGCGCTGCATCGTCGCCTTTGTGGAGGCGGCGCTGGCGCGCGGCGCGACGATCCACGCGCGCGAGCCCGTGCTGGGCTTCGAGCCGACCTCGCAGGGTGGGGTGCGCGTGCGCACCGATCGCGCCGAGTACGAGGCGGACAGCCTCGTCTTCACGGCGGGCGCGTGGAATGGCAAGCTACTGCCCTTTTTGGCCGGGCTCGCGCTGCCGGAGCGGCAGGTGCTGGCCTGGCTCCAGCCCAGCGAGCCGCGCCTGTTCACCCCGGCGCGCTTCCCCGTCTTCAACCTTCAGGTGGAGGAGGGGCGCTTTTACGGCTTCCCGGTCCACAGCGTGCCCGGCTTCAAGTTTGGCAAGTACCATCACCTGGAAGAGCATGGCGACGCCGACGCGCTCAGCCGCGAGCCGACCCGCGCCGACGAGGCGGTGCTGCGCGACTTCGCCGAGCGCTACTTCCCAACAGGTGCAGGCCCCACGATGGGGCTGAAAGCCTGCCTCTTCACCAACTCCCCCGACGAGCACTTCATCATCGATTTGCACCCAGAGCTGCCGCAGGTTTCCTTTGCGGCGGGCTTTTCGGGCCATGGCTACAAGTTCGCCAGCGTCATGGGCGAGATCATGGCCGACCTCGCCCAGCAGCGTGCCACCTCGCACAATATCGACCTGTTCCGCCTCGACCGTTTCGGACACCCCTAGCCCTTGCACTAGAAACCTAGCACTCCCAGGCTCGTCCTCCAGGGAGAGGAAGCGCCACGCCAAAGGTGCTTTGACGGATACAAGGACCCCCCGGCACGTCCAGGTCACCCGTTAATCTGCCTTGGGACGGTCCCTTGGCCCATCGTCGCGCGCCAAAATCAAATTCAGGATATTGAAGGAGGACGAGGCCATCAGCCCACCATAGGGCGAATCTGTTCGAGAAGGATCAGGTAGTACTGTTCATGGACAGAGCGCCCCGCAAGCGGGACCAGCAGCAAACTTCCCTCGATCTGTGCCAGGCCAGAAAGGGCATAGCCAGTATCTGGTCAAAGCCGCGCGCCAGGCGATCCACCACCTGCGCGTCGAACTCGCGCATTCGTTGCAGAAGGGTAGCGGTTATACTTACGCTTCGTGCGGAGTTGCTTGAACCCCTGCCGGTTGCGGTACGCGGTGATGAGGACGAGGTCGGCCTGCTCCTCCGCCATGACCAGTGTTGTCCCTTCCAGGCGGGCGAAGCGGCGCTGGACCTGCCCTGTCATGGGGGATGTCCTGCCTACCGAGGAAGATGTGGAGCGCGCCCCCATTGTGGATGTGTTGACCATGCTCGATCACGAAGTCAATGTCCTGCGGGGAAAGGTTGCGCTGCGCTTGGCGTAGCCGGGCATGCTCAGTCATGATAGGGTACATGGCGTGCCTCCTGGGTGCGGGTTTCGGGTCTCTACTCTTCTAGATGCCGCGAGCCAGCGTTTTTTTCACGCCAAGAGGTGCAGGGCTATTTTGTGGGCGGGGGCTGGATTTGACCGGGGACGGAGGACCGGGGACCGAGGACTGAAGACCGAAGACCGAAGACCGAGAAGCGAAGACCGAAGACCGAAGACCGAGAACCGAGCGACGCTTCAAGGCAATTCCTTCGCCCCTGACCCCTGACCCCTGACCCCTGATCCCTAACCTCTGACCCCCAACCCCTGACCCGCTCCCCGTGCAGAATTTTTGCGAGTGTTGCCTTGCGGAGGAACAAAATGTTTGGTGCGAAAGGGTACGATGGATGAATTGTTGACGTACGCGGCGAGAATGGAACAGGCGCAGGAGGCGATCAAGGAATTTCGCGCGGCCCTCCGCGCGGGGAACCGCGCCGAAGCGGTGGTGGCCTATGGCAGGTTGATGGATCAGATCGGCCCCATTCTGGCACGGAAGGCCAGAAGCATGGCGGGGGCTGCCCCAGCGGCTGAGGCGCTGGAAGACCTGCGCGATCAGTTGCAGCAAGACCTGTTCAGCCCCACCTATGAGAGCATGGAACGCTACCTGGGTGCATACATGCGCGACCTCGCGAATCGGGTGCGGCGCAGATATCCTGAAAAATATATAGCCAAGCGTGCATCTATATCTATAGAAGCAACAGGTGAAAATTCCCCAGAACGAGGCGCGGATACGACGAGGGAGTGGGAAGATTCTGCCTCACAAACCATGTGGGAGACGCTTGGGAATCAGATAGACCTGCAACGGGCGCTGGCTCGGCTGCCAGCCGTGGAGCGAGAGGTAGTCAAACGCCGGATGGAAGGGTGGAGCAACGATGACATTGCCAATGCGCTGGGGGTCTCCCCCGCGACGGCCACACGCCGCCATAAAAGTGCCATGGGTGCCCTGCGGGCGCTGTTGGGAGATGGGGTATGAACGAGGAGTATGAGCGTCAGCTGAGCGAGGCGGCCATTCGGTATCTGGCTCTCTTCGAGGAGGGGCTCTTCCCCAATCTGGATGAGTTTATCGCTGCCGAGTATCCACAGCTGCAAAGCGAGTTGAAGCCCTATATCGAGGCGCTGCTCGACGAAGAGATGCCGCCGGACCCTGTGTTGCTCGCGGCGGAGGACGACGCGCTCTGGCAAAGTGAGCAGCCGCACGCCCAAGCCCAATTTGAGCAGCTGATGCGGCTCGCTTTCGCGCCCACCCTGGACGAGGCGCGGCAGGCCCGCCGCCTCACCTTGGGCAAGCTGGCAAGGAGCTTGGACTTGCCGATGGAGGTGCTCGACCGCATCGAGCGGGGCAGCGTGCTGCTGGGGAGTCTCCCGTCACGCCTGTTCCAACGGCTGGCAGAGGTGCTGCAACAAACCGAGGCCGAGGTGCAGGCGATGCTGGAAGCCTCGCAGCGCCATGCAGCCCCTCACGCGAGCTATCTAAGCGCCGCCGATGGCACCCGCCTGGATGCCGAGCCATCGATCCCCTTCCAGGAGGCGATGGCCGCCAGCAGCGCCTCGCCCGAGCAGCGCCGCCTGTGGTCGGAGCCCGCCCCATGAGTGCCTACAGCGCTTTTATCCGTGAGCAGGCTACCGTGCTGCGGGGCCAGTATGGGAGCCTGCTGGGTGGGGCATGCTCCTATCCGCTGGACGTGGCCGATCTGGCGGAAGAGATGTGTCAGACAACCCCTTTTGTAGATACGACGCTGCCCCCCGGCATCGAGGGGATTCTGGACGCGCGGCGCAAGACGATTCGCCTGAACGCGAGCCTCAGCGAGTGGCGGCGGCGCTTCGTGATCGCCCATGAGGTGGGCCACCTGCTCCTGCAAGGGCTCGGCGCGGGGGTGATGGCCGACGATGCCCAGACCCTCAACGAGCGCGCCGGAAGCGGGAGCGACAGCGACCGCACCAACGTGGCGGTCTACAGCCGACGGGAGCGCCACGAGCAGGACGCGAACCTTTTTGCCCTGGAGCTACTGATCCCGGCAGCGCTGCTGTGGCAGCGGGTACAAGAGCCCGCCTGGACGATTGAAGGGCTTGCCACGCACTTTGGGGTGTCCGAGGATGCGCTGCGCAGCCAACTCGTCAATGTCTGCTGCATGGAGCCCCCCTCGGAGGTCCCCGCGCGCGAGGCAGCGGCCCTGCCGCTGGACGATGAGCAGCGCCGCGCCGTCGAGGCAGCGCTGCCAACCCTGGTGGTGGCGGGGCCTGGTACCGGTAAAACGCGCACCCTCGTGGGGAAATACCTGTGGGCCATCGAGCAGGGGCTGCACCCCTCCCAGATTCTGGCTCTGACCTTTTCGAACAAGGCGGCTGAAGAGATGCAGGGACGCATCCTTGCGGCGCTCCACGCCACCGGAACGAGCGAGGCGCAGGGGGTTGAGGTCACTACCTTCCACGCGTGGGGGCTCAACTTCCTCAAGCGCTATGGCCATCTTGTGGGGTTGCCCCCATCGTTTCGTCTTCTCAACACGGGCGACCTGTATGTGTTGCTATACAAGCACCTGGATCTTTTACCGCTTCAAGCATTTAAAAGCCTCCACCAGCCGGGTTTTCATCTACGCACCCTGCTGCGCTCGGTGAGCAGGCTGAAAGACGAACTTTGCGAGCCGGAAGCGTATCAGGGGATAGCCGAGGCCGCCGCCCTTGCCCTGCTGGCCGAGGCAGAGGCCGACTTTGGTGGGAAAACCACCAAAAGCGCGCAAAAGGAGCTCGACAAGGCACAGCGGGACGCTGACAAGCTCCGCGAGGTGGCTGCGTTTTACACGGCTTACGAGGCGCTGCTGCGCGCTGAGGGGCTGGTGGACTACGGGGACTTGATTCGCTATCCGGTAACCTTGCTGGGGCATCGGTCGGTGGCGGAGCAGCTTCATCAGCAGGTGCGCTTGATCCTGGTGGATGAGTTTCAGGACATCAACTATGCGTCGGGCGAGTTGGTGCGGCGGCTTGACGGGGGGCGCGATCGGGTCTGGATCGTGGGCGATCCGTGGCAAAGCATCTACCGCTTTCGGGGGGCCTCCCCTGTGAACCTTGCTTCCTTTGCCCAGCACTACCCGCGCGCCACGCAGCTCAGCCTGTCAAAGAATTATCGCTCCCGCCAACCGATCCTGGATGCCAGCCGCGCGCTGATGAGCGATGATCCTTTATCCGCCACACGCCCCCCGCAACAAGCCCAACGAGAGGACGGGCAGGAGGGCGCTACCGTTGTAGAAGAGTGGGTCATCCAGGAGTCCAGCGAGGGATCAGCGATTGCCCACGATATCCTGCGTCGGGTGCAGCCAGAGTTCCTTCCCGCTTGCGTGGCGTGGCCCCCCGATCAACCCCGCCCTGCCCCCCAGGCTCGCTTCGGCGACCACGCGGTGCTCTGCCGCAAACATGATCATGCCCAAAGCATCGCCCGCAGCCTGGAAGCCCACGGCATCCCGGTGGAGTGGGTAGGCTCCGTGCTGGACTATCCCGAAATCAAAGATCTGCTTGCGGTTTGCGCGCTTGCCCACAGCGAGCATGGCCCAAGCTTTCTGCGCGCGGTCACGCTCCCTGAGCACCCCCTGGACGAGACGGACCTCCGCCGCTTGGTGCGGGCCGCACACCGGCACAAACTTTCCCTGCCCCGCGCCGCACGGGCGAGCGACGTGGTGCAACAGCTATCCACAAGCGGCCAAGCCAGCCTCGATTCCCTCCACCAAATCGCCGCGTCGCTCGCGGGGGAAATGGATGCCTGGCAGCTCCTGACAACCTACCTGTTCCGCTTCAGCCAGGGCACGCGTTACCGAATCCGGGCGGCAGGAGAGGGTGATGGCGACGCCCAGCAGGCCCTGAAGCGGCTGGGGCAGCTGCTCAGCGTGGCTCTTGGCTTCGTCCGCCAGAGCCACGCCGAGAGCAAGGACATCACAGCCTTTCTGGACTATCTTCACCTGCTTCAGGAGGCGGGCGAGGCCCCGACCAGCCGCCCCTCCGCGAGTGGCGACGCCGTCCAGGTGATCACGGCGCATGCAGCAAAAGGGTTGGAGTTTCCCGTGGTCTACGTTCCGTTTCTGGTGGATGGGCAATTTCCCGTCAACCGTGGTACCTCCCTCCCCATCGCTCAGGCTGCCCTGCACCCCCTCTCCTCGGCGGACGAGGCGGGGCAGGAGGAGCGCTTTCTGTTGTATGTGGCGATGACGCGGGCGCGCGACCGCCTTGTGTTGAGCCGACTGAGCGGAGCCGAGACGCGAGCGCTCCAGCTTGCTCCCCGGCGGCCCCGAGGGCGAGACCGCCCCCTGGCCGCTCCTCGTCCGCGAGCCGGAACCAGGCTGCCCGCCAACGCTAGAAGCGGGGCGACTCCCCCCGGCAGCGATCGTGCGGAGCCCCCTGCCCGCCTCCAGCCTGGACAGCTATGCCGAGTGCCCGCGCCGCTTCCTCTACCAGTACGGCTATCACCTGTACGACGATGTGTCGCCCTACCTTCGCATGCATCAGGTCATTCGCCAGCTCACCCAAGCGCTCGTCGCCCACGCGCAGGAGGGTACCCTACCGCCCACAGCGGAAGCGCTGCGCGAGCTTGTCTGGCAGCAGGTCGCCCAGGTGGGGCTTGAGGATGCGCTGTACGTAGCCGAGTACCAAAGCGTGATCCTGGAGCACCTGCACCCCCTCTGGCAGGAGCTGGCAGGGGGCCAGCGGGGGGCAGCGCAGGTGGACGTGGAGGTCGTGCTGCGTCGCCCAACGGGCTCGGTGTTGGTGCGGGTGGATCGGGTCGAGGCAGACGGGGCGCGCCCGCGCTGGGTGCGGGTTCTGTCGCGCGCCGCGCAGGACAACGACACGCGCGAGCGCCGCACCCTGCTCTACGCGCTCGCCTATGAGCAGGAGCACGGTGCCCCCTTCAACGTCCACCTGCACTACACCGCCACGGGCGAGACGCGACAGGTGGCATACCGCAAGAAAACGATGCTTGAAGAGCACGGCGAAAAACTTGACCAGCTTCTGCAAAACATCGCCGCCGCACAATGGGAGCCCGCGCCGGGGCACCACTGCGCGACCTGCGCGTTCAACCTGATCTGCCCCGTGTGAAAAAATGGTAGATCGGCGGCATCTTACACCATAGCGACACCCCTCACCCTGGAAACCGCATGACCCTATCTATCAGCCGTGATGACATGGCGAGCGCATCCGGATGATCCGCATTTTGCCATCGGCGTCTCCCACATCGATCCCCTCCCCACCAGATTGATGCGGTCTATAACTACCTGCTTCGCTCGCCACGTATCCGCTTAACGTGGGCGAGATCAGACAACATAGGAATACAGTGCAACAACCATGAGCGATCAATTTATTAACCCCATCACTACAGCCTTTTATCTACTGGAACACTACCGAACGCTTCTTGGGAAGACCCTGAAGGAAGAAGGTCTTTCGGAGAGCGACACGAAACAGATACTTGATACGAGCGAGGTTGATAAGGGGCTATTCATCTCCCTGAATCGTCAATACCAGCAGGGTAGCCACTCCTTTGCTGACTTTTGCATGAGACAGAATTTGGCAAGGAGCCTGCCCGATCACTTCCCAAAAGTCGAACGGCTATTCGTGCATCAGGAGCAAGCGATCCAGAGCATTTTGGACGGGCAAGTCACGATCCTGTCAACCGGCACGGGCTCCGGCAAAACAGAAAGCTTTATGATTCCGATCCTTCACCATTGCCTTCTGACGGATCAACCTGGAATCAAGGCACTGGTGATCTACCCGATGAACGCCCTGGCTAACGACCAAGTGCGGCGAATCAAACGCGCCCTTGAAAACACGTCGATTCGGGTGGAGCTGTTCACTGGTACGACCTCGGAGGAGGAGCGTAAAGCGATTCGCGCCAACCCGCCCGACATCCTGATCACCAACTATGTGATGCTCGACCGCCTGCTGACGCGCCCAGACGATCACAAGATGTTCAAGGAGTCCAGCGATAGACTGCGGTATGTGGTGGTGGATGAGGTCCATTATTACCGTGGCTCGCGCGCCACCCATCTGAAGTATCTTCTGGCCCGCCTCCGCAGCCTGCTTGCGACACCCCCGATCTATATCGGCACGAGCGCCACCCTGCGCAAGCGTGACGTAGATGGCTATGTGGGTGGGGATGACGATGCCCTTAATACCTTTGTCCAAAATCTTTTCGGGGTAGAGAACTTTCGCTTTGTTGAGGCCACATTCGTAGAGGAGACGGCAGTAGAGGAGGGCACACTACCGCCCGAGGCACTGCCTGCCGAGCATCCTGGCTGGACCCTATCGGCGGACATGGGTGGGGCACTAGACAATTTATCTTCCCTGCTGGGAAAGCGCTACAGCCCCGCGCACCTAGCCGCGTCAGAAAAGCTGGCGGCTTCTGAACCCTTTCAGGCCTTGGAGCAGACCCGTTTTGTTGCGGACCTTCGCAGGAAACTCGCTTCCGAGGGGGCACAAAGTTTTCCGGAGATCCTCGCCCCTGCTAGCTGGCCTCGTGCCCCCTGGCTTTCCCATGGAGCAACTTGAAGCCCTTGCGAAAGGCTACCTGAGCGCGATTGCCTTTCTGAATTTTCGGGCTCGGATCCAGAAAACCCCGCTCCTCGATTTTCGCGTTCATTTGTGGCTTCGCATGATTGGAGGCTTTTTGAAGCGCTGTTTACACTGCCATCGCTACCATGTAGGGCTGCAAGAGTTCTGTCAGGAATGTGGCTTTCCCCTCTTTGATGTGTACCGGCACAACATTGAACAGTGTGTCGGCAAAGTGGCCGGGCATAGGTTAAGCTGGACCTTAAAAAACACATCGGATGATCCACCTGGAACCTACTACGTGTTGCTCAGCCCCGCTGGGAAGCAGGGTGACACGACGGAGGACAGCCTTCATTTCGATACCACCCTCGGGGCAGTGGACGAGGCACTTCAGCTCGTCTTTAACGACAACGGGGCACTCCACGTCACGCTTCTACCACACCTGGATTACAACGAGGTCAAATCCCTTCTGCTACCCCTAACAGGTCGCTTTGCGGATTATCAATATCTCTCTCAGTTGGTAGTGCAGCTTCTCGATTTTATGCCTGCGCGCGAGCGCAAGTTGCTGGGCTTTCTGGATAATCGGGAAGGGGTCTCGCGCTACGCCCGAATCCTGCGCGACAACTGCGCGAGCGCCTTCTTTGAAGGGTACCTGCGCCTAAACGATCCTGACGGCGATCTTCTCTCCTCGCTCCTCTCCTGGTTGAAACATACTCCGCTGCACGATGCAACCGAGCAGGAAGAGGCGCTCTTCCGTGAACGGGAGCTGTGGTTTTGGCGCGAGATTGGCAAAATGCCAAGGCTGCATGACGAGGGACGATTCAAGCTGGAAATTGAAAACTATGAGGCCTATACCACCCTCGAACAGGAACTGATCAAGGTGTTTTTGCAGGAGCGGGCGCTTTTCAAGGAGGAAACCCTTGATACGGTCAACAACCATTTTGTCCGCTTCCAAACCTATCTCGCAACGGATCGACGTGGCATTTACTGTGCCGCAGGCGGAAGCTCAAAACTACGCGAGTATCCAGGCATCTCGTTGAGCGAGGATGCCAGCACGTATCGCACGTTGGTCAAACAGTACGGGGCAGACACGATTGCTGCGGGAGTGGACACGCTTGTGGAACGCGGCACGTTGCGACGGGAACAAACCCCCGATGAAAAGCTTTATTTTTATCTGGATCCAAGTGACGGTTACCGTACGCTTCTCAGAGGACACTATGCCTCAGACTATTCACGACGAATCCTGGCTGCGCCAGCACCGTGTGTTGACGGCGGCTGCGCACAGTGCGGAAATTCCGGACGCGGAGCGGCGGAAGGTGGAGGCCGCCCTGGAGGCAGGAAAGGTCAATGTGGTCATGGCCACCCCCACGCTGGAGATGGGGATCGATATAGGCGAGCTTCAAAATGTGATGATGGTAGGCGTGCCCCCAATGCCCTGGATTATGCGCAGCGGGCGGGGCGGGCGGGACGCAGCCAGGGGAATCATTACGCCCAAGTGATCACCTTTTGCTCGGATAACAACGAACACGATCGTTACTATTTCGAAACCCCCACCGCCATGATCAACGGGGTTATCTCGCCCCCGC
>CAWJTI010000013.1:0-23452 GCA_963845765.1 uncultured Chloroflexia bacterium
GCCGTCATCGACCTGCTCACTCCGACCTGGCGATCTGGGACAACGCCATCATCTGGAAGCGCCTCTACCACCAATTTGCGCCGGACCTCCTCTGGGAGGGCGAGCAGCACCACATCCCGACCCAGGTGCGTGGCCGCCGCGCGTGAGCGTCACCAAATCGTGTTAGTTAGCGCAGGCAACCCTTCTCGGTTATACTGGCTTCCTTTGGTGGTAAATGTTACACCGTGCTGCCTGCTAGCGTCTCCCCGCCACAGCTTATTAGAAAGCAAGAAATGGTGGCTTCTTATACAAGCGAGGGTAAAATGTTGCGGGGCACCCGCTGCGCTTCATGGTTCGGACGTCCTGGTTCCCTCTTGGCCCGCCTACGTGTAACGTGATCCCGCTACGTTTTGCTGCGTACTACCTCCAGCTTACCCCACGCACTCAGCCCTATTCGCCACCCCCTGCCTGATTGACTCACCGTTGTCACCCGACAAAGGGTTTTCTATGCCTAACGATGCTATTTCAGCGGTAACTATTCCTGAGCAGGGGCAGTTGGTGGAGGTGCGCCAGCGCCATTTCGTGGTGACGGAGGTCGAGGCGGGCTCATCAGCCCTCCACTCCCCCACCGCCAACCCGCTGTCACGCGTGCAGCACCTGGTCAGCCTGCGCTCGGTCGAAGATGACGCGCTGGGGGAAGAGCTTCAGGTGATCTGGGAGCTGGAGCCCGGCGCGCGGGCCTACGAGCGGATGGCGCTCCCCACACCGGAGCGCTTCGACCCGCCCGCGCCGCCTCGACGCCTTCCTCGATGCGGTGCGCTGGGGGGCCATCGCCTCCGCCGACGTGCAGGCGCTCCAGTCCCCGTTCCGCAGCGGCATCGACATCGAGGACTACCAGCTCGACCCGGTCGTGCGCGCGATCCAGATGCCGCGGGTCAACCTGCTGATCGCCGACGATGTGGGGCTGGGCAAGACCATCGAGGCGGGCATGGTGGTCCAGGAGTTGATGATCCGCCACCGCGCGCGGCGCGTGCTGGTCGTCTGCCCCGCCGCGCTGCAGGTGCAGTGGCGGGATCAGATGCGGGACAAGTTCGGGCTGGACTTCCGCATCGTGGACAGCGAGGCTGATGCGGGAGCTGCGCCGCAAGCGCGGCATCCACGTCAACCCGTGGACGCACTTCCCGCGCCTCATCACCTCGATCGACTTCCTGAAGCGCGAGCGACCGCTGCGGCTGTTCCGCGAGTTGCTCCCGCCCGAGGGCGAAGTCGACCTTTCCGCGCCGCTACGACCTGCTGATCGTGGACGAGGCGCACAACGTCGCCCCCTCCGGGCGCGGGCGCTACGCCATCGACTCGCAGCGCACGGCGGCGATCCGCACCCTCGTGCCCCACTTCGAGCACAAGACTGTTTCTGACCGCCACGCCGCACAATGGCTACCCCGAGAGCTTCTCGGCGCTGCTGGAACTGCTGGACAACCAGCGCTTCGCCCGCGGGGTCGCGCCGGACCGGGGCGCAGCTCGCCTCGGTCATGGTGCGCCGCCTGAAGTCGGAGCTGCCGCCGAACTGGGACGGCACGCCGCGCTTCCCGCCGCGCGAGCTCGCGCCATCGAGGTGCGCCTACACCGCCGAGGAGCAGGCGGCGCACCGCCAGCTTCAGCGCTACACCACGCTGCGCCAAACGGGAGCCAGCCGACCCCGCCGAGCACATCGCCACCGAGTTCGTGCTGAAGCTGCTCAAAAAGCGCCTGTTCTCCTCCCCCGCCGCCTTCCGCGACACGCTGGCCCAGCACCGCCGCTCGCTGGCCGAGGCGACGCGCCCCGAGCGCAGCGCCTCCCCGGCCCGCCCGCGCGGTGGCATCCTCCAGCGGATGATCGAGGAGGTCGAGGAGGAGTACGCGGACGACGACGCGCTACGAGGAGGCCACGCACGAGCGCCCTGGCGCTCGACGACGAGCCTCTTTCGCGAGCCGCTCGCCCGACGAAACAGCGCTGCTGGACGAGCTTGGCGGCGTGGGCCGAGCAGGCGCGACTGCGCCCCGACAGCAAGGCGGCGCAACTGATCGCTGGCTGCCAGGCGACGCTGCGCCCCAATGGACGGTGGAACGACGAGCGGGTCATCATCTTCACCGAGTACCGCGCCACGCAGAAGTGGCTCCAAGGGTTGCTGGCCGCCGCAGGGCTCACCGAGAACGGGCGGCTGATGGTACTCTTCGGCGGCATGAAGGACGAGGAGCGCGAGGGGATCAAGGCCGCCTTCCAGGCGCACCCCTCGCTGACAGTCCGGTGCGCATCCTGCTGGCGACCGACGCCGCCTCCGAGGGGATTGACCTCCAGAACTCACTGCCACCGGCTGATCCACTACGAGATTCCGTGGAACCCCAACCGCATGGAGCAGCGCAACGGGCGCATCGACCGCCACGGCCAGCGCCACTCGCCCGAAATTCTCCACTTTGCCCCGCAGGGCTTCGAGCGCGGCGCGCGGCGCGGCGTGCCCGCGGGCGACCTGGAGGGCGACCTGGAATTTCTGATGCGCGCCGTCCAGAAAGTGGAGCAGATCCGCGAGGATCTGGGCAAGGTCGGGCCGGTGATCGCCGCGCAGGTGGCCGATGCCATGCTGGGCCGGGGCGGCGTGCTGGCAACGGAGCAGGCGGAGCGGGAAGCGGGGGCGACGCGCGCCCTGCTGCGCTTCGAGCGCGACCTGCGGGCGCGCATCCAGCGGCTGCATGAGCGGCTGCTGGACAGCCGCGCCGCCCTCCACCTTTCGCCCGACAACGTGCGCGCGGTGGTGGAGATCGCGCTGGAGCTCGCCAACCAGCCCCCGCTCCAGCCCGCCGAGCTTGTCGGCCTCTGGCCCGACCCGACAGGGCAGCGGCGGGAGCCGCCGCTCTTCCACCTGCCGACGCTGCGCGGAAGCTGGGCGCGCAGCGCGGACGGCTTGGCCCACCCGCTGACCGGCGAGCGCCGCCCCATCGTCTTCGACCATGACCTGGCGCGCGGGCGGGACGACGTGGTGCTCGTCCACCTGAACCATCATCTGGTGCAGATGGCGCTGCGCCTGCTGCGCGCCGAGGTGTGGAACCCCGAGGGGGCGCAGCGCCTGCAGCGCGTCACCGCGCGGCGCGTGCCCAACCACCTGTTGCCCGAGGGGCCCGCCGTGATCGCGCACGCGCGGCTGGTCGTCATCGGTGGGAGCAGCCACCGGCTGCACGAGGAGCTCGATCAGTGCGGGCGGCACGATCCGCGAGGGGCGCTTTCGCCGCCTGAATGTGGGGCAGGTGCAAGAGCTACTCGCCGCAGCCACACCCCGCGAGCCCTCCGAGGCGATGAAGGAGCGGCTGAGTGCGCTCTGGCCGCAGATCGCGGACAGCGTGGGGGCGGCCATCGAGGCGCGCGGGGAGGAGCGCACGCGCAGCCTGGAGCGACAACTGGAGGCGCGCGCCGAAAAAGAGGCGGCGGACATCGCCGCGATCCTCAACGAGTTGGCGCGGACGATCCAGGAGGAGTTGGCGCAGGCGAGCCAGCCCGTGCAGTTGGCGCTTGATCTCTTCTCCACCGCCGAGCGGGAGCAGTACCGCCGCAACCTGTCCGCGCTGGAAGTGCGGCTGGCGGAGATTCCCGACGAGATCAAGCGAGAGAGCGAGCAGGTCCGCGCCCGCTACAGCGACCCGCAGCCGCGCCTCTTCCCCGTCGCGCTGGAGTTTTTGGTGCCGGAGCGGTTGGCGGGGGGGTGAGGGGGTGAGGGGGTGATGAAGGTGAGGGGGTGTGAGGGAGGGGGCGCTCGTCCCTTCGTAGGGGCAATTCCTTGTGGTTGCCCTGCCTTGGCAATGCTGCACGCCGCGCGCCGCCGAGGGTTACGCGGAACGGCACCGCTCCACCCCCGGCTACGAGTTATCGCCACCCCCTTCGGGGGTTCACGCAAACCTAGACGATTAGGAATGTGCTACTACTTCCGAGTGACAAGGTGGCAAAGCGAAAACATTGTCATTCCGACCGAAGGGAGGAATCTCAGCAAGGCTCAACTTTGCTGAGATTCCTCATTCCGCGGAGTTTACCCTGGAAGGGCTCCATTCGGAATGACATTGCTATTGCTAGGTTGACATCCCGAATTGGTGTAATTTCAGCTTCTTCCTAAACCCCCGAAGGGGGTGGCGACAACTCGTAGCCGGGGGTGGAAAGCCGCGTCGTTTGCGGCTTGGAACCCTCGGCGGCGTGGGGCAGCTGAGGCAGGCCCGCACCCGCGCTCCCAGCAAGAACCCCCGAGTGGAAAGCCGCGTCGTTTGCGGCTTGGAACCCTCGGCGGCGTGGGCAGCGAGGCACGCACCCGCGCTCCCAGCAAGAACCCCCGAGTGGAAAGCCGCGTCGTTTGCGGCTTGGAACCCTCGGCGGCGTGGGGCAGCTGAGGCAGGCACCGCACCCGCGCTCCCAGCAAGAACCCCCGAGTGGAAAGCCGCGTCGTTTGCGGCTTGGAACCCTCGGCGACGTGGGGTGCCACGTAACCCTCGGCGGCGTGAGCCCTCGTGGTGCCCTGTTGGCTGCTCCGTTAGTCAGATTGATTGAACCCATTGGAAAGAGACGCCCCATGTCCATTGCCCGCCACCACGCTGAATGGCTCTCGCTGCTGGAAATCTCCGGCCCGTTTCTTTCGATGCCGGTGCTGTTGCGCGCCTTCCCGCAGGGGCTGGGCGCGAGCGACCCCGACTTGCGCCGCGAGCTGCGGCTGGCGTTCGAGGAGTGGCAGGAGCGGCGCGAGGAGCCAGCGTTCCACCGCGCGTGGGTGCGCTGGCTGCTGCGCGAGGCGCTGGGGATGACGGACGAGGTGCTCGCTGAGGTGGCGACGCTGCCGGAGGCGGCGCGGGCGGCGCTGACGGTGGCGGTGGCGGAGCATGGTGAGACGTTGCAGCCGGAGTGGGTGCTGACGGCGGGAAACCTGCCAGGTTTCGAAAACCTGGCAGGTTTTGCCCGCCTGCTGGTCAGCGTGCTCCCGCCGGGGCAGGAGTTGGAGCGCCCGCTGAAGGGTGGGCGCTGGATGGCCTCGCCCGCGACGCGGATGATGACGCTGCTGCACGCGACGGGGGTGCGGCTGGGGCTCGTCACCAACGGGGAGCGCTGGATGCTGGTGGACGCGCCGCGCGGCGAGACGACCGGCTTCGTCTCCTGGTACGCCCCGCTCTGGCTGGAGGAGCCGCTGACCCTCCGGGCCTTCGCCACGCTGCTCCACGTGCGCCGCTTCTTCGGCGTGCGCGAGGAGGAGACGATCGAGGCGCTGCTGGCGGCGAGCGCCAGCGACCAGCAGGAGGTGACCGACCAGCTTGGCGAGCAGGTGCGCCACGCGGTCGAGTTGCTGGTGCGGGCGTGGGATCGCGCCGACGAGGAGCACGAGCGGGCGCTGCTGCGCGGCGTGGCCGAGGCGCGGCTCTACGAGGCGGCGCTGACGCGTGATGATGCGCCTCGTCTTTTTGCTGGCGGCCGAGGAGCGCGGGCTGCTGCTGCTGGGCGACCCGCTCTACGACGAGCATTACGCCATCGCCACGCTGCGCGACCAGTTGCGCGAGCGCGCGGACCAGCACGGCGAGCAGGTGCTGGAGCGCCGGCACGACGCGTGGAATCGGCTGCTCGCCACCTTTCGCGCGGTCTTTGGTGGCATCCAGCACGATCGGCTGACCCTGCCCGCCTACGGCGGCTCCCTCTTCGACCCGGACGAGTTCCCCTTCCTGGAGGGGCGCGCGGCGGGCTACGCTCGTGGCGCAGCGAGGCGGCGCGCCCCCTGCCCGTCAACAACCGCACGGTGCTGCACCTGCTCGACGCGCTGCAACTGTTGCAGGTGAAGGTGCCCGGCGGCGGCCCCGCCGAGGCGCGGCGGCTCTCCTTCCGCGCGCTGGACATCGAGCAGATCGGGCACGTGTACGAGGGGCTGCTGGACCACCGCGTGCAGCGTGCCGCGGGCGACGATCATCGGCTTGCGGGCACGCGCCACAGGAGCCGGAGCTGCCGCTGGCCGACGGTGGAGGCGGAGCAGGCGCGCGGCGAGGCGAGCTTTCTCGCCTATCTGCGCGAGCAGACCGGGCGCAGCGCGAGCGCGCTCCGCAAGGCGCTCGCGCACGAGCCGGACGCGCAGGAGCAGGCGCGGTTGCGCGCGGCGTGCGGCAACGACGCGGCGCTCTTCGCGCGGGTGCTGCCCGTTGCGGGGCTGATCCGCGCGGACAGCTACGGGGAGCCGGTGGTCATCGCGGCGGGCGGGGTCTACGTGACGAGCGGGACGGAGCGGCGCGAGAGCGGCACCCACTACACCCCGCGCAGCCTGACCGAGCCGATCGTGCAGCACACGCTGGAGCCGCTCGTCTACCACGGCCCCGCCGAGGGCAAGCCGCGCGACGCAGTGGCGGCTGCGCTCCCCCGCCGCGCTGCTCGCGCTGAAGGTCTGCGACATGGCGATGGGCTCCGGCGCGTTCCTGGTGCAGGCGTGCCGCTATCTGTCGGAGCGGCTGGTCGAGGCGTGGGAGGAGACGGAAAGGGAAACGGAAAGGCAAAAGGCAAAGGGCAAAAGGCAAAAAGCGAAAGGGACGGCAGGGGGCGAGGGGGCGGCGCTGTGGATCACGGTGGAGGGGGCGGAGACGGACGACGCGGACGCGGCGCTCCCCGCCGACGCGAGCGAGCGGCTGGCGCTGGCGCGGCGGCTGGTGGCGGACCGCTGCCTGTACGGGGTGGACAAGAACCCGCTGGCGGTGGAGATGGCGAAGCTCTCGCTCTGGCTGGTGACGCTGAGCAAGGGGCGGCCCTTCACCTTCCTCGACCACGCCATCAAGAGCGGCGACTCGCTGGTGGGGGTGGATGTGGAGCAGTTGGTCGCGTGGGATTTGCAGCACACGGGGGCCTTCGCGCTGCAAATCCACTCGATCCGCGCCGACCTCGACGAGATGGTGCGCCTGCGGACGGAAATCAGCGCCACCCCCACGCGCGACGCGGCGGACCTGGCGCACAAGGAGCAGCTGCTGGCAGCGGCGGAGGCGCGCACCAACCACCTGCGCCTGGGCGCGGAGCTGCTGGTGGGCAGCTACTTCAACGAGTTGAACCGGACGGAGCAGGAGCGCCTGCGGCAAAGCCTGCTTTACGCCTTTCGCGACGGGAAGGATGTGCTGCCGGAGCACGCGCGGCAGGCCGACCTGGGCGAGCTGCGCCCCTTCCACTGGCCGCTGGAATTCCCCGAGGTCTTCCTGGCGGAGGGGCGCGGCGGCTTCGATGCCTTCGTGGGCAACCCGCCCTTTGTCGGCGGGCGACGCATCCGCGACACGCTGGGGGACACGCTACCGCGCCATCCTCTACGATCTCTTCCCCGGCTCTAGCGGCAACGCCGACCTGAGCGCCTTCTTTTTCCTACGCGGTTTCCATCACCTTCAGCCAAGCGGCACGCTGGGGCTGATCGCCACCAACACCATCTCGCAGGGGGACACGCTGGAAACGGGGCTGGCCGAGATTGTAAAAGCGGGCGGAACCATCTTCCGCGCCACCAACAATCAGCCCTGGCCGGGGCAGGCGGCAGTCGTGGTGAACGTCGTTCACCTGTCACGCGGCAGGATGGCACAACCCTTCGTGCTGGACGAGCGCAACGTAAAATACATTTCGGGGCGGCTGGACAGCGCGAGAAGCGATTGGAACTCCTCAAACCCTTGAAGCAAATAAGGACAAAAGTTTTCAGGGGTCGGTGGTTGTGGGTATGGGTTTCATTCTTGAGCCCGACGAGGCCCAGGCTCTCATCGTCAAAGATGCCAAAAACAAGGATGTACTCTATCCCTACCTGAACGGGCAAGACCTGAATAGCAACCCTGACCAATCACCGAGCCGTTGGGCCATCAACTTTTTCGACTGGCCGCTGGAGCGGGGCGCGCGGGGAAGCTGGCTTGCCGCCGACACGAAGCAACAGCGCACCTGGTTGCGAAGCGGCAAAGTACCCGATGATTACCCCGACCCCGTTGCTGCCGATTACCCTGACTGCCTTGAGATTATCCGCCGCGAGGTCTACCCCGTTCGTGCAAAGGTCAATCGCAAGGCTCATCGCGACTACTGGTGGCACTACGGCGACAAGCGCCCCGCCCTTTACGCCGCTATCACCCCGCTGGCGCGGGTGTTGGTTATTGCACAAACGAGTCGTACACTGGCCTTCTCGTTTATGCCAAAGGGAATTGTCTATTCTCACATGCTCGTTGTTGTTGCAACTGAGAAGAACAGCGATTTTCTAATCTTGCAGTCCTCACTGCACAATTTTTGGATTTATCAATATGCCTCCTCGCTGAAAGGCGACGCTCGCTACATTCCATCTGACTGCTTCGAAACCTTCCCCTTCCCCCACCCCACGCCCAAGCAGCGCGCCAGCCTGGAAGAGATCGGCGAACGCTACCACGAGCATCGCCGCCAAACCATGCTGGCGCGGCAGGAGGGGCTGACCGCCACCTACAACCGCTTCCACGACGCGGAGGAGCCGGGCGCGGACATCGCCCGCCTCCGCGCCCTGCACGTGGCGATGGACCAGGCGGTCGCCGCCGCCTACGGCTGGGACGACCTGGCATTGGGCCACGCCTACCACGAGACGGCGCAGGGCACCCGCTACACCATCAGCGAGGCGGCGCGGCGCGAGGTGCTGGGGCGGCTGCTGGCGCTGAACCATGAGCGGTGGGGAGAACAGGATCGGCAGGATGGGCGGATTGACGGCACGGAGGGGGCGGCGGGGGTGGCGCAGGGGCGGTTGTTGTGAGGGGGGAGAACAGGATTGGCAGGATGGGCGGATTGACGGCACGGAGGGAGCGGCGGGGGTGGCGCAGGGGCGGTTGTTGTGAGGGGGGAGCAGTATCGGCTGCTGTGAGGGGGCAGGGCGGGTTCGCAACCCACCCGTGCCCCTCAGGGTGCCAGCACCGGTGGCGGTGCCACCAACGATTGCGGCAAGGGAAGCTCGCTCAGCACATCCAGATACCACCACCAGCGGGAGGGCGGTACATCGTGAGTGAGCCGATGCTCGGCCAGATGAATAAAGCGCGCCAGTTCCGCGTGAAAGAGCGCCGCCTGCGCCACCAACCGCTGGTCGGCGGCGAGCAGCCGCTGCTGCTCTTCCGGCGACAGCCCGGCTTCCATAGTCGCCAGCCTGTCGCGCGTTCGCAGCAACGCGAGGTGCTCGGCCCCGCTGACCGATGGGAACTCGACATCCAGGCAGTAGCTTTCGAGCAGGTTGTTCATGATATCCACTCCTGCAAGGCACCGAGATGAGTAAAATGGGCATCCGATAGGTAGGTGTCAGGATCGTCGGGGGGAAAGGCCGTTTCCATCACACCGTCCATTCCTATCATGACCAACCAGTGCTGATCGGCAATCGGTGCTACGATGGTCGGGTAGAGGGATTCTTGAAAGGTATACAGATAGAGTTGGGCCTCTGGATGGGTCATCACGGTTACAATCACATCATGGTATGTTTCCAGAGTGGCGTTACTGTGAAGGTGCCCTTTAAGAATCCGCTTCTCGAGATGGGGAAGTGCCTTGCCTGCTTTCCAGCGAACCTCTTCGCTCGCTTGACGAATTGCAGATAAAATCGGCGAGCGATAGGCTTCCATATCAGGGATTGTAATGGATTCGCTTCTCCGCACAACTCCCAGTCTGGTCGGTTGCACCGTTCTAGCGTCTTCTTAACCTATGCCTTCAAGGAAGGGCGGGCGGGGAAAAGAGGGCGGGTAGCGCGGTTGTAAGGAGGCGGATGGGGTACCCCATCGCTGCCTACAGCGGGACGACCTCGACCCTCGACCGCGCCTTTCACGCCGCCGCGCAGGGACCACGTAATACGTCAGCGAGGGGGCGCACGGTGCTGGGGCGGCTGCTGGAGCTGAAGCACGAGCGGTGGGGAGAACAGGATCGGCAGGATCGGCGGATTGACGGCACGGAGGGGGCGGCGGGGGTGGCGCAGGGGCGGTTGCTGTGAGGGGGGTCATTACCCACAGAGGCGCACATCTGGACCTGCGAGCTATATCTCGCCACCGCCCACACCGACAGCGACAACCGTGCCCCACCCAGAGCATAGAGATAGCGTAAGATGTGGAGCGTTGAAACTGTTACCATAGCGTTTAAGTTAAGAATCCATCCCCTATTTTAATTGAAGCAAGAAAAGAGGATGCCAGTGACTCTCACCCCTAAACCTCCGTTCGTGTGGCCTGAGGCGCGTAGCGTAGCAGGTGTCTCTTCCTATCAGACCCCACCCCTTCTGCCGTTTCTTTCGTCTGCCCACCAACTTTTTGGGATTTTGTATGATGTGGACAGCGAAGGAATTCAGTGGCTCAGCGACGCTCTACGTCAGGCAACTAGTCAGTCGGGGAACTCCAACGATTTGCGTTGCAAACTCGTGATTGGTGTCTATGCAGCGTGCCAAACAAAAGAGGAGGATCTACGCGAGCTTTACTACCTTCAGCAAGAATGGCTCAAGCAATTGGAGTTACGTGTGCTCGCAACACACTTGTGGAGCGGTGCGCCAACTAACACCTTGTCCGCCACAACCGATGAGTACCCCAGCGGCCTCATGATGGTCGGGCCATCCCCTATCTTTAAACTATCAGGAACGACTTCTGGGCAAATCAACTTTGTCTTTCGCCCTGATGCAGCACTGTTTCAAGGGTGGCAAAATTGGTTTAATCTCACTTGGAGCGAAAGTACGCCCCTCACACTTGATACCATCAAGATTCCTGCGCTTGTCCCTGCGGCAGGGACACCAGAAGCAGCAGCAATGTGGCGAGCCTACTTGGCACAGTTACAACGCTCCCGCGACTTGATGACCCAGCCGCAGGAGCAAGCCACAGTAAACGCAGAAACGGGAGTTGTAACAGTTAAAGATGCAGCGGGTCGGACCATTGAAACGGCAACCTCACAGCTCTCTATCCCCCAGCCAGACCCCCTTGTCGAAAGGATCGGCCGTCTATACCAGCAAGGGCAACTTGTGACCGTGGACAAAAAGACGCGTATCCCACCGTTCAAGATGCCCATTAAACCAGAGTGGTTTGATATAAAAGCAAGAGAGGTAAAGGGCGCTATAGCACGAACCACCAAATTGGAGATCTCTGCGTTTCCCGAAAAGGAGGCCAAGCAATTGGAAGCCAAGCGGTCCAAAACAAGCAACCTCCTACGTGAGCTCTCCCTCAACTTAGCTGATGGAACACGCTGGATGCCCGATGCGATGTGGGAGCTTTTTCAGGGCGAGCTTGACCGTCAAAACGAAGAAGGAACGAAGGCCATACAAGACACTATCGGGAATGATATTGCCGCCTTTATGAAGCGTGAGAGGAAACGCATTGAAAAGGACGCTGCGGAAATGTATCGCGGGTTGCACCCAAACGCACAGCTTCCATCACTTACAGTAGATAAGATTATGGATGCCCTGCGTGAGCGTTTGGAAAAGCAGAAAGACGCCCAATTTCTACCTTCGGTTTCGCGGGCACGACTCTCATTCACAGTGGACACATCCTCTTTCGGTAAACCAGAATCAAAAAAAGCCTGGGAAGATCCTTGGGCACCAGCCGCACAGTTTGTATACGAACTGGCTCTTTACCCTCGGAAGGCAGCGAGCGACGGCAAGTATTTCCTACGTGGGTTCGGTCTGAGAGCAGAGGAGGTTCTAGACGCTATGAACCTAGTTAATGACTTTTATCTTAAACTTCCTACTGAGGAACTTCACTATTTAAAGGCCAAAGAAGAGGTGGCGCGGCTAGAATCGCTACGCGACGCTGTTACAGATAATCGGAAACTGTGTGAGCTGCTGTTGGAGTACATGTCTGGATCGACAAGCTGGGAAAGCATTGCTACGACCGCCGGGTTAGCAGACCCAGACTAATTCGGGGCGTCAACATAGCAATAGCGATGTCATTCCGAATGGAGCGCAGCGGAATGAGGAATCTCAGCCTTGAAATATCAAGGCCGAGATTCCTCCCGTGCTGCGGGGGTCGGAATGACAGTGTTTTTTCATTGCCACTCTTTCAAGCGGAATTGGTGCTATGGAGGGAACAAGGAATTCAGGGTCATCTTCTATAACTTGCATACCTCGCTTCATCTATTACCTTGCCTGTTTTTTGAATTGGAGAATGAGATGAGGGAAATTTCGCACACTGATCACTGGGAGCGCAATGCGCTACAGGCATTAATTGGCCACCTTCAAGCCACCGAGCGACTTGTTCGAGTCGCTACAGGTTTCTTCTCGATCCAAGGTTATGACCTTATTCGTAGCCACCTACTCGGGCGACAATTACGCATTCTTGTAGGGTACGACGAGCATTCCCACGAACGACTTCGTGCCCGCCTAGTCGATGATATCCTACTTCACCTTAGTTTTTGGGAGGCAGAGAACCGTCACGAGGCTGTGCGAGACCTTGTAGACAAACTCGAACGGGGCGAGCTACGAGTGATAGAGGCATCCAGCCGCGAGATCGTAGATGCACGTATACGTCAGAAAGACCATGCGAAGGTTTATCTGTTCGACGAGGTGTGTGCCCTAATCGGCTCCAGCAATCTCACTCGCAACGGCCTCTACTATAACGCTGAAGGGTTAGCGAGTGTCCAAGAGCCATCACGAGTTGCCTACTGGTCGCAAAAATTCGAAGAGTACTGGAACGCACCGGACACGTATGACCTAACCCAAGCCTTACTAGACGCACTGAAGCGCTGGCTCGAATTGCGCCTTCCTTATGATGTCTACCTGAAATCTCTGCACCAACTTGATGCCGAAGATCACGTAGCAGCGCCCCGCCCACGCTATAAGATGCCTGTGCGTTATCAGATGGTGGTAATCGAACGGGTATTGCGCCAGCTCCGTGAGTGGCATGGGGCAATGCTCGTCGCCTCGACTGGGTTGGGGAAGACGGTTATGGCAACCCACACTGCCCTACGCCTCCAAGAAGAGCGTCGCATTCGTAATGTGATCGTCTTCGCCCCGACTCAGATTCAGCCGGACTGGGAAGAAGCGCTGGAAAGCGCAGGGTTGAACTTCCGTATCTTCACGCGAAATGCACTCGACGTTGCTGGGAAGGATACAGCCCGTGGCAAGGTCGCAGCAATGGAAGCAGCGCTGGCTAATGTTGATGAGCAATATATGCTCATCGTTGATGAGAGTCAGTATTTCAAAAATCGGCTGAACTTGGCTGGTGACAGTCGGCGCTCCTTCGAGCGGCTGGGCGCTGTCGCCAACGAGGAGGGTTGTTACATACTCCTACTTACTGCTACTCCCTATGCAAAACACGTGACGGACCTTAACAACCAACTTCTCTTGCTGCCGCATCGTGCCCCACCCCGCTCGCTACGTGCGGATGGGGCAGTACGCCTTTAGACGACTCGCAGACGTAGTGCTCAAAGAGCCGCCAACGGCATGGCGTATTCTGGAACAAGAAAACGATCCAGCCCTCGCTTTCAAAGAGTTTGTGGAATTGCCCGTGTGTACGGTGCTTAGCACCTCGCAAGTTGCGCGCAGTTTTGCGACCCACACGGAGCACGGCGACTATGTTGAATTCGGCGAGCAAAAACGGTGGATTCCTCAGGTGGAGTTGTTCCGCGTACGGGCTCCTTTGCCACTCGCACATGAGATGATCGCAGCTTTAGACGATGGTCTGTTTAAGCATAAGCGGTTGCGTTTCCGTGCGCGGGATCACTGGCAGATCAGCACTTCCTCCGTCGAAACGTTGGCAGAGGTAGCGTGGTCTAGTTCCCCTGTGGCACTGCGCGAGGTGCTTTACAGGGTAATTTTCGATGATTACAAAGCTGACTTCATCGTAGCCCAAGAGCGTCGAGAGGAGCGACTTGCTCCTTTGATAAAGGCATTAGAAGCGCTATCCCCAACCGATGAAGCCAAGATGGCCGGGCTGATCCAAATTCTTGAAGAGCGACAAGCACGCGGCGAAAAAGCTGTCATCTTTACGGAGTTACACGCCACAGCCATTTATTTGGAGCAAACCCTTAACCAATATACTTCCCTTCGAGTGGCGAATGTAGTGAAAGAGGTCGGTAAAGAAAAGTACGAGCTAAAAGACTTCGACAAAGAAGTGTTTACAATCCTCTGCGATTTCGCGCCCAATGCCAACCGCGACAAGCTACCTCTGCTCCCTAAGGCTCACCAGCCGCAACACTACGATGTGCTCATTACTACTGATGCCTACGGAGCAGGTGTTAACCTTCAGGACGCAAGCGTGGTCATTAGCTACGATCTTGCCTGGACGGCAGACACAATCATTCAACGCGCGGGGCGCGTGCTACGCTTCTGGCCCGAACCAAGGCGTGTCTCCTTCTTTGTGTTTGTTCCAGCCCTGCCCGACGAGGACGAGTGGTCGCGACGAGTCAGACGTGTTGAGCAGAGACTGGCAAAGTTAACCACACGGAGCCAGGCGGCAACCCAGTTTAGCGAGTTACCCATCTTGCCCCAGGTCGCTCATGAGGAATATCCCTCCCTTGGAGCGCTTGCAGCAGTTGAGATTGAAGCGCTAGGCTTGGCTGAGATCAGCCAGATCGAGGAGTTTACAGGCTCTTCCAGCTTTCTACGTCACTTGGCGGTCTACAGGCAGGACATCGCTCGCGCTGAGGCTCTGCCCAACGATATCGCTAGCGCCATGACCTATACCGGGAAAACCCCGCTCCTCTACTTGCTACTGCGCCATCAGAATACGGTACATTGGCTTCTCTACGAGCCGCGCCAGGATCGGCTATCCGAATCAAGCGTAGACGAGATACTCAATCTCATCGCCTGCACTCCTGACACGCCACTCGCTCTGGTAAATGCAGATGAAGTTGAGCAACTGTCCCAGAAAGCACGCGCTCGATGGCTCTCCACGCTTCCACATTTAACCGACGAGGTACAAATTGAACGCCTCTGCGCCCTCTACCTTGTGCCTAATGACGTCGGAACGATGGGCAGCAGCCTGCTTTGAAAAACTTAAAATCAATTTTCCTCTTGCATTGACCTAATCCGCTTAAGAGCCCCATTAACAGATCAGGAGCCGCCCATGCCTTCCGCCACCCACTCTACGCGACGCCCTCTACGATGCCACCGTGCGCGACCTGCTGGGTCCGGCCGGCGGGCCGGAGGAGGTGATTAGCGAGCGCAATGTGCGCGGGCGCTATCTGGTCGGGATGCTGGCCCCGAAGGGGCAGAGCGCGCTACCGGAGGAGTCCGACGAGGAGTTGACCGAGGAGCCGGGCGACGAGGGGGACGTGGCGGAGGAGCGCCCGCCCAAGGCGGCGGTGAGCATGCTGCCCTCCTCCATCGGCCTTTCCTTCGAGGTGAGCGACGAGGCGGAGGCGATCCAGGTGACCGCGCGCTGGGGCTGGTACGAGCGCGTGACGGTGGAGGAGGAGGCGTACCGCCGCAAGGAGGGCGACGGTTACTATCCGGTGTGGAAGCGCAGGCCGGTCGAGGCGATCTCCCCGCCCATCCCCCTGCACGAGGGGGCCATCCCCCTCTGGGAGCCGAGCGCGGCGCAGCCGGACGTGTACGTGCAGGGGCGCATCCGGCGGCGCGACGGGGGCTGGAGCGTAACCCTCTTTCTGGTAAACGCCCAGCAGGAGCCGCAGCGCAACAAAGATAGCGCGTGGCTCTTCCAGCCCGCACTACAGGTCGAGACGCCGGACGGGGCCGCAGTGTTTCGCCGCCGCCCGCTGAACGCCTCCCACCTCGACCCTGAGGAGCACCTCATGGCGATGCTCTACCGCGACGAGGTGGAGTTCGCGGTGGGGCACGGGGTTGCGGTGGCGGCGACGCGCGACGGCGCGCGACGGGAGCGCGCGCGGCGGCTGTGCACGGTGGTGCTCCCCCATTACGACGTGCCCCAGACCACGACCCCCACCATCGAGGAAATCCCCGCGCTGGCCGGGCTGGCGCTGAGCATGAAGGCGCTGAGCGAGTTGCCCGACGGCTCGTTCGCGCAGCACCTCTCGCCCCTCACCACCGCCTACACGGGCTGGATCGAGGCGCTCCAGGCGCGCGTGGCCCACCCCGCGCCTGATCTGCTCCCCTTTCTGGGCGTGGCACAGGGAGCGGTGGAGCAGTGCCAGCGCACGCTCGTCCGCATTCAGGAGGGGATCGCGCTGCTCGATCAGAACCCCGAGGCGGCAGAGGCCTTTCGCTTCGCTAACCGCGCCATGCACCTGCAGCGGCTGCGCTCCCTTTACGCGGCCAGCGTGCGGCAGGGCAGCCCGCGCAGCCTCGGCGAGATGGAAGAGCAGGAGCCACCGACCTGGCGCACCTTCCAGTTGGCTTTCCTCCTGCTGAACCTGCCCAGCCTCGCCAACCCCACCCACCCCGACCGTGCGCTGGCCGCTGGCGAGTTGGACGCGGGCCAGTCGGTGGCGGACCTGCTCTGGTTCCCCACCGGCGGCGGCAAGACCGAGGCGTACCTGGGAGTGGCCGCCTTCACCATGGCGATTCGCCGCCTGCAGGGGGTGGTGGCGGGGCGCGACGGGCGCGCGGGGGTGGCGGTGCTGATGCGCTACACCCTGCGCCTGCTCACCCTCCAACAGTTCCAGCGCGCCGCCACCCTGCTCTGCGCCTGCGAGATCATCCGCCGCGAGGCCCCGCAGCAGCTGGGGCGAGGAGCCCTTTCGCCTGGGGCTGTGGGTCGGGCGGCGCACCACCCCGAACCGCACCGAGGATGCCAGCGAGATCGTCCGGCAGCTGCGCCAGAACCGCCGCTCCGGCGGGCAGGGCACCCCGCACCAGCTGACCAACTGCCCCTGGTGTGGGAGCGCACTCGACCCCGGACAGAACATCGTCGTCAAGACAGCGGAGCAGGGCGAGGGGCGCACCTACCTCTACTGTAGCGACCCGCTGGGCCGCTGCCCCTTCTCGGAGCGGCAGTCGCCGGGCGAGGGCATCCCCGTGCTGGTGGTGGACGAGGAAATTTACCGTCGGCTGCCCACGATGCTGATCGCGACGGTAGACAAGTTCGCCCAGACTGCCCTGGAACGGGCGCATCGCCATGCTCTTCGGCCAGGTGGATGGCTACTGCACGCGCCACGGCTACCGCTCGCCGGAAATCGAGGACAGCAACAGCCACCCCGCCAACCGCCGCCACGGGCTGGCCCGCGCCGAGACGCGCTCCACCCTGCTGCTCCGCCCGCCCGACCTGATCATCCAGGACGAGCTGCACCTGATCAGCGGGCCGCTCGGCACCCTCGTCGGCCTGTACGAGACCGCCATGGACCAGCTTGCCTCGTGGGAGGTCGACGGCGCACCGCGTCCGCCCCAAGGTCATCGCCTCCACCGCCACGATTCGCCGCGCGCAGGATCAGGTACACAGCCTCTTCCTGCGCACCGTGAACATTTTCCCGCCCGCCGGGCTCGACGCAAAGGACAACTTTTTCGCGCGCCAGCGGGAGCCGAGCGAGGCGTTTCCGGGCCGCCGCTACCTGGGCATCTGCTCGCCGGGGGTGCGCCACAAAGCAGCGCTGATCCAGGCGTACATCGCCCTGCTCGCCGCGGCCCAGCATCTCTACGAACCAGTACGAGGGGGACGTGGACCCCTGGATGACCCTCGTCGGCTACTTCAACGCCATGCGCGAGCTAGGCAGCATGCGGCGCGCGGTGGACGACTACGGTCACCAACCGCCTGCGCACGATGCAGCGGCGCGGGCTGGCGAACCGCCACCTCCACCCCTACAACGTCGAGGAGCTGACCTCGCGCAAGGACGCCACCGACATCCCCGACATCCTGGATCGGCTGGAGCTTCCCTTCCGCCCCGACAAGCGGAGCCGCCGCGGGCGCGGGCAAGCGCCCCGATTGACGTGCTGCTCGCCACCAACATGATTTCGGTCGGGGTAGACGTCAGCCGCCTGGGGCTGATGGTGGTCGCCTCGCAGCCCAAGACGACCGCTGAATACATCCAGGCGACCAGCCGCGTGGGGCGGCAGCATCCGGGGCTCGTCTGCACTGTCTACAATTGGGCGCGCCCGCGCGACCTGAGCCACTACGAACGCTTCGCCCACTACCACGCCACCTTCTACCAGCACGTCGAGGCGCTCTCCGTCACCCCCTTCTCGCCCGGCGCGCTGCAGCGCGGGCTGAGCGCGCTGCTCGTCTCGCTGGTGCGGCTCATGGGGCAGGAGTTCAACGCGAACGAGGGAGCAGCCCGCATCTCCCAGAGCCACCCCTTCGTCCAAAGCGCCATCCAGCAGATCAGCGCCCGCGCGGGCGCGGTGCAGGGGCAGGCGAGCGAGCAACTCGTCGAGCGCGAGCTGCGGGGGCGCGTGGATCGCTGGCTCCACAGCAAGGCTACCACCGCGCCCGCTCGCCTCGGCTACCAGGGCAAGCGCGATGGGCAAACCCTGCCGCTACTCCACAAGCCCGAGCCTGCCCGCTGGGACACCTTTACCTGCCTCAACTCCCTGCGCAACGTGGAGCAGCCAATCAACCTGATCCTGAACGACTACGGCATGGACCGTGACGAGGGCGCCGCCTGGTTTTTTGGTGAGGCACCCGCCGCCGCGAGCATGGAAGAGGAGGAGTGATGCCGCCCCAGAGCCGCGAGGCCCCCAAGCGCGTGGGGGACGTGCGCCCCAGCCAACTCATGTTCACCTACGGGGTGGGGGCCATCGTGGACCTGCCCTTCCTCTCCGTGCTGGTTATGGGGCTGGATGACTGGAAGAGCGACCCGACGGTAGCGCCCCCCATCGTCGAGGAGCGGCTGCTGCAAGCGGTGCGCTGGCAGATGGGCCCCCAGGTGCGGCAACTGCTGGCACCCCCCTCCGCCCCAGAGGGAAGCAGCTTCGACGACCCATTTAGCGAGGCAGCGCGAGTCGGCATCCCCGTCGCCACCTTTCCGCGCTGGATGGTATGCCCGCAATGCCACCAGCTGGCACCACTCGGCTCCCGCCTGTTCACACTCGACGAGAACCGCTGGCGTCCCGACCGTACTCGCCACGTACACAGCAACTGCCAGAAGAGCAACCGTCCCACCGTGGTGCCCGCCCGCTTCCTGGTCGCCTGCGAGCAGGGCCACCTCGATGATTTTCCCTGGGTCGAGTTTGTCCATCGCGGGCCTACCACCTGCGAGAGCGCGCTGCGCCTGCTGGAGTTCGGCCCGACGGGCGAGGCGCGCGACCTGCAGGTGCGCTGCGACACCTGCAATCAGGCAAGGATTCTGGCGGACGCCTTTGGCGAGCGCGGGCGGCAAATGTTGCCAGCCTGTCGGGGCCGCCGCCCCCACCTGCGCGACTACGAGCCAACCCCCTGCACGGGGCAGCTACGCACGATCCTGCTGGGGGCCTCCAACCTCTGGTTCCCCGACGTGCTCGCCACCCTCGCCATCCCCACCGATGCGGTGGGGCTGACAAGGCTCGTGGGCGAGCAGTGGGCACGGCTGCAACATTTCGAGGGGATCGGCACTGTTAGCCTGATGCGGCAAATGCGAATCGGCGACTTGGCAGAACTCTTCCTCACCTATGAGGACGAGGAGATTTGGCGCGCCATCCAGCGCCGCCGCGAGCAGGATGACAGCGACGCGGCTGAGCAGATAGACCTGAAGCAGCCGGAGTGGGAGCTTTTGACGCACCCGGCTAGCGCCCCTGCCTCGGAGGATTTTCGCCTGCGGCGCGTGGAGACGCCCGCGGGCTTCGAGGACGTTCTGGAGAAAGTGGTGCTGGTGGAAAAGCTGCGCGAGGTGCGGGCGCTGATCGGCTTTACCCGCATCGACGCGCCGGGCGAGCTAGGCGCAACCCCCGACGCCGCGCGCGAGCGGCGCATGCCCCTGAGCCGCCAGCGCCCGACCTGGGTCCCCGCCACCGAGGTTCGCGGCGAGGGGATCTTCCTCCACTTTCGGGAGGAGCGACTCCAGGCATGGCTCCGCGAGGCAGCGGTCCGGGCGCGCGACGAGCAGTTTTTCGACTCGCATTGCCGCTGGCGCGCGGCTCGTTTTATCGAGCCGGAGGAAGAGGAGTACCCTGGAATGCGCTACGTACTGCTGCACACCATCGCCCATGCCCTGATGCGACAGATGGTGCTGGAAAGTGGCTATGTGGCGGCCAGCATCCGCGAGCGCCTGTACATCCGCAACCCTGACGACTCCGAGGCGAACCCGGAGCCGATGGCGGGCATCCTCCTCTACACCGCCGCCTCCGATAGCGAGGGAACCCTTGGTGGGCTGGTCAGCCAGGGCGAGCCGGAGGTTCTGGCTCGCCATCTTCGCACTGCCCTGCGCGACGCGGGGCTGTGCGGCTCCGACCCACTCTGCGCGGAGCATCACCCGAGCCAGCGCGGCATCACCCTGCACGCGGCGGCCTGCCACGCCTGCCTCTTCGCCCCCGAAACCTCCTGCGAGCGTGGCAACAAGTACCTGGACCGCTCGGTGCTCGTCCCCACCGTCGAGCGGGACAACCTCGCCTTCTTCGAGGGGATCGTATGACGCGCGCGGCGAATCCCCTGGCACAGGAGGCCGCGCGGCTGGCAACCCTCCTCCCGCATGCCCTCCTGCTGCGCCTGGCCGACCTGCTCCAGCCGCTGGACCCCACCGACTGGGAGCAGAGGCGACGCCAGCTGCTCCACACTACCCCCCAGCCCCACTTTCGCGCCCCGCTGGAGCACTTCCTGGCGGTGTGGCGCACCGTCAGTCCGGCGCTCGCTCCCTCGGTGGTGGCGCTGCTGCTGCACACCGCCGCCAGCACCGCCCGTACCATGCAAAGCACCCAGCGCGTCGAGCTGATCTGGACCGGGCCGGAGGTGGACGAGATCACCCTGCGCCGCACCGACGAGGCGCTGCTGGAAGTGATCGAAGCAGCGCAGCATGCCCTGCTCATCGTGAGCTTCGCCGTGTACCAGATTCCCCGTATCACCGAGGCGCTGCTGCGCGCCGCCGCGCGGCGCGTGCAGGTGCGCCTCTGCCTGGAAGCGCCCGCCTCCGGACAAATCGGCTACGACACCATTGCCGCCCTCGGCAGCGAGGTCGCCCGCCACACCGCTATCTACCTCTGGCCGTTGGAGCAGCGGCAGGCAGCAGGCGGCGGGCGCGTCGGCTCGCTGCACGCCAAATGCGCCGTCGCCGACAGCAGCCACCTCTTCCTCTCCAGCGCCAACCTGACCGCCTACGCCATGACCCGCAACATCGAGTTGGGGGTGTTGGTGCAGGGTGGGGTCTTGCCCGGCCAAGTCCTCACTCAATTTGACCGTCTGATCGAGCGGGGGGTGCTGGAACGCGTTGAGCGGTCAGGGGAGTAGCTTCTCCCACTACACACCGCATCGTTTGCACACTGCCAGAAAGACAATTTTGCATGAACGCCCAAACATTAGACTACTGGGAACACCGCCTCCGCCCAGGATTTGATCCAATACAGCTCATGGGTGAGCTGGCGCTATAGTGTCTGGGAGTTTTCATGGCTGGCGTCCCCCAAAGGCATAAATTCTATAGAAGTTACGCAGTTGACCGAAGCGTGGGGACAGAGGACCGAAGCATAAAAGTGTTGTTAGGGAGCTTTGTCTCAGGCTTCGGTCTTCGGTCTTCGGTCGATTACCCCAACGGCGTAAATTCTATCCCGAACACTTGTGCAGCCACCTTTTGGAAAGAAGGGTAGGTCCTTGTCCACCCTAAGCCGCGTCACCCATTTTTACCCCGACGACGAGCAAGCCGCCTCACATTATGACAAGCTATGCGAAACCCTCACCCACGAGGCCGAGGCGTGGCTCCATGAGGAGCCAGTGGCGGGGTGGCCCCACGGCCATTGGACCCATCAGGATCGCAGCGTCCGCTGCTCGGAGTGGCGGCCCGACCCGCCCGCCTCGGAGCGGTTGCTGCATTTGGAGCTTCGGCAGGAAGCGGGCAACGGTCAGGCGCTGACGATCGCGGCTACCCTGGGCTGTGGCAGTGCGGGCCCGCTTTTCCTGCACGAGAGTTGGTCGCTCGTGCCCTCGAACCAGCCGCTGGACCTCGCGGCTCTGCCACGTATCTTCACCCGCCTCGACAGCCATCCCACACGCGACGAGGATGGTCTGCTGCCGGGACGCCGCTACACCGTCAGCGCCGAGCGCGTTCCGGCGCTGGCCGAGTTCCTCGCCGCGCCGACGCGCCGCCTGCCCCTGCTCCTGCTCTCCCCCCCCGCGATGGGTCGCCCGGGCACATGCTTGGCCCCAGCCCCGCGTTTCTGGCCGCGTCGCGGGGCATCGCCCACGTCGTGCTGCTCCAGGACGAAGCCGCCGTCGAGGCATGGTGTGCTCACCTGCCCAGCCACGGCTGCTACGGCGGGGCGGCGCGCCTTTACTGGCCTGGCTTCCAGCCGGGCGACCGCGCCCACCTTCATCCCTTCAAGGCAGCGCGGGAAATCGAGCGCATAGGCAGGGAAGCCGCCGAGCAGTGGGTCTTCATTCAACTCAGTGACTTCGCGGCGCGCCTCTTTGCTCAATACGACGAGTTGGCTGAGCTGGAGCGCGCCCAGGATCGTGCGTTCCATGCCCAGCAGGCTGAGCTGCGACAACAACGCGAAAAACTGGCTGAGACCCCAGACATGGAAGCGCTTTACTACGAGGTCGAGCGCGAGCGCGACGAGGCGCGGCTGCGCGCCGAGAGCCTCCAGTCGGATGTGAACCGCCTGAAAGATGAACTGCGCCGCGAACGCTGGAAAACCCACGGCTTGTTCACCGGGCGCGAGGAGGGCGAGAACGGAAGCGCTCCACCCTGTACGTTTCGGCGGAGGCGCGCCGCACCTGGCGCAGCCTGGACCCAGGCGAGCAGCGCTACTGGGAGCAGCACCTTTTCACCAAGCTGCTCCAGCCCCAGATGCGCGAGGCGCAGAGCGTACCCGTCTCCGGCCCGCTGGGCAGCGCCTGGGCCTACCCGCGCAGCCGCACGGGGGACGGGCGGCGCATCATCTACTTCCCACAAGACGATCACATCTTCGTCTGCGAACTATACCCCGCCACCGCCCACGACGACGCCTACAACCGTGCCCGCGTCGAGGGTGTAGACGCGGCAGGCTACAGCGACTTTCAACCGTGGAGCGCTGACGTGGCCGAGCCGGGCTAGGGGGTACCATCCCCGCCACTTCGACGGGTGAGGGGCACTATTGGTCCATTCACCATTCACTATTCACCAGGATTGTCTCCTGTTGCAGTGAGGTCCGGCGTGCCGATCAACGAGGTGTGATGCTCACCGGACCTGCTTATCCCAGGCGGAGAGTGTTCAGAGGGTGTGCAGCGCATGTAGAGAAATAGTGCAGATTTGACGGCGCTGCGGCGGGGTGACAGGGGGTTTACACGAAGCGAGGGTACAGGCGCGGGCGGTGTTGCGGCGGGTGCGCGCTTTGCATGCACACAAAACGAGGGGAAACGCTCCAACTGAGAGAGGCTACACGATGGCAAAGCGCAACAAGGAACGGGTGCTGGATTATCTGTGGTCCGTCGCCCCGCTGTGGGAGCGCCAGGTCGCCGCCATTCCCAGGCGCTTCACCTTGCAAGACGTCGTGAGCGGCAAGCGCGCGCTTTTTGGCTCGGTGGCACG
>CAWJTI010000014.1:0-121188 GCA_963845765.1 uncultured Chloroflexia bacterium
AACGATCGCAGCTATATCCCCGATTTTTCTCTACCCGGGACGTTTATTGTTTGCCCTGTTGGTTGATCTATTTTAGGCAAATGGTGCGACGGGGGACGGCGGCAGGCGGCAGGCAGCAGGCAGCAGGCGGCAAACGACAGCAGGCGGCAGGCGGCAGGCGGCAGGCGGCGAACGACAAACGGCGAACGACAAACGGCGAACACGACAAACGGCGAATGGATAGCAGTACCAGAGAATTACGGCGTTTGGCGCACGGATTTGTGAAGGGCATTCATGCGGCGGATCAGAACCTGGGTTTGTTCACGCAATTCTTTCATCGTGTTGAGATCAAGGTAGCCGAGTTGTTGGGCAATCAAAAGCTGGGTATCTACCTCTGCGGCGGAACCGATAGCAATTTGGAGATGGCGACCGAAGACCGAATCCGATGCTTGTACATGGCCCTCTGCAATATTGGAAGGGATCGATACTGCCGCACGCTGCAATTGGCTCGTCAAGCCAAATTGTTCATGCTTGGGGAACCTTGCGTCGTTTTGTAAACAGCAAGGGTAAAACGTATGCCATCCTGCCAGATTTCAAGATCACGATAATTCCGCACGGCCATAGATCCCTCCTTTCGCTCTTAACCCCGCTTTCAGTCTATCAGAAAAAAGCAACACAGACTTGACCAACCAACCACCACCTGCCATCCCCCTGCCGTTTGCTGCCTGCCGCCTGCTGCCTGCTGCCTGCTGCCTGCTGCCTGCCGCCTGCTGCCTGCTGCCTGCCGCCTGCTGCCTGCTGCCTGCTGCCTGCCGCCTGCCGCCTGCCGCCTGCTGCCTGCCGCCTGCTGCCTGCCGCCTGCTGCCTGCCGCCTGCCGCCTGCTGCCTGCTCTGTGACACGTCTTACTTCCACGGACCGCAAAGAGTCGTATCGTAGGGATGCCTTCCTCTTGTGGCGACAGGGCCGATGCTTTCACAGTAAAGCGTCGGTCCTGTTGTATTTCCGCGCCCGCGTTGCCTCGCCTGACCCTCTATGCAATACTCAACACCGTGTACCATTCACCATTCACCCTCGGAGGCCCCCATGCGTGCCGTTGATATTATTGCCCGGAAAAGCGAGGGAAAGGCGCTGAGCGACGAGGAGATTCGCTGGTTCATCGAGCGCTACGTGCGAGACGAGCTGCCCGATTACCAGGCAAGTGCGCTACTCATGGCGATCCTTTTGCGCGGGATGGACGAGCGCGAGACCACCACGCTCACCGAGGCGATGGTGGACAGCGGCGAGACGTTGGACCTTTCGACCTTCGGGCGCGTGGTGGACAAGCACTCGTCGGGCGGCGTGGGGGACAAGACGACGCTGGTCGTCGGGCCGATCGTGGCGGCGACCGGGCTGCCGGTCGCCAAGATGAGCGGGCGCGGCCTCGGCTTCACGGGCGGCACCATCGACAAGCTGGAAAGCATCCCCGGCTTCCGCAGCGACCTGAGCGATGACGAGTTTATGGCCCAGGTGCGCAACGTGGGCCTCGTCATCGCAGGCACTACGCGGCAGATCGCGCCCGCCGATGGCAAGCTGTACGCGCTGCGCGACGTGACCGCGACCGTTGGCAGCCTGCCCCTGATCGCCTCCTCGATCATGAGCAAGAAGCTGGCGTCCGGTGCCGATGCCATCGTGCTGGACGTGAAGGTGGGCGAGGGCGCGTTCATGCGCACCGTCGAGGAGGCGCGCGCCCTGGCCGAGGCGATGGTCGCCATCGGGCGGCGCACCGGACGCGAGGTGACGGCGCTCCTCTCCGACATGAACCAGCCGCTGGGCGCGCGCGGTGGGCAACTCGCTGGAAGTCATCGAGGCCATCGACACCCTGCGCGGCGCGGGGCCGCTGGATTTCGAGGAACATTGCGTGACCGTGGCAGCCCATATGCTTTGGTTGGGCGAGAAAGCGGCGACGCTGGACGAGGCCGAGTTGCTCGCGCGCGAGGTGCTCGCAAGCGGCGCGGCGTGGGACAGGTGGGTGGCGATGGTCGCGGCGCAGGGCGGCGACACGAGTTTTCTGGACGCGCCCGAAAAATTTCCACGTGCGCCGGTGATCGAGATGGTTGGTGCCCCGCAAAGCGGCACGGTGGCGGCGCTCAACGCGGGCGAGGTGGGGCTGACCGTGGTCGCACTGGGGGGAGGGCGCACCAAAAAAGGCGACGCGATCGATCACGCGGTGGGGGTCGTACTCCAGGCGAAGGTGGGCGAGCGGCTCGCCGAGGGCGAGCCACTCTTCGAGATTCACGCCGCGAGCCAGGACGATCTGGAGATGGCACGCGCACGGCTGCTCGGCGCGGTTGCGTGGAGCGACGCGCCGGTCGAGCCGCTCCCGCTTTTTTACGATCTGATCTCGTCGCGCGACACGGCAGAGCCCTGACAGGGGAGGAGAGGAGATGGTGGGTTTCAGGCTTGTACGCGTGCTGCTGGTGCTGGGCTGCCTCCTGCTGGCTCTGGGCTTACCCAATCGCCTGTACGCGGCGGATTTCGCGGTTTCCTGCGATGTAGCCGAGCTTGTCAGTGCGATCAACGCGGCCAATGGCAACGGTGAGCGGGGAATTGATTCCCGCGCAGGGCGCGGGCAGCGGGCAAGGGTTCCGCTACGAGTGGCCGGACTACGAGGTGGAGGCGGCGCAACCTACTTCTACTGGCTGGAAGTGGTCGATTTTCAGGGCAACCTTCAGCGCTTCGGCCCCGCGAGCGCGACCCTCGGCAGCCCCACCGCGCTCGCCCTCAGCCAGATTAGCCCTCAGCCACGACGGGCCAGCCCGCTGATCCCGCCGCTGCTGGGCGGGCTGGCGATCGCGCTCATCTGGCGGGTGCGACTCAGAAAAAAGGAGAAAAAGCTATGAAGATTGGCGTGGTTTTCCCACAAACCGAGTTTGGCAACGACCCGGCTGCCATCCGCGACTACGCGCAGCAGGTAGAGGCGATGGGCTACACGCACATCGTCGCCTACGACCATGTGCTCGGCGCGAACCCCGAGCGACCCGAGGGCTGGCAGGGGCCGTACACCTACCAGACCCCCTTCCACGAGCCGTTCGTGCTCTTTGGATTTATGGCGGCTGCCACCGAGCGCATCGAGTTTGCGACCGGCATCCTGATTTTACCGCAACGGCAAACCGCGCTCGTCGCCAAGCAGGCGGCGACGCTGGACGTGCTCAGCGGTGGGCGCTTTCGGCTGGGGGTGGGCATCGGGTGGAACAAGGTGGAGTACGAGGCGCTCGGCGAGGACTTCCACACGCGCGGGCGGCGCATCGAGGAGCAGGTGAGCCTGCTGCGGCAGTTGTGGGCGGAGCCACTCGTGACCTTCGAGGGGGAGTGGGACACGATCCCTGATGCGGGGCTCAAGCCGCTCCCGCTGAAACGTGACATCCCGCTCTGGTTCGGCGGGCACGCCGACGCCGTGCTACGCCGCATCGCGCAGGGGGGCGATGGCTGGTTCCTCAACTACCGCACCCCCGAGAGCGCCGCGCCCGCGTTGGAGACGCTCGATGGCTACATTGCCGAGGCAGGGCGCAGCCGCGCCGATGTGGGGCTGGAGGCGCGGCTCAACGTGACGGACGGGGACGCGGCTAGCTGGCGGGCGCTGCTTGACGGCTGGCGCGCGGCGGGGATGAGCCACCTCTCGGTGAACACGATGGGCGCGGGACTCGACTCGCCCGACGCGCACCTGGATGCGTTGCGGAGGGTTGCGGAGGTGGCAGGGCTGACGACAGAATAACCACGGAGACACGGAGGGCACGGAGGACGGCGGACTCACCATAGAGAACACAGAGAGCACAGAGAACGGCAACTTATTTCTGTTCTCCGTGTTCTCTGTGTTCTCTGTGGTAAATGTAGTTCCATTCACCCAAACATCTGTTCTTTTGTGCTACACGAATCTGACTTTGTCGGGGCAATATGCTATACTGGCCGTTCGGTCTTCAGTCTTGGAGCGCACAGTGAGGGAAGAGCGGGTATATGGATCAGATCGTTATTCGTGGGGCACGCGAGCATAATCTTAAAAATGTGGACCTGACAATCCCGCGCGACAAGCTTGTGGTATTTACTGGCCTGTCGGGGAGTGGCAAGTCCTCTCTGGCGTATGACACCCTCTATGCAGAGGGTCAGCGCCGCTATGTCGAGAGCCTTTCTGCCTATGCACGGCAGTTCCTGGGGCGCATGGAAAAGCCGGATGTGGACCAGATCGAGGGGCTGTCCCCCGCCATCTCGATTGACCAGAAGGGCGCGAGCCACAACCCGCGCTCCACCGTCGGCACCGTCACCGAGATTTACGATTACCTGCGCCTGCTCTACGCGCGCGCGGGGGTACCGCACTGCCCCAACTGTGGCCGCGTCATCTCCCAGCAGAGCGCCGAGCAGATTGTGGACGCGGTGCATGGGCTGGAAGAGGGCACGCGCATCCAGGTGCTCGCGCCGCTGATCATGAGCCGCAAGGGCACCCACCAGAAGGTGTTCGAGGATATCCGCAAGGCGGGGTACGTGCGCGTGCGCGTGGACGGCGAGATTCGCGATGTGAACGAGGAGATCGACCTCGACCGCTACAAGATGCACACCATCGAGACGGTGGTGGACCGCTTGGTGGTTCGCCCCGACCCCGAGGGCACCGACCACAGCCGCCTGGCCGACTCGGTCGAGACGGCGCTGGAGTTGGGCAACGGGATCGTCATCATCAACGTGGCCGACCCGGTGGAGCCGCGCGACCTGCTCTTTTCCGAGCACTTCGCCTGCGTCCACTGCGGCATCTCGCTGGGCGAGATCGAGCCGCGCTCCTTCTCCTTCAACTCGCCGCAGGGGGCCTGCACCGCCTGCCAGGGGCTCGGCATCCGGCAGGAGATCGACCCGAAGCTCGTCGTCCCGAACCCGGACCTCGCGCTGAACGAGGGGGCGATCCAGCCGTGGAGCCGCGCCAGCACCAGCGACACCTTCTTTTCGCACCTGCTCGACGCGGTGGCGGAGCATTACAACTTCAGCCTGGACACCCCCTGGAGCGAGCTGGACCCCGAGTTTCGGCGCATGGTGCTGTACGGCTCCAAGGGCGAGCCGGTGAACGTGCGCTACAAGAACAAGTACGGGCGCGAGCGCGAGTACGAAACCTCCTTCGAGGGGGTCATCCCGAACCTGGAGCGCCGCCACAAGGAGACCACCTCTGACTACATGCGCTCCGAGATCGAGCGCTACATGGCGGAGATGCCCTGCCCCGCCTGCGAGGGCACCCGCCTCAAGCCGGAGGCGCGCGCGGTGACGGTGGCGGGCCAGGGTATCTCGACAATCTCCAAGATGAGCGTGGAGGAGGCACTGGCCTGGGTCGAGCGGCTCGTGGGCGATGTGAACGTCGTTGCGGAGACGGACGCCGAGGGGGCTGAAAGCCGCCTGAACCCGCAACAGCAGCAGATCGCCGCGCAGATTTTGAAGGAGGTGGACGACCGCCTCGGCTTCATGGCCGACGTCGGGCTTGGCTACCTGACGCTGGACCGCACCGCGAGCACCCTGTCCGGCGGCGAGGCGCAGCGCATCCGGTTGGCTACGCAGATCGGCTCGCAGCTCGTGGGGGTGCTCTACATTTTGGACGAGCCGAGCATCGGCCTGCACCAGCGCGACAACGCGCGGCTGATCCGCACCCTCGAAAAGATGCGCGACCTGGGCAACACGCTGATCGTCGTGGAGCACGACGAGGACACCATGCGCGCGGCGGATTGGATCGTGGACATGGGGCCGGGCGCGGGCGAGCACGGGGGGCAGGTGGTCGCCACGGGGCGGCTGGCGGATATCCTGGAGCACCCGGACTCGCTCACGGGGGCGTACCTGTCGGGGCGCATGAGCATCCCGATGCCGACCAAGCGGCGCGAGGGCAACGGCAAGTCGCTGATTATCAAGGGCGCTACCGAGAACAACCTGAAAAACGTCACCGTCGACCTTCCGCTTGGCAAGTTCGTCGTCGTGACCGGGGTGTCCGGCTCCGGCAAGTCCTCGCTGATCATCGAGGTGCTCTACGCGCGCCTGTCGCAGATGCTGCACCGCGCCAAGACGCACCCCGGCAAGCACGAGGCGCTCATGGGGGTCGAGGCCATCGACAAGGTCATCAACATTGACCAGTCCCCCATCGGGCGGACCCCGCGCTCCAACCCGGCGACCTACACTACCCTCTTCACCCTGATCCGCGACCTGTTCGCGGGGATGCCCGAGTCGAAGATGCGCGGCTACAAGCCGGGGCGCTTCTCCTTTAACGTCAAGGGCGGGCGCTGCGAGGCGTGCAAGGGGGACGGGGAGATCAAGATTGAGATGCACTTCCTCCCTGATATTTATGTCAAGTGCGAGGTCTGTCGGGGCCGCCGCTACAACCGTGAGACCCTCCAGGTGCTGTACAAGACCGAAAGCATCGCGGACGTGCTGGCGATGACGGTGGAGGAGGCGCTGCTCTTCTTTGAGAATATCCCCAAAATCCGCCGCAAGCTCCAAACCCTCTACGATGTGGGTCTAGGGTACATCAAGCTGGGCCAGCCCGCGCCCACCCTGTCGGGTGGCGAGGCGCAGCGCATCAAGCTCGCGAAGGAGCTGAGCCGCGTCTCGACCGGCAAGACCCTGTACATCCTGGACGAGCCGAGCGTGGGCCTGCACGCGCACGACGTGTCGAAGCTGGTCCACGTGCTCAATCGGCTGGTGGCAAAGGGCAACTCGGTCTTCGTGATCGAGCACAACCTGGACATCATCAAGACCGCCGACTGGATCGTGGACATGGGCCCCGAGGGCGGCGACGCGGGCGGCGAGTTGGTTATCTCTGGCACCCCCGAGCAGGTGGCCGAGTACAAGGGCTCTTGGACCGGCCAGTACCTCGCGCCGATTCTCGCGGCTAGCCCGCACAGCGACTTTGTCATGGAGTTCCCCGAAGACGAGGAAGCGTGGAGTGACGAGGAGGAGGACGAGTGGGACGAGGAAGCGTGGGACGAGGATGAGGACGTGGAGCGCGTCAACGCGTAACGGCTAGCACCCTCGGGGAACGCAAACGGGCGACGGTCGTCTCCGTCGCCCGTTTTTACTTTTCGGGGAAATGCCCCACACCGTTTGAGGGTTGAGCCCTGTTTGGCTATGCTTTCCCCATGATCGACTCACGCCGCCGCCCACGCCCGATGCAGCTGTTGATGCTCCTGGCGCTCCTCAGCCTGCTCGTCGCCTCACCCTTTGTCTACACGAAGATGCGGACGTGGCCGCACCTGCCCACGAACGGGGCGATGCTCTGGGATTTCGGGGTGTCGGTGAGCTACCAAAGCTGTGGCTTCCACACCGGCCAGGATTGGTTCGCGCCGGTGGGCACCCCCATCTATGCCATAGAGGAGGGCACGGTGGTCTACGTCGGCCCGCTCTGGCTCGACGGGCCGAACCAGGGGCGCGGCCCCTTCAGCATCGTGCTGTATCACGCGGCGGGCGGCTTTTACACCACCTACAGCCACAACTCGCGCGCCCTGGTCAGCGCGGGCGAGACGGTGCGGCGCGGCCAAAAGATCGCGGAGGTCGGCGCGGAGGGCTACTCTCCCTCGCCGCACCTGCATCTGGAAAAGGTGATCGTGCCCTTCACGGGCAACTGGCAGGAGCCGTTTGTCGGCTGCGATGGCTATGTGGACCCGGGCAATCGGTGGAGCCCGTTTTAACGGATGGCAGGCAGCAGGCAGCAGGCGGCAGGCGGCAAACGGCAGGCAGCAGGCGGCAGGCGGCAGTGGGTTCCCGCAGAAGCGGGTAAGGCAGGCATAACTTTTTAGAAAATGTCTGCCGTTCTCCGTGTTCTCCGTGCCTCCGTGGTGAAATCTGTAGTGGTGAAAGCTGAAATCCAAGGGCGAGGGTAGAACGGAGGGCGGGTGGCAGAGCTTTGGATTCGGGTGGGGGAGGAGCGGGTGCGTGCGGAGGCGCTGGGTGAAGGACGCGCGCGCCTGCTGGCGATCCCGCGCGGCGAGCAGGCGGCGCTGTACGATGTGGTGCGCTACGACCCCGCGAGCCGCGCGCCTGACGAGGCGGGCGACTCGTTTGCCCTGCAGGAGGTGGTGGAGCCGAGCGGTTTCCGCGCCTACCTGAGTTGGGCCATGCTCCATCGCCCCCGCGACTTTGTGCAGTGGCGGCTGGAGATGGAGCGGGTCGGGGTGGTCGTGGAGGCGGATGCCTGGCTCTCGGGGACGGTTCGCACCCTCATTCTCGCGCTGCCCCCGTCGCTTTCCGCGCTGGAGGCACTGGTGCGCTTCAACCGCCACGCCCGCACCGTCGAGGTGCTCTGCCCGCTGCTCGCCGCGCACGCGGACGATCTGGATCGCGCCAAGAGCGATCTGGAGCGCGTGGTAGCCCTGGGGCTGCCGGATGCCGAGCTGAGCTACGCGCTCGCGGAGGCGTTCGAGGAGCAGGGCGCGTGGGACGCCGCCGTGACCTTTTGGGAGCGGCTCGCGCACCTGCTGCCGACGACCGTGGCCGCCCGCGAGCGGCTCGCCCTGGCCTATGCGCACCTGGGGGTGCCGACCATGGCGGCGGCGGAGTTTGACCGCGCGGCGGACCTCGCCGAGGAGGCAACGCACCGCCAGCGGCTGCTCGCGGCACGAGACTTGATGTGGGAACAATCGCGGGTGTAGAATACACAATCGTGTCGCACCGCTGAAAAAGGGAGCAACCTGTGCAAGAGCTACTCGCTATCTTCGCCGACCTGCCAAGCTACCTTAAATTAGTTGTCGCTATGGGGTTCCTGGTGCCCCTGCTCGCGATTTACAACTACATCAACCCCGCACCACCCCCACCGCCCCCGCCCGCCGATGGCAGGATCGTCATGCCCGACGGGAAAATCGGACGGGTCTACATGGATGGGGACGTGTACGTGAAAAAGGGGAAACGGTAGCGCGGCGGCTTTCCTGCCACGTCAAATAAAAAGAGGGGCTCGGGCGGATTTGCCCGAGCCCCTCTTTTTGATAGCTTCCGCGCGATCCTATTGCTTCGCGATGCGGGGTAGGTACAGGATGCGCGTCGCGGGGAGCAGCGGCGACTCGCCCACGTTGACCAGGTCCGCCCACGCGCCGGTGCGCCGCTCGCCCGAACTCTCGTAAACGTTGAAGATGAAAGTCACCGTCTGGCCCGCATACGCCGCAAGATTGAGGTGAATCCACTGCCACTCGCTGGCGGTTTCCTGGCAGTGCAGGTACATGGCAGGGCTGCCGTCGCGCGCCACGATGATCTCGAACTTGTCGTGCAACAGTGACAGGTTACCGGGGTCGGCGCAGGAGCCGCTGCCGCCATCGGTTTCCGCACTGTCCACCTTGTAGCGCAGCGCCATGTAGGGCGCGCCGGTCGGCACGGTGACGCGCTGCGAGACTGTCGAGTTGCCGCCATTGCCGCCGACACCGGGCACCCCTGGCGAGCCGACAAAGGCCCCCGCGCCCAGGTGCAACGCGTGATCGTCGCTCCCCAACTGCTCCTCGGCCACGCGGTCAATGCTCCCCCCAACCGTCCAGCCGGTCAGCCCATTCTCAAAATCGCTGTTCGTGACCGGGTTGCTGAGCGGCGGCAGCAGCAGCGAGAGGCTGCCCTCCTCGGTAAACAATTGCCCCCGCACTTGCAGGCGATGGTTCACCAGCACGTCCCACGCGCCTGCCAGGGTGCGAAGCTGGAAGTGACCCAGACTATCGGCAAAGATGCCCGCGTGGCCCACCTCGACGAGCGACCAGGGGGCCGCGTAGCCCCGCATGTTCACCACCTGCCCCGTGAGCGTCACCGGCGGCGAGACCTGCGTCTCCCCCTGCCCGACCGGGTCGGTGCCCACGTTGCCCGCGCGGTCGGTCGCCGTCAGCCCGAAGCGGTAGCTCTGCCCCTCCACACCAGTAAAGGTGGCGCTGCCGGTCATCGGCTGCCCGGTGAGCCAGATTTGCCAGGGACCATCCCCCTGCTGCCACCATAGCGTCGTTGTGCCATCCTGCACCCCTGATCCCAGATCCGAGGTCGTCCAGCCCACCTCGAAGCTCGTGCCCGAGCTGGGCGGCACGGTAACGGTGCCGGTGGGCGGCGTAAGGTCCGCCTCGATGATGAGGTAGGGGGTGCCACCGATGGTGTAGGTCGAGGAGTTGGGCTGGTTCTGGTTGGTGGCGTGGGGAAGCGGAATCTGGTAGCTGCCATCGATCGGGAAGATCGTCGCCTCGCTGCCATCCAGCGAGAGGCGGCGCGCGGAAGGCCCCGCCATCGGCAGGGAAACCGTGGCATCCGCCGCGCCGATGGCCCAGACCATCGTGCGGCGCTCCTTCGCCACCGGATCGTAAAAGGCCATGCGGCGCGCGACCCCGTACTGGATGTCCGCCCAGAGCAATTCCGTATTGCTGAGGTACTGCTCCGCCAGCTGATACGCCGTGTAGGAAAGGCGCGGCGTGGCGTTGTCGGGGACGCAGAAAACCCCGGCCTCATTCGTTACCAACCCAAACGCGTCGGCGGGCGGGTTGGGCGAGGGCACGTTGCCGCAGTCGTCATGGAGCTGAAAGTGGAAGATCGGCCCGTTGTTGAAGGCCAGCCGCGAGTAGGCGATGTTTTGCCAGATGTACGCAGCCTGCTCGTTGGCCGTGGCGCGGTAGGGGCTCGGGCAGTCGGGGCCGGGGTAGGAGCCGCAGACCGAGACCCCGCTTTCCGTCACCCAGACCGGCTTCCCCTGCCAGCCGCCACTGGCGATCGCGGCACGCACGCGAACGGTGTTATTGTAGCCGGTGGTCACATTCGAGTACTGGTGGACTGCCGCCACATCGAAGAAGCCATTGTGCGCCGCCGCCATCGGGTCCGCGCGCAGCGCCGCGCCCATCTCGTTCAAAAAGTGGCGGCCCCCCTCATATTTGGGTCCGTAGATGGCGAGCCCGCCCCACATCACCGTCGCGCTCGGGTCGACCTGCTTGATCGTCAGGTAGGCCACCTTGAGCAGGCGCACATACTCGTCCACCGTCCCGCCCCAAAAGTGGCAAAGGTCCTGCTCGTTCCACACCTCCCAGTAGCGCACGTTGAAGCCATCGGTGCCGCCGGGCCGGTAGCGCTGCACGGCGAGCGAGGTGAAGTAGGCCCAGTGGTTGGTCGGGTTGATGCTCTTCCCCGCCCCTGGAATATCGGTGCCATCGGAAAAGATCGGCGCGTACAAATCGCGCGGCGGGCGGCGTGCCCTGCACGTCGCAGCCATTTTCGAGGCTCGTGGCTGTCCTTCGGCGCGTCCTGCAACGCCGCGCGCACCGGCCCGCCCCCGATGGGGGGCATCTTCACCACCTGCTCGGGGCGGTACGCACCGGGGTAATAATGCGCGGGGGTGCCGAGCAGGATCGCCAGCGTGCCGAGCCCCTGCTGCTCGTTGGCGCGCAGGGCGCTGTCCTGGCGGCTCCAGTTGAACGAGCCGGGGCTCGTCTCGATGTTGTTCCAGTAGAGCGGGAAGCGGTCCAGCTTCGCGCCCGCCGCAATGCCGCGCTGGATGCGCTCGGTGTTGCGCAAATCCTCCGCCGAGTTGATAAACGCCAGCCCCAAATCGGTGGGGCCGATGGTAAACGCCTCGCTTTCGCCCTGCGCGGGGGGCGCGGCCATCACCAGCACGCTGCCCACCAGCGCCAAAAACAGGGCCAGCCCTGCCAAACGTCTGAGTGTCATCCCCATCCTCATCTCTAGTTCGCACCGGCTTGGGCAGCACAGCCGCCAGACATTCCCAGAAATGCCCAGCCGCTCCGACGCGCCCGCCCAACGCCCCTCGTTGAAAATCGCCCCTCACACAGAAGAGCGCCACAGGATTGCCCCATGACGCTCCACATTATATCCACCGCGCCTTAAAACCGAGATGAACCCAGGGGAGTGGAAGATGTTTGAATTGTAACGTCGGGACGACAGGAAATGCGGAATGCGGAATGCGGAATGCGGATTGCGGATTGCGAGGATTGCGGATATGCGGAACGCGGAATCTGCAATACCCCATTCGGGGCACACAGTCTCCAATACCCCATTCGGGGCACACAGTCTCTAATCTCTAATACCCAATACCCAATACCTAATATCCCTTCACAACCCACCGAGGTCCACGGGCTCCAGGTCGGGGTTGGTGCCGGGCTGTCGCCCCGCCTTGGCGAGGTCGTACCACTCGTCATACACCTTGAGGCGCACGACCTCGGCGGTGAAGTCGGTGTCGGTGCTGGCATCGTTGCGCAGGATGCTCGTCCCGATCCCGTAAATGTCCGCTGGCACGTGCAGCGACTCGAACCAGCGAATCTTGGCGGGGTCGAAGCCGCCGCTCACCACGATCTGCACCTCGCGGCAAAAGCGCGCGGCGGCCTCGCGCGCCTCGGCGGGGACCGCCCACCCGTCCCACCCCTCATCCAGGGTGCGGCGCACATCCCAGACCAGGCGCGGGTTCACCCCGTTGTCCAGCCGCCGGTCGCCGAGCGGCGGCACCCCCTCATCCCGCAGCGTGGGCGAGGTGTTGAGGCGCACCGCAAAGAGTCGGTAGCGGCCCGCGTCGGGCTCGCCGCGCTGTGTCGCCTGCCACCACTCGTCAAACATGGTGCGCGCCACGTTGAGCGCGGTCCGCGCGCTGTCATTGTGAAAATCAACAAGCGCGATGCGCGGCACCTCGGGCGGGGCGAAGCGTGCAAAGGCGAGCATCGCGGACGCCGTTTGCCCCAAAAAGGTGGCAATCAGGGCGTGATCCACCGTGCCGCCACTCGCGCCGCCCCACCAGTCCCCCTGCGCGTCGGTCGAGATCATGGCGGGCGGCCCGTCGCGAAAATCTAGCGCAAAACGCTTCATCGCGATGTCGTAGGCGTACCCATCCGCCGCCTGCACCTCGTGCGCGTCGTAGCGCGCGGGGTAGAACATCACCGGCTTGCCGCGCGCGGCCTTTAGCACCTCGTACACGTTCGTCGCGATGCGGGAGGCACGGGTGAGCACGCCCAGCATCGGGGTTTCGAGGAGCGCAAAATCGCGGTAGCGCCCGCGCACCCGAATCACCGGCTGGACCATCTGCCAGTCGGCGTCGTAGCCGCTGATCGCGCCATCCTGCACCGCCTCCACCTGAAGGGTCTCCCACGTCGGGTGGAAGCGCCCGCCCCGATAGGTGCCCGCCCCGTAGCGCAGCATCGTCAGCGCCTTGTCCACCCCCGCGATCACCGCGAAGGGGCGACGCGTGTAAAACTGCATCTCGACCTCGATGTTGCCCACATCCACGCCCGACACATCCACCCCGCGCAGCGCCTCGCTCCCCCGCGCGCCAAAGTCGCCCAGGGTCAGCCCCGCCTCCGCCACGCGGCTCAGGATGGTGATGACGTTCTCGAAATATTTGTCGCTATACCAGCCGCGCCGCATCCGCTCATCATCGAGCTTGAAGGTTTGGTTGGTCAGCCGCGTCCCGTTGAAGATGCTCATTGACAGTCCAAAGTCCGAGGTGCGAGGGCAAAAGGCAAAAGGCAAAAGGCAAAAGGCAAAAGGCAAAGGGCAAAGGGCAAAGGGCAAAGGGCAAAAGGCAAAAGGCAAAAGGCAAAAGGCAAAAGGCAAAAGGCAAAAAGCAAAAGGACGAAGGACGAAGACGAACGGACCTGAATGACCCGCTCACCCCTCACCTTCATCACCCCCTCACCCCCTCACCTTCATCACCCCCTCACCCCGACGCGGGCGGGACGGGGCGCGCGAGCCCCTGGCGCAGCTGCGCGGGGGTGAAGTACCAGCGCGGGCCGTCGCGGTGGGCGAGGGTCCAGCGGCCACGGTCGCTGAGAATTTCGACGGCAAAGGCAAGGAGCCCCCGCTGGGGTGCGGCGGAATACCCTGCCAGCGGCGCGGCCCCGAACAGGCGGCGCGTGCGCGCCACGTGCGCGCGCCACTGCGCCTCCTGCGCCTGCATCAGCTCGCGGCCGGTCGTGGGGTGCTCGATGGGAATTTCGGGATATGCCTTGTGCGGGCGACCGTGCGGGTCCCACAGCGTGAACAGCTCGCGCACATCGGCGGGCTGGGGCGCACGCGGGTCGGGGGCGCGCGCCAACTCAAAGCCCACCAGATTGTCGCGGCAGCCAAGTGGCCGTACCTGCAAGAGGCTCATCGAATTTTCCCTTTGCTGCTCACCCGCCGCGCACCGCCCCTCATGGAAAGAGCCGCCGCGCCTGCCCCTCAAACTTGGCGTCCTCGCTGAAACGGTACAGCTTGGCGGGGCGATGGTCGCCCATGCGTAGCTCGCCGGTCTCTTCCAAAATTGCCATCGAGAGCACCTTGCGACGGAAGTTGCGCTTGTCCAGCCGCTCCCGCAGGATGTGCTCGTAGGCGTTTTGTAGCTCCGTCAGGGTGAAGGCGTCCGGCAGCAGCTGAAAGGCGACGGCGCTGTATTCCAGCTTGGCGCGCAGCCGTTCCAGTGCGTAGCGCACGATGCGCGCGTGGTCAAAGGCGAGCGGCGGCGGGTCGTAGGCGGGGTGCCATACCACGTGCCCGGCGCGTGCCTCCCACTCATCCACCTGGGCGGCGCTGACAAGCGCGAAGTAGGCCACGGTGACAACGCGCGCGCGCGGGTCGCGGTCGGGGTCGCCAAAGGTGTAAAGCTGCTCCAAAAACAGATTGCCCGCGCGGCCCTTGTCGCGCAGCACGCGCCGCGCCGCCGCGTCCAGCGCCTCGTCCATGCCAACAAAGCCGCCCGGCAGCGCCCAGGCCCCCTCAAATGGCGGGTGCCAGCGCTTCAGCAGCAGCACCTTCAGCTCGTCATGTTGAAGGGTGAAGATGACCACATCCACCGCGATGGCAGGACGATGCGTCGGGAGGTGGGTTAGCGGGCTCACAAGAGGCTCCTTCGTCTCTCTGCTCCATTGGTGTGATGATGACACTTTAAAGCAAGGGCCACAAAAAAGCAACGGAGCGCTTCAGGCGAAGCGCTCCGTCGTACAGGTCAGAAAGGGGGAAGAAAATCAGGGTGCCGCGACGTTCACGACCCACCAGTGGCCCCACTTTGCGCCGGGGTTGCCACGGTAGCCGATGCCGATCTCCGTGTAGGCCGAGCTGAGGAGGATGGCGCGGTGCACCGGGCTGTTCAGCCACCAGGTCAGCTGTCGCTCCATGTTATAGCCCCACCCAATCGCCTCGTTGACTTTGGAGGGGGTATACCCAGTGCTGTACACACGGTCGTAGTAGCTCGACCCGTTGGCACCGCGATGGCTCATCCAATTTCGGTTGACTGCTTCTGCCACATGGTCGTCTGCCGCCTGCGAGATGGAGGAATTGTACGTGAAGGGGTACAACCCGTAAGACGCGCGAACCTCATTGATTCGCTGGAGGAGCGTCATTTCTTGCTGGGTAGTCGAGTCCAGGGGGGCGGGGGCAGAGGCAGGGTCTTCGGCAAGCGAGGTCATCAGAGGGAACGCGAACAACAGCAGCAAAAAGAGCAGCGCCGTCGTCACAATGGAACGGGGGGGGGTCCAGGTAGTCCTCTGTGGTAACGCTAATGCCATAGTACCTCCTTGAGAAAGCTGAATAAGGGGTTTTGCGACCAAGGCAAGCGGTTGAAGGTTCAACCACTTGACCCTAACGACGGCGCAGTATAACCTTTTTGAGAGCGCTGTCAAACTTTGCCTACGCAACCCTAACGGAGCGCCCTACGCCATTTGGCGTAGATAGGCAGTAGGCAGCAAACGGAAGCAGGCAGCAGGCGGCAGGCGGCAGGCGGCAAACGGCAGCAGGCGGCAGTGGGTTCCCGTAAAGCGGGTAAGTGGGTTCCCACGAAGTGGGTAAGGCGGCAGTGTCCGTAATCCGTCAATCTGAAATCTGAAATCTGAAATCTGAAATCCAAGAGCAGGCGGCAGGCGGCCTACCCTGTAGAAAATGTCCGTCGTTCTCCGTGTCCTCCGTGCCTCCGTGGTGAAATCTGTAGCGGTGAGATCTGTAAGTGGGAGGGAAGAGCAACATGCGGGCGATGAGTTACAATATTTTAAACGGGGGGGCAGGCCGCGAGGCCGCGCTGCTGGAGGTCGCCCGCACCGTGCAACCCGATCTGCTCTTCATGCAGGAGATTCGGGATCACGCAAACGCGCAGCACTTTGCCCGCGCGCTCAGCATGGGCTTTCGCCACGCGCCGAGCAACACGCCCAACCGCCAAGTGGCGCTGCTGAGCCACCTGCCCATCGCGGCGAGCGCGGCCCCGCGCCGCTTCCCGCTGCTGCGCGCCCTGCTCGCGACGACGGTCACGCTGCCGGACCGGCGCGCCCTGAACCTTTTTTGCGTGCACCTGGGGCTGCTCCACGATGAGTGGCGGCGCGCCGAGGTGCAGACCATCGTGCGGCTGATCGCGGAATATGAGCAGGCGCACCCCGCCGCTTTCTCGCTGGTCGGGGGGGATTTCAACACGGTAGCGCCGGGGGAGCGCATCGGCTACCGGGGCGCTCCCCTGCTCTACAAGGCGGTGTTCCTGGTGCAATTCGCCTACTTTCGCCGCGCGCTGAACCCGCTGCGCGCGGCGGGCTACGTGGATTGCTTCCGCGCCCTGCACCCCGCCGACGATGGGTTCACCATGCCCACGCCCGCGCCGCGCCTCCGCCTCGACTACCTCTTCGCCAGCCCACCCCTCGCCGAGCGGCTGCGCGCCTGCGCGGTAGTCACTGCCCCCGCCGCCCGTCACGCCTCCGACCACTTCCCCCTCATGGCAGAGTTTGAGATCGAGGGTGGTTTGTAGATTGCAGATTGCAGACATCGTGCCCTTTGGGTATTGCAGATTGCAGACACGTTACCCTGGGTATTGCAGATTACACGGATTGCAAAATTTAGAAGCCTCGCCTTTTGGGTATTTTGCCCAAGTTCCTACAAGTCAACGGGCAGGCGAGACGCCCGCGCTCCCAGCCATCACCTTCATCACCCCCTCACCTTCATCACCTTCATCACCCCCTCACCTTCATCACCCCCTCACTCCCCCACCACCACCTCCCCCACCTCCGCCCGCGCGTCCGCGCCCACCAGAACGAGGCGGTAGCGGCCCGGGGCGAGGTCGCCCGGCAGGAAGCGGATTTGGGGGTCGCGCACCACTTCCCCGGCTGACCAGGCGGGCGGCGGGTAGCGGCCCTCGGTCGGTTCCAGTTGCCACTCGGCGGCGACGGTGCGCCCGTCCAGCAGTTGAAGCTGGAGCGAGGGTGCCGCCGGTGCGTCGCGCTCCGCCCGCCAGAAAAGCAGCACACCGAGCGGCTCCCCGCGCGCGAGCGGGGTGTCGGGCGCGTGGTCGAAGCCCAGCTTGTTGGCCCGCGCGCCGATCAGCGTGATCGCGCCGAAGGGCTGCGCGCGCGCCTCGCCGGGCCGCAGGGCCAGCGCCTCGACGGTGGGGGGCACTGCCGGCTTTTCCACGCGCACCGTCGCCAGGCGCAGCGAATCCGCCCCCTCGCTCGTCACCAAGCGCTGCCCACTCGCGGCGTCATAGGCACCGATTACCAGCGAGTAGTCGCCGGGCGGGGTGCCGACCGCGACGGGGATACCCAGCCGGAGGGTTTCCGCGCCCGCCCACTCCGCCACGGGCGGCGCGCCGCCGCTGCCATCATACTGCCCCACCACATGGTTACCCCCATCAAGCAGTTGGGCGAAAAAAGTGACGGGCACGGCACTTTGCCCCTCCCACTCGCTGTTGAGGGCGACCACCTCCCCCGCCACCACCGTCAGCGGCTCGACACTCGCGCCGCGCAGCAGCAGGCGCGCCGCCCCGTCGGGGAGCGCCCAGCGCACATCCAGCGGCTCGGGCACGGGCAACTCGCCCAGGCGGTAGCTCGCCAGCCGCACATCCCCGAACCAACGCGACCCCGCCTCAAAGGCGTGCTCGCCCAGCCAACGCGGGATGACCCCCTCCGGGTCGCCCTGCTGCTCCGCCCACCAGAGCACCCACACCCGCTCGTGCTGCGCGGCGATGGTTTCGAGTTGCGCCCGCGTGGCGTCCGGGTCAATGGGGCGGCTGGGCGGCATCGGGTAGACCGGCAGCGTGCCCTCATCATAATAGCCCCAAATTTCCAGCTGCCCGCCGCCATTCAGGATCACCGCATCGTTTGGCCCCGCCTGCGCCGCGACGGTGCGCGCGATGGCGCGGTAGTCGTCGCGCCAAAAGCGGGGGTTGCCGTACTCGTTCGCGAGGGTCGGGGCGACCGCCAGCACGGCGAAGAGCGCCACCGCCCCAGCCAGGAGCCGCGCCGAGGCGGGGCCTCCCCTCGCCCCCAACCGCTCCGCGCGCGCGACCAACCACGCGGCCCCCTGCGCCAGCAGCAGGTGATAGCCAGGCAGCGCCACGAGGAGAAACTTGGCGTTCCAAAAAGGACGGTCGAGCGAGAGGAGCAGCATCAGGAGCGGTGGCACCCCAAAAACGAAGAGGGGCAGCGCCGCGCGCCCGCCGCGCCTCGCTGCCAGAAGCCCCGCCCCGAGCAGCCCCGCAAAGCCGAGCGCGGCCCACGCGGGCAGCGCCTCGTTGGCAAGGCCAATCGAGAAAATGCGGAACACCTCGCGCAGCAAAAAGGTGGGGGTCACCGGCGGCGAGACAGCGGGCCAGCCGAGAATATCGTCCACCACGTACAAGAACCAGGGCAAAAAAAGCGCGGCGATGGCAAGCTGGCTCGCCAACCAGCGCACGAGGCGCGCGCGCGCGTCGGCCACGCGCCCCACGCGCCACCGCTCCCACCCCACCAGCACCCCCACGCCACATTCTGCGCGATCAGCACCGACGCCGCGAAGTACTGCGTGTACAGGATCGCCACGCTGAGCAGCACGTAGGCCCACCAAAGCGACGACCGACGACTGACGACCGACGACCGACGGGGTAGCACACCCTCGGCCTTCGCCTTTTCCCCTTCGCCTTTTGCCTTTTGCCTTTTACCTTTTGCCTTTTGCCTTTCCGTACCCATAGGGCTTTGGATCGCCCCCAGCCACGCGTACCAACTCGCCGCCGCGAGCGTGGTGACCATGGCGTACATGCGCGCTTCCTGGGCGTAGTGGAGGGCAAAGGGAGAGAGTGCAGCGAGGAGCGCGGCGAAGAGCGCGACACGCCGCCCGCCGACGCGGTGGCCCAGGGCAGCGGTCAGCGCGACGGTGACGAGGCTCCACCCGACGCTGAGGGCGCGCAGCGCAAACTCGCTCGTGCCGACGAGCCTGCCCCACCCCGCCAGCAGCAGGTAGTAGAGCGGCGGCGAGATGTCGTTGCCGCTGCGCCGCACGATGTCGAGCGCGGCGCGGCCCACCATCGCGGCGCTGTTCCCCTCGTCGGACCAGAAGGATTGCGCGTCAAGATGGAAGAAGCGCAGCGCGGCGGCGAGGAGGAGAACAAGGATGAGCAGGAAGAAAGGATAACGGCGCGTTCTCATTCGACTATCACCCCGTCCAGGGCAACGCTGCCCTGCTCCACCGTGAGCACGATCTCGGTGCGCCCATCGGGGAGGGAACCGAGGGGAAGGTGGAGCACCGTCGCGCCCGCGTCCTCAGTTATGGTGCCGACGCGCTCGCCCGCGTCGTCCCGCGCAGCCGTCTCGTCGAGGTGAAAGCGGCGCTCCGCCCCGCCGACGCTCACGAGCAGCGTGCCCGCTCGCCCCGGCTGCACCACCAGGGTCAGGCGCTCCCCCTCCACCGTGACGCGCAGGCGCTCGCCCGCCTGACCCAGCGCGAGGTGGCCGAAAACGGCGCTCGGCTCCTGCACGAGCGCCCACGCGTCGGGGTCGGAGAGCCCCTCGCGCAGCACCCAATGATCTTCCTGGTGGTAGCCGCGATACAGCATTGGGCTTACCGCGTGGATGTAGTCGCGCAGGGCGTCCCAGGCGGGCAAGGGGGAAAAGTCGGGGTTGACGAGGCGAAAGTAGTATTGGGGCTGCGTCGCCTCCTCGTCGTTGGCCTGCTTGAAGAACCAGGTGGCCGTGACCCCCACCCACGGCCACTCGCGCTGCTGCCGCGCCAGCGCCTCGGCAAGGTAGGGGCCGCGCAATTCCTCGGGGGTGATGCCAAAGGCGGGGAAGATGCCGCTGTCGGGCGGGGTCGAGTTCCAGCCCATCTCGCTGATCCAGATGGCCTTGTTGCGCGTCGCCGTTGCGGATCATGATGTCGCGAATGTACTCGGGGCGCGAGTAGTTGATGACGCGCGGGCGCATCCGTCGGTCGGTCGCGCCGCTCCACAGCCCGTAATCGTTGACCGCGAGCACGTCAAAGTAAGCCGCCGCGCCCGCGTCGTACATGCGCTGGAGAAAGAGAAAGTCGTTGAGCCCCTCCGGCTGATAGTCGAGCGCGATGGTCTGCGCGAGCGGCGCGGTGAGGATCACCGCATCGGGGTCAGCGGCCTTGGCGCGGGTGTAGGCCACCCTCAGTAAGCTCCACGTACTGCTCCGGGCTGACCGGGCGCAGCCCCCACTCCTGGCAGCAGTTCGGCTCGTTCCACACCTGATAGTATCGAATGCTGCCCCCGGTAGCGGGAAACCACCGCCTCCACGTAGTCGCCATAGGCGTCCAGAAAGTCGGGCGGGGCCTTCTCGCCAAGCGCGTCGCCCGCCGCGCGGCTCCACGTCGGCGGGTTGGACAGGCGCGCGACAATCTGGATGTCGCGCGCCCCCGCGAGCGCGACGATGCGATCATACTTGCTCCACGCGTTGCGAATCTCGTTGTTGCGCAGGTCCACAAACCAGTCATCGCTGGTGGATTTCCAGATCTTCCCAGGTAAATTCCTGGCGAATCCAGCGGAAGCCCGCCTCGGCGATCATGTCTAGCGAGCGCTCGACCTTGTCCGGCTCCGTCTCGGTTTGCAGGAAGGTGTTGAGGCCGAAGGGGTAGAGGCCCGCGTGGCGCACCGGCTCCAGCGGGGCGGTCGCCGGGTAGGGGCGCAGAAAGCCGGAAAGCAGGTGGCCCACGCCGCGCAGTTGCGCCCACGGGTTCTCCTCGCCGGTCACGTCGCGCAGCGGCGGCGCAACCGCCACCCCGAGCAGGGCAAGCAGGCAGAGGGCGAGCAGAGGGAATAAAAGAAGGCGCTTCCGTCGAGTCATAACCCCTAAAGGTAGCGAAGCGGGGGCCAAAGGCAAATCCGGCTCAGGGGAGAGCGCGCTCAGGGGCGGGCGATGCGGTACAGGGTGCCGGTGCCAAAGTCGCTCACAAGCAGCGAGCCATCGGGCAGGGGGAGCAGCGATTGCGGGTGCTCCATCCCCTCGATAAAGGGAGTGACCGCGCCGGTCGCGTTGTCGCCCGCAAGGGTCAGCCGCCACGCGCGCCACCATCGGCTCGGTCGGCCCCCAGAGCGCGACGAGCAGCACGTTTTCCTCCCAGGGCGACGGGGCGACGCTGACGGGGGTCGATTGCGGGGGGAAGAGGACGACTGGCGCGCGCGTCGCGGCGCACAGCGCCTCGCTGCCACCAAAGTTCAAGGCGGGCTGCTGGAAGCCGAAGCAGCCGGGCCAGCCAAAATTGGCCCCTTCCTGGAGCAGGTTCAACTCGTCGGGCGGCGGCGCACCGTTGACCGGATCGTCGCCGATCTCCGTCAGCCACAGGCGGCCCGCAGCGTCCACGGCGTGTGCGTAGGCCCCTTTCAGGCCGCTGGCAAGCGGCACGGGGTTGGTGGGGTCGGCGGGGTCGAGCTTCCAGAGCATGGCGGAGCGGTCCGCCGCGTCGTTGCCGCGCCGTCGCCCGCTCGTCTCGAAGAGCAAAAAGCCGTCCGGCGTCACCGTCAGCGTGCCGTTGGAGCGCCCGTTGAAGGGAAGATCATCCAGCACCGTTTCCGGCTGCCCGATGCCCTCCGCCAGCAGCGGGGCGCGCAGCAAATCGTTGCCGGAAGCGATCCAGAGCGCGTCGCCCAGCAGCGCGATGCCGGTTGGTTTGACCAGGTGGCCGAGCAACAGTTCCGGCTCGCCGCTGTCCAGCGCGAGGGCGACGATCTGCCCTGTCGCCCTCGTTCTCGCCACCCGCCAGTTGTGCCACCCACACGCGCCCGTCGGGGCCAAGGATCATCTGCGTCGGGCCGCGCAGCCCCTCGGCCACGCGCGTCGCGGTGTACCCCGGCGGCAGGGTGAGCCCCGCGCTTTCCGGCGTCGCGGGCACGGTGGGAACGGGCGACGGAGAACGAGGGCGCGGTGGGCGTCGCGGTTGGGCTCGCCCCAGCGGCGCAGCCAACCAGGGCAAGCAGGAGCAACACAAGAAGAAAGTCGTTTCATCGGGAAAAGGTACTCCCACCCGCGCCAAGCGCCAAACGACAGCAGGCGGCAAACGGCGGCAGGCAGCAGGCAGCAGGCAGCAGGCGGCAGGCGGCAGGCAGCAGGCAGCAGGCGGCAGGGGCAGCAGGCGGCAGGCGGCAGGCGGCAGTGGGTTCCCACGGAGTGGGTAAGGCGGCAGGTGGCAGGTGGCGGGTTTAAGTTAAGGCGGCTGATAGAAAAATCGGGTTATCCTGTTTTGACTCCCTGGGAAATGACAAGGTTAGGATGAAGGTGACATCACAAAGTGCTATTTGGACGCCACTATTACCGATTCGGGATGTCAACCTAGCAATAGCGCTGTCATTCCGAATGGAGCCCTTGCCAGGGTAAACTCCACGGAATGAGGAATCTCAGCAATGCTATTTCAAGGCTGAGATTCCTCCCTTCGGTCGGAATGACAGAGTTTTTCATTGCCACTCTTTCAATCGGAATTGGTATATCTTGTATTTAAGAATACATGTTCTAGCTATGTGGTTTTTCAAGCAACTATGCTTCATCTATGTTGACAAATTTTTCATTTTTCGGAAAAATCTACCAATTATTCTTGTCCGTTCTCTGTCGTCGGTCGTCGCGTCCAGGGGGTCCGTCGGTCGTCCCTTTTGCATCAGCTTGCTTGTTTACCCATTCTGAAACGGTCGTCTCGCATTGAGAGGTTGGCTGCAATGGCATCTCGCTTGAAGGATTGTGTGGCGCGGGTGCTTTCCCCGCGCGGCGAGGTGGTGGGCCTCGCCTTTCGTATCTCGGAGGAGCGGCTGCTTACCTGCGCGCATGTGGTGGCCGCCGCGTGCGATCTTCCGCTGGGCACGAGCACGCCGCCCAGCGTGCCGGTTCGCCTCGCCTTCCCCGCCCATGCACCCGATCCATTTCTGGCACGCGTGATCCACTGGGAGCCGCTGCGCCTCGCGCGCGCCGTTCCCGCTGGCGCGGGCGATGTGGCCGTGCTCCACGTCGAAACCCCGCTGCCCGCCTCGATCAGCGTGGCCCCGCTTCGCCTGCCCGACGACCTTCCGCCCGCCCTGTACCGCGCGCTAGGGCGACGGGTGGGCGCGGACGCGGCGGGCGAGCTGACGTGGCAGTACCACGAGGTGACGGAGGAGCAGCCCAGCGGCTGGCGTCGCAGCCGCCCCAGCCGCGCCGAGGCGCGCCACGCCCCGCCGCTCGATTTCAGCGGCGCGCCGGTGTGGGACCCGCTCGCGCGCGGCGTGGTGGGCCTCATGACCACGCCGGGAGCGCACCTCGGCTCGCGGGAAAGCTTTTGGCTCCCGTGGGGGCCGCTGGCGCGTCAGTGGCCTGAGCTGCTCGCCCATCTTCAGCCGACCAACCCGTACCGAGGGCTGTCCCCCTTCCGGGAGGAGGAGCAGCCCGTCTTTTTTGGGCGCGAGGAAGCCACAGCGGCGCTCGTCGAGCGGCTGCGGCGCAGCGCACTGCTGGCGATCGTCGGGCCGGAGGGCAGCGGCAAAAGCTCGCTGCTCCACGCGGGGGTGATCCCCGCGCTCCGGCGCGACCCCGCGCAACGGTGGCTGATCGGCACCTTTCGCGCCACGCCGCAGCCGCTCCGCGCCCTGGCCGAGGCGCTCATCGGCCTGCGCAGCGCCCCGATGAGCGAGCAGGGACAGCGCCGCGCCGTCGAGGTGCTGGAAGCGGCGCTGCGGGAGCGAAAGCTTTCCCTGCTCGATGTCGTCGCACAGCTCCAGCGCGAAGCGCCCCACCGCCCGCGCGTGCTGCTCGCCGCCGATCAGTTGGAAACCCTGCTCGCCCTGGACCCCGCCGACCCCGAGCGACAGCAGATGTTGGAGCTACTGCTCGACAGCGCCCAGAGCGACACCCTCACCCTGTTGCTTCTGCTCCAGGCGGAGGGGCTGGAGCCTGCGCTCGCCGATGTGGGGCTGGCGCGGGCGCTACAAGGGCGCACCTGGTTCCTGCCCCCGCTGTCCAGGGACGAGCTTCACCGCGCCGTCCAGGCCCCCGCCGCCGCGCGGGGGGTGCGCGTCGAGCGCGGGCTGATCGGCCAGGTGGTGCATGAGGCAGCACAGCAGGCGCACCCACTGCCCGCCGTCAGCCTGCTGCTCCGCCGCCTGTGGGAGGAGCGCAGCGACGCGACGATGTGGCGCAGCGAGTTTACAGCGCTGGGCGGGGTGGCGGGGGCCGTCGCCCGGCACGCCGAGCAACAGTACGCCAGCCTGCAAGAGCCGGAGCGCGACCCCGCGCGACGACTCTTTTTGCGCCTGTTTCCCCCCACGGTTGAGGGCGGGTGGGGGTGCCAGAGCGTGCCGCTGGCGTCGCTCCCGCCGGATGAAGGGGCGCTCGTGCAGCGCCTCGCCCGCGCGCAGCTGCTGGCGCTGCGCCGCCTGGACGCCACGGGCGAGACGATTGTCGCGCCCCACGCGGCAGTGGCGCGGGGGTGGCCGCGCCTGCAAGGCGTGGCTCGACGAGGAGCGCCTCTTTTTGCGCTGGCGCGCCTGGCTGCGCTCCGCCTCGAATCTGGGGCAGGCAGCGCACGCGGGGGGAGGCGCTGCTTCTCAGCGGTGCTCCATTGGAAGAGGCGCTGAGTTGGGTGGAGGCGCGCGGCGACGAGTTGGCGGCGGAGGAGCGCGCTTTTATCGAGCGAAGCAGGGTGCACGCGAGCGCACGACCGCCCCATGCGCCACGGCTCCGTCTCCTGCCCCTGGCGTTGGGTGCGCTCGGGCTACTACTGCTTGTCGCCTTTTCCCTCCTGCTCCTTCTATTCCCGCGCCCCACGGGCCAACCCTCCATCGCCGTGGGGAGCGCGCCTCCCTCGCCCGCCACCGAATCGGGCGCGGGGGTGACGGGGCGCGGGATAGCGGGGACATCAAGTAGCACCGGCACCCCGCCCGCCCGCGTCACCACCCATGAGAACCCAGCGAGCGCGCTCGCCTTTGAGGCAGAGGGGCGCTGGCTCGCGGCAATCCACGGGGAGCAGACGCTCTGGATGTGGGACACCCAGGTCCAAGACCCTCTTCTCTTTCTCGCACCGGGTGCGATCCGTCGCCTCGCCTTCAGCCCTGACCGGCACTGGCTCGCGACGAGCGGCAACGGGGGCACCTTCCTCTGGGACCGAAGCAGCTGGCAGATGCGCCACACCCTCGCGGCGGGGAGCCAGATCGTTCACATGGCCTTCGTGCATGGCGGCGATTGGCTTCTCACCGTCAGCCGCGCGGGCGCGATCGCTCTCTGGTACGTGCCAACCGGCGAGCAGATGACGACGGAGCCAATGCAATACGAGGGGCCGCCACTGCACATCGCCCTGGACCCGCTGGGGCAACGGCTGGCGGTGGCTGGGCAGGCGGGGCTACGCGTGTGGGAGATCGAATCGGGGCGGGAGATAGAAGCCATGCGGCAGGCGCAGGCGCTCCACGCGCTGGCCTTCAGCCCGGACGGGCAAATTCTGGCGGGGGCGGACGACGCGGCGATCCGCCAATGGCGCGTACCGACGGGGGAGCCCGCTCGGCGCGCTCCCCACATCGGAGCGCATCGACCGCCTGCTTTTCCGCGCCGACGGGCGCTTTCTGGTAGCGGGCAGCGCGAGCGGCACAGTGCTCCTCTGGAATCCGCTGGACCAAAGCGTCCTCCAGCGAGCGGTCCTGGGCCTGCACCCCGAAACCCTGCGCTTCAGCGCGGACGGGGCTCACCTGCTCGCCGCCAGCCTCCGCGAGGACGGTCTGCAAAGCGCCGCGCAGCCAACCTCGCGCACGGTGCGCGTGTGGGAAGTAATCGAGGGGAAACTGCTGTTGGACCTAGCGCTCGACGGTACCGTGCAGCGCCTCGCCCTCAGCGAGGATGCCCACTGGCTCGCCACGGCCAGCGGCGCGCTAAGCAAGGGGTTCACCACGCAACTCTGGGAAATCCCCGCGCCGCAGGGGGCCGGCCTCACGCCGCTCAATCGGCCCTAACTGCGCCTTACCCACTCCGTGGGAACCCACTGCCGCCTGCGGCATCCGCTTGCCGCCTTACCCGCGTTGCGGGAACCCACTGCCGCCTGCCGCCTGCTGCCTGCTGCCGTTTGCCGCCTGCCGCCGTCTTGCGCATCCACCCACGCGCCGTTATCATCCCGCCCTTGCAGACACGCAGCAGGATGAAGCACGATGAGTTCACTTCAAACATTGCTGGCCCCCTACGTTCTCACCGTAGAGCGGGCCATGCGCGACAGGGTGCCGCCGCTGGCGGCGCACCGCACTTTTTTCGGGCAGCTTCACTACCATCTGGGTTGGGCCAACGCGGCCTACGAACCGGAAGAGCACCCCTCCGGCAAACGGGTGCGCGCCGCCTTCTGCCTGATGAGCTGCGAGGCCATCGCCGGTCAGATGGAGCAGGCGATCCCCGCCGCCGTGGCGGTGGAGCTTCTCCACGAGTTCTCGCTGATCCACGATGACATCGAGGATGGGGACCGCGCGCGGCGGCACCGCCCGACCCTGTGGACGGTGGTCGGGCAGCCACAGGCGATCAACGCGGGGGATGGGCTTTTTGCCCTCGCGCAGCGCGCGATGCTGGAAAGCAGCGCCCACGGGGTCCCCGCCGAGCGCGTGTTGCAGGCGATGCAACGCTTCAACGAGGCGGCGCTCGCGCTGTGTATCGGCCAGCACCTCGACATGAGCTTCGAGCGGCGCGACACGGTCACGACCGAGGAGTACTTGGAAATGATTCGCGGCAAGACCGCCTCGCTGCTCGCCTTTGCGGGCGAGGTGGGCGCGCTCATGGCGGGCGGCGACGAGGCGAGGGTGCGCGCGATCCGCGAGATGGGCGAGGCGCTCGGGCTAGCTTTTCAGATTCGCGACGACCTGCTCGGGCTGTGGGGCGACCCGGCGCGCACCGGCAAGCCAGTTGGGGCGGACATCCGTGCCAAAAAGAAGAGCCTGCCGGTGGCCTACGCGCTCAGCCAGCCCGGCAGCGAGCGGCTGCGTGAGCTCTACGCAGGCCCCATCGAGAGCGCCGCGCAGGTTGCCGAGGCGAACCGCCTCATCGAGGCGACGGGCGCACGCGAGCACGTGAGCGCCCTCGCGGCGGAGCAGGCACAGCGGGCGCTCCGCCTTCTGGACAGCCTCGCGCTCCCGCCGGGGCAGGGTGCGCCGCTGCGCACCCTGACGGAGCTTCTGACCGAGCGGGAGCATTGAGGACGACCGACGACGCGGATTGAACCACGGAGACACGGAGAACACGGAGAACGGCGAGTCAAAACGAGAGGGGCATATCACAATGGACCCCCTCAGGGACTGCCACTAGCTTCGGATTTTGGACTAACCCATGGCGCTCTATCGAATCAAAGAAGTGTTGAACTATGGTGGCTTTTTCGGCGGCGACACGATCAGCGCGATTGTGGAGCCGTACGAGGGGGGCGCGGAGCAGGATGTGACGATTGACGAGCACGCCTTCGATAACCTGAAGGATCGCTACAAGGTGCTCGATGGTTTTGTGCTGGATCTGGACATGGCGGAGGGCAAGGTGAGCCGCGCGCGCGTCGTCGCGGCCCCGGCTCGCCAGCAGCTCAAGGAGGCGATTGACCCCGACACGCCGAGCGAGCAGGCGCAACGCTACCGCGTCTTCGCCTACAAGTGCTCGCCACGAGGCGCTGTGGGTGCGCGGCGAGCCGGAGGAGCTTGGCGAGGGGCGCTACCGCTGCGTGCTCTGCGGCACCGAGTTCGCCAGCTAGCCGATGCTTTCCTTCGAGCGCGACGGGCGGCGCTTCAACCATCGCGTGGTCGGCGTGGCGCTGCACGAGGGGCGCGTGCTGCTGCACCGCGCGGAGCACGACGACTTTTGGGCGTTGCCCGGTGGCCGCGTGGAGTTCATGGAGCCCTCCGCCGAGGCGCTGCACCGCGAGATGCAGGAGGAGTTGGGGGTCGAGGTCCAGGTGGAGCGGCTGCTGTGGGTGCTGGAAAACTTTTTTGTGTACCGCGCCACCGAGTTCCACGAGGTGGGCCTTTACTACCTGATGCGCCTCCCACCCGCTTCCCCGCTTCTACGCGTGGAAGGGGATTTTTACGGGACGGAGGGTGACCTCACCCTGATCTTCCGCTGGTTCCCCCTCGACACGCTGGAAACCCTCCCGCTTTACCCCACCTTTCTCCGCGACGCCCTCCTGGCTCTCCCCGAGCAGATCATCCATCTGGTCCATCGCGACGCGTAGCGCCCCCGCTTGCGCCAGCCGTGGTATGTAAGTTGCCTTACGGGCTGGCTTATTGACGACCAAGCCGACCAAGTAGGGAGCGTTGCGACGATTATGCTAGAAGAACAATGGACCCTCGTAGATGGGTGCAAGATGTACGCGCGTGTGGCGCGCCCGGCGGGGCTTTCCGCTCGCCCGCCGATGGTGCTGGTACACGGGTTTGTGGTGTCGGGTGCGTACATGCTGCCGCTGGCGCGCGCCCTCGCTCCCTGTTTTGATGTGTATGTGCCGGACCTGCCCGGTTTCGGCAACAGCGAGGGGCCCTACCTGGATGTACCCGGCCTGGCGGACGCGCTCGCCGCGTGGATGAGCGCGAACGGGCTGGAGCACGCCGCCGTGCTCGGCAACTCCTTCGGCAGCCAGGTGGCAACGATGCTCGCCCTGCGCCACCCCGATCTCGTCGCGCGCCTGATCCTCACCTCGCCCACGGTGGAGCCGCGCCGCCGCAGGCTCCTCACGGTAGCGGGCCGCCTGGGGCTCGCCGCGCTCTACGAGCCCAACGAGTTGCGGCTAATCTTTTTGCGGGATTTTATGCATGCAGGGCTGCCCCGCGCGATCTATACCGCGCACCTCGCCATCAGCGACCCCATCGAGGAGCGGCTCGCCCACATCGCGGCACCGACGCTGGTGCTGCGCGGCAGCCGCGACGCGTTGGTGTCTGAGGGGTGGACCAGGTATGTGGCCCAGCAGCTACCATTGGGCCGCATGGTGACGATGCCGGGCGCAGCGCACGCGGTGAACTACGACTCGCCACGCTGGGTGGCCCGCCTGGTGCGCGCCTTTTTGCTGGGCGATACGGCAGCAGGCAGCAGGCAGCAGGCAGCAGGCGGCAGTGGGTTCCCGCAAAGCGGGTAAGGCGGCAGTGGGTTCCCGCAAAGCGGGTAAGGCGGCAAACGGATAGCAGGCGGCAGTGGGTTCCCACGGAGTGAGTAAGGCGGCGAACGGATAGCAGGCAGGTAGAAGGTCACAGATTGCAGACAGGGTGCCCCGAATGGGGTATTGCAGATTACGAAAACGGAAAATAAAACACGGCAGATTAGCTACCGGATACTTTTAAAAATAGAGCAGGAAGGGGAACAAGCGACATGGCAAGCGAGGAGAGCGAAAAAGAAGCGCAGTTGTCGGGCAAGGGCGGGCCGGGGCTGGGCGGGGGGCAGGAGGGGCTGGAGCGCAGCGGGCCACCCGACGGCATGATGGGCGGCGACATCGGGCTGATCGAGGGGCAGCCAGGGCCGGGCGCGGCGGCGAACCAGGAGGAGTTGGAAGAGGATATCGTGGACGAGAACTCTGGGGAAGCGTGAGCGGCCTCGAACGTTGAAACGTTGGAACGTTGGAACGTTCCAACAACGGTACAGCCGTGGTGCACTAGAGGGGCTTGCCAGGAACGGGGCAGTCGATCACAAATTTTCCAGGACCAAAGAGGGTCAGGCCAGCGAGTGGCTTGGCCCTTTTTGCTAGGGCGACCGAGTGACGGGCCTGTGCGCCTCCACTTTCCCCAGGCACGCGTAGGGGAATGCGCGCATTGTGTTTTGTGATATACTCGCCCTTCAGCTAACGACTACCCATGTTGTATTGGCGACCAATCAGGACAAACGATGACCGAGCTTCCTATTTTAAACGAGCAGCAGGCAGCAGAGCTTCAACGGCTGCGCAGCGAGGTGCAGGGTGTGACGCTGCTGGACAAGATCGACGAGGCGGGCCACGCCCTGGCCGCGATGGTGGCGCAGCTGCTGGGGGGCTCCGTCGTGGACAAGATCATCGTGGTGCTGGCGGGGGTCGGCAACAACGGGGCGGCGGGGATGGCCGCCGTGCGCCACCTGCACGAGGCGGGCGCGACGGTGCAGCTCGTGCTCGCCGCCAAAGCTGTGGCCCTGCACGAGATGGCAGCTCACCAGCTGGCGATCCTACGCGAAATGGGAATCGAGCCGTGGGGGTTGTCGCTCAGCGCGGCGGCGATGGACGAGATGGAGCCGATCCACTGGACGAGCGCCGACCTGATAGTCGATGCGATCTTCGGCAGCGGCCTGAGGGGCGACCCTCGGGAGGATGCCGCCGACCTGATCGGCCTGGCCAACGCGTCGCGCCGCCCGATTCTCGCGCTCGACCTGCCAAGCGGCCTGCATGGGGACGAGGGAACTATCTACTCGCCCTGCATCGACGCGACCGCCACGCTCGCGCTGGCCCTCCCGCGCCAGGCGATGCTGGAAGGGTGGCCGGTCGTGGGCGAGCTGTGGGTGGCCACGCTAGACATCGCCCCCGCCCTGTACGAGCGCCTCGGCCTGCCCGCCCCCGTCCCCTCCGACAGCCCGCTGCGCCACCTCGGCCCTGCCCGCAAGGTGAAGCGGGAGCAGGGAAGGTTGTAGGAACTTATGGGAACTGGGAGAGGAAGAGGGGATAAGGGGACAAGGGGACGAGGGGACAAGGAGAAGAGGGGACAAGGGGACAAGGGGACAAGAGGAAGCAGTGTCTCCCTCGTGGGAACTTGGTAGAAAGTCATCGAAACCGATGCAAATCTGCAAACCTGCAACCTGCAACCTGCAACCCAATGTCATGAAGTCAAGGATTCGCAAGGCACAAAATGTGCCCGATCACGGGGTTATAGGGCAAAGTCAAGAGTTGGTTGAGGGGTGAACGTAGGGTGTGGGGGCGTCCGCGAAGGCGGACGCTTGGCCAAAGGCCCATCAGCACGGACTTCTAGTCCGTGACTGCACCCCGCCATATGCCTCTTGACGAAACACGAGGGAAAAATCTCTGCCTTGCATGCCGTTTCCCACAAACTCCAAGCTTAACTTAATGACATTGACCTGCAACCTGCAACCTGCAACCCGCAACCCCTGCCCATTCACCAGTGAAAGAACCAAGATGATCGCGCTGATCGCCCACGATAAGAAAAAGCTGGATTTGGCGCTGTTTGTGCGCCAGCATGTGGAGTATTTTCGGGGGGTGCGCACGGTTGCCACCTTTAGCACGGGGCAGATTCTGCGCGACAAGGTGGGCATCGATGTGGAGTTGGTGGCGCACGGGCCGGACGGGGGCGACCTGATCATCGGTGGGCGCGTGGCGATGGGCGAGATCCGGGCAGTGATCTTTTTCCGCGATCCGCTCACCGCGCAGCCGCACGAGCCCGATGTGTCCGCGCTGCTGCGCGTCTGCGATGTCCACAGCATCCCCCTCGCCACCAACCTTGGCACCGCCGAGGCGATTGTGGATTGGCTCAAAGAACAAAAAGAAGGTGACAAATCGCCCGTGTGACGGCGCGCCCGCTTCCCTCAGACACAAACCACTATCAGAGAGAGTCGCCATGTCCCAGGAACAAACCACTATACTGTGCATTGCAAGCTACGAGAAGGGCTTTGAGTTTTTGGAGGAGTGCAAGCGGCTGGGCTGCCGCGTCTTTCTGGTGACGTTGCAGGAGTTGGCCGACGTGCCCTGGCCGCGCGACCACATCGACGAGGTGTTCTACATTCCCGTGCTGGGCAAGCAGCAGGACACGATCCACGCGATCAGCTACCTGGCGCGGCAGCACCGCATCGACCGCATCGTCCCGCTCGACGATTTCGACGTGGAGACCGCAGCGATGCTGCGCGAGCACCTGCGCCTGCCCGGCATGGGCGACACCACCGCGCGCCACTTCCGCGACAAGCTCGCCATGCGCGTCAAGGCGCGCGACGAGGGGATTCTGGTCCCCGATTTCTCGCCGGTGCTCAACTACGACGAGCTGCGCGAGTGGATGGCCCGCGTGCCCGCGCCCTGGGTGCTCAAGCCGCGCTTCGAGGCATCCGCCGTGGGCATCCAGAAGCTGTATGAGTCGGAGCAGCTGTGGCGCGCGCTCGACGTGCTCGGCGACCGGCAGTCCTACTACGTGCTGGAAGCGTTTGTGCCGGGCGATGTCTTCCACGTGGATTCGGTTGTGTGGGAGCGCGAGGTCCTCTTTGCCGAGGTGCACGACTACGCCTCGCCCCCGCTGGACGTGATGCACTCGGGCGGCATCTTCAGCACCCGCACCGTGCCGCGCGGCTCCGACGCGGAGCGCGAGATCAAGGCGCTGAACGTGGAGCTACTCGACAAGTTGGGGTTGGTGTGCGGCGTGACCCATACCGAGTTTATTCGCGGGCGCGACGATGGCCGCTTCTACTTTCTGGAGACCGCCTCGCGCGTGGGCGGCGCGAACATCGCCGAGATGATCGAGGCGGCGACCGGCATCAACCTGTGGCGCGAGTGGGCGCGCGTGGAGGTCGCGGCGGCGCGCGGCGAACGCTACACGCTGCCAGCCCACCCGCGAGGAGTACGCGGGGGTCATCATCTCCCTGGCGCGGCAGGAGTGGCCGGACAGCTCCGCCTACAACGACCCCGAGATCGTCTGGCGCATGGACAAAAAGCACCATGTGGGGCTCATCGTCGCCTCCGACCGCTACGAGCGCGTGCAGGAGCTCCAACAACAATACATGCGGCGCATCGGCCAGGACTTCTACGCCTCCATGCCCGCACCCGATAAGCCAACAAGCTAGGGGTCAGGGGTCGGGGGTTAGGGGTTAGGGGACGGCGGGGTTGAGGATTAGGGAACGGCGGGGGAGTAGAGTAAAGATGATCAAGAGCTTTCGTGATTTGCGGGTGTGGCAGCTTGGAATGGAGCTTGTCGTGCTCGTCTATGGGATCACAGATGGCTTCCCGAAACATGAGCTTTTTGGCCTGACCAGCCAGATGCGGCGCTCGGCGGTGTCGGTGCCCTCCAACATCGCGGAGGGGCACGCACGGGAGCACCGAAACGAGTACCTACACCACCTTTCCATCGCTCAAGCCTCCCTCGCCGAGCTTGAAACACAGCTTGAAATTGCCACCCGCCTCGGCTACCTTCCAGCCGATCAATTCGACAACGCCCAAACTCAGGCCACCGCACTCAATCGCCAACTTCACGCCCTCCGTAACGCACTCAAAAAACCAATCTCTGACCCCTGATCCCTAATCCCTAACCCCTCCATGCTCCCCACCAACGACGTCATCGCCTACGGAACCATCTCGCTCGACAACATCGTGCGGCTGCCGCACCTGCCCAAGCGGCGCGGGGCAGCGACGGTCACGGCGGATTATTACAAGCTGGGCGGCGGCGCGCTGAACGTGGCGATGCCATTGGCGGTGTGGGGGCACGGGGTGGTCGTGGTGGGCAACCAGTTGGGCGAGGACGCCTACGGAGATTTTATCTACCAGGAGTTGGAGCGCTTCCCGCTGGTGGATGATCGCTGGTTCGAGCGCAACCCGCGCGTGCGCACCCCCTTCAGCCGCATCCTCGTCACCCCGGATGGGGAGCGCCACACCCTGCACTACTGGTTCGAGCAGGCCCCCCGCGTGCCGATGATGTGGGAGATGATGAGCGGGACACGCCTGCTCAGCACTGACCGCTACGGCAGGCAGGAGCGCGTCCGCGCGGCGCGCATGGCGAAGGAGGTCGGGCTGCTCGTCGTCGCCTCCGACCTGCACGGGGTGGAAAACGAGTTGCTCCCCCTGTGCGATTGGGTGCTGCTGAGCCGCAACGACCTGCGCCAACAGGCGGCGGGCGTGGAACCCACCGCGCACCTCGCCGCCCTGCGCGAGCGCAACCCGCGCGCCACCATCGTGCTCACACGCGGGCCGGAGCCGGTGCTGCTGCTCACCCCGGAGGGGGAGTGGCTGGAGGTGCCCCCCTACCCGCTGCCGCCGCTGGAGCGCATGGGCGCGGGCGACATCTTCAAGGCGGGGGTGATCCACGCGATTCTGGACGGGATGCCGCTGCTGGAAACGATCCGCTTCGCGAGCGCGGCGGCGGCGCTCTGGGTGGCGCAGCCCGCCGCGCTCAAGCGCCCCTCTACCTTGAAGGAAATCCAGATCCTTCAGGAGGAGCGCGGCACCCTGCCCTCCATCCGCCAGCCAGGGGAGGCGGAGCAGGTCTGCCCGATCTGCCGCCGCGTCGTCTCGGCGGCCCTCTTCGAAAAGCATTGGCAGCTCGATGCGCGCGTGGTGCGCGCGCTCCGCGATCGCCACCCCGCGTGGCGGCGCGCCGATGGGGCGTGCCCCACCTGCGTCCACGAGATGGTGCAACAGGTGGGGCTCAACCGCGCGACCGCCAACCTGCCCCGCGAGCTTGGCAACCACCCCATCTACGGGCAGGCCGAGCCCGCCGCGCTGCCGATCGGCGTGCGGCTGCGCGCCAACCCGCACTATGCCGGGCGCGGGGTGCGCATCGCCTTTCTGGATTCCGGCTTCTACCCGCACCCGGACCTGACCCAACCGCGCAACCGCATCCTGGATTTTGTGGACGCCACCACGGACGAGATCGTCGTCGGGGCGGATTTCAGCGTGCCCCAGCACACCTCCTGGCACGGGATGATGACGAGCGTGGGCGCGGCGGGCAACGGCTTTTTGTCCCAGGGCTACTACGCGGGGCTTGCGCGCGAGGCGGAGTTGCTGCTCATCAAGGTGAGCGACCCGCAGATGCGCATCGACGAGAAGGACATCCTGCGCGGGCTGCGCTGGCTGCTGGAGCACTGGCGCGCGTATGGGATCCAAATCGTCAATTTTAGCGTGGGTGGCGATCCGGGCGTGCGCCCCGACTCCGAGTTGAACCAGATGGTCAACCAACTGGTGGGCGAGGGGGTCGTCGTGGTCGCGGCGGCGGGCAACGCAGGTCAAAACGACCTTTGCCCCCCCGCCTCCGCCACCCGCGCGATCACCGTGGGCGGGCTGGACGATCAGAACACGCTCGACCCAGCGACGAACCGCATGTGGCACTCCAACTGGGGGCGCATCGACGATCAGACGCTGAAGCCGGAGCTGATCGCGCCGAGCATCTGGCTGGCCGCGCCGGTGCTGCCCGGCACCGCCACCGCCGAGCAGATGCTCATCCTCGACCGCCTGCGCCGCGCGCCCGACAGCGAGCTGCCGCACCTGCTCCAGGCGAGCCTGCACGACCTGAGCCTGGACCCCTCGCTGCCGGACGAGGCGACCGAGGCCATGCGGCGCGCGGTGCTGCAAAAGCTGATCGCCACAAAGTTCATCTCTCCTTTTTACCAGCACGTGGACGGCACGAGCTTCGCCGCGCCCATCGTGTCCAGCGTGGTGGCGCAGATGCTGGAAGCCAACCCGCAGCTCACCCCGCAGCGCATCAAGGAGTTGCTCATCGCCACGGCGCAGCCGCTGCCCTACGTTCCCGAAGAGCAGCAGGGCTACGGGGTAGTCATGCCGGGGCAGGCGGTGGCCGCCGCGCACCACGAGCGCTACGGCAGCTACGAGCCGGGCGACCTGTCGCCGCAGGTGGAGGGGGAGCGGGTGCGCTTCATCCTGCACGAGCCGCGCGCCGAGCGGGTAAGCGTCATCGGGGAGTGGAACGAGTGGGACGTGAGCCGCCCAGCCCATGCACGAGGGGGAACCCGGCATCTGGCTTGCCGAGATGGCACGCCCGCAGCCGGGCCTCTACCAGTACAAATTCGTGATCGACGGGGAGCAGTGGCTCGACGACCCCGAAAACCTCATGAAGGCGGTCGATGGCTATGGCGGCTTCAACGGGGTGCTTGTCGTGGAGTAGGGAACGCAGAACGAACGGCATAACGCAGAGGCGCAAAGACGCAAAGGCGCAGAGGGCGAAACAAGAACGAAAAATCCGAAATCCGAAATCCGAAATCCCGAATCCGAAATCCGAAATCCCGTCCCATTGGTCCAACATCTGCTTCCTGAGACGCGACGATTGTCCATCATCCACCGAACGCGACGCGCTATGAGAAAGAAAGTTCAAACCGATACGGTTCGCTCTGCGGGGGGCGTGGTGCTGCGCGAGGGGGCAGCGGGGCTGGAGGCGCTGCTCATTGCGACGCACGACAAGCAGCGCTGGAGCCTCCCGAAAGGGCGAATCGAGCATCAGGAGAGCGCGGACCGTGCCGCGCTCCGCGAGGTGGCGGAGGAGACGGGGATCAGCGCCCGCATCATCGCGCCGCTGGAAACTGTGGAATATTGGTTTTACGCGACCCGCACCCAGCGCCTTCACAAGCAGGTTGAGTACTTTTTGATGGCTCACCAATCGGGCCACCCGCGCCCGCAACTGAGCGAGGTGGACGATGTGCGCTGGTGGCCCTACGGCGAGGCGGTCGAGCGCGCCGCCTACGCCAACGACCGCCGCCTCCTCAAGCTGGCGCGCGAGACGTGGGAGGCGCGGGGGGTGAGGGGGTGATGGGGGTGATGAAGGTGAGGGGGTGAGGGGGTAGTGAAATAAAGACGAGCCGACGGGTTGACCCCGTCGGCTCGTGGTGTGTCAGCGCGCAGCGTGGCTACGCGCGGCGGCGGGTGGCGCGGCGGACGAGCAGCACGCTGCCCACCGTGCCGAGCAGTGCCAGCGCGAGGCCGATGCCTAGCGGCGCGCGGCTGCCCTGAAGCTCGCCGAGGGTGACAGCGGTGGCGTCCGTGGTGTGGCGCAGCAGCCAGAGGCCCGTCTCCTTCTCACTCACGGCAAGCAGCCCCTCGTCAAAGAAGGGATAGACCGCCCAGGCCCCGTCCACGTGGCCCACATCGTCATCCTCGGGCACCATGTCGAAGTAGGCGGCCTGGCTCAGCGTCCCGCTGGCGATGTCGGTGATGTCGAGGATGCGCACCCCCGCACGGAAGTTGCCGACGTAGGCGTAGTCCCCGTTGATCCAGACGTTGTGGTCGCTGGCGGCGGTCGGCCCCGTGTAGATACCGATCAGCTCCGGCGCGTCCAGATCGCTGAGATCCCAGACAAAGATGCGCGTATCCAGCCCGTGGTGGTGCTCGTCGTCCATGTCCGACGAGAGTGCATAGTTGTGATCGGCGCTGAACCAGACGTTGTGGGCGCGCGCAATGTCCGAGTAGGTCAGGTCGGCGAGGGTCACGGGGTTGGCCTTGTCGGTCAGATCGGCCACGACGATGTTGTCATCGCTGGCGACCGCGCAAATCTCGCGCCCATGATACGCGTGGTCGTCGCCATGGTACATGACGCACATCGTGTCGGAGGCGAGCCCGCCCTCGTCGTAGCAGCCCGCGAAGGTGGGCTCCAGCGGGTTGTTGACATCCAGCATGTACACCGCGCCCGAGCACAGGTTCGGGTTGGTGATGCGCATGACGTAGGCAAAGCCGCTTTCGGGGTTGATGAAGATGTTGTGCGCGTTGCCAAACCCATCATAGTGGACCGAGGCGCTAAAGGTGACGGGCGGCGTGGTAACATCGCGTAGCTCTGTCAGGTCGAAGACCTGCAACCCATGCTCGCTGGGAATATCGGAGATGATAAAGGCGTAGTCGTTGTACACCTTGACATCGCGATACTTGTCGGCGGGGCCGGTCGCGCTCGGCAGGCTGCCAAGGTAGATAGGGGCGAGGGGATCGCTGACATCCACAAACGCGGTGGCGTCGGTCATCCCGAGGATCACGTAGGGGGTGCCGCTCTCGGGGTCGGTCCAGCCCCACACGTTGGCGGCCTCGGTGTCCGCGCCGCCGCCCAGCTCGGCGATGCTCATAAAGGACAAAAAGTCCACGTTCTCGCAGGGGTACTCGCCCGCCATCCCGCCATCACACACGATCTCGTCGGCGGGTGCGCCCCCCTGCGCGAGCGCGGCGGGCTGCGTCGCCAGGGCGAGCAGGAAGGCAACGAGCAAAACAAGGGGAAGCAAAAGCCAGCCACGCAGGGGCGCGGCACGATGGTTGACAGTCACAGTGGTATCCTTTCCGTCGAGGGGAGTTGGTGTAGCGCCCTATTGTGGCTGAGGAGGCATCACGCACCAAATACCCGACGAAACGCTAATGCGCTTCTTACCTCACTTTAATCTGTCACTCATCTGAATCGCTCATAGTTTGCGCATGGGAGAACGTACGGGAGGTGGCTCCTCCCGGAGTGGCTAAGTTTCGGACTCTTGGGGGTGAAGCGCCGGGTGGTCAATGACCGTCCGGCGCTTTGCTTTGTGCTGCAAAAAAGCCCCCGACTCGCGGCAGCGGGGTGTGCCCACGAGCTAAACCGCCTGCGCCGCCGCTCCCCATCCTTCTAGCACCTCCGCGCGCCCCCCTCACGCATCCGGCTCGCGCAGCACGTAGCCGACGCCGCGCACCGTGTGGAGCAGGCGCGGCTGCCCCTCCGCTTCCAGCTTGGCGCGCAGGTTGCGCATGAACACCTCGATCACGTTGGAGTCCGGGCCGAAGTCGTAGCCCCAGATCCCCTCGTACAGTTGATCGCGCGAGAGCACCTGGCGCGGGTGGCGCATGAAAAAGTCGAGCAGCTCAAACTCCTTGGCGGTCAGCGAGACGGCGCGCCCGCCGCGCTGCACCGTGTATGCCTTCGGGTCGAGGGTGAGCGATTCAAAGTGCAGCAGCAACTCGGACGGGGCGGAGTCGTAGCGGCGCAGCAGCGCCTCGACGCGCGCCAACAGCTCTTCGAGCGCGAAGGGTTTGGGCAGGTAATCGTCCGCGCCCGCCTTCAGCCCCGCCACGCGGTCGGGCACCCCCTCCCTGGCGGTCAGCATCAGGATGGGGATCTCCTCGCCCGCCGCGCGCAACCGCCGACAGACCTCCAGCCCGTCCAGCCCTGGCAGCATCAAATCCAGCACGATGAGCGAGGGCAACTGCTGCAAGCAGACCCCCAGCGCCTCCTCGCCGCTCCCCACCACGCTCACGTCGTAGCCCTCGTAGGAAAGCCCGCGCTGAAGAAACTTTGCGATGGACTCGTCGTCCTCAACCACCAAGATTTGCTTTGTCATAGTCTGCTACCTTCTCGTTCGGCGACGACGGACGACGGACGACGGACGACGGACGAATAACCACAGAGAACACGGAGAACACGGAGAACGGCGGGAGGGGATAAGTGATAGCAACGGTTCCCAGTTACCCTGTCTCCCCTGTCTGCGTTGGGACGGGCGAGACGCTCGCGTCCCAACCTCACCTCATCCCCTCACCCCCTCACCTTCATCACCCCCTCACCTTCATCACCCTTCCCCCGCGTCAGCCAGCAGCGGGAGGCGCACGGTAAAGGTGGCCCCGCCGTCCTCGTTGGTGGCGGCGGTGAGGGTGCCGCCGTGCGCGGCGGCGAGCCGCGCGGCGATGGCGAGGCCCAGCCCCGCGCCGCCACGATGCCGCCCGCGCGCGCCGCGAAAAAAAGGCTCAAAAAGGTGGGGTAGCTGCTCGGGTGGGATGCCAGGCCCGTTGTCCGCCACCCGAAAGATAGCGAACTTTTCCTCGCTGTCCAAGAGGACGCGGATGCGAGTGCCGGGCGGGGTGTGGGAGCGGGCGTTGTCGAGGAGGTTGAGGCACAGTTGGTGCAGCCGGTCGGCGTCACCCAGCACGACAGGGTCGGCGCGGCTCTCGAAGCGCCACTCGTGCTCGGGGGCGAGCAGGCGCACCTGCGGCAGCACATCGGCGATGACGGTGACGAGCGGCACCGGCTCGCGCATGATTTCCAGCGGGGCCGCCTCGCTCTGCGCCAGCAGCAGCAAATCGTTGACCAGCCGCGTCAGCCGCGCCGCCTCGCTGTCGATGACCGAGAGCGCCTCCTCGCGCGCCTCGGGGTCGTCCGCCGCGCCGCGCCGCAGCAGGTCGGTGTGGCCGCGAATGCTCGTGAGCGGGGTTCGCAGCTCGTGAGCGGCGTCCGCCACAAAGCGCCGCTGCGCCTGAAAAAGCAGCTCTATCTGGTCGAGCGCGCGGTTGAAGCTGCCCGCCAGCGAGCCCAACTCGTCGGTGGGGTTCACCACGGGCAGCCGCGTGTCCAAATCCTGATGCCCGACGATGCTCTGCGCGCGCTCGCTCATGGAGGCGATGGGGGCGAGGGCGCGCTCCGCCACCTTCAGCCCTGCCCACCCTGCCAGGGCGGTGGTGACGAGCGTCCCTATCACCAGCAGCAGCCCCAAGCGCTGCAACGTTTGATCTACCGAGGCGAGCGACTGCCCGACGCGGATCACCAGGAACGGCTGCCCCCCCACATCCACCGGCGCGTTCAGCAGGCGCATGCGCTCGGTCGCGCCGCGCACCGTTTGCCAGCTGAAATCGGGGCGCGCGCGCAGCCCCGACCCGTCCGCGCGGGAACGGGAGCCGAGGTTAGGGGTGCGCAGCAGCACGCTCTTGCTCTGCGGGTCGTACAATTCCACGAACACATCGGGCGAGCGCAGAAAGGCATCGCTCCCCTCCGTCGTGAGCAGTTCTTCCACCATGCGGTCGCTCAGCCCGCTGCGGCGGCCCACCTCCAGCAAAATCTGTGTGCGCACCTCCGCCTCGCGCGCGAGCAGTTGGCTGTCCACCTGCTGCATCAGGCTGTAGCGCAGGGTCACAAAAAGGCCCAGGCTAAAAAGCGCCAGGGCCCCGAAAAGCAGCAGGGTGTAAAGCAGGGTGAGCCGCAGCCGAATCGTCACGCGGCCCCCTACTGCACCATGGCCTGCCGCGCCACCTTGCGCCCGCTGTCGGTCAGGTGAAGGTGGTCGTCCTCGCGGGCGACTACCCCGTGGCGCTGGGCATAGTGAACCACCTTCTCGGCAAAAGCAGGCTCCCATCTGAGGTGCGCCGACAGGTGGTCCACCCGATTCTCGTCGAGCGCTTCCGGCGTGTCCTCGTGGTGGAGCAGGTGCACCGCGAGCATGATCTGCGCGAACTCCCAACGCTGGCGCAGCCGCCGCCGCGCCAGCGCGAGCAGCCCGCGCTGCGGCGAGAACAGGAAGGTCAGCCCGAAAAAGACGCCGGTCATCGTCACCATCGCGCCGCCCAGGTTGGTGTTGAGCCAGCGCGCCACCCAGTAGCCGGTCAGCGCGCTGAGCACCCCGATGAGCACGCTCAGCCCCATCATCAAGGGCAGGCGATCGGTGAGCAGGTAGGCGGCGGCGGGCGGCACGATCATTAGCGCGATCACCAGGATGGAGCCCACCGCGTCGAATGCCCCCACCGCCGTGATGGAAACGAGGGTCATCAGCCCGTAGTGCAGCAGCGTGGGCCGAAAGCCGAAGGTGGCGGCAAGCTGCTCGTCAAAGGTGCTCAGCTTCAGCTCTTTGTAAAAAAGGGTGAGAAAAATCAGGTTGATGAGCAGCACCACGCTCATCACCACGAAGGTGCGCGGGCCAAGGTCCATGCCGAAGAGCACCGCGCGGTCGAACGGGGCAAAGGCAAGGTCACCCTGGAAGATCACATGCTCGTCCAGGTGAACGTTGCGCGCAAACACCCCGATCAGGATCACCGCCGTGCTGAACAGCGCGGGGAAGACGAGGCCAATCGCCGCGTCTTCCTTGACCAGCTTGGTGTTGTTGAGAGCTTCTGTCAGGGCGACGGTGATAACCCCGACTGCCGTCGCGCCGATGAGCAGCAGCGGGTGGCCGAACTGCTGGACCACAAAAAAGGCGAGCACGATGCCGAGTAGCACCGTGTGGCTGATCGCGTCGCTCATCATGGCCATGCGCCGCAGCACCAGAAAGGTGCCGGGCAGCGCGCACGCTGCCGCGACCACGGTCGCGATCATTTGAATTTCAACGCTGGCGGATAACACCATGGGAAAGGGCCTCAGCTTTGGCCCGCGTCGGGCGCGGGCCGGTCGGTGATGGAAGTTTGCTCGGTCTGGGAAAAGGTAGCCTGCGCCAGCAGCCGCTCCGCCTCGTCCCGGCCCGTGGCGGAAAGCGCCCACTCGTTGGCGGCCACCTGCTCGACCAACCCGCGCTCCTGTAGGCGCTCCAGCGTGTGCTGGACCCCGCCGCGCCCCGCGTTCATGGCGCGCAGCACCTGGATCGGGTGGCCATGGCGTGCTGTCGGGGTGCTGCTTGCCCAGAAAGTACAGGTCGCTAAGCACCGTCTCGCGCCGCAGGCGGCGGCGGTTGCGCCGCTGCCGCGCCCAGTTCCACACCAAGCCGCGATTCGGCGCGAAGAGCAACGAGATCACGACTACCCCGCTCATCACCAGCACGATGACCGGCCCCGTGGCGAGGCCGCGCCCGGTGCTGCTGATAATCGCCCCGCTGATGCTGCTCAGCGCGCCAAACAGGGCAGCCAGCAGCACCATCAGGCCGAGGCGGTCGGTCCACTGGCGCGCCGCCGCCGCGGGCGCAACGACCATCGAGCTCATCAGGATGACACCGACGCCCTGAAGGCCAATCACGATGGCGATCACCAGCAGGGTGGTGAGGGTGACATCCAGCGCGCGCACGGGGAAGCCGAGGGTCGCGGCATACTCGGGATCAAAGCTCAGCAGCTTGAACTCTTTCCAGAAGAGCAGCAGCATGGCAAGCGCGAACGCGCCGAGCAGCGCCATCGTGATCACATCGCGCTGCACGATAGTCGCCGCCTGCCCGAACAGAAAGCGGTTCAGCCCGGCCTGGCGCGCGTCGGCCATGGTCTGGGTGTAGGCGAGCAGCAGGATGCCGAAGCCGAAAAAGGTGGAAAGGGCGATGCCCAGCGCGCTGTCCCGCTTGATACGGCTGTAGCGCGTGATCGCCATGACCAGCAGGGTCGCCAGCCAGCCCGCGATCATCGCCCCGACGAGCAGCACGATTGAGCTTTTGCTGCGCGTCAGGATAAAGGCGAGCACTACCCCTGGCAGCGCGGCGTGGGAAATCGCGTCGCCCAGCAGGCTCTGCTTGCGGAGCACAGCAAAGGTGCCAAGCGCCCCGCTGACGGTGCCGATGACGGCGGTGCCGAGCGCCACGGTACGCAGGGTGTAATCAAAAAAAAGGTTGTGCAGCAGGGTTGAAAGGTCCATGGCTCACTCGATGGCGTTGGGGGCGGAGGTGGGCAGCACGGCTAGTCGTGACCGTTGTCGTGCCGGGTGCGGCTCAGGAAGGCGAGGCGACCGCCGTAGGTCAGGCGCAGGTTCTCGTCGGTAAAGACCTCGTTGACTGGCCCGCTCGCGATTTTGCGCACGTTGAGCAGGGTCACCCAGTCAAAATATTCGGCCACGGTTTCCAGATCATGGTGGACGACGATCACCGTTTTGCCCGCCGCGCGCAGCTCCTGAAGCAGGGTGACGATGGCGCGCTCCGTGGTGGCGTCCACCCCCTGGAAGGGCTCGTCCATAAAATACAGCCGCGCATCCTGCACCAGCGCGCGCGCCAGGAAGACGCGCTGCTGCTGCCCGCCGGACAGCTGGCTGATCTGCCGCCCCGCAAAGGCAGCCATCCCCACCTTTTCCAGCGCGTCCAGCGCCAGCGCGCGCTCCTTGGCACCGGGCCGCTTGAACCAGCCGAGCGCCCCGTAGCGGCCCATCATCACCACGTCGAGCGCGCTGGTCGGGAAATCCCAATCCACGCTGCCGCGCTGCGGCACGTAGCCCACCAGCCTGCGCTGCTCCTGGTAGGGCTGCCCCTGGATCAACACCTGCCCCGCCGCCGCCTCGACTAGCCCCAGAATGGCCTTGATGAGCGTCGTCTTGCCCGCACCATTCGGCCCTACGACCGCCATGAGCACGCCCCCCGGCACCGCCAGGTCAATGTCCCATAGCACCGGCTTTTCCTGATATGCCACGGTCAGGTCGGTGACATCCAGCGCGTTGTCTGTTTTCATGATTTCAGATTTCAGGTTTCAGATTTCAGATTGGGTCAATGAGCTCTCGGTGAGGGCTCGGTGGGTCTCGGGGTTGCTCCGAACGGGCGGGCCGTACCCAGAGGGAACCCACCGCGCTCCCAGCGAGTTCCTAGAGTTGCTACGCGTTCACTACCGACTGAGCGCGTTGGCGATGGTGGTGGCGTTCTCGCGCAGCATACCGGTGTAGGTGCCGCCCGGCTTGCCAGGGCTGTCGAGCGCGTCGGAAAAGAGCGAGCCGCCGATCTCCACGTTGAAACCCTTGGCGCGCACAGCGGCCTGCACCGCCTCGACGGTGCGCGGCGAGATCGTCGTCTCGACAAAGATCGCGGGGATTTCTCGCTCGACAATCAGGTCGGCCAGCGCCTGAACGTCCGCCGTGCCCGCCTCCGACTCGGTGCTGATCCCTTGCAGCCCATAGACTTCCATCCCGTACTGGCGCGCAAAGTAGCCGAAGGCATCGTGCGCGGTAATCATGACGCGGCGCTTTTCCGGTATGCGCGCGATCTGCTCGCGCACATACTGATCGGTGGCGTCGATCTCGGCCAGATACGCCTCGGCATTGGCGCGGTACAGCTCGGCGTTTTCCGGGTCCGCCTCCATCAGCGTATCCCGAATGGTAACAGTCACCTGCCGCCACAGCCCCGGGTCGTTCCAGATATGTGGGTCGTAGGGCGCGCTCGAATCCCAGTTCAACAGCTGATCGTGGGGAAGCCTGTCCCCCACCCCCACCACCGTCTTGCCGCGATTGGTCAACTCCTCCATCACGCGGGTAAACTGCGCCTCCAGGTGCAAGCCATTATAAAAAATAATGGTGGCATCCCCGAGCACGCTCACATCACCCTCGGTTGGTACGTACAGGTGCGGGTCCACCCCTGGGCCGAAAAGACAGTCCAGATACACCTGATCGCCCGCGATATGCCGCACCGTGTCACAAATCTGCCCCGTCGTCGCCACCACCGGTAGCTGCCCGCTGGCGGCGTCTCCCCGCGCAGCGCTACACCCCGCCAAAAACAACAGTAGCAGCATGCAGCCTACCATGCCTGCCCCTTGCTTCCATCCCTTACTCATACACCTGTTCTCCGACTGCTGGCTATCCCCCGCGCCTGATCGTATCCCACGCCGAAAATCAGCCATTTCAGTTTATTTAGTTATAGCTAAATAACATTTTAGCGTGGTCGAATAAATTGTCAAGCGCCGCGAGGGGGAATGCGGAATGCGGAATGCGGAATGCGGAATGCGGAACGCGGAATGCGGAATGCGCTCTCAGCCTCCCCCTGTCCCCTTGTCCCCTTGTCCCCCTGTCCCCCTGTCCCCCTGTCCCCCGTCCCCCTGTCCCCTGTTTGACTTTTCCCATTTTTTCCTATAAGGTCTTCGCCTGCACAACTTAATAGACGAGCACGTACAGGTGCGCCTTCCGCCCGGATGCGCGGCGCATAAATGGGGAAAGACCGGTGAAAGTCCGGCGCTGTCCCGCAACGGTAAGCTCGGTTGGTTGTCTAAGGCAGGGAGGAGCTTCTTCCCGCTCGGACGCCGCCGCTGAGCCAGCCCGACTACCCACCTGTCCCCGTGAGCTTGTGTTCTACCTTCGTGGAAAAAGGGGGCCAAGCGGCATTGAGATTCCCTCAGTGTACGCGGCCCGCCAGTGTGGCGGGTTTTTGTTTGCCATCCAGGACACCCGCTCCCGAAGCGCCGTGTCCTTTTTTTTATCCATCCCTCAAGGAGATACCCCGATGAGACCTCGCGTGCGTACAACATGGACCCTCGTTGCCTCAACCTTGGCGCTCGCCCTGCTCTTCATTGCACTGCTTGGGCTTGCCCCCGCCGAGGCGTCGGCGGGCGCGACGAACCGCGCCAGCGTCATCGTGCAGTTTGGCGATGGCGACACCGTCGTCGAGCCGGTGCTTTTCAGCGATCCCGCTATCAGCGGCCTGGAAGCGCTGGAGCAAACCGGGCTGCCGGTCGTCACCGACCCGACGGGGCTGGTCTGCAAGATTGGCGACACCGGCTGCCCCGCCGATGACTGCTTCTGCCACTGCTCCGACCCCAGTGCTGCCTGCCTGTTCTGGAGCTACAACCATTTTGAGGAGGGCACGTGGGACTTTTCCGCCATCGGCGCGGGCGAGTACCAGGTGACCGACGGGGCGGTCGATGGGTGGACGTGGGGCCAACCGCTCCCGCCCGTGACCCCCGGGCTGCTCGCCGCCGAGGCCGCGCTGTCGTGGCTGGAGCCGCTCCAGCAGGCGGACGGTGGCTTTTCCAACGGGGCGGGCGCTACCGCTGACGTGGCCCTGGCGCTGGCAGCCGTGAACCATGACGTGAGCGAGTGGGAAAGCGACGAGGAGCACTCGCTGCTCGATTTTCTCGCGGAAAATGGCGACGAGTACGCCGCGCTAGGGGCCTCCGAGGCGGGCAAGCTCGCGCTCGGCGTGGCCGCCGCCAACGAGGACCCGCGCGCCTTCGCGGGCATGGACCTTGTGATTAGCATGACCGCCCAGTACGACCCCGCGAGCGGGGCGTTCGGCACGAGCAACTGGGATCAAGCCTTTGCCATGCTCGGCTGGCGCGCCTCGGGGGAGGTGGTGCCGATGACCGCGACCGAGACATTGGCCGCGCGCCGCAACGCCGACGGCGGCTGGGCCGTGGTGCCCGGCGGCTCCAGCGATGTGGATTCCACAGCGCTCGCCCTCCAGGCACTCGTCGCGGCGGGCGAGCCGCTCACCGCGACCGCGCTGATGGACGGGGTCGCCTTTCTGGCAATGGTGCAGAACCCCGACGCGGGCTTCCCCTACCAGGCGACCCTCGACAGCAACAGCAACTCGACAGCCTTTGCCATCCAGGGCCTCATCGCGGCGGGCGCGAACCCGCTCAGCGAGCCCTACACCGTGGGCAGCCGCACCCCCATCACCGACCTGCTGGAGCTGCAACTGCCGGAGGGTGGCTTCGCCTACCTGGAGCTCGCGACCGGCGCTGACGAGTTCGCCACGCGCCAGGTGATCCCGGCGCTCGTGGGCCGCCCCTTCCCCTACCTGAGCGAGTCGGTGGCGGAGCGCCGCGCGTTGGGGTGGGTCGCGTCGTCGCAGCAGCCGGACGGGAGCTTTAGCGGCTTTAACCCGGGCGCGACCATCGATGCGGTCCTCGCCATCGTCGCGGCGGGCTACGACCCGCAGGACTATGTCAGCAGCCTGGGCAACCGCCCGCTCGACTATCTTGAAACAGAGGCGGCGGCCTATGTGGAAGGGAGTGTCGCCGCGACCGGCAAGCTGCTGACCAGCGTCGTCGCGGCGGGCGGCGACCCGCATGACTTTGCAGGGCTGAACCTGGTTGACCTGCTGCTCGATTCCTACAACTCGGTGACCGGCGCGTTTGGCGACCCCACGACTACCTTCGATCAGGCCTGGGCGATCATCGGCCTGCGCGCCGCGCGCGTCCCCGTGACCGCCGAGGCGGTGAGCTACCTCCAGGACATCCAGGCGACCGGCGGCGGCTGGGGCTATGTCGCCAATGCCTCTGTTGCAGACCCCGACAGCACCGCCCTGGCGCTCCAGGCGCTCGCGGCGGCGGGCGTGCCGCGCGCCACCCCCACCGTGGACGCCGCGTTCGCCTTCCTGCACGGGATTCAAGAGCCGGATGGTGGCTTCCCCGACTATGATGGCATGACCAGTGCTGCGACCACCGGCATCGTGCTCCAGGCGCTCGCGGCTTACGGGGAGGACCCGGACAGCCTCACCTGGTCCAAGTTTGAGGGGCTGACGCTGCACACCCCCATCGACACGCTTCTTTCCCTGCAAAGCCCGCAAGGTGGCTTCGCGGGCTTCTCCGGCCCGAACGACAATTACTCGACCTACCAGGCGCTGCAAGGGATCGCGGGGGGCGCACTGCCGCTACGCCAGGGGAGCCCCCTCTACCTGCCCATCGTCGCCAAATAAAAGTCCCGTTCAGGGGGTGGGGAGGGCAGGTGTGCCCTCCCGCCCCCACCTGTTTTTGAGACGCAATCATGAGTGACCCTACCTGGATGACCCCACAGAACAGTTCTGCCAGCGTGGGCTGGCGGGGCGTGGCCCGCTGGCTGCTTCTCGGAGCCCTGCTGCTGGTGGCGCTCTGGCTGCCGCCGCACACGCGCGCCCAGCCGGAGCAGGGCTCCCAGGCAGGGATCGTCATCCAATTTGCCGACGGGCAGATGGAAACCTTTTGCGTGGAGTTGGGCGCGGATGGCAGCGCGACCGGCGAGGAGGTGCTGCGCGCGACCGGCCTCCCGACGACCATCGAGTACTCGGGTGGCAACGGCGGCGCGGTCTGCCAGATCGACAGCGTGGGCTGCGATTTCCCCGCCGAGTCCTGCTTCTGCGAGTGCACGCTCGACCCAAACGAGCCGTGCGTCTACTGGAATTACAGCTTTCAGGAAAATGGCGAGTGGCAATACGCCAGCATCGGCTCGACCAATCGCACGGTGGAAGCGGGCGATGTGGAGGGCTGGGTGTGGGGCGCGGGCGAGATCGCGACCGGCGCGCTGCCGCCGCTGATCCCCTTTGACGATATCTGCCTCGCGCCCACCCCCACCGCCACGCGCCGCCCCACCCAGACCCGTACCGCCACGCCCACCGCGAGTGCGACCCCCACTCTCGTCCCCACCGCAACCGAGACAGAAGCGCCTGCCAGCGTGACCCCGTCCCGCGCGGCGAGCGCGACCCGCACGCTGGCAGCCAGCACCACGCCCGCTACCACCGCCCCACCCGCCGCGAGCGCCACGCGGGCGCTGCCGAGCGCTACCCTCGCCGCCACGAGCACGGGTCGCCTCTGTTTTCCCGTCGCCCAGCAGCGTGCCGCCGACTGCCACCCCGCGCGCTCCCCTCGCCAGTGCCACACCGCTGGCAGAAACAACCGAGCTGCCAACGCCAAGCCCCGCACCCAGCGCGACGAGCACCTTCGCGCCGCCCACCCTGCCCGCCCCGTCCACCCCCACCCCTGCGGGGACGCCGGGCAGCATGGCCCAGCTGGCGAATGCGCCGACCCCCACGCTGGGCTCCATCGCGGTAGCGCCGTCGGGCGAGGGGGGGCTCGCGGGCGAGTCGCGGCTGGTGGCGACCCCATCCGTGAGCCCCGCCGCCGACAGCGGCAGCTCGCCCCTCGCCTACCTGCTTTTCGGGGGGATCGTCGTCCTGCTGGGGGCCGCTCTCTTCATGCTGCGGGGCCAAGGACGATGAGGGAAAAAGCGCTGAGCGGCGCGATCTACACGCTCACCACCGTCATCGGCATCCTCGCCTTTTTGTACCCTTTTTTCGTGCCGGTCCTGCGCGTACCCGGCGCAATGCAGGGCGCGCACAGCGCCGACGCGCCTTTCCTGCTCTCGCTGCTCGTCGGTATCTGCTTCGTGGTGCTGCTGCTGGAGGTGCAGGGGCAGGCGGTCAGCGCCAAACTGGTGGCGCTGCTCGGCGTGCTGGTGGCGATCAACTCGGTGCTGCGCTTCGTGGAGGTCGCCATCCCCGCGCCGGGCGGCATCAGCCCAATTTTCTTTTTGATAGGGGCGACCGGCTACGTGTACGGCGGGCGCTTCGGCTTTTTAATGGGCGCGCTGACCCTGCTCGTTTCGGCGCTCATCACAGCGGGGATCGGGCCATGGCTCCCCTACCAGATGCTGGCGGCGGGGTGGATGGGGCTGAGCGCGCCGCTCTGCCGCCCGCTGGTGCGCGCCCTGCGCCTGACGGAGCGGCGTGGCGAGGTGCTGCTGCTGGCGCTCTTCATCGGCGCGTGGGGCTTTGTTTATGGGATCATCATGAATCTCTGGTTCTGGCCCTTCGCGGTTGGCCCCTCTGCCCACTATTGGGAGGCGGGCATCGGCGTGGCGGCGATTGTGCAGCGCTACGCCGCGTTTTACCTGGCGACTTCCTTTGTGTGGGACGCCTTTGGCGCGCTGGGCAACCTGGTTTTAACCCTGCTTTTTGGCCGCGCGACGCTGCGCGCGCTGCGCCGCTTCCATCGCCGCTTCCATTTTTCTGTAATGCCCGCCCCGCGCCCCGCCGAGCCCGCCGCATGAGCATGACGAGCACCTCCAGCGAGCCGCTGCGCCTGCCGACCGTGGCGCGTAGGGCCGCGCCCGCTGCCCTTCCCTTTCACCCGCTCGCATGGGTGGGCTGGTTGGTCGCCGCGCTTGGCCTGCTGCTGACCACGCGCAACCCGCTGTACCTGACGCTGATTCTGCTCTGCATCGCCATCGTGCGCGCCGCCCTGCTGCGCAGCACCGAGGGCGGCTGGCAGCCGCCGCTCTCGCCCTGGCGCTTCGCGGCGCTCGCGATCCCCGCGTCGGCGCTCTTCAACGCGCTGAGCGCCCACTTTGGCGATACCGTGCTCGTGATCCTGCCGCGCGCCCTGCCGCTCTTCGGCGGGCCGATCACGCTGGAAGCGCTCGCCTTTGGCGCGCTCAACGGGGTGGTGCTGACCGGCATCTTTGCCGCCTTTGCGGTGCTCAACCAGGCGCTGCCGATGCGCGCCCTGGTGCGGCTGATCCCGCGCGCCTTTCAGCCGGTGGCGGTCGTCGTGACGGTGGCGCTCTCTTTTGTGCCCGCCACCGTGCGGCACTTCCAGCAGATTCGCGAGGCGCAGGCGGTGCGCGGCCACCGCGTGCGCGGCCTGCGCGACTGGCTCCCGCTCTTCCTCCCGCTGCTCATCGGTGGGCTGGAGCGCGCATTGCAATTGGCCGAGGCGATGACCGCGCGCGGCTTTGCCAGCCAGAGCGAGGCGCTTTCCTTTCGGGAGCGCGCCACGATCGTCGGGGCGCTGCTGCTGCTGCTGGCGGGCTGGCTGCTGCAACTCGGCTGGGGGATCGACGCGGGCTACGCGCTGATGGCCCTCGGCGGCGGGATCGTCGCGCACGCGCTGTGGCGCGCGGGGCGGCGCGTGCCGCACAGCAATTACCGCCCCGCGCCCTGGCAGGCGCGCGACTGGCTGATGCTTGGGATGGCGCTCCTGGCGCTGCTGCCTGTGGTTCCCCTGCCCTGGGCCGCACGCCGCACCCTGTTCTACTACCCCTACCCCGCGCTGACCCTGCCCGCCTTCGATCCCCTCGTGGCAATGGCCCTGCTCGCGCTGCTCGCTCCCGCGTTCATGCTGCGCCGCGCCCCTGTGCCAGCTACCGAGCAGGAGGACGCGCGATGATCCGCTTCGAGAACGTGAGCTACTGGTACCCCGAGCGCGCCGCGCCGGTGCTCGACAACCTCAGCTTCACCCTGCCGGAGGGGGCACTGGCGCTGCTAGTCGGGCCGTCGGGCGCGGGCAAATCCACGCTGCTGCGCTGCCTGAACGGACTGGTGCCCCACTTCAGCGGCGGGCGCATCACGGGCGAGATTCGCGTCGCGGGGCTGGACCCGATCCGCACCCCGCCGCAGCAGATGAGCCAGCATGTAGGCTTTGTCTTTCAGGACCCCGAAGCGCAGTTCGTGCTCGATCAGGTAGAGGACGAGATCGCCTTCGCGCTGGAAAACGCGGCGCTGCCGCCGCAGGAGATGCGCGTGCGCGTCGAGGAGGTGCTGGAGCTGCTCGACCTGGCCCCGCTGCGCCATCGCCGCCTGGACACCCTGTCCGGCGGGGAAAAGCAGCGCGTCGCCATCGCGGCGGCGCTGGCGCTGCGCCCGCGCCTGCTCGTGCTCGACGAACCGACCTCGCAACTCGACCCCAAATCCGCCGAGGACGTGCTGCACGCGCTGACCCGCCTCAACGCGGACCTGGGGCTGACCGTCCTGCTGGCGGAGCATCGGCTGGAGCGCGTGCTCCACTTTGCCGACGCGCTGCTCTACCTGCCCGCCAACGGCGAGCCGCTCCGTGCGGGCACGCCCGCCGAGGTGCTGCCCCACCTGCCGCTTCTGCCGCCGCTCGTCGAGGTGGGGCAGGCGCTCGGGTGGGAACCGCTGCCGCTGACGATCAAGGAGGGGCGGCGCTGGAGCCGCCGCATGGCGCTGCCCGCGCCGCGCCCCCTCCCCGAGCCCGCGCCCCCCGCCACGCCTCCCTTTTTGGAAGCCACGCAGGTCGAGGTGCGCTATGGGGAAATTCCCGCGCTACGCGGGGTCTCGATGGGGGTGGCAGCGGGCGAGGTGGTGGCGCTGATGGGGCGCAACGGCTCCGGCAAAAGCACCCTCTTGAAAAGCTTTGTAGGCCTCGTGCGCCCGCAGCGCGGCTCGCTGCGCGTGGGCGAGTTGGACGCGCGCCAGCACGACGTGGCGACCCTCTGCCAGCAGGTGGGCTTTTTGCCGCAGGACCCCAACGCGCTGCTCTTCGCCGAGACGGTGCAGGAGGAGTTGGAGATCACGCTGCGCAACCACGGGCTGTTGCCCCGCCGCCACGACGCGCCGCTGCCCATCGAGCCGCTTGCCCTGCTGGAGCAGTTGGGCCTCGCTGACAAGGCGCTCGCCTACCCGCGCGACCTGAGCGTGGGCGAGCGGCAGCGCGTGGCGCTGGGGGCAATCCTTGTCACGCAGCCGCGCGCGCTCCTGCTGGACGAGCCGACGCGCGGGCTGGATTACGGGGCGAAGCAGGAGCTACTCACGCTGCTGCGCGGCTGGCGCGACGAGGGGATCGCCATCCTGCTCGTCACGCACGATGTGGAGCTTGCCGCCGCCATCGCCGACCGCGTGCTGCTGCTGAGCCAGGGCGAGATCATCGCGCGCGGCAGCGCGGCCCGCGTCCTCGGCAGCTCGCCGCTCTTCGCCCCCCAGGTAGCGCGCCTCTTCCCCGATCACGGCTGGCTCACCGCGCGCGACGTTCGGGAGGGGTTGGAGATTGGAGATAGAGATTGGAGATAGAGATTGGAGATATGCAGATTGCAGGTTGCAGATTGCAGATTTTTCCGAGGTCTAGCAAAGTTCCTACTGAGTTCCTTCAACGGGCGGGCCAGCGCCCCTTGGCCTCTTGTCCCTCTGTCCCCTTGTCCCCTCTGTCCCCTTGTCCGCCTGTCCCCTGTCCCGTTCTGGTCGGGCGATACCCGGAGGGAACCCACCGCGCTTCCAGCCTCACCCCCTCACCCCCTCACCTTCATCACCCCCTTGTTCCCCTGTCCCGTTCTGGTCGGGCGATACCCATAGGGAACCCACCGCGCTTCCAGCCTCACCCCCTCACCTTCATCACCCTCTCACCTTCATCACCCCACCCCCTGCGCTCCCCAATTCTTACAAGACTAAGATCGGGCACCAACTGCCACAAAATATGGTTGCATCTGTCTCAAATTTCTCTTATAGTAGACAGGGATGTGAACCCATCGTTGAGTTCTTTTTCCACCACTTGAAGGTTGTACCTGTTTTCTGCTGTACCTAATTTAATCCCACAAAGGAGTGTGTGTATGCGATCGATGTTCTATCTACATCAGCGGCTGGTCGTTGTAGGAATCGGGCTGGCGTTGGCCCTGTTGCTGAGCCTGGCGATGGCACTGCCCGGCCTGGCCGAGGACAGCTATGATGTAACCCTCTACGATGTGCAGGGCCGCAGCGTCGGCAGCGCTTCCATCACGATGAGCGATGGGATGGTGGATGCCACCATCGCGGTGTCGGGGTTGGACCCGGTGCTGGGCAGTAGCAAGGTGGCGCTCGTGGACGGCGGCACCTGCGCCCCCCCCACGATGCCGGATGATGGCGAGGTGGTTGCGGACCTGGGGGACGTGCAGCGTTTCGCGGGTACCACAATTGATGCAAGCGTCAGCGGCTCGTCGATGGGCGAGGGCGATTTCCTGGTGGTGTACGCGGATACCGGCGACGAGCCGGGCGATGTGATCGTCTGCGGCATCCTCCCCGATGCGATGATGGACGAGGACATGTCTGGCGACGAGTCGATGGATGAGGACATGGCCGGCGACGAAGAGATGGACGAAGAGATGGACGAGGACATGTCTGACGACGAGGACATGGACGACGAGATGGACGACGACATGTCTGACGACGAGGACATGGACGAAGAGATGTCTGACGACGAGGACATGGACGACGAGATGTCCGACGACATGGCAGGCCCCGTCTCGATCCAACTCTACGATGTGCAGGATCGCATGGTCGGCTCGGCCACCCTCACCTCCGTGGAAGATGGGGTCCAGATCGACGTCGAGGTGAGCGGCCTCGACCCGCTGGGCCGCGTCAACGATCACGGCATCCACATTCACGGGGTCGGCTTGTGCGAGCCATCTACCACCTTCACCTCCGCGAGCGGGCACTACAACCCCTCGGGCGCGAGCCACGGTCTGCTCTCGGCGGATGGCTCCCACGCGGGTGACCTGCCCAACATGGCCTTCAATGGCGATGGGAGCGGCAGCTATAGCGTGACCACCGACCTCTTCACCCTCAGCGAGCTGTACGATGCTGACGGCAGCGCCCTGGTGATCCATGCTGGCCCCGACGACTACCTCACCGATCCGTCTGGCAACAGTGGCGACCGCATCGTCTGCGGGGTCATCGCCGCATCAAGCGCAGAGATGGACATGGACGAGGAGATGGACGAAGAGATGGACGAGGACATGTCTGACGAGGACATGGACGAAGAGATGGACGAGGACATGTCTAGACTGGACGAGGACATGTCTGACGACGAGATGGACGAGGACATGAGTGGCGACATGTCAGAGATGGGGCCAAGCGAGCCGGTTACGGTAAACCTGTACGACATGCAGGGCCGCACCGTCGGCACCGCGATGGTGAGCCAAAATGATGGCATAGTTACTGCCACAGTAGCGGCAAGCTCTCTGGACGAAGCGTATGGTAGCAGCAGCATCGCCATCGTGAGCGGCGGGAGCTGCGAGCCGCCCACGATGCCCAACGACGCCACCCTCGTCGGGATGCTGGGCGACCTTCAGCGCTTCGGCGGCACCACCCTGGACGGCACCGTTAGCGCCGAATCCGGCTGGGGTAGCTACCTCGTGGTTTACGCCGACGTGGGCGAAGACCCGGGTGATGTAGTTCTTTGCGGCCACCTACCCTGATCAACCGTCCGCTACCTTAACCAATCCCTGAAAGACCAAGCGGCGTGCCCCCGGGGGCACGCCGCTTGGTACACCCACTCGCAAAGCGCACCCCGCTTAAGTGGCACCCTACCCAGCTTAAAGATGAAAGTTTTGTCATATTTCTTGTTTGAATTTGTAAATTTTTGTATCATGCCTCCGTGTCAAGCGAATGGAGTCGCTTGTTACGGGGGCTTTTGCTACCGCAAAAGCCTCTTCGTTATGTTTTTCCATAGTCGCGGATGGACATCCCCCTGCTTCCCGTGCCACCTCCACGGGTTAGACATAATGAGACGTTCCATCGCCCCTACCGTAGGCGCTCTATGCAGGAAGTCAAGATCCCTAAGAGCTTGACTTCTGCTCTGTGTCTGCTGTAGGTTCGGGGTAAATCGGGACCGAACACGCCAACGTCGCACCATATTCGTAGCAATCAACACACTCAAACCCCTTACCCTTCGCCATCCACAGGCTGAGGAGAGACCAACCATGAAAGTCGCCCCTGCAGGAGTCGTGAACGGCAAGCACAACACAGTGAACGATGTCTCTCTGTTCGAGAAAATCGTAGAAAAAATGGCAGATGCAGTAGTGGTGGTTGACCCGCAAGGCGTGGTCTGCTTTGCGAATCACGCGGCAAAGGATCTGCTCGCGCCGAGCGGCACGGCGTTGGTAGGCGAGCGCTTTCCCTTCTCGATCTATCCCGTCGAGATGCAGGAGGTCGAACTCTCGCACGAGGGCAACACGCGCTTCGCGGAGATGCGCGTCTCCCTACTCGACCACGGAGTCATCGTTCAGATGCGGGATGTCACAAAGCATGTGCAGGCGCGCGAGGCGTGGCATGCCCTCTCGATGGTCGATGAGCTGACCGCCCTGTACAATCGGCGCGGCTTTTTGTCGCTGGCGCAGCGCCAATTGAAGATGGTCAGCCGGATCGAGGGCGAACTGTGCCTACTCTACGCCGATTTCGACGGGCTCAAAACGATAAATGACCTGCTGGGGCACCGCGAGGGGGATCAAGCGCTGATCGACATCGCCTCTCTTCTCAGAGAGACCTTTCGCGACTCCGACATTCTGGCGCGCATCGGGGGGGACGAGTTTGCGGTGCTCGCCATCGGTGCCATCGGCGAAAGCTCGACCCTGCTGATGAAACGGTTGCAGGACAAACTGGACAGCTTCAACGCGCAGGGCAAACGCGCCTATCCCCTGTCCCTCAGCATCGGGGTGTCCTGCTACTCGCTCACCCACCCCTGCTCGCTCGAAGAATTGATTCACCGCGCCGACACGTTGATGTACATCCAAAAACGCAGCCGACGCGGCTTCACGCTACGACGGCAGCCCACCAGGCACCTATCCCCCTTCCACGCCCATCGCAGCACCCGCAAGGACCGGCCCGGGGATCGCGATCTGTCGCGCCACCTGATATAACGCCTCCACTCTGGCTCAAGCGCCCACCCCACCCCTCGCCCCCTGCCTGGGCTAACGCCGTGGCCCCAGGCGGAGTTGGGCATCGGCGAGCAGCGCGCCCCCGCGTGGCGCGGTGGGGTCGAGGATGGTCCCGTTGGCGAAAAAGGGGAAGTTGAAGGTGGTCGGCTCACCGCCGCGCTTGCCAGGGACAGGCATGAGCCGCGCGGTGAGTGGCTTGTCCAGCCGCACGGCCAGCGCCGCCACGTCGAGCAGGATGGCGGCGAGGGCGTCGGGGGAGATGTCGCCGGGGAGCGGCACCGTGTCGAGCCCCGTGCCGCAGACAGCGCTGTACAGCAGCAGCGCGTGCAGGTCGTAGCTCCCCTCGGCGGAGCGCGCGGCGAGCACCGAATCTTCCAGCACCGGCAGCATCAGCCCGCTGAAGCCGCAGCGGGGGTAAGCTGCCCGCTGAAGCGCCTGGGTGGTCAGCGCGGCGGCAGCCAAGGTACCCATCGCGCCAAACGGCGCAGCCCCCAGCGACTCGATAGCCCCCGCCCCGCTGTTCGCTTCGTCCGGAAAGGGCGCAAGCGAGAAATCCAACCCCAGAAACTCCACCCCCTGCTGCGCGGCCAGCGGCTCCATCAGCGCGACCAGCCCGCGCCCGTGCTCCTCCAGCGTCTCGCTTAGTCGCCCCATCGCCTCGTCGAGCGTGCGCGCCCCGCGATAGGCACTCACCGCCAGGTCCGCGCTTTCCAGCGCGAGCGCGAAGGAGAGCGGCGCATTGGTGGCATGGGCGGTGGCCGGGTCGCTGTACGCCGCCGGGAAAAAGGGACTGCCGGGCGGCACGTTGGCGAGCACCGCAAAGCGCAGGTTGCCAAAGCCGTTCGGGTCGAGCACGGCGTTGGCCGCGATGGCCCTGCCCGCGGCCCGCATGGCCCCCACGTTGATCCCTCGCACCGCATCGGCCAGCAGGACGCTGCAAAAAATGTTCTCGGTGGCCGCGAGCAGCGACGTGCTCGCGGCGATCCACCCATCGTGCGCGCCCTCCATCGCCAGCACCGGCCCGAGCGAGACATAGTCGATCCCCACCTTGGGGGCGGCGCGGTCCAGCCAGGCCGCCGCCTGGACTGCCTCCAGCGGGTCATCAAAGAAAAGCGGCCAGGGCGGCGTAGCCAGCCGCACCGTTTGTACCGTATAGCCCCCCGCTTCCAGCGTGCGGCGGGCGGCACGCCCCAGCGCGGCGAGGGGCTGCAACCCCTCGTCGTCGCGCGGCAGGAGCGGGGTGAAGAGGGTAACGGAGCGTACTTTCATGGGTCGAGTCCTGTGAGTGGGTGAGTGGGTGAGTGGGTGAGTGGGTGAGTGGGTGAGTGGGTGAGTGGGTGAGTGGGTGAGTGGGTGGGGGGAGTGGGTGAGTGGGTGAGTGGGTGAGATGCTCCGATAACAGGAAAGGCGGTTCCGTCCGTCCGCGAAGGCGGACGCGTTGGCCAAAGGCCCCTCAGCACGGACTTCTAGTCCGTGGCCCTCAGTTCCCAGAGTCCATCCAAACAAACAGCCTGACAAAAGTGGTTCTTCTACCCATTTAACGGGGGGGGCAAACTGGAAAGGGGAAGTCACCACCCTAAAAAGAAGTCAAAATAAACAATGCCCTTGGTAACTATGTGGCAGCATTGTACTATTATCTTTGTAGCCTACTATTTTATATAATGAGTTATGGTCCGCGCTGTGGCGGGCCTGCACGCTAGAGGTAACGGCCCTCACTCAATGATCGCTATTCGGACAGCCACATTGCCATTATGTCTATGAACAGCCGCCCCATCCCCCCCATCGGTGCCTCGCCCGCGGGCACCCTGCCCCCCGGCACCCTGCTGGCTGGCCGCTATCAAATCGAAGAGTTGGTCGCCACCGGAGGAATGGGGGCGGTGTACCGCGCCCGCGACCGCCGCTTTCGCGCGGTGGTTCGCCGCTGTGCGGTCAAGGAAATGTTCGACGCGATCCCGGACCCACAGGTGCGGCGGCGCGCCGTCGAGCACTTCGAGCGCGAGGCCAACCTGCTCGCCAGCCTGAACCATCGCGCCATCCCGAAGGTGTTTGACTATTTTACCGAGAGCGAGCGCCATTACTTGGTCTACGAGTTCGTGGAGGGGCAGGATCTGGCGCAGGTGCTCTACCAGCGCTCGCGCCCCCTCCCACCGGAAAAGGTGACAGACTGGGCGATCCAGCTCACCCACGTGCTGGAAGCGCTGCACCGCAACGAGCCCCCGATCATTTTCCGCGACATGAAGCCAAGCAACGTGATGCTCACCCCGCCCGGTGAGATCGTGCTGGTGGATTTCGGCATCGCCAAACATTTTCAACCCGCGCACCGTGGCACGATGATCGGGACGGAGGGCTACGCGCCGCCGGAGCAGTACGAGGGGCAGGCCAACCCCGGCGTGGATGTTTACGCGCTCGGGGCCACGATGCACCAGCTGCTCACCAACACCGACCCGCAAGAGTACCGCCCTTTCTCCTTCGATCAGCGCCCCATTCGCCAGTACAACCCAGCGGTAAGTTCCGAGTTGGATGGCATCGTCATGTCCGCGCTCTCCTACAACGCGGAGGAGCGCTGGGCAAGCATGCAGGAATTGCGGCGCGCGCTGGAAACCTCCCAGGGCCGCGCCTCGGGCAGCAGCACGCGGGACAGCGGGCGACCCTATACGCCCAAGCCGACCGGCCCGGTGCAGGGGAACAAGCGCTCCAGCCGAAAAGGCACTGGCCTCTTCGAGCAGTACATGCAGGGGCGCAGCGGCGGCGATGACACCTCGCCCATCCCCGCCCCGCCCCCGCCCCAGGCAACCCCCACCGCGCCCCCCGTCCAGGCAAGCAATCCCGGGACGGTGTCTATCAGCGATGTGCCCCCATCACTGCCCCCCGCCATGCTACACAAGCCGGACCACACCCTGGACCTGCAAAAGGAGTTTGAGGGCGAAGCAGGGATCGTACCCCGCTGGACCTTCGCGACCGAGGACGAGGTGCGCTCCACCCCCGCGCTGGACGACGACGCACTTTACATTGGAAGCTACGACACGAACCTGTACTGCATCGCGCGGCAAAGCGGCGATTTTGTGTGGAAATACGCCACCGGCGGCGGCATCCCCGGCACCCCCACCCTGTGGAAGAACCTGGTGCTCGTCGGCTCGGAAGATCACTACCTGTACGCGCTCAGCCGCGAAACCGGCTTCATGGAGTGGAGCAGCGCGACCGGCGGGCGCATCCGCTCCTCGCCCCACGTGGCGCACGACCACGTGATCGTCGGCTCCGATGACGGGCAACTGTACGCCTACAACGCGGTCCGGGGCACCCTGATGTGGAAGTACAATGCGGGGGCCCCCGTTCGCTCCACCCCCATTACCGACGAGGAGATGGTGTTTGTGGGGGCGGAAGATGGCAGCGTCCACGGGATCGACCTGCTGATGGGGGATGGGCGCTGGCGCATCCACGCGGGCGGGCCGGTGCTTTCCTCGCCGGTGCTGGGGTCGGAACGCCTGATCTTCGGCTCGATGGACCGCCAGGTGTACGGCGCGGACCCACACTCCGGCTGGGTGGTGTGGCGCGTGCGGCTGAGCGATCGCGTCTACTCCTCGCCCTGTGTGCGCGACGGGCGCGTCTACATCTGCGCGGTGGATGGCATGGTGTACTGCCTGGATGCCGAGTGGGGCAAAGAAATTTGGAAGATGTCCATCAACACCTCCGTCACCTCCTCGCCGGTCGTGGACGAGGCAGAGCGCCTCTTTGTGGGCGGGGCCAACGGGGTGCTGCACTGCATTGACGCGCGACGCGGCAAGCCGCTCTGGCAGTTCAAGACGGGGGGGCCCATCCCCGGCTCGCCGCGCACGCGGGACGGGCTGGTTTACTTCGGCTCGATGGACCACCGCGTCTATGCCCTGCCCACCGAGGCCGCTCCCTTTACGGTTTAAAAGGTGGCCTGGTGAATGGTGAATGGGTAGTTAAACAAGGCGGCTCGCTGCAAGCTCTCCATCTGTTTAGGACTTACGCAGTTGACCGGAGACCGAAGACCGAGGACAGAGAAGTCGGAAAAGCTGTGACTGTCGGTCGTCGGTCGTCGGTCGTCGGTCGTCGGTCGTCTTCCCAAGTGCGTAAGTCCTACTGTTATCTGCCACTCTACAATTTGCAACTCAACCCATGATTGCCCAACGACTGCATGCCGCCTGAAACTTTCAGCCCCGACTTTTACGAGCGCCTGGGTGTAGACCCCGACAGCGATGCGCGGCTCATTCGCCGCCACTATCGCCTGTTGGCACGGCTCTACCATCCCGACCTGAGCGCCGACTCGCAGGCCCACGCGCGCTTCCTTAAGCTGCGCGAGGCCTATGAGGTGCTGAGCGACGCCCAGCAGCGCAGCGTGTATGATTTGTGGCTGCAACGGGAGCAGCGCTACTGGCAGCCGCTGGTGATCAATCAGCAGCTGTTCCCCACCACCCTGGTACGCAATGTGGAGCAGCAGCGAGCCTACCTGCTGCTCGACCTGTCGGTGAAAAGCGAGAGCTTCGGCAACACCACCCCGCTCAACGTCGTGCTGGTGCTCGACCGCAGCTCGTCCATGAAGGGGCTACGCCTGCATTATGTCAAGGAGGCGGCGCGCCAGATCATCGCCAACCTGACCTCCTACGATTATTTCGGCCTCGTCACCTTCAACGACCGCGCCACCGTCGTGCTCCCCACCGGCCCCGCCACCGACACCTCGGTCGCCTTCAGCGCGATTGACAGCATCACCCCGGCGGGCGGCACCGAGATGGCAACGGGGCTCCACCTGGGCCTGCAAGAGATCACGCGCCACCACAGCCCTTCCCTCATCAGCCACCTGATCCTGCTGACCGACGGGCGCACCTACGGGGACGAGGAAATCTGCCTGGACCTGAGCGAGTTGGCGGGCAAGCAGGCCATCGGGCTGACTGTCATGGGGCTGGGCACCGATTGGAACGATGAGTTTCTCGACGAGTTGGCGCGGCGCGGCACCGGCAGCGCGCACTTTATCGCCGAGCCGGATCAGGCGGTGGAGTTGTTTCAATCCCAGATCCGGCAGCTTCAGCGCACCTCCGCGCGCGATGCCGTGCTCACCATCCAGCCAAGCGCGGGGGTGACACTGTTGCAGGCGCACGAGGTTGCGCCCGGGCTGCGCCGCCTGCACGTCGAGCCGACTTGTCTGCGGCTCGGCACGTTGCCCGCCTCCCCCCCGCTGCGCGTGCTCCTGGAATTTGCCATCAAGGAGCCGGAGCAGGAGGTAGTCCTGCTGGGCGAGCTCACCCTGGAAGCACACCTGGTCCAGAGCGCCACGAGCCACCGCATGAAGCGGCTGGCCCTGATGGAGGTGGGGGACAAGGCGGGGGATCCACCCGAAGAGATTTACCGCAGCGCGCAGCGGGTGGCGATTGCGCGCCTGCAGGAGCGGGCGCTGGAGGCCATCGAGCAGGGCCAGGGGACGCGCGCCATCCGCTCGCTGGAGCAGCTGGCGGACCGCTTTCTGGAAATCGGCGCGATGGAGCTTGCCATCGCCACCCAGCGGGAAGCGGAGGTACTCCAGCAGACGGGGCAGCTGTCGCACGGGGGGCGAAAGATCATCAAATATGGCACCCGCCTGCTGGCGCTACCCGCGCCCAGCGAGGATGTCCCATGATCGTCTGCCCGCGCTGCGCCAGTGCCCAGCTCACCAACACGATTTTTTGCGATCAATGTGGTGAGGAGCTCGCCGAGGGGGACGGCCCCGGCGCGTCCGTGCACTTCACCACGGTCCGCATCGAGCTTCTGGACAGCCGCCGCAGCTTTACCTTGCCCGACCTGCCAGAACTGGTGCTGGGGCGCGCCGCCAGCGGCGATGGCTCCCCCGCCGAGATGTCGCTGGACCCCTATGGCGGGAAGGAGGGCGGCGTCTCCCGCCGCCACGCGCGGCTGAGCCGCCGAGGGCTTCACCTGTACCTGGAAGACCTGGGCAGCCTCAACGGCACCTTTGTCAACGAGCGCCGCCTGCCCCCCAGCCAGCCGATCCGCATCTACCCTGGCGACATCATCCGCCTCGGGTTGCTGCGCGTCACCTTCAACCTTAGCAGCTACCAGACGTAGCGGGCGGCGCGCCCCGTTGCCGCCGCCGCGTGCTGCCGTGCACCCTCGCTGCCCCACCCTATGGTATAATCCCGCAGATCCCAAACGCGCGGTGCCCCGCACGCGGCGCGTATTTCCCTTTGCCCCATCAGGAAAAATCATCATGGCCCATACGGTAGTCGTTCACGTTGCCAACGAAGAGGCGTTTCTGGCGGAGATGGACGTTTTGCCGCAGCCTCAGGACAGTTTTATCTACTTTGCCAACCCGCGCCGCCGCGATGGCAAGCCGATCTCGCAATTCGACCAGGAAGCAAACCTGTTCATGTACCCCTGGTGGCGCGTCAACTACATCGAGGTGCTCGCCGACCGCGCCAGCCGCGAAGAGTTGGTCGAGTTCTTCCGCGACGAATGAGCGCCCCGCTTCGACCTCTCCAGCGGCAGTTACCGCCCGGCGTGCGGGACATTTTCGGTGCCCCCGCGCGCCAGCTCATCCAGCTGAGCGACACGCTCCGCACCCTGCTCGACGGCTGGGGCTACAGCGAGGTGCTCCCCCCCACTTTCGAGTATTTCGACAACGTGATGCGCGCCTTTGACGCGGATTTCGCCGCCGAGATTTACCGCTTTGTGGACCCCGACGGGCACCTGCTCGCCCTGCGCCCCGACCTGACGGTGCCGGTGGCGCGGCTCGTTGCCTCGAAACTGTACGACCAGCCGATGCCGCAGCGCATCAGCTACGTCGCGCCGGTCTTTCGCTTTTCCGAGCCGAACGGGAGCCAGTCGCGGCAGATCTGGCAGGCTGGCTGGGAGCTGATCGGCATTGCCACCCCCGCCGCCGACGCCGAGGTGATCGCGCTGCTCATCGCCGCGCTGGAAGCCGCCGGGCTGAGCGCCTTCCAGGTCAACCTTGGGCACATGGGCTTCGTGCGCGCGACCCTGGCCGGCACGACGATGGACGAGGCGACGCGCGGCAGCGTGCTGCGCGCGGTGGATCGCAAAAACAAGCAGATTTTGAGCGAGGAGTTGGAGCGTGCGGGGGTGGGCGGCGCGGCACGGGCCGTGCTCACGGCGCTGCCGAGCTTGTGGGGCGGGGAGGAGGTGTTGGAGCAGGCGCTCGACCTCGCGCCCAACGCGGCGGCCTGCGCGGCGATCCACCACCTGCGCGCGGTGCGCCACCTGCTCGACGCGTATGGGCTGGGCGAGCGCGTAACGATTGATCTGGGCGAGGTGCGGGGCATGGACTATTACACGGGGGTCACCTTCGAGCTCTTCGCGGCGGGCTCCGGCTTTCCGCTGGCGAGCGGCGGGCGCTACGACGAGCTGCTGGCCCGCTTCGGGGCGCGGCTGCCCGCCGTGGGGGCCATGATCGAGTTGGAGCATGTGATGCGCGTGCTCAACGAGACGCACGGCGCGCCCACCCTGCCCGCGCCGGACGCGCTCCAGCAGCAGTGCGAGCACCCCGCCTGCCTGCGCGCCCTGCTCGCGCGGCGGCGCACGGGCGGGCGGGTCGAGTTGGACCTGCGGGGCCGCAGCGCGCCGGAGCTGCACGCGGAAGCGGCGCGGCGCGGCATCGTCGAGGTCATCGTGTGCCCCACCGCCGGGGAGAGCGCCCTGTGAGCGGCCCCCCGTTGACGCTCGCGCTCGGCAAGGGGCGCATGCTGGAAGCGACGCTCGCCCTGTGGGAGCGGCTGGGCTACGGGATGGAAGCGGTGCGCGTGGCGCGGCGCGAGCGCAAGATGATAGCCGAGACCGACGCCTTTCGCGTGCTGCTCGCCAAAGATGGCGACGTGCCGATCTACGTCGAGCAGGGCGCGGCAGACCTCGGCATCGCGGGGCGCGACGTGCTCTGGGAAAGCGGGGTGAACGTCCTCGTGCCGCTGCTGCTCGGGAATCTGATCCCTTCCAGCCGCTGCCGCCTGAGCCTCATCTCGCCTGAGAGTGCCCGCGAGCGCAACTGGCGGCTCGTCCACGACCTGACCATCGCCTCCAAATATCCCAACGTGGCGCGCGAGTACGTGGACCAGCAGGGGCTCGGCGCGCAAGTCATCGGGCTAAGCGGCAACATCGAGCTTGCCCCCGCCTGCGGCATGGCGGACCTGATCGTGGACATCGTCCAGACCGGCACCACCCTGCGCGAAAACGACCTAGTCGAGATCGACGTGATCCTCCAGTGCGAAGCGTGCCTCATCGTCAACCGCGCGGCGCAAAAGCTGCGCCCGACGGAGATTCGCAGCCTGGTGGAGCGGTTGGAGGCGCTGGCGGTGGGGTGAGGGGGTGATGAAGGTGAGGGGGTGAGGGGGTGATGAAGGTGAGGGGGTGAGGGGGTGAGGGGGTGACAAGGCGTCCTGCCCGCCCGTGGGGTCTGAAAAGGAAACAGCGAGCGCAAACCCCTGGGGCCGCGGGCCTCTGGCCCGCCGCGTGGGGTCTGAAAAGGAAGCAACGAGCGCGAACCCCTGGGGCCGCGGTGGGTTCCCTCTGGGTACGGCCCGCGCGTGGTGGGGTCTGAAAAGGAAACAGCGAGCGCAAACCCCTCGGGCCGCGGTGGGTTCCCTCTGGGTACGGCCTGCCCCGCCGCGTCGAGCGGTGAAGCGCGTAGAAAATAACAAGGAAACCAAAGGAAAGACACCATGTTTGACAAGATAGGCTGGCTGGGCCTGGGGCTGCTGTCCGCCCTGGGGGCAGCGGGGGTCGCCATTTTTGGGAAGATCGGGCTGGGCGAGGTGGACTCCACGCTGGCGACGGCGCTGCGCTCCATCGTCATGGCACTGATCGTCGTTGGGGTGGCAGGGTTTTCCGGCGTGCTGAAACCGCTGTTCAGCGGCGAATCGAACGTGGGTGGCAAGGAACTCATGTGGATCGTTTTGGCAGGGGCGGCGGGCGCGTTTTCCTGGCTCATGTACTTTGCCGCGCTCAAGTTGGGCCTCGCCACCAAAGTGGCAGCCGTGGACCGGCTCAGCGTGCTCTTCGTCGTCCTCCTCAGCGTCCTCTTCCTCGACGAGCATCTGAGCGCCCTCAACTGGCTCGGCGTGGTGCTCCTTACAGCGGGGGTGTATCTCATTGCGCGGTAGACGACCGACGACGGACGACCGACGACCGCAACCCGCGTCGCAGACGGCCCCTCCCGTTTGGGCCGAGTCGGCGCTTTCACCTCCCACACCGTTCGCGCGATTGTGGCAGCTACCCTATACTGTAGCGAAATAGCAGAACCGCTCCCCCTACGTCGGAGCCGCTCTAGCCGCCACCGGTGCTGGCGACCGCGCGTGACGCTCACGCGACGAGCCCAGCCCTTGCAGGGAGCGGGGCTTTTTTGTTTCCCTTCGCTTTCTTCTTTTGCCGAGGTATCAATGCAGCCAGGCCAACTCTCGTGGATTTCGAACTTTATTTGGGGCATTGCCGACGACGTGCTCCGCGACCTGTATGTGCGCGGCAAGTACCGCGACGTGATCCTGCCGATGATGGTGCTGCGCCGCCTCGATGCGGTGCTGGAGCCAACCAAGCAGGACGGTGCTCGCGATGAAGGCACGGCTCGACACGCTGGGTATCACCAATCAGAAAGGGCTACTGCGCCAGGCGGCGGAGCAGGCCTTCTACAACACCTCCCCCTTCACCCTGCGCGATCTGCGCTCCCGCGCCAGCCAGCAGCAGCTTACGGCCGACTTCGAGGCGTACCTCGATGGCTTTTCCCCGAACGTGCAGGAAATTCTCGAAAACTTCGAGTTCCGCAACCAGATTCCTCGCCTCTCGAAGGCCGACGCGCTCGGCACGCTGATCGAGAAGTTCCTCGACCCCGCGATCAACCTCAGCCCCGACCCCGTGCTGAATGCGGATGGCTCGGTGCGCCAGCCAGGGCTGGACAACCACGCGATGGGGACGATCTTCGAGGAGCTGGTGCGCCGCTTCAACGAGGAGAACAACGAGGAGGCGGGCGAGCACTGGACGCCGCGCGACGTGGTCAAGCTGATGGCGAACCTGATCTTCCTGCCTATCGCCGACCAGATCGAGTCCAGCACCTACCTGCTCTACGACGGGGCGTGCGGCACCGGCGGCATGTTGACGGTGGCGGAGGAGACGCTCGACAAGCTCGCCGAGGCGCATGGCAAGCAGGTCGTCGACCCACCTGTACGGGCAGGAGATCAACGCCGAGACCTACGCGATCTGCAAGGCCGATCTGCTGCTCAAGGGCGAGGGCGAGGAGGCGGACAACATCGTCGGCGGGCCGGAGCACTCGACGCTCTCCAACGATGCTTTCCCGACGACGGAGTTCGACTTCATGCTTTCCAACCCGCCCTACGGCAAGAGTTGGAAGAGCGACCTGGAGCGCATGGGCGGCAAGAGCGGCATCACCGATCCGCGCTTCGTGATCGACGCACGAGGGCGACCCGGAGTACTCGCTGCTGACCCGCTCCAGCGACGGGCAGATGCTGTTCCTGGCGAACATGCTGTCCAAGATGAAGCACGGACACGCGCTGGGCAGCCGCATCGCCGAGGTGCACAACGGCTCGTCGCTGTTCACCGGGGACGCGGGGCAGGGCGAGAGCGAACATTCGCCGCTGGATCATCGAGAACGATTGGCTGGAAGCGATCATCGCGCTGCCGCTCAACATGTTCTACAACACCGGCATCGCCACCTACATCTGGGTGCTTTCCAACCGCAAGCCCGCGCACCGACGCGGCAAGGTGCAGCTGATCGACGCGACGGAGTGGTACCAGCCGCTGCGCAAAAATCTGGGGCAAGAAGAATTGCGAGTTGGGCGTTGCAGATATCGAGCGCATCTGCAACGCGTTCCTCGCGTTCGAGGAGACGGACGAGTCGAAGATTTTCGACAACCGCGAGTTTGGCTACTGGAAGGTGCGCGTGGAGCGACCCCTGCGCCTGCGCGTGTCGCTCGGGCGCAAGCAGCGCTTGGCGCTGCGCGAGGCAGCGGAGGAGGCAGGGGAAGCGGCCCTCGCTGACCTCCTTGACGAGCTGGCCGCCGAGCTTGGCGAGGGGCCGCACGGGGATTTTAATGCCTTCCTCGCCGTGCTGGAGCCGCGCGCGGAGGCGGCGGGCCTCCGCCTGACCAGCAAGCGGCGCAAGCTGCTGCGATGGCACGATCGCGGAGCAGGACGAGGCCGCCGCGCCGCTCATCAAGAAGGTGCACAAGCGGGGCAAGGTGGAGCCGAACCCGCTCCTTGGACTCTTCGAGGCGGAGGTGGGGGGCAAAGCCGTAGTGGTGGAGTACGAGGCGGACAGCGCCCTGCGCGACTTTGAGCAGGTGCCGCTGATGGAAGAGGGTGGCATCGAGGGGTTCATCCGCCGCGAGGTGCTGCCCCACGTGCCCGACGCCTGGGTGGACGAGAGCTACACCCGCATCGGCTACGAGATTTCGTTTACGCGCTACTTCTACCAGCCGGAGCCGCTGCGCCCGCTGGAAGCGATTCGCGCGGACATCCTCGCGCTGGAGCAGGAGACGGATGGGCTGCTGGCGGAGATTATGGGCATGGGGGAGGGGAGCGGATGAGCGCCACACAAGACAAAGTGCTGGCAGTGCTCGCCCTGCTTGCTGAACATGGCGAGCAAGAGCGCATCGAAGTAAAACGCTCTTCTGAGGCGGGGAAATCATTGTTAGAAACCATCTGCGCGCTGTCCAATGAGCCGCTACCTTTTACGTACCCACCGCGCGCGTTGCCCGATCCCTGCAACCATCTGTGGAGGGCTTTGATAAATCAAGTAGGACTTACGCAATTGAGCGCAGAGCGCGGAGCGAACGGCGTAACGCAAAGGCGCAGAGATGCAAAGGCGCAGAGGGCGAAATGCAGAGGCTAGGCCCCCCGCGCACCTTCGTTGGTCCTTCGTCCTTCGTCCGTTATCGGTCGTCGCGCCCAGAGGGCACCCGTCGGTTGTCGGTCGGCTTCCCAAGTGCGTAAGTCCTATCAAGTATGGTTGCAGGCAAATCAAGTATGGTTGCAGGCAAATCAAGTATGGTTGCAGGCAAATCAAGTATGGTTGCAGGCAAATCAAGTATGGTTGCAGCAGACCGAGCACCATCGCCCCGTTCAGCGCTCTTAGACTCTCTGCCGGCCCCGTTGAAGGCCTTCCTTGATGAGTTGGGTGGAAAGGTGGAAAAATCCCGAATGGAAAGAGCGCTTCTGCAACTGTGTTCGATTCAGTCCTGGACGGCAGATCAATTAGCCGTCATCACCCACCGTACGCCCGATTACTTGAGGACTAATTATCTGAGACCGTTGGTGAAGCGAGGACAACTGCAATACACGATCCCCGACGCTCCCCGCCACCCAGATCAAGCCTATCGGACCGTATTGGAGCCATCCGCATGACCACCCCCCTCTCCCCTACCCCGCTTACACCCCCCGCGTCCCCTGGAGCGGCGATGGGCCGGAGCATTGGGAGCATCAGCGTTGCGGGCCGGGGAGTTGCGATTCCCTCGCACCGGACTACGATACGGGCAACAGGTTGTGGCATGGAAGGAGGGTGAAGCGATGGATGTGACTTTGGTACGAGAGCCGGTTCCGCTCGAATCCACAGGCGAGGGGGTGATTCGCGTGCGTGGCACGCGCGTGCCGCTGGAGGCGATTGTGATTGCCTTCCAGGCGGGCGCGACGCCCGAGGAGATTGTGTCGCACTATCCCACGCTCGATCTTGCGGATGTATACAGTGTAATCAGTTACTACCTGCATCATCCGAACGAGGTCGAGGGGTACTTGCAACTGCGGGAGCAGGCCCGCCAGGAGGTGCGCGCCCAGAATGAATCGCGCTTTGCCATGCAGGGGGTACGGGCGCGGCTATTGGCGCGGCGGGCCGGGCAGGGTTGAGGTTGCATGGTGCGCTTTGTTACCGACGAGGATTTCAACAACAACATTCTGCGCGGGATGCTGCGGCGACAACCTGAACTGGACCGAGTACGGGTACAGGATGTAGCGCTGGCGGGGGCAAAAGACCCCGATATTTTGGCATGGGCGGCTGAGGAAGAGCGTATCTTGCTGACACACGATGTCAGCACCATGACCCGCCACGCCTATGACCGTGTGACGCGGGGGCTGCCGATGCCCGGTGGCTTTGAAGTTCATCGCTCCGCCGCGATGGGAACCGTAATAGATGACCTGCTGCTACTGGCCGAGAGTAGCGAAGAAAAAGAGTGGGAAGGACAGATTTTGTACATCCCCCTTTCGTAGCGCCACGGCAGCAGCTTCCGCCGCCTATCCACCCTGCACTTGAAAGCAAAAGGTCTGCGACGTTGAATAGTCACCTTCCCCCCTACCCCGCCTACAAACCCTCCGGCGTGCCCTGGCTCGGCGATGTGCCGGAGCATTGGGAAGTGCGAACGCGCTAAGCGGCTGGTTGCGATCAATAAGCGACCAGTGCGCTAGCATGAGGATGACGTCTAGCTGATCATTCATGCGGTACTTTGAGATACTCTGGTACGAATGGTGCACGGAATGGATTTACGCGAAACGCCAGAGGAAGTCGCGTCATGAGGGATGCAACAATGTCGATGCACGTGCATGTCACTGAACCAGGGATGCGATTTGGACAGGCGGCTATTGAAGTCTGCTGACTCATGTTGCGAACAGATGACGAATTGTTCTAGTCGGTTTGCTGTGTCCGACAGGCTACACCAGACTCACACTAGTTTGCCCTATCTGATTCGCAGCTGATGCTTCACCATGATCGGTCATTGCAACAGTATTCGAGGAATCAGCAGTATCCTGCGATTAGCTGAGAGAGTTCGTAGCAGACTTAGCTCCCCCTCCCACCCCCCGACGAGCAAGCCGCCATCGCGCGCTTCCTGGACCACACCGACGCCAAGATTCGCCGCTACCTCCGCGCCAAGCGGCGGCTGATTGCGCTGCTGACGGAGCAGAAGCAGGCCATCATCCACCGCGCCGTCACGCGCGGCCTGGACCCCGATGTGCCGATGAAGGACAGCGGGGTGCCCTGGCTCGGCGAGGTGCCAGCGGGGTGGGAGGTGACTTCGGTCAAAAGTTGTATTTCATTGATCACAGTCGACTGCTAGAGGTAGAACGCGAATTCTTAACGATTATACGGGTGCACCTATATGTACTAAGGCGGTAATATTGCAGATATGAGGCTGAACTTGATCGAGATTTAACATGTTAGAACCTTCCAACTGCTGCGAAGGAACGAGGACCGCCTGAGCAAGAGATATGTTTAGTTGTGCAACAGGTACCTGCCAGGAACATTGTATGGTTTGCGATAATTATGAGTTTATAGTGAACCAGCAGATGCTCTATTTCGACCAAATCCTGATCTGCTTCAATCTCATGGCTCATAAACTCTACCTGATATGGACACTTCAGTTCAGACTTAGCCAATATGGAGGTACAACAGGTTCTACGACTTGACGCATGATCGAAACGTATTGTCATAGCTCCCAGTGCTGCTAGGAGCAACAAGCGATTGTCTGCATATCTCACGATCGACTTAGCACCTGACAAGTGCTATTGAGCAGCTCGAACGCGAAATCGCCCTGATGCGCGAGTACCGCACGCGGCTCATCGCCGATGTGGTCACGGGCAAGCTCGACGTGCGCGCCGCTGCCGCCGCCCTGCCCAACGAGGTCGCCGCCCTGGAGCCGGACGACGAGGAGGCGATGGACGAGGGCGAGGAGACGGGCGAAGGGTGGGACGAGGAGGAGGGGGAAGAAGGAACCTGATGCCAAACGGTCATGATCGCGCCTGGGTGCGCCTCTGCATTACCATCAACGGCTTTCGCGCCCGCTACGGTGCGTGGCCGACCATCGTGCGCTATCACCCCATCGGCTTGCAGGTGATTCGGGAACAGTTGCTCGATACCGAGTCACTGGCAATCCTCGAAAAGCAGTTCGAGTTGATTGCCGATGACAGCGTCTCAATTCGGGCCGAGGACGAGGCGGGGCGGCAGGTTACCTATGGCGAAACGCTTAGCTTGCCTCACGGTGAGGATCTCCGCGAGTGGCTCGGCATTGACGCAATACCGGAGGATGTGTGGGAGAGGCAGATTGCGACGAAGCAAGCGGCGGGGTGGGAGACGGGGCAGTTCGGGCAATGGCTGGGGGCACAGCTTGACAGCTCCTCGCGCTACCAGCTCTTTTACGATCATGGGGAGCGGGCAACCGACCCGCATGTGGCGGCGCTCAAGGGCTTCGCAGGCGAGACGGTCAGCAACCTGAATCGGCTGGCCGACATTGACCTGCTGCTCGCCTCGCCCGCGCAGGAGGCGCGCCTGCTCATCGAGATCGAAGAGCGACCCCTCTCGCCCAAAAAGCTGCTCGGTGATATCTTTGCGCTGCTGCTCTGCACTCGCGTCGCTGTCGGGCGGGGCACCGAGCAGCAATATTTCCGCATCACGCCCGCCACCCACCTCGTCGTCGCGGGCATCGTCCCGACCAAGGGGCAACAGCGCGCCAAGTTTGCTACAGTTCTGCTGCCTCGCCTGCGGCAGGTGAGCGGGCCACCGGGCGGCATCCGCCTCGACAACGTCTCTCTCATCCTCGGCGACAGCCCGGCGGACATGATCGCGCGCCTCCAGGCGCACGTGCTACCCTTCATCGCATAGCAGACACGCGGAAATGGTAGGGGCGGACCCACGTGTCCGCCCCATCGGGCAGGACCCACGCGGCAATGGTAGGGGCGGACCCACGTGTCCGCCCCATCGGGCAGGACCCACGCGGAAATGGTAGGGGCGGACCCACGTGTCCGCCCCATCGGGCAGGACCCACGCGGCAATGGTAGGGGCGGACCCGTGTGTCCGCCCCATCGGGCGGGACCCACACGGCAATGGTAGGGGCGGACCCACGTGTCCCCCCATCGGGCAGGACCCACGCGACGGGGCACGGGGCAGACACATGGTGGAGATGGTGGGGGCAGACACATAGACACATGGTGGAAATGGTGGGGGCAGAGGCGACATAGACACATGGTGGAAATGGTGGGGGCAGACACATCGGTCTGCCCCTACGAAACGGTGGAACGCGATGGGATGGCAATGGTAGGGGCGGACCCGTGTGTCCGCCCATCGGGCGGACCCACGCGACGGGGCACGGGGCAGACACATGGTGATGGTGGGCAGACACATCGGTAGTGGTGGCGGACCCGTGTGTCCGCCCCGTGTGTCCGCCCCGTGTGTCCGCCCCGTGTGTCCACCCGTGTGTCCGCCCGTGTGTCCGCCCGTGTGTCCGCCCGTGTTTCCACCCATGTGTCCGCCCCATCGGGTAGGGTAAACACACCACGGGGCGAACCCACATGGGCGTCCCGCGACGGAGGCAACCACAATGGGACAGCGTCAACCGCACCACAATCGACGTTCCATCCGTCTACGCGGGTACGATTACGCGCAGGCAGGAGCCTATTTTGTTACGATCTGCGTTCAAAATCGTGTATGCCTCTTCGGTACGGTTACTGAGGGGGCGATGGCGTTGAACGATGCGGGACAGATGGTGACAAAGTGGTACGACGCGTTGTCCGACAAGTTCCCAACCGTGGAGAACGGAGAGTGGGTTGTAATGCCCAACCATATCCATGCCATTATCCGCATTGCGCTTGAGGGAACCCCCGAGCGTGGTCTCCCACAAATTGTACAGTGGTTCAAGACCATGACGACCAATGAGTATATCCGTGGGGTAAAGCAGGGCACATGGCCCCCGTTCGAGCAGCGGTTGTGGCAGCGCAATTATTGGGAACACATCATTCGGGACGAGGAGGACTACCAACGTATCGCCTCCTACATCGCATCCAATCCCCTACGTTGGCACGACGACCAATTGCATCCGTAGGGGCGGACCCACCAATCCGCCTCGTTCACACCCAACCCGCCACCAAAGACACACGGGGCAATCGTAGGGGCGGACCTGTGTGTCCGCCCGTCGGTTGGTGTGTCCGCCCGTCGGTTGGTGTGTCCGCCCGTCGGTTGGTGTGTCCGCCCGTCGGTTGGTGTGTCCGCCCGTCGGTTGGTAGGTCCGCCCGTCGGTTGGTGTGTCCATCCTGCGTCCACCTTGCTGAAAAGAGGAGATTTTGATTCACAAATTTACCGACACCAGCGAGAAGGGCCTCGAAACCCTCATCGTCGAGGCGATGACCGGCAGGCGCGGCCTCGTGCGCGAGCGCGCCAGCAGCGGCCCCCAGTGGCAGCCCGGCGACCCCGCCGACTTTGACCGCGCCCACGCCCTGGACCTTGCCCAGCTGCGCGCCTTCCTCCATGAAACGCAGCCGGACAGCGCCGAGGCGCTGGACCTCGACCACGACAGCCCCGCGCGGCTCAAGTTCCTCGCCCGCCTCCAGGGCGAGATCAGCAAGCGCGGCACCATCGACGTGCTGCGCCACGGGATCAAGCACGGGCCGCACCACATCGAGCTGTTCTACGGCACCCCCTCTGCTGGCAACCCCAAAGCCGCCGAGCGCTACGCGGCCAACCGCTTCACCGTCACGCGCCAGCTGCACTACAGCGCCGACCAGTCGCGCCGCGCGCTCGACCTCGCCCTTTTCCTCAACGGGCTGCCCATCGCCACCTTCGAGCTGAAGAACAGCCTGACCAAGCAGACGGTTGAGGATGCGGTGGAGCAGTACAAGCGCGACCGCGACCCGCGCGAGCTACTCTTTCGCTTCGGACGCTGCCTCGTCCACTTCGCCGTGGACGACCACGAGGTGCGCATGTGCACCAAGTTGGACGGCAAAGCCTCCTGGTTCCTCCCCTTCAACAAGGGCTGGAACGATGGCGCGGGCAACCCGCCCAACCCCAACGGGCTCAAGACCGCCTACCTCTGGGAAGAGGTGCTCACCCCCGCGAGCCTCACCAACATCCTGGAAAACTTCGCGCTGCTCATCGAGCGCAAGGACGAGAAGACGGGGCGCAAGAAGCCCATCCAGTACTTTCCCCGCTACCATCAGATGCACGTGGTGCGCACGCTGCTGGCCGATGTCTCAGCACGCGGCGCGGGCCATCGCTACCTGATCCAGCACTCGACCGGCAGCGGCAAGTCCAACTCCATCGCCTGGCTCGCGCACCAACTGGTCGGCCTGCGCCACAGCGACGCGCTGCTTTTCGACTCGGTGATCGTCGTGACCGACCGGCGCATCCTCGACAAGCAGATTCGCGACACGATCAAGCAGTTCGCCCAGGTGGGCGCGACGGTGGGCCACGCGGAGCGCTCGGGCGACCTGCGGCGCTTCCTCCAGGCGGGCAAGAAGATCATCATCAGCACCGTGCAGAAGTTCCCCTTCATCCTGGACGAGATCGGCAGCGGAGCATCGCGGGCGGCACTTCGCCATCATCATTGACGAGGCGCACTCCAGCCAGGGCGGGCGCGCTGCCGCGGCGATGAACATGGCGCTGTCTCAGGTAGGGGAGGCAGGAAGAGGAAACGGTTGAGGAGCAGATCAACCGATCATGGAAGGGCGCAAGATGCTGCCCAACGCCAGCTACTTCGCTTTCACCGCCACCCCCAAGAACAAGACGCTGGAACTTTTTGGCGAGCCGTACCAGGAGGGCGAAACGAAGTATCGCCCCTTCCACAGCTACACCATGAAGCAGGCGATCCAGGAGGGCTTCATCCTGGACGTGCTGCGCAGCTACACCCCCATCGCCAGCTACTACCACCTCACCAAGACGGTGGAGGAAGACCCCGAGTTCGACACATCGCGGGCGCAAAAGAAGCTGCGCCGCTACGTCGAGCGCCACGAGCACGCCATCCGCCTCAAGTCAGAGATCATGGTGGACCACTTCCACGAGCATGTGAGCGCGCGCGGCAAGATCGGCGGGCAGGCGCGGGCGATGGTCGTCACCGGCGGCATCGCGCACGCCATCGAGTACTTCCACGCCATCCGCGACTACCTGCTGGAGCGCAAGAGCGCCTACCGCGCCATCGTCGCCTTCTCAGGCGAGCACGAGTACGGAGGTGTGAAAGTCACCGAGGCGACGCTCAACGGCTTTCCCAGCAACCAGATCGAGGACGCATTCCAATCCGATCCCTACCGCTTCCTCGTCTGCGCCGACAAGTTCCAGACCGGCTATGACGAGCCGCTGCTGCACACCATGTACGTGGACAAACCGCTTTCGGGGGTGCGCGCCGTGCAGACCCTCTCGCGCCTCAACCGCGCCCACCCCCAGAAGCACGACGTCTTCGTGCTCGACTTCTTCAACGATGCGGACACCATCCGCGCCGCCTTTCAGGATTACTACCGGACCACCATCCTCAGCGAGGAGAGCGACCCCAACAAGCTGCACGATCTCCAGGCCGAGTTGGAGCGTAGCGAGGTATACTCAGAGGAGGAGATCGCCCGCCTCGTCGAGCTCTACCTTGGCGGCGCGGAGCGCGACCAACTCGACCCCATCCTCGACAACTGCGTGGCCCGCTACCTGGAACTGGACGAGGAGGGGCAGGTGCGCTTCAAGGGCGGGGCCAAAGCCTTCACCCGCACCTACAACTTCCTCGCCGCCCTCCTCCCCTACAGCAACGCGGAGTGGGAAAAGCTCTCTATCTTCCTCAACTTCCTGGTGCCCAAGCTCCCTGCGCCCGTTGAGGAGGACCTCGCGCGCGGCATCCTTGAAACCATCGACCTTGACAGCTACCGCGTCGAGAAGCAGGCAACCATGCTGATCCTGCTCGCCGACCAGGAAGGCAGCCTCGACCCCGTGCCCACCGAGGGGGGCGGCGGTAAAGCAGAGCCGGAACTAGACCGACTCTCGAACATCCTCCGGCTCTTCAACGACCTATTTGGCAACATCCCCTGGAACAATGAGGACCGCGTGCGCAAGCTCCTCAGCGAGACGATCCCCGAGCATGTAGCCGCCGACACCGCCTACCAGAACGCCCGCCGAAACTCCGATGCCCAGAACACCCGCGTCGAATACGAACGCGCCTTCCAGAAAGCGCACCTTGCCATCTTCAACGATGATGTTCAACTCTTCAAGCTGCTCAACGACAACGAAGCCTTCCGCCGCCAGGTCATGGATGCTGTGTTTGCGATGATGGAGAGAGTGAGCGCCTGCTGTTTGTAAAGGGGTCCAATGCCTAACAGAAACAAAGACAACCGTCGCCCCGCCAAGCGTCGCCAACTGATCTACGAGGTGGACCTGCACGGCATGACCTGGGCTGAAGCGGAGCGGCGGCTGCGCGCCGCCTCGCGCGAGGCATCGTTTAGCGGCAGCCGCCTCCTCAAAATCATCCACGGGTGGGGGCGCGAGACCGGCTCCAACGTGCTCCAGCGCAACGTGCGCGGCTGGTTGGCCCGCAACCCGTTCCCCTTCCGCGCAGCGATTCCGGGCGAGGCGTACCACCTCACCAACCCGGAAACGGTGCAGATGCGCGACGAGATCGGCTCTTTCCCCGACACAGACCTGAACGCGGACAACCACGGCATCACCATCGTCTGGCTGCGCTAGCCCGCGCCGCCCTACACAAACAGGGGCGCACCGCGTGGCGGTGCGCCCCTGCCGTCATCCTTCTTTTCTGCAATCCTTGCTCTACCCCCGCCCGCTCCACCGCCGCCACAATCGTGTCGAAGTCTGGCATGTTGGGCGGGCCGACGTCCTCCGCCGCGACCACGCGCCCCTCGCCGTCGATCACGACCCACGCGCGCGAGCTGATCCCGTAATCGTCCAGGTAGACCCCGTACGCCTGCGCTACCTTCCCCTTCGGGTGAAAGTCTGCCAGCAGCGGATACTCGATGCCGCGCTGCTCCGCAAAGACGCGGTGCGAGTGGTGGCTGTCCACACTGATGCCGAACACCTGCGCGTCCAACGCGTTCAGGCGCGGCAGGATGTCCATCACGCAGCCCATCTCCTCGGTGCAGACCCCGCTGAAATCCAACGGGTAGAAGAGCAGCAGCACCGGCTTGCCCCGGTAGTCGCTCAGCGTCTGCTCCGTGCGGGTTTGGTCACGCAGCGTAAAATCCGGGGCCTCTTGCCCCGCCTCGATAACAGCCATCTTGATCTCCTTCGTGATAGGATGCGACATGAATGCGTCGCCTCAGCATAAAAGCAGAAACGGGGAAGCGTGGTGACAACCATCACCACGCTTCCCCGCGTTGCGCCACGAACCGAGTCGTTAGAAGTTGAGCGTCTGCCCCTCAACGTCCATCGCCGCCTCCGCGATGGATTCGGCGAGGGTCGGGTGCGGGTGCACCGCGCGGAAGATTTCCGTTGGGGTGGACTCCAACTCGCGCGCCAGGGTAAACTCGGAGATCAACTCCGTCACCTCCGGGCCGATCAGGTGCGCGCCCAGAATCTCGCCATACGTCTTGTGCGCCAAAATCTTCACAAAGCCGACCGCCTCGTTCAGCCCCATCGCCTTGCCGTTCGCGGCGAGCGGGAAGCGCCCGACGTTGTAGGGGATGCCCTGCTCCTGCAACTCTTTCTCGGTGTACCCCATCGATGCCACCTGCGGGTTGCAGTAGGTGGCACGCGGCATCATCTTGTACTCCAGCGGCGGGTGCTCGTGGCCCGCGATGGTCTCCGCCGCGATGACCCCCTGGTGGCTCGCGACGTGCGCCAGGGCCAGCGTGTTGTTGGACACGTCACCGATGGCGTAGATGTTCGGGATGTTGGTGCGCATCGCGCCGTCAATCTCGATGTGGCCGCGCTTCGTCGTCGCGATCCCCACTGTCTCCAGCCCGATGTTGTCGGAGTTGGGCTTGAAGCCAATCGCCACCAGCACGCGATCCGCCTCCAGCGTCTCCTCGTTGCCGCCCTGCGCGGGGGTGACGGTTATATACACCTTGTCGCCCTTGCGCTCGACGCGCTTGACGGCGGTGCTCAGCTTCAGGTTGATGCCCTGCTTCTTGTACTGCTTCTCCAACTCGATCGAGACCTCCTCATCCTCCAGCGGCAGCAGGTGCGGCAGGTACTCGACGATGGTCACGTCTGCACCGTAGGAGTTGTACACGTAGGAGAACTCCGCGCCGATCGCGCCCGCGCCGATGACGACGACGGTGCCGGGGGTCTCTTCCTGCACGATGGCGTGGCGGTAGGAGACGATGCGCTCCTCGTCCAGATCGCCCTCCGCGCGCACGTCCTTCAGCTGGTTCCATGTAGCGCCGGTCGCGATGATGATGTTCTTGGCGCTGTAGCGCGTGCCATCCACGTCGATGGTGTTGGCGTCGGCCAGCTTGCCATAGCCCTGAATGTGGGTGACCCCGTATTTTTTGAAGAGGCCGCCCACCCCGCGCACGAGCCGCTGCACGATCTTGCGGCTGCGCTGCACCGCCACCCCGTAATCCGCCTCGAACCTATCAAAGCTCAGCCCAAAATCCTTGGCATGGTTGCGAATGTTGAAGACCAACTGCGCGTTGGCGATCAGCGCCTTGCTCGGGATGCATCCCCAATTCAAACACACCCCGCCGAGGTTCTCCGCCTCCACACAGGCGGTTTTCAGGCCCAACTGCGCGGCGCGGATCGCCGCCACATAGCCGCCCGGCCCGCCACCCAGCACAATCACATCATATTGTTCTGCCATAGCCTCTCCTTTTGCCTTGTTCCTGAACCGATGAGCGGGGGCGCGGTGCGGGCCTCCCTCGCTCAAAACCGGATGCGTCCCAACTGCCGATTATAGCACCCCGCGCGCCTCGGTGCTACTCGGGCAACGGGAAAGGGGTTAGGGGGCGGGGGTCAGGGATTGGGGGACCAAGGGGACAAGGCGACAAGGGGAGGCTGGGGCGCAGCGCGGTTGTTTTACCCAACCTACTCGGAGCGCGGGCCTCTGGCCCGCCGCCAAGGGCTGGCAAACTAGGACTGGGTAGCACGCATCGTACTGCGGTACAAAACAATAAGCCAGAAGCATTCCTGCTTCTGGCTCGTGGCGCACAGGGGGTTGCAGCTACAGCGAGAGCTGCACGTTCGGCTTGCGCTCCAGCATGCGCGCGACCTCGGCCTCCTCGCGGCTGCCAAGCTGGTTAAGCGCCTGGAGCACCGTATCGAGCGACTGGCCGTTACCCTCCGCCGCATAGCGCAGCGTGTCCTCCGGGCTGACCGCGCAGCTGGAGCAGCCGCCAATGTGGAACGCGCCGAGCACGTCCACGACGCGCGGGTCAAGCTCCATCGCCGCGCCGACGGTCATCGCCTCGTGGAAGCGCGCGCCGCCCCGCTGTATGCGAAGCTGCTCGCGCAGCGCGCGAATCTCGGCCTTGAGGGTGTCACTGTCCGAGCGCTGCTGATCGGCGAGGCGGAAGTGGGAGTTGCGCACGTTTTCCAGGCGCACCTCGGCCTCGGTAGCGCGGCGGTGGGTCAGAAAGCCCCAACCCAGGGCAACCAGCGAGAGTAGCAACGAAATAATAGGCATTTTTATGGGTCTCCTTTTGTCGAGCGGGGCGAGACGACTTGCCCCCGTGCGCGTGGGTTACAGGCGATAGTCGGCGGGGTAAATCCCCACCTTGCGCCGCTCGCCCTCGCCCGAGCTTTTGGTTTTCACGCCGTCCATGTCGCGCAGTTCCAGGTGGACGAGGCGGCGCTCGTAGCCGTTCATCGGCTCCATGTGGATCGGTCGCTTGGTGTCGAGCACGCGCTCCGCCACGCGGCGCGCCAGCTCGCGAACGTTGCGCTCGCGCCGCTGCTTGTAACCCTCCACATCCACCATCAGGTTCGCCCAGCCGCGCACACGGTGCCCAACGATCAGCCGCGTGATGTACTGTAGGTCGCGCAGCGTCTCGCCGCGCCGCCCGATGAGCAGCCCCAGGTCGTCGCCAACGATGTCCAGGATCAGCATGCGCTCGTCCTTCTCGTCCTCCGGCTCGCGCCACTCCACCAGCACGTCGGCGATCACGTTCATCCGCTCCAAGATGTTGAGCAGCACATCGCGCGCGATGTCGAAAAGCTCATCGTCCGTGACCTCGCTGCGCGGGCCGCGCGGCGAGTCGTCGTCATCGTAGATGAAATCATCGTCCTCGTCATCGTCGGCTTCCACCTCGACCGGCTCCGCAGCCGCGACTGGCGCGGTAGCCGCGACCGGCTCCACCGTCGCAACTGGCGCGGCCTCCTGGGGCGGCGCGGCCTCCTCTTCCAGAAGCTTGGCTACCTCCGCGAGGGGCGGCACCGCCACGGGCGGGGCGACCACCGGCCCCCTTGCCTCGGGCGGGGCGGGCGGGGTGGCAGGCGCTGCGCTGCCCACCTCGGTCACGCGCACGATGGCGTCGTGCGCGCCGAAGCCCAGCACCCCACGGCTCGCCTCACGCAGCACCTGGATTTTTACCTCATCGCGGCGCGCCCCCAGGCGGATCAGGGCATTCTCGACTGCCTGCTCGACGCTTTTGCCACTGGCCTCAACGCTTTTTCCGCTTGCGACGTGATTTGCCATCAATTTGCCCCTTCAACAGATCATTGTTGTTTGCATTGGCTTCCACCTCGATCACCCTGCCACCGTCCGCGCCCGCCGCTGCCAGCGTCATCGGCGCTGCCGGGGACTCACGATTCAGGAGCGAGTACTGAAGGCCGGTCAGCACGTTGTTCGTCACCCAGTACAGGGCCAGCCCCGCCGGGAACTGTAGCGCGAAGAAGCCAAACATGATAGGCATGAACGTCGTCATCTGCTTCATCATCGCCTGGGTCGGGTCCGGCTGACCGTCCTTGCCGGTCGTGGTGGGCGTGGCGGGCGTCATGAACTTGCTGATGGCAACCTGTGTCACGACGGTGAGGACCGGCAGGATGAGGTAGGGCCAGGTCTGGCCGAGATTGCCGACATTCAGCACCCAGCTCAGTCCGTTGGTCATGGGGCAGACCGCCGCGTCGGTGCTCGGGCAGGCGAGGCTCGGGATTATCAGGAAGCCCTGGCCCAATTTCCCCACGTTCGCCAGATCCAGAATCGCCTGGTAGAGTCCGATCCAGATCGGGAATTGGATCAGCATCGGCAAACAGCCCATCACCGGGCTAAAGCCGGATTCCTGGTACAGGGCCATCGTTTCGCGCGTCAGCGCTTCCTTGTCATCCTTGTACTTTTCCTGCAACACCTTCAGGCGCGGTTGCAGCTCCTGCATCCCCTTGGTGGATCGTACCTGCTTTGAGTTTAGCGGCCATGTTATCAGCTTGATAAGGACCGTAAACAGAATAATCGCCAGGCCCCAGTTGCCCAACACGCCGTGGAAGGCGGTGATCGCATTTTCGATCAGCCCAACATATGCGTCCCACATGGTTTGCTCTAACCCTTCTCTATCTTTTGAACCTACGCAGGAGGCAACGGCTCCGCCTGCCGCCCGCTTGAGCGGGCGTTAGCCCGTGGCGGCGACTGGGCATTGCCCCCTCGCCTCGTTTAGATGATAGTGCCTTGACCGCGTAGCTTCTATCTTGAACAACAAATTTTTCGCGCGGCTCCGCGCCCCTTACGGAACGGGATCATACCCCCCTGGATGGAAGGGATGGCAGCGCAGAAGGCGCTTGAAGCCCAACCAACTCCCGCGGGCGGCCCCATGCTTCTCGATAGCTTCCAGGGTGTAGTGCGAGCAGGTAGGGTGGAAGCGACAGGTGGGGCCGGTCAGCGGCGAGATATGGCGCTGGTAAAAGCGAATCAGTGCGACGAGCACGCGTTGCATCAGCGGCCCCCTTTCCACAACCTTGCCCGGCTCAACAGCTCGTCGAGCGCCTGGCTCACCGTCTCGTAATCGGCATCGCGCGCCGCGGGGCGCGCGATGACCAGCACGTCCGCCCCGTCCTGGAGCGTTGCCGCGCGCACCTGCTGCCGAAGATGCTCGCGCACGCGGCGTTTGATCTTGTTGCGGATGACCGCGCCGCCAATCTTTTTCCCGACCGCAATCCCAAAACGGAGCGCCCCATCGGGGCTGGGGGCCCACACCAACACGAATAACGGGTTCGCCACGCTTTTGCCCACGCGTCGCACCCGTTGAAAATCCGCCGAGGCACGCAGGCGATTATCTCGATGCACAGCCGCTACCTGTCAATACAGAGGAGCGGAGACAAGGGCGATCCCCCGCTCCGCTCCTGACCGTATGCTTACTCGTAGCGCCGGGGAATCGTCACCGTCAACTGGTGACGGCCCCGCGCGCGACGGCGCTTCAACACCTTGCGGCCACCCTTCGACGCCATGCGCGAGCGGAAACCGTGGGTACGGATGCGCTTGCGGCGCTTGGGCTGGTACGTACGCTTCATGATCTTCTTTCCTTCCTTCTACTTTAAGAGCTGGTTGCCGTGTCCCGCAGACAAAATGAAGAGGATCGAGAAAATGGCTCGACCCTCTCCTTGTCTCCGCCATGCTGACTACCGGCGTTATCTAACTAAATATTATACGAGTTCACCTTTAATTTACAAATCCCCGTCCGGTTCAGCTTCGGGGAGGGGGGGACGGCGCGGCAAATCCTTTTCCGCTTCCCAGGTAGCGCGGTCAATCAGGGTGCCGCCCTGCACTTCCACGCTGCTCGGTCGCTTGCTGCTGTCGAAGGTGGCGGTCAGGTAGAAGCGGCGGAAGCAGCGATCATCCATCATTTCTTTGCGAAGCTCGTAGCCGCCCTCGTCGCGCGGGGTCAGCTCGCGCTCCGCGTCGATCCGCGTGTGCAGCACGCGATCACAGTGCTTGCAACGCACGTAGAAGTAGAGCCCCGCATCCTTGGGGGTCTCTGGCTTTTTGCCGAGGAGGCGATTCAAAAAGCCCAAGTTTGCTACTCCTTCCACACTTGATAGGTAGCTTGGTCTAGGCCAAGGGGTAGTTCCGCAAAGGATAGCAGGGTGCTCCCAAAACTCACAACGCACTCTCGTCCAACCAGACGATCTCCACCCCGAAGGTGCCTTCCAACCCCCGCGCGAGCCAGCGCAGCCCCCACCGCTCGGTCGCATGGTGGCCCAGCCCCACCGCCGCCATCTCGGTTTGCAGCAGGAACGGGCGTGCGGCGGGCCGGAGCGCGCCGGTCAGGTAGAGACTGGCCCCCTGGCTGGCGGCGACGGCGACGAGCGCGGGGCGCATCGCGTTCGCCAGGGCGATAGTTTGCACCGGAACGGTGAGCGGCTGCGGGTTCCACAACTCCCCCTCCCCCAATTCCTCCCCAACGCGCGCCAGCAGCTCGCCAAGCGGCATCGGGGTTGCGCGACGGGCGAGCGAGACGAGGGGGCGACCGCGCCGCGCACCGATCCCCTCGCCCAGCACAAAGCCCAGGCGCTCGGCCAGCCACGGATTTTCCCCGGTTGTGAGCCGCTCGTCCAGCGCCTCGTGGACGGCGAGCACCCCGACCCCTGGGGGCACCTCCCCCAGCCCCCACGGGCGGTGGAGCAGCAGCGCATCCACCCCCGCGCGGGCTAGCTGGCCCGCCGTTAGCCGGTTGCCTGCCAGCCCCACCCCCAACCGCGCCACCGCGCGCCCATCCCCCGCCTGCCACACCCCGTTCGTGTCGCGCGGGAAATCATCGCCCAACGTGGCCCGCACCCACGCTGCCATCTCTTCCAGGGTAGCTCCAAGCTTCATGCCCTAAGAGTATCCCGTTCCCCGCCGCCCGCAGTGAGAGATGGCACAGGATGGGGGTGAGGGGGTGAGGGGGTGATGAAGGTGAGGAGGGTGAGGGGGTGATGAAGGTGAGGAAGTTTCCTGCTAATGTCTCACATCTGCCTCTGTGTTCTCTGTGTTCTCTGTGGTTAAGCTGTCCGTCGTCACCCTTGAAGCAGCTCCAGCAGGAGCGGGTACACCACCTCCACCTGCTGGTCGGGCTGGGCGGGGTCGATCAGGTCGTGGGGGAGGTCGAGGGTGGGGTCGAACTCGTAGAGGTACAGGCTCTGCTTGCCGCGCTCCTGCCACTGCTGGAGCAGCGTGCGGGTGAGGGTGTTGCTCACGGAGCGGTCGGCGGGGTTGAGGAGGGCCAGGATGGCGGCGGCAGCGGGCTTGCTGTGCCGCGCCTGCTGCTGGAGGGCGAGGCCGAGGCGCAGGGTCTCGGCGAGGGCGCGCGTGGAAAAGCGTGGATAGGCGTGCGGCGGGCCGGGGGCCTCGGCCCGCAGCGTGGCATCCCACCAGAGGAAGCGGTTGGGCAGCACGCGCGCCAGCCGCACGGCGAGCGGGGTGAGAGGGTCGGGGATTGGGTAGAGCCCCAGGGCGGGCGAGAGGAGCGCGGCCACCCCCACATCGGCGCGCGCCTGCGCCGCCCAGCCGGAGAGGGTGCCCCCCATCGAGAGCCCGGCCACCGTCACGCGCTCGCCCACCCCCTGCGCGATGTCCACCGCCTCATCCACGAGGGTCACCAGCTGCTCGGCGGTGAGGCGCGCGTGCTCGCGGCTCATACGGTCGTGGTAACCGTGGTAGGGCACGCGCGGGATGAGCACGTTGTAGCCCAGCGCATGGAAGCGCTCCCCCAATGCCGCGAATTGGCGCGGGCTACTCGTGAGCCCGTGAAAGAGCACGAGCGACTGCGCCCGTTTGCGCCCGTGCGTCATCCAAATCGTACGGGCCAGCGGGCGAATCGCCTCCCCCTCCCCCGCCTGCATCGCCTCGACGCGCGCCAGCGCCGCGCGGTAACTGCGAGCGGGGCGGGGCCGCGAGAGCAACTCCCCGCTACTCATCGTGGGGCGTCGTGCGGGCGGGCAGCGGGCAGGTCGATGCGGCGGCGCAGCAGGCGGAGCCCGTTGCCGGTCACCAGCAGGCTCGCGCCATCGTCGGCAAAGACCGCCATCCAGAGGGTGGCCCAGCCGGGCAGGGCGAGCAGCATGAATAGCGCTTTCACCGCGAGGCTGAAGCCAATGTTGTGGCGGATCGTGCGGGTGGCGGCGCGGCTGAGGGCTACCGCATAGGGCAGGCGCAGCAGGTCGTCCGCCATCAGCGCCACATCGGCCACCTCCAGCGCCTGATCGCTGCCCGCCGCGCCCATGGCGATGCCAACGGTAGCGGCTGCCAGCGCGGGCGCGTCGTTCACCCCGTCGCCCACCATCGCCACCTTGCCCCACGCGTCCTGCAGCGCCTGCACCGCCGCCACCTTCTCGTCGGGGAGCAGCCCCGCGCGCACCTCGTCAATTCCCACCTGCGCCGCGATGGCGCGGGCGGTACGCTCGTTGTCGCCAGTCAGCATGACGGTTTTCTGGATGCCCAACGCGCGCAGCGCCTGGATCGCCGCGCGCGCCTCGGGGCGCAGCTGATCGGCTACGGCGAGCAGGCCCAGTGGCTGCCCGTCGCGCTCCACCACGATGACGCTTTTGGCCTCCGCTTCGAGCCGCGCCGCCTCCGCCTGCTGGCGCGCCGTCAGGGTGGGCACGAGCGCCTGGTTGCCCACGCGTAGCGCGTGCTCCCCTACCCGCGCCCGCGCGCCGCGCCCCGGGATCGCCTCGAAGTCATCCACCACAAGGCGCGGCAGCGCGCGCTCGTCGGCGAGGCGGACGATGGCGGCTGCCAGCGGGTGCTCGCTTTGCCGCTCCACCGCCGCGACGAGCGTGAGCAGGTAGTTTTCCGCCAGCCCGTCAAAGGGCAGCACATCGGTCACGGTGGGCCGCCCCACGGTGAGGGTGCCGGTCTTGTCAAAGGCTATCGCGCGCACCGCGCCCAACTCCTCCAAAAAGATGCCGCCCTTGATAAGCACCCCGTGGCGCGCCGCGTTCGACAGCGCCGAGATGATCGAGACCGGCGTGGAGATGACGAGCGCGCAGGGGCAGGAAATCACGAGGAGCACCAGCGCGCGGTGTACGCTGGTCGTCCACGCCCAGCCCAGCAGCAACGGGGGCAGCAGGGCAACCAGCAGCGCCCCGACGACCACGGCGGGGGTGTACCACTCGGCGAAGCGATCCACAAAGCGCTGTGCGGGCGCGCGGCGGCCCTGCGCCTCCTCCACCATGCGGATGATCCGCGCCAGGGTGTTGTCCTGCGCGCGGCGCGTCACGCGCAGGGTGAGCGCGCCGCGCCCGTTGATCGAGCCCGCGAACAACTCGTCGCCCATCTCGCGCGGGACGGGGATGGACTCGCCGGTGATCGGTGCCTGATCCACCGCCGAGCGCCCCGCCACGACGATGCCATCCATCGGGATGCGCTCGCCCGGGCGCACCAGCAGCCTGTCCCCGATTGCCAGCCCTTGCACCTCGACGACCTCCGCCGCGCCGTCGTCCAGCAGGCGCGTCGCCTCGCTGGGCGCGAGGGTCATGAGCGAGCGGATCGAGCGGCGCGCGCGCTCCATCGTCAGCCCTTCCAGCGACTCGCCCAGCACGAAGAGCAGCACGACCGCCGCGCCCTCGGCAAACTCGCCGAGCAGCAGCGCCCCCACCGCCGCGATGCTCATGAGCAGGTCGATGGTGAGCCGCCGCGTGGCGAACAGTTGCCGCACCCCGTTGCGGGCGATGTCCCAGCCGCCCGCCAGCACCGCCAGGGCAAAGCCCGCCGAGGAGAGCCCCTGCGGTGCGCCCGCCAGCCCCGCCACCACGGCGAGCAGCGCCAACACGCTGCCCACGACGAGCGGTCGCCACGCGCGGGAGAGCAGGCGCTCGCGCCAGCGGGCGGCGCGCGACCCCTCCTCGCTTTCGGCTGCGATGTCCGCGGCCACCGCATGGCCGAGCCCGCTCAGCCGCTCGCGCAGGTTGGCCTCGCTGACCTGCCCCTCCTCAAACTCAATGGCCACCTTGCCGGTCGCGAGGTTCGCCTGCGCGCGGAGCACGCCGGGCAGGGTGGTCAGCCCCTCCTCCACCGTGCGCACGCAGCTGCCGCAATCCATCCCGCCAATCGTCCAGAGACGATGCTGGTACTGGCGCTGCACCTCCGCCCCGTGCAGGCGCGCGGCCCGCCGCAGGGTGTCGGTCGCCCAGCGCTCCGCCTCGAAATGCAGGCAGAGCAGGTTGTTGTCGTCACGGTGCACGCGCGTGACCCCCTGCTCGCCCGCCAGCCGCTGCGAGAGCGCGTCCGCGCAATGGTCACAACTCTGGTTTTCGGGCAGTAGCGCCGCGCGCGACAACTTCAGTTTTTGTTCCATGGTGGCTCTTTATTTGGCAAAGGTGGGCAACAAGCTATCACCGTCACAGGCTTTTCTTTGGGTGAAGTATATAGCATTTTGGGCGCGGTTTCACATCCGACACACCCGCGTCACGCTCTGCCCAGGGACAGGAGCACATAAAACAGAGAACAGACCAAAAAGCCGTGGTCTGTTCTCTGTTTTAATGTTCTCTACTCTCGCGTTGGAGGAACCGGCTGCTAACTCACCCTCACCCCTCCGCTAGGCGCACCTGGATTTTCCCGTTGTGGAGGCGCGCCTGGTAGTTGGGCTGCGGGTAGGTGGCCGGACCGTGGACGATGCTCCCATCGCGCACGTCAAATACCGAGTCGTGCCAGGGGCACTCGACGCAGTAGCCATCAAATTTCCCCTCTTCCAGCGGGCCACCCGCGTGGCTGCACACCGCACCGATGGCGTGCACGGTGCCCCCGTAGCGGTACAGCAGGATGGGGTTATCCTCGACCTCGACGCGCGTCGCCGCGTGCTCCTTCAGCTCTCCTTCGTCCAGCACGCTGGTCCACTCTTTCGGCTTGGAGCCCGCCTCCGAATGGTCTACCCCCACCTTTTGCTTGTAGGAGAGATGGCCGCCCACGTAGGCCCCGACGGTCATCAGCAGAAAGCCCGTCGTCGACAGGAAGATGGCAAGCCCCCGGTTGCCCTGCTTGCGCTGCCAGAGCGAGGCCAGGTACAGGGTGAAGGTCAGGTCCATGAGCACCGCATGCAGCGTCGCGGTGGACAGGGCGGGTTTCTGGACTGTGGAGTAATCGGTCAGGCCGGTGACGATGGTGGGCACCGCCGCGAGGGTGCCGATGGCGGCAAGCTTGTCCGCGATCTGCGCCGACTGCTCGCTGTCGCCGCTCAACGAGAGCAAATCAAAGAAAGCCGCCACGCTCCACGAGCCGATGGGGATATCGGTGAGCACCGGATGCAGCGGGTGGCCCAGCCAGGTGCCATGCAGCAGGTCGGCGACGGTGCGCGCGGGGTCGCCGCCCGCCAGCACCGCCTGGTGGAGGGCACCGGACACTTTCTGCCCGACCTCATCAAAATAGGGAACATTTTTCACAACACGGTCAACAAGCTTCGCGGTTTCCATGCCTGAGGCTCCTGCAACTCGTTATGGGTGGAACTACCTGTAGGATTGCCAATGTGGAAGCAGATTATGTGCCGTGGTGGGGGTGGTGACTGGTGCATGGCGAATGGGCACGGCAGGCGCTAGGTTTTTCCATCCCTTCCCCACACCCCACGGGAAGGCCATACCTAGAGGGAACCCACCGCGCTTCCAGGCGCGAGTGCTGGCACAAGGGCAGCATGGCGCGCGACCCCAAGGTCTCAGGGCGTCCGCGCAGGCGGACGCTTGGCCGAATGGCCCTTCAGTACGGACTTCTAGTCCGTGACCCCAGCCCACCCTCACCCTCCTGACGAAACACGAGCAGGCAACGCTTTCGCGCTCCCTGCTCCCTCCTCAACCCCCCACGGGCGGGCGGGACGCCCGCGCTCCCAGGGGGAACCCACCGCGCCCCCAAGGAGTTCCCATGAGTGCCTACGAGTGCCCCGGCATCCCCCTAATCCCCTGCCCCTAATCGCTTGCCCCCGCAAGATGCCCCGCGCAATTGGAATCGCCCGCCAAAACTGTTATAATGGCGCACTTGCAAGCCAATCCTGTCACGGATTGGCATTTTTTTGATAGCCTTTTTCCGCGTAGGGGCCTGGGATCGTAGCGACACACTGAGAGTACCAGTCGTGTTTCCGGCGCGCCCGCACACCCCTCACAACGCAAAGTGGCCGTTTTTATGGCAACTGAAGGATCCTTGCGAGCGGCACACCCCGCCGCTTCACTAACCGAACGTGGCACAATAGTGGCCGACCGCGCCTGGTTGTTACGGCTCGGCCTGCTTTATGTTGCCCTTTCCCTGCTGATGCTCCTCGCGATGGACCGCTTTTGGAGCAACAACTGGGACGTGGAGATCATCACGCAGGCCACGCGCAGCCTGTGGGATGGCGGCTCGCCCTGGGATCTGTACGAGAAGAGCCGCGCCACGTGGCCCTGGCCCTACCCCTACCCGCCGCTCTCCGCCTGGATTCTTGTTCCCTTCATCGGGCTGGCAGACCTGCTCACCGGCGGGCCGGTGCAGGGGTGGCCGCAGCTAATCGCGATTCGCGTGCTGCCCTGGCTGGCCGACATCGGGATCGCCTTTGTGCTCCATCGCATCCTGTGGCGCGCCACGGGCGAGCGCTGGATCGCGCGGCTGGGGGCGCTGGTGTGGCTTTTCAATCCGGTGCTCTTCTACCATAGCGCCGTGCAGGGGCACCAGGAATCCACCTGGATGCTCCTCGTCCTGCTCGCCTTTGAGTGGGTGCAGGAGCGCAAGCTGGAGCGCACCTGGTGGCCGATGCTGCTACTGGTTGTCGCGATCTCGCTCAAGCAATCCGCCATCTTTTACGTGGTGCCCTTCGGCCTCTACCTGCTCTGGAAGCGCCGCTGGCGCGACGTGCTGCTCTTTGGCACGCTCTTCGGGCTGATCTTTGGGCTGAGCGCGCTCCCCTACTACCTGTACAGCGACGATTTCCGCGCCCTCGTCTTTGAGGAGGTGCGCAACATGCCGGTGCAGGTGCAATCGTGGCAGCTGTGGACGCTGGCGCTCCCCCACTTTCTGGTCGAGCAGACGCGCACCACTTTCTTCACGGTGCGCTACGCGGCGGTTCTGTCGGTGGCGGCAACCGCCCTGCTGGGCGGCTGGGCACTCTGGAAGGAGCGCTCCTGGTACGCGGTCGGGCTGATCGGCTCGCTGGCGTTTGTGCTCTTCTCGCAAAAGGTGATGGGCTACCATTACCCGATGCTGCTGCCCTGGCTGATCGCCTTTGCACTGCGCCCGCGCCGCTTCGCCGTGGCGAGCGCGGGGCTGCTGTGGACTTCCTGGGTGGTCGTCTCGCCCTACTTTGCGCCCTGGGCAGAGGCGAGTCATTTACCCTTCTACGCTATCCTGGGCACCCTCAACACGCTCGTTTTTGGCTGGCTGCTCTGGCAGGCGCTACGGATGGAGGAAGGCGCGGGCGCGGCGGCCCCGCGCGTGGGGGAGGCCGCGCAGCAGTTGCTCGGTGGGACCCTGCTGCTGGCGCTGGGCTTCGCCCTGGCGACGCTCGCGCAGCCCGTCGCCACCCTGCTGCTGGAGCGCCTGAGCCCCGCCGCGCCGAGCCTGCGGCTGGCCGCCCTGCTGGGGCTGCTCAGCACGCTCGTGGGGGCCACGCTGCTGCTGCTGGGGCCGCTGTGGCGCTGGGGCGCACGCGCCCTGCCGCTGCCGATGGTGCCAGGGCGGGGGGTCGGGCTGCGCTGGCAGCACGCCGCGTTGGCACTCCTGTTCGTTCCCCTCTTCTTCACCTGGTTTACCATGACGGCGGAGGTGACGAGCGTGCTCGAAAAGGGAGTCTATGACGCATGGGATTTGAACTGATGGTAAACAGCCAACCGCGCCCGCTGCTCGCGCACGAAGATCGACAAACAGAGCAAGCCCTTTTTGTCGATTTGCGCGCCCGCTTTCAACGAGGAAGAGGCCATCGAGCGCGTCGTGTGGGAGTGGGTCGAGCAGATAGAGCGCGAAAGCGTGGCGGCGGAGATCGTCATCACCGACGATGGCTCGACCGACGGGACCGGCCCGATTTTGGAGCGCCTCGCCCAGGAAATTCCCTACCTCGTCGTGATCTCGCACCCGCGCAACTGCGGCTATGGCGAGGGGATGCGCTCGGCGATGCGGGCGGCGCAGGGGCAGTACGTCCTCACGATGGACTCGGACGGGCAGTCAGATTTGGCCGACTGGAAAGCGCTCTTCGATACGATGCAGGCTGAGGAGCTGGACGCGGTGACTGGCTACCGCCACCGCAAGCAGGCGAGCGCGGTCCATGTTTACGCGGATCGCCTGCTGAACCTGATGGTGCGCGGCATCTTCGGCCTGGAGCTGCGGGACACCAACTGCTCGCTCAAGCTGTTCCGGGGCGAGGTGGGGCGCGAGATCGCCGCGATTGGCGAGGCGATGGGCTACGCCGCCCCCACCGAGTTCCTCGTCAAGGCGCGGCTGCTCGGCTACCGCGTGGGCGAGGCGAAGACGACCCACCTGGCGCGCGCGGGCGGCAGCTCGAAGCTGAAGGCGCTGCAAACCAGCCTGTCCATCGGCCAATTCTTGCTTTACCTGCGTTTCAAACAAAGTTTGTACCGCAAGCGGATCATTTCCCGCATGTAACGGGAAACGCTTGTTCAGATGCGTCTCCCGCGCGTCTCACCATTGAGGAAGCACCCATGAGCACCCACAACCCGCCCAAACTCCGATGTAGTGTCGGGGTGACCGCGCACAACGAGGAGAAGAATATCGGCCAGTGCCTGCACGCGCTGCAAAACCAACTGCTGCACGAGGTGGAGATCAGCGAGATCATCGTCGTGGCGAGCGGCTGCACTGACCGCACCCACGAGATCGTGGAGGAGATCGCGCGCCTTGACCCGCGCGTGCGCCTGATCATCCAGGCGGAGCGCCAGGGTAAAACCTCCGCCATCAACCTCTTTCTCGCGCAGGCGCAGGAAGATATCTGCGTGCTGGAAAGCGGCGACACGGTGCCCAACGAGGTAGCCATCGAGCACCTGGTCCGCATGTTCCGCGACCCGAAGGTGGGGATGACCGGCGCGCAGAAGGTGGCGGTCAACACCCCCGACCACATCACGGAGTACCTCTCCTTTTTGCGCCTCAAGATGGAGCACGAGCTTTGCCTGGAAATCCCCCGCCTGGGCGAGATGATCGCGTTCCGCAAGGTATTTGATCGCATCCCGCCCGATGTGGCGATGGATGAGGCGTTTGTGGAGGCGATTGTTGAGGAGCGCGATATGGAGGTGCGCTACGCACCGGACGCGGTGGTGTACAACACCGGCCCCAAGACGATCTCGGACTTTATCAAGCAGCGGCGGCGCAACCATGCGGGCCACCTCCACCTGAAGCGGCGCTACGGCTACAAGGTGTCCAGCCTCAACAGCTTTGTGGTGGCGCGGGTGGCGCTCTCGCAGGCGTGGGGCGCGGTGCGGCTGATCGGGGTGCTCGGCCTGCTGGGGATGCTGGAGTTCTGGGCGCGCTTGCTGGGCAGTTTCGATTATTATGTCAAGGGCAAGCGGCACGAGGTGTGGGACATTGCGTGGTCCACCAAGGAGGTGAACCGCGAGCAGTACGATGCGCGCAACCGCCAGCAGTTTGGCGGGAGCGGGCCGAAGCCCACCCTTTCCTCCGCCGCGCCCCCCATCAAGCCGAAGGTGAGTAGCGGCGAACGGTAGAGGGCGGGGGGCGGGGAGTTAGGGTCAGGGGTCAGGGATCGGCGGGGGTTAGGGGTCAGGGGTTGGGCGAGACGCTCGCGCTCCCAGCCTCACCTTCATCACCCCCTCACCCCCTCACAGACGCGCTCCTAGAGTATCCAAAGAGTGCAGCGGCTGCGTGACAAGACAAAGCGGCGTGTTCCCTAGGGAACACGCCGCTTTGCTTTGTAATTGCCGTGACTGGTCGTCGGTCGTCCGTCGTCGGTTGGTCATCGTCGGTCGTCCGTCGTCGGTCGTCCGTCGTCCGTCGTCCGTTACAGCATCAGGCGCATCGGGTTTTCGAGCAGGCGCTTGAACTCGTTCATGTACTCCGCCGCCTCCGCCCCGTCGGTGACGCGATGGTCTGCCGAGATGGTGGCGCGCATGCGCTTGGCAATCACGATCTCGCCATTCTTGACCACCGCCTCCTCCAGGATGCCGCCGACCGCCAGGATCGCCGCCTCCGGCGGGGTGATGATGGCGACAAAGGACTCGACCCCGTACATCCCCAGGTTGGAGACGGTGAAGGTGGTGCCGCCGATGTCGTCCGGCTTGACCTTGCCGTCGCGGGCGCGCCCGGCCCGCTCGCGGGTCTGCTGGGTCAGGTCGCTGAGCGCCATGCGATCCGTGTTGCGCGTCGCCACCGTCATGAGCCCGGTCGGCGTACTGACCGCGATGCCCACGTTGATGTCGCCATGCTTGACAATCTTGTCGCCCGCGAAGCTCGCGTTGATGTTCGGGAACTTGCGCAGCGCGATGGCCGCTGCCTTGACCACCAAGTCGTTGAAGGAGATTTTGACCCCCTCGTCGGAAAGGGCGCTGTTCATCTGCTGGCGCAGCGCGGTGGCCGCCTCCATGTCCACGTTGACGGTGACGTAGAAGTGCGGGATCGGCCCCTTGGACGCCGTGAGCACCTCGCTGATGCGCTTGCGCATGCGCGACAGCGGCACCTCCTCCGACGCGCCGACCGCCGCGACGGGCGGGGTGGCGGGCACGTAGGGCGCGCCCTCGCTGGCGGGCGCGGCTTTTTCTGGTTGCGGCTCGGCGGCGGGCGCTTTGCCCGGCGCAAAGGTTTCCACATCGCGCGACAGGATACGCCCGCCGGGGCCGGTGCCCTCGATCTCCGACAGGTTGTAGCCCTTTTCCTCGGCCATGCGGCGCGCCACCGGGCTGGCCTTCACCCCACCGGGCGGGGTCGGCTCGCTCGGCTCACTCGGCTCGCTCGGGGCGGTGCTGGGCGGCGCGCTGGAGGCCTGCTGCGTCTCCGCCTGGGCCTTGGCTGCCTCTTTGCCCTCGCCCGCCTCGCCCGCTGGCGTCTCGGCGGCAGGCTCACTCTTCGCGGCGGCACCACCGTCGCCGCCCGGCACGCTCTCGCCCGCCTGGCCGATGTAGGCGATCACCTCACCGACGGGGACCAGCTGCTCCTCGCGAACCAGAATCTTGAGCAGCACCCCATCCGCCGGCGCTTCCATCTCGACGGTGGACTTGTCGGTCTCCACCTCTGCAATCGGCTCTTCTTTTTTAATGGGATCGCCCTCGCTCTTCAACCAGCGGGTGATAGACCCATCAACCATATCGATACCCAATTTAGGCATCTTGACTTCCGTTGCCACAAGCCCTCCTGAAACTGTAATGGGCAAGCGCGTTAGGCCTCGCCTCGTGCTACGTTCGCTGTCTGCTCGTCTACCCGTGCGACAAACCCTCGATGCGCCTCCGACATCACACCTGCCTGAACCGCTTTGAACACTGCCGCCTTATCCCCGGTCAGCAGCGCCTCGCCCGCCAGCCAGAGGCCCGGAAAGAGATGGCTGCGCACGATGCCGTCCTCGTCTACCGCGAGCGGCACGTATTGGCCCGCTTCCAACCGCCACCAGTTGAGCCGCCCGTCTAGCACCTGCCACACCACATATTCCTGCACCCCGTTGCGGCGGTACACATGCCGCTTGTCGTACAAATCATGCGAGGCACTAGAAACCGCCACTTCCACCACCAACCCCGGCGCACCCTCCAGGTATCCATCCTCGCTGCGGCGCATCGTCCCGCCGTAGGCTGGCTTCAGGGCCAGGAGCGCATCCGGCTGCACCTCGTTGTCGGGGTCCAGGCGCAGCGAGGCGTTGTCGTGTACTTCCACCTGGGGAGTAAAAGCAGCAAAGATCCCCAACCACATCATGACAGTCGCGTGCGGTTCGCTGTGCAGGGCGCTTACAGGTGAGGCCACGGTGACTTTCCCTTCCACCAACTCTGCCTTTTTGAGATGCGGCATCGCCTCGTAGCGCCGCTCGAACTCGGCGCGCGTCAGGTGGTCGCCCGACTCAAGCGGCGGGATAATGTCACGGGGTGGCTGGTGGACCACCGCTGTAGCATCCAGGCTTTTTAACGTGTGCATCTGGTACGTCCTCCAACCGGAGCAGCGGTGCGGCCCGTCTGCCCCTTGTTAGGCTGTCCTTGCTAGCGCAAAACTTCCCTTACCGCCTTTTTCACATCTTCCTTGCCGGGGAAAACCGCCAATTCCAGCGTGCGGTTGTAGGGGGAGGGCACTTCCTGCGCCGTGACGCGCTTGATGGGAGCGTCCAGGTAGTCGAACGCGTGCTCGTACAGCGAGGCGGCCAGCTCCGCGCTCATGCCGACGCTCTGCCAGTCATCGGTGGCGATGACGGCATGGTAGGTCTTTTTGAAGGAGTTGACGGCGGGCTCCAGGTCGAGCGGGCGCAACACGCGCATGTCCACCACCTCGGCGGAGATGCCTTCCTTGCTCAACTCTTCCGCCGCCAGCAGCGAGACCGGCAACATGCGCCCGTAGGTGAGGATCGTCACGTCCTTGCCCTCGCGCTTCACCTCGTTGCGGTCGAGCGGGAGATAGTCCAGATCGTCGGGGAAATCCTGGGCAAGCTGGCGGTTGTAGTACAGGTTGATGCTCTCGTAGAAGATCACCGGATCGGGGTCCTGGATCGCGGAGCGGAGCATCCCGTAGGCATCCAGCGGGGTGCCAGGGTAGACCACCTTCAGGCCGGGGATGTGAGCAAACCAGCCCTCAAACGATTGCGAGTGCGTGGCGGAGTTCTGGCTCCATGTGGCGGCCATGCGGTACACCAAGGGCACGTTGAACTGCCCGCCGAACATCGAGTAAATCTTGGCCGCATGGTTGACGATGGCGTCCAGCCCCAGCAGGGCAAAGTTGACGGTCATGTACTCGGCGATGGGCTTGAGCCCATTCATCGCCGCGCCCACCGCCGCCCCGCCGATGACCATCTCGGAGATGGGGGTGTTGCGCACGCGCCGCGGCCCAAATTCTTCCAGCATCCCGCGCGAGGCCCCGTAGGTGCCGCCAGAGCCCCCCGATACCTCCTCGCCCATCAAGAAAACCGACTCGTCCAACCGCATCTCATCAATCATCGCCTGATTGATGGCGTCCACCATTCGCATCTTTTTTTTCTTGCTACTCGTTTCAGCCATATCTTCTCCTGTCAAGGTTGAAGGGTAAAAGGTGAAGGGAAGTTGCCGTGCCGCTGTGGGCGCGTGCGCCCTGCGGCCACAAGCACGTGGCAGCCCACCACCCCGCAACTTGTAACCCGCTAGCTCCGCCCCTGGCTAACGCTCATGTGGTCCGGGAAGGGCTTCTTGAAGATATCCTCCCAGATGCTCGACACCTCCGGCTCCGGGCTCTCGCGCGCAAAGTCTACCGCGCCCTGTGCCTGTGCCTCGGCTTCTTCCTGAAGCTTGTCTAGCTGCTCTTTCGGCACGTCCCGCTCTTCCACAAGGTAGGTACCCAGCTGGGTGATGGGGTCGCGCTGCTTGTACTCTTCCACCTCGTCCTTGCTGCGGTACGCCTCGATGTCGCCCGCGCCGTGACCCTTGTAGCGGTAGGTCAGCGTCTCGATAAAGTAGGGACCCTTGCCGCTGCGAATGTGCTCGATGGCCTCGGCCATCTCGTCGTAGACGTTGAGTACGTTCATCCCATCAAACTGCTTGGCGGGGATGTCGTACGCCGACGCCTTTTTGTACACATCGCTCACCGCGCTGACGTCGCCCAGCGGGGTCCACATCCCGTACAAATTGTTCTCGCACAGGAAGAGCACCGGCAAATCCCACACGGCTGCCAGATTCATCGACTCGTGGAAGTAGCCGTTGTTCGTCGAACCATCGCCGAACATGCAGACTACCACGCTGTTCTCGCCCCGGTACTGCTCCGCCAGGGCGATGCCGGTTGCCAGCGAGAGGTGCGCGGCCACGATGGCGTAGCCGCCCCAAAAGTGCAGCTTGCGGTTCGCCAGGTGCATCGAGCCGCCCTTGCCCTTGGAGCTACCCGTCACCTTGCCCCACAGCTCCGCCATGGCGACCTTGGGGTCCATGCCGCGCGCGATGGCCGGACCGTGGTCGCGATAGGCGGTGATGATGTGGTCCTTTTCGCCCAGATGCGCGAAGGTGCCCATCGCGACAGCTTCCTGCCCGCTGTAGATGTGGTGGTAGCCGCCAATGTCCCCTTCCTGATAGTGCTGCTCCGCGTGATTCTCGAAGCGGCGCATGAGGGACATCCTGCTATACCAGGCCAGCAGGGTATCGGTCGAAAGCTCGGCAACGGCTTCCTGGGTTGCGCTCTTTTCAGCCATAGATGCTCCTTTTTCTTGTGGGGATATTGGAGATTAGAGAGTGGAGATTAGAGATTATACGGCACAGCTAGAAGCATCGTTCACCCCGTGACTGGCCGTCTCCAATCTCTAATCTCTAATCCCTAATCTCTATCGTTACGCGGCAAAGGTCACGTTGGGCAGACGGTTGTCACGCGCGTGGGCCTCGTCGGTCTGTTCGTGGGCGTGGTAGGAGGAGCGCACCAGCGGGCCGGACTCCACATGCTTGAAGCCCAGTGCCAGGCCGATGCGCTTCCACTCGGCAAACTCTTCGGGGCGGACGTAGCGCACCACGGGCAGGTGCCAGGGGCTGGGGCGCAGGTATTGGCCGATGGTCATGATGTCGCACTCGACGCTGCGCAACCCTTCCATCACCTCGATGACCTCCTGCACGCTCTCGCCCAGCCCGACCATGATCCCGCTCTTGGTCATCATGGTGGGTGGCCCCTGCTCCTTCGCGCCGCGCAGCACCGCCAGCGACTGCTTGAACTTCGCTTTGGGGCGCACGCGCGGGTAGAGGCGCGGCACGGTCTCGGTGTTGTGGTTGAAGATGTCAGGCCCCGCCTCCGCCACCGTGCGCACCGCTGCCTGGTTGCCCATGAAATCGGGGGTCAGCACCTCGATGCGCGTCTCCGGGCTGAGCGCGCGCACCCGCTGGATCATCAGCGCGAAGATCACCGCGCCGCCATCGGGCTGGTCATCGCGGTTCACCGAGGTGACTACCGCGTGGCGCAGGCCCAGGGTGTGGATGGCGCGCGCGCAGCGCTCCGCCTCGTCCCAATCCAGCCCGCCGGTGGGGCGGCCCTTCGACACCGCACAAAAGCGGCAGCCGCGCGTGCAGGTGTCGCCCAGCAGCATGAAGGTAGCCGTGCGATTTTCCCAGCACTCGCCGATGTTGGGGCAGCGCGCCTCCGCGCACACAGTGTGCAGCTTGTTGTCCTCGATCAGCTTGAAGACATCGCGGTAGTTCGTTCCCCCCGGCGCGCGCACCTTGAGCCAGGACGGCTTCGGGCCGCGCCGATCGGTGCTGGGCACGATGGCGGGCTGCTCAAAAATCTCTACATTTATGTCCATCATCTATCCATTCACACTTGCGACTGACACATAAAAAAGGGGGCAGGACATCCAACGGACATCTTCACTGCCCCTGTGGTAATCCGTGGGTTGCGGCTGAACGGTGGTTGAGTCGATACATCTGGGAGGAACCAAGTGAAGCTCTGAAAAGTCGCTCTGGCCAGGGCGCAAAGTGCTTTGCGGGGCAGAGCAACTTTCAGGCCAATTCATTATACCAACCCTTCACAGGGGCTGCAAGCACTCTGCGGGGGATGGGGGGACAAGGGGACAGCGGGACAAGGGGAGAGGGGGAGAAAGGGACAAGGGGACAAGGGGACAAGGGGACGGCTTTTTAAATCCGACACATCCAAGCCGCGCGGGCGTGCGTCAAACAGAAGTGAAGGGGACAAGTGGCACGGAAACAGTACCACAATTGGCCCCCAACTATGCACATATCGACGAAATGAAAGGATTTACCGCAATTATGGATATGCGAACCACAGTAGTCGAGCTAATAGACTTTGCCTTTGGGCGGCGCAATCTGGTGCGGGGCAGCGTTCCCGGCAGCCGGATGGACCCCGCCAATGCGACGGCGCTCGGTGCGCTTTTCGCGCAGGAGCTGACTGATCTGGACATTGCAAACTTCGCCTTGACCCTGGAGCATCTGGAAGCGGCGATGTACCGCGAGATGCTCGCCACGAACATCTTGACTGGCAAGGAACTGAGCTACTTCCAGAGCTTTGGCGAGCACGAGGCGGCCCACGTTACCGCGCTCACCGATACGATCAAGGCGTTCGGCGGCACCCCCGTCAGCGCGCAGTCGTCTTACAACTTCCCTGCCTTCAACAACCGTGGCGACATCCTCAACTTCGCCCGCACCGCAGAAGAGATCGGCGTAGGGGCCTACCAGGGCGCGGCTGCTTTGATCAGCGACGTGAACGTGCTGAACGCCGCCGCCAGCATCGTGCAGGTCGAGGCTCGCCACGCAGCCATCGTCCGCATGATGATCGACCCGAACATTGCCGTGCCCGCGGCTTTCACTGCCAGCTTGACCGTCGACGAGGTCTTGCAGCAGGTCGGCCCGATCCTCGGCTAGTAAGCACCCTGTACCCTGTTTCTGCCACCCTCTATAACGATACGCAACCAAGGAGAAAAAGCTACAATGGATAAGCACAAGCAACATGCCCTGCACCGCCGCGACTTTTTGAAGGTGAGCGCGGCCACCGCCGTCGCCGCCGCCCTCGCCAGCACCCCCCTCATGAGCGGTGGGCGCATCGTCCTGGCCCAGAGCAACGATCAGTTTCTGGACGTTCTCAACTACGCTCTGACGCTGGAGCACCTGGAAGCACGCGCCTACAGCGACATCATCGCCAGCGGCCTGCTCTCGGGTCAGGCGCTCAGCTACTTCCAGACCTTCGGCGCGCATGAGACGGCGCACGTCACCGCGCTGACCCAGACGATCCAGAGCCTGGGTGGCACACCGGTCGCCGCGCAGGCCTCGTACAACTGGCCCGACTTCAAGACCCAGCAGGAAGTGCTGGAGTACTTCCACACGGTGGAAGAGCTCGGTGCCGCCGCCTACCTCGGTGCCGCCCCGATGCTGCAAGGCAACGACGATCTGTTGACCGCCGCGGTCAGCATCCACAACGTGGAAGGGCAGCACGCTGCCGTCCTGAGCGACCTGATCGGTCAGCCGCCCTCCCCCGCCTTTGCCGAGGGCAAGACGATAGAAGAGGTGTTGGCAGTGGTGACCCCCATCTTGACGGTGTCCGGTACCCCCGAGATGCCCAGCACGGGTCGCGCTCGCTACCGCCAAAGCAACCTGGCCTACTAAAATCTACCCACGTACCCTTCGGAAGCGGCCTGCTCTGTCCGGAGCAGGCCGCTTCTTATTTTGCGGGAACCCCAAATCGTTGCAGGAAGTAGGGAGTTACGGGGTAGACCGAGGACCGGAGACCGACGACCGACGACCGGACCGACGACCGACGGGTGCCCTCTGGGCGCGACGACCGACGACCGATGGCGTAACGTCTACAAGAGATAAAAAGCTGAGGTGATATGACTCGTTTTCGTTCTGTGCTTGGGTCGCTACTGCTGATTTTGGCCCTGGTGGGCTGCGGGGCGGCTCCGAAAGAGGAGACGACGGTGCCCGCCGCCGTCGCTGCCGAGGCCACCGCGCCCGCTGCCAGCGCCACCCGCCCCGCGAGCGCGACGCCGCTGCCCACCGCTACGCCCCCGTCGCCCACACGGGCCGCCAGTGCGACGCGCACCCCGACGCGCACCCCCACGGCAACCGCTGTGCCCAGCGCAACGGCGCTGTCACCCAGCGCAACGCCGCTTCCGCCGACCAGTACCGTAGCGCCGCCCAGCACGGCAGTGCCGACCAGCACCGTAGTGCCAACCCGCACGGCAGCGCCGATCAGCACGGCAGCGCCGACCCTTGCCGCGCCGCCTACCAACCCCCCCGCGCCCACCAGCCCCCCTGCGCCCACCAGCCCCCCCGCGCCCATCGCCGCGAGCAGCGAGGTAGGGCAACCAGTGCGGCTCATCATCCCGAGCCTCGGGGTGGATGCCACCATCGAGAGGGTGGGGCAGGACAGCCAGGGGCGCATGGACGTGCCTAAGGGGGTCATGAACATCGCCTGGTACCAGCCCGGTGTGCGCCCTGGCGAGATAGGCAACGCTGTCTTTTCGGGCCACCTGGACGATTACAAGCAGCAGCCCGCCGTCTTTTGGCGGCTGAACGAGCTACAAAATGGGGACACCGTGATCGTGCGGGACGCGAGCGGGGTGGAGCGCACCTTCGAGGTGACCGATAAAGAGGTTTACCCCTACGATGAGGCCCCGCTCGCCAAAATCTTCGGTGCCGATTTCAACGCTGGCCTGAACCTGATCACCTGCAACGGCATCTGGGACAACCAGGAGTGGAACTACGACAAGCGCCTCGTCGTCTACACGCGCCTGATCCAGTAACTAGACACGCCCCTCTTTTTCGATGACGAGCAGGTGCGACAGGCCGATGGCCCCCAGCGGGGTTGCCTCCGCCGCGTAGGTGGCGGCGCGCAGCACGCGCCCGAGCAGCGGGCGGCGGCGCACGATGTTGTCGTAGCCGGGGAAAACCTGCGTGTGGTGGACGACGCGCACCGGCAGCCCCGCGACGAGCGCGCGCAGCCCCGAGGCGGTGTAGGCGCGCACGTGCGGGGCCAGTCGATCGCGCAGGGGGTCGGGCAGGTAATTGACCCCGAACTTGTTGCCAAAGTGGTACGCGCCCTGCCAGTAGATACCGTGCGTCTCGAAGAGCCAGAAGCGGTTGGGCACAAAAATCACCGCCCGCCCGCCCGGGCGCAGCACCCGCACGATCTCGCTCGTCGCCTGCCGGTCGTCGCTCACATGCTCCAGCACCTCGTGCGAGAGCGCCAGGTCGAAGAAGTTGTCAGGGAAGGGCAGCGGCTCGGCGGAAACGAGCACCGGGTTCTGCTGCGCCGCCTCGCGCGCGCGCTCGTACTCGTACTCGGTGCCCACCGCTAGCGCGACGTAGGGTGCGCTTTCCCGCATCTGCTCCAGGTAGAGCCCCAGGCCGGTGCCCACATCGAGGATGCGCCGCGCGAGGTCGAGCCGTCCCCACTGCTGGATCATCGCCAGCCGCCGGTTTTGCCCTGCCCGCCAGACGTAGCTCGGCTCACCCAGACGGGCCGCGTTCTTGCTTGGTTGACTACTCATCTTGTCCTTCATGGTATCTCTCGGGTTGCTTCCAAGGGACTATACGAGCAAACCGACAAACCCCCAAACCATCTTGACGCGCGTGATAAACTTAGCGTCGTGAGGAAACAATCCCCCCGTGGCTTGGCACCACAGCGCGAGCGGGATAAAATCCTTCGTGAGTTGGCGAGTTCCTACAAGTTCTGTGAGTTCCCATCCCCCAAAGCGTCCCTCAAGGAGGAGCCATGGCTGTGACCCGCATCGTGTACATCTGCGAGAATTGTTTCCGCGCCTCGGCGGACGAGGGGGAGTGCTGCGGGCACCCGATGGTCCGCTGCGATGCGGGCGAGCCGGGCGGCGAGCGCTCGCGCCCGCTCTACGATAGCGCGGGGCGCTTGCAGAGCCACGCGCCACGCTGGTGGGTGGAGCGACACCAACAGGCAAAACAATCATAACGCGACCATAGTCTAGGAGCAGATAACAATGGAAGAAGTAGTGATTATTGGCTCGGGGCCGTCCGGCCTGACCGCCGCGCTGTACGCGGCGCGCGCCAACCTGAAGCCAGTCCTGATCACGGGGAACGAGTTTGGCGGGCAGCTCGCCACAACCTCCGAGGTGGAAAATTACCCAGGCGCGGCAAAAGAGGGGCTGACCGGCCCGGAACTGACCGAGGCCATGCGCGAGCAGGCGGAGCGCTTCGGCACGCGCTTTGTGTGGGACGAGGTGACCGAGATCGATTTTAGCGGCCCGCCGCACCGTATCAAGACGCACAGCGAGGAATTCGAGAGCAAGGCGGTCATCGTCACGACCGGGGCCAGCCCCATCAAGCTCGGCGTGCCGGGCGAAAAGTCCTTCACGGGGCGCGGGGTGTCCTACTGCGCCACCTGCGACGGCTTCTTTTTCCGCGACAAAGATGTGATCGTGGTAGGTGGCGGCGATTCCGCCGTCGAGGAGGGGCTCTTCCTCACCAAGTTCGCCAAGCGCGTGCGCATCGTCCACCGGCGCGACCAACTGCGCGCGGGGGTGCTCTTGCAGGATCGCGCTCACAAGAACGAGAAGATGGACTTTGTCTGGAACACCCGCGTCACGGGGATCGTCGGCAACGGGGTAGTCCAGAAGGTGCTCACGGAAAGCACGGTGTCGGGCGAGGCGGGCGAGTTGGAAGCCGATGGGGTCTTCATCTACATCGGCCACTACCCGAACAGTAGCCTGTTTCGGGGGGTGCTAGAAATGGACGAGCATGGTTACGTGCTCACCGACGAGCGCAAGCGCACCAACCTGCCCGGCATCTTCGCGGCGGGCGAGATCGCAGATCCGATTTTCCGCCAGGCCATCACCAGCGCGGCGGAGGGGTGCAAGGCGGCGATGCAGTGCGAAAAGTACCTGTCGGAGTTAGACGGTACCCCGGAGCCCGGCGGCCCCGGGCGCTCGCTCGCCAGCTGGTAACGCAGGGGTGAGGGGGAACTCGTTTCTGGGAGCGCGGGCGTCCCGCCCGTGGGAATTCACCCCCTCACCTTCATCACCCCCTCACCCCACTCACCTACGGGGTACAGTCAGGCTGGGGGCCCAGAAACGCAGTAAGGCTCTGCGCCTCCCCCGCCGCCAGGGTAAACTGCCCCTCGGCCACCGACGCGAAGCAGGGGGTGGGCTCCAGGGGCTCGAAGATCATGCGCAGGCGGTAGGCGTACTCGCCCGGCGGCAGCGACAGTTGGTGCCAGTTGCCAGGCTCCAGGGTGCCTGTGAAAAGGGTGCCACCCTGCGCGTCCATTATCGCTAACTCCCCTGTTTGCACGCTTTCCGCATCGAGCGTGATGGTAACGGTGCCGGTTTCCGCGTTGGCGCTCTCGCTCGGCGTCGGAAACGGGCTCGGGAGCGCGGCGGGCGGTTCCGTGCTGCTCGCCTCGGCGCTCGTCGGCGCGGGAACGGGGGTCGCCTCAGCCCCGCCCGTCGTGGTCAACGTTGGCAGCGACATCGGCACCGCCTCGTCCTCTCCCCCGGGGTTGCCACGGGCGAGGCGGGCACATCGCCCGCCGCCCCGCACGCTGCAAGCAATGTCAGCGCAGCCAGCAGCAGCAAAGCGCGGAGCAGCCCGCGCGTCCTCTTCACCTGATTGTTGTTCATAGGTCAGTCCTCCTCCCCCGTTGAAGCATCTCCCGTACCAGCCGCGCGGGGGCCGGAGCCATAACGGCCCCTGCGCGGCTAACCGTTGCGCTGTTGTCAGCCAAAAAGCGGCTACAGGGCAGGGCACCCCTGCGCCATCAACGCCGCCAGATTGGCGTCGTCCGCCACCTGCTGCAGCGGCTCCGGTCGTCCAGGTAGCCCTGAAGCGAGACCGATGGCGGGACCGCCGTGGGCGAGGTTGACGCAGCGGGAAGGGTGGCCGGAAGCGCCGAAGGGGTGTGGGCTGCTGCGCGCAGGAAGCGAGCAGGACGGGGCTCAGGAGCAGGATCATCCGAAACACACGACGGGGCAGGTTCATTGCAAACTCTTTCTTTGCCTGGCTAACATTCTCCAAGGGGCAAATGGTACCCTCGCGGATCGTAGAATGGCAAAGAAGCGTACAAACAAAAAGAGCGTCGGGCTTGCGCCCGACGCTCCTTTTAGGATGAAAGAAGCGGCTTAGCGAGTGCGGCGGCGCAGGACGAAGCCCGCACCCAGCAGCACCACCATGCCCGCTGCCAAAGCGACCGGCAGCGCGTAGTTCGTCGTGGACGCGGTGCCAACCTCGTTGACCGTGATGGCTGTCGGCGGGCCAACGGGGCCATCCGGCAGCGGCCACACGTACGCCCCGCGCGAGCGCGTGAAGAGGGCGAGGGTGCTGTAGCCGTGGTCTACCGCCATGTCCCAGATCATGACAGGGGGCAGCCCCTCGCTGAAGCGATACCATACCGGCTCCGGCGCGGTGATATCGTCGGTGAAGTAGAGGCCCCAGTCGGTGCCCGCGAAGACCTGCTGCGGGAAGCGCGGGTTGACCATGACCGAGTCCGCCGGGATGTTCGGCAGGTTGCCAGTCTTGTCAACCCAGGTGAAGGTGCTGCAATCGTCGTTGCACGTCACTTCAAAGATGTGGCCCGGCTGGTCCGGGGTGTTCTCGTTGAAGCCGCCGACCGCCGCGTAGCCGACCGTCGGGATGGTCGCGTGCGTGACCACGTCGAGGATCGGGCGGTTGGGCAGGACGCTGTTGCCACCGGTCACATCGACCCAGGTCGCGCTGTTGGGCACGCCGCTCCCAAGCCCGAAGCCGTACTGCACGTTACCGTCGTTGGTGCCGACGATCCCGACGCTGTCATCGGTGAAGGCGAAGGCCAACTGGTTGATGAAGGAGCGGTCGAGCAGGGTGCCCTTGGTCAGGTCCGGGCTGTTGACGTACCAGCTACTGCCCGGAATCCCCTCGGTGATCGATTCCCACACGCGGTAGCTGCCCGCGATCAGGTGAGCACAACCAGTCTGGGGGCACTCGTACTTGTAAAGCTCGTACGGGAAGACGAAGCTCTTCACATCGCCCGACCAGCCGCCGGTGATGGTGAGCAGGTAGCCGTAGGGGCCAGTCTGCGAGACCGCCAAGCTGCCGTTCTGGCTTTCCTGGTACCAGTTTTCCTCGTTGATCGGCTCGATGCGGGCGTACATCCCATCGCCGCCCTTGCGCAGCTGCCAGACCGCGGGCCGGGCTCCTCGCCGTCCCACACGTAGACCGACGAGCCGTTGTCCTGCGCGCCCGCGTTGATGCCGGGGGCATCGGCGGTCGCGAAGTTGGCGGTGATGTCACCCGAGTAGAACTCGATGGTGCTGACCGTCGTGTTCAGCTGGTGGAAGGTCGGGCTCGGGGTATCCGCGTTCTCGAAGAGGTAGATACCGCCGTCGTTGCCGACGAGCAGCTTGGAGGGGTCACCCGGCACAAACTCCAGCGCGTGCTGGTCCACGTGAACCTCGTCGCCGCCGCTATAACCACAGGTGATGTCGGTGAGGTCGGTCCCGCCATTGCTGGAGCGCCACACGTCGTAGGTGTGCATGTAGAGGGTGTCAGGGTCGTTCGGCAGAACCGCCAGCCCCTGGTCGTACCAGTTCTGCGGGTAGTCGAAGCCACAGCCGTCCAAATCGCTGGCGGTGGCGCGTTGCTCCCACGTCACGCCGCCGTCGGTCGTGCGCCACAGGCCGAGCAGGCCGTGCACGTTGCCGGTCACCGCCTGCACCTCGGCGTAGATCACGTCGGGGTTGCTGGGGGCCATCGCCACGTCGATGCGGCCCACGATGTTGCCACCCTGCGCGCCCGGCGTACCCTCACCGGTGCCTGCGGGCCAGCCATTGTCGTCACGGGTCAGAAGCTCCCAATCCGCCACGTCGGGGCAGCCGCTGCTGGGCATCGTCGTCTTGTAGATCCCGTTCGCGCCGTTCTGGTCCAGGTCGAACTGCACCTCGGTGCGGGTGCCGCGCGTGCCGATGGCAACGTACAGCTCGGTCGTGTCGCCCATGTCGCGCACGATCATGCCGGTCACGTCCTGGCGCTGCTCGTCAAACTCGTTCGTCAGACAGGCATCGCTCCAGCTCTCGCCCCCATCGTAGGAGAAGAAGACGCCGGTTTTGGTGCCAACCGCCACCGTGTCGCCGTTGTTCGGGTCCACGCGCACCTTGCCGATGGCCTGGTACTGCGGGTACTCGCCCGCCGGTTCCGGGTAGGGCATGGCGAAGACATCGGTGCCGAGCAGGGTCCAGCTTTCGCCCTGATCGGTGCTCTTCAGCAGGCCGGTGCTGCCGAAGGAGAAGGAACCGAAGCGCAGGTCGCCGGTGCCCGCATAGACGGTGTTGTGATCGGTCGGATCAATCACGATGTCGCCGATGGCGATGTTCGCCAGCGTGGGGTCATCGTTGACGGGGGTCCAGGTGGTGTCGGGGGTGCAGCAGTCCACCGACTTCCACACGCCACCACCGTCCGACCCGAAGTAGGCAACGTTCGTCTCGACCGGGTCCACCGCGATGGTGTTGGTGCGGCCCGCGACGAGCCCGATATTGGGAACAGCCCTGGCAGCCGTTGCTTTGCAGCGGCTCAGGGCCAAGTGAGGTAAAGGCGTCCGGGTCGAGCACCAAGGGCGAGTTGGCGTCTTCCGGGCCATACCAGCGCTGCCCGGCGGGCAGGCGGCTCTCGACCTGCTTGTCCTGCTCCGCCGCGGCGAGCAGCCAGCGCTGATCAAAGCGGCCGGTCGGGTAGGTCACACGGGTCGCCCAAAAATCGCCGAGTTGGAGGAGCATGTCGCCCTCGTTCTCTTCTTCCTCGCCTTCGGCAGGCATGAAGCCAGGGGCGTAGCGCTCACGCTCGATTTGGGCTTCTACCACTTCGCTGCGAAGGCGTGCCTCGCGCGTCAGTTGGCTCTCCTGACCACGAGTCGCTGGGTTGGCGATCACCCAGACGCCGACCACCAGTACCGCCACGACAAGCATGGCTCCTAGTAGTTTATTGCGTTGCATAATTTCGTCCTTCCGGGTAAAACAGATAAAAAGAGGGGAAAACAGGTGTGGCTATACGGCGATACTTCTCGATACGCATGCTCCTTTTTAGCCCGCTTGCACTTTGTAGCTGCGCGCGGCCTTCCGCTGGCAAGAAGGCCATCATCAAGGGGGGGAGAGGCACGGGGCGGCGGGGCGGACGATCCACCTATCAACCTTACCTCAACCGAGCGGATGTGGTTCAGCGAATACGAGGTGTTCCCGTGCCAGAATACAGATTCTTAGCAAAGGTAAATGTAACGAGTAGAATATACCCGCTTTCCTGGATCGTCAAGTAATTTCCGCACGCGTTTTGCCGCGCCTTTCACCACGTTGGCCCTGTGCGATCCCTGCCGCCCTACCAGCGAAGGGCGGGCGGCCCGTCGCCCCACAAGAATGGACCATTATGCGTTTGAGCTACCACTCCCGCCTGAAACTGCTGCTGCTCCCCTACTTTTTGGGCATCCTGTTACTGGTCATCCTGCCCGCGCTGCTTTCCTTTGGGATGGCTTTTTTCCGCTACGATGGGCTTTCCGCCCCGCGCTGGGTAGGCACGCTGAACTTTCTGCTCGTCTACACCGACGAACTGTTCAACCTGAGCGTGCACAACTCGGTAGCGCTGATCCTGCTCCCCACGCCGCTGCGCGTCCTTGGGGCGCTGCTGCTGGCGCTGCTGCTCTGGCGCGGCGGGCCGCTCCTCAACTTTTTCCGCTCGATCATCTTTTTGCCCAGCGCGATCCCCAGCGCGGCCTATGCGCTGGCCTGGCTCTGGATTTTCAACCCGCGCTTTGGCCCCCTGAACCTGCTGCTGCGGGCGCTCGGCTTGGACCCCCCGCCCTGGCTCATCCACCCGCTGTGGGCGAAGCCCGCGCTGATCCTTTCCTCGCTCTGGCTCGTGGGCGAGGGCTTTCTGGTGAGCCTCGCGGCGCTGCACGACATCCCGCGCGCGCTGCACGACGCCGCGCGCGTGGACGGGGCGAGCCGCCTGCAATTTTTGCGCTTTATCGTGCTGCCCCTCATCGCCCCGATCCTGATGCTGCTGGTCTTTCGCGACGCGATTCTTTCCTTTCAGGAATCGTTTGTTAGCAGCTACCTGATCACCGCCGGCGGCCCGTACTACGCCACCTACACCCTCCCCTACTTCGTTTATGAGCAAAGCTTCGACCTGCTATCCTTTGGCACAGCCAGCGCCGCCCTGTGGGTCATGTACGCGCTGACGGGGCTGATCGTGCTGCTGATCTACCTCATCGCCTCGCAGTGGGGCATCGGCAGCAGCGATGATCACTATGTTTTGTAGAGGAACGCCGCGCGGGGTCGCGTCACCAGCGATCCCTTCCCGCGCTTGAAACCATGCCACTCCGAACTGTCATCCTTACCTTTGTACGCGCGGGGGTCGCCCTGCTCTTTCTGCTGCCGCTGCTCTGGATGCTCGCCGCCGCGCTGTACCCGCCGGGGGTGCCCCTGCCGCGCACCATGCAGCTCCTGCCCGACGCACCGACCCTGCAAAACTTTGTCCGCGTCTGGGAGGTAGTCCCGCTGGCGCGCTTCACCCTCAACTCGCTGTTCATCGGCGCGGTGGCTGTGCCCCTGACCCTGGTCACTAGCTCCTGGGCGGGCTTCGCGATGGCGCAGCTCCCCAGCGAGACCCAGCGGCGCTGGATCCTCTTCTCGCTCGCCATCCTGATGGTGCCCGCCATCGCGCTCTGGATGCCGCGCTTTCTCCTGTACAAGCAATTGCACTGGCTGAACTCCCCGCTCGCGCTGATCGCGCCCGCGTGGATGGGCACCAGCCCCTTTTACGTGCTGATGTACTACCGCGCCTTTCGGCGCATCCCCTCAGCCCTGTACGATGCCGCCCAACTGGACGGCGCGGGGGTGCTGCAAAGCTGGTTCCTCATCGCCATGCCCCTCGCCACCCCGACGAGCGTTGGGGTGGCGCTGCTCAGCTTCCTCTTCTACTGGGGCGATTTTATCAGCCCCCTCCTTTACCTCAGCTCCGACTCCCATTTCACCCTGCCCCTCGCGCTCAAGCTGCTCCAACAGCTGCACCGCGCCGAATGGTCCCTCGTCATGGCCGCGTCCCTCGTCGCCACCTTGTTACCGCTGGCGCTCTTTGGACTCGCCCTCATTTTCTACGCGCGGCGTGGTGCGGGCGAGGGGGTGAGGGGGTGAGGGAGGTGAGGGGGTGATGAAGGTGAGGGGGTGAGGGGGTGATGAAGGTGAGGGGGTAGATTTTGTGTTTTTAAGGCCAACGAAAGAAACTAATCCTACGTTGTTTGGGGTGTGGCCCGTTGGCGACGCGGGCCATACCCAGAGGGAACCCACCGCGCTCCGTGTAAGGCCAGCGTGCCTACTGTTAGGCCAACGAAAGAAAATAATCCTACGTTGTGAGGCGCTTGTTCTGGGAGACGAGCGCCTCATCTATCCGCCTATACTTAAATCTTTTCGCTAGCCTAACCCAAGTTGCGTTGCTACCTTGTCCGTGTCGGCGTCTCGAATGGGCCTTCGGTAGTCGAGTTGGGCAGTTTTAAGCCTTTACCACTAGTGCTTGGTCAAGTCTTAATTTTCGGGCGTACCACTGGAGATTGCCCGTATTTTTAGCGTTGAAGATGCACTAGGACTTACGCAATTGAGCGCAGAGCGCAGAGCGAACGACGTAACGCAAAGGCGCAGAGACGCAAAGGCGCAGAGGGCGAAATGCAGAACGCATTATTAATGAAGAGGATAGGCCCCCGCGAGCCTTCGTTGGTCGTTCGTCCTCTTTCCTCTTTCGTCTTTCCTCTTTCGTCCTTCGTCTTTCGTCCTTCGTCCGTTATCGGTCGTCGGTCGTCGGTCGTCCCTCGTCTTCCCAACTGCGTAAGTCCTAACCACTTCAAAATGTGGCTCGGAGAGCGGCGTGCGCCCCTGTTTTCAGCGCTCGCGGGCCAAGGTGGCAACTTGGGTTTTTTACCCAACACCGCCCGTATCCTATCACAGACTGGAAGCCCGCGCCCCCAGCCTCACCCTCTCACCTTCATCACCTTCATCACCCCCTCACCTTCATCACCCCCTCACCCCCTCACCCCCTCACCTCCCTCACCCCCTCACTCTCCCGACGTGCCGATGGGGATGAAGGAGCGGTAGATCGCCTGGTATTGCCAGACGGTCGGGACGAGAGCACCGTCCTGTGTGCCGCCGAGAGTGATGATGTAGGGATCGCTGGCGACAAGGGCGGCGCGCGCGGGCAGGGTTTCCTGCGGCGCGCTGAGTTGTCGCCACTGTTGATCGGGGTCGCGCACAAAAAGGGTCCCGTCGCCGAGCAGGTAGAGCGCACTGCCCAGCGTGACGACCCGTGGCGCGGCGATGGGTTGCGGCAGCGGGGCCTCGTTGCGCAGCCGGTCGGGCTCGCGCGGGTCAAAGTGCAGCACCTCGCCTGTCGCGTTGCCCGCTTGGTCGGTGCCGCCGATCAGGACGATGCCGTCCTGCACGGCGGTGGCGGTCAGGTCGGCGCGCGGCGCAGGCAGCTGCCCCAGCAGCTCCCACGCCTCGCCCGCCGAGTCGTAGCGGTAAATGTTGTCCTGCACGGTGTCGCCATCCCAGCCACCGAACAGGAACAGGTCGCCCTCAAAGGCGGCCAGTGCCGCCCGCGCGAGCGGCTGCGGCAGGCGGCTCCCCTCCTGCCACTGCTCGGTTTCCGGGTCAAAGCGCTGCACGACATCCAAGGGCTGGCCGCTCTCGCCCGCCCCGCCCACGACGAACAACTCCCCGCGCAGGCTCGCCACGGGGGCCTCGTTGACCGCATGCAGCAGCGGCGCGGCGCTTTCCCAGCGGCCGGTCGCGGGGTCGTAGCGCCACACCTCGTCCGACACCCCGCCCTCCGCCTCGCCGCCGACGAGCAGGAAACCGTGGCTCAGGCTCACAACCGCCGCATCGGCGCGCGGCGCGGGCAGCCGCGCCAGTTGGACCCAGCGCGTGCTTTCAGAGGTGGTGGCCGCGTCAGGCGCGACGACGGTGTCGGGGCGGAGGAGCAGCAGGGTCAGCACGAGCAGCAGAGCCACCACCAGTGAGCCGAGCAGCAGCGCTACCCACCCCGGAATCCCGCGCGCGGGCCGCTCGATGATGACCTCCGGGCGCAGCACGGGGCGCGTCGCAGGCAGCAGGGCGGGTGCGGGAGTCTGGAGGGCCAAGGGCGATGTGTCGGCCTCCGCGCCATTGACCGGGGGCGACGGGGGCATGCCATACACTGGCTCGCTCTCCTCCGGTAGCTCCTCCTCCTCGAACACGGCAGCGACCCCCTCGACCGTGATCCACCCCTCGCGCAGCACAACAAGGGTGGCTTCCGTTCGTGAGGCCACCCCAAGTTTCTCGTAGATATTCCGCAAATGGACTTTGACGGTGTTTGGACTGATGTCGAGCGCTTTGGCAATCTCGCGGTTGGAGAGGCCAGTGACCACCTCGTCCATGATTTCCTGCTCGCGCTCGCTTAACGGCGACGGCTCCGCCATATCCCTCCTCAACGTCTAGCGCCCGACCCTGGAAACAGACCCCACCCCTCAACCCTCTCCCAAAAACGGACGTGCGCCCACCAACTCACGGGCTGCCATAGGCTTCGGCTTTCCGTCGCCTGCATAGGATTATTGTAGCCGCGGGAACGCGCTAACCCCCCGCACCGTCGCGGCCCTTATTGCGCCAGAAAAAAGCGCTGATACCATAGAAACGGGATGACCAACCCACCCAGCCCCGCCGTCGCCCCCACGTCGTCCTGCTCGACCCAGCGCGTGGCAACCGCGAGCAGGCGCTCGTGCGCCTCGTCGGGATACCGATCGTCCGCCGTCAGCGCGGCGTGGAGCGTGTGCCAGCGCGCGTCCCAGCGCTCCTGCTCCAGCGCGGCGGCCAGGGTGGCGCGCCCCAGCAGGGTGGTCCGCTCCTCGACACTGCGCACGAGGCGTTGCAGCAGGGAAGCCGCCCGCAGGCCGCTGCCCTCGCTCAAAAATTCCGGCCAGAGACGCACCCCCGCCACAAACCCGAGCACGAACCAATCGCCCGCTGGCGGCTCGCCCTCGCCCAGCCCCGCCAGGTGGTTGACCGCGTTTTCCGCCGCCGCCAGGTCGCCGATCGCGAGCGCGGGCAACAAGTCGCCCAGCGCCCGCGCGGCGCGCCAGCGGAACAGCCGCTCCGCCATGGGAAGGTAGGGGCGGTTGGCCGCCTGCGGGGTGAGCGGCTCGCCGGTCGCGAGCAGGTCGGGGAGCACCCCGGCCAGGCTGCCCTCCGGCGCGCGGGCCAGCAGCCAGTCGCCCAGCAGCGCCAAGTGGCGCGAGACCAGCCCCGCCTCCACGTCGATCTCGTCCCGCTTCCAATGCAGCGTGCTGGGCCAGGGGGCAGCATCGGGCAGGCGCAGCGTCAAATCATCGCCCAGCCACAACTCTTTGCCGACGCGCCAGCTGTACAGGCCACGCGGCAGCGCCGCCCAGCCGCCCGCCATCTCATCCGGCACCACCACATGGAAGGGGCCATCGCCGATCTCGGCGGTGACGAGGCGCAGCGGCTCGCCCGCCTGATCCACGAGCAGCAGGCTGGACGCGCTCCCCTGCCAGACGCGCCCCAGCCATGCGGTGCCAAGTTGGGCGGCGGCGACATCCCCCCAACTCTGGGCGGTAAAGCGTCTCATTCCAGCGGCTCCGCATCTTCTTCGAGCAGGCGCAGCCGCGACAGCGCGGGGTCCCACGCGAGCGCCGCGTGGCCCTCCATCAGGGCGAGCAGCTGCGCCCCAACCAGCCGCCGCCGCCAGCCGCGCAGCACCCCCAATTTGGCCCGCTCCTCGGGCGAGGCGGAGATCAGCTCGCGTAGCTCAGCGGCGGTGGCGAGATAGTTGGTGGCGATGTTGACATCGTCGGCGCGGGCGCGCAGCCACGCCTGCATCAGGGTGACGAGCGAGCTTTCCTGGTCGGACAGCGAGCTTCGCTCCGGCAGGCGGGGCCACTCGTGGCGCGGCAGCGCCTTGGCGCGCTGAACCGCTTCCAGCAGGGCGCTGCCCTGCCGCTCGATCTCGCGCGGGTGCAGCCCGCGAATCTCGTGCAGGCTAGGCAGCGTGGTCGGTTCGCGCCGCGCGATCTCGACCAAAATGTTGTCGCGGACAATCAGCGAGGGAGCGGTGTCGCGGCGGATCCCCTCGCGCTCGCGCCACTCGGCCAACTCGCGCAGGATGGCAAGCTCCTGGGCGCGCAGGCGGTTGGTGCCCTGCACGCGGCGGTACGCCTCGCGCGGGTGGACGCGGCGGTACTCGTCGGGGTCGCTCATCGTTTCCCACTCATCGGCCAGCCAGGCGGTGCGCCCCATCTCGGCCAGCCGCTCTTCCAGCTTCGAGTGCACGGCGAGCAGGTAGCGCACGTCGTTCAGCGCGTACTCGATCTGCCCCGAGGAGAGGGGGCGTCTCGACCAGTCGGTCAGGGTTTCCAGCTTCTTGAGCGGGACCCCAGTCAGCGCCTCGACGAGGCGCGCGTAGCCAACCTGCGCGCCGAGCCCGACCATCGCCGCCGCCACCTGGGTATCGAAGAGGGGCGCGGGCACGGTGCCAGTCAGGTTGAAGAAGATTTCCAGGTCTTGCGAGCCCGCGTGGAAAACTTTCAGCGTGGCCGGGTCGCTCAAAATCTCGCTGAAGGGGCCCAGCGTGCCGAGCGCGCGAAAATCGATGATCGCCTCCACCGTCTCCGAGGCAACCTGCACGATTTCCAATTGCGGGTAATATTGGCGCTCGCGCACAAACTCCGTGTCCACCGCCAGGCGCGTGGCACCCCGAAGCTGGCCCACAAGCTGCTCCAAGCTTTTCAGATCACGTACATAGTTGGACATTGGCTTACGTTTCAGGTGAGTTGGTGAGTTGTGAGTTGTGGGTTGGTGAGTTGTGGGTTGTGGGTTGTGAGTTGGTGAGTCTGGAGTTACGGGGCACCCACGCAGATGTGCGGTTGCCCGGACGTGCCGCTAGAGTTGAAGTGTATCAAGCGCGGGGGCGATTCCCAAACTGAGCGCGGCAGATAGCACCCACGCAAAACGCCCACTGCCGCACCCACATCGTGGGAACCCACTGCCGCGTGCAATCTCCAATACCCAAAGGGCACGGTGTCTCCAATACTCCAAAGGGCACGGTGTCTCTAATCTCTAATCTCCAATCTCCAATCTCCCAACGAGCACCATGAACATCTGCCTAATCGAGCCCTACCTGACCGGCTCCCACGAGACGTGGGCGCGAGGCTACGCCCGCTGGAGCCAGCACCGAGTAAGCCTGTTAACCCTGCCCGGCTACTTTTGGAAGTGGCGGATGCACGGGGCGGCGGTCACGCTCGCCCCGGCGCTGCGCGCCGCGCTGGCGGGCGAGGAGCCGCCCGACCTGCTGCTCGCCACCGACATGCTCGACGTCACCACGCTGCTAGCTCTCACGCGGGATGTAGCACGGGCGGTGCCAGTGGCGCTGTACTTCCATGAAAATCAGCTGACCTACCCGCCGCCCCCCGGCAGCAAGCGCGACCTGCACTATGGGTGGATCAACTACGCCTCGTCGCTGGCGAGCCAGCGTGTTTTCTTCAACTCGCGCTACCACCTGGAAGCGTGGTACGACGAGCTGCCGCGCCTGCTGAAGCACTTTCCGGATTACACCAACCTGGAAACCATCGCCCTGCTGCGCGAGCGGAGCGAGGTGCTTCACCCTGGCATCCACCTGGCGCGGCTGGACGAGGAGGCAAATTACCCTGGCCTGCCCGCGCGCGGCACCCCCGGCGAGCCGCCGCTGATTTTGTGGAACCACCGTTGGGAGTACGACAAGAACCCGCAACAGTTCTTCGCCCTGCTGGATCAGCTGGCGGGGCAGGGGGTGCCCTTCCGGCTCGCCATCGCGGGCGAAAGCTTTCGCAACCAGCCGGAGGAGTTTCTGGCCGCCCGCGAGCGCTTCGGGGCGCAGATCGTCCATTTTGGCTATGCCACCGCCGAGCAGTACCGCGCCCTGCTCCAGCGCAGCGACATCGTGGTTTCCACCGCCATCCACGAGTTTTTCGGCATCGCCGTCATCGAGGCGATCCACGCGGGCTGCTGCCCCCTGCTGCCGCACCGCCTCTCCTACCCCGAGCTGACTCCCGGAGCCGCTACACCCCACTTTCCTCTACCACAACTTTGGCGAGGCGCTCCAGCGGCTGCGTCAGTGGCTCACCGAGGGCTGCCCGCCCACGGAGGCGCTCCAAGCCCAGATGGCCCGCTTCGACTGGCAGACCATGGCCGCGCACTACGACCGGACCTTCGAGGCGATGGCACAAGGGTAGCGATGCGCCCACCCTCTCTGCGTCTCTGCGTTAAGTCGTTCGTTCCGCATTCCGCATTCCGCGTTCCGCATTCCGCATTCCGCCACAGGTTGGTCAGGACGACACGAAGCGCCTATAATCCCCCGTTGGTTGCATCGAACGCGGGTGCGCACTCGGCACTTCTCGCCGTCTACCTCTTACTAGGAGTTTGCTCACTTTTATGGATCTGATCCAGGCCCTCGTCTTGGGAATCGTGCAGGGCGCTACGGAGTTCATCCCCGTCTCCAGCAGCGGCCATCTGGTGCTGGTACCGTGGCTCCTGGGCTGGGACTCCCCTGGCCTACTCTTCGACACCATGGCGCACTGGGGCACCCTCATCGCGGTCTTTGCCTATTTTTGGCGAGACGTGGTAGCCATCGTTCAAAACGTGCTGCGCGACCTGTTTCGGGGCAAGCCGCTCGCCTCGCCAGAGTCAAAACTGGGCTGGATGATCGTATTGGCAACGATCCCCGCTGTGTTGCTCGGCTTTTTCTTTAAAGACACCTTCGAGGCGCTTTTCAACAAGCCGGTGTGGGTAGCGGGGTTTCTGCTCGTCACCGGCCTGATCCTTTGGGTCAGTGAGGCACTTGGCAAGCGGGTTCGCGGGATCGAGAGCATCGGCCCCACCGACGCGCTGTTGATCGGGCTGGCGCAGGCGCTCGCCATCACGCCCGGCATCTCGCGCTCCGGCTCAACGATTGGCATGGGGCTACTGCTGGGGCTGGAGCGCGCGTCGGCGGCCCGCTTCTCCTTTTTGATGATGATGCCGGTCGTTTTTGGCGCGGGGCTGCTGCAACTGTCGGACGCGATGGAGGTGGGGATCGCCGGAAGTAGCCTGCTCCCGCTGGCTATTGGCTTTATCGCCGCCGCCATCACAGGCTATGCCGCCATCGCCTTTTTGCTGAATTTTCTGGCAGCCCGCTCCGTGCGCGTTTTTGCGGTGTACTGCTGGCTCTTCGGCGGCAGCGCGCTGCTCATCGCGCTGCTGCGCTAGCCGACAGGGAATATCAGGTCCATGAGATGCGGGGGGCTGGCCGTCGCACTCGCCAGCCTGCTCCTCGCGCTCGCGGCCTGCACCCCCGCGCGCAACGTTCCGCTCCTCACGCGCCCCACCCCCGAAACGCAAGTGATAACCGTTACGGGCGCGCAGGCCATGGTGCCGCTGCTCGATGAGTTGGCGCACGCCTACATGCAGGCTTACCCCAAAACCGTGGTCGAGGTGACCGGTGGCGGGTCGGGGTGGGGGGTGCAGGCGGTGCGCGCGGGGCAGGCAGAGATCGGGATGCTGAGCCGCCCCCTGGCAGCGGACGAGAGGGAGCGCGGCGGGCTCGTCGAGACGCCGATTGCGCGCGACGGGATCGCGCTGATCGTGAACCCCGCCAATCCCATCAACCGCCTGACCCGCGCGCAGTTGCCCGCGCTGTGGGGCGGCGACACCTTTTTGTGGGACGAGTTGGGCTGGCTCGCGGGCCCCATCCAACTCGTCAGCCGCGAGGAGGGCAGCGGCGACCGCGCCGTGTTTCTGTCCGTCGCGCTCCCGAACGGGCAGCCTCTCGCGCTGAACGCGCTCCTTCTGCCCACCCCCGATGCAGTCGTGGACTTTGTAGCGCGGGAGCCCAGCGCGCTCGGCTATGTGAGTATCTCGGCGCTGACCCCCGCCGTCAAGGGGCTGGCGCTCGATGATACGCCGCCCACCCTGGACGCGCTCGCCAGGGGTAACTATCCCATCGCCCGCGATCTTGTGCTGCTGACGCGGGGCGAGCCGCGCGGGGCGAGCCGCCACTTTCTGGAGTGGATTCGCAGCGAGGAGGCGCAACATCTCATCGCACGCCGCCACCTGCCACTCGCCCCCTGACCCCTTATAATCCGTTAATCCTTCCTTTCTGAAATCCTTGCTCTACCCCTTGCCCTCCCATGCCCCATCCCCCCGCCCTCTCCACCATGTGGATGCAGCTGCGCCACGACACCCTCGCGGCGTTCATCCAGGATGCCCAACGCCTCGGCATTGACCACGTCGAGCTGAGCCATGTTGTCACCCCCGCCCAAATCGAGGCGCTGCCCGCGCCGCTCGCCCCCACCGTGCGCGTGCTGCACCACCCCTGCCCCAACCCGGGCGGGGTGCCGGAGCTGAGCGAGGTGGACGAGGCGCGGCGCACCGCCGCCGTCGCCCACGCCACGCAGAGCATCGCCTGGGCGGCGCGGCTGGGCGCGCGGGTTGTTGTGATGCACCTGGGCATCGTTGAACTGGATCGCCGCTGGGAAAACGCGCTACGGGCGCGCTGGCTGCAAGGCGAGGCGCAGGGCGAGCATTACGCTCGCGTTGGCCGCGCACCTCGCCACGCAGCGCGCCGCCCGGCCGCGCCGCACCTGGACGCTGCGCGCCGCTCGCTGGCCGCGCTCGTCCCCGTCGCGGCGCGGCACGGGCTGCGCCTGGCGCTGGAAAACGGGGAGTGGGTCGCCGCCATCCCCTCGCTGGACGAGGCACGCTCCCTTTTAGCCGAGTTCGACCCCGCCACCGTGGGCCTCTGGCTGGACACCGGCCACGCCACCATCCTGGAGCGGCTCGGCTTCGACACATTGCTCGCCTGGGCGCGCCTTGCGCCGGAGCGGCTGCTGGGGCTCCACTACCACGATGTCCACGGCCTGCGCGACCACCTCATCCCCGGCAACGGCACCATCGACTGGCCCGCCCTCGCCCCACATCTCCCCGCTCACGCCCTCCCCACCTGCGAGTTCGACTGGTACTACACCCCCGACGAAATCCGCGCGGGGGTCGCGCACCTTGTGGCGCACGGGTTGGTGGGGGTTGGGGGGTGAGGGGGTGATGAAGGTGAGGGGGTGAGGGGGTGATGAAGGTGAGGGGGTGAGGGGGTGAGGGGGTGAGGGGGTGAGGGGGTGAGGTTGGGAGTGAGGTGACTTCCCTCTGGGCATCGCCCGCCCGTATTCAGGTAGAGACATAAGTTTTTGCGTCGCCTCCATCCCCTGACCCCTTGTCACGCCGGAAATGGGGACTGTATAATCGAGGCGTGTTGGTTGAGGTTTTGGAAAATAGGAGGGCCAGGATGGCGGAATGGACGACCGAGCGGCGGACGGTGCTGCGCGAGCGGCTGGTGGCGCTTTTTAGTTTGGAAGAGTTGCGAACGTTGGCCTTCGACCTGGGCATTGATCATGAGGAGGTGGGCGGCGAGGGTAAAGGGAGCATGGCGCGCGAGTTGATCGGCTACGCGCAGCGGCGCGGGCGGCTCGATGAGTTGCAACGCCGCGCGGCGGCGCTTCGCCCCCACGTGGCATGGGACGCCGCCCCGCCCGCGTCGCCATCCGCCACCCCGCTCGGCCCGGACGAGCGCGCCCGCACCGAGCGAACCCTGGCGATGGCGCGACGCGCCCTCGACCATCTGGAGGAGCAGGCGGCGGGCTTTGGCAAGCTCAACCTGCCCGCGCACCTGCGCATCGAACTGGAAGAGAAGCGCGCCGAGGTTGACGCGCTGGAAGCGAAGCTAAGAGGTTTGTAGTACGCGCTTTAGCGCGCCAGGAGGTCAATATGGACCAGAAGCAATCCTTACAACAGCAATTGCAACTCGCCGACGCGGTGCTCGGCGTGCTGGAGCAGCAGGCGGCGGTCTACACCGTCGGGACAATGCCCGCGCCCCTTCAGCGTGCAATTGGAAGAGAAGCGCAAGGAGGTTGCCAGCCTGCGCAGTCGCCTGGCGCAGCTTGCGGGGCGGGTCGAGGGAGTGCGGGACAACCTGCCGCGCCCCGATGCGATCTTCGTCGGGCGGGCGGAGGAGAAGGTGCGTTGCCTTCAGGCCCTCTTGCCGGACGACCGCGGCTGGGGCGTGGTGATCGATGGCATCGGCGGGATGGGCAAGACTGCGGCTGGCGGCGCTGGAGGTCGCGCACGAGGCAAAGCGGCGGCGATGTTCGACGGCTACGCCTTCGCCTCCGCGAAGACCAGCTGGCTCTCGCCCGACGGGGTGCGCGAAGAGACGCTGGCCCTCTCCTCGCTGGACGCCTTTGCGCGCACCTTCGCGCTGGCTGGGCTAGACGAGATCGCGCGGATGCCCGACGCCGACGCGCGGCGCGAGGCTCGCCAGGGGCGCTACGCGGCCAACGCGCGCTGCTCATCTGGGACAACCTGGGAAACACTGGTTGCCGAGGAACGCGACCGCATCACCGCCTTTTTGCGCCGCCTGCCCGCACCCAACAAGGCCATCGTCACTAGCCGCCGCCGCACCGGCGAGAGTGCGCTCACCGTGAGGCTTGATCGCCTCTCATTCGACGAGGCTAAGCGATTGGCAGCGGAGGTAGGACAGCGGCAACCGCGCGTGGCGCAGGAAATACAGCATGTAGGAGAGGCTACACTACGGAAGCTCGACCAGGCGGCGGGGGGCAACCCTTTGGCGCTGCACTGGACCCTTGGCTTTGTGGCACAAAAAGGGCTGACGCTACCGCAGGCGTTGGCGCGGTTAGAAAACGCGGCTCATAGCAAAGACCTCCATGCCTTCCTCTTCAATGACGCGGTGCACGACCTGAGCGAAAGTGATAACAGGGTACTCGTCGCGATGACCACCTTCCGTAACCCCGCTCCCCTGCCCGCTCTGATCGACGCCACCCGATTGCCTCACACGAGCGTGGAGATGGCACTGGAAGCACTCGTTACCTTATCGCTTGCTAGCGACTTGAGCGAAGGGCATTATGCCCTACATCCACTGACGCGTAACTTCGTGCTGATAGCACTTCAGCCCAACAGCACCCTACAACTCGCCTCACCCTTACCTACTCTAGACTGCGCCGCGCAACGCACCGCCTTACGCTACTGGGTAGAGTACACGAAAAAATACATAAATGGAGGTGACGGAGGCGAAACACACAAAAACTATCATCACCTAGATGCCGCCTGGCCGGAGTTGGAAGCCGCCGCTGACACCTTGTATAAGTTATCAGGCTTGCCCGATAGTCCCTTGCGTGATGAAAGAGCGGCACAGTTGCTGGTCGGAATGAGGACTATGCTCCGTAGGTACCTTCACTTCCGCGACCTTTGGACAGAGCAGATACAGATCAGCATCTGGGCATATCAAGCAGCGCGAGTCGGCGAGTGGCGCAAAGCAGGTTGGGCTGCTTACTATGTAGCCTGGACCCATTACGAGCGTGCTGAGACCGATCATGCCACTGTGTGGGCTGAGCACACAGCCGAGGCCATGCAACACGGAGGCTCAACGTCTCAACGCGCCGACGCGACCAGGTCTACGCCTCCGAGCAACGGCCCAACGTGGCGACCTAGATGAAGCAGAGCACCTCTATGCCGAAGCACTACTGGAATATCGTGCAGAGAAACAGGAAACAACCGAAGCTATCGTACTCAATGACTTGGGCAAGGTAGCGCAGGAACAGAACGCATATGCTCGCGCGGGAAGAGTGCTTTCGGCAGTCACTGGAAATTGCAGAACGTCTGAATAACAAAGAGTTACAAGCTTATATTTATGGAAATCTCGGCCTCCTATCATTAGACCAAGGACGAGTGCCGCCGAGGCGCGAAT
>CAWJTI010000015.1:0-830862 GCA_963845765.1 uncultured Chloroflexia bacterium
GCACGGTCGGCGGCGCGCTCCCCAATGTTTTCATGGACAATCAGCGGCTCGGCCAGCGGCTCACGGATCAGCGCCAGCCGCGTGGGGTCGGCGTCCTGAAGCAGATTGGAGGTGAGCAGAAACTCGACGAGCGCGCTGTCCTCCGCTAGCGGCTCGAAACGCCGCGCCACCCGCTCCCACGTCGCCGCTTTCCAGGTAGTCGGGCGCGATGAGGTAGTACGCGTCCACCGTCCCGCCCGCCACGCCGCCTCCGCCTCCTGCGCCGTCTGGTAGCGCAGTACGACCCCCTGCAAGGGCGACGGGATCATCGTGACGACCCCGCTCCCGTCCACAACGCCGATGATGCCGCTTCCCGTCAGATCAGGCTGCCCCACCACCCCTAGCACCGACTCGGGCGAGGTGTCATCGCCAACGGGGGAATAGTTCATCACCAGGCCGATCACCGCCGCAACCAACGGCACCGCAAGGGTCGCTATCAAAAACGAGGGCTTGCGGGCGAAGTGCAAAAATTCGTTGCGCGCCACCAATAAAATGTTACGCATCGCTCTTTCTCCCCTCGCGCCGCGCCAGCACGGTGAACAGTTCATTGATCGACAGACGGGTGCCGTAGCGCAGCATCGCCGCGCGGAAAACCGTCGCCACCCCCCAAACCGCGAGGGCAATCGTCCCCAGCAGCAGCAGCAGGCTGATGAGGATTTCCAGCAGGCTGATCTGCCCCAGCGCCATCCGCACCGGCACCAGGGTCGGCGCGGTGAAGGGGAAGAAGGTCAGCCCCTTCGCGAGCAGGCCCGACGGGGCCTGGATGAGGGGCGCGACGAACCAGATGGGCAGCATGGCGAGCAGCCCCAACAGGCCAGCCACCTGCTGCGCCTCGCGCGACTCGCCCACGATCACCCCGATGCCTACCAACAGGGTGGCGTAGAGGGTGAAGGCGAGCAGAAAAAAGACGATAGCCCAGCCCAGCAGCTCCCACGGGATGGGTAGGCCACTGGGGAACTCGCCGCGCAAAAAGAAAATCACGGCGGCGAGCAGGACCCCGCTCACCCAGAAGAGCACCTGCACCAGCGCCACCGCCCCCAGCCCGAGCACCTTGCCCGCGATCAGGGTCCAGATACGGGTGGAGGTCACCAAAATCTCCATCAGCCGATTTTCCTTTTCTTCCGCCATGGCCTGGGCCAGAAACCCGGACGAAAAGGAGATGGAGATGGCAAAAAAGAGGGACAGGCCCAGGGGGACCGCCAGCGCAAAGATCAGTTCCGCGCCCTGGCGCACGCGCCGCCCCGTGTCGAGCGCGAAGTAGGAGATGGCAGCAGGCGATTGCAGGCGCTCCACCACCTGGGGCGGCGTGTCGCGCAGCAGGCTGGCACGCAGCAGGTCACGTATGGCGCGCTCCTCGCGCCCGTCCGGCTCCCCCTTGGCGATGGCGCGCACGCTGCCGGTTTGCAGGTACGCGGCAGGCACGACCCACAGGCTCGCGATCTCGTCGCTCGCCAGCGCCGCCCGCCCCGCCTCCTCGCTTGCAAAGGGCACGAGCCGCACCTCGTCCTGCGCCTCCTCGGCGGCAACCGGCCCCGCCAGCAGCCCGCTCTGGTCCACATAGCCCACCGTCGGCTTGCCCTGCGCCAGTTGGATAAGGATGGGGGTAGCAGAAATTGCCACAAAGAAAAGCGGGATTCCCAGCGCGAAAAAGAGAAAGGGGCGCTGGCGCACCACGCGCAAAAACTCGTACCGGGCGATCAGCCACACCGCCCTCATTCCTGCTTCTCCTTTACCACCTGGACAAAGATGTCGTCCAGCGAAGGGGTGGTCACCTCGAACGCTTCCACCGTCACGTCGGGGGTCGTCGCGAGTTGGCGCAGTAGCCCGTCTGGGGTGACCCCCGGCAGCGGGAACAGTTCAACGTGCCCATCGTGCGCGATCAGCCGCCCCACCCCGCTCAGCGCCGACAGGTTGCCCGTCCCTTTGACGCGCACCGAGCCGCTCGCGTACTGGCGGCGCACCTCGTCCACGGGGCCGTACAGCACCCGCTGCCCGCGCGAGATCATCATGAGCCGATCCGCCATCTGCTCGACGCGCTGCATCTGGTGGGTGCTCATCACCACGGTGGTCCCCTTGGCGGCCAGCTCGAAGATGATCCCCTCGATCAGCCGCGTGTTCACGGGGTCCAGCCCGCTGAACGGCTCGTCGATGATGATCAGTTCCGGCTCGTGCAGGATGGTGGCGAGGAACTGCACCTTCTGCTGCATCCCCCGGCTGAAACTCTTGATCTTGTCCTTTGCCTTGTCCGCCAACTCGACCCGCTCCAGCCAGGCCAGGGCGCGCGTGCGCGCCTCGCGCGGGGCGAGCCCTTTCAAGCTGGCAAGGTAGGTGAGGCAGTCCAGCGCGGAAACATCCTGGTACAGGCCGCGCTCCTCTGGCAAATAGCCGATGCGCGGGTAAAGCGACTCGTCCACCGCCTGACCGAAGAGGCGCACGCTGCCCCGTTCCGGCTTGATGAGGCCGAGGGTCATGCGGATCGTCGTCGTCTTGCCCGCGCCGTTGGGGCCGAGCACCGCAAAGATTTCGCCGGGCATCACCTGGTACGAGACCCCGCGCACTGCCCTGACGCTCCCGTAGCTTTTATACAACTCTTCAACAAGGATAACAGGTGGGTTCATACCCCTCCTTTGGGGAATGCGGAATGCGGAATGCGGAATGCGGATTTCGAAACCCGAATGGTAGATGGGGAATTGTAGGTGAAGATTGCAGATTGCAGATTACGGATTAGGTACGTATCTCTATCACCTTTGTTGCCACACGTTACGCGGCTTCTTCGCCAAAGCAGGACTCCCGTCGGGAGTGACGACAAGGGCTAGCCGGATTTGTAATCTCCAAGCGGGTACGATGTCGTTCAATCCGAAATCCGCATTCCGAATTCCGCATTCCGCATTCCGCATTCCGAAATCTCCCAATTCCTTTTGCAGGGCGTTTCCCTCTGCGCTACACTTCCGCCGCTGTGGAAGCTGAAACTGGCACGCCTGCGCCTCGTAATTCGACGCGCCGTGCTATCGCGCGCAACTATCGTCGGAAAGAAGCATGCAAACAAAGCTGGGTGCCTTTGCGGGCAAGATCGTCGAGAGCGGCTGGCTGGCGGCTATCGTGGTGGTCCCCCTCCTCTTCAACCTGTACACGGAGCGTATCTTCGAGGAGGACAAGATTCCCCTGCTGCGCTCGATCGCGCTCGTCGTGGCGGTGGCGCTGCTGGTCTGGGCGGTGGAGCGGGGCCGCGAGGCGTGGCAGATCGAGGGGCGGCCCTTCTGGAAGCTGCCCATCGTCCCGCCCGCGCTGCTGCTCACCGCTGCCTACCTGCTGTCTACCCTTTTCAGCATCATGCCGCGCGTCTCCTTTTGGGGCGCGTACATTCGGCGGCAGGGCACCTACAGCTGGCTGAGCTACGTGGTTCTCTTTTTGGGCATCCTCTTTTTGGTGCGCAGGCGGCAGCAGGTGGAGCGCATCCTCACGCTGGTGCTGGTGAGCAGCGTGCCCGCCAGCCTGTACGCCTTCCTGCAAAATCGGGGGCTGGATCCGATCCCGTGGGGCGGTGATGTCGTCACCCGCGTGAGCAGCACGGCGGGCAACCCGATCTTCATTTCCGCCTTCCTGATCATGGTCATCCCGCTGACCCTGATGCGCGTGATCGAGCACTTCCAAAAGCTGCTCCAACACGTGCCGGAGGGGGAGGAGCCACCGAGCTACCTCGCCTCCTCGCTGCTGGCCGGGGCCTACCTGTTCCTGCTCATCATCCAGCTGATCACGCTGCTGTATTCCCAGAGCCGTGGCCCGCTGCTGGGGCTGGGGGTCGGCCTCGTCTTTTTCGGCATCCTCTTTTCGCTGCGCTACAGCCGCTGGCTCACGCTGAGCATCACCGGGCTGGCGGTGGCGGGCATCGCCTTTCTGATCCTCATCAACCTGCCAAGCAGCCCGCTCGCGCCGCTGCGCGAGGTGCGCTACATCGGTCGCCTGGGGCAGGTGTTTGACACGGAAGATGGCACCGGGCGCGTGCGCGTGCTCATCTGGGACGGGGCGAGCCGCCTGCTGGCGAGCGACCCCTCGCGGCTGCTGCTGGGGCGCGGGCCGGAAACGATGTATGTGGCCTTCAACCCCTTCTACCCGCCGGAACTGGCGCAGATCGAGAAGCGCAACGCCTCACCCGACCGCTCGCACAACGAAACCTTTGACTCGCTCGTCATGACAGGGGTGCTCGGCTTTGTCGCGCAGACTGTGCTTTTTCTTTCCATCTTTTTCTATGTGCTGAAATGGCTGGGTCTGATCGACAGCCCCGGCCAGCGCAACGCCTTTCTGGCGACAGCAGGCGCGGGCGCGCTCATCGGCGGCTTGCTCCCGTACCTGCTGGAAGGCTCCTTTCGGATGGCGGGGGTGGGCTTGCCCGCAGGCATCGCCAGCGGCCTGATCGTCTACCTGCTCCTCTACGCGCTCACCCATCTCAAGCCGCGCACCGCAGCGCCGCACCCCCACCACCTGCTGCTCGCCGCCCTGGTCTCCGCGATCATCGGCCACTTTGTGGAGATTCACTTCGGGATCGCCATTGCCGCCACACGGCTGTATTTCTGGATTTTCGCGGGGCTGATCATCGTGATCGGCCTGCCGCTGGTGCGCGCGGAGGAGGAGCCCATCGCCCTACCGGTCGAGACAGCTACCAAGCGGCGCGGACGGCGCGTCGAGCGCGTCGGCCACCCCTCCCCCTTTTCCAGCACCCTCGTCGGGCTCAGCCTGCTGATGAGCCTGATCCTGGGGGTGTTGACCTTCGACTTTTTCGTGCCCAACGTGGGGCTGGACCTGGGCAAGCTAGGGCTGCCCCTGCTCTGGCTCTTTTTGGGGAGCTGGCTGTTTGGCGCGCTGGCGGTCACTGCGGAAAGCGCCGTCGAGCAGGGGGAGGCGCGCCGCTGGCCGCAGCGCCTCGGCGCGTACGCACTCGTCTCGCTCGGGTGCTGGCTGCTTTTTTGCCTCTTCTTCATCCCCTGGGCCTCCACGCGCCCCGAAACCGGCAGCACCATCACGGTGGACGACCTGCTCGGCTTTGGCACCCATGTGGCAAACATCGTCACGCTGGTGTACCTCTTCACCTTCGCCATTATGGCGCTGAGCGCCTGGATTTTCCTGCGCGAGGAGCCATCCCTCCCCCATGTGGCGCTGCGCCCGCCCCGCTGGCAGGCCGCGCTGTACGGGGTGGCGCTGCTCGCCCTCGTGCCCGCGATCACGCTAACGAACCTGAACATCTCGCGGGCGGACGTGCTCAGCAAGCAGGGCACCGGCTACGAGCGAAACCGCAACTGGGACGCGGCGCGCGTGCTCTACGAGGAGGCGCTGCGCCTCCAGCCGGACGAGGATCGCTACTTTTTGAACCTGGGCCGCGCGCTGCTGGAAAAGGCGCGCACGGTGAGGGACACCCCCGCCCAGCGCGACCCCTACCTGGAAGAGGCGCGCGCCATCCTGGAAGAGGCGCAGGCGACCAACCCGCTCAACACCGACCACACCCGCAACCTGGCAAACCTGCACCGCGCCTGGGCCGCGCTCCTCGACGACCCGTCGGCGGCAGCGGAGCAACGCGAGATCGCGCGGGGCTACTACGAGCGTGCCACCGCGCTCAGCCCGAACAATGCAGCGCTGTGGAACGAGTGGGCTACCCTGTTCCTGGAGCAAAAGGACTATGCGGGGGCCCGCGCGCGCCTCAACCAGTCGCTCACGCTCGACGACGAGTTTGTGATGACCTACCTGCTGCTGGGCAACCTGGAAATCGAGGCGGAGGCGTACGAAAGCTCGATTGCCGCCTTCGACCAGGCGCTCGCGCTGAGCCCCGAAAGCCTGCCCGCGCTGAGCGGCAAGGCGCTCGCGCTGTCCCGCCTGGATCGCACCGGCGAGGCGATCCAGGTGAACCAGCAGGCGCTCCAGGTAGCGCCCAACGATTACACGACCCTCAAAAACCTGGCGCTGCTGTACCGCAATTCAGGGGAGTACGAAGAGGCGCTGCAATCGGCGCAGGCGGCGCTCGCCGTCGCCCGCCCCGAAGATCGCGCGTCAATGGAGTCGTTTATCCGCGAGCTGACCGCCCAGCAGGCAAGCGACGATTCAGGGGGATGAGCAGCACTTGCTTTTCGAGCCTAGCTGGGGCACAATCGCCCCCGCTTGCTTGCCAATCAGTTGAAAATCTCCCCGCGCCTGGACACGCTGATCCGCCCCCGATGAGCACACCCTGGGGCAACATGAGGATCCATGGACAACAACGCACGTGACGACGAAATCAATCTGAAGCCCTACCTGCTCGGCATCCTGCGCCGCTGGTACGTGGTCCTGCTGGTTGCGCTGCTTGGCGCAACCGCCGCCATGATCATGGCCAACCTTGGCCCGGACAGCTACAGCGCCACCGCCACGGTCCTCGCCTTTGGGGAGCGCCCCAACTTTCAGTTCGACCCGCGCTACAGCACCTCCAACGTGTTCGTGCTGGATCGCTACTCGCGGCGGGAAGGGTTGAAGGAGTTGGTCATCAACCCCGCAATCGAGAGCCAGATTCCGCCCGAGGTCATCGCGCAGTTGGAGTTGGACGAGTACAAGTTGGGCGACCTGACCGGGCGTATTAGCGCTGAGACCAATGCCGACATCATCACCATCTCCGCCTCGGGCAAGAGCCCCGAAAACGCCCAACTCCTCGCCAATGCGTGGGCGAAAGCTTATGTGAAGTACATAAACGCCCTATATGGGGTGGATAGCACCGCGATCATGATCAGCGAGCAGCAGGTGGCGGAGGCGGAGGCGAGCTACGCGGCGGCCCAGTCAGAGCTGGAAACCTTTTTGGCAACCAGCGGCTCGACCCTGGTGCAGGATCGCATCCAGAACATCAGCAGCCTGCTCGATGGCAGCCAGAACGCGAACATCACCCGTTTCACCGATCTGGTCACGCGCGCCCAGGCGCTTGATCTGGTGGTTCAGGATGCGGAACTGTTGCGCACCCAGCTTGCCAGCGGGAGCAGCGTGGATGTGGGCGACAGACTGACGACGCTAGGGCTGCGCGCCCAGGCGATTGGCGGGCTGTCCATGAGCGTGCAGCTTCAGGTGGACGGGAGCTCGGCCAGCAGCGCCACCCCCGAGCAGGCGGTGCAGGAGCTTGACCTTTTCATCACGAGCGTGCGCGGCCAGATCGATGGCCTGCGCGACAAGATTGCATCGACCAGCGACACGATCCTCAGCAATGGCCCCGCGTTGGACAGCTCCATCACGTTGGAAGAGCGCGATGTCTATTACGACCAGCTCAACGAGCTGCGCCGCCAGCAGGAAGAGATGAGCGGGCGCGAGGCGGCTCTCAAGCAGAAGCGGGATGTGGCGCTGGAAACCCTGCAAATCGTGGAGCGCAAGCGCTCGGAGCAATTGATCGCCCAGATTCAGCCCGCGTTTGAGGTGCGGCTGGCGAGCGAGGCTCTGGTCCCCCAACACCCCGTCAGCCGAGGCATCCCCACCCGCGCCATCCTGGGTGGCCTGGCGGGCCTCACAATCGGCACCCTGACTGCCCTGCTGCTGACGATCTTTGCCCCCGTCGCCCTGCTACGCAGCCGCCGTCCAAAGCTGGGCCAGACGGCGGATCGCCCGTCGTACAGCTAGCTTGTCTTTTCCCGTCATTTTTGGCAGCCCACTCCTTCCTTGGGGTGGGCTGCTTTACGATTGGGCGGCTTCAGGCTATGGTTAGCAGGCGGCAGGCGGCAAACGACAGCAGGCGGCAGGCGGCAGTGGGTTCCCACGGAGTGGGTAAGGCGGCAGAACGCAGAACGCAGAACGCAGAACGCAGAACGAACGGCGGGGGGCGGCAGGCGGCAAACGGATAGCAGGCGGCAATCTGCAATACCCAAAGGGCACGGTGTCTCCAATCTCCAATCTCCAATCTCTAATTTCCACATAAAAGCAAGCGCAAGGACGAACCCGTATGAGTGGAGAACGCCTTCTCGTCATCGAGGATGATCGAAAAATCGCCGATTTTGTCCGGCGCGGGCTGATCTATGAGGGATTTCATGTGGAGGTGGCCGTGGATGGCGAGCAGGGGCTCGTCAACGCGCGCGAGCGCCCGCCGGACATGATCATCCTAGACTGGATGTTGCCCGGCCTGGATGGGCTGGAGGTGCTGCAACGGCTGCGCGCGGCGGGCGATTTGCCGGTGCTGATGCTCACCGCCAAAGACGCGGTGTCGGATCGGGTGCGCGGGCTGGAAGCGGGCGCGGATGACTACCTCGTCAAGCCCTTCGCCTTTGAGGAGCTGCTGGCGCGGGTGCGCGCCCTGCTCCGCCGCCGCGCCAGCGAGCCGGACGAGGATGTGCTCCTCTTTGGCGACCTGAAACTGAACACCCTGACGCGGCAGGCGCAGCGGGAAGAGCGCGTGATCGACCTGACCGCCAAGGAGTATGACCTGCTGGAATTTTTTATACGCCACCCGCGCCAGGTGCTCACGCGCGAGCAGATTTACGATTCGGTGTGGGGGTACGACTTTGGGGGCGAGTCGAACATCATCGAGGTGTACGTCCGCTACCTGCGCGGCAAGCTGGAAGCCGAAGGCGAGCCGCGCCTGATCCAAACGGTGCGCGGCGTCGGCTACGCGCTGCGTGAAGAATAGTGGCTGGCGACTGAGCTAGTCACCCGTCACCAGTCCCCTACTCGCTGCGGTACCACGCCGCCAGCGGGAGCGCCAGCAACCCCAACGCGCCCAGAATCCCCGCTGCCAGAACAATCTGCGCCCACTCCAGCGCGCCACGGCTCAGCTGCCAGCCGATGAGTGAGAGCGCGAAGGTGCTGGGCAAAATGCCGAGCGCCGTGGCGATCAGGTAGCGCCGCCCCGACATGTGGAGCAGCCCCGCCGCCACGCTGATGGCGCTAAAGGGGAGCACGGGGAACATCCGCGCCACCACCACCGCCATCGCCCCGTGGGCCTCCAGCGCTTTTTCCGCGCGGCGCAGCTGGCGCGCGCTGACCAGCCGCAAAAACAGCCGCCGCCCCGGCCCGCGCGCCAGCAAAAATCCGCCCAGCGCGTTGAGCATCACCCCGCACCACGACACCAGCATGCCCCCCCAGATGCCGAATAGCCACCCATTTACCAACGGGAGGGTCGGGCCGGGGATGGGCAGCGGGACGATCTGCGCCGCGCTGATCCCGATGCTCACCACGGGGGCGAGCGCCCCGAAGCTGCGAATCCACTCGCGCCACGTGCGCCACCGCTCGGCGTTCAAAAAGGGCGCGAGGGTGTGCTCCAGGCGCGGCGCGGCAAGCGCGAGCAGGGTGACGACGATCAGCACGAGGGCGAGCCCCACCACCACACGCTGCCAGAAAACCAAAAACCCTCCACAAAGAAAAACGAGGGACAGGCGACGGGGGCAAAACAGCGCCACCCTCCGTCTCTTGTCCCTCGTCGCGCAACCTTAACCGGATGCCAACGCAGGGGTCGCGCCTACATCAACTGCGGGAACGCCTCCATGCCGGGGTAGTACGCCGCCCCGCCCAGCTCCTCCTCGATGCGGAGCAACTGGTTGTACTTGGCGACGCGATCCGAGCGCGCGGGCGCGCCGGTCTTGATCTGCCCCGCGTTCATCGCCACCGCCAGGTCGGCAATGGTCGTGTCTTCCGTCTCGCCCGAACGGTGGGAGATGACCGCCGTCCAGCCCACCCGCTGCGCCATCGTCACCGCCGCGATGGTTTCGGAAAGGGAGCCGATCTGGTTCACCTTGACCAGGATCGAGTTGGCGGCGGCGCGCTCGATGGCCTCGTCCAGCCGCTGCACGTTCGTTACCAGCAGGTCGTCGCCGACTATCTGAATCTTGTCGCCCAGTCGCTCGACCATCAGCTCCCAGCCGCCCCAATCGTCCTCGGAGAGCCCATCCTCGATGGTGATGAGGGGATACTTGGAGACCCAGTCGGCCCACAATTCTACCAATTCCTCACTCGTGAGGGTACGCCCCTCGCGCCCCAGCACGTACTTGCCATCCTGGTACAGCTCGGTGGCCGCCGCGTCCATCCCCAGGAAAAGGTCCTCGCCCGGAATGTAGCCCTGCCTGTCTCGATGGCCTCCATGATGACCTCGAAGGCTTCCACGTTGGTCTTCAGCGAGGGGGCAAAGCCGCCCTCGTCGCCCACGTTGGTGGAATAGCCGCGCTTCTTGAGCACCTTCTTGAGCGCGTGGTAGGTCTCGGTGCCCATACGCAATGCCTCGGCAAAGCTGTCCGCGCCGACGGGAAGCACCATGTACTCCTGAAAGTCGGTGGAATCGGCGGCGTGCTTGCCCCCGTTAAGAATGTTCATCATCGGCACCGGCAAGGTGTGCGCCTGGACCCCGCCGAGGTAGCGATACAGGGGCAGGTTTACCCCATTGGCCGCCGCCTTGGCTACCGCCAGGCTCACCCCCAGGATCGCGTTGGCCCCGAGGTCGCTCTTGTTCGGGGTCGCGTCCAGCTCGATCATCATGTTGTCGATGGCAAGTTGGTCGGTCGCGTCCCAGCCGATCAGCTCCTCGGCGATACGCGTGTTCACATTGTTGACCGCCGTCTCGACCCCCTTGCCCCCATAGTACTCCTTGTTCTCGTCGCGCAGCTCGTGGGCCTCGTACGCGCCGGTGGACGCGCCGCTCGGGACGGCGGCGCGCCCCATCGCGCCGCCCGCCAAGGTTACCTCCACCTCAATCGTGGGGTTGCCGCGCGAGTCCAAAATCTGTCGCGCAAAAATATCGTCAATAGTCGTGTCAGTCATCGTCCTACTTCCTTTCATGTGGAAATTAGAGATTAAAGATTGCAGACACTGTGCCCCGAATGGGGTATTGCAGATTGCCAGTGGATCGATTACCGCCTTACCCGCTTTGCGGGAACCCACTGCCGCCTGCTGCCTGCCGCCTTACCCACTCCGTGGGAACCCACTGCCGCCTGGCCGCCTGCCGCCTGCCGCCTGCCGCCTGCCGCCTGCTGCCTGCCGCCTGCTATCCGTTTGCCGCCTGCCGCCGTCACCCCCGCAACACCACACGGGCTGGAGCCCCGTCCCCTCCAACGATCTTCAAGGGCAAACAGAGCAACTCGTAGGCGCGGTTGGGCGGCACGTGGCGCAGGTCCAGGTTCTCGATCACGAGGATGCCGTGGGGCAGCAGCAGGTGGTGGGTGGTAGCCTGCTCGTCGTCAAAGCGGTCCACCGACATGTAGTCGATCCCCACCAATTGGATGCCGCGCGCTCGAATCCAGTCGGCGGCGGAGGCGCTCACGCTCACAAAAGCGCGCTTGAACGCGTGCGAGGGGTTTTCCCACAGGGCGGAGTTATCGGTGAGGAGGAGGAGCCGCGTGCAGCCATCTGGGATTCCGGCCCCCTCCAACTGCTCCCCCGTTACCTGCGCGCTGCCCCGACAATCCGCTACCCACGCGGGGCCGATCCAGCGCTCCAGCGGCACCTCGTCCAGTGTGGCCCCGTTCGCCATAAAGTGGAAGGGTGGGTCCACATGGGTGCCGGTGTGCGTCCCCATCGTGATCTGCGAGACGTTGAAGGGATCACCCGCCTCCATCCGGCTGGTGCGCTCGATGCGGAGGCGCGGATCGCCCGGCCAGACCGGCAGCTGATTGGCGATGGGAACCGAGATATCGTAAAGAGCCACAACCATCCTTTGCGCGTTCCCCAGGGGCTAACTCGTTCAACTATAACATAGCGCCGACGGATTGTCATACCGCCTTCTTGAGGCGGAGCCGCCCTCCCCCGCGCGGCGCGCCTCACCCTTGACACCCCGTCGCCCCGCCCGTATAATCTTTAGCAAATTCCATACAAGCAGTTGACTGTGACCCGGAGGAGTACGCGCTTCCCCGCTTGGCAGAGAAGATGGGGCCACGGCTGAAAGCCCCCGCAAGCAATCGCGCCGAAGTCGCCGGTGAGTCTGGGATGTGAAACGGGTTAGTAGAGATTGGATATTAGATATTAACGACAACGGCTTACGTCGTGCCAATATCTAATACCTAATATCTACTACCTCCCTAGCATCCCCGGTTGCGCCCGCTATCGCGCCTGAGAGAGCCGCTCCACGCGTTGGAACGGAAACAAGGTGGTACCGCGACGCCCATCGTCCTTGTGACGATGGGCGTTTTCTATTTCGGTTCAAGGGCATAGCTGATCGCCCCGGACCACACAACGGAGCAAAAATGAAAGAACTTCCGAAAACCTATGACCCCCGAGAGGTGGAGGAGCCGCTCTACCGCTGGTGGGAGGAGAGCGGCTTTTTCGCGGCGGAGATCGACTGGGACAAGGAGCCCTTCGTCGTGGCGATGCCGCCCCCCAACGTGACCGGCGCGCTGCACATGGGCCACGCCATGTTCGTCACGCTGGAAGACATCATGACCCGCTACCACCGGATGCTCGGCCAGCCAACGCTCTGGCTGCCCGGCACCGACCATGCGGGCATCGCCACGCAGCTTCAGGTGGAAAAGCAGCTCATGAAGCTGGAGGGCAAGACGCGCTTCGACGTGGGGCGCGACGACTTCGAGGATATGGTCTGGGAGTGGAAGGATCGGCACGGCGGCTACATCACCAAGCAGCTGCGCCGCCTGGGCGCCTCCTGCGACTGGAGCCGCGAGCGCTTCACCCTGGACGAGGGGCTGAACGAGGCGGTGCTCGAAGCGTTCGTGCGCCTGGCAGACAAGGGCTTGATCTATCGTGGCACCTACATGGTCAACTGGTCGCCCAACCTGCAAACCGCCGTCAGCGACCTGGAGGTGGAGTACTCGACCGAGCCGGGCAAGCTCTATCATTTCCAGTATCGGCTCAAGGACTCGGACGACTTTATCCCTGTCGCGACGACGCGCCCCGAGACGATTCTGGGCGATACGGCGGTGGCGGTGCACCCCGAGGATGAGTCGCTACACGCACGTACATCGGCAAGACGGTCATCGTCCCGATCGTCGGGCGCGAGATCCCGGTCATCGCCGACGAGTACGTGGACCGCGAGTTCGGCACGGGCGCGCTGAAGATCACGCCAGGGCACGACGTGAACGACTACGCCATCGGCCAGCGCCACAAGCTGCCGATGATCAACATCATGAACAAGGATGCCACGCTCAACGAGAATGCGGGCACCTACGCGGGCATGACGCGCGAGGCCGCCCGTAAAGCGCTCTGGGCGCAGATGGGCGAGGCGGGGCTGACGATCAAGGAGGAGCCGCACACCCTCAACGTGCCGCGCTCGCAGCGTGGCGGCGAGATCGTGGAGCCGATGGTCTCGACGCAGTGGTTCGTCAAGATGGAAGCGATGGCGCAGAAAGGGCTCGACGCGGTGCGCGACGGGCGCATCCGCATCGTCCCCGAGCGCTTCGAGAAGGTCTACTTCAACTGGCTGGAAAATATCCGCGATTGGACGATCAGCCGCCAGCTCTGGTGGGGGCATCGCATCCCCGTCTGGTACGTGAATGGGAGCGAGACGCAGTGGGTGGCGGCGCGCAGCGAGGCGGAAGCCTTCCAGAAGGCGCGCGAGCAGCTATGGGGACGACGTGACGCTGGAGCAGGACCCCGACGTGCTCGACACCTGGTTCTCCAGTCGGCCTCTGGCCCTTCTCCACGCTCGGCTGGCCGCACGACACCGAGGAGCTACGCTACTTCTACCCGACCTCGGTCATGGAGACCGGCTACGACATCCTCTTCTTCTGGGTGGCGCGCATGATCATGATGGGGCTGGAATTTACCGACCAGGCGCCCTTCCACACCGTCTACCTGCATGGGCTGGTGCGCGCCGAGAACGGCGAGAAGATGTCCAAGACCAAGGGCAACGTGATCGACCCGCTGGAAGCGGCGGACGAGTACGGCACCGACGCGCTGCGCTTCTCGCTGATCACCGGCTCCACCCCCGGCCAGGACATGAACCTGAGCCTGGAGCGGGTCGAGTCGAACCGGAACTTCGCCAACAAGCTCTGGAACACCGCGCGCTTCACCCTCGGCAACATCCCGGAAAGCGCGCCCTACAACCTCGTGCTCGGGCGCGACGATTTTCTGGCGATGCCGCTGGCGGAGCGCTGGATCGTCAGCCGCCTCTCGCAGGTGACGACCGAGGTGACGCGCCACATCGAGGGCTTCAACTTCGGCGAGGCGGGGCGCTCGCTCTATAACTTCATCTGGGGCGAGTTCGCTGACTGGTACATCGAGGCGGCCAAGACGCGCCTGTACGGGGAGGACCCAAGCGCCACCCGCACGACGCGCTGGGTGCTGCTCTACGTGCTGGATCGCACCCTGCGCCTCCTCCACCCCTTCATGCCCTTTATCACCGAGACAATCTGGCAGTCGCTCCCCATCGAGAAGGAGACGAAGACGATCATGCGGGCGGCGTGGCCGCAGGCGGGGCCGGTGGACGAGCAGGCCGTGGAGCAGTGGGAGGCGATGCAGGAGTTGATCCGCGCCATCCGCAACACCCGCCAAGCCTACAACGTCGAGCCGAGCCGCTGGATCGCCGCGACCATCGTCGCGGAGCAGCACACCGAGGCGCTTGAGGGCGCGCGCGACGTGCTCAGCCTGCTGGCGCGCGTCGAAAATAGCGAGCTTTCCATCGTCTCCTCCCTCGCCACCCCGCCCGAGCAGGCGGCGCACGTGGTGGTCGCTGCCGGGCTGGAAGCGTACCTGCCGCTGGCGGGCATGGTGGACCTTGACAAGGAGCGCGAGCGCCTTGCCAAGCAGATCGAGGAGACGCAGGGCGAGATCGAGCGCCACAATGCGCGCCTGGCAAACCAAGGCTTCGTCAACAACGCGCCCGCCGCCATCGTCCAGGGCGCGCGCGACCAACTTCGCGCCGCCCAAGAGCGCCTCGTCCGCCTCCAGGAGCGGCAGGGGTCACTCGGGTGAGCCCCTCACATCGGCAAATTTGCCAATGCCCCGCGCCCAAGGTTGGGCGCGGGGCCGTTTATCCTTTATTCCTGCCCATCCTTGTTCTCCTCCTCGCCGCCTGCTCGGCCCCCACCGACCTGTCGCCCTCGCTGCCGGACGCGGCGGGGGCGGCCCCGACCAGCCCGCCGCTTGCCGCAGCGGAAACGCGCCGCCCCACCGCCACGCTTGCGCCCACCCTGACCGTTGCGCCCACGGGGACCGCCACCCCGCCCCCCACCGCCACCGCGACCCCGCTGCCCACCGCCACCCCGACCCCCACCCTGCCGCCGATGCGCGTGTTCACCGACGAGACGGGGGTGATCCGCGTGCGCGTGCCTGAGGCGTGGCAGGCCAGCGTGGAGCAGGGCCCCGCGCTGATGCAGGCCACCTTCGCGCGGCCCGATGGCAGCAACGCGCTGTTCGTCCTCGTGCTGCCGGTGCTGGAAGGGGACACGCGCACGCTGGACGATCTGATCCCCCTTTTTCTGGGCGATCTGGAAGAAACCAGCGAGCCGGAACGGTTGCCCGATGGCACCCTGCGCCTGACCGGCCTTACCAGTTCCCTGGGCTTTGTGGAGATGCGCCTCCAGCGGCGCGCGGGCTTCAACGTGGCGCTCATCGCCACCCCACAGCTGCTGGACGCGGCGGAAAGCGAGCGCCTCTTCAAGGAGTTGTTCGACAGCTTCCACCTCTACCCGACGCGCGCCGCCACGCTTTTCAACCGGCCCGCGCCGACCCTCGATCCGGCAGCGCTGGAGGTCACATCCATTGAGCAATTCACCAGTGCGACCGGCGCATTGTGGGTCATTGGCGAGGTGGCAAATCGCGGAGAGGTGGACGTGGAGTTGGTGGAGGTCAGCGTGCGGCTGCTCTCCGCCTCGGGCGAGACGGTGGCGCAGGAAAGCGGCTTTGTGGAAAGCGACCTGCTGCTGGCGGGCGAGCGCGCGCCCTTCTCGGTCATCTTCGAGCAGCCGCCCGCGCCCGAGCAGTGGGTGACGACGCAGCCCGCCCTGCGTGCCTCGCTCGCCGACCGCCTGATCGAGCAGAGCGCCCCAGGGCTGCGCGTCACAAGCAGCGCCGTCGCTGAGCCCTTCGACCCCGCTACCTATCGCCTGACGGGGACTCTCCAAAATGAGGGCGACGTCGCCCGCGAGCAGCGTACGCGTCATCGGGGCGCTCTACGACGCCGAGGGGCGGCTCATCGCAACCGCCTCGACCTACGCCACCGACACCCTCGCGCCGCGCGCCGACGCGCCCTTCGAGTTGGTGTTCTACAACTTCGCGGGCGATGTCGCCGAGGTCGCCGACTACCAACTTTGGGTGACGGGGACCGTTGCAGCGGGTCCATAAGAATAGGGCTTACGCAGTTGTCCGTCGTCGGTCGTCGGTCGTCGGTCGTCGTCCCAAGTGCGTAAGCCCTAAAGAAGTTACCCCGCGTTCCTACCCTTCTGGCCGCTCGTGCTTGCCAAAAAGCGCTTTGACCCCGACCGCCACTGCCATAAACATGGCAAGCACGTTGATGATCACCTTTTCCGCGCCGCTCTGCGGGCCAGGGGCCGCCATGTAGGCCGGAATCTCGCCCCCCATTCCGTCTGACCGGAAAGAGGGGGATGGAGCGGTCGCCGACCCGCGCGGGGCGGAGCCCTGGGCCTCTGCCTCGCTCTTGCCGGACACGGTGTCGGCGGGCTGGCCGGGTCCCTTCAACGCCGAATCGCTCGATGTTTTGTGGCGTATCTTGTCGGGGTTGGCAAGCTCGTCGTAGGTAGCGGTGATCTCCGCTCCGAGCAGCACGATGATCGCGCCATAGTAGATAAACACCAGAAAAGCCAGCACCGAGCCGACCACCGTGCCCGCCGTAACCCCGCCCTGTCGCCCCAGCCACCACGTCAGCACCTCGCGCCCGATCTGCCAGGTGACCGAGGTGATGAGCCCGCCCCAGATCGCTGCCTTCCAGGTGACGGGGCGATCCGGCACCATCTTGTAGAGCAGCGCAAAGACCCCGCCCGTAAGCACCAGCGATAGCCCGAGGTTCAGCCCCCAGGCCAGCACCCCGCCCCCCGGCCACGACTGCACGATGCCCTGCGCGGTCGCGAGGAAGGTGCTAAAAATCAGCGAGCCGAGCAGCAGCAGCGCCAGAAAGATCACGATGGAGGCCGCCTGCAGGCGCGCCTTGATCTTGTCTTTCCAGCTCTTGTCGCGCGGCACGATGTCGTAAATGATATTGAACGCTTCGTCCAGCTGCGCGAACACGCCAGAGGCAGTGAGCAGCCCGGTCAGCAACCCGATAAAGCCAAGCGTGCCCCCACTCTGCGACGTTTCCTGAAAGCTCTGCTCGATCACGTCCCGCGCGGCGGGCAGGTTGGACGATACCGCGTTGAGCACGTAGTCGCGCGCCCCCTCCGCTGCCGACACCCCGAAGCTGAGCGCGATCCCCACCAGCGAGATCAGGACAAGCAGCAGCGGGAAAAACGAGGTAAATGCGTAGTAGGCCAGCGCCGCCGCAAGGTTGGTTACCTTGTCCGCGCCAAATTCCTTGAAGGTCTTTTTGCCCAGTTCAATCGGGCTGATATCCATACTCAATCCCATCACGCACTCCCCTTTATGGTGCTTGTCAATGCTGCTACAGGGATAAAAGCAACTTCTTTGCCCAGCCAGCACTTCAGAAAGCATTGTAGAGATGGTAAACCCCACGTCCCAAACGGTGCCCACCCTAATTTCACCCCTGTACTGCAAGAAACTGTGAGCAGGGTGACTGAAAAGAAAGCAGGGGCGCGCCCCCTCTTTCTCGCTTTACCGTTACTTGCTATTCCGCAAACGCCGCGCCTGTGCTAGCATCCACGGTCGTGTGAGCCCTATTGTTGAACTAATCGAGCCACCTTCCCGCTCCCTGGAGGATCGCTGTTGCAACGTTCCCAACGCGTGTTACTGGTAGCGCTCGTCGGCGTGCTCTGGGCCGCCTTCGCGCTGCGGCTGCCCGAGCTTGGCGTGCAAAGCCTCTGGTACGATGAAACCGTCAGTGCGCTGCTCGCCGCGAAGCCGGTCGGCGCGCTGCTGGCGCACACCGCGCGCGACATCCACCCGCCGCTCTACTACCTGCTGCTCCACGGGTGGAGCGGGCTGCTGGGGCACAGCGATTTTGCGCTCGCCTACTTTTCGCTCTGCTGGGGGGTGCTGCTCGTCGCGAGCGTCTTTACCCTGGCGCGCTGGCTGGGCGGCGACAAGGTGGGGCTGCTGGCCGCCGCGCTCGTCACCCTCTCCCCCTTCAACATCTGGTACTCCCAGGAAGTGCGCATGTACACGATGGGCGCGACCCTCGGGGTGTGGACCCTGCTCGCGCTCTGGCAGCTGCTGCGCGGCGACCGCCTGAAAAAGCGCTGGATGACCCTCTGGCTGCTGAGCACGGTGGCCGCCCTGTACACCCTTTACTACTCCCTCTTTCTTCTGCTCTGGGAAGCGATCTTCGCCGCGTGGTGGCTGTGGCGCACCGGTGCCGACGAGCAGCGCTGGCGGCGCTGGTTCACGCTGGCGGGGCTGGCGCTGCTGCTCTGGTTGCCCTGGCTGCCCACCGCCTTCCGGCAGGCCACCACCCCGCCAGTCCCGCCCTGGCGCGAGGGGGTCGGCGCGGGCACGATCCTGATCGAGGGCTTGGGGGCGCTGGCGCTCGGCCAATCCATGCCCTACCGCGTGTTCGCGCCGCTGCTCCTGCTGCTCGTGGGGGTGATCCTGGTGGCGCTCTTCCTCTGCTGGCGGCAGCGGCAGCCGCGCGCGATAGGGCTGCTGCTGGGCGCGCTGCTTGTCCCGCTCGCTATCCTGATGGGCAGCTCCTACACCGCCGCGCCGCTCTACCATGTACGCTATCTGTTCACCTACTCGCCCGCCTTTTACATCCTGCTGGCGATGGGCTTCACCGCCCTGGCGCGCGAGGGGTACCGCTGGGCGCATCTCCCCGGCTCGATCCTCACCGGCGCTCATCCTGGTGGCCCCGCTGCTCCTGCTCTCGGGCGAGTCGGTCCAGCGCCTCTGGCACGACCCGCTCTATGCTGCCGACGACCTGCGCTCCGGCGTGGAGCAGGTCGAGGCACAGTGGCGCGCGGGGGATGTGCTGCTGGTCAACGCGGGCTACAGCTACCCTGCCTTCAGCCACTACTTTGACGACCCAATCGCGTGGCAGGGGCGGCTGACCGAGTGGGAGCCCAGCGCCCCGCTGAGCACGCAGGGACTGACCCTGCTGGAGGGCGGCTCGGTGGACGGCAGCGACTCGCTCGGCTGGGGGCTGCCGGAAAGCGATTTTTACGCGATGGGGGCCGACGAAACGATCACGGCGCTGGAGCGCATCGCGGCGCGGAGCAGCCGCCTCTGGCACTTCCGCCTCTACGACACGGTGACCGACCCCGACGGGCTGATCCGCGACTGGCTCGACGAGCACGCCCTGCTTTTCTATGATCAGCAATTGTCGGGCGAGAGCAACGCGCGCGTGCAGGGGTGGTACTTCCCGCCCCACCTCGGCCAGGCCCCCGACGCCCCGCGCTCGGCGCGCTTCCTCTCACCGGACGGGAGCACGACCTGGGTCACGGTGCACGGGGTGGACCTGCCGCGCGGGCCGCAGGTGGGCGGAAGTTGGGTGGATTTCAACCTTTGGCTGGAGGGCAGCAAGGCGATGGACCCGGGCCTGCACCTCTCGCTCGGCCTCTTCGACACCACCCCCGCCGAGCGCCAGTGGGCGGTGCTGGACGAGCAGCCGCTCGGCCCGCTCCTCTCGCTGAACCAGCTAGCGGGCGCGCAGCGCTGGCCGGTGCGGCTGCGCCTGCCGCAGGGCATCCCGCCCGGCAAGTACGAGGCGCACCTGAAATTTTATCGCCCTTCCGACGGGGCCACCCTGCCCCCGCAGGGCGAAAACCTGGCCCCGCCGGACCGCGTGCGCGTCGCGGTGGTGGAGATCGGCCCCACCCCGCTCAGCAACAGGCCGCCCGACGTCGGCACCCCGCAGGAGGCGCGCTTCGGCCCGCTAAAGTTCCTGGGGCACGCCATCCCGCCCGGCCCGTGGGAGCCGGGGGCCTCGATCCCTATCGAGTTGGTGTGGCGCGTCATCGAGGAGACGGAGGGCGATCTGGGGCTCTTCCTCACCTCCAACGCGCTCTCAGAGGACGACGGCGGGGTGACGCAGGCCTACCCCACCGACGAGTGGCACGCGGGCGAGATCGTGCGCGACATCCATTACGTGACCATTGCCCCCAACGCCGCGCCGGGCGAGTACCCGATCTACCTGCGCGTGAGCCGCGACGCCTCGGTTATCCCGTGGACCCACGGGCTTTTCCGCTCGGGCGAGATTCTTCAACTTGGGACGCTGACGGTGCAGGATCGCCCGCGCGTCTTCGAGCCGCCGCAGGTAGCGACCCCGCTCGATGTAGCGTTTGGTGACAGCATCCGCCTGATCGGGGCCACCCTGCCCCCCCCCGACGCGCGCTTTGCGCTGGGCAGCGAGATCCCGCTGACCCTCAACTGGGTGGCGGAGGGCCGCCCGCCGGGCCGCTACAAAATCTTCACCCACCTGATCGACGAGCAGGGCAACCTTGGCCCGCAGCGCGACCTGGAGCCGGGCGAGGGTCGCCTGCCCACCAACGGCTGGGCGCGCGGCGAGTACGTCAGCACCGCCTACACGATCCCCGTCCCCGCGACGATCCCACCGGGCCGCTACCAGATACGGGTCGGGCTCTACGACGCGGTCACGGGCGAGCGCGTGCCGCCCTTTGGGGCCAACGCGGACAGCCAGAACCGCTTCCTCCTGCTCGGCTCGGTGGAGGTGGGGCCGTAGGAACTCCTGGGAGCGCGGTGGGTTCCCTCTGGGTATGGCCCGCCCGTGGGGACTCAGTAGGAACTCGTGGGCTACTCTCTGGGGACGCGGGCCTCTGGCCCGCCTGTGCGCGCCTAAAAACTAAAAGCCCGCTGGCGACCATGCCAGCGGGCTTTTACGTTGGGCGGAGCGTGGGTTCGTAAGGCGCGCTTCAGCGCGCTAGAACGCGCCCTACCGAGCGCCCTACAAACGCTTGCCCCAACCGATGGCTCTATAGAGTTCCCACAGGTGGGCAAGACCCCCGCGCCCCCAAAATGTGGCTACGAGGGGCGCTCCGCGTCCGTCGGCGGCTGGCGCAGCACGCGACGGCGGCGGCGCTTCGGGTGGAAGGCAGACGAGCTACCCCGCCCGCGCGCGCTCTTGAAGCGCGACAGGGAGGCGTCCTTCACCTGATCGAGCAGGACCTGCGAGAGCACCTCATCCATGCGCTCGACAAAGTGAAATTCCAGCTCGCGCTGCACCTTTTTCGGCACGTCCACCAGATCGCGCTGGTTCTTTTTGGGAGCAAAGAAAGTCTTGATCCCCGCGCGGTGCGCCGCCAGCACCTTCTGCTTGAAGCCGCCCACGGGCAGCACGCGGCCCCGCAGCGTGATCTCGCCGGTCATCGCCACGTCGCGGCGCACCGCGCGGCGCGACAGCGCGCTGACGAGCGCCGTCGCCATGGTGATGCCCGCGCTCGGCCCGTCCTTGGGGATCGCCCCTTCCGGCAGGTGGATGTGGATGTCGATCTTGTCCCAATCGCGGATATCGATACTCAGCCCCTTGGCGTTGGCGCGCGCGTAGGAAAGCGCCGCCTGCGCGGATTCCTGAATCACCTCGCCCAACTGGCCGGTGAGCATCAGGTTGCCGCGCCCCTCCATCACGATCACCTCGATGGGGAGCAGGTCGCCGCCCGCCTCCGTCACAGACACCCCCATCGCCATGCCCACCTCGTCCTCGTCCTCCGCCACGCCAAAGCTGTACTGCGGCGGGCCAAGCAACTTTTCCACGCTCGCGCTGGAAATCAGCTTGGCCGACTCTTTGCCTTCCGCCACGGTGCGCGCGATCTTGCGGCAAATGTTCGCGATTTCCCGCTCCATGTTGCGCACCCCCGCTTCCTCGGTGTACTCGCGCACCAGGCGGCGCAGCGCTTGATCCGAGAAGGTGATGCTCGACGGCTCAAGCCCGTGCTTTTCCAACTGGCTCGGGATGAGGAAGTTGCGGGCGATTTCCAGCTTTTCCTCCTCGATGTACCCCGAAAACTCGATGATCTCCATGCGGTCCAGCAGCGCGGGCGGGATCGTGTAGAGCACGTTCGCGGTCGTGATGAACATCACGTGCGACAGGTCGTAGGGCAGGTCCAGGTAATGATCGCTGAACTCGAAGTTCTGCTCCGGGTCCAGCGCCTCCAGCAGCGCCGCCGACGGGTCGCCCCGAAAATCCATGCCCACCTTGTCGATCTCGTCGAGCATGAAGATCGGGTTGACGGTGCCCACGTTGCGCATCCCCTGCACGATGCGCCCCGGCATCGCGCCGATGTAGGTGCGGCGGTGGCCGCGAATTTCCGCCTCGTCATGCAGCCCGCCAAGGGAGACGCGCACGAACTTGCGCCCCAGCGCCTCGGCGATGGAGCGGCCCAGGCTCGTCTTGCCGGTGCCCGGTGGCCCCACAAAGCAGAGAATCGGCGAGCGCATCTTGTCCTGCGCCAGCTTGCGCACGGCGATGTGCTCCAGGATGCGGTCCTTGATCTTGGGGAGCCCGTAGTGGTTGCCTTCTAGCACCTTCTCGGCGTGGGCCAGCTCCATGTTGTCCTCGGAGCGCTGCGACCAGGGCAGGTCGAGGATGCAATCCAGGTAGCTACGGATAATCCCCACCTCGGGGGCGGCGGCAGGCATCGACTCCAGGCGGCGCAGCTCGCGCAGCGCGCGCTCGCGAACCGGATCGGGCATGGGGCGCGCCTCCACCTGCTCGCGAAGCTCGTGCAACTCGCCGAGCATCGGGTCGCTTTCGCCCAACTCGCTCTGGATCACGCGCATCTGCTCGCGCAAAAAGTACTCGCGTTGGCTTTTGTCCACCTCGTCCTGCACCTGCGCCTGGATGCGATCTTCCAGTTCCAGCAGTTCCACCTCCTGCGCGAGGAAGACGGAGACGCACTTGAGCCGCTCGATGGGGTCAAAAATTTCCAGCACCTGCTGCTGGATCGGGATGTCAAACTCCATCATCGAGGTGATCAAGTCGGCCAGCCAACCGGGCTCGTCCGCGTTCATCGCGGCGATGTAGGCATCTTCCGGCAGGTTGTGGCTCAGCTGCACGCACTTTTCGAACAGGGCGAGCACCGCGCGCATCAGCGCCTCGTCCACCTGCGTCGGCTCCGACTCGTCGTTGATGACCTGCGCGCGGGCGCGCAGGTAGGGTTCATCTTCGAGCCACTCCAACACTTTCAGGCGCGCCTGCCCCTGGCTCAGGATGCTGTTCGTGCCGTCGGGCATGCGCAGCACGCGCCCTACCGTCACCTCGGTACCGACAAGGTACAAATCCTGCGGGGTTGGGTCGGACAATTCGGGGTCCAACTGCGTTACCACCAGGATCGGCTCGCCCGCTTCCATCGCCGCCTCGACGGCGCGGATGCTGCGCTCGCGCCCCACGAAAAGGGGCGCTACCATGTTGGGGAAAACCACCGTGTCGCGCACGGGGACCACGGAGAGGACGACGATCTCGCCATCCGGGTCCAACCATTCCTCATCATCAAACTCGTCGAACTCCCAAAAGGGCTCGGGGCGAGTGTTATCCATTCGTTTTCTCTCCATTTTAATCAAAACGCGCTTTCCCAGAGGTTTCATCGGAAAGCGCTGGAAGAATTATACCATAAGCGGGAAAATACCTGAAAAGCCGCAGCATTTCGCGAAAAATGGCGCACTTTAAGCGGAACGGCAGTGATGAGTGATGAGTGACGGCAAGGACGGGGTACAATGTGCAACGCTGTAAATCGTGGAACCCTCAGCAGGCAACGGACGGCGAACCACGGAGGCACGGAGAACACGGAGAACGACGGCAAGCCTATCTGCCCGTCGTCGCACCCAGAGGGTACCCGTCGCGCCCAGAGGGTCGTCCGTCGTCGGTCGTCGCACCCAGAGGGTACCCGTCGGTCGTCGCGTCGTCGGTCGTCGGTCGTCGGTCATCCGTCGTCGCTCTCGAAACGGATTGACCTCCTTGGGAGCCACGGGTATAATCTTTCGTAACTCTGAACCTTTTTTCACAATCACCCACCCGAACGAGCCCAAAGGAGGGTTTTTCATGGTAACGAGCGCGTACGAGACGCTCATTCAGGGCATCCGGTACCGAGGGCGCGAGGGACAGTGGTCCTGGATTTTGCATCGCGCGACGGGGCTTGGGGTGTTCCTCTTTCTGGCCCTTCATATCTTCGACATCTACCTGATGATGTTCGGCCCAGGGTTGTTCAACGAATTGACCACGATCTACCACAACCCGGTGGCGCGCGTGGGGCATATCTTCCTCTTCTTCAGCCTGATCTGGCACGCGTTGAACGGGACCCGCATCACCCTCCTCGACTTTATGCCGCACTTGTGGAAGTATCAGCGGCAGGCGGTCTGGGCCCAGGTGGTCCTTTTCCTCGCCATCTTTGTTCCCTCGACGATTGCCATCATTATGTCTATCATCGAGCACAGCTAGGAGCCACCGATGCAAAAAGCTACTTCGTACCGTACCGCCATCGGTCGCCTGGAACGCTCCAGCAATTTTGAGCTGTTCGCCTGGTTCTTCATGCGCGTGAGCGGGCTGATCCTCCTCTTTATCGCCCTGTTTCACCTGTATTACATGCACTTTGTGGTGGATGTCGCTACCATCGACTTTGATACGATCGCCAGACGCTGGGAGAACGCGGGCTGGCGCACCTTCGATCTGGCGCTGCTTTTCTTCTCCTTCACGCATGGCACCAACGGGGTGCGCTACGTGCTGGAAGATTACATCTCCCACAACGGGCTGCGCGTTGCCGCCAAGACCGGGCTGTACATCGTCTACTTTCTGCTGCTCGCGATGGGCACCTACGTGATCGTCGCCTTTGACTCGGCACAGTGGGTGACGCGCGAAGAAACCCGCGCCCTGCTGCAGCTGCTTGGCTGAGCCGCCGCTCTGTCCCTGTACGAGCCACACCGTTCCACCGACCGACATACGATAAAACGCGCCACCCCACGCGCCCGCGCGTTGCCCCACCAACGCCGTTGGCCAGCGTGGCGCGTGATTCTGGAGAAGCAAATACACCATGGCAAACCATCAGTATGATGCGATAGTGATCGGCGCGGGGGGGGCGGGGCTGATGGCCGCCCTCTATGCGTCGCGCGGCTGCAAGGTGGCGGTGCTCTCGAAGCTCTACCCGACCCGCTCGCACACCGGCGCGGCGCAGGGTGGCATCGGCGCGGCACTGGGCAACCTGGAAGAAGATCATTGGCAGTGGCACGCCTACGATACCGTCAAGGGCTCCGACTACCTGGGCGACCAGGACGCCATCGAGGTGCTCTGCAAGGACGCGATTGATGTGGTGCTCGAACTGGAGCACATGGGGCTCCCCTTCGACCGCACCCCCGACGGGCGCATCGCGCAGCGGCCCTTTGGCGGCCACTCGCGCGATTTTGGCAAGGCCCCCGTGCGTCGCTCCTGCTACGCGGCGGACCGCACCGGCCACATGATTCTCCAAACCCTGTACCAGCAGTGTATCAAGGAGAATGTTACCTTTTTTAACGAGTTCCACGTCCTTGATATGATCATCGAGGACGACGGCGGCAACCGCGTCTGCAAGGGGGCCGTGGCCTACGAGATCGACACGGGCGAGCTGCACACCTTCCACGCCAAGGCCACCATGCTCGCGACCGGCGGCTGGGGCAAGGCGTGGAGCGTGACCTCCAACGCTTTCACCCTGACCGGCGACGCGCCCGCCACCCTGCTGCGCCACGGCCTGCCGCTGGAAGATCTGGAGTTTTACCAGTTCCACCCCACCGGCATCTACAAGCTCGGCTTCCTCATCACCGAGGGGGTGCGCGGCGAGGGCGGGGTGCTGCGCAACAACGAGGGCGAGCGCTTCATGGAGCGCTACGCCCCGACGATGAAGGACCTCGCCTCGCGCGACGTGGTGTCGCGCGCCATCTACCTGGAAATCGAGGAGGGGCGCGGCATCGGCGGAAAACCGTATGTCCACCTAGACGCGGTTCACCTGGGCGAGGACACCCTGCTCAAAAAGCTGCCGGACATCGTGGAAATCTCGCGCGTCTACCTGGGGGTGGACCCCGTGAAGGAGCCGATCCCCGTGCAGCCGACGGCGCACTACGCGATGGGCGGCATCCCCACCGACCTGGACGGGCAGGTGATCCTCGATGCGGATCGCACGCCGGTCTACGGGCTCTACGCGGCGGGCGAGGTAGCCTGCGTTTCCGTCCACGGGGCGAACCGCCTGGGCACCAACTCGCTGACCGACCTCGTGGTCTTCGGGCGGCGCGCGGGGCAGCACATGGCGCGCTTCGTCAACCAGATCGACTTTCAGCCGCTCCCCGCCGAGCCGGAAGCCTGGGCGCGCGGCGAGATCGAGCGCATCCTCTCCAATGGCACCGAGGAGGCGACCCCCGCCAAGATTCGCAACGAGATGCAGGAAACGATGTCGCGCGGGGTGGGCATCTTCCGCACCGAGCAGAGCATGCAGCGCTCGGTGGACAAGCTGGCGGAGCTAAAGGAACGCTACTTGAAGGTGGGCACCTACGACAAGGGCAAGCGCTTCAACACCGACCTGCTGGAAGCCATCGAGCTGGGCAACCTGCTCGACGTGGCCGAGGCGACCGCCGTCGCCGCGCTCAACCGCACCGAAAGTCGCGGGGCGCACGCGCGCGGCGACTATGAGAAGCGCGACGACGAGAACTGGCTCAAGCACACCCTCATCCAGCGCAACGACGACGGCACGTACGACATCTCCTACAAGCCGGTAGTCATCACCCAATTCGAGCCGAAGGAACGCAAATATTAGATATTAGATATTAGATATTAGATAGGTAGAAGAAAACAATATCTAATACCTAATACCTAATATCTCCTTGGGGAGATAGCATGAAGAAAACGATTCGCATCAAACGATACAACCCGGAAAAAGATGAGGCACCGTGGTGGGGCGAGTACGAGTTGGAGGTGGACCCGACTGACCGCGTGCTGGATGCGCTGCACATGGTGAAGTGGTACCAGGATGGGACGCTGGCGCTGCGCCGCTCCTGCGCGATGGGGATCTGCGGCTCCGACGCGATGCGCATCAATGGCAAGAACCGCCTGGCCTGCAAGACGCTGCTCAACGACATGCCCGACACGATTAGCATCGAGCCGATGCTCGGGCTGCCGGTCATCAAGGATCTGGTCGTGGACATGGAGCCCTTTTTCGCGCAGTACCGCAGCGTGATGCCCTACCTCATGAATGACGAGCCGCCCCCCCCGCGCGAGCGCCTGCAAAGCGTGGCGGAGCGCGAGGTCTTCGACGATACGACAAAGTGTATCATGTGCGCGGCATGTACCACCTCCTGCCCTTCCTTTTGGGCCAAGGGCGAGTACGTGGGACCGATGGCGATCGTGCAGGCGCACCGCTTCATCTTCGACAGCCGCGACCGTGGCGCGGCGCAGCGGCTGGAAATCCTGAACGAGCCGGACGGGGTCTGGCGCTGCCGCACCATTTACAATTGCACCAACGCCTGCCCGCGCGAGATCGAGATTACGCGCGCGATTGGCGAGGTCAAAAAGGCGCTGCTCTTCAGCCGGATTTAGAGCAAGCGGTTAGAACAAGGATTACAGAAATAAAGGATCAGGGGCGGGTGAGTACGCACTTGCCCCTCTTCGATTTTCCCTTCGCGCTTGAATACGGCTTCCTCGCCCAACCCGCTTGTTCGTCCCTCAGCCCTACGCCTGTGTCCTGCTCATCGTGCCCGACCGGCAAGGCGGTGGTAGATTTTCTCCACCTGCTGCACCTTGAGCGCCCAGGTATGCTGGGCGTACACTTTGGCGCGCCCGCGCTCCCCCATCGCCGCCGCCTCGGCGGGGTGCTCTATCACATAGCGTATCGCGCTCGCGAGCGCTGACACGTCGCCAAACGGGACGAGCAGCCCATCCCGCCCCTCGTCGATCACGTCGGTAACCCCCCAGGCTACGCGCGCCGATGACCGGCTTGCCGTACAGCCACGCCTCCAGATAGACGATGCCGAAGGAATCCGTGCGCGAGGGCATGACGAGCAGGTCGGCGGCGGCGAGCGCGTCGCGCTTCACCTGCTCCTCCACCGACCCCAGCAGGTGGATGCGCGCGCGCGTCTCGGCGGGGAGCGTGTCCAAAAAGCGGCGGAAGGGCTCCAGCAGTGCGCCGATGAGCACCAATTCGACCTGTTCCCCCTCCTGCCAGAGCCGCTCCACCGCAGCCACCGTGTGGTGCGTCCCCTTGTCATAGGACATTGACGCGATGGAGAGCACCAGCGGCCCCACGATCCCGTGCTGCTCGCGGAAGCGCGCGCCATCGCCGCCCAGCACCTCGCGCGGCTCCACCCCTGGCCCCACTATCTCGATCCGTGCCCCCTCCACTCCCTTTGAAACATAAAATGCTTTTTCCGTACGGGTCTGCGCGATGACCGCATCGCTCCGCCGCACGAGGTCCACCTGGTGGCGCATCGTGTAAAAGCGGCTCAGGGCGTCTTGGGCGGGGGCGGGGCCTGCCCCCAGGTGCGTCAGCGGGTAGAGGGCAAAGGGGATGCCGCGCCGCCGCGCGAGGCGCAGCCCCGCCTCCAGCAGCGGCTCGAAGGTGATCGTCATCCCCGCCACCAGATCGAAGGGCTCCTCCGTCTGCTCCAGCCAGCGCCAGAGGTCGGGCACCCAGGGGGTGAAGCGTGCCAGCCGGTGCGCGGCGGCAGGGGGAATCGGCAGGCGCGAGAGCAGCCAGAGCAGGCGGCGGATCGCAGGGTAGGCAAGCGGTGCAATGGGGAGGTGGCGCACCGGAAAGCGCCGAATGTGCACCCCCTGCTCCCAACTTTCCGCCTCCGCCACGCGGCGGCGCGTCGGCTCCCAAAACAACTCAAAGTCGAGCGCGTCGGTGGTTGCCACCGTAACCGAGTGGCCCTGCCCCGCCAGGTGCGACGAGATGCGGCCAAGGTGCACCTCCGCCCCGCCGCGCGCGGGCCAGAAGCGTTGGATGATGTGGAGGATTCGCATGGGGCACCTGTCGGGGTGGGGAGTGGTGAGTGGTGCATAGTGCATGGGCGCTTTCACTCACGCAATTGGTTGTAGGGCGCGCTTTCGTGTGCTTTCAGCGCTCACACGCGCGCTTCAGCACGCCTGACGAGCGTCAAGCATATCATCTTCCGCCCTGGCAACCAAGGGGAACAGCGGCAGGCGGCAGGCGGCAGGCAGCAGGTAGGACACATAACGCATGACGATACCGGCTCGCCGTAGAACCCGCGAAGCGGGTGGAGATTGGAGTAGCCGGGGGTGGAGCCGCCTGCCGTTGGCGGCGTAACCCTCGGCGGGCATGCTATTTTATGTTTTCCCCCTCTCTATTTGACATTTTTTCTCAATAGCCCACAATAGCTGCCACTAAGACAGACAGTAAACAAGGGCCGCGCGCACCCTGGCGCGGCGAACGAGAAAAGCATGGCAGACGGACACAGAGTTTTTATCTTCCCCCTTATCCAGCACAGAGCGCTTCACCGCTTCCTCCTGGTAGCGATGTTCCTGGCGCTCACTGCGTGCAGCGGCAGCGCAGCAAACAATGAGGGAGCCACGGACAACACGTTGCGTCTTGTCGCGACGACAACAATCGTTGGGGACGTGGTACAACAGGTTGCAGGCGACGAGACGACCGTGCAGGTGCTCATCCCGGCAGGGAGCGACGCGCACGCTTTCGAGCCGCGCCCGCAGGACCTCGCGACGATCAGCGAGGCGGACCTGCTCTTCGCGAGCGGGCTGGGGCTGGAAGCGTCGCTAGAACCGCTTCTGAAGGAGGCAGAGACAGACGCCACAGTGATCTGGCTTTCCGAGGGGCTCGACACGATCCACCATTCCGACGCGGACGGGCACGCAGACGAGCACGCGGGCGAGGCGGGAACCGACCCTCACGTCTGGTTCGACCCGGCCAACGTGGTGGCCTGGACCGAGGAGATCGAGGCAACGCTCAGCGCGGCGGACCCCGCGCACGCCGCGCGCTACCAGGAAAATGCCACGCGCTACATCGCCGAGCTCCACGCGTTGGACAGATGGATCGCCGAGCAGGTGGCAACGGTCCCCGCCGAAAAGCGCCAATTGGTGACCGATCATCAGATATTGGGCTATTTTGCGCGGCGGTACGGCTTCCAGCCCGTAGGAACCATCATCCAGGGGCTGAGCAGCGCCGAGGAGCCCTCCGCGCAGGAGCTTGCCACCCTCCACGATCAGCTTCGCGCCTCCGGGGTGCCAGCGATCTTCATCGGCACCACCGCCAACGCCACCCTGGCCGAGAGCCTCGCACAGGACAGCGGCGCGCGCCTCGTGCGCTTTTACACCGAGTCGCTGAGCGACGCGAGCGGCCCCGCCAGTAGCTACCTCGACTTTATGCGTTACAATGTATCCACCATCGTCGGCGCGTTGGGGGGCGAGGGAGATTAGAGATTAGAGATTAGAGATTGGAGATTGGAGATTGGAGATTGGAGATTGGAGACTTCGTGGCCCGAATGAGGGATTGGAGATTTGTCCGTTCCGTCTTTCGCCCTCTGCGCCTCTGCGCCTTTGCGCCTTTGCGTTAAGCCGTTCGTTCTGCGTTATTAAAGCAACCAGGAAATCCCATGACAGCCAGCGAGTGGCACGCCGAGCATGACAAGATCATGCACGTCCGCGAGGTGACGGTACGCTATGGCCGCGTGACCGCGCTCGATGCGCTGTCCTTCAGCCTGTGTCGGGGGGAGCGGGTGGCGGTGGTGGGGCCAAACGGGGCGGGCAAGAGCACCCTCTTCAAGGTGATCGCCGGGCTGATCGAGCCGACGAGCGGCACGGTGAGCTTTCACCCCCAGCCCGCCGGAACCCCGATGGACCTTGCCTACCTGCCGCAGCGCGCCGAGGTGGATTGGAGCTTTCCCGTTACCGTGGAGGATGTGGTGATGATGGGCCGCGCGGCGCAGATGGGGCTCTTTCGCCGCCCTGCGTCCCGCGATCGGCAGGTGGTAGCGGAAAGCCTGGAATTGGTGCGGCTCGGCGAGCTGCGCAGGCGACAGATCTGCGAGCTGTCCGGCGGGCAGCAGCAGCGCATGTTCATCGCCCGCGCGCTCGCCCAGGAAGCCGACCTGATGCTGATGGACGAGCCGCTTTCCGGGCTGGACCTTCCCTCGCAGCACACCGTCTACGAGATTCTCGATCTGCTGCGCGAGCGCGGCATCACGGTGATGGTCGCGACCCACGATCTGGACCAGGCCGCCGCATACTTCGATCGCGTGATGCTGCTCAACCGGCGGCTGCTGGGCTTTGACGAGCCGCGCCAGGTCTTCACGACCGGCAACCTGACGGCAACCTATGGCAACCAGTTGCGCCTGTTGGAAACCGACGAGGGGATGATCGTGCTAGCCGACACGCACGCAGCGGAAACGAGCGCCGATGGATAGCCTGCTGGCGCTGCTCACGGAGCCCTTCGCCTACCCCTTCATGGTGCGCGCCCTGGTGGCCGTCGTCCTGGTCGGGTGCGTGAGCGGGGTGGTCGGTACCTTCATGGTGCTGCGGGGCATGGCCTTTTTTGGCGATGCGCTCTCCCACGCCATCCTGCCCGGGCTGGCGGTCGGCTATCTGGTCAGTGGCGGGGGCACCGATGCTCTCTTCTGGTGGGCGCTCGCCACAGCGGTCGTCACAGCGATGGGGATCGGGGTCATCAGCGGGAACAGCGAGATCAAAGAGGATACCGCGATCGGCATCATGTTCGCGGGGATGTTCGCGCTGGGAATCGCGCTGATCTCGACAGTGCGCAGCTACGCCGTGGACCTGGCGCACATCCTTTTTGGCAACGTGCTCGGCGTGACGACCGGCGATTTGTGGCTGATCGGGATTCTGGGCGCTATCGTGATCGCGATCGTGCTGCTACTCTACAAAGAATTGCTTATCATGGCCTTCGACCCCGTGCTCGGGGCGACCCTGCGCCTGCCTACCCTCTTTCTGCACTACCTGCTGATGGTACTCATCGCGGCGACCATCGTCATCTCGCTGCAAACCGTGGGCGTCTCCCTCATGCTCGCGATGCTGATTACGCCCGCCGCTACCGCCTTTCTGCTCACGCAGCGGCTGCCGGTCATGATGGCTCTTGCCTCCCTTATCGGGGCGCTCTCGGGGGTCATGGGGCTCTACCTCTCCTTCCACGCGGGCATCGCCTCGGGCGCGGCCATCGTTCTCGTCTCTACCCTTTTCTTCGGGATCGTCTTCCTCTTCGCGCCGGGGCGCGGCTGGCTGTGGGGCGACCAAGTCGCCCCACTCCGCCAGCGGCTGGGCCGCCTCCTCCCCAACCGAGGCGGCTAGCGCGCCCCTTGCCCCGCGCCTACCAGTTCTGCTCGCTTCCCGACTCCTCCCCTACCTCATCGGCATCGTGGCGCTCCGGTGGATCGACCTCGTAGCCATCGCTGCGCTTGGTGACATCGCCCTCGATGGTCCCACCGACGCCGGGCTGCTCGGGGGGCATCATCGTGGTCGCGCCATCATATTTGGCGTCGCTGGGCAACTGGATGGGCGGGTACGGCTGCGGCTCCTCGCCCGGCACGGGGTGAGTGTCGCGGGTGTCTACGTCGCCGAAGGTACCGGGTGGCAGATTGGCGTTGAGCGGGTCCATGCATCTCTCCTTTGCGCGTTACGTGGGTAATGCGCGTTGTGGAGCAAGGCAAATGCCAGAGGGAGAACAGGATCGGCAGGATTAGCGGATTACGACTACAGCTTGTTGGGGCTTATCCCTACCCTCACCCTCTCACCTTCATCACCCCCTCACCTTCATCACCTTCATCACCCCCTCACCCCCTCACCGCGCCTCCAAGATGAACCCCCCCAGCCGAGCCGCGACGGTGGGGCTGTGGAGCGGCGGCGCCGAGAAAAACGCGCGCAGGTCGGAGGGGGCTGGCATCCTCCAGCGCACTGCCCGGCGCGCCGCCCTTCACGCCGATGAGGGCATGACCCCAGCGGAAGTCGCCGCGCAGGTCACTGAGGGGCGTGGCCCCGAGCGTGGCGAGGGCGGCGATGACCTCGTCCCCCAGCGGCAGGCCGCCGGTGCCCTCGCCAGCAGCAACGGTGTCCTCCGCTGCCAGCGCAACGATGCTGCCCTCGGGCGCGCGCGCGATGAAGGCGGCCAGCGCGGGGCTGGCGGCGGGGTCGAGGAAGGTATTGAAGTGGCCGGTGTCGAGCACGCTCCCGTCAGGCGCGATGGTCGCCGCGTGGTAGCCCGTGCCGCGCCCCGCAAGCTCCACCCCGTTCAGGTAGATGTGGGCAAACTTCCCTACCTCCTCCTGCGCGCTCTCGACGAGCAGGGAGAAGGGCGCGCCATCGGGCAGTAGGTCTGCAACGGGGTACGTCTGGTCAAAGCGGAAGATGAGCTCGGTGAGCGGGCCGCGCGGCGCGGCGGGGGGAATCACGATCGTGTGGCGCTGCGTGCCCGTCAGCGCGAGCGTGTCGAGGGGCACAGCCTCGCCCCCCGACGGGTCGGCGGCAAGGATCGTGACGCGGTTCGAGAGCCCCTCGGGCAGCCAGCTATCGAAGCTCAGCGCCCACGCGCCCTCCGCCGCGATGGAGGGCACAAGCAGCCGCGCCTCGCGCTGCTCCGCGTACACGAAGGAATCCCCGGTCGTCCGTTGTCGGTCGTCGGTCGTCGGTCGTCGGTCGTCCACCGTCGGCAGCGCGCTCCACCCCTCGGCGAAGAAGAGGCGCGCCAGCGGGTGCGAGGCGTCCCACGCGTACTGCTCTGGCGCGGCGGGCAACGTCGCTTGCAGCCCCACGTACTCCTCGCTCTCGTACCAGCGCGTGGCCGCACCAAGCCGCTCCAGGTAGGGGAGCGTCGCCTCAGGGTTGACAGCGGGATTGCCCGTGTTCAGTCGGCGCACCACGATGTTGGGCGCGTCGAGCAGGCGCAGCAATTCAGGCGCGAGGCGCGCGTCCGCCTCGGCGCGCCCCTCGGGCAGCGCGTGGCCGGTCTCCAGCGCGAGCAGGGAGTTGATGACGGGTAGCTCGGTAAAATATTGGAACTTGAACTCCGGGTTGCGGCTCGTGTTGCCGCTGAGCAGCCGCTTCTCGTGCGTCGTCTGGAAGGCCTGCGCCGCCATGAACGCGGGGTGCAGGGTCCCCGTCACGCGGAAACCGTTGCGCCACGCCAGCGGCAGCTCCAAAAGCGCCTCCCCCTCGCGCCCGCGTAGCTGCTCGTACACCTCCGGCACGCGATAGTCGGAAAGCGGGCAACGGCGCGCCCGCGTGCTCAAAAAGAAGGGCGATGGCAAGAACGAGGAGAAGGAGATGATATTGGGTATTGGGTATTAGATATTGGGCTTCTGCGAGCCGCTCTCCGCGCCGTCTCCTATTATCTAATATCCAATATCCAATTGCTGCCGCGCCCCACGCCACCAGCATCGCCAGCGAGAGTGCGATCAGCACCGAGTAGCGGCTCGGGTAGCGGTTGGCCTTGAGCAGGGGAAGCTGGAGCATCAGATCGAAGGGCATCGGCAATTCCCACTCGCGCCCGTTGAGGCGCAGGGTCGGGCCGAGCGAGAGGGCAACGAAGGCGGCGGTGAGCAGCGCCCAGGTGATGCTGTAGCGGCGCGTGCGCGGCGAAAGGAGCGCGGCGGCGAGCCAGCACGATGGTCGTCCAGCCCAGAAAGGCGAAGTTCAGGTAGGCGAAGCCGAAGCGCTCGCCGACGAGGGGGCCGAAAATCGGGTGCTGGTTGCCCGGCACGAGAAAGCCGAGGAGGTCGTTGGAAAAGACGTTGGCGAAGCCGAGCCCCTCCACCAGAAAATCGCCACTGGCGCGCATATCCTGTACCATCAGCCAAAGGATGGGCGACATGCCGAGCAGGAACAGCGCGCCGAGCAGGGCGCAGAGGGCGGTGTAGCGCAGGGCGTGGGCGCGCTCGCCCTGCCGCAGCGCCCCGAGCAGGTGCCACGCCCAAAAGATCGCCGCAAACTGCACGAAGAAGCTCGCGTAGGTGAACTCGGTCCAGCCAGTGAGCAGCAGGAAGAAGGCGCAAAGCGCGGTATCGCGCAGGCCGCGCCGCCAGGTGCGGGCGGTCCACATGCGCGCCAGGTAGAGCAGCGCCCAGGGCAGCCAGTGGCTCGCGGCGATGTTGAATTGGCCCAGGCTCAGGTAAAGCCACTTGGAGCTTCCAAAGGCGAAAACGATAGCCGACAGCAGCGCGATCCCGTCGCGCGTGCGCCGCCCGAAGGGCGCGGCGTCCGGGTGCTGCGCCAGCAGCCAGCGCGCGAGCAGCCAGGTGCCCAACCCCGCCATCGTCAGCTCGAAATAGACGACAAAGGAGTTGGCGGGCACAACGCCGAACGCAAGCTGGATCGGGATGGAGAGCAGCCCGTTGAGCGCGGTCAACGTGTAAAAGACAAGGTTGATCCCGATCGGCCAGAACATCCACGCGCTCTCGAAGGGACTTTGGCGCAGTTCGACGAGCGAGTAACGCACCCACCAGAGGTTCCACAGAATAGCCGGATCATCCGAGCCATCGCCCGGCGCGTGCGTGGCAAGGTGCAGCGGCAGCGGCCACGTGAGCAGCAGGGATAGAACAAGGATGAGCAGGAAGTAAAAGATAACGGACTTGTAGCGCTTCATAGCGGCGGATTATAACACGGTTCCCACGACGGACGACGAAGGACGACGACCGACCACGGACGACCGACGACCGACGACCGACCACGGACGAAAGACGAAAGAGTACGACCAAACTAACCGCCAAGACGCCAAGAACGCCAAGGCTAAATCAATATTCTTGCCATTCGGAATGACATTGCTCTTGCTACTGTCACATCCCGAATTGGTATCAGGCTTAACCATCAATTCATGCTAAACATGAACAAATCCTTGGCGTCCTTGGCGTCTTGGCGGTGATCCTTCGTCTTTCGTCTTTCGTCCGTGGTCGGTCGTCGGTCGTCGGTCGTCCCTAAAGGAGTTCCTGTGACCTACCAACAAGCACTGGATTTTATCTGGACGCTGGTCAACTTTGAGACGACGCCGCCCGCGACGCGGGAGCCGTACACGCTGGATCGGATGTGGGAGTTGATGGCGCGGCTGGGCGACCCGCAGGCGCGGCTGCGCGTGGTGCATGTCGCGGGGAGCAAGGGCAAGGGCTCCACCTCGGCGATGATCGAGCGCGTGCTGCGCGCGGCGGGGCAGCGCACCGCGCTCTACTCGTCGCCGCACCTGCACGACGCGCGCGAGCGGCTGCGCGTTGGCGGGGAGCCGATCACCGAGGGGGACTTTGTGCGGCTGGTCGAGCGGCTGCGCCCGCACATCGAGGCGCTGGGCAGCGTGACGACCTTTGAGGCGCTCACCGCGATGGCCTTCGTGCACTTTGCCGAGACGGACGTAGACGTGACGGTGCTGGAGGTCGGGCTGGGCGGGCGGCTGGACGCAACGAACCTGGTCACCCCGCTGGTCAGCGTCATCACGCCGCTGGGCTTGGAGCACACGGCGGTGCTCGGCGACACGATCGAGGAGATCGCGGCGGAAAAGGGCGGGATCATCAAGGCGGGGGTGCCAGTGGTCACGGCGGCGCAGCCCCCGGAGGCGCTCGCGGTGCTGCGCCGGATCGCTTCGGAGCGCCAAGCGCCGCTGATCGTCGCGGCGGAGCAGTGGCAGCGCGCGTGACGCGACGATCTCGCTGGAGGGGCAGCGCTTTTCGCTGGCCCGCAATGATGAGGCATTGGCCTACAATGACCTCTTCCTGCCGCTGCTCGGCAGCCACCAGGTTGCCAACGCCACGGTCGCGCTGACAGCGTTGGACGCACTGCGCGAGCAGGGCATCGCCTGGGACGAGGCGGCGCTGCGCGACGGGTTGGCGCAGGTGCGCTGGCCCGCGCGCGTCGAGGTGCTGCGCCGCGCGCCCATCGTCATCGCCGATGGCGCGCACACCCGCGAAAGCGCGCAGGCGCTCGTTGACACGCTCCGCGCGGCGATCCCCGACGGGTGGGCGCGCAGCACCCTCGTGTTGGGGGTGTCGAGCGACAAGGACGTGGCGTCGCTGCTCGACGTGCTCGCCCCGCTGGCGGGGCGGCTCATCCTCACGCGCGCCAACCACCCACGCGCCGCCGACCCCGCCACCCTCGCCCAACACCCTGCCCTTGCCGCGCGCGCGCCGCGCGTCATCCCCGATGTGGCCGATGCGATGCGCGCCGCCCTTGCCGACGCGGGGCCGCGCGACCTCATCGTGGCGACCGGCTCGCTCTTCATCGCCGCCGAAGCACGGTGGAACGTTGGAACGTTGGAACGTTGAAACCGGGAACGTTGAAACGTTGAAACGAACGAACGGTGGAACGTTGGAACGGGGGAACGTTGGAACGGGGAACGTTGCCGCGCGGTTGAAGCAACGACCGGGAAGCGCGGTGGCTTCTCGCTGGGTACGGCCCCGCGCAGGTGTCTTAACGTTTGAATGTTTGAACGTTTGAATGTTTCAACGTTCCAACGTTCCAACGTTTCAACGTTCCAACGTTCGTGGTAGGATGGGTGTGTTTCGTTGAGCCATTGTGAGAGGGTTTGTCGCTATGCCAGACGCTTTGCAGCTGCCCGCTTCAAGAAAAGCCACACCGTAACCATTTTCTTTTTTCGGATTACTACCTCGACCACCGCATTGGCGAGCGCGCGGAGTGGCACGCGGAGGAGGCGGCGGCGCGGGCGGCGCGGGAGACGATCCGCGCGCTGTGGCAGCGCTTCACCCCGCAGGGCGACAACGAGGCGCAGACGGAGCAGGGAGTGGATTCACCCTGTGCTGGAGGCGCTCGGCCACCACTTTTTGGTGCAGGCCCCGCTCGTCACCCCGCACGGGACGAAGAAGCCCGATTTCGTCTTTTTCCCCGACGAGGCGGGCCGCCAGGCCGCGAAGGGGCGCACGCTGGACGAGGCGGCGCTGCGCGGCGCGCTCGCGGTGGGCGATGCCAAGCGCTGGGATCGCCCGCTGGACCAGCGGCTGCGCGGGCGCGAGAGCGAGAGCAACGCAAACCCCTCCTTCCAGATCGACTTTTACATCCGCCACAGCGGGCTGCCCTGGGGCATCCTCACCAACGGGCGGCTCTGGCGGCTCTACCACCACGACACCTCCAAGGCGCTGGATGTTTATTACGAGGTGGATCTGCCCGCGCTGCTCCAGCGCGACGACCCCGCCGCGTGGAACTACTTTTTTCTCTTTTTCCGCCGCGAGGCGTTCGAGGGGGAAACAAGCTGGCTGGCGAGCGTGCTGGCGCGCAGCCACGAGTACGAGCGCGGCGTGGGCGACTCGCTCAAGGGGCAGGTGTACGAGGCACTGGCCGCGCTCGCCAATGGCTTCCTCGCCTTCCCCGCGAACCGCCTCGCGACCGACCCCGCGACCCTCAAAGCGATCTATGACAACTCGCTGATCGTCCTCTACCGGCTGCTCTTCATCCTCTATGCCGAGAGCCGCGCCCTGCTGCCCCTCCACCAGAACGAGCCCTACACCCGCCGCTACAGCCTGGACGCGCTCAAGCAGCGCGTGGCGCGGGAGGTGGACAGCGGCGCGCCCGCCGTGCCCACCATGGCCTCGCTCTGGAACGACCTGCACGGGCTCTGGCAGGTGATTGACCAGGGCGACCCGCACCTGGGCGTGCCTGCCTACAACGGCGGCCTCTTCAACCCCTCCAAGCACCCCTTCCTCGAAAAGAACCGCGTCGGGCGACAGCCACCTGCGCCGCGCCCTCGACCTGCTCGCCCGCACGCGCGACCCCGAAACCGGCCAGCGCGTCTTTGTGGACTACCGCGACCTGGAGGTGCGGCACCTGGGCAGCATTTATGAAGGGTTGTTGGAGTACCATTTGGAGATGGGAGAGGAGGGGGATTTCGGAAGTCGAATTTCGAATTTCGAATTTTCGTGAACGACCCGGTGACGGGGTCGTTCAATCCGACTTCCGAAATCCGAAATCCGAAATCGGTAGTTCTGGTCACCGATAAAGGCGAGCGCAAGGCGACGGGGTCGTACTATACCCCTGACTATATCGTCCAATACATCGTGGAAAACACGGTGGGACCGCTGCTGGAGGCGGCGCGGGCGCACCACGCGGGCGACGAGGCGGCACTGGTGCGCGCGGTGCTCGCGGTGAATGTGCTCGACCCGAGCATGGGCAGCGGTCACTTTTTGGTGGCCGCTACCGATTTCATAGCGCGCTTTTTGGTGGAGCAGGAGTTGAGCGAGGCGGCGGGCGCGGGGCAGGAGATGAGCTACTGGCGGCGGCGCGTGGTGCAATCCTGCATCTACGGGGTGGACCTGAACCCGCTCGCCGTGGAGCTTGCCAAGCTGAGCCTCTGGCTGGCGACGGTGGCGCGCGACAAGCCGCTCTCCTTCCTCGACCACCACCTGCGCGTGGGCAACTCGCTGGTGGGGGCGCGCGTGGCGGAGTTGGAGGTGGGCGCAACGCCGCTGCGCAGCCGCAAGCAGCAGCGGGCGAAGCGCGAGCGCGCCGAGGCGGAGGCGGCGGGGCAGCTTTCCATGCTGGAGGACAGCGCGTTCGTCGGGCACATGCGCACGGCGACGCGCTTCATGGACGAGATCGAGGGGACGGAGATCGAGTCGCTGGACGATGTGCACCGCGTGGAGGCGCTGTACATCGACACGGTGCGCGAGGTGACGCGCCGCTACCGCACCCTGGCGGACGTGCTCACCGCGCGCCACTTTGGGCTGGAGGCGGACGAGACGCTGCTCCACGGGCTGCGCGAGTACCTGTTGCGCGGCGGCTTCGAGATGCCGCGCTACGCGGAGTTGATCGCGCAGGCGGGGGCCATCGCCCGCGAGCGCCGCTTTTTCCATTGGGAGTTGGAGTTTCCCGAGGTGTTCTTTGACGAGCACGGGCGCTTGCTGGCGGAGGCGAGCGGCTTTGAGGCGGTAGTGGGCAACCCGCCCTATGTCCGGCAGGAGCAGTTATCTCTCTTGAAACCGTGGTTTGCCCAGCACTTTGCGGAGGTGTATGCGGGAACGGCAGATCTGTTTGTCTACTTTTTCGCGCAGGGGCTTGCGCTCACCATGGAAAACGGGCGGCTTTCCTACATCAGCAGCAACAGCTGGATTCGTGCGAATTACGCGACCGCCCTGCGAGCCTTTCTGCGAAGCACCGCTACCATCGAATCCTTGGTAGACCTGGGCGACAATCGAATCTTTCAGGATGCACCGGACGTATACGCGGCCATTCCCGTTGTTCGGCAGGCCGCGCCCCCGCCCGACCACAGCGCCCGCGCCGCCTCCTTCAATCGCGGTGAAGGAATCAGCGATTTTGCGCGTCAACTGGTGGAAAAGCTCCAAACGGTAGCGATCCACAACCAACCGGACGAGGGTTGGCAGCTTGACGACTCCGAGCGCAGCCTGTTCAGCAAGTTGATGGCGCGCGGCGTGCCGCTGGCCGAGGTGGTGGAAAATCGCATCTACCGTGGGGTGCTGACGGGGCTGAACGAGGCGTTCATCGTGGATGAGGCAACGCGCAACCGCCTCGTGGCAGAAGATGCACGCAGCGCAGAACTCATCAAGCCCCTGCTGCGCGGCGCGGATTTGCGTCCCTGGTATCAGGCGTTTCAGGGCGAGTATCTGATCGTCGTGCCAGCGGGTTGGACTTCGGCAAGAGTTTGGTGTTATCTAGCGAAGCTGAGGCATGGTCACGCTTCGTCGGTCGTTTTCCCGCTGTTGCCTCGTACTTGCTCCCCTTCGCGGAAGCGAGCCCGTAATCGACAGGACAAGGGCGAGTTCTGGTGGGAACTGCGGCCCTGCGACTACTATGACGCCTTCGAGCGAACCAAAGATATTTTGGCCTGATATGGCAAAAATTCCGCGTTTCTCATGGGATGCTGAAGGACTTGTCTGTAACGACAAGGGGTTCATAGTCGTTCCACCGATCCGCTTATATTCTTGGGTATTCTTCAAACCAGGGTTACTTGGTTCGCAATATCCCAACTTATGTATTCCGCTTGGCGAGCGGGCTGGTTTGTTGCGGTATCAACTTAATCAGCCAATTCATCTCCCGCCTGCCCATCCCCGACGCGCCCGCGAGCGCACAGGCAACCATCGGCGACCTGGCAATGGAAATCACCGCCCTCGCCCGCGAGCGCTACACCCTCCACGAGCGCACGCGCCACCGCATCCTCAGCGACCTTGGCAGCGACGACAACCGCCTCAACAACAAACTCACCGAGTGGTGGGGCCTCACCTTTCCCACCTTCCGCCGCGAGCTAGGCAAAGCGTTCAAGCGCGACCTCCCGCTCCACGAGCGCGACGAGTGGGAGCAGTACCTCGCCCACCAACGGGCGCGGCACGCACAGCTGACCGACCAGATCGTGCGACTCGAAAGCACCCTCAACCGCCACGTCTACGCCCTCTTCGACCTCACCCCCGACGAAATCGCCCTGATCGAAACAAGCACCAAATACCCCTACGGCGCGGTGTGAGGATCGCAGAACGCAGAGCGAACCACAAAGCCGCGCCGCCGCGCACCCCTGGGGCCGCGGGCCTCTGGCCCGCCGCCGTTTAGGATGCGGGCCAGAGGCCCGCGGCCCCAGAACCCCAGAAGTCGCCGTTTAACCACCATCCGCACGGTGGTGTCGCGTCGCACGCGCGGAAGCGCGCACGCGAACGCCCGCCGCGCGCTCGTTCATCCTGCCAGGAACAACAAAACTTTTGCGAGGTGAGAGATGCAGCATGAGGTGGACCGTAAGCTGGTGGAGGCGCTGGCACTCGTGGTGGTGACGGAGGTAGCACCGGAGGAGGCTGAGTTTTTCGACGAATTGGCAGCGAAGGTCTACGCACAGCCCGCCACCGACAGAAAGGACAAGAACGACGAGGTGCTCACCTTTGGGTTGGAGGGGCTAGTCACCTCACTCAGCCCAGCGGCCATCGCCATGGTGAGCGCGGTGCTCCCCTTTATCGTCAAAGAAATCCTGCTGCCTGGGCTCAAGGACGCGGGCAGCGAGGAGGTGAAAAAGTGGCTCCTGGCACTGTTCCGGCGCGGCAAGCCGGACGAGGTGCCCGCACTGACGGGCGCGCAACTCCGGCGCGTGCAGGAGCGCGCCCGCGCCGAGGCCATCGCCTTTGGGGTGGATCAGACGACCGCTGAGCGCATGGCAAAGGCGCTGGTGGGCACGCTGGCGACCGCGCCATGAAGGGGCAACGATAAAGTAGGCACACCCCTGGGGCCGCGGGCCTCCGGCCCGCGCCGTACCCGCCTCGTGCGCCCCTCGCTACCGTTGCTGACCCTTGGCAGGGCGGGCCAGAGGCCCGCGGCCCTTGTCTACCCATCGTGCGCGGCTCGTTTGTTCTTGCCAACTCCCTGGCAGGGCGGGCCAGAGGCCCGCGGCCCTTGTCTACCCATCGTGCGCGGCTCGCTTGTTCTTGCCAACTCCTTGGCAGGGCGGGCCAGAGGCCCGCGGCCCTTGTCTACCCATCGTGCGCGGCTCGCTTGTTCTTGCCAACTCCCTGGGGCCGCGGGCCTCCGGCCCGCGCCGTACCCTCCCTGAAAAAGGAGCCTCTCATGACGACTACCCCCCACCCTACCCCAAACCCCACCCACAAAGGATGGTACTCCCGTGGCTACCTTCCGCACTTCGACGCGGGCACGATGATCCAGAGCGTCACCTTCCGCCTTGCCGATTCGCTGCCCACCGACGTGCTCCTCGCCTGGGTAGAAGCACTTCGCCACGCAGAGCCACACCAACAGGCCGCGCAGCGCCGGCGCATCGAGCAGCACCTGGATGCCGGCTATGGCGCGTGCCACCTGCGTGACCCGCGAATCGCACACGTGGTGCAACAGGCACTGTTGCACTTTGATGGGCAAAGGTATCGGCTGATTGCATGGGTAGTGATGCCCAATCATCTGCATAGTGTGATAGAGACGCGGGAAGGGTTCCCGCTCTATGACATCGTGCGCTCCTGGAAGAGCTTCACGGCCCTTCAGGCGAACAAGTTGTTGGGGCGGCAGGGCGCGTTTTGGCAGGCGGATTATTTTGATCGGTTTATTCGTGATGAGGCGCATTTGATGCGAGTCATCGCGTACATCCACGAGAATCCGGTGAAAGCGGGCTTGGTGGAATGGGCGGAGGAGTGGGTGTGGAGCAGTGCGTATGGGGGAGGTGAGCAGGAAAGGACGGGCGGGCCAGAGGCCCGCTCCCCCAGGGAGTGCCCATGAGAGGGAAGATGGGCAGGAGAGGTTAGGGTCACCCCCAGATAGGTAAACAGTGACTTGCGCGTGACGCGGGCTGTTGCTACTCTTACCCGTATGCAGACGATTGAGAATGTGCTCCCCCTCAAAAAGTTGGATTGTTTTTGGGCGACGCAGTTGGGATGCGACGCGGGCGACCTGCGCGCGGGCGAGGTGCGGCTGGTGCCCTGCGGGCAGCGCCAGGTGCAGGTGCTCGCTACCCCCGATGGCGCGGTGGTAATTGGGCTACCCTACCTGATCGCCTCCGCCGCGTCACAACCCGTCGCGCGGCTGCTTGACCCGGCGTTCTGGTCCGCCGCGTTCCGCGTGGCCCCCCCGAGCATCACTTTTTATGGCCCCAGTTCCCTCTCGTACGCCACCAGCCAGAGCTTTGAGCCGCACCCTCATCCCTTTGTGCGGCTGCTCAAGCGGCGGGATGCGGGCGAGGTGGGGCGCTTCTCGCGCATCTTGCAGGCGCGCGAGCCGGACATCTTCCACGCATGGTCCATCGGCGGGCGGGTGACGGCGAACGAGCGGCTGTGGGGGGCCTACTTCGAGGGGAAAATCGTGGCGATGGCGGGTCTGCGCCCGATCAGCAAGCAGCTGTTCGAGGTGGGGGTGAATACCCTGCCGCGCCACCGCCACCAGGGGTGGGGCACTGCCGTCGCCAGCGAGGCGACCGCTGGCGGCCTGGCCCTGGCCCCGCTGCTCCAGTGGAGCGCGCCGCTGCGCAACGAGCCCTCGCAGCGCATCGCGCGCCGCCTGGGGTACCTACCCTACGCCCACCAACTGTGGCTCTCCCCTCCCGACCACGTAATCACAGGTGACTAACTCTTTATGACAACCTCTTGCGTAGCGTGCGGCCGACCCATCGAGACCGGTGATTACCGTCTGGTGGGGGTCGAGTTGGGGACGTGGGAAAGCCGCTACGCGCATCGTGGCACGTGCGAGGTGGAGGCGCGCGAGCGCTATGCCCCGAAGCGGGTCATTAAAAAGGCGCGCCGTGCCAAAAGCAGCGCGCCGGAAGTCGAAGAGCTAACGATGGACGAGCCCCCCGACCCCTTCCCCGACGACAGCGAGTTGCCCTGGTTCGGCACCGAGCGGCGACGGTGAGGGTGAGGGGTGAGGGGGTGATGAAGGTGAGGGGGTGAGGGGGTGAGGTTGGGGAGTGCGGGTTCAGCCCACCTAAGATGGATGAGGACAGAGACGCGAGCTTTTGCTCTCTTCACTCGTTTCTCTCCCCGCCGCACTCATGCTTGTAACACACGATACGCCCGCGATCCCTCCCTCGCTCCAAATTTCCACCGAGTTCCCACCGAGTTCCCACCGAGTTCCCACCGAGTTCCTACCAAGTTCCCACCGAGTTCCTACCAAGTTCCCCACCGAGCAATCCGCCCGCACTCCCCAACCTCACCCCCTCACCTTCATCACCCCCTCACCCCCTCACCCCCTCACCCCCTCACCTTCATCACCCTCTCACCACACCCCTACTCTTGGCTCGTCAGGCGCGTGCCTTCCACAATGATTTCGTGGCGGGCCACCTCGCCCTCGGCCTTGCCGAAAAAGGTAAGGGTGAAGGGGGCCTGCGCGCCGCTCGCGAGGGTGTCCTGCACCACCGTCCCGCTTTCCACCGCCAAAATCTTCCCCGCCGCGTCATAGAGCACGCCGGTCACCTCCACAAAGCGCGCGTCCGCGCCAGTGTTGCGCAGCGTGCCGCTCAGCCCGTACTCGCCGAAGGCAGGCGCGTCGCTGGCCTGCACCGCCGTCACCTCAAACTCGCTCGTGATGCGGTTGAGAAAGGTGGAGGCGGGCAGCGCCTCCACGCGCACGCGCCCATCGGCCCACGAGGCGGGTGGCTGGTCGAGGATGAGTTGAAAGGGGCTGCGCTCCCCTGGCGGGAGCAGCTTGCGCTTGGCGGGCCACTGCGTGTGGGCGAGTTCCGCGCCATCTGCCCCGACGAGCGACAGGCTCACCTGTACGTCCTCGAAGAAGATACCGCTCTCGTTTAAAATCTCCCCTACCACGTACAGCGAGCCGGTCGGCCCGCGATACAGTGAGACATTTTGCGCCGACAGCCCCTCGCTCTGCCGCGCGGCGGCGACGGTGGGGGTAGCCAGGGTGGGGGCCTGCGCGGGGTTGACGACGACGGAGCGCGCCATCGCGTCGAGGAGCGGGGCCACCTGCTCCCAATTGGGCTGCGGCGCGATGAGGACGAGCACCTGCGAGAAGGGCGGGCGCGCGGCAAAGCGTATCTCGTATTGCAGCAGTTGCCCTTCCTCCTCGGCAACTACTGTCGAGATGTAGCTCTCCCCCTCCTCGCGGTCGACGCGCGGCAGCGAGGGGAGCGCCTCGCCAAAAAGCGAGGTCAGGTAGGTGTCCGCCAGCAGTTGCAAATCGGCCAGGTTGAGCGGGCCACCCACATTTTGCAGGTTCGCCACAAACACCCCGTCCACCTCAGCGGTAGGGGGCGACTGCACAGTCACCACGCTCTCGCTCTCGTCCGAGACATCGCTTACCTTCCACCCTGCGGGGTAGCGAAAGCTCAGCTCGCCCCGCTCGCTAACGAATTGCTCCGGTAGCAGCGCCGGGTCCGGCGTGGCGGAGGGCTGCGGCGGCACCAGGGAAGCCAGCGTGCTCGTGGCGAGCGCGCCGCGCGTCGCCGTGGCGGACGCGATGACGGGCGGCGGCTCGGACGGGCCCAGCACCTGCTCGGGCACCGAGCACCCCACCACCGCACCCACCAGCCACAGCGCAACCATTGCACGTTTCATGGAAAATCCCCGCTCCTCACCCCTGGCAATCTTGGCCCCGTCGCATCGTCCCGCATTATAGGTCCTCGCCCGCAATGTGTGAAGACGGGTGGGGCACGACGGAAGGACTCACCACAGAGAACACAGAGAGCACAGAGGAGGGAGGAGAATGGAGAATGGAGAATGGGAATTGCCCCTCACCTTCATCACCCCCTCACCCCCTCACCTTCATCACCCCCTCACCTTCATCACCCCCTCACCCTCACCCCAGCTTGACAGCAGCGCGCGCGACCCTACAATGCGGGCCACAGCGGGTGGCGGGTCGGTCGCCCGCTGCTTCTTTTTGGTGGAGGGACAATGGGTGTAGAAGGGCCGTGGCACGAACAGCTTGCCGCGCTGTACAGTTTGACGCATTGGTGGGGCTATGTGGCACGCCTGGTAACGATAGTGCTGCTGGCGATCATCTCGATGGCGGTGGCGCAGCGCGTGGTGCGGCGCTTTTTCCGCTACGCGCTGCGCGAGGATCGCATCGTGGTCAGCGAGCGCCGCGCCCGCACGCTGGAGGGGCTGCTGGCAGGGCTTGCCACCTTGATTATCATCGGGGTCACGATCGTGTGGGGGCTCATCCTGCTGGGGATCGCGAGCCCGGCGGTGCTCTTTCCGGTGCTCGGGCTGTTCAGCGCGGGCTTCGGGCTGGGCGCGCGCCCTCTGGTCAGCGATTACCTAGCGGGGATCACGTTGCTCTTCGAGTACAGCTATGCCTACGGGGAAAAGGTCGAGATCATGGACGTGATCGGCACGGTGGAGTTGGTGGGGCTGCGCACCACGCACATCCGCGCGGATAGCGGCGAGCTGTACGTGGTGCCCAACGGCGACGTGCGGGTGATCCGCAACTTTTCGCGCGGGGCCTTTTCCCCTGCCTCGGTCCGCATCCTGATCGCGCCCACCGATTTGAAGGCGGCCATCGCCGCGCTGGAGCAGGTGGCGGTGCAGACGATGGAGCGCTACGGGGAGGAGTTGGTCGAGCAGCCAGACATTATCAGCGAGACCGGCGAGTTGGGGGCCAAGACGCAGTTGACCCTGCTCGTCAAGGCGCGCTTCGCGCACGGGGCGATGCTGCGCCGCCACCTGCTGACCGATGTCCATGATGCCCTCGTCAGCGCCGGAATCGAGTGGGCGTAGCGCGGTGGGCGCAACCCCCCTTAAATTCAAGCATAGATCAGACGCTACCCCTTTTTCGAAATCGTTCTATAATAATCTTCCTATTCCTCAGGCGAATAACCGATAAACGTGCCCTTCCCCTTCCACCCATGATCCAGTTCAGAGAGGAACCCCTCATGAAACAGCCAGCCAGATGGAAATGGCTCTTTGCCATGACCCTTCTTTTGATTCCCCTTGTCTTTGTTGCCTCGCTCGCGGTTGGCCCGCAGCAGGTGGCACGGGGCAAATCCGCCTCGACCCCCCTGGCCGACGAGCTTGGCCCCACGCAGCAGGCAGCGCAGGAGTTGGCGCTGCAAGACGCGCGCGTCCAGGCGCTCACCGTGGGGCATCGCTCCGAGGTGATGGGCGTGGTGCCGGTGGGTGACCAGTTCACCGAGGCCAGCCGCGCCTGTGCCAGCGCTGCCTGCCAGCAGGTCAACATTTTTAACCTGGACGAGAACGCCTCGGTCGTCGCCATCGTGGATGTGGCGGCGGGCCAGGTGTTGGACGTGCTGCACCAGGCGGGGATGCGCCCCGGCATCAACAAGCGGCTAGCCGACCGCGCGCGCGAGATCGCCTTTAACGCGCCGGAGCTGATCGAGGTGCTCGGCTACCAGCCCACCTCCTCCGATTGGGAGCCGATGGATGCCGACCTGATGAACTCGGTCTGCGACGGCGACCATTTTTGCGTAGCGCCTACCTTCAAGGTGGGCGACTACATCCTGTGGGCCTTTGTGGACCTGACGACGGAGCAGTTTGTGGACCTCGCCTGGAGCGCGGCGGGTGATGACAGCCAGGCAACCTCGCAATACTTCACGCCGGAAGGCTGCCCCGCAAGCGGCACCGTCTCGCGCGATGGGTGGGCGCTGAATTACGAGACCACGCCGAGCGATGGCTTCCGCGTCTACAATGCGAGCTACGAGGGCACCATCGCGCTGAACAATGCCAAACTGGTCGAGTGGCACGCCGATTACGGGTCCAGCGGCTACCGCGACTCGACGGGCTGTGGTGGCGGTGGGGGCGGCGGCTTCCCCATCTACCCCTACGGGCAAACGCAGCAGCAGGACCTGCTCGATGGTTCCGACGTGATCGGCTTCGAGCTGGTGCAGGATTTCCGCATGGGTAGCTGGGGCAACAGCTGCAACTACCGCTACGAGCAGCACTACCAGTTCTTCAACGACGGGCGCTTCCGCGTCGTCGCGGGGGCCTTTGGCAAGGGCTGCGGCACCAACTCGCTCTACCGCCCGCTGCTGATGATCGACGTGGCGGTGGATGGCGACGAGGGCGACAGCGCGGCGCGCTGGGATGGCAGCGCGTGGCTGCCGCTGGACACCGAGCTGCGCATGGACCCGGACAATGCAGTCTCGCCCGAGGGGTACGGCTGGATGGTCACGGATGAGTCGGGCGCGGGCTACTACGTCGAGCCGGGGCGCGGCCAGTTCGGGGATCGTGGGCTTGGCGACAACGAGTTTGTCTACATCGTTCAGCACCAGCCGATCTTCAACACGGACATGGGCACCATCGGCGACTGCTGCAACGACTTCGATCACGGCCCGGAGGAGTATGTAGACGGTCAATCCATCGCCAACCAGAATCTGGTGATCTGGTATGTGGCGCAAAACCAGACCAACGCGTCGGCACCGAACTACTATTGCTGGACGGTGCGGGGCGAGCCGAACCCCGATACTTACCCCTGCTTCATGGGACCGATGTTCACCCCCATAGCGGAGGTGGTCGCGCCGACGGCGAGCTTCACCCACAACGGGCCTGTCGCGCTGGGCGAGATGGCGACCTTCGACAGCACCGCCACCGGCAGCGAGCCGCTCAGCTACCTGTGGGACTTTGGCGACGGGGAAAGCTCAACCGAGCCCGATCCGTCCCACCTCTACGCGAGCGCGGGCAGCTACGAGGTCACGCTGACGGTCAGCAACGAGGCGGGCTCCGCCGTTGCCAGCGGCACCTTCATCGTCGAGTCACCGACCGCCCTCATCACGACGGGCGGGCTGAGCCTGGAAAGCGGTTCGCAGAGCGGCCCGCTCTGGGCGCTTGCCCTGAGCGCTGGCGCGCTAGCGACCGGCCTGTACCTGCGGCGCAAGCGCGAGTAGGGCACTGCCCTCTCGCTGAACCATTAAACGAAACGCCGCTTGGGGCCTTGGCTCCAGGCGGCGTTTTTAGCAGAGAAGAGAGAACAGAGAACAGACCACGGAGAACGAACAACGGAGTACAGACCACGTGACGAACGGACGACGGACGACGGACAACGGACGACGAAGATTCACCTCACCTCATCACCCCTCACCTCATCACCCCCTCACCTCCATCACCCCCCCCCTCACCCCCTCACCTACGCTACTTCCCGACAAGTGGCAGCAGCACCCCAGGCGAGAGCGGGGTAAGCTCCGCCACGCGGTAGATGGTGCCGTAGCCCCAATCGGCCACGTACAGCTCGCCCGACGCATCCTCGCCAAAGGTGCTCAGGTTGTTCCCCGTCTCCAGGCTCCCCGTTGGCTGCCACCCCTTTTCGGGCAGCGCGCTCCACACCTCGCCCCCCGAAAAGTCAGCGTACAGGTAGTGGCCGCGCATCCAGGGGTAGTCATGGCCCCGGTACACGTAACCGCCCGTGATGGCGTGGCCCACATCGTGGCCGTATTCAAACGCCGGGGGCACGTGGTTCGGCACCTCGCAGGGTGGCACGTCGGGGTTCGGGAGGCTTCCCTCAAAGCAGGGCCAGCCATAGTTCTCGCCCCCGCCACTCGACGCGGGCTGCACCTCTACCTCTTCCCACCCGTACTGCCCCACATCGCCGATGTACAAATCGCCGGTGGCACGGTCAAAGCTGAAGCGCCAGGGGTTGCGCAGCCCCAGCACCCAGATCTCCGCGCACACCTTGGCCGCGCCCGCGCCGCAGGGCTCCGCCTGAAGGTTCGCGGCGAAGGGATTGTCTGGCGGGATGCGGTAGGGAAGGGTGCCCTGCGTCCCATCCACGTCGATGCGCAGCACCTTGCCGAGCAGGCTGCTCAGCGCCTGCGCGGTGTGCTCGGGGTTATTTTCCGCGCCCCCGTCCCCCACCGAGATGTACAGAAAGCCATCGGGGCCAAAGGCCAGGTTGCCCCCGTTGTTGTTCGGGAAGGGCTGCGGGATGGTGAGCAGGATCGTCTCGCTCATGGGGTCAGCCACGTTGGGATCATCCGCGCTCACGCTGAAGCGCGAGACCACGCTGTTACCGTGCCAGGTCGGTGTAGTCCAGAAAAAAGTAGCCGGTATGGGCAAAGTGCGGGTGAAAGGCGATACCGAGCAGTCCCTGCTCGTAAAAATCGCTGTTGACCCGCGCGCTGATGTCCAGAAAGGGGGCTGGCAGGATCGTCCCGTCCGCCTCGACGACGCGCACGCGCCCCGCCTGCTCCGTCACGAAAAGCCGCGCGTCGCCCGCGTGGGTGATCGCGGTGGGCAAAATCAACTCCCCGCCCTGCCCCGCAAAGGGCAGCAGGGCCAGCTCCAGCGACGGTCCGGCGGCAGCGCTCGCCCCGCGCCCCAGGGTTAGCATCCAAAGGAAGGCAGCCAGGCACAAGAGGAGCAGCGTCCCCACCCGGCGGTTTCTCACATGTAGCACGATCGACCTCTCCTCTCAAAGGGGACCTGTGCCCCCAGAAACCCAGCAAACAAGGTGGGATGGTAGCGAGGGGTGGCCCAAAACGGAAACCGCTGCGTGCCCCAAACGAGCCAGAGCCGCAACCGCTTGCATCCTGTCGAAAGCACCAAAAAGACGAGGGACTTCATCCCCTCGTCTTTGTTGGTTCGATGTGCCGCGCGGGCGCGCTAGGCGTCGTCGTCTACCACCGCACCGATGTGCTGGTGGGGGAAGAAGCGCGCGTGCTTGGCCCCCGCTTCCTGGCAGATGCGCACCCCCTCCTCGCCCTGCGACTCGTCCGCGAGTTGGGCGATCACAGCCACCTCGCCCTCCTCCAACCCCGGATCGTTCACATCATATTTGGTTTCGGGCGCTTCCTTTTCAAAGCGCTGGATAGCGTCGGTCCCCGTCAAATTCAAGTGGAGCAACTGCTCGATCGCGCGGTCCGCGCTCGCCGCGTCGGGGAAGTGAGCGGTCACCACCGCCGCGTAGGTGTGGCCGATCTTTGACACATCGGCGTCCTGCTCGCCATGCACCTGTCGGTACTCGGGGGGGGGCATATCGCTTTCAATCAGCACGCCCTCTTCTTGCAGGCGCTCCGCTCGGCTCTCCCCGTACTCCTGCCCCTCATGCTCTACCATCTCTTGTACCTCCTGATAACGGTTGGTGCTCCTATCAACTTGTGTTTGTCCCTGCACAATCCGTGCCCCGATTCGAGCGGCGCGCCAGCCACCAAAGCGGGGCAAAGAACTTGCTGCTCTGTTCCCTGTTGAAACGCTCGCGGCTTGGTCAAGGGGCACAGGATGAACCATTTTCTCGATGCCGCGCTTTGTGCGGCCCAGTTGAAACGAACCCCGCGCACCGGCTGGCTCCAGCGCGGGGTGGCCCTCGGCGGGCAGGGCGAGAGCGTGGCGGAGCACGCCTTCGGGGTGGTCTTCCTCACCATGATCCTGCTCGACCTGGACGAGCGCGACGAGTTGGAGCACGAGCGCGCCCTGCGGCTTGCCATCCTGCACGATCTGGCGGAAAGTGTGATCGGCGACCTGCCGCGCACGATTAGCCGCTACCTGCCGAGCGCGGTCAAGCACCAGGCAGAGCGCGAGGCGCTGTCAGAGATCGTCGCCTCGCTGCCACAGGGCGAGCGCTACCTGGAGGTGTGGGACGAGTACGTCACCGGCGAGTCGCCGGAAGCCCAGATCGTCAAAGATGCCGACCTGCTCGACATGATGATCCAGGCCTACTTTTACGAGCAGGCGGGGCAGCGCAACCTTGACGACTTCTGGGAACATGTCACCTCGGCCCGCTTCCACACCGCCTGCGCCCGCGCGCTCTACATGGAACTCATGGCGCGCCGCGCCGCGCTCTACGCCGCGTAGGAACTTGTGGGGTCCACGGACCAAAGTCGTGCTGATAGGCCCTTGCGCCCAGAGGGCACCCCCGTCCGCCTTCGCGGACGGACTTTGAAATCAGGGGAACCTCCCCTATCCTAACGCGTCACAAGCCCTACCAATCTCTACTACCCAATACCCGATACCCAACCAATACCCAATACCCAATACCCCCATGAACGACCCCTCGCAGCTAAAAATTTTCTGGCCGACCACCTGGGACGAGTACGAGTTACTCGACTCGGGCAACGGGATGCGCTTCGAGCGCTTTGGCCCGTACACGCTCGTGCGCCCCGACCCCAACGCGCTTTGGCAGCCGCAGCTGTCGGGGCGGGAGTGGGAGCAGGCGGACGCCACCTTCGATGTGAGCCGCGAGGGGGACAATTGGGTGCAGCGGCGCACGGTAAAAGAGCCTTGGCCGATGCGCTACGGCGAGTTCACTTTCGAGGCGCGGCTCACCCCCTTCAAGCACACGGGGCTCTTCCCCGAGCAGGCGGTCAACTGGGAGTGGTGTGCCGAGCAGATCCGGCGGCGCGCGGGCGAGGTATCGGTGCTCAACCTCTTTGCCTACACGGGGCTGGCAACCCTGTCCGCCGCCGCCGCAGGCGCGCAGGTGACGCATGTGGATGCCTCGCGCCCGGCGATGAATTGGGCGCGGACCAACCAGCGCTTGTCCGACATGGAAGCGCTGCCGATCCGCTGGCTGATTGACGATGTGGTGAAATTCGTTAAACGCGAGGTACGGCGCGGCTCGCGCTACGATGGAATCATCCTGGACCCGCCCGCCTTCGGGCGCGGCCCGAAGGGGGAAATTTGGCGCTTCAGCGAGGGCTTCCCCGCGCTGATGCAGGAGATCGCGCCGCTGCTGAGCGAGCGCCCGCTCTTCCTGCTGGTCAACGCCTACGCCATCACCGAGAGCGCCCTGGTGATACGCAACATCCTGGAGCAGACGGTCGCGGGCCACCCTGGCACTGTCGAGGCGGGGGAACTCGCCCTGCGCGAGCGCGGCCCGCAGGGGCGGCTTCTCCCTACCTCGCTCTTCGCCCGCTGGGGGGTGAGGGGGTGAGGTGAGGGTGATGAGGTGAGGTGAGGGGGTGAGGGGGTGATTATTCTTCTTTTTTGCATTCTCCACTCTCTCCATCCTCCATTCTCCATTCTCCATCTTCCGTTCCCCATTATCGATCTTGGACTTTGGACCAAACATGGCTAACAAAAATTGGCGTAAGCAGCAGGGGAAAGACAAGTTCTTCCGCATGGCGAAGGAGGAGGGCTACCGCGCCCGCTCCGCGTACAAGCTGGAGGGGATCAACCAGAAGTTTCGGGTGCTGCGCAAGGGCGACCGCGTGCTGGACATCGGGGCCGCGCCGGGCAGTTGGAGCCAGATCGCGGAGGGGATCGTCGGTGAGCAGGGGCTCGTGGTGGCGGTGGACATCCAGCCCATGGAGCCACTGGGCGGGGTGACGATCATCCAGGGCGACATCCGCGAGCCTGCGGTGGCCGAGCAGATTCGGGTGGCGGCGGGCGGCGAGCCGTTCAACACGGTGATCTCCGACATCGCGCCCAACACAACAGGCATCACCGTCACCGACCATGCACGCTCCATCGAGCTGAGCCTCTTCGCGCTCACCATCGCCCTGCAACAGTTGCGCAAGGGCGGCAACTTTGTCACCAAGGTGTTCGCGGGCGAAGACTTTGCCGACCTGTTCGCCCTCACCAAGCGCTATTTCCGCCGCGTCTCCGCCTTCGACCCGGAAGCAACGCGCAAGGAAAGCAAGGAAACCTTTATCGTCGCCAACAACCTTCACGCACGCGCCACCCTCAACCCCGACCTGGGCCTGCACGCCCTCCTCCAGATCGAACCCGAAGAAATGGGAACGGAAAAGTAAAAGGCAAAAGGCGAAAAGGCAAAAGGCAAAAGTCGTTTCCGCTCACCAATATCCAATATCCAATATCCGATATCCATTCTCCATTCTCCATTCTCCATTCTCCATGATCACCAGCACGCAGAACACGCTCGTCAAGCAGATTCGCCGCCTGTTGCGCAGCAAGCGCAGCCGCGAGCAGGAGGGGTTGTTTGTGGTGGAGGGGATTCAGGGGGTGGTGGAGGCGGTGCAGAGCCGCGCCCCGCTGCACGCCCTCGTGTATGCGCCCGATCTGCTGACGAGCGAGGTGGGGTACGCGGCCATCGAGCGGGCGGCGGCACGCGGGGTGCGCTGCGAGCAAATTGCCGCCACGCTCTTTGACACGATCTCGGAGCGCGACAACCCGGTGGGCCTGCTGGCCGTGGTGGAGCGGCGGCTGCTCCCGCTGGACGCGCTCGCGATCTCGCCCGAGGGGCTCTATGTGGCGCTGACCGACGTGAGCGACCCCGGGAACCTGGGCACGGTGCTGCGCACGGTGGACGCCGTGGGGGCTGACGCGCTCCTGCTGGTGGGCGAGACGGTGGATCCCTACCACCCGAGCACCGTCAAGGCGAGCGCGGGCACCATCTTTTCCGTGCCCATCGCCCCCGTCGCCGACCTGGACAGCCTGCTGCGCTGGGCACAGCAGCACGCGCTGCCGGTGATCGCCACCTCCGACAAGGGGGAGCAGCTTTACTGGACCCTGCCTTACCCCTCCCCGCTGCTGCTGCTCATGGGCTCGGAGGCACACGGCCTCGCGCCGGAGCTCCTCGACAGCCTGCCGCAGGTGGTACGCATCCCCATGCACGGCAGCGCCGACTCGCTGAACCTCGGCGTTGCCACCGCCCTGCTCCTCTACGAGGTGCGGCGGCAGCGCTGGCAGGCGGCCCACCCGTAAGGGATAGCGCGCACAGCGCTGGCAGCCCACCACGGAATCGCGCCCGCTGGTCCGTGGCTCAAATGTTGCAATCGCGTTGGTTACGCCTTCAGTGCAAGGAAATTCCACGCTGCATCGCACCGCTTCTTCCCTGCCCCGAATAAAAAGGACGTTCAACGAGAACCCTCATGGCATCCAACGTTTCCGCCCCCCAACCCTCGCCCCGCCCCGCCGACCAGGCCGACCGCCCGCGTTTGCGGCGCTTGACCGCCGTGCTCGCCAACGATGAGAGCCGCCACCGCCTGCTTTTTGTGGCGAGCCTCCTGCTCCTGGGGGTGGTTCTGGTGTTGGCGTTTCTCACCTATCAGGTGCAAGAACTCGCGTTCGACGTATGGTTCACAACCGAGGTTCAGGAGATTCGCTCCCCCCTCATCACCGAATTGATGATCCTGATTTCCAGCCCCGGTTACATGAGTTGGAGCCCGTTGGTGGTGGGGGCGGGCTGCCTGCTGGTGGGGCTCTGGCTCCACTGGCGCGACGCGGCGTTCCTGCTCGCCCTCACCCTCTTTCAAGGGTTGTCGAACACCCTCTTCAAAACGGTGATTGGCCGCGCGCGCCCTGCGGACAACCTGGTCGAGGTCTTTTTATCCACCTCTGGCTATTCCTTTCCCAGCGGCCACGTGATGTTCTACACTGTCTTTTTTGGCTTTCTTTTCTTTCTGGCCTGGACCCGTCTCAGGCGCTCGCTGGGGCGAACCCTGCTCCTGATACTGACCGGCCTGCTGGTGCTGCTCGTCGGGCCGTCGCGCATCTACCTGGGCGCGCACTGGCTGACCGATGTGGTGGCGGGCTACCTCGTCGGGCTGCTGATCCTGATGTTTGGCATTGAAATCTATGTCGAACACATCGCGTACACCCCACCCGCGCTCGAACAGGCAGCGGGGTAAGGGCCTACCCAGAGGCAATCGTGCCACGTAAGCCAGAAGTCCCACGAAACGTATAGCAACTGATTGCTATAGACGTTCGGTGAAAAATCCATAAAAATAGGCTAGGCTTTTGCACCTGGCCTTCTTTTTCATGATACTCTTTAGCAAACAGGTCAAAGCTAACCTGTCTGCTTCACGTTCCAAGCTATACAAGAGGCCATTCCATGCAGGTTTTAGTTGTAGATGATGAGCCGGTCCTCCGCGAGCTGCTGTCTATAGCGCTTGCGGAAGATGGGCACGATACGCTCGAAGCGGCGAACGGGCAGGAAGCGTGGCGCATGCTGAAGGAGAGCGAGGTCCAACTGGTCATCACCGATTGGATGATGCCGCTGCTCGATGGAACCGAGCTGATCCGGCGCATCCGCGAGGAACGCTTTCAGCGCTACATCTATGTGATCCTGTTGACCGCCCGCAGCGAGCAGCGCGATGTGGTCAAGGGGCTGGTTTTGGGGGCCGACGACTACCTGAAAAAGCCCTTCGATGTGGACGAACTGCAAGCGAGGGTGGGCATCGGGGTGCGCGTGCTGGAGCTGGAAAACCGCCTGCGCCGCGCCCTGAAGCGGCTCAACCATCTTGCCACGTGGGACAGCGTGACCGGCCTGTTGAACCGCCAAGCGATCATGCGCCACGCCAAGGTGGAGCTAAACCGCACGCGCCGCACGCAGCAGCCGATGAGCGTGATCATGCTCGACATCGACTTTTTCAAGCGGGTGAACGATCAGCACGGTCACCTCGTGGGCGACCAGGTCCTGCGTAGCGTGGCGAAGCTGCTCCCGCGCACCATGCGCCCCTACGACCTGGTGGGGCGCTGGGGCGGCGAAGAGTTTTTGCTGATCCTGCCCAACACCAATCGTACCCAGGCGGGCGAGGTCGCGGAGCGCATCCGCACCAGCGTCGCGGACGCCGCCATCCCCTTTGAGGGCGGCACCATTCGCATCACCGTGAGCCTCGGTGCGGCGGAGGCGGACCTCAACAATGCAACCAGCCTGGACATGCTGCTGGGCCAGGCGGACGAGGCGCTGTACTCCGCGAAAAACCAGGGGCGCAACCGCGTCTGTGTGGTGTAGCGGCGGGTCCACCGACGACCGACGACCGACGACCGACGACCGACCACGGACGACCGACCACGACGACCGACGGTTGCGGTCACGGACTAGTGGCGACGCGGGCCGTACCCAGAGGGAACCCACCGCGCTCCGTGTTAGGCCAGCGTGCGTATCTTTAGGAAACGCCAAGACCCTCTGCGCGCTCCGTTAGCCTCAACATCTCGGGAAGTAGTGCTTTGGTGGCTCCTTGATGTCACCCCCTCACCCCCTCACCTTCATCACCCCCTCACCCCCTCACCTTCATCACCCCCTCACCCCCTCACCTTCATCACCCCCTCACCCCCTCACCAGCGCAGCAGCGCGGCCTCCATCGTCAGGCCGGGGCCGAACGCCAGGAGCAGGCCGTACTCGCCCGCCTGCGGCGCGCTATTCTGCTGAAGGTTGTCCAGCACAAAAAGGATGGTGGCGCTCGACATGTTGCCGCATTGGCGCAGCACGTTGAAGCTGGGGGCCATCGCCTCGTCGCCCAGGTCCAGGCTTTCCTGCAAGTAATCCAGGATGCGTGCGCCGCCGGGGTGGATGCCCCAGTGGCGAATCGCGTTGGGCAACAGCCCGTTGCGGGTGAGCAGCGGCTCCAGCAGCGCCGCGATGTTGGCCGCCAGCACGTTGGGGACGTAGGAGCTCATGTACATGCGGAAGCCCTCGTCGGTGACGTGAAAGCTCATGTCGTCCAGGGTCTGGTAGTCGCAGCGCGTCTCGTTGTCGATCAGCTGCGGGCGTGGCCCGGCGTGGCCGCTGTCGTCGGCGTGGCTGCTCAGCACCAGGGCGGCGGCCCCATCCGCAAAAAGTGCCGAGGAGATGATGGTTTCGCGGCTGCTATCGCGCTGCATGTGGAGGGTGCCCAACTCCACGCAGAGCAGCAGGGCGCGGCTGCCAGGCCGCGCCTGAACGGTGGTCAGCGCGCGGTTGAGCCCCGGGAAGGCCCCGTAGCAGCCCATCGAGCCGATGATGGTACGCCGCAGGTCGGCGCGCATCCCCATCTCCCCCGCCAGCCGCAGGTCCAGCCCCGGCGTGTCCAGCCCCGTGCAGGACACCACTATGAAATCATCTATGTCCTGCGGGGTCAGCCCCGCGTTGTCCAGCGCACGCGTCACCGCCGCGCGCCCCAGCGGCAGCGCCTCGGCGATGTAGCGGTCGTTGCGCGCCGCCGTGCTGCGCGGCTCCGACCAGTACTCGGCCAGGTCCCCAATCACCGCGTGGCGATGCTCAATGCGCGCGCTCTCGAAGACCACGCGCGTCAGCCGCGTGTTCAGCTCGGGGTACAAGCTGGTGTAGCTTTCCAGCAGCTGCTGCTGGGTGAAGCGGTGCACAGGCAGCGCGGTGCCAATGCTGGCAAGGATAGGGTGCTCCATCGGGTCGGCTCGCTTCCATCGCTATGGGTAAAGGGTATAGGCTTACACACTTGGTCAGACGACCGACGGCGACCGCCCGCGACCGACGACCGACGACCGACGGGCAACTGCGTAAGTCTAAGGTAGTCTCATTATAAAGCAACTATCATGCAAAGATGAGAGGCCGCGCACCAGGAGCCATCCCCCCTAAACAAAAAGAACGAGGCGGGGGCCTCGTTCTCAAAGTAAGGGGGATGCTTAAGCGTACTGAAGCTGGGGTTGGCGGCGCTGTCGGTAATCGACCCCCGCGCTTTTCAAAATCTGGCGCACATACTCGTGGCTGATACTGTCCACGATGCCGCGCTCCGCCGCCTGATCGGCCAGTTTGTGCAGCGTCCAGCGGCTGTACTGAAGGCCAAGCTCGCGGGGGCGTTTTTGGGAGAGCCAGACTATCTTGTCCTTCTGCTCCTCCGAAAAGCGCGGGGGGGGGCCGCCGCTTCGCGGGGAGATCAGACCTTTCGGCCCTCGCTGGTTGAAGCGGTGAATCCACTTCCGCAAATTCGTCGGATGCGCACGCACGAGGGGGCTGATTTCCGGAACGCGGTATCCCTCGCTCGACAGGAGAATCACGCGCGCGCGATGGCACAGATCTTTGTCCTCCCCTGTCAACCACCGACGCAACTGCTTTTCTTCCTGACTTTTAAGCTGGCGAACGTATAGAGCCATAGTACCTCCGAAAGTGAGTCTCAACACATGCGACCCTTTTCGAAAAGGCTATGGCTCTTACATGAAGCAAGGATTAAAGGCGCAAACTCACCCCATGAATGTATTGATAGGGAAGGAAGTACTATTGAGCCGCGAGGGGCGAGGCGCGGGCGGGGCAACGTTTCGCGTTGGGGGCGCGCTGCGCTATGCTTGCGCGCATGGATCGACTCTTTTCCCCAAGCCTGCTGCTGGCCGGAGCGCTTCTGCTCGGCCTCGGCCTGTACCTGATCCAGCGCGGGCGCTTTTTGCTGCCCGCGCTGATGTTGCGCAGCCTGTTTCTGCGCCGCCGCCCGCGTGTAGCGCGCCTGCTCTACCTCACTCTCCTCACCTTCGGGGTGTTTACCGGCGGGATGGGGTGCCGCATCCTCCTCGCCTGGCTGCGCCACTGAGCGCACGCCGCGCTACAGGCGCGAAAAGTCGACGGTCAGCGGGGTGGCAGCGGCCAACTCGTGCGGGAGGGTGAAGTGGAAGGCGCTGCCGGTTTCCCCGTCGCTTTCCACCCAGATGCGCCCCCCGTGGCGCTCGATGATGTGCTTGCAGATGGCGAGCCCCAGGCCGGTGCCCCCATACTTGCGCTTCTGCGAGGCATCCACCTGGTAGAAGCGCTCGAAGATGCGCTCCTGCTCCTCGACCGGGATGCCGATGCCGGAGTCGCGCACGACGATTTCCGCCATCGCGCCCCGCATGTGGCCGGTGACCTGGACGCGGCCCTGCGGCGGGGTAAATTTCAGCGCGTTGGAAATCAGGTTTTTGAGCACCTGCTCGATGCGCAGGCGATCCCCCTCGACCGGCAGCAGGGTAGCGATCTCGCAGAGGAGGTCCACCCCGCTCTCGTCGGCGGTGGAGCCCATCTTTTCAGCGACCGAGCACGCCAGGGCCGCCGCATCGAAGTGCTCGGGGTGCAGCTTGATCTGCCCCGATTCCAGGCGGTTGAACTCCAGCAGGTCCATGATGATGTGCTCCAGGCGGAGCGCCTCTTCCCGCACGGTGGAGAGAAAATCGCGCTGCACCTCGGTCAGCGGCCCCGCCGATTCGCGGTACAGCACGATGTCCACAAAGCCCTTGATCGAGTGGAGCGGGGTGCGTAGCTCGTGCGAGATCGTTCCCACAAAGTTGGATTTGAGTTGCTCCAGCTCCTTGGCTCCGGTGATGTCGCGCAGCACCGTCACCACCCCGCGCGGGCGGCCATCGGGGTGGTGGAGCAGCGCCGACAGCGCCTGGTAGGTGCGATTGCCCTTCAGGTCGCCGCCGCGCACGCTGAGTTCCGCCAGCACCGGATCGCCGCTCTCGCTGGCGAGGGTGGCACGCAGGTGGGCCGCGAAGCCGCCCTCCAGCACGGTTTTGGGCAGCGGGGTGCCGAGCGGCATGTCGTCGGGCAGGTCGAGGATCAGGGCCGCCACCGGGTTGGTCAGCCCGATGCGCCCCTCGGTATCGGTCACGATCACCGCGTCGCCGATGCTGTCCAGCACCGCGCCCAACTCGTCGGAGCGCTCCTTGTTTTCCTTGTAGAGCAGTTCCACCTGGGCGTACAGGCGCGAGTTGTTGACGGCGAGCGCCGCCTGATCCGCAAAGGCGGTGAGCCGCTGCTGGTCGTCCGCCGTGAAGGGCATGCGCCCGATGCGCGAGGCCATGAGCGCGCCAATCGGCTCCCCCTCGACCACCATCGGGACCGCCATCGCCGCGGTAAGCAGATCGGTATTCCGGTCGGCGTTGTCCACCAGCACCGGGCCGCGCCGTCGCACCACCGCCTCGGCCAGGGCTTCCAGCGAGCCAATCGGCGTATCTTCCAGCGAGATGGCGGCGATGGGGCTGTGCGCGGCCACCTCGATGCTGCCGGTGACGCTGCGTAGCCCGATGGCGCAGCTTGCCCCGCCGAACACTTCCGAGGCATTTTCAACGATCAGGTCGAGCAGCTCGTCGCGCTCCAGCGAGGAGTTGATGGCCTTCATGCCGGTTTGCAGGGTGCGCAGCTCCAGCAGGCTGTTCGCCAGGTTGGTAGCCGTGTTCGACAGCACCACCGTGCGCGTGTCCAGGTCCGCCTGCCCCTGCGCCAGCCGCAGGTTGCGGTGGCGCGCCTGCTCGCGCGCCTCGAAAAGCGCCTCGGCGATGTAGGTGACCGCCATGCTGACAAAGATGAGCAGCACGACGCGCCCCCAAAAAAAGTGCTCCAGCCAGATACGCCAGCTTCGCTCGTGCAGCGCGATGGTCAGCCCGTACAGGGGGATAAAGGCGAAGGGGATCAGCGGGATCCAGGACCAACTCCCGTAGAGGAAGAGCACTTTCAGGCTGAGGAGCGGGAAGAGCAGGTAAAGATCGCCCTGGACGGAGGCATCCACCAGCAGGATGAGCACGACCAGGAGGATGTCGGTGATCAGCCCGACCCCGATCCATTGGAGGGTAGCGGGGGCCTTGAGCCGCCCCACCGGCTGGAGCGCCCACCAGGTGACGAGGGACACCAGCAGCAGCCCGCCCCAGATGGTGAAGAGCAGCGGGGCCGCTATGAGCTCCCCGTTGAGGGTCCACACGGCAGGCACCAACGCGAGCAGCAGCGCCCGTACCGCGACGCCAAAAATCTGCTCGTCGGCCACCAGCCGCAGCAGGCGCGCATGTTCCAGCCACTCATCTTCAGGCTGCAAGGCACGGTGGTCGGGGGGTGGGGGGAAAGTGGAGACGCCTTCAGGCCCAGGGCGGTCGGATACCGTGCTACTCACAAGGGGGCGCTTCCTGTTTGGGAGGTGAGCAATGGGAAAATCAGTAGTGGTAGGATTTACGTCGTTGGCCGACGACCGACGACGGACGACCGACGACCGACGACCGACGACCGACAACGGACGACCGACGACCGACGACCGACGGGTACCTTTGGGCGCGACGACGGATAACGGACGAGTATGTTCAGGGTGCGGTGAAGGATATACCTGCTAGACGGGAACCCGCTCGATGGTACCATGACCGTGGCTTGCTACAGTCCTCTGGCTTTGGTCCTCGGTCCTCGGTCTCCGGTCGGTCGTCCGTCGTCGGTCGTCGGTCGTCGTCTTCCAAGCCACCCGCTACAACCGCTCAAACTTGTACCCCAGCCCGCGCACCGTGATCAGGTAGCGCGGCTCGCTGGGGTTGGGCTCGATCTTGGCGCGCAGGCGGCGAATGTAGACCGCTATCTGGTTTGAGTAGCCGTCGTACTCGTAGCCCCACACGGAATTGAGCAGCACGTCATGGGTCAGGGTGCGGCCCGCGTTGCGCATCAGCACGTGCAGCAGGCGGAACTCGATGGGGGTCAGCTCCTCGTATTTCCCATTGGCGAAATACACGCGGTTGCTCACCGGGTCCAGCCGCAGCTCCCCGACGCTCAACTGCACGTTGGAATCCGCCTTGGAAAAGATGTCGGCGCGGCGCATCACTGATTTGACGCGGGCCAGCAGCTCGGTCGGCTCGAAGGGCTTGGCGAGGTAGTCGTCCGCGCCGATTTCCAGCCCCTTCACTTTGTCCGCCGTCTCGCCCTTGGCGGAAAGGAAGATGACCGGCACGTCGTAGCGCTGCCGGATGCGGCGTAGTGCCTCGTGCCCGTCCATCAGCGGCATCATCACGTCCAGAACTACCAGGTCCACGATCTCGTCTTCGAGCTTATCCAGCGCCTCGACCCCGTTGGTCGCTGTCGAGACCTCGTAGCCCTCCTCGCGGAGCAGGTAGCTATTCAATTTCAGGCTCGGCAGGTCATCATCCACAACGAGCACGCGCATGAAACGCTCCTTCGCCAATTTCCGTGAACGGTTTTGTGTATTGTATCATACCCCGTTCCATGCTATCAACAAGGTTTGCACGGGCGCTCGCGACGGGGCCCCGCGCGCCGCTTGTTCACCCAACAAAGAGGAGTGCCCGCATGTCCAACCGATTACGCCTGATTTTGACCGCCCTGATCGTCGTCGCCGCCCTGGGGCTGGGGGCGATGGGCTATCTGTCAGAAAGCCCGGAAGCGATCATCCACTGGTCCACGGAAAGCGAGGTAGAGACAGCGGGCTTCCACGTCTACCGCGCCGCCAGCGAGGAGGGCCCCTACGAGCGCGTCACCACCGCCCTGATCCCCAGCTCGGGCGACCCCTTCAGCGGCGCGGAGTACGAGTTTCGCGACCCCACCATCGCGGCAAACCAGAGCTATTTTTACCAGTTGGAAGAGTTGGAAACCACGGGCAACTTCACGCGCCTGCCCGACACGGTACGCTTTGAAAGCCCACGCGGCCCTTTCGCGGCCCTTTCGTACTTCAACTGGAATGTGATCACGGTGCTGATCGGCCTCTTCGCCCTCGTCTGGCTGCTGCCGGGGCCGCGCAAGCCGCGCGCGGCGGAGCAGGCGGAAGGGGCCGAGGCGTGAGTGCCATCGCAGGCATCGTGTACACCGACGGGCGGCCCGCCCAGGCGGAGGCGCTCGCGCCCGCTGTCGCGGAGCTTGCGCCCTTCGGGCCGGATGGGCTCTCGCTCTGGGCGGAAGGGAGCGCCGCGCTGGCGCACCTGGCGCTGCACAGCACCCCCGAGGCGCAGCACGAGCGCTGGCCGCTCCGGGGGGCGAGCGGCGCGCTGCTACTGGCCGATGCGCGGCTGGACAACCGCGACGAGCTACAACGCGCGCTCCGCCCGCCTGCGCGCGACGATGGCCCCCTCACCGACGCGCAGCTGATCATGGCCGCACACGAGCGCTGGGGCGACGAGGCCCCCGCGCAGTTGATCGGCGACTTTGCCTATGTGCTCTGGGAGCCCGCGACGCGCACCCTGCGGCTGGTGCGCTCCCCCTTCGGGCTCAAGCCGCTTTTTTTCCGCGTGGACGGCGAGCGCGTGCTCTTTGCCTCCTCGCTGCGTGCCCTGCTGGCGCTGGAGCCGCGCGCGACGCTGAACGAGCCCTGGCTCGCCAGCTTTCTCGCCATGTCGCACGAGCGCGCCGCCGAGCTGAGCGCCTTCAAGGAGATCCAGAAAGTACCGCCCGCCCATCTGCTGCGACTGGAGCCCGCGCGCCGCAGCCAGAGCAGCCACCGTTTCTGGCAGCCGCCCTCGGCGGATGGGTTTCGCGGCTGGAGCGAGGCGGAGTGGGAAGAGAGCTTTCGCGAGCGTTTCGAGCAGGCGGTCGCCGCCTCGCTGCGCAGCGCCGCGCCCATCGCGATGTCGGTCAGCGGCGGGCAGGATTCATCGGCCATCGCCCTGCTGGCCCACCGCATGATGCACGAGCGCCCCAGCGTGCCCGCGCGCCCCGTCTTCGCCTACACGCTGCGCATGCCGGAGTGGCCGGACACCGACGAGAGCCGCTACCGCAACGCGGCGACCGAGCGGCTGCCCCACTTCCACACCGAGTGGATCGATGTGGCCCGCGCCTGGGAGTGGGAGAGCGCGGCGGCGTGGCACCGCCAGATGAGCGCCCCCTCCATCTTCCCGAATGCCTGCATGTTTCGCCCCTTTTACGAGCGCGCCCGCGCCGAGGGCTGCCGCGTCAAGGTGAGCGGGTTGGGCGGCGACATTGTGACCGGCGGCGAGGATTATGGAAACTTCCCCGCGCTGCTCTCCTACCCCAAGCGCCACCTCCTGCGCGAGCTTCCCTACTTCACCGGCAACCGGCTTGGCTCGTACAAGCGCGTGGCGGGCATGATGGCGAACCGCTACCTGCCGCGCCTCTTCCAGCAGTGGCGGCGGCTCCGCGCCAAGCCGACGACGCTCATCAGCGAGGCGGGCGAGCGGCTAGCCGCCACGGTGGAGCGGCCCATCCCCGTCCCCGACGGTTTCTCGCCGCACCAGCAAAACCTGTGGAACGTGCTCACCTCCCCCTTTTACACCCAAATCTTCGAGCAGCGCGCGGAACTGATCGGGCTGTACGGCATGGAACTGCGCTGCCCCTTCTACGACCGCCGCCTCGTCGAGATGGCGCTCCACCAGCCGCTCCCGCTGCGCATCGCGGGGGGGGTGAACCGCGTCCTGCTCAAGCGCGCGCTGGCAAACGAGATGCCGCCCCTGCTACGGGAGCGCACCAGCAAGGCGGACTTCACGCGCTTCACCGTCGAGAGCGTGCCCGAGGCAGACCGCGCCCGCGCGCTCGCCCTGCCCCCCGACGGGCTCCTGCGGCAGCAGGGCTGGGTGGACATGGCAACCTGGGAACAGTGGGCCAATGCGCCCGCGCGCCTTATCCAGATCAATACCCTGTACCGCGCGGCTTTTTTCGAGCAGTGGTACAACACACTCGTTGCGCAGCAGGCATGTTTATTGCAAGGCGAAAAAGCGGGGGTTGTCAGCCTGTAGACTTTGTTGTATCATCTGTTATGTCGCCCCTTGATTTGCCACGAGCAAGTCATCCCACATCCATTCATGGCTTTAGGAGGCTAACAACTATGCAGAAACGGAAACCCACCTACGAGACACCTCGGCTCCAGACCTATGGCAAGCTCCGCGACCTCACCAAGGGTGGCGGTAGCCCGCTCGAGGATGCCACGTCTTTCAAGAACGAAACGTTCCTGTAAGCACCACGGTTTCTCCGTACAACCCAAAGACCACCGGCAGCCCCGGTGGTCTTTATTTTTGTCGGGGGGTGGGGGGTGCGGGGGTGAGGGGGTGATGAAGGTGAGGGGGTGAGGGGGTGATGAAGGTGAGGGGGTCTCGCCTGCCCAATAGGGAACGCTTGGCAACTCATGGGAACTCTCCTCTGTGTTCTCTGTGTTCTCTGTGGTTAATCCGTCGTCCGTCGTCGGTCGTCCGTCGTCGGTCGTCGCCTTTGGACTTTGGCCTGGAATCGGCTATTGTTTACGGTCGCTCCGGCGAGAAATTAGCATCTCGCGCGGCGGCTGACCCTTATAGGATTGTTGATGCAGTTGGTTGATCTATGCCCTGTTATTCTGTCTATGGTGTCCCCTTTGCCACCTCGCTTTCCCTTCGCTTCCCCCTTCCCGCCAGCAGCCAACCGCCGCGCCTGCACCTGAGCGAGCAGCGCGGCACCCGCCCGCTGGCAACGGCGCGGCTCCTCTCGCAGACCCCCGACGAGCATGTGGACGGGGGCAGCCCGCGCGCGGTGTACCGCGCACCGGGGGAGGACATCCTGCTCTTCCCCGACGGCGATCAGGCGGTGGTGCGCGACGATGCGATTGTTTACCTGCACGCGGGCGACGAGCCCACGCGCGCCGATTATGTCGAGGTGCGGCTGATCGGCGGGACGTTCGCGTGGTGGCTGCTGCGCCAGGGACGGCTCCCCTTCCACGCGGGCGCGCTGATGATCGACGGGGAGGCGGTGCTCTTCATGGCGGAAAGCGGCACCGGCAAAAGCTCGCTGATGTGCTCCCTGATTGGCAAGGGCTTTCCGCTGCTCTGCGACGATTTCGTCACCGTGCAGCCCGCCCCCGATGGCACGATCCGCGTGGCCTCGGCCTACCCGCAGATGCGGCTGTGGCCGGAAACCATCGAGCACTTTATCGGCAGCGCTGAGCCCTTCCCCCCCGTCACCAATGGGGGGCGAAAGCGCCGCGTGCCGGTAGGGAATGGGTGGGGGCACTTTTTGGAAGGAGTGTTCCCCGTAACTAGGATATACTTGCTCCAGCGTCAAGCGGAGCCCCACGGTGGGGCGGTGGCGCTCCAGCGCGCGGCAGGGCATGAAGGCTTCATGTCGCTGCTCGCCGCGATCCTGCTCGGGCCAAGTTTCCCGTTGGGAGAGTTGGAAACGGTGTGGACCGTCCTCCAGCAAATGACCGAGCAGCTTCCTATTTACAAGCTTACTTACCCGACTGGCTGGCAATGGCTGCCCGACCTGCATCGCGCCGTCCTGACCCCCCAGTACCCTTGACAGAGAGGTCTCATGCAACGACTACTCCGCATCCTAATCCTAACCCTGTTCGTTAGCAGCACGCTCCTCCCGCCGCTGTACGCCGCTGCCGGACTCCAAACAGCCACCCCACCTGCCGACCGCCCTCTCTCCCTCACGGTGTCGCTCCGCAGCGAGCAGCCCGCCCTGAAAGAGAGCACGCGCGCGGAGGGCACCTTCACCACCTTTGACAGCCCGCTGCCGCTGTTGGGCCAGCCCGGTGCGCCCGCGCTGCCGGTGGTCCGGCAGTTGGTAGCCATCCCGACCGGCAGCGCGCCCCGGTTGGAGGTGGGCCTCGCGAGCGCCCAAGCGCTCCCAGCCGCGCCGCGCCCGCTGGAGCCGGTGCCGACCTACGATCCCGTGCAGCACGAGGGCTCGGACAATCTGGCAGATGAACTTGTCGCGCGCTACAGCCCCGACGCGGCGCTCTACGCGCAGGATGGCTGGTACCCGGCGAACCCGATAAGCATCAGCGACGTGATGATGCTGCGCGGGCAGGCAATGGTTGCCGTCGAGTTCACCTCGGTGCAGGTCAACCTGGCGAGCGGCGAGTTGCGCTGGCTGCCCGCTGCCGACGTGACCCTCAGCTGGGCGCAGGAAAGCCTGCCCCGCAACAGCGCCACCCCGCAGGACGATCCCTACTACGAGGGGGTCTTTGCCAAGCTGCTAAGCAACTACGATCAGGCGCGCGCGTGGCGGATGCCCGCCGAGCCAACGTTGCAGGCCCAGCGCCCCAGCGTGACGACCGATCGCTGGATGATCGCGGTCGAGGGCGAGGGGCTCTTCAAGGTGCCGCTGGCCGACCTCGCCGCGCAGGGGGTGAACACCTCCAACCCGTCGCGCCTCGCGCTGTACTACGGCTCCGGCGACACGGTGGAGGAGCAGGCGATCTGGATCGACGGGACTACCCTCTACTTTGTCAACGTGCGCGAGCACAGCCGCTGGAGCCGTCAGGTGGTCTACCACCTGGAAGTGCTCCCCTCCGGCAGCGGCAAGCGCATGAGCACCCTGAGCGGGGCCACGGTGGGCGGGCCAACGCTGAGCAGCGTGCCCTACATCCTGCCGATCGAACAAAATCTGAGCTACATGACCCTGAAAACGCGGGTCAACGAGGACGAGCGCTGGTTCTGGAAGAAGCTGCTCGCCAACAACGACCCCACCTACCCGGGCAACGATCGCTTCCTGGATGTCACCTTTGATCTACCCCACCTGAACACCGCGGCCACCGAGAACGTCACCATCCTGCCCAAGTTGGGGCCGGTGGAGGGGCCGGAATACGTGGGCCGCTGCAACGATGTGACCGTCACCATCGAGGGGCACTCTGTCTCGCGCGCGTGGTCCGACTTTTCCGAGTTCGGGCAGACACTGAGCATCCCGCCCAGCGACCTGGCCGCGACGGGGAACGACGCGCATGTGGAGTTTATCCGCTGCGACAGCAGCGCGATCCTCAACGCGATCATGGTGGACCGCTTTGACGTGACCTACCAGCGCACGCTGGAAACCGACAGCACGCAGCTTTCCTTCGAGAACGCCAAAAGCGTCGCCAACTACCGCCTGACCGAGGTCTCGTCCGACAGCACCATCTTCGAGGTGAATGACCCCAGCAACGTGAAGCGGCTCACCGGCACCACCCTGTCCGGCAGCACCCTCACCTTTGGCCGCCCCAGCAGCAACCTGGAAGCGTACCTGGTCGCCGGGCAGAGCCAGGGGTACGCAGTAAGTTCCATCACGTACTACGTGGATCAGGGGCTGCGCACCGACCTGTCGCAGACCGACTATGTGATCATCGCGCCGGACGAGTTCCTGAGCGCCGTGCAGCCGCTGATCGCGCTGCGCGAGTCGCAGGGCTACAGCACGCGTCTGGTTCCGGCCAATGCGATCTATAACGACTTTGGGGTTGGCTCCAAAGACCCCGCCGCCATTCGCAACTTTACGGAGTTTGCCTACGCCAACTGGGCGGCACCCAAGCCCGCCTACATCCTGCTGGTCGGCGATGGCAACTACGACCCGCTGAACTATCTGGGGATCGGCGAGCCGATGCTGCTGCCCCCGATGCTGGTCTACGAGGATGACTACCTGGGCGAGGTTCCCTCCGACAACGCGTTTGTGTCGGGGCTGGACGGCAGCTCGGACGAGCTACCGGACATCAACATTGGCCGCCTGCCCGCGCAGACGCTGGCAGACGCCACAGCAATGGTGGACAAGCTCATCCAGTATGAGAGCGGCCCCGCCATCGGGGACTGGCAGCGCCGCGTCCTGTTCACAGCGGACAACCCGGATTCGGCGGGCGACTTCCATCAGTACTCGGAGCAGTTGCGCCCCTACCTGCCGGACAACACCCTGGTGACCACCGCCTACCTGCCGACCGGTGCCACCTCCGCCCAGATTCTAGACGTGCGCGACAGCATCAAAAACTCGATCAACCACGGGCAACTGATCGTGCAGTACATCGGGCACGCGGGGCGCACGCAGTGGGCAGGCGAGCAAACCTGGGCGCTGCGCCGCTCCATCGGTGGCGGGCTCTTTGCCAGTGACCTGGACCTGCTCACCGAGGGGGTCGGGCGCTACCCGCTGGCGCTCTCGTGGGCGTGCTGGGATGGCTACTACATCAAGCCGGGCGAGCAGTCGCTCTCCGAGTCCATGATCCGCCTGGACGATCGCGGCGTCATCGCGGCCTTCGCGCCGGTGGGGCTGGATGTGGCGACCGCCCACGACCTGATGGCGCGCGCCTTCTTCGCGGCGCTCTTCCCCACGACGAGTGCGGAGCCGATGACGCAGCTTGGCGAGTTGACCCTGATTGCCAAGACGGCGGTAAGCGGCACCAACAGCGTGTACAATCGGCTCATCTACACCTACATGCTCTTTGGCGACCCGGCCACGCACCTCAGCGTGGACCCCTGCCTGTACGATGACTCGCTCACGTGCAGCGGCGGCGGCCAGCTCTTCATGCCGCTGGTCAGCCAACCCTAACCTGGGCGGGGGCGCGCGCCCCGCCCCCTAAACGTGAAACGCGAGGGGTGGCGCACCTACCCCTTTGCGTTTCACGTTTCATTGTGAGAGGCGGGTGGCCCGCCAACGCGAGTCCTTTTGCCGCTGGGGGAGGGTCTCCCCCGCGATCACTTGTCATCATGGAGTCTATCTATGCCGAATCCGAAACGAGGGGTTGCCCTGTTCGTGCTGGCGGGGCTGCTCCTTCTCACCGCTACCACCCTCTACGCCGCCGTTGAGTTGAGCTACTTCGATGGGCAGTGGGAAGAGGACGACAACCCCACCCTCTTTTGGGGCACCGAGAGCGAGGGGGACAACGCGGGCTTTTATGTGTGGCGCAGCGAGCAAAACATTCAGGTGGCGAACGGACAGCTCAATACGAGCCAAGCCACCAAAATAAGCCCCTTCATCACCAACCCCGATGGCAGTTGCAACCCCTTCAACAGCCAGGATTACACCTACATCGATGAGGCGGTGGGCAGCGGCGATCACTACTATTATTTTCTGGAAAGCTACAACTGTGGCGCGGGCACTGTTTTTTATGGCGCGAATGGCAACGCCACCGGCTCCGGCGTGGAGTTGACGAGCGCTGACGCGCCCCCACCCGCCAGCCCCACCGCCACCCGCGCGCCGAGCGCCACCGCCACCACAGGGGCCAGCCCCACCACAGGGGCCAGCCCCACCGCCACGGCGACTGCTGGCGAGACGGAAGCCACTGCAACGATTCCCCCCAGCGCGACCCCGCCGCCCGTTGCAACGGCGACCACGGGCAGCACACTGCCCACGGTAACGACCGCCCAGGGCGCGGCCAGCGCAACCGCCACGCGCGCGATCGTCGCCAGCAGCACCCCCATCACGCGCGCCACCACCGCTGCCGCCAATAATACCCCTGTACCGCCGCCGGTGACGCAGGAGCAGCCCATCCTGCAGCAGCCCACCAACGTGCCTGCCTTTGACTCGACGATCCCCATCCAACCCTCGCCGCCCGCGCAGAGCGGCAGCGTGGGGAGCGGCCCGGGGGAGCAGGCCCCGCCCACTGACCAGACACTGCCTGCCAGCGCCCCCACCGCCACCATCGCCATCGCGCTGAACAGCGACAACCCGGCCCCTGGCGGCACGAGCGGGGAGGGCGGCGCGATGAGCGCCCAGCCGCTAGCGGCAACCCCCACCCTGGTCTCCCTGCTGGCAGCAGCCCCCGCCACCCCGGCGGAGGGCGAGACCCTCTTCGCCACGGAAATCAGCAACGACCCGCTTGATCGCATCATCCAGGGGGTAATGACCCTGCTGCTGCTGGGCGTGGTGGCGCTGATCGGCTTCATGGGCTGGACGTATGTGCGGCGCTGAGCGGGACGTGAAAGGAACTCGGGGGGAGCCCGCTCGTAGGGCGCGCGCAAGCGTGCGGGACGGGGCTCCGAGCTAAAAACTGTGATAAAAAAGCGAGGCGTTTGGGCAAACGCGGAACGCAGCAGGGCAACAGCCGTACTCTATTCTCTCTTCTCTGTTCTCTGTTTTCCCTTCTCTGTTTTCCCGCCTGCCCCGATGCCCCCATGTGACGACGATAGGATAGGTAGGATAATGATCGAGACGGTTCAAAGATGGGGGCGACTTGCGCTCCTGACAGGGTTGCTTTTGCTGCTCGCGGCGTGCCGCAATGGGTCGGATGTGCCCCCGGCCCCCGTCGGTGAGCCGGTCGCGCGGGCGCGCGTGACGGTGGAGGGAACGGGGCTCTTCAAAGTGGAGCCGCGGGCGCTGGCGGCGCTCGGCTGGACGGCGGCGGAGCCGCTCGCCATGACGATCAACGGCAAGGCGCTGCCGCTCCAGGCCCAGGATGACGCGCTGTACTTCTACCTGCCAGAGCACACCCCCTCGGTCTACAGCAACCAGCACACCCTGTGGATCACCCATGGGCAGTCAATGGTGCCGGGCGAGGTCAAAAGCGCGACGGAGCCGCTCGCCACCCTGACGAGCGAGCAGCGGTTGGGCGGGCAGGTGCAGTACAGCCCCAAGTACATGGATGACCCGTGGTTCTGGCGCACCCTGGTTGGCCCGGCCACCGACGAGCAGACCATCGAGACGCCGGGGCGCATCGCGGGGACGGTGACGATCAACGCGCGCTTCGGCGGGGTGACGAGCACGCCGCACACGGTCCAGCTTCTGCTGGACGGGCAGGAACTCGGCACGCTGCAATGGTATGGGGACAAGCGCCACGAGCAGGCGCTCTCGCTGGACATGCCAGCGGGCGAGGCGCTCGCGCTCACCTTCGTCATCCCCGAGCCGGAGGGCGGCGCGGACATCAGCATGCTGGACGACATCTCGATCCGCTACTCCAGCGCGCCAACGGGGAGCGAGGGAAGCTTTCGGGGCAGTGCGCCGCAGGCTGGGGTGGCCGACTTCGCCGCCCTGGGCAAAGAGCTGATAGCCTGGCAGGTGGAGCCGGGGGTCGTGGCGCTGCCGATGGAGGATAGCCACGTGACGCTGCCCGCCGAGCGCGAGGTGATCGTCACCGAGCGGAAGCGGGCACAGCCCGCTACCATCGAGGCCGCCGATGTGGCGGCGATCCCGAGCGAGGGCGCGGAGTATGTGGCAATTGTGGTCCCGTCACTGGTCGAGGCGGTGGAGCCGCTGCTCAGCTTCCAGCGCGATCACGGGCTGAGCACGATGCTGCTCACCCCGCAGCAGGTGTACGACGCCTACAGCCACGGCACGGTTGACCCGCTCGCCTTCCGCGCCCTGCTCAAGGAGGGGCAGGAAACGTGGACGGTCAAACCGCGCTTTGTGCTGCTCGTCGGCGACAGCACCTATGACCCGCTTGGCTACCAGAACCCGCTGCCCGCCACCTACCTCCCCTCCCCTTTATCGAGACGGTTTTCGGGGGCGAGACGGTCAGCGACAACATGATAGCGGACCTGGATGAGGACGGGTACCCCGATGTGGCGCTGGGCCGCCTGCCCGCGCAAACCGTCGAGCAGTTGAACACCTACATCGAGAAGCGCATCGCGTACAGCATGCAGCCCCCGGCGGGCGACTGGCAGCAGCGCATCCTGCTGGCGGCAGATGGGCAGGAAGAGCTGTTCAAGACCCACAGCGAGCGGCTGCGGGAAGGCATCCCCGCGGGCATCGAGACGCTGGCGGTTTACCCGATGGCGGAAAGCGACGCCACCACCGAGATGCTGCCCGCGCTGAATGAGGGGAGCTTGGTGGTCAACTATGTGGGTCACGGCAGCGTGCAGCAGTGGGGCAAGGATCGGCTGTTGACGGCGCAGGGGGCGAGCGAGCTGACCAATGCGGGCCGCCTGCCCATCTTTATCAACATGACCTGCCTGGCGGGGCTCTTCAGCCACCCCACGCAGGAGTCGCTGGGCGAGTCGCTGCTCTGGGCCGCGGGCGGCGGCGCGGTCGCAACGGTGGCCCCCACCAGCCTGACCCTCCCCACCAACCAGAGCCGCCTCAACGAGGCGCTGATTCAGGAGTTGTTCGCGGCGGAGCGCCCCTACCTCGGCGAGGCGCTGGACCGCGCCAAGCGCACCGTCCCGCTCAGCACCCCCAACGACCACGACATTGTGGCCACCTTCAACCTGCTGGGCGATCCGGCCCTCCAGCCGCTGCCCAGCGTGCCCGCGAATGATGGATAGCCGCTAGTCCGTGGCAGAAGAGCAAGCAGCGCGGGGCATGGGCGATCCATGCCCCGCTTGTTGTCTGGCGCGGGCGCAAGGTTGACGAGCCGCGCCCTCCGGCTTTATCATGCGGCGGGACACAAACGCTACCGTCAGGAAGGCAGCATGGGGACGATCTTCAAGAACTATTACAAGGTTCTGCAAGTTGACCCTGACGCCGAAGCGGAGGTGATCGAGGCGGCTTACCGCCGCTTGGCGCGCAAGTACCACCCGGACGTGAGTGGGGGCAGCGGTACTACCCAGCGCATGCAGGAGTTGAACGAGGCGTACACCATGCTGCGCGACCCCGCGCGGCGCGAGGCGTATCACCGCGCGTTTCAACGCGACCAGGCGGCCCCTGCTGCGCCGCCACCCCCCCGACGCCCCGAGGCACCCCCACCCGCCGCACCACGCCCTGCCGCGCCGTTCCCGCCGCGCCCGACTGAGCCCCGCCCCAGCCCGCCCCAGCCCACGCCTGGCTCCGCCATCGACCGGGCGCTTGTGGCGATCTTCCTCGTCACCACCCTGCTCCTTTGCCCGCCCTTCTTCTTCGTCTTCATCTCCCTCGCCCTACGAAGTCGGGGCACCCCTTGACGCCCCTCACCTTGCCCCTCAACCACACCCACCGATGCAACCCCTACACCGTCCAATACCCACTTCCCCATATCTAATACCTACCACCCCAAACTTGCCTAAAAGGACGCTATCCTTTATCATTATGTTGATATAAAAGGCAAAAAGTAGCCCTGGCGTAGGGGCTGCTCTGTCAGCTATAATCTTAAAGAAGACCAAACGCGGCTCGCGCAAGGCGGGCCGTTTCACCGTGTAGGGAGAAATGTATGGCAACAAAAGAAGAAAAGCTGTTCGTGGATGGGACGGTGGTCGAAGCACTGCCCAACCGCATGTTCCGTGTCGAGTTGGAAAATGGGCAGTCGCTTTTTGGCTACCTGTCCGGCAAGATGACCAAAAATTACATCCGCGTGACGCTGGGCGACCGGGTGCGCCTGGAACTGTCGCCCTATGATTTGGAGCGCGGTCGGATCGTGTACCGCTACAAAAATTAACCTGCCCGTGTGGCCTGTCCACACCGCAGCGCATCCGACCCCGCTGATTCGTCTTTGACGGTCAGCGGTTTTTGTTTGGTTCCGCTGGGTGTTAGGGTGATGCCAGAAGTCGCCCGCCGCCGTTTGTTGTGCGTTCTGCGTTGTACGTTGTGCGTTGTGCGTTGTGCGTTGTGCGTTCTGCGTTGCGTTGCGGCCTGCTGCCTGCTGCCTGCTGCCTGCTGCCTGCCGCCTGCCGCCTGCCGCCTGCCGTCCGCCTGCCGCCTGCCGCCTGCCGCCTGCCATCCGTCTGCCGCTTGGTCCTCTAGTTGCTTTACTCTTTCAAGAGAGCAACAACCTAAAGAGGCAGCCCCTCAAAGAGGGCGTATGCTATTGCCAGAAGAGAAAGGGATGACAGAGCACTGGCAGGCCTGGCGCAGCCAGGCCTGGGTCACCCTGCGCGCCCAGGTTGAGGTATGGAACCAGCGCACGGGGGGCCTGTTGTCCCTGCTTGGCGAGACGTGGCAGGCGTTTGAGGACGATGACGGTGGCACCCACTCAGCCGCCATCGGCTATTACGCGCTCTTTTCGCTTTTCCCGCTGGTAGTCCTCCTTTCGCTGGGGATGACCTACTTGGTCGGGGATACGATGGCCCGCATCCAGGTCATGCTGATGGTGGGTCGCTACCTGCCCAACGCGGGCGCGCTCGGCTTTGTGGACGATATCGTGCAGAACGTGCTCGCCAGCCGTGGCACCCTCAGCGTGTTGGCCTTTGCCGGGACGATCTGGGGGTAGCATGCACATCTTCCGCGTGCTGGAGCGTTCCATCAACCAGGCGTGGGGGGCCCCGCGCCGCCGGGGGTTGTGGAGCCATCTCCGCTTCTCCCTGATCATGATTACCATCACCGGGTATCCTCACCTCGGTGAGCATCCTCGCGACCGCGCTCTTCCAGTTGGCCCAGCCGCTGAACCTGCCCCTTATCCACTGGGCCCCGTTGCAGAACTCCTTTGTGTGGACCATCGCCTCGGCCCTGCCACCCTTCGCGCTCGCCCTCGCGCTCTTTCTGCTGCTCTACCGCTTCGTGCCCCACGACGTCCCGATCCGCTGGCAGGACGTGTGGCCCAGCGCCCTGGTCGCGGCAGTGCTGTGGGAGGTGGCCAAGCAGGGCTACGCCTTCTACATGGCCCGCTTCGCCATGCAGAGCTACAACCTGCTCTACGGCTCCGTCGGGGCCATCTTCGGCCTGCTCACCTGGGTCTACCTGACCGGCTACATCATCCTGCTGGGGGCCGAGCTGTGCGCCGTCCTGTCCCGCCAGCGCGAAGAGCGCGTCAAAGGGCACGTCATCAATGTGGAGGCGCAGCCGGGCACGTAGGGAACGGACAGGAAAGGGGACGGGGACGGGGACAAGCTGGGAGCGCGGGCCTCTGGCCCGCCCGTCAGGAATGAAAAAGATACAGGGAGCTTGAGAGCGCGGGCCTCTGGCCCGCCTTGCCCCTCTGTGTTCTCTGTGTTCTCTGTGGTAAATCCGTCCCGGGCCGCCCTTCGCCGCGCGCCGCAATTGATTGACGCTCTGTAGGGGCACTGCTATACTGGCAGCACTGCTTCATCATCTGGCAGAGACAAGACATTCCAACTTCGGAGAGGAGTAACCGTTATGGCAACTATTTACGAGCGAGTTCGAGATATCATCGTCGACCAGCTTGGTGTGGATGAGGAAGAAATCTCGATGGACGCCAATTTCCGTGAGGACCTGAAAGCCGACTCACTCGACCTGGTCGAGTTGATTATGGCCTTCGAGGAAGAGTTCGGTGGCGAGATTAGCGACGAAGAGGCCCAGGACATTAACTCGGTGGGCGATGCGGTTCGTTACCTGGAAAGCCAAGAATCCGCCTGACGTTTGAGCGCGGAGCAAGAGTGTGGCGGTTTTCGCCACACTTTTTTATTTTTGACGAGGACTTATTCCGTGACTCAGGACGAGCAGATTCTCCAGGCCCTGGCCGATGCCCAGGAAAATCCGGCCGACGAGGGAGCGCTCTTTTCCTTTTACGAGCGCCTGGTGCGTGCGATTGTTGCCAAAAAGGCGCTGCTCACCCTGAAGCGTGAGCAGCTGTTTCAAGGGGGCGAGGCAACCTCGCTGGCCCGCGCGGGCGAGCCGCACCTGACCTTTGATGCGCTGGAACTGGAGGCTGACACCTTTTACCCCTGGCTGCTAGAAATCGCCCAGCTATTCGAGGCCAATGACCCGGGCGCGTTGGACGAGGTCGAGGCAATTGACGCCGCCGAAAGCCTGTCCCTTGCCTGCCAGTGGTTCGAGGCGGGGGAAAGCGACAGCGGCCCCACGGTGGACGCCATGTTGGCGAACGCGCTCGCCCCCTACCTGGAGCGAGCCGCCACCCTGCTGCTCCCCGTGCTCCCGCTCCACATCTGGGAGGCGAACTACTGCCCTGTCTGCGCGGGGCTGCCTGATTTTGCGCTGTGGGACGAGTCGCCGCGCACCACGTTGATCTGCGAGCGCTGCCGCGCCACCTGGGAGGCCCCGGTTGTGGGCTGCCTCTTTTGCGGCGAGACGGAGCCCGATGCGCGCGGCGTGTACAGCTCCGAGGACGAGGTGTATCTCGTCGAGGTCTGCGATACCTGCGGGCACTACCTGAAGGGGATGAACCTGGACGCGGTAGAGGAGGACAGCGAACCGCTCCTCGCGGCGGAACGGCTGCTCACCCCCGGGCTAGACCTGCTCGCCCTTCAGGAAGGCTACAGCCGCCCCACTGGCACCGGCCTCGGCTAAACTCTCTCGGTAGTAGTGCGCGCTTGAGCAGTGCCCAAGCGCGCACTACACCCCTCGTTACGGCTCTTGTACCCCCTCGCCGGTCGGCGCGTCCCCAAAGAACGCCACCGTCCGGCGCAGCCCCTCCTCCAACGATACCTCCTGCGTCCACCCCAGTTCCGCCTTGGCCTTTGACGCGTCCAGGTAAATCTTGAACGTTTCGCCCACCTTGGCGGGGCCGTAGATCGGATCGCGCCCGTAGCCGGTGATGGCGCGCAGCGCCCCGAACAGCTCGTTGATCGAGATGGCGGACGCGCTCCCCAGGTTGAAGATGCCACCGCTCCCCGCGTCCAGCGCCAGCAGGTTGGCGCGCGCGCAGTCGCCCACGAACACAAAATCGCGCTGCTGCTCCCCGGAGCCAAAAATCGTCACGGGCCGGTCGTGGAGCATGTAGTGGCTGAAGATCGCCACCACCCCGCCCTCGCCATAGGGGTCCTGGCGGGGACCATACACGTTGGGGTAGCGCAGCACGGTGAAATCCAGCCCGTAATTTTCGCGGTACAGAAACAGGTAGTGCTCCACCGTGTGCTTGGTAGCCCCGTACCCGCTCAGCGGGTTGACCGGGTGCGCCTCGTCGCAGGGCAAGTAGAGCGGCTCCCCGTAGCACGCGCCCCCGCTGGAAATGTAGATCACCTTGCGCGTGCCATGCATGCGCGCGGCTTCCAGCAGGTTGAGCGAGCCCAGAATGTTGACCTCCGCATCGTACACGGGGTCCGCCACGGAGCGGCGCACATCCACCTGCGCGGCGTGATGGTTCAGTACCTCCGGCTGCTCGCGCTCGAAGAGGGCCAGGACCCCCGCGCGGTCGCGAATATCCACCTCATAAAAGGTAGCCTGGGGGTTCAAGTTGTGGGGTTTTCCGGTGGACAGATTGTCCAGCACCACCACCTCGTGCCCCGCCGCCACGTACCTATCCACCACCTGCGAGCCAATAAAACCAAGCCCGCCCGTCACCAAAATCTTCATAGATGCCGTTTCCTTACCTGATTTTCTCTCTGGGGGCGTGATGGTAGCTCATCTATGCCTGCCCGCGAACCGAGCCCGCGCTGCAAGCAACGGGTGTGGCCTATTGGGCGTTAATCCCCAATCACATGCTCTTGTTCTATACTAGGATACATGCACGGAGGACAACCGACGACCGACCGACAACCGAGAAGTTATGACTGTCCGCCGTCCGTCGTCGCACCCAGGGAGTACCCGTATAGGTCGTTCGTCGTCCGTTGTCGGTCGTCCGTTGTCGGTCGTCCGTTGTCGGTCGTCCGTTGTCGGTCGTCCGTTGTCGGTCGTCCGTTGTCGGTCGTCCGTTGTCGGTCGTCCGTTGTCGGTCGTCCGTTGTCGGTCGTCGTCGTCCGTCCCCGGTCCCCGGCCCCGGCGAGTCCTACATCCCATTCGGGGCCACGCGGCAGCACGCCCGACCGTTGCCCCCGCTCAGAAATCTACCCGTCCCTGCTTCCCACCCTGCCTGTTTTGGAGAAAACTATGAATGATCAGGACAAGCCCGGCCCGCTCAGCCTGCTCCAACCGCTGTTGGACGACGCGACGGTGTACGAAATTTTTGTAGACGGTTACAACCGTGTTTATGTCGAGCGACCCACCGGCCTGGAAGATGTCCCCTCCCCCTTCCGCGACAACGGGCAGCTGTTGGAGGTCGTGAAACAGCTGTGCGAGGCGGTCAGCGGGCAGCCCATGGGCACCCGCCTGCTCCTTGATGGGCGGCTACCGGATGGCTCCCACATCAATATCGTGCTGCCCCCGCTCTCGGAGATCGGGCCGCTGCTGTCCATCCGCAAGTTTTTCCGCGAGCGGATGGAGCCGGAGGATCTGGTAAACTTTGGCCTGTGGAACGAGACGATGATCGAGTTTTTGAACGCCTGCGTGGCGGCGCGGCTCAACATCGTGATTGCGGGCGGGGTGGGCGCGGGGCGCGCGATCACCCTGACGGTGCTGGCCGCCGCCATGCTGCCGGAGGACGAGCGCATCGTGGTCATCCAGGAGGGGGACGACGTGCAGTTGCCGCAAAAATATGCGATCACCCTCAAGCCGCAGCACGCCGCCACGCATCCGGGCGGCGCGATTGCCAGCGCCGACCTGGTCCGTAACGCGCTCCGCATGCGTGCCGACCGCTTGGTCGTGGGCGAGGTAAACGGCCCCGAGGCCTTCGACCTGGTGCAGGCGATGAACAACGGGCAGGACGGGATGCTCTTCACCCTCCAGGCCAGCAGCCCGCGCGACGCGCTGATCCAACTTCAGGCGATGGCCGCGCTCTCTCCCCTCGCGCCGCCCGAGCCCACCCTGCGCGAGATGGTCTCCGCCGCCGTGGACCTGGTGGTGCATCAGGAGCGGCTGCGTGACGGCACGCGGCGCATCCTGTCCATCGCCGAGGTGCAGGGGGTGCAGGGCGAGGCCTTCCTGCTCCAGGAGCTGTTCACCTTCCACCCTGCCGACGAGGCGGAGCCGCGCCACGGTCACTTTAGCGCCACCGGCCGCGTCCCGCTCTTTTTGGAGCGCATCGAGGAAGTAGGGATCGATCTGCCGGAAAATTTGTTTGTGGCCCGCCGCGCATGAGCCCCCCATCAACCGGAATTGGAGCGATAGCAAGGAGCGCCCTGTGAGCGACGCAGACACCCGAGAGGCGATCATCCAGCGCGGCGTGGAAAGCTTGTACGAGGACGAGCGCTTGCGCTCCAACCTCCCCGACAAGGCCGCCACCCCCGCGCTGGAGTGGGCCAGCGCCCAGCTACGCGCCGCCGTGACGCGCGCGGCCCCCGGCGCGAGCGAGCCCGCGCTTCAGGGGCGCGCCGACGACGCGCTCCAGGGGTTGCGCGCCACCCTGCGCGACCTCAACGAGCTGACCGCCGCGCGGAAAACCCTGAGCGCCACGCAGCTCGGCGAGCGGCTGATGGCGCTGCTGGCAATGGCGGACCGCTCCCCCTCGATTGTCATGCGCGTGGACGACCTGGTCGCGGAGCAGGCCACGCTGGACGATGCCGCCTGGGTCACGCGCGTGCTGGCGCTGCTGGACGCGGCGCGCGGGGGCAGCGACCCGCACGGCCCCACCGCGCCCAAGGCAACGCCCAGGGCCACGCCGAACGCCGCGCCGCACCCCGACCCCCCACGCGGCAACAGCTTTGCAGGCTTCGCGCAGCAGACGCGGCGCTTTGCCTGCGGGGTGCTGGCGCTGGGGGCGCTGCTGTGTGGCTGCGCTGCTCATCGCCGCCTATGTTTTGCTGTCGCGCGGCAATCAGGAGGAGGGTGCGCCGCCCAGCGCCACGCGTCCCCCCACCGCTTCCACCGCGACCATTGCCCCGCCCACCACTTGGTACAGCCTCTACTTCACCGACCCTATCTTTCCCGACGACGCGTCGCTGCACACAGGCACCCCGCTCGACCAGGGGCTCGCCGCGCTGATCGACAGCGCCACGCGCTCGGTCGAGATGGCGATCTACCAACTCGACCTCCCCGACGTCACGCAGGCGCTGTTGGACGCAACGGCGCGCGGGGTCACCGTGCGCCTCGTCACCGACATCGAATCGCTGGAAGACCCGGCGGAAAACGACTCTTTCTTGCAGCTCGACGCGGCGGGCGTCAACATCGTCGGGGGCAACCGGGGGGCCATCATGCACAACAAATTTGTGGTGGTGGACAGCCGCTGGGTGTGGACCGGCTCGTGGAACTTCACCGAGAATGACAGCTACCGCTACAACAACCACGCCATCCTGATCGACAGCCCCGCGCTGGCGCAAAATTACAGCGCGACCTTTCGCAAGATGTGGCTCGATCAGGCGTTCGCGCGCCAGCGCGAGGCGGGCGGCACCCGCACCCCGCTTACCATCCAGGGCGTGACGGTGGAAAATTACTTTTCGCCCGAGGACAACGTGGCGGAAAAGATAGTGCGGCGCATCCAGGCGGCGCAAACGTCCATTGATTTTCTCGCGTTTTCCTTCACCGATGACGACATCGGGGCTGCCGTGCTGGCGCGCGCGGCGGCGGGGGTGCGGGTGCGCGGGGTCTTCGAGAACACCGGCTCCAACACCCCCTACAGCGAGTTTGGGCCGATGAGCGAGGCGGGGCTGGACGTGTTTCAGGATGGCAACCCCTACCTGATGCACCACAAAGCGTTTGTCATCGATGGCGCGACGGTGATCCTCGGCTCCTTCAACTTCACCCAGAACGCGCAGCAAAGCAACGACGAGAACGTGCTCATCATCGACGACCCCGAGATCGCCGCGCGCTTCACGCAGGAGTTCGAGCGCGTGCTCTTCCAGGCGCGCAACCCGCCGAACTGAGGGTGGGCCGCGCCGACCTCAGTTTGGAGCGGCGGCTTCTTCCATGAGTGAGGGGTGTCAGCCCTGACAGAGCACTAGGCAGCCTCTGGGCTCTATGGTAGACTTGCGAAACAAGTGATCAGCAACCAACCGCTGTTCTGTGTTGCGTATCCCCCGCGCTTCGCCGCTGCATACCCTACGCAGCACACTATTCATCAAACGTGAGGAGACGCTTGCATGAAAGCCTACCAACCGAAAAACGTGCGCAATGTGGCGTTGATCTCCCATAGTGGTGCGGGCAAGACTACCATCTCCGAAGCGCTGCTGCACCTCACCGGGGTGACGACCCGCAAGGGGCGCGTGGAAGATCGAAACACGCTTTCCGATTTCGACCCGGAGGAGCAGCGGCGCGGCATCTCGATCAATTTGTCGCTGCTCCCTATCGAGTGGACCGGGTACAAGATCAATCTGATCGACACCCCCGGCTACCTGGATTTTATGGGCGAGGCGCGCGCCGCGCTGCGCGTGGCTGATAGCGCGGTGATCGTGGTCGACGCGGTGTCCGGGGTCGAGGTAGGTACGGAGCTGATGTGGGAGTATGCGGACGAGCGCGCCCTGCCCCGCCTGATCTTTGTGAACAAGATGGACCGCGACACCGCCCGCTTCCAGCGCACCCTGACAGGGCTGCAAGAAGTCTTTGTCTCCACCAAGGTGGTGCCCATCCACATGCCCATCGGCGAGGGCAGCACCTTTCGCGGGGTGGTCAACCTGATTACCCGCAAGGCGGTGGACGAGCAGGGCAACGAGATCCCTGTGCCCGACGAGATGCAGGCACAGGTCATGGACGCGGCCATCGAGCTAATGGAGTCGGCGGCGGAGGGGGATGACGATCTGATCCTCAAGTACCTTGACGGGGAGGAGCTTACCCCCGACGAGGTGTGGCGCGGCTTGAAAGCGGCGGTGGTAGCGGGGAGCCTGGTGCCGGTGCTGGCGGGCAGCGCCTCAAGCGGGGTAGGCATCGCCGCGCTCGCGGACGCCATCGTCGATCTGCTCCCCTCGCCCGAACGGGCCCCTGCGGAGCAGGTGAGCCTCAACGGACAAACTGTGGAGTTGAAGCCCGTGGCAAACGGTCCGCTGGTGGCCTACGTCTTCAAGACGATCGTGGACCCCTACGGCACCGTCTCCCTCTTCCGCGTGTACAGCGGCACCTTGAAGGGGGACACGCGCGTCACCAACCAGCGCACTGGCGAGGAAGAGCGGCTCGGCCACGTGGTTGTGCTGCGCGGCAAGGATCAGCTGCCCACCGACCAGATCGGCCCCGGCGACATCGGCGCGCTCGCCAAGCTGAGCAACACGAACAGCGGCGACACCCTGGGCGAGGCGCAGATTGAGCCGATGTCGATGCCCGAACCCGGTCTACGCCGCCGCGCTCTTCCCCAAAAACCAGTCGGATGTGGACAAGCTCACCACGGTGCTGGCGCGCGTGGTGCTGGAAGACCCCAGCCTGCGCTGGGCGCGGCGCAGCGACACTCGCCAGATGGTCCTCCTCGGCCAGGGCGACACCCACCTCGACGTGGCGCGCCACCGCTTGGAGCGGCTCGGCGTGCATGTGAACATGGAAACCCCGCGCGTCGCCTACAAAGAAACGCGTGCTCGGGCAGTGCGCGGGCGCGCTACCGCCACAAAAAGCAGACCGGCGGCGCGGGTCAGTTCGGCGAGGTCGAGACTGCGCGTGGAGCCCCTCCCGCGCGGCGCGGAGTTCGAGTACGGGTGGGAGGTCTTCGGCGGCGCGGTATCCAGCAACTTCGGCCCCTCCATCGAGAAGGGGATTCGCCAGGTGCTGGAGCGCGGCATCATCGCGGGCTACCCGGTAGTGGACGTCAAGGCGGTCGTCACCGATGGCAAGGAGCACCCGGTGGACTCCAAGGACATCGCCTTCCAGATCGCCGGGCGCAACGCCTTCCGCGACGCCTTCAAGCAGGCGCAGCCGGTGCTGCTGGAGCCGATCTACAACATCCACGTGACGGTCCCCGACAGCTACGTAGGCGACGTGATGGGCGACCTGAACACGCGGCGCGGGCGCGTGACCGGCATGGACCAGCAGGGGCACAAATCCACCATCCAGGCGCAGGTCCCCGAATCCTCCCTGCTGCGCTACGCCGTCGAGCTACGCTCCATGACGCAGGGGCACGGCCTCTTCCGCATGGAGTTCAGCCACTACGACCCCGTACCCGACTACATCGCGCAGGAAATCATCCGCGAGTCCCAGCACGCGGACGAGGACGAGTAGCCAGCACTGCGACGCGAAGAGCAAATCACAAGGGGCGCTGCCAAGCTTTGGCAGCGCCCCTTGTGGTTCTCAGTCTTCGCTCTCAGCAGCTAAACTACCCCGAGTCGGAACGTCACAATGCAAAATTAATGCCCCTCATGTATGCCGAATTCTAGTGCTCTATACTCAGAACTGGCAGCTTTTGACGCCCGTGTGGGGATTTATACTGCCCGCGAGCGGTATAGCCGTGACAAATGTCGCTCCTGAGCAGCATTTCCTCGGTGTTTCAGAGGGGGAACGGGGGTTTATATAGCCTACCCCCGCCCTCCCAGGGGTTTATATCGCTGGAGAGCGTTATAAACTATAGTTCAGCAGCTTACGGCTAAAATTTGAAGAAGGGTAGTGCTTGATCAAGCCTTAATTTTCGGGAGTAACGCTGGGGAAAATCCGAATTTTAGCGTTGGCGATGCACTAGGACTTACGCAGTTGACCGGAGACCGACGTACCCGCAAGCGGGAACCCACCTCTGGGCGCGGAGACAGAGCAGTTGTGACTGTCGGTCGTCGCACCCAGAGGGTACCCGTCGCACCCAGAGGGTACCCGTCGCACCCAGAGGGTACCCGTCGCACCCAGAGGGTACCTCGTCGGTCGTCCCGATACCCATCAAAGGGTTATCACTCACTTCAATGATATTGATAACAAGGAGAAGCATGATACAGAACCACAAAAAGGCCAAGACCATGTGCCCGTTCGCTGATAGTGCCTCAAGCTCTCCTGTGGCCCAGGGCACCAACCCACAGCATGGCGCAGCGGAATTTGTCGCGCTCAGCAAATTCGTCGTCGCCAACGGGATGATGGAGGAAGTGAAGCAGGCTTTCCGCGATCGCCCACATCTCGTGGATGATGCGTCGGGATTCGTGAAGATGGAGGTCATGGTGCCGTTCGATAACCCAGCCGAACTCTGGCTGGTGACTTATTGGACGGATGAAGAAAGTTATCGGGTATGGCATCGCAGCCACGAGTATCACGAATCGCACAAGGGCATTCCCAAAGGATTGAAGCTGGTGCCGCGTAGCGCAGAAATTCGTCTATTCGAGTTCATTTGTAGCTGAGGAGACTTTATGTCAACGCAAATACACCAGGACGTAAGCCGCGATATTGGTTTGCACCGTATCCATATCGCAGAAGCGATGGTCGCGCAGCAATACGCGCGACACCCCGAACTCGCCGCGCGTTACGGCGAACGCGGTCGCCTCAAATGTCTGCAAGATGCCAATTATCATTTGGATTATCTGGCGGAATCGCTGTCTGTGGCAGAACCAACTCTTTTCGCCGACTATCTGGCGTGGGCCAGAGTTATGCTGGCCGGGCGCAACATTCCGGTTGAAGATTTGGTAGTCAATCTTGAGTGTATGTCCGATGCTCTGCGAGAAACCCTCGATTCAACAGCGTCCGATATTGCAGTGGAATACGTGGCGGCAGGCGTGGCTCAACTGGCGACGGTATCGGCAACTCTGCCGAGCTTCCTTGGTGAAGACCAGCCGCTCTCCGCCCTGGCACACAAGTACTTGGAGGCACTTTTAGCGGGAGAGCGCCAGAGCGCCAGTCGCCTGGTGCTCGAAGCCGTCGAAAGTGGAGCTTCGGTGCAGGACGTTTACCTGCAAGTGTTCCAACCCTGCCAGCATGAAATCGGGCGTTTGTGGCAAATGAACGAAATCAGTGTGTCCCAAGAACATTACTGCACTGCCGCCACGCAGCTCATTATGTCGCAGCTTTATCCCTACCTTTTCAGCGGCGAGCGGACGGGGCGCACCCTTGTAGCGACTTGCATAGAGGGTGACCTCCATGAAATCGGCGTTCGTATGGTGGCCGACCTGTTTGAACTCAACGGCTGGGACACCCATTATCTGGGTGCCAACACGCCGGTGTCCAGCATTTTGGAAACAGTGCGCGAACAGAAAGCCGACGTCTTGGCGATTTCGGCCACCATCATTCCTCATTTGAAATCGGTGGAAGATCTGATTCAGCAGGCGCGCGCTGATGCAGGTTGTGGCACGGTCAAGATTCTGGTCGGCGGCTATCCCTTTCGCGTTGTGCCGGAGATGTGGCGGCAGTTGGGTGCTGATGGATGCGCCAGCGACGCCGCGAGCGCCGTTGAACTGGCCAACAGTCTCGTGCCAAAGGACACCAGATCATGAGACCTGATTCCTCGGCGAAAGGCATAGTGATTTTATGCGACCGGCAGGGAGTAATCACCAAGGTTATCCATGACGGAGTAGGGTTGGCTTCGCAATTAAAGGTGGGGCAGCCTTTCGTAAGAGCAATTAGCGATTGTCAAGGTGAGGACTTCAATCCCGGAGCGGAATTAGCCAGGGAGTTCATGGAAACGCTGAGTGAATCCGGCTACGCTTTCGGTTGGCAAATTCAAGTGCTGCTGAAGGGAAAACTCACCGATTTAAGCTTCACTGGGGGCGCTACCGATGAAGGTGTGGTGATCGTGGGGAACAGCGTGGGCGAGGCAGCGAACTCGGACGCTACACGCCTGGTTGAAGAATTAATGCGAATTAACAACGAAACCGTGAATTCCTTGCGTGCGACAGTCAAACAGACTGCGCTGTCGGTGCACGTCCAAAATGACCGCGACAACGAATTGCTCGCCGAGCTCAGCCGTGCCAACAACGAAGTGATGACGGCGCAGCGCGAACTGGCGAAAAAGAACGCGATTTTAATTCAAACTAACGCGGCATTAGAAGAAGCCAGAACAGCTTTAGAAGCCAAGCAAGCCGCTCTGGAAGCAGCGAATGAGCGCCTGGATGCTTTGGCGACAATTGATGGGCTGACCGGAGTGAAAAACCGACGCGCCTTCGGGGAAAAGCTGACCGAAGAAATCAGCCGCAGTGTGCGTTACAAAACACCGCTTTCGCTGCTCTTGCTTGATGTAGATAAGTTCAAGCAATACAACGACACATTCGGCCATCTGGGAGGCGATGAAGTTTTAAAAACTGTGGCGCGCCTGCTCCGAGAGCAAGCACGGGCAAACGATTTCGTCGCGCGTTACGGCGGCGAAGAATTCACCCTATTGCTCCCGAACACCGATGCCGAGGGGGCTGTAGTCATGGCCGAACGTGCGCGCGCGGCCATTGCAGCGGCGCCCTGGCCGGAGCGCGCGGTGACTGCCAGTTTTGGCGCCGCCACATTGTCCTCGGAAACCAACTCCGAGGCGGAGCTAATCGGCGCGGCGGATCGTGCGCTTTATGCTTCCAAAGAAAGGGGCCGCAACCGGGTGACGCATGTGCATAATTTGAAGGAGGAATGCGGTTGAGATGTATGCGCAGAGAAGCCTTAAATGCCTGTTAGTGGAGATGCATTCGATATGGACACCAACGAACAGACGATTTTAAAACTTCGCGCCGCCTTAAAGCGAGAAATGGCCGAGTCACAGGTGCGAGCCAACCGCGACGATGCGCAGTTGAATGAGATCAGCCGCATCAACAATGAGTTGGTGAACGCCCAACGTGATTTAGCCAGCATGGTAGAGGCGGCGCGCCAGAACGCTGCAAACTTGAAAGTTTCAGAGGTGCGCTACCGGCGGCTTTTTGAATCCGCCAAAGACGGCATTCTGATTCTGGATGCGGTAACCGGAAAAATTGAAGATGTTAATCCCTATCTGTGTCAGTTGCTGGGCTTTGTACCGGACGACTTTGTGGGCAAGCAGCTCTGGGAAATTGGCACTTTTCATGACATCGCCGCCAATCAAAACGCCTTTCGCGAGTTGCAGGCGAAAGAATACATTCGTCATGACGATCTGCCGCTCGAAACCAAAGACGGACAGAGCGTTTCCGTAGAATTTATCAGCAATGTTTATGTGAGCGGGGATAAAAAGGTCATTCAATGCAATATCCGCGACATTACCGGGCGCAAGCAAGCAGAAAAGTCAATACGAGAAAGCAACGAGAAATTCCTCCAATTAGCAAACAACATCACGGACGTGTTTTGGGTCAGTTCGCCGGATATGCTGGAACTGGAATATCTCAGTCCGTCATTTGAGGCGACCTGGGGACGTTCTCTCGAAACTTTGAACGCCAGTGCGGACGGGGGAATCGAATATCTTGTAGCGGAGGATCGTGCGCATGTGATGGAAGCTTTGGCCGCGCTCACGCACGATGCGGCAAGTGTCACTTTTGAATATCGCATCGTGCGTCCAGACGGAGAGGAGCGTTGGATTCTCACGAAGGGCTTTCAGGTGCGAAATGCCGAAGGCGAATTGATTCGTCTGACCGGTATCTCCTCTGACATCACCGAGCGCCAACAAACTGAAATCGCGTTGCGTCGCAGCGAGTCGCTTTTTCGCGCACTGGTGCAAAACTCCTGGAATGGCTTCCAACTGGTTCAACCTGACGGGCAAATCACTTATGAAAGCCCAACCTCAGCACGCTTGTTGGGTTACAGTGCCGAAGAAATGGAAGGGCATAATGCCTTGGAGTTCGTGCATCCTGACGACGCCCAACAGGTGATGGAAGGAGGACAGGCTCTTCTGGAATCGCCCGGCAAAACCAGGACTGTTGTGCTTCGTATCCGTCATAAAGACGGCTCGTGGCGATGGATTGAATCTTATGAGATCAACCTCTTAGATCACCCGGATGTCGGCGCGATTACCGCGAATTATCACGACATCACCGAGCGCAAAGCAGCCGAGGAAGAACGCGACCGTTTCTTTACGCTTTCGCTTGATATGCTGGCAATTATCGGCAGCGATGGCTATTTTAAGCGTCTGAATCCGGCCTTTGAAGCCACGCTTGGCTTCTCTAACGCCGAGTTAAGGGCGGTGCCGTTTCTGGAATTCGTGCATCCCGATGACATCGCCAGCACATTATCCGAAATAGCGAAGCTCGAAAGCGGCACCAAAGTTATGCGGTTCGAGAACCGCTACCGATGCCAAGACGGTTCCTACAAATGGCTGCAATGGATGGCCGCGCCGTTCGAGGAATTGTGGTATTGCGTGGCCCACGACGTGACGGAAACCAAACGGACGCAGCAAGTTATTCGCGAAAGCGAAGATTATTTTCGCTTTCTCAACGACCTGTCCGAGGCAACGCGCACGCTCGCCGATCCAGAGCAAATTATGGCTGTGATGTCCCGAATGCTGGGCGAACATCTGAGTGTTTCCCGCTGTGCCTACGCCGATGTGGAAGCTGACGGCGAAGAGTTCACCATCCTGCACGATTACACCGACGGCTGCGCGAGTACGGTGGGCAAATACAAGCTTTCCCTCTTTGGGCCGCGCGCTGTGGCAACGCTCAACAGCGGAGAGACTTTAATCATTCGCAATGTGGAGGAGGAGCTTTTGCCGGATGAAGGCGCGGCGATGTTCGATGCCATCGGGATTCAGGCGATCATCACTTGTCCTCTCGTAAAAAAGGGAGTACTTCGCGCCATGATGGCTGTGCATCAAACGACACCTCGCGATTGGCAGCCGAGCGAGATCACCCTGGTGCAAGATGTCGTCGAACGTTGCTGGTCTACAATCGAACGCCGGTCGGCGGAAGAAAGAATCTACGAATTAAATGCCGATTTGGAGCAGCGCGTCATCCAGCGCACCTCGCAACTGGAAGAGGCCAACAAGAGTTTGCAGATTGCCAGAGAAGCCGCCGATACCGCTAATCAGGCCAAGAGCGAATTTCTCTCGCGCATGAGCCATGAATTACGTACTCCGCTCAACGCTATTCTGGGCTTCGGCCAAATCCTGGAAATGGATGACATGCCGCCCAGAAGACGCGAGAACGTGCAGCACATTCTCAAAGGCGGACGGCATCTGCTCGACCTCATCAATGAGGTGCTGGACATCAGCCGCATCGAGGTCGGCCATCTCGCGCTGTCGCTCGAACCGGTTCCGGTCGATACGACTGTGCGTGCAGTGCTGGACTTGGTGCGCCCCCTGACGGTTGAGGGCAATGTCCAATTGATCAACGAAATCCCACCGCACAGCGACTGGTGTATGCTGGGCGACCGGCAGCGGCTCACGCAGACCTTGCTCAATCTTGTCTCCAACGCCATCAAATACAATCGCGACGGCGGCAGCGTCACCATTGTGGGAGAAGAAGTCTCAAGAGAAGCCATCTCGGGACAAGGCGGAGAGCAGCGCAGAGTACTCCGGCTCTCGATACGGGATACGGGCAACGGCCTGAGTAAGGGTGATATTGCCAGGCTCTTTGTGCCGTTCGAGCGGCTGGGCGCGGCCAAAACCCGCATCGAAGGCACCGGCATCGGCTTGGCGCTCAGCAAGCGGTTAGTAGAAGTTATGGGTGGACAGATCGGGGTGTGGAGTACTCCGGGACAGGGCAGCACCTTCTGGATTGAGCTGCCCCTCGTGCCAAACCCGTTACATAGCGCTATAGAGATGCCGGAGCCATCGGCGCTACAAACTATGATCGCCCCGGAGGGCGAACCCAAAACGGTGCTCTACATCGAGGACAATCTGGCTAACGTGCGGCTGATCGAGATGTTGCTCGAAGCGCGGCCCAACGTTCGTTTGCTGACCGCAATGCAGGGCAGCACCGGACTGGATTTAGCCTTTGAGCACAGCCCCGATCTGATTCTTCTCGATTTGCATCTGCCGGATATTAACGGTGATGAAGTGTTGCGCCGCCTGCAAGCGAATACCGTTACCCGCAGCACTCCGGTCGTCATGATTAGCGCCGACGCGACGCTGGGCCAAATCGAGAGACTGTTAGCTGCCGGGGCCAAAACCTATCTGACCAAGCCGCTCAACGTCAAAGAGTTTTTAAGCGTGTTGAAAGATTGTCTTAAAGCGAAGGAATAACAGCATGTTATTAGAGATATTTCAAACTGCCACAATCTTGATTGTGGACGATGAGACAGCCAATGTCTCGATACTGGAGCAATTGCTGGAAAAGTGGGGCTGCGCCAATGTTCACAGCACAACCGACCCGCGCGACACCATGTCGCTGTATACCCAGTTGCAGCCCGACATTATTCTGTTGGACATAATGATGCCCGAAGATGGACGGCTTTGAAGTCATGGAACAGTTAAAGCCCATTTTGGAGCTTCGCGCCGCCTTAGAGCGGGAAGTAAGCGAGGCACACAGGTGCGGGCCGATCGCGACGATGCGCAGTTGAATGAGAGCAGCCGCTAACATTGCAGCAGTAAACAGGAGTGCCTTTAAATGTCAATAACAACAGCCGTCCCCGATCTCCTCGCCGTTGGAGAACATCAACGAGTTGAAAAAACCCGTCTGGCAAGTGAGGAGCAGTATCACGCCCTCGCGGATGCCATGCCGCAGATTGTCTGGACGGCGCGCCCAGACGGCGATCTCGACTATTACAATCAGCGCTGGTTCGACTATACCGGCACGACTTTCGAGGAAACCCAAGGTCGCGGCTGGGAAATGATGCTGCACCCCGATGATTTGCAGCGTTCGGTGGATAACTGGACTGAAGCGGTGAAAACCGGCCGCTCTTATGAAGACGAATATCGTTTCAAGCGGGCCGCCGATGGGGTTTATCGCTGGCATTTGGCGCGGGCTGTCCCCATTTATGCTGCTGATGGAAATATCCTCAAGTGGATTGGGACATGCACTGATATCGAGGAGAAAAAGCGGGAGGCGGAGGAATTCGCGGCGCGCGCTGCCATTGTCGAGGCCGCCGATGATGCCATCATCGGCAAGGACATGGACGGCAATATCGTCACATGGAACGGCGGCGCGCGACGGCTTTATGGTTATTCCGCCGCAGAAGCGATAGGACGCTCGGAAGCCATGTTAATTCCACCGGAGATGCCGGACGAATTGCCACGCATCTTGGACACGATCCGACGTGGCGAGACGATGGAACACCATGAAACCGTGCGGGTGCGTAAGGACGGCAAGCGGCTCGATGTTTCGTTTACCTTGTCACCCATTAGAGACGGTCAAGGTAAAATCACCGGCATTGCGGGGATAGCGCGCGATATCACCGAGGCGAAGCAGTCGGAAATGGAACTGCGGCGCTCGAATGCCGAGTTGGAGCAATTTGCCTACGTTGCCTCACATGATTTGCAAGAGCCGCTCCGCGCTATGGCCGGCACGATGCAACTGCTTCAACTGAGCTATCAAGGCCAGCTCGACGCCGACGCGGATGAAATCATCACTCACGCGGTGGCCGCCGTCACGCGGATGCAGACGCTTATCAAGGATTTGCTCACCTTTTCGCGTCTGGCACGGCACGGCAATACGTTCGCTGCCACCGACTGCGCAACTGTTCTTGCTGATGTGCTCGACATTTTGGAAGTCGCGATTGCCGAGAGCGGCGCGACCATCACTCACGATGCTCTGCCCACCGTGATGGGCGACGCCTCCCAACTGCGCCAGTTGTTCCAGAACCTGCTGAGTAACGCCATCAAGTTTCGCAGCGAGCGCCCACTACAGATTCACATCGGCGCCCGACGCGACCAGAATATGTGGTTGTTCTCCGTGCGGGACAACGGGCTGGGTATAGAGGAGCAGTACTTCGAGCGCATTTTTGTGGTCTTCCAGAGATTACACACCCGTGATGAATTTCCCGGAACCGGCATCGGCCTGGCAGTTTGCAAGAAGATTGTAGAGCGTCATGGTGGCCATATCTGGTTGGAATCCGAAGCGGAGACAGGAACGACCTTTCACTTTACCATCGTCGATCCGTCGCCTGACACAAAGGAGCTTTCATGAACACCGTAACAGAAGGCCGACCGATTGAAATTTTGTTGGTCGAAGACAGTTCAACCGATGTCATGCTGACGAAAGCGGCATTGAAACACGCCAAGATGAGCAACAACCTGCACGTCGCCAAGGATGGAGTGGAGGCGATGGCCTTCTTGCGCAAAGAAGGCCAATATAAGGATGCGCCACGTCCTGACCTAATTCTTCTCGACTTAAACATGCCGCGCAAAGATGGGCGCGAAGTACTGACCGAAGTCAAAGCCGATGGCAGCCTGAAATTTATTCCCGTTGTCGTGTTAACAACTTCACAAGCTCAGGAAGACATTATGAAAGCGTATGGCTTGCATGCAAACTGTTACATTAGCAAGCCGGTGGACTTTGAACAGTTCACCAATGTGGTTCGAGCGATAGACAACTTCTGGTTCACGATCGTCACCCTTCCAGTGGGTGGCACTGATGGATGATCAATCTCTGCAAATTCTTGTGGTGGAAAGCAATCCCACCGATGTTTTCCTACTGAAAAAGGCCTTGGAGGACGTTCAGACAGTCGAGGTTGTGTTAACCCACGCCAAGCGCCTTGAAGAGGCATTGCGCTGTTTGCACGAGAGGCACTTCGATGCCGTGCTGCTTCACCTCAACTTGCCCGATAGCCAGGGACTTGAGACGTTTACCACGATGCAGCGCGAGTATCCGGCGATTCCGATTTTGATACTTTCGGGCCGCGACGATGAGGAAGCCGCGATTCAGGCGGTGCAAGATGGAGCGCAAGACTTCATTGCCAAAGGCAATCTCAAAGGTGTTCCTGTGGTGCGTAGCATCCGCTACGCAATGGAGCGCAAACGCTCGGAGCAAAGGTTGATTGCTTCCGAAGCGGGCTATCGCCGGCTTTTCGAGACTGCCCAAGACGGCATTTTTATTCTGGATGCCGACAGTGGACAGATCACCGATGCCAATCCCTGCATCGAAGAGATGTTGGGTTATACGATTACCGAGTTCATCGGTAAACGGCTCTGGGAAATTGCTCCTTTTCGCGATAAGGCGGCCAATCAAGCGGCTTTTCGCACTCTGCAAGAAAAGGGCTATATTCGCTACGAAGATTTGCCGCTGATGACCAGAGACGGCGAGCGGGCTACCGTCGAATTTGTCAGCAACGTCTACGAAGTTGGCGATAAGCGTGTCATTCAGTGCAATATTCGCGATATTTCCGTGCGCACACTGGCTGAAGCCGCAGAACAGACAGCAAAACGCTTTCTCCAGTCCACACTCGATGCCCTTTCCTCTCATATTGCCGTTCTTAACGAGAGTGGAGAGATTATCGCTGTCAATCAGGCATGGAGTAAATTTGCCGAAGAAAACGAGGGCACTCCTATTTCGTGCGGTGTCGGAGCCAACTATCTGGCGGTCTGTGACTCGGCCAGTGGCGCTTGGTTGGAAGAAGCACCGGCGGTTGCTCAGGGTATTCGAGAGGTAATGGCGGGACAGCAGGAAGCGTTTTGCATCGAATATCCCTGCCACAGCCCCAGCGAAGAACGTTGGTTCAGCGTGTGCGTAACGCGCTTTAGGGGCGAGGGGCCAATACGGGTAGCCGTCGCGCACGAAAACATTACCGAGCGCAAGCGTGCTGAAAACCTTGTCAGCATCAGTGAAGCGAACCTCGCCAAGTCGCAGGAAATGGCGCATTTGGGCAGTTGGGAGCTGGACTTAGCGAATTTAGATGACATTAACGCCAATCCATTGCGTTGGTCGGATGAAATTTTTCGCATCTTCGGCTATGCACCGGGAGAGTTCGAGCCGTCGAATGAAGCATTCTTCCGCGCGGTGCATCCCGATGATAGAGCCACCCTTAGCCGCATGATGGCCGAAGCTATTCAAGGCGGAAAGCCTTACTCCGTGGATCATCGCATTATCCGACCTGATGGCACAGAGCGCATCATCCATGCGCAGTCGGAACTTATCTACAACGCGCAAACGGGCCAACCTCTAAAAATGGTAGGGTTGGGTCAGGATATTACCGAACGCAAGCAGGCCGAAGTGGTGTTGCAAGAACACGCGCAGATCAGCGAACTGTCGTTTGATGCCGTGTTGGTCTGGAAGTGGAACGGGCCTATCACTTTCTGGAATGCCGGGGCCGAGTCTCTCTATGGCATCTCACGCGAGGAAGCAATCGGTCGTGTAAGTCATGAGTTGCTAAATACGACACACCCGCAGGGGCAAGCGGCTTTTTTGCGTTTGCTCGAAACCGAAGGGCAATGCGAAGCCGAAGTACTTCACACCAAGGCTGATGGCCAACAGATTGTCGTTGAGACGCGCCACAAACTTATTCGGGGGGCCACAGGCGCTTATGTCATCGAGACGAACCGCGATATTACCGAGCGCCGACACGCCGAAAACGCGTTGCATCGCAGCGAGTCGCTTTTTCGCGCCTTAGTGCAAAACTCCTGGAATGGTTTCCAACTGGTTCAGCCCGATGGACAAATCACTTATGAAAGCCCGGCCTCGGCACGTCTGTTGGGATACAGCGCTGAAGAAATGGAAGGGCATAATGCCCTTGAATTTATACATCCCGACGACGCCCATGAAGTGATGGAAGGAGGACAAAGTCTTCTGGAAGCGCCTGGCAAAACCAGAACTGTGGTGCTTCGTATCCGCCACAAAGATGGTTCTTGGCGCTGGATCGAATCTTATGAGATCAACCTTTTAGATCACCCGGATGTGGGGGCAATCGCGGTCAATTATCACGACATCACCGAGCGCAAAGAAGCCGAGGAAGCTCTCTTACAGGCCAAAGCAGAACTGGAATTGAAAGTCATCGAACGCACTGCCGAGTTGAACGTGACGAACGAGCAGCTACAGGCGGAAATGATCGAGCGGAAAAACGCCGACGCGGCTCTCTACAAAAACCATGAGTTTTTAGAAGCGGTTCTCGAAAACACCGCCGAAGGCATCGTCGCCTGCGATGCCGAAGGCCAATTGAACTTCTTTAACCGCGCCACCCGCGACTTTCACGGTTTGCCACTCGAACCGCTGCCGCCCGTGCAGTGGGCGCAATATTACACGCTCTATATGCCCGATGGCATTACACCCATGCCAATGGAAGAAGTGCCGCTTTTTAAAGCGCTCAACGGCGATTTAGTGCGCGATATGGAAATGGTGATTGCGCCCCTCGACAGCACGCCCCGGCTTTTAATCGCCAATGGCGAGCTGCTTTTTGATGCGGAGGGTGCCAAGATGGGCGCCGTCGTGGTGATGCACGACATTACCCAGCGCAAACAGGCGGAAGTGGAGTTGCAACGCAGCGGGCAAGAATTGCAAGACCTTATCGACGCCATGACGACTCTGGCCGCGAAAGTAGCGCCTGATGGCACGTTTCTCATCGTCAACAAGATCGCCATTGATGCTTCGGGGCTTTCACGCGAGGAATACATGGAAACTAATTTCCTAGAAGGCCCGTGGTGGAATTTCGACCCCGAAGTTCAAACCCGGGTGAGCGAAAAATTCCAGCAAGCGCTCGCCGGTACACCAATCAATTACGAAGAAAGTATCTTTATCTTTGGCCAGAAAAGGATGATCAATTTCAGCCTGATTCCCATGCGCGACGGCAACAGCAACGTCGAATATCTCATCGCCGAAGGCCGCGATATTACCGAACTCAAGCACACCGAAAAAGCGCTTCAAAAGGCCAAAATCGAAGCGGATCGGGCCAACCTCGCTAAAAGCGAATTTCTCTCGCGCATGAGCCACGAACTCCGCACCCCACTCAATGCCATTCTGGGCTTCGGCCAGATCCTGGAAATGGATGAGATGCCGCCCAGAAGACGCGAGAACGTGCAGCACATTCTCAAAGGCGGACGGCATCTGCTCGATCTCATCAATGAGGTGTTGGACATCAGCCGCATCGAAGCTGGCCATATCGGGCTGTCGCTCGAACCGGTTCTGGTAAATTCGTCCGTACTCGAAGTGCTGGACTTGGTGCGCCCCCTGACGGTTGAGGGCAATGTCCAATTGATAAACGAAATCCCGCCGCACAGCGACTGGTGTATGCTGGGCGACCGGCAGCGGCTCACGCAGACCTTGCTCAATCTTGTCTCCAACGCCATCAAATACAATCGCGACGGCGGCAGCGTCACCATCGTGGGAGAAGAAGTCTCAAGAGAAGCCATCTCGGGACAAGGCGGAGAGCAGCGCAGAGTACTCCGGCTCTCGATACGGGATACGGGCAACGGCCTGAGTAAGGGTGATATTGCCAGGCTCTTTGTGCCGTTCGAGCGGCTGGGCGCGGCCAAAACCCGCATCGAAGGCACCGGCATCGGCTTGGCGCTCAGCAAGCGGTTAGTAGAAGTTATGGATGGACAGATCGGGGTGTGGAGTACTCCGGGACAGGGCAGCACCTTCTGGATCGAGCTGCCCCTCGTGCCAAACCCGTTACATAGCGCTATAGAGATGCCGGAGCCATCGGCGCTACAAACTATGATCGCCCCGGAGGGCGAACCCAAAACGGTGCTCTACATCGAGGACAATCTGGCTAACGTGCGGCTGATCGAGATGTTGCTCGAAGCGCGGCCCAACGTTCGTTTGCTGACCGCAATGCAGGGCAGCACCGGACTGGATTTAGCCTTTGAGCACAGCCCCGATCTGATTCTTCTCGATTTGCATCTGCCGGATATTAACGGTGATGAAGTGTTGCGCCGCCTGCAAGCGAATACCGTTACCCGCAGCACTCCGGTCGTCATGATTAGCGCCGACGCGACGCTGGGCCAAATCGAGAGACTGTTAGCTGCCGGGGCCAAAACCTATCTGACCAAGCCGCTCAACGTCAAAGAGTTTTTAAGCGTGTTGAAAGATTGTCTTAAAGCGAAGGAATAAACATGTTATTAGAGATATTTCAAACTGCCACAATCTTGATTGTGGACGATGAGACAGCCAATGTCTCGATACTGGAGCAATTGCTGGAAAAGTGGGGCTGCGCCAATGTTCACAGCACAACCGACCCGCGCGACACCATGTCGCTGTATACCCAGTTGCAGCCCGACATTATTCTGTTGGACATAATGATGCCCGAAATGGACGGCTTTGAAGTCATGGAACAGTTAAAGCCCTTGATTCCACCGGACGATTATCTGCCAATCTTGGTGCTGACTGCCGATCATACGGAAAACAACAAACGCAAGGCGCTGGTCGGGGGTGCCAAAGATTTTCTGACCAAACCCTTCGACCGCGAAGAATTGTCACTGCGTCTTGGGAACCTGCTGCAAACGCGTCATTTGCACCTCCAGTTGCAAGGTCAAAACGAAGTGCTGGAAGATAAAGTGCGCCAGCGCACACAGGATTTGGAAAAGCGCACGCAGGAATTAGAACACTCTCAATTGGAAACTTTGCAGCGGCTGGCGCTCGCCGCCGAATACCGCGATGACAATACGGGATTACACACCCGGCGCGTGGGGCTGACAGCCGCGCGCATCGCGGAAGCGCTGGGTTTGCCTCCCGATCAGGTAGATGTGATACTGCGCGCCGCGCCGCTTCACGATGTCGGCAAAATTGGCATCTCCGACACTATCTTGCTCAAGCCCGGCAAATTGACCGACGAAGAATTCGAGATAATGCAGCAGCACACCATCATCGGAGCCGGAATTCTTTCCGGCAGTACTTCGCCCAGATTGCAAATGGCCGAAGAAATCGCCTTGACTCATCACGAACGATGGGATGGCAAGGGCTATCCACAAAAGTTGTCTGGCGAAGACATTCCATTAGTGGGGCGCATCGTCGCCGTCGCCGATGTCTTCGATGCCCTGATTCACGAACGTCCCTACAAAAAGGCGTGGCCGGTCGAACAAGCGATGGCGGAAATCAAAGAGCAGAGCGGACGCCAATTCGATGAGCGTGTGGTGCAAATGTTTATATTGAGCTTGTCCCAGCAAGTCGTGCTTGGAACCGCAAAATACAACTCCAATTGACATTTGCCAGTAATTCTATTCGCTCTCAGTTGATACAGGATTCTTTCGAGAAAGCACTGCTTAATCTTGCCGCATTGCTACCCGAATTAGAAGAAGATTCTATCGTAGAACTATCGGTGGAAGCGGGGAAAGTCACGATTGCGCTCCTACCGCAACCCTCGCCCACGTTAGAAGAATTATTACAGCGTGTGACCCCCGACAATCTCCATAATGAAATGGACACAGGCCCAGGGGTCGGAAACGAAGTGTGGTAAGGGATGGCTTATACTCCTGACCGTGGTGATGCCGTATGGGTATCGTTTACACCCCAAGCGGGACATGAACAGGCGGGGCGACGACCTGCGCTGGTTTTGTCACCTGCCACCTACAATGGAAAAGTCGGTTTGGTGTTAGTGTGTCCGATTAGGAACCAAGTCAAAGGCTACCCTTTTGAAGTATCCTTACCTCCCGATGGGGCTGTCACTGGGGTAGTGCTGGCCGATCAGGTCAAACGTTTAGATTGGCGCGCCCGCAATGCCGAAAAAATGACAACCGTTCCAGATGCGGTTGTGCAACAAGTATTGTACAAGCTGATGTTACTGTTGGGTGAGGGTACTGCGTCTACAACTGCCTCAGCGGGGCCAGACGCAGCCTAACAAGCGCAGGCACGCGACCCGCCTGTGGCGGTCTGCTTCCCGGCACTTTGGTAGGCGAAGGTAGTCAGTGTGCGGAAGTTCTGGTCAGGCACACCGCGCGGCAGCCGATGCCTACCGTTCGGGTGCTCCGGGATTTTCCTAAACGGCTTATTGAAGAAACAAGCACTTCCTTTTGTGCAATCACGATTTTGGATAAAATTCTACAAAATGAGTGTGGGAGGTCAGGTTATGCTAACCGCCATTGAGACAACTGGAACCATCGAGCGGAATGGGCGCATCGTTATTGACGAGCTATTTTCGGTGGATGCTCCGACTTCAGTTCGCATCATCATTCTATTTCCCGAAGATGAAGATTTGAATGAAAGGGAATGGTTACAAGCAGCTTCACAAAATGAAGCCTTTAGCTTCCTGAGTGATCCAGGGGAAGATATTTACCTTCCAACAGACGGAAAGCCGTTTGACTGATGAAGTACAAAATCGTTCTTGTGCCGTTTCCATTCGATGACTTGACGGCCAACAAAGTTCGTCCGGCGGTCTGTTTGACAGATGAAATCAAACCGCACAATCATGTTGTTGTAGCTTTCATAACTAGCCGCGTATCGGCAAACCCATCAGCAACTGATTTTGTGATCGACAAAGCGGACACAGATTTTGCTAAAACTGGCTTAAAAGTATCTTCGACAATTTGTCTGCATCGCCTAATGACAGTCACAAAGACAATCATTCTGCGTGAGCTAGGCCAGCTATCCTCCTCGCAACAGCAGGAGGTTGACGACAGATTGCAGAAACTGTTTAACCTCTGATTCTTGGTGACAACTACTTGTTTAAGTTGTAACGCACCGAACAAGGGGTTGCAGCGAACGCGCTTGTTGCGCTCACGCGTTTGGGAATTGACGCGCTTCCTGGCTTCGACGGGGATGGTGGCAGGCAACGCCGCGCGGCTGAACCCCAAGCCGTTCGGCGCGAGTCAAAGGGAGTTGAGAAGTGAGAGTTCTGGTTGTATAATTTTGACTATGAATACCTTGACCCTACCCGAGATCGTCGAGCGTCTGCAAGCAGAGTTGCCGACCTTGCAGGTGCGTTATCATGTCAAAACGTTAGAACTGTTTGGGTCGTATGTACGGCATGAGCAGCAGCCAGCAAGTGATGTGGACATTTTAGTAACCTTCGACCACACACCGAGCTTATGGACAGTGATCGACCTGGAGCACCACTTGACAGACATCTTGGGAGTTTCTGTTGATCTGGTGTTGCGTGACAGTCTCAAACCTCGGATCAGGGAACAGGTACTACGTGAAGTGGTACCATTACGATACTAATTCCGATTGAAAAGAGTGACAACGAAACAACTACTCCCTTCCAACCAGCAAATCCGAGAAGTTCTACAGGCTGGCTTCAGAGAAAAATTTCTCGGATTTCATTCTTGGAAGGGAGTATGTCATTCCGACCGAAGGGAGGAATCTCAGCAACGTATTAGCGTTGCTGAGATTCCTCATTCCGCTGCGCTCCATTCGGAATGACATCGCTATTGCGAGGTTGACATCCCGAAGCGGTTATTCATGCCCTCGAAATTCTAGGTGAAGCGGCCAAGCAAATTCCCGACGAGGTACGGGTGCGCTATCCGCAGATTCCGTGGCGTAACATTGCGGGAGTGAAGTACGGTATCTCAGCTTAGATGCGTATTCCTGTTCCCATCTCCACAAACAAGGGGCGCTGCCATTCACCGGCAGCGCCCCTTTATTATGTCCAGCCCCTGCTACAAGCGGCGCAGGCCGAGCCACTCCCACAGCGCGATCAACCCGACCACGTCCGCCACGATGAGCACGGCCCAGCGGCCCGCGCTGTTCAGCGATGGCCGCCCGCCCCCGATATGACGAGCGTGCCCACCACCCAGAGCACGTCCGCCACGATGGCGAGGCGCACCACCTGCGGGTTGAGCGCCTCGCGCCCTGCCTCGCGCAGCAGCCACACCGCCCAGCCGAGCAGCCCCACCCCCACCACGCGCAGCGCGAGCGGCGAGCCCAGCCCCAAAAAGCTGTCCACCGCGCCCGCGCCGAGCAACAGCAGCAGGCCGCTCAGCCCCGAAAAAATCGCGTTCCCCTGCAACGCCCGCCGCGCCATGGGGCTCCCATCCCGCCGAACCGTTCCTACCTGCGACACCATGTGACACCTCCTGTATTGGTTGCGAAGTGCCCCTACCCTAGCCCTCAACCCACTGCCACGTCAACCCAAAACGGTGCCAAACGGTGCCAAATGGCTCGCTGTCTCCCCTTTCTCCTGCTCAAGCGCCCGCAAATCCTGCGCGACGAGCGCGGCGGCGGCACTTTGCCAGTTGTACAGCGTCCGCTGCGGCACCTGGCTCTGGAACCATTCCAGTGCGGCCCTGGCATCGGCAGGAAGCTCGTCATGGAAGGCGCGGCGGCTGTAAGGTTTGAGCCCCACCACGTAGGGATAGTACAGCGCGTTGTAGAAGCGCCACTCGTCGGAGATGCCAAACTCCCCGTCCATCGGCTTCAGCCGCGCGATGCTTTCCGCCAGCAGCGCCTTGAGCTCACTGGCCCGCTCCAGCGGGTTGTCTGCCACGCCACGAGTCGCGAGCCGCTGCTCGATCAGGGGCAAGCCCGTGAGCGGGCTGGCGACCAGGCGCGGCAGCTCCCCGTAGTGGGCGAGCGCGCGGCGCGTGAGCCGCGTGAATGCCTCCTCGTCCTCCAGCAGCGGGTGCTGAGGGGAGCGGCGGGGCAGCGCATCGGCGGTGGCGCGCAGGGCCGCGCGCTCGCGGCGAAGGCGCGGCGCAAAGAAAAAGGTAAGGCGCTCCAACGCGCTCTGGAGCAAGGGTGCGAAGGTGGTCAGCCCGATGGCGGTGGCAATGGTAGCAAGCAGGAGCAGCAGCATGGGGCGCGACGCGTCCACTCCCCAGCGCATCGCCAGGGCGACCTGCCCCCCGAACACGAGGGCGAGCGCGGCGGCATAATCGAAGGAGCGCAACGCGTCGGGCCACAGCGCCTCCCCCAGATCGAAGGCATCGAGCCAGGCAATGGCCACACCGAGGATCAGCAGGTCCACGCCGATGCCGAGCAGCCACCACGTGCGGGGCACCCCCAGCGGCAAAAAGAAGAGCCCCACCCCCAGCCCAAAAAAGAGCGAGGCCACCAGCAGCACCCCCGCCACGCGCCGCCGCTCACCACGGCGCGTCGGCCAGAGCGCGCGCAGCCCCCACAGCGCCCCCACCCAGCAGAGCGCGGGCAGCAGCACCGCACCACGAAGCGCCCACTCCAGCCCCTCATCGCCCGTGCCGCGCGCCATCAGGGCGAGGGCAACCGCCACCGCATAGCTAACCAGCCCCATGCCCGTCAGCAGCAGTAGCGGGCGGCGCGGGTCGCGGGCGATCAGGTAGAGCCCCAGCCACAACGCAAACCCGAAGATCAAAATCGAGAGTATAACCATCTTCCGTGTAGCTTCTTGGATGAACCGCGTCCTGTGACGCTAGCAGGGTCAGGGAAAGCCGCCCCAGTATAGAACGAAGGAAGAACAGAGCAACCCGCGTGGCGCTTTGGCGCGACGACTTGTTTGCTACACCACGAAGGTTCAACCGCCAAGACGCCAAGGGCGCTAAGGTGGTTAAGTTTTCGCAGCAAGCCGTGTTCTGTTTTCGGGATGTTCAGGATAGCCAAAGACAGAATACCGTCTTGTGGCGGGAGTGCCCGCAACAAAAAGAGGGGCCAGCGCTTGCGAGCGCTGGCCCCTCTTTGCGGGAAAGAACCGTTATTGAACCTTGACTGTCTTGCGACCGGCGGCGAAGGCAATGACGATGCCCAGCAGGAGCACGAGCACCCCGCCCGCGATCAGCAGCAGCATGGATTTGGAGAGCGTGATGCCCGCTGCCGCCTCCGCCGTGGCGGGCGACCCCTCCGGCTGCTGGAGCGGCGGCAAGCTTTGGCCCTGCGCCTCGTACAGCGTCGCGATCTGCTCGCGGCTCACCACGACGGTGGATTGGTAGGCGGCGATCCCGTCCGTCCCGTAGCTCAGCTTCACGCCAACCTGATACTGACCCTCTGCAAGGGCCTCGCCCTCCACAAGCATGTCGTAGGGAATCTCGTTCCCTGGCAAGATCGTGTCGAGCTGCGCGGACAGTTGATGGAGCGCCTGCCCCTGCATGTCCGAGATCGTCACCTCTGCCAGCGGCTTGAGCATTTGGTTGCCACTGTTGTGCACGCCGATCTGCACGAACTGGTAGCCGTGGGAAACCGATGTCGTGACATCCGTAATGCTCATCTCCTCCATGAGCGGGCCGGGCACGTTGAGTTGGACGGCGACCACCGTCCGGTTCTGCATGCGAATGGTCAGCGCTCCCTCGTTGGCGGTTTCCCGCAACTGGACATCTTCCGCCACCAAGCCGCCCACGTACTGGCCCGGCGTCGCGTCGGCGGGCACCGCTACCGTGAAGGGCACGATCCGCTCCTCGCCCGGGGCCAGGGTGATCTCGCTCTCGCTCAGCGAGATCCAGCTGCCCACCTGATCGCGCGCATCCTCGGCGGAGAGATACACGACGCCGCTCGTGCGACCAGTCGCCGCATCGACGGGGTACAGCCGCACGGTGCCGGTCTCGCTGCCCGAGTTGAGGAGCCGGACCGAGTCCTCGAATTGTTGCCCGGCGGAGGGGTCATAGATAAAGTAAGATTGCGTGGCGGGCCGATCCGGGTCGAACTTGACGGGACGCAGGCTGAAGGCTGCGCCCCCCGCGCTCGCCAGCGCGTGAGAAGAAAACAAAGCGGAAAGAAGCAGGGCAAAGAGTGCGATCGTAGAGGGGGGCAAGAAATTTTTTCATGGCGACCTCCGCAGGTAGGGTGGGGATGAATCTGAGTGAGCGGTGGAACTTAGCCCTCGCGCCCAGCGGGGTGCTGCCGGGCGCGAGGGATTATGTGCTGTGTGTTACGTTAAGCCGTGGGGCTCAGGGGCCGCTGACGATGGAGACGGTCATCGTGCTCTCGTAGTCGCCCGCGTAGGTGTTCGCCGGAATCGAGACCTCGAGGGTCGGGGTGATCGTGAAGTCACCCATGCCCGTGTTCGCCGCGGCATTGAAGAACTTCACAGCCAAGGGGGCCGTGGTGTCAGCCGGAACGGTCAGGGCGGTATAGCTGATCGCGTTGGTGGGGTCGGTGCAGGTGCCCTGATCACAGTCGAAGGTCACGCCCGTGATGGCCGCCGCATCGTTGGCCAGCGAGTGCGAGCCGTCCGCGAAGGCCGTCGAGGTGATCTGCAGGTTCCAGCCAGCGCCGTTGCCCCTCGCATCATTGACGTCGATGTCGAACTCATCGGTGGGGGCTTTGTCGGTACCGTCCAGGGTTACGGAGACCGAGGGCGCGTCGGGCGCATCCATCTCCAGGATGCCACCTGTCACGGTCGAGGAACCGTTCAAGTCATCAGCGAACGCCGCACCGGAAAGACCAAACGCCATCAGGATGCCGAGCATCACGCCAACACGGACAAGCTTCGCAACGCGGTTCGTCATAAGGGGGGAAGTCATTTCGTACGTACTCCTTTGAAAGTTTTGTGAGTGATTGATTTGCTGTTAAACGTTAGGCTTTGTCCCAGCGGGGCGACCACCTCGCGGGGAAAACAAAAACGACACTGGTTGGCTACCTTTGGACCCTAGTCCAATAAGCGATCCTCCTTTCGGAAGGGCAGGAGCCGACCAGCGCCGTGATTTAACAGCGCGGAGTACGTGAAATCACTCTCACGTTCTACCTTTCCAGGGCCGGTTACGCCACTTGCTCCCCTGGTGACATAGGCGTCCAAATTCGTCACACAGGATCAACACATCCGCTGGTCAGGCACCATTGCGATTCAGTTTTTTGTTCTCTGGGGGCGACCACCTCCAGATGTCAGTAAGATACAGCAGGGCAGGTGTGATGTGAATCACCCCGAAGTACTAATTTAGGTATCAACTATTGCCAAGCCCAAGTTTGCCCCGCCCCCTGCTCCGCTTTCTCCCTTTAACCCTCTGCGTGCGCCTCTGCGCCTTTGCGCCTTTGCGTTAATCCGTTCGTTCTGCGTTCTGCATTCTGCGTTGCCGCCTGCCGCCTTACCCACTCCGTGGGAACCCACTGCCGCCTGCCGCCGTTCGCTGCCTACCGCCCCGCCAGCGGCTCCACCACGCTCGCGCTCGCGGGCAGCCAGCCCAACTCCTGCGCGATGCTCCCCCCGTTGGCAATCGTCACCTCGCCCGCCGCCGCCCAGGGCACCGCTTCCTTCCACTGCTGGAAGACGGCGCGTTGTGTGCGAATCGCCCAGTGGTTGCCCATGTCCTCCACGCGCGAGGTGGGCAGCCCGAAGACGGTGAGCGGGTCCGCCTGCGCAAAGTAGCGGGCGCGTAGGGCAGGGTTGCCGCTGAACAGCCCCTGCCGCGCCGCCACAATGTCTTCCCAGGGCGCGCCCGGCGCGTCGAAGCTGCCCCCCGCGAAGGGGGTCGGGGTCTGGCGGCGCTGCAATAGCGTCTGGTCGTAGCCCCGCTTGGACAGTTCGTCGAAGATGTTGACCGGCCACGCCTGCCCCGCATCGGGCCGCCATTGCAACACGAGTTTCTGGAAAGCCTGTGTCACAAAGCCATCGTACACAAAGCGGCGCGAGATGGGGTACCCCACCGTTTGCAGCCCGCCCAGGCGCTGGAACTCCGCCCAGAAGCGCGCCTCCGCATTGTCCACCACGCTGAAGCCGCCCTGCCCGTCAGCGGTCTGGGTGAAAAAGCGCCCGCTCGGAATCGCCCAATCCGCAGCGGCGGGGGATGGGGCGGGCACAGCGCTCGGCGGGGGCGAGGCGGGCAGGGTGAACGGGTCGGGGACCAGAGCACGAAACTGCTCCGGCATCTCGATCTGAATGTCAGCCCCGGCCCCCTCGACGATCAGGTAGGGGGTTCCGCCAATCTCGCCGCCGGCGCTCGGCGGCAGAGTCAGGGTGTAGTACCCCCCGACCGGCGTGATCGATTGCAGCGGCCCGTAGGGGCCAACCAGCAGTGCGCTACTCGCGCTGGCGGGCACGCGCATCACCTGCGTGCCCAGCCCCATGTTCCACACCACCGTGGTGCGCCCCAGCGGCCCGCGCGGCACGGTGACGCGCCGCGCCCACCCTTCCGTGCGGAGGGTGGCGCTCTCGTAGCCGCCGAGGTAGGTGACCAGGGTGCGGTAACTCCAAAAGAGCGGGCGCACCGAGCCATCCTTGCGCATCATCCCGTAGGGCTCCACCCCCTCGGGCAGGGCGCGCTCGTCGCGCGTCTTGTACAGGGCGAGGCGCTCCGCGCCCGCCGCGAGCCCCATCGCCCACGCCTGCACCACGAACTTGCTCTGATCTTCCAGCGTGATCGGGAAGCGCAGCCCGGGCGCAGGGTGCAGCGGGTCGGCGCTCGGCGGCGCGTTGGTCTCGTTGATCCAGAGCGGCTTGTCGGCAAAGCCGCGCGCGTCCAGCGTGTCGCGATACAGCTTCGTGACCTCGTACACCTGCTCCGGCTTGAAATAAAGATGAAGCGAGGCCACATCGAAGAAGCCGTTCAGCCGCGCCGCGTCGGGGTGGGCCTTGATGGCATCCAGCAGGCGCAAAAAGTACAGCTCGCGCCCGTGCTCGACATCCCACCAGTAGGTGGTAGCGGTCAGGTGGATGACCGCGTTGCCATTGGCCGCCTTGGCCGCCTCGTGCGCCACCTTCAGCAGTTGCACGTACTCCTCGACGGTGCCATCCCAGCTTTTGCCGGGGTGCGCGTCGTCCCACACGTCCGGCTCGTTCCAAATGATCCAGTGATCGATCCGCCCCGCGTAGCGCTGCGCGATGCGGTAGACGAATTGCCCCCACAGGTTATTGGGGTCGTCGTAGGGCAGGTACAGGCCCGAGGGCACGGCGCGCACGCTGCCGCTCTCGCTGGCCCAGGGCGCGGTGCCCGCCAGCAGCCCTACCATCTCGCGCCCCGCGTCCCGCTCCGCATTGACGATCCCGTCGGGGAAGTAATGCACGTTCCAGTCATTGATCCCGTTGGGCTGCACCTGATGCCACCAGAACAGCACCCTCGTCCAGCCCACCCCCGCCGCCCCGGCGATCAGCGGCGCGTCATACGCCTCGACTGCCCCAAAGCGCCCGTCGCGCAGTGGCGGCGGGGCGGGCAGCGGCTCCTGCGCCCGCGCGGTGCGCGGTGCCCCGCCCACCAGGAGCAGCAGGGCTAGCAAGCAAACAACAATCCTTGTCAGACCGCTTGTATAAAATGGTTTCATGGGTTGCGATTCTAGGGGCTTTGGGGGGCTCGTCAAGCGGCTGGCACGGCAGGCCACGACCGTCAACTGTTACAAGATATCCAGATGCTGAGTATTAATGGTCGCTATTGACAGAACGGGCTCCTATAGGTTAGGATAGAAGAGTATGGTAAGCCATGCTAACCATTCACCCTGAAATCCCCTTGCTGCTCAACCCCTCGCCGCGTATCCCCCCTGGGGTCTCACACCAGGGCGGCTCTGTTCCAGTGGACGGGGACGCTGTGTCCCTTCCCCCTATGTGACAGGGAAGCACACTTTTTCTCGCCGGTGAATTGAATGCAGATCGCGCAACCGAGGTCGCCGCTTGCGTTGCGCAATGGGTAAAAGGGCTGTCCCTTTTACACGCGGCGCTCTGGTAATCCCTAAGCCAAGGGGCAGGCCATTGCGTGTGTCATACCGTATCGAGGCTTAAGCCTTAAAAGGAGGTGCGCTTAACATCACGTTGTCGCTACTGTACGTCATTCACCACACAGTTCTCTCTCACCTTCCCAAAAGGACCGATCCATGCATAAAAACAAAGTGATTGGTGTGCTCTGCGCCGCCATCCTCGTTCTTAGCGGGGCATGGCTGCTCTGGCAGCCGACCTCGCTGACCCCCGAAAGCGCGAGCCGCCAGCAAACCCTGCGCGGCGCGTTCGCCCCTGGTGCCAACCAAGCCTTGTCTGGGGAAGCCGCCCAGGGCAGCAGCGGCAGCGCCGAGCCAGCCGTCGTCAACCTCGCGTCGATTCCCTCTGGCATCTACGCCCCGCACAACCAGTACGATCAATGGTTGAAGGGCAACATCGATCTTGACGAGCAAGAGTACCGCATCGGCGTTACCGAGGTGGCCGCTCTGAAGGCCGCCGCGCAAAAGCTGCGCGCAAACGCCGCGATCCAGAACGCGGACCAGATCCCCGGCAAGGGAGCCCCCGAGCCCGGCATCGCGTTTGACAGCCTCGACATCAACGAGTGCTGCGGCGGCGGGGCCAACGTTCCGCCCGACCCCGAGATGGCGGCTGGCCCCGATCATCTGATCGCGGTGGTCAACGTCGCGCTAGAAGTTTATGACAAAAGTGGCACCTCGCTGACCGGCCCGGTCACCCTGTCGAGCTTCTTCGCCGCACAGCCGGCCTGCGTCGCTGGCCCCTACGGTGCCTTTGACCCCAACGTCGTCTACGATGAGGAGGCAGATCGCTTCTCCATCGCGGTGGACGGCAACGGCACGCACTACTGCATCGCCTCCTCGCAGACCGGCGACCCGCTGGGCGATTGGAACGTGTACGCGGTGCCCGCCAACTTCTCGAACGCCTTCCACGACTACCCGCACACCGGCGTGGGCGACGAGTGGATCGTCGCGGGTGGCAACCAGTTCGGCGGCTCGCTGCCGAATGGCTTTGAGGGGCGCGTGTGGGCGATGGAAAAGGCCGACCTGTACTCGGGCGGTACCCTCACCTACCACACCGCCAGCACCTCCGACCTGTACGGTACCCCGCAGCCGCTGCACCTACACGGCTGGGATCAGGGCACCTGGCCCAGCTACGGTGACACCCACTACTTCGTCACCGACCTGTACGACGGCTGTACGATGCAGGTCTGGCAGTGGGAGATCCCCAACGCCCCCGCGATCGCGAACCAGATCGACCTGTGCGCGGCGACTGGCGTCACGGGTGGCTTCCCGCTGGACGTCCCGCAGCAGGGTGGCGCTCCCCTCCAGGGGAACGACTGGCGCATGCGCATGTTCGAGTATCGCAACGGTCATGGCTGGGTTAACGACACCATCTCCTGCAACCCCGGTGGCGGCGCGGTCAACTGCGTCCGCTGGACCGAGGTAGATCTGGACGGCACCCCCTCGCTGGTTCAGGCGGGGGTCTACTCCAGCGCTGGCCAGTTCCGTATCTTCCCCGACCTCGCCGTGAATGCCTGTAACGACATGGCGGTCGGCTACACCAAGTCCAGCAGTTCGATGTTCCCCGGCATTTGGTACACGGGTCGCGAGAACGGCGATGCGCCCGGCACCCTCCAGGCCGAGGCGGAGCTCAAGGCGGGCGAGATCACCTACACCGCCTTCGATCCCGCACCGCGCCGCTGGGGCGACTACACCGGCATGACGATTGACCCGGATGGTCAAACCTTCTGGTACCTGGGCGAGTACAGCAAGAACACCGGCAACGCGAACGGGCGCTGGGGCACCTACATCGGCTCCTTCGCTTACGAGTCCTGCGGCGGCGGCGGTGGCGGCGAGCCCGACATCGCGGTGTCGCCCGACATGCTCGACCAGACCCAGGGTCCGGATGAGATCACCGAGGACACGCTGACCATCGCCAACACCGGCGACGCGCTGCTGACCTGGGCGATCGGTGAGGAGCCCAACACCGGCATGATGCTCCGCCCGTTCCAGGGGAGCACACCAGAGACGGCCTCCCCTGACAAGAGCCGCACCGACGGGCCCACGCGCGATGGCAACAGCCTCGCGACCAACGACACAGCGGTTGCGCCGTTCGGCCAACTGCCGCGCGAGCCGCAGGGTGACATCTTGATCACCCACTCGGTATCGCAGGCCATCGAGTCGGGCAACTCGGTCTCCTGCAACGCCAGTGGCCTCCACACCGACAACAGTTACTACCGCGTCTTCGACCTCGATGACGACTTCGGCATCGACGCCGCGTTCGACGTTAACACCGTCGAGTTTGGAGTCGAGGAGGCATTCGGGGCGGGAGGCGACCAGCCGATCTCGGTCATCCTCTACACCCTGTCGGAGGGCGATTCCTTCGTGCTGAGCAACCTCACCGAGATCGGGCGCAGCGACTTCATGCTGACCGACCAGGCGATGACCATCGTCAGCATCAACGTGGATGGCCTGGTGCCTGCGGGTGAACGACTGGTGGTGGAGGTTTTCACGCCTGAGGGTCAGACCGAAGGCAACTCCTTCTTCATCGGTTCCAACACCGCTGGACAGACGGCTCCGAGCTACCTGCGCGCCGATGCCTGCGGTGTGACACAGCCGACCGACACCGCAGCGATTGGCTTCCCCGACATGCACATCGTCATGAACGTCATCGGGGCCAGCGATAGCGGTGGCGACATCTGCACCATGCCCTCCGACGTACCTTGGCTGGAAGTGGTACCCGACGCTGGCACCACCCCCTCCAACGGGACCGACGAGGTGACGGTGATCTACGATTCTACGGGTCTCTCCGTGGGAACGTACGATGCAAACCTGTGCGTGATCAGCGATGACCTGGATGAGCCCCTGGTGGTTGTGCCGGTCACTCTGACCGTTGAGGAAAGCAGCGAGCCGGACATCTTGGTCGAGCCGGACAGCATCACCGAGATGACCGTTCCCGGCGGGGCAGTCACCGCGCCGATGACCATCACCAACATCGGCGGCGGCATCCTCACATGGGAAATCGCTGAGGAACCGGTGGGCTCCTCGGTCACCGTCGAGCCGATGGGCGACCCGGCAGCGTCTTCCGCTGGCTTGGCCCCGACGGCGGCCACCGGCTCGCAGGGCGGGCCGCGCACGAGCCAACCGCTCGGCGGGGGCGCACCTGTGGTGGGCCTGGAGTACTTCAACGCGGCTATGGTCTCCTTCACGACCGATGCGCCCGAGAACCTGAACTTCATAGCTGGCAACACGCGGCAGTTCTTCGCGGGCGACTTTGTCAACGGCGACTTTAGCACGTTGTACGAGTTGGACTACGACACCAACCAACTGTACGCGCTGGACACCACCAGCGGCGCGCAGAGCCTGATCGGCTCGTCCGTGCCGCAGGGTGGCGAAACCTGGTCCGGTGCGGCAGGCGCGCCCGATGGCACCTTCTACGCCGCCGCCACCACCTGCGGTGGCTCGTCCTCGATCTACACGTCAACCTGGCAACCGGCCAGACTACGCGTGTCGGCTCCGTGCCGGATGCGGGCTGTCTGATCGAGATCGCCGTCAACGCGGCGGGCGAGATGTACGGCTGGGACATCGTCACCGACGCCATGATGCGCATCGACCCGGAGACCGGCGCGAGCACCGTTCTGGGCTCCTCGGCTTCGACGCCAACTTCGCGCAGGGTGGCGACTTTGACGAGGAGACCAACACCCTCTACCTCTTCGCCTTCAACAACGGTGCCTTCCAGGGCGAGCTTCGTGTTGCCAACCTGGACACCGGCAACACCACCCTCGTCGGTCCCATCGGCGATGGGGCGTCCGAGGTGGACGGTGCGGGTATCGCAACCGGCGGCATGGGCGGGGCCACCTGCGACATGCCCTCCGACGTGCCCTGGCTGGAAGTCTCGCCGTCCAGCGGTGACACCCCCGCGGGCGAAAGCTCCGAGGTGACGGTGCTCCTCGACGCGAGCGACCTGAGCGCTGGCACCTACGAGGCCAACCTGTGCGTGCTCAGCAACGCGGCAGAGCGGGCGCTGACTGTGGTGCCGGTCACCCTGGTGGTGGAGCCGTTTACCGCCATCACGGTGGACCAGCTCGCGGCCCAGCCGCGCGGCCTCGGCTTCGGCCTGGCCCTGGCGATCACCGGCGTCGCGCTCGTGCTCGGCGCGGGCATCGTCCGCCGCCAGCGCCGGCGCTAGCCCCAACCCAGCGCCCCGCCCCTAGATCGTTTTGGGGGCGGGGGCGCTGGCAGATTTCAGACAGGGTGCCCCGAATGGGGTATTGCAGATTGCGGCTTATGGACAACCCTGTCCGCTGGATATTACGGCTTGCGTGAGCCTGTCGCCGTCGTCTGCTCTCTGTCCTCCTTTCTCTGTTTTCTTCCCACGGGGCGCTGTCTTCATCGGCAGCGCCCCGTTTGGGTGCCCGCTTCGGGAAGCAAGAGGATCAAAACAGCAATTGTCCAGGAATATCACATTTGTCCGTTGACGGCAGCCCAAACGTGAGTTAGTATAAGCTACAGTTAGATTTGCTTTGTATTTCTGCCTCCACTGTACCCATTTGGTGTTGAACCCCATCGCGGCGTGCTGGACCTCCCGCATGCCGGGGTACGATGTCGAACCTTCCTCTTCACAGACACCGCTTCACTTTCGCGCCGCCTCACCCCCTCGGGCGATGGTGGTGGCTGCTACCTAGGGCAACCCGCTATCCACGTCGCCGCTTGATGGTCACCATGCAACGCGAGCGACCCCCTACACGCCGCTTGAAGAAAGGGAATGACATGACCTGACTCGACTTGGTGACAAGGGGTCACCGAGCGAGAAGATGAAAGCCCCACTCGTTGTTCCATGAGATCCAAAGCCCCTCTTTGTGTCTCCAAGCGTCCAAGACGCTTTCTTGACTCACCATATCCCATGAGGAGTTTGTATGCCTAGCCATTCTTTGACTCCCAAAAAGGGACGGGCGCACCTTGCGCTTCTCTCCCTCTGCACCCTACTGCTGCTGGTGGTGGCGAGCGCGCTGTTGGCCCCCCAAGCCCGCGCCTCCACCCCCGATCTCTCCTCCGCCTCTCCCCAAAAAGATGCATGCTCCCTGCTCGACAACGCCAACGCGCGCGCCACGATGTCGGGGATGCTGGAAACGAAGCTGCTCGTCCAGTGCGGCCGCACGAGCGAGCTGGGCGGGGTGGGCAACGAGGTAGGCGGACCCTCCACCCCGCTCCTCGGTACCGACGTGATGGTCAGCGATCCGACCGGCGAAACCGGGGCCTCGACCACGCAGAGCGAGACCTCGATGGCGATTGACGACAACACTGGCACCATCTGCTCCGCCTACAACGATTCCTACCACGGGGTCACGCAGGGGCAGGGCTACACCGGCTACAGCCGCTCCACAGACGGCGGCGCGAGCTTCCAGGATCAGGGAGCCCTAAGCAGTGCGTCGTTTGGCGACCCCAGCCTCGTGTGGCGACGCGTCGATGGCTACTTCTACATGGCCACCCTGCATAGCTCGGGCAGCCTGGGGCTGTGGCGCTCGACCGACCAGTGCGACAGCTTCCAATTCCTGGCGCTGGCGACCAGTGGCTCCATCGATGACAAGGAGCTGATGGCGGTCGATAACACCCCCTCCAGCCCCCATTATGGTCGCTTCTACATGGTGTGGACCGACTTTGGGGCGGGTGGGCGCATCGCTGCCACGCATAGCGACAACGGCACCTCCTGGACCAACGCGATCTACCTGACCGCTTCCGGCGTGACGGTACAGGGTGCGTGGCCGACCGTCGCCCCGAATGGTGACGTGTACGCGGCCTGGGTGCGTTGGGACCCCTACTACACCGGCCCGATCACCATCGAGGCGGTGCGCTCCACCAACGGGGGAACAAGCTACGTCAGCATTACCCCCCCCATGGCGGGCGAGGTTAACCCGTACGAGCAGGGCCCCACAAGCTTTTGTGGCCGCCCCGCGCTGAACGGCAATATCCGCTACCTGCCCTCGCCGCAGATCCAGGCGGGGCCAAGTGGGGATCTCCACGTTGCGTACGTCTACGACCCGGATGGGCGCAACGCGGGGGACGTGATTGACGTCTTCTACCGCCGCTCGACGGACAACGGTGCCACCTGGGGGCCGGAGGTGCAGCTGAACGATGATGGCACCCTCACCGACCAATTCTTCCCCACGGTCAGCGTTGGACCAACCGGCAATGTGGTTTCCACCTGGTACGATCGCCGTCTGGACCCCGGCGGCAACTACCTCTTCGACTACTACATGCGCGTCTCCTTCGACAACGGTGTCACCTGGCAGCCGAGCGTCCGCGTCTCCGACGAATCCTCGCCGGTCTACCTCGACCCGAACCTGGCGGCCTGCTACCACGGGGATTATGACCAGCAAACGCAGGATGATACCTACGTCTACATCCAGTGGTCCGATGATCGCCGTGTCCAAAGTGGGCACCAGGACCCGGATATCTGGTTCGACAAGGACCCCTTCTTCCCGGATTTCACCATCGATGTGTCGCCCGCGAGCCTGCAAGTCTGCGCGCCGGACGATGCGACCTACCTGGTGGAGATCGGCCAGGTGCTGAATTATAACGACCCCGTCACACTGAGCGTGGACGGCGAGCCGGTCGGCACGAGCGTTACCTTCAGCAACAATCCCGTGACCCCGCCCGGTAGCAGCACCCTCACCATCGGTAACACCGACAATGCGGCTGCGGGCAGCTACCTGATCGATGTAATCGGCGTGGCTGCCACCAGCACCCACACCGCCACCGTCGAGTTGGAGCTCTTCACGGACATTCCTGTCTCGCCGGTGCTGGTAGAGCCGTCCAACGGCGCGTCGGATGTCGGCACCACCCCCACCTTCACCTGGGGTGCTGCCCTCAACGCTATCAGCTATACCTTTGAGCTGGCGACCGACCCCGCCTTCAACAACATCATCGAGAGCGCGTCCGGGCTGACCGATACGAGCTACACGGTCTCCAACTCCCTCGACCCGAACAGTACCTATTACTGGCGCGTCTACGCCATGAACGTTTGTGGGAGCAGCGTGGCCTCCGAGGTCTTCAGCTTCACCACCGGCAACATCATCTGCGAGACGATCCCGTCAAACGACGTGCCCAAGCCTATCGGGCCGAACGGGGGCACCAACACCCTTTCCGAGCTCTTCGTCACCGGGCAGGGCAGCGTGGAAGACGTGAATGTGGTGAACCTGGCAGGCACGCACACCTGGATCAGCGACCTCAGCTTCTACCTGGAAAGCCCAGCGGGCACCGAGATCCAGCTGCGCGGGCAGACCTGTGGCAGTGAGGACAACTTCGACATCAACTACGATGACGAGGCCGCGCCGGGCGCGCCGCCCTGCCCGCCCACCGATGGGAACAGCTACCAGCCCGTTGAGCCGCTCTCGACCTTTGACGGTCAGGAGGTCAACGGCACCTGGACGCTGCGTATCCTCGACAACGCCAACGGCGATGGCGGCCAACTCCAAACGTGGGGGCTGGAACTCTGCTACGTCGGGCAGTCGGGCGGCGGCGACCCCGACATCGAGGTCTCGCCGAACTCTCTGGACAGCACCCAACCGCCTGACACCACCCGCGACGAGACGCTGACCATCGCCAATGTCGGCTCCGGGCCGCTCCACTGGACCATCGCGGAGGTACCGGGTGGCCCGCAGCCGCACGCGCCCGAGGCGCTCGGCTCCGGCACGCCGAGCGCGGCGGCGGAAACCGTCGGCGCGAGCAGCCCGCTCGCCCCGCTGGCCCCCACCGGCCCCATCACGCGCTTCGTCCCGCAGGAGGTGCTCTACAGCAACGGCCCGCTCATCACCTGTGAGGGCTGTGGCGCGGGCGGTGCCGACGCCAGTGAGGTCCAGACCGCCCTCGCCATGTCCCTCTACGGCTTCGGCCACCAGGCCACCGCTGGCAACCGCGTCGCCGACGAGTTCACCGTCGATGATCCCGATGGCTGGCAGGTGGACGCCTTCACCTTCTTCGCCTACCAGACCGGCTCCTCGACCACCTCGACCATCACCGCCGTCAACTACCGCATCTGGGACGGCCCGCCCGACGATCCGGCCAGCTTGGTCATCTTCGGCGACACCTCCACCAACCGCCTGATCGACAGCACCTGGTCCGGCATCTACCGCGTGCTCGACACCACCCTCACCGACACGCAGCGGCCCATCATGGCCAACACCGTCAGCGCGGGTATCGCCCTGCCTGCCGGCACCTACTGGCTCGATTGGCAGACCGATGGCACCCTCGCCTCCGGCCCGTGGGCTCCCCCCATCAGCATCGAGGGCGAGACCACCACCGGCAATGGCTTGCAGTACACCGGTGCCTGGGCCCCCGCTGTCGATAGCGGCACCAACACCCAGCAGGGCTTCCCCTTCATCGTTGAGGGTACCCCGAGCGGTGGCGGCGGCAAGGGTTGCGACCTGCCCACCGATATCCCGTGGCTGACGGTCACGCCGGACAACGGGACCACCAACGCGGGCGGCAGCGACGATGTCACCGTCGTGTTCGATTCCAACGGCCTCAACCCGGGTGTCTACGAAGGCACGCTCTGTGTGGGCAGCGATGACCCAGACGAGCCGCTGGTTGAGGTTCCCGTCATGCTGACCGTTGCGGAAGCAGGCGAGCCGGACATCCTGGTCGAGCCGGATAGCCTGATGCAGACGGTGCCGCCGGACGGAGCGGCCACCGAGGCGCTCACCATCAGCAACGTGGGCGGCGGCGTCCTCACGTGGGACATCTTCGAGTCGGAGGCCACCGCGCCGCTCGGCGGCTGGATGGACGACTTCGACTCGTACGCCACCGGCAGCCAGATGCATGGGCAGGGTGGCTGGAAGGGGTGGTTCAACGACCCGAACGTGGGCGCGCTCGTGGTGGATGACGAGGCGCGCAGTGCGCCAAACTCGGTCGAGATCGTCGGGGCCTCCGACCTCGTACACGAGTACGTCGGCTACTCCTCGGGGGTCTGGACCTACACCGCCTGGCAGTACCTCCCGACCAACTTCAGCGGCGAGAGCTACTTCATCCTGCTGAACCAGTACGATGACTCCGGAGCCACCAACAACTGGTCCACCCAGGTGCGCTTCAACGCCGCCCTCAACCAGGTCACCGCCGATGGCGCGGGCGCGGGGCCGTCCCTGCCGCTCATTCGCGATCAGTGGGTCGAGATTCGCGTCGTCATTGACCTGGACAACGACAACCAGGCCTTCTACTATGGCGACAACCTGCTCTACGAGGCGTCCTGGACCGATGGCCTCAGCGGTGGCGGTCGCCTCAACATCGCCGCCGTGGACCTGTACGCCAACGGGGCGTCGGCGGTCTACTACGACGACCTCAGCCTGCTACCGGCCGATGGGGCCGCCGCCTGCGACGTGCCCTCCGACGTGCCCTGGCTGGAAGTCTCCCCGACCAGCGGCAGCACCGCCGGTGGCACAAGCTCCGAGGTGACGGTCCTCTTTGACGCGAGCGGGCTGGGGGTTGGCACCTACGACGCCAACCTGTGCGTGACCAGCAACGACGCGGACGAGGAACTGACCGTGGTGCCGGTCACCCTGGTGGTGGAGCCGTTTACCGCCATCACGGTGGACCAGCTCGCGGCCCAGCCGCGCGGCCTCGGCTTTGGCCTGGCCCTGGCGATCACCGGCGTCGCGCTCGTGCTCGGCGCGGGCATCGTCCGCCGCCAGCGCCAGCGCTAGCCCCCTCCTTCACCCCGCCGCTCCCCTGACAGTCAGGGGAGCGGCCCCTCTCGACTCGAAGAGGGGCGCTGCCATCCCCGGCAGCGCCCCTCCTTGCTGCCCCGCTCCCCTCACCTTTTGCCCCTTGCCTTTTACCTTTTGCCTTTCGCCTTTGCCCTTTGCCCTTTGCCTTTTGCCTTTTGCCCTTTACCATCCACCTGCCGCCTTACCCGCTTTGCGGGAACCCACTGCCGCCCTGCCGCCTGCTGCCTGCCGCCTGCCGCCTGCCATCCGTTCGCCGCCTGCCGCCTGCCGCCTGCCGCCTGCTATCCGTTCGCCGCCTGCCATCCGTTCGCCCCTTGCGCGCAGGGCACCTCACCCTTAAAATTCAACCATGAACCGCAGCCTCCCCGCCCTCCAAGAAGCCCTCGAAGATTGGCGCGACCTCGCGAGCGACCGCGACGCGGCAGACACGCTGCTCCACTTTGGCGAGACGCGCGAGCGCTGGCAGCGCCTCCGCACCCACCTCGACAAGCTGCGCAGCGACCCGCCGCAATTCGACGCGACCGACCTCGCCGCCGTGCTGGAAGGGCTCAGCAGCGCGCAGCAGATGCGCCAGCAGATCATCGAGGGGAACGAGTTGGAGGTGCTGATCCCAACCCTGCGCAGCTTTCTGTACAACGCGGAGGAGAGCATCGAGGAGAAGGTGGGCGAGTACCCGGCGCGCGTGCGCTACGCGGGCCAGACGATCCTGGCCGAGCTGTGGGGCTGGGCGCACATCGAGCAGTGGCCCCTGTACAACCAGAGCGCGCTCAAGGGCTTGCGGCTGCTCGGCTGGCAGCTGCCGGGCCGCGACTACCCCACCTTCGCCCGCGCCTTTGCGGACCTGCGCGCCTTTTACGAGCAGGGCGAGCCCGTCGCCCCGCGCCTGCCCCTCAACCTGGAGCTTGACCGCTTTTTAGCCTGGGTCACGAGCACGACCCGCCCCGCCGCGCCCCCCCCGCGTCCGATGCCAGCGAGACAGAGGGCGCTGCCGACAGTGGCCCAAGCGAGGCGAACCGCAGCAGCAGGGCGGCGCGCCGCTCCTACGCCATCCGCGAGTTCGGCGCGCCCTACGACGCCGCGCCCGCGCCGCCCAGCACCTGGCTCGACCGACCGCTCCCCGCCCCGACAGCGGAGCGCCTAGCCGAGGCGGAGGCGCGCATCCGCGAGCAGTTGGCGCTCCCCCCCGACGTGATCCGCCGCGCCGCCGCGCACCTGCTTGCAGGGCGACACCTGCTACTCACCGGCGCGCCCGGCACCGGCAAGAGCCACCTGGCGAGCCTGCTCGCCTCGGAGCTGTTCGGGTACTACCCGATGCTCGTCACCGCCACCGCCGAGTGGTCCGCCTTCGACGTGGTGGGCGGGCTGGTGCCGCTGGCGGGCGAGAGCGGCACCCTGCGCTACGATGTGCGCCCCGGCGTGGTGTACGAGGCGCTGCGCCGCAACTGGCTGCTCGCCAGCGACGGCACGGTGCGGCGCGACCCCGACGGCGCACCGCTGCGCGTCGGTACGACGCACGAGGGGCGACAGTGGCCGGGGGTCTGGCTGGTCATCGACGAGCTAAACCGCGCGGACGTGGACAAGGCGTTTGGGGACCTGTTCACCGCGCTGGAAAGCGGCGCGCTGCGCGTGCCCCGCGCGGGCACCGACCCCAGTATCCTGATCCCCCTGCCGCGCGATTTCCGCATCCTTGCCACGCTCAACACGCGCGACCGCCATTTTCTTTTCACGCTGAGCGACGCGCTCAAGCGCCGCTTCGCCTTTGTTGAGATCGAGCCACCCCCCGACCCCGCCGAGGAGCGCGCCACCCTGCTACGCCGCGCCCAGGCCGCGCTCGCCGAGCAGGGGTTGGCCACCGCGCCCGCCATCCTGGAAGCCACCCTCGACCGCCTCTTCCCCGTCGTCGCCCTGCTGCGCGCCTTCCACCCGCTGGGCAGCGCGCCGCTGCTGGCGCTGCTGCGCTACGTAGGCGCGGCGCAGCAGATGACCTCGGCCTCGGTAGACGATCTGCTGCAAGAAGCGCTCACCGCCGAGATTTTGCCCCAGCTAGAGGGGGTGCGAGAGCTACCGCTCCAGCTGCTGGCGCGCCTCTTCCAGGGCGAGCGGGCCGTGGCGCTGGCCCTGTTGGGCGAGGCGCTCACCCACGCCTACGGCGACGCGCAGCCCCTGCGCGCGCTCCACGCGCTCGCCACCCTCGCCCCCCCCGAGCTGGCCGCGCGCGCCATGCGCCTCCAGCGGGCCTCAGCGACTGACCCCGCCACCCTGACGGATGCCCTTGCCCTGCTCGACGAATTGCGCGCGCACCAGGACGCCATCCCCGCCCCCCACTGGCCGCGCGTCGCCGCCCAATTGGACACCTGGCTCGCCGAGCGCGGCTGAGCCGTTGCCTTCCCCTGTCGCCTCACGTACAATGGATAGGGGTCAGGGAGTAGGGGTCAGGGTCAGGTCAGGGGTCAGGGGTCAGTCAGCACGGCCACGGACTCGCGCAGCCAACAGTCAGCGGATAGCCAATCTGCAATCTCCAATACGCACACCCGATCTCCAATACCCGATCTCCAATACGGGTCGGTAGGGGTCAGTCGCACGGCCACGGACTCGCTTAGCCAACAGTCAGCGGATATCGAATCTCCACCACCCATTCGCCGCACCCAATCTCCAATCTCCAATCTCCAATCTCCAATCTCCAATACCCAATCTCCAATACGGTTGAGCCGGCAAGCGGTGCTGACGCACTTCGGGATCAGCCGCCAGGCGCAGCGGCAAGCCTTGCAGCGCCAGCGCGTGCGCGAGGGACAGGCAGGGCTGATCGTGGAGATGGTGCGCGGGGTGCGCTACCACCACCCGCGCCTCGGTACGCGCAAGTTGCTGGTCAAACTGCGTAGCCAGCTGAGCCAGCGCGGCCTCGCCATCGGGCGCGACCGCCTCTTCAGCCTGCTGCGCGCCCACGACCTGCTCGTCACCCCCAAGCGGCGGCGTAGCAAGACCACGCGCCGCGGGCTGTGGCGCTGCCCCAACCGTCTCGGCGGGCTGAACCTGAGCGCGCCGCAGCAGTTGTGGGTCGCCGACATCACCTACCTCATCACCGAGCAGGGCTTCCTCTATCTGGCGCTGCTCACCGATGCCTACTCGCGCTTCATCGTCGGCTTTGACCTGTGCGCCACCCTGGCCGTCGAAGGGGCGCAACGCGCCCTGGCGCAGGCCCTGCGCCAATACCCAATACCCAATACCCAATACCCAATACCCAATACCCAATACCCAATACCCCTCCCCTAAAGGACGCCCACATGACCCTCGTGATCGATCAGCGCGATGCCCACACGGGCGAGCCGGGGCTGCACGTGCTTCTAGTAGGGGTGAGCGATTACCCCCATCTCTCGCCGGACAACCCACTGGCCTTCGGCATGAGGCCGCTTTCCTCCACCGCGCTGACCGCCTTTCGAATCTACCAGTGGCTGGTCGCCCAGCAGGAGCACCTCCCTGTCCCCCTGCTCACCTGCCGCCTGCTGCTCTCCCCCACTCCGGACGAACTCGCCAGCGAGCCGGAGTTGGCTGCGCTCCAGGTGGAGCGTGCCGAGTTGATGAGCTTCCACAAGGCGGCCAAGGCGTGGCGTAGCGACTGCGCGACGAGCGCGAGCAACGTTGCGCTGTTTTACTTTGCGGGCCACGGGGTGCAGCGCAGCCGCGAGGACCCTGTCATGCTGCTGCAAGAGTTCGGGGATGGCATGGGCGGCGCGCTCTTCCACGCGGCCTCGCTAAAAAATTTATACAATGGCATGGCCCCCACCGCCGAGCTCTCGGAAATCGCGCGCACGCAATTCTACTTTGTGGATGCCTGCCGCAACCTGCCATCGCAGTTTAAGGAGTTCGAGAAGATGAGCAGCAGCGACCCCTTCGATGTGTCGCTCAGCGGGCGCGATGACCGCCAGGCCCCCATCTTCTATGCAGCGCTTGCGGACAGCCGCGCCTACGCGCTCAAGGGCGAGCAGACCGTGTTCAGCAAGGCCTTGCTCCACTGCCTCAGCACGGCGGCCCAGGAGCCAGTCGAGGCGGCCAATGGCACGATCCGCTGGCCGGTGACGATCTTTTCCCTTGGCGAAAGCCTGGCACATTATTTCCGCGATCTGGACCCCCTCGCCCTGAACGAGCAGGAATTTGCGCTGAGTGGCACCTTTCAGGACGCGACGATCCTTCTCTGGGACGAGGCACCGCCCGTGCTGGTGGTGGTACAGCTTGAGCCCGACGACGCGCTCATCTGCACCAGCATCCAGATCATGGATTGGCAGGGGCAGGTGCAGGGGGAGATACGCGCGCCCCTCGCCTCGAATCCGGTGCGCCTTCAGGTGCCGACCGGCATCTATCGCTTGGTCGCCACCGTGGACCCGCCGTCCCCGTCGCTTGCCACCCGCGAGCGGTTGGAGCAGCTCAAGCCGCCGCGCCACCTGGTGAAAGTGAAGGTTTCCTCATGAGCCGCGGCCGCGTAAGCTTTCGCGTCGTGCTCCCGCAGGAGCAGACAAGCTACATCAATTTTCCGGTGGAGGTGCGCCGCCCCAACATGCTCCTCGTTGCGCGCACCGTCTGCTCGGAAAGCATTGAGTTGGAGCCGGGCAGCTACATAGTGACGACGACGCTGCCGGGAGGCATTTCCCTATTGAGCGAGGTGGAGGTCAAGGACGGGAGCGACACCACGATCCATCTTGCACCGGACCCCAGCGTGCCGACAGCTGCATCGCCGTACGATTGGCGTGGGGTAGCGAATGGGGTGGGCACGGTGGGGCCGTCCGACGAGCCCGATCCGATCTCGCCGGACCTTCCCCCGCCCCCTGCCCCCACACCGCTGCCCCGCCTCGAAAAAGTGCGCCTGCTCAGCGGCAACACGCTTCAGGGGGAATGGAGGGCCAGCACGCCCACCGATTGGACGCTCACCGAAGAAAGTGCGGGACGGCTCCAGTGCCAGGTGTACGGGAACAACGCGCCGGAAGTCGCGCAGTTGCTGCAACCCTATCAACCTGCCCTCAACGTTGCCCTGCCCGCGTGGGGCGGCGACGCCTGTCTGCTCTCGTTGATCCGCCTGCCCTCGGGCATCTTCACGCTGGAGGTACAGGTCGCCAACGAGGACGCGGAGGTGCTGCTGCGCTACCGCGCCCACGGCTACCTGACGCAGGCCGCCACGATGGCAAATTCCGCCTCGCTGACGGCGGAGCGGCTGCTCATGCGCAAGCAGGCGGACCCGATTGCCGCGACGGTGGGGGCCTACGCGCTGCTGCGCTTCAACGAGTTGGATCGCCTGCACGATTGGACCGAAAACCTCAAAAACCACTTTACCTGGCTGCCAGACGCCCTCGTCCTGCGCGCCGAGCATCTGGCGCGCCTGGGCGAGCACGCGCAGGCGCTGGAGCTACTGCTGGAGTTGCCTGAGCGCGGTCTGCCCTACTTCAGCGATGGCCTTTCCTACGCGGTGGATCGCCTGCGCCTCTACCTCGGCAGCGGCAGCAAGCAGCTTGAGCCGACCCAGACCGCTCAAATCGCACCGCTCCTCGAAGCGTTACAGCGTGTCGCCAGCGTGACCGACTTCCAAAAACCGGTCCTCACCTTTACCGGCCTCGACCCTGCTCGCCCCGACGACGCGCCGCTCGATCTGGCAACGCTGCGCGCAACGGACGGCCTCACCCTTTCCACCCGGTTTGATTAACCCAAGGAGTGCCTTTTATGCCCCGCTTTCCGCTGCCCCGTCCCGTCCACACCTACTCCATCGTCGCCCGCGACCCCGCAACCGGGCAGTTGGGGGTCGCGGTGCAATCCCATTACTTCTCCGTCGGCCCCGTGGTGCCCTGGGCCGAGGCGGGGGTGGGGGCGGTGGCTACCCAATCGCTGGTCAAGGTGGATTACGGGCCGGAGGGATTGGCGCTGATGCGGCAGGGCAAGAGCGCACGCGAGGCGCTGGCGCTGCTGCTCGCGGGGGATGAGGAGCGCGAGGTGCGCCAGGTGGCGATGGTGGACGCGCGCGGCGGGGTGGCGGTGCACACCGGCGCACGCTGCATCGGCGCGGCGGGCGACGCGCAGGGGGAGGGCTTTTCCGTGCAGGCCAACATGATGGTGGACGACTCCATCTGGCCCGCCATGCGCGCCGCCTACGAAGCGGCGACCGGTGACCTGGCGGATCGGCTCGTCGCCGCGCTTGCGGCAGCCCAGGCGGCGGGCGGCGACATGCGCGGTCAGCAATCCGCCGCGCTGCTGATCGTCGCGGGCGAGGCAGGCGAAAAAGCGTGGCAGGGTCGTTTAATGGAACTACGGGTGGAAGATCACCCGCAGCCGGTGGACGAGTTGCGGCGGCTGGTCCAACTCCAGCGCGCCTACACCCTCGCCACGGAAAGCGACGACCACATGGCGCTCCAGCAGTGGGACGAGGCCGAGCGCGCCATCTCGCAGGCGGTCGCCCTGGCCCCGGACATCGTCGAGCTGCGCTTTTGGGCAGCGCTCAACCTGCTCATGGCGGGCCGCGAGGAGGAGGGGCTGCGCCGCTTCCGCGAGGTCTTCGCGGCAGAACCGATCTGGGCAGAAATGATACCGCGCCTCGTTCCATCAGGGCTGCTGCCCGACGACCCCGCGCTGCTCCAGCAAATCCTTGCCCAGAAGAATGCTGGAAACGCCACACGTTGACGTTTCCAGCAATCTATCGAGACCAATCAACAACGTCGCATAGGATTCTACCTATTTTCAAGTGATAATATGAAGCTTTATATTGGATTGGCGAATAAAGAGGGACATGATATCCTAGAAGCTATCGACCTCTCCACGACCTGCATCGCCGCCTGAAGTCCCTATCGCTTACTCGCTTCGCGTTTGTAAGGAGGTGATGAGTACTGGCCCGATAACACCCTTTCCTCGCCAGCCGTTCTTCCACTTTGCCACTTGCAAGGCTTCCACCCTAGTGCATCGTCAACGCTAAGAATTCGTATTTTCCCCAGCGTTATCCCCGAAAATCAAGGCTTGATCAAGCACTAGCACTCGTTTTCCTACACAAGAGAGGTATTACTGTGCGTAAGCAACTTCAGGCAGTGCTCTTCACCGTTGCCACCGTTTCACTCCTCGCCGCGCTCATGCTCCTGTTCACCCCCACGCAGAGCGCCACCGCCGCTGTCGGGGGCTGGGAGGTCGTGGCGTCCAACCTGTCCAACCCGCGCCATCTCACCTTTGATGCCGACGGCAACCTGTACATTGCCGAGGCGGGCATGGGCGGCGACACCTGCGTGAACCCCGACCCCGAAAATCCTGACCTTGAGGTGTGCTACGGGCGGACGGGTGCCATCACCAAGGTAACCCCCGACCTCACCCAAAGCCAGATGGTCTCTGACCTCATTTCGCTCGCCATCTATTTTGAGCCTGACGCAAACGCCGAGGTGACCGGCCCCAATGGCGTCACCGTGGACGCCTCGGGCGAGGTCTACGCGGTGGTCGGGCTGGGTGCCCACCCGATGGCGCGCGGCCTCTTCGGCGATGAGGGGATGAATTTGGGCCAGATAGTCCACGTCATGGATGGTTCCTGGATGAACGTGGCTGATGTCGCGGCATTCGAATTGACGAACCCCACCGGCGACAATGTGGATAGCAACCCGTACGACATTCATGCCACCGAGGATGGCTTCCTGGTGGCGGACGCGGGTGGCAATGACGTGCTCATGGTCTCGCTTGACTCGATGCCGCCCACCATCGCTGCACACACCACCTTCCCCACAGCGACGGAGGGTCATCAGGCCGTACCTACCTCGATTGCGGAGAACGCAGCCGGGCAGTACTTTGTGGGCCAACTGACCGGCTTCCCCTTCCCTGTGGGCGCTGCCAACGTGTACCACATCATGGAGGGGATGGACCCGATGGTGCATGCCGATGGCTTCACCAACATCACGGATGTGGCCTTTGACGAGATGGACAACCTGTACGTGCTGGAAATCGCAGCCAATGGTCTCCTGTCCGGGGATCCGACGGGTGCGATCTACCAGGTAGCGCCGGATGGCACGCGCACGACGATCCTGGAGCGCCCCTGCACCTTCAACCCGGCGGATCAGGCGCTCTGCGCCCCGGCAGGGCTGGCGGTTGGCCCCGACGGGATGCTCTACGTGACCAACTACAGCGTGATCCCTGGGCTGGCGCAGGTGGTCCGCTTCGCGCCTGACACCTTCACGACCGCCGTGACGGTGGGTGGCTTCGCTGCCGCCCCGAGCAGCGCCCCGCTGGCCCCGCTCGCCCTGCTCACCGGCACCCTCTCGGTGGGTCTGCTCCTCGGGCTGCGCCGCCGCTTCCGCGCGTAACCCCTCCTCATACCTAGCAACAAGAAGGGCTCGGAATTACCGAGCCCTTGCTTTTTGCCAGGTTGCAGTTTCCGCCACCTGCCTGACCGCCTTACCCACTCCGTGGGAACCCACTGCTGCCCGCCGCCCGCCGACCTGCTGCCTTACCCACTTCGTGGGAACCCACTGGCCTGCCCCGCTAGCCCGTCTGCCCGCGGGTGCTCCCTGCTGCCCTGCCGCCTGCCGCCTGCTGCCTGCTGCGCCGCTCGCCTGCCGCCGCCGCCTGCCGCCTGCCGCCTGCTTTCTACGCTGTTTGGCTGAGGGGCTGTCTCCCCATTCGCCGATGCCAAGCCCTCCCCGTGCCCCTATACTTTCCCTACCAACCTTCCATGCACCACTTATTACAGGGCGGCAGGTGCGCCTTGCTCTCCCCATTCACCCGTAGGGACTCCCATGACTTCACGCTCGCATAAACCGCTGATCTTGATCCTCCTCGTCATCCTGGTTGCCCTCATGGGGAGCGCCCTCTGGATCGTGCAGCGCGGTCTGCAATCCGAAGAGGCGCGCGCCAACCCGACGGTGGTTCAAATCACCCCCCGCGCGGGCGAGCCGGTAAGCCGTGCTACCACCATGGAGTTCGTGTTTGACCAGCAGATGGACCATGCGTCCGTCGAGCAGGCGCTGACCCTCTCGCCCACCTTCGAGTATGATCTGCTGTGGGATGACGAGGGCGGCGGGGAGCAACTGATCATCCAGCCAATCCGCGCGCTCGCGTGGGACACCACCTACCGCGCGCGGATCGGCACCACTGCCCAGAACGTCGAGGGCCGCCCCCTGTTGGAAAGCGCGCAGGTCGAGGTGCAGACGGCGAGCGAGGTCCACATTAGCGAGGCGCTGCCCGCCCCGAAAAGCGACGCCATCGACCCGCGCCAGCCCATCGCGATCCGCTTTGATCGCGCCCTGGTGGCGGTTGCCTCGCTGGAGGAGCAGAGTCAGCTACCGCAGCCGATCCTCATCACCCCACCCGTCGAGGGGGTGGGCCGCTGGATCGAGCCGGACCTGTACGTCTTTTACCCAACGAAGGGTCTCGCGCGCGGCACCGCCTACGAGGTAACGGTCAGCCCGCTCGTCTCGCCCGGCAACGAGCTGCCGGAAACTTTTGAGTGGAGCTTCGTCACCGAGGGGCCACGGCTGGAGGCCACCTTCCCCTACGACGGCGCGAGCGAGGTTACCAACGCGACCGCCATCCGCCTGCTGTTCGCGCAGCCGATGGACCGCGACAGCGTGGAAGAAAACTTTCGGCTCAGCCGCGCCGAGGAGCCGACCCCGATCGCGGGCGAGTACCGCTGGGACGACGATCAAACCCTGCTCTTTGTCCCGCGCCGCCCGCTGGACGCTGCCAGCGAGTACCAGATTCGGGTCAGCGAGGGCGCGACCACCCCCGGGGGCACGCGCGGCCTGCTGAGCCCCTACCGTGCGATTTTCACCACTGTGGATTTTTTACGCGCCGAGTCGGTGCAGCCCGCGCCGGGCAGCATCGAGGTCAGCACGGTACCGACCGACACCGCGCTCACGGTGCAGTTCAACCACCCGGTCGTCCCGCTCGTCGGGGAGGCGGCGCAGGGGGCGCTCCCCACCCCGCTGCAAATTTCCCCCGCGCTGGAGGGGCAGGGCGAGTGGGTCACGACGAGCCTGTACCGCTTCCGCCCCAGCGAGCCGCTCGAACCGAGCACCGAGTACGTGGTGACGGTGGGCAGCGACCTCCAGGACACCCTGGGCTCCTACCAGGATGAAACGTACAGTTGGTCCTTCACCACGGAGTTCCCGCGCGTCATCCGCGTGGAGCCGAGCAACCCGCGCCGCCACGTACCCGCAGAGGGCCCCATCGCGCTGCGCTTCAACCAGCCGATGAACCAGGCGAACACAGAAACCGCCTTTTCCCTCACCGGCCCCGCGGGCGCGGTGCCGGGCCGCATCCGCTGGGTAGAGGGCGGCACCGTGCTGCGCTTCGTCCCCGACCAGCCGCTCACGCGCGAGGCGGAGTATACCCTCACGCTGGCGGCGGGGGCGCGCGGCGCGCAGGGTGGCGAGAGCCGCAATCCCTTTACCGCCCCTGTAGTCGCTGCGCCGGAGCTGCGCGTCCTCAGCGTCTCGCCCGCGCCGGGCGCGAGCGGGGTAAACGTGTACGATGGGATCCAGATCACCTTCAACACCGCGCTCGACCCCGCCACGTTCGACCCCGCCCAGCCGCTGCCCGCGCTCAAGCCCTACCTCTCCATCGAGCCCGCCCCAAAGGGAGCCCTTGGCAGCTGCTGCTACGACGCCGAAACCCTGATCCTCTCGATCTATGCCGAAAACGGCTTTGCCCCGAACACCGACTACACCGTCACCGTTCGGAACATTCGGGACGAGAGCGGCCAAACCCTGGAGCCCTATAGCTGGCAATTCCGCACCGGCGCGCTGCCGCCGATCCTGACCCTGGCGAGCCAGAGCGCGGGCATGCTGGCGACCTATACCCCCTTCGCCCCGCCGCTCCAACTGATCAACTATCAGGCGATCTCCCGCCTGGACTTCAGCCTGTATCGGGTAGACGAGGCGACGTTGCTCCGCCTGCTGACCGGCGCGGCCCGTTGGGAGGAGTGGAGTCAGTACAGCGGCGACCCGTCACAATTGGTCAAACAGTGGTCGGTGCAGCCGGAGGACGCAAGCGAGCAGATGACGCTGCACACCGAGCCCTTGTCGCCCGACGGCGCGCTGGAGCCAGGGGCCTACTTCTTCCATGTGGGCACCGCGGAGCGCAACGAGTGGTCCAATACCCCCATCCAAACCCAGCAACTGCTCGCCGTGACCACCGTTAACCTGACCCTCAAGCATGCGACGAGCGAGTTGCTGCTGTGGGCCGTAGACATGGAAAGCGGCGAGCCGCTGCCCAACGTGCGGCTGCGCGTCTTCAGTGAGGCCACCCCAAGTACCGACGGGAGCGCCGCGCCGAGCGGCCCGCTGGTTGCCGAGGGCACCACGGACGGGGAGGGGCTGCTGCGCGTGCCGCTCAGCGCGGCGGTGCTGCCCACGCAGAACCTCGTCGCGCTGGCCTACGACGAGGCGGGCAGCGTGGTCGGCATCGCGGCGGACGCGCTGAGCGGCTTCGCCTTCGACCAGACGCGGCTCAGTATCCCCAACAACCCGCTGCCCCCGCAGCTCTACGGCACGCTCTACACCGAGCGGCCCATCTATCGCCCCGGCCAGACTGTCTACTTCCGGGGCATCCTGCGCGAGCGGCAGGGCTCCGCCCTGGTGCAGCCGACGCTAAACGAGGTGACGCTGAACATCCAGGGGGCTGACGGGAGCATCCTGGAAAGCAGAGCCATCGAACTCTCGCCCTTTGGCACCTTCTATGGTGAATTCGTGCTGGACGAGGACGCAGCCACCGGCCAGTACATCCTCAACCTGAGCCAGGACGAGCTGCAACGCTGCTACAGCGGCGACTACTGCGAGCCGGAGGTGCTCTACTCCTTCTTCAACGTGGCGGAATACGAGGTGCCGGAGGTCGAGGTTCAGGTGCGGGCGGAGCCGGAAAGCGTCGTCAGCGGCGAGCCCGCGTCGGCGATGGTGTCAGCGAGCTACTACGCGGGCGGCGCGCTCTCCGGCGCGCCCTTCGAGTGGCGGCTCTACTCGCGCCCGTACCCCTTCAGCGTGCCAGGGCTGATCGGCTACTGGACGTGGCAGGCGTACGACACGCCGCCCTACTTCGAGTCGGTCAGCCAACCGAGCATCGGGCGCAGCGGGACCGGCACGCTGGACGCCGCGGGCCAGGCCACCCTGCCGATCAGCACCGAACTGATTTGGCAGAGCGACCTCGCCGACCCCTCCACCCCCGCCAAGGCGCTGAGCAGTCAGGTATTCACGATCGAGAGCGACGTGAAGGACCTCAACAACAAAACAATTTCCGGGCGCGACGAGTTGGTAGTGCACGCGGGCGACTTCTACATCGGCCTCCGCCCCGAGGGCTTCATGGGGCAGGCGGGGCAGCCGATGACGATCCACGTTGCCACCGCCGACACCGAGGGCACGCTGGAGGGCGGCCACGAGCTGTCGCTGGAGCTGTCCGCGCGCGAGTATTACAACGTGCGCGACACGAGCAACCGCTTCGGCTGGACCACCCACTTCACCGACACCCTCGTCACCACCGAGCGCACAAGCACCGGCGAGGACGGCTTCGCCACCGTTACCCTCACGCCGCAAGAAGGCGGCAGTTACACCGTGCTGGCGCGCGGCACCGACGCGCGCGGCAACGAGGTGGTGAGTCGTGCCTTCTTCTGGGTAAGCAGCGGAAATTATGTCAACTGGGAGCAGGAGGGGGACAATTACATCGGGCTGATCGCTGACAAAACCGAGTATCAGGTGGGCGATGTGGCGCGCATCCTCGTGCCCACCCCGCACGAGGGGATGAGCGCGCTCATCACGCAGGAGCGCTTCGGGCTGGACGACGTGCAGGTGCGCGAGTTGGCGACTACCTCCGAGACCATCGAGATTCCGATCACGGAAGAGATGATCCCCAACATGATCATCAGCGTCGTCGCGGCGAAGGGGGTCACGGACGAGAGCCCGCTACCGCGTCTTCCGCGTCGGCTACCTAAACCTGCGGGTGTCCCGCGCGCCCAAGCTGCTGAACGTTACCCTCGCCCGCCCGGACGGGGCGAGCGGGCCGCTCCAGCCGGGGGAGGAGGCCACCTTCCTGCTGCGCGTCACCGACCAGGCGGGCGAGCCGGTGCAGGGTGAGCTGTCGCTGGCGGTCGTGGACAAGGCGGTGCTGGCCCTGAGCGAAGAAAAGGCAACCCCGCTGGCCGACGTGTTCTGGTCGGAGCGCCCGAACACGGTCCGCAGCGGCAGCACCTTCATGTCCAACCTGGACCGGCTCGCCGAGGGGCAGGCCCCGTCGGACGGGGGCATGGGTGGCGGCGGGGGCGGCTTCTTCCTGGGCTCCATCCGCGAAAACATCCAGGACACCGCCTTCTGGCGCGGCGACATCGTCACCGATGAGCAGGGCGAGGCGGAGGTTACCTTCACCCTGCCCGACAACCTGACGATCTGGGTGCTCACCGCGCGCGGCGTGACCGAGGGCGAGCCGCTGGTGGGCGAGGCGACGATTGAATCCACCTCGACCCTCCCCTTCTTCGTGCGCCCCACCCTGCCGCGCTTCTTCGTGGTGGGCGACGAGGCGGAGATCCAGGTAGCGCTCCATAACAACACCGGCAGGACAATCCAGAGCACCGTCACCTTTGAGGCGAGCGGCCTGCGCCTGCGCGACGGCGCGGCGAGCCAGCCGCTCAGCATCGGCGCGGGCGAGCGGCGCGTCGTCACCTTCCCCGTTACGGTGCAGGAGGGCGAGGCGGTCACGGTGAGCATCAGCGCTGAGGGCGACGGCTTTTCCGATGCGCTGCGCGAGACGCTGCCGGTCTACCAGTTGAGCGCGCCGGAGGTGATCGCGAGCAGCGGGCTGCTTCGCCCTGGCGAGGGCGGCGCGGTCGAGTCGATCCAGCTCCCGCAGGAAAGCGACACGACGCAGGGGGAGCTAACCCTGGAACTTAGCCCCTCGCTGGCGGGCGCTACCGAGAACACGCTGGCCTGGCTGGCCGACTTCCCCTACCCCTCCGTCGAGGCGGTGGCGAGCACCATGCTGCCCAACGTGGCGACGGCGCGGGCGCTCAACGAGTTGGGCTGGGAGCGCCCCGAGCTGGAGGCCGCGCTGGACGAGAGGGTCCGCGCCGATGTGGAATTGTTGATCTCCTGGCAAAACACGGATGGCGGTTGGGGCTGGTGGCAGGGGAGCGAGAGTCAGACATGGCTTTCCTCCTACAGCGCGCTGGGCCTGCACGAGGCGGCGCAGGCGGGCTTCCCCGTTCCAGACGAAACGCTAAACGGGGCGACCGGCTTTCTTCAGGGATGGCTGGCGCGCACGAGCGAGCTTCAGGACGACGCGACGCTGGAAACCCGCGCCTTTGTGCTCTACGTGCTCAGCGAGATGGGCGCGGCGGACGTGACGCGCTCCGTGGAGCTGTTCGACCGCCACGCACTGCTGGGGGTGGCGGGGCGTGCCTTCCTGCTGCTCGCGCTGGACAACGCGGGCGGTGAGGGCGACAAGGTGCAAGCCCTCGCCTCGGAGCTGACCGCCACCGCCATCCTGAGCGCGACCGGCGCGCACTGGGAGGAGGAGACGATCCAGCCGCAGACCCTCGGCTCCAGTACCCGCTCGACCGCGCTGGCGATCCGCGCGCTGGTGCGCGTGCAGCCGGAGCACCTGCTGCTGCCGCAGGCGGTCAACTGGCTGATGCAGACGCGGCAAAGCGGCCACTGGGAAACCACGCAGGAAAGCGCGTGGTCGCTCCTCGCGCTGACCGACTTCCTCCTCGCCAGTGGCGAGCTGGACGCCGATTTCGCCTACGAGGTAGCGTTGAATGGCAAGGTGATACTCAGCGAGCGGGCCACGCGCGACAACCTGGCCGAGGCGACGACGCTGGAGGTGGGGATCAAAGAGTTGCTGCTGGGGCAGGCGAACGAGCTGATCATCACGCGCGTGCCGGAAAGCGGCGCGGGGCGGCTCTACTACTCGGCGTGGCTGCGCTACTTTCTGCCCGTCGAGACGCTCGCGGCGCGCAACGAGGGGATCAGTCTCGCGCGCCGCTACGAGTCGGTGGATTCCGCCACGCTGGAAAGCACCGGCGCGGCGACGGAAAGCGTGGCGGTCGGCGACATCGTGCAGGTGCGCCTGACGGTGGATGCACCGAACGATCTCTACTTCTTCACGCTGGAGGATCCGATCCCGGCGGGCTTCGAGGTGCTCGACCCCTCCCTGATGACCACGGCGCAGGGGGTGCCCGCGCCCGCGCAGGAGCGAGTAGACGAGCGCGGCCCCTTCTGGTTCGACGCCTGGTCGAGCCACATCATCCGCGACGAGAAGGTGGCGCTCTTTGCCGACCGCCTGCCGCGTGGCAGCTACGAGTACACGTACTTTCTGCGCGCGACGGTGCCGGGCACCTTCAACGTCCTGCCCGCCGTCGCCTACGAGCAGTACCACCCCGAGGTGTTCGGACGCAGCGAGGGCACGCGGTTTGGGGTGGCGCGGTAGCGACGGCCCGCTCGGCCCTCACCCCAACCCCTCTCCCAATCCTGGGAGAGGGGTTTTTGTTCATAGTGCATAAGCCGCCGCACAAAGAAAAAGCGCCCCACCGTGAAGGTGGGGCGCTTTTTGGTTGCCAGCTTAACGCTTACCTGGGGAAAGAGTTTGCTACGTCCGCGTAGGCCGGAATCTCTTCCGGGCGGAGCGGGTTCGGCTCCTGGAGGGTGCTGCCCACGGCGAGGTACTCGTACCCCTTGGCAACCAGCACCTCGTAATCCGGGATCATGCGCCGCCCGTCGATGATCAGGTAGGGCGGCTGCACGGTGCTCTCGATGACGTGCGAGAGGCCACGGAACTCTTCCCAGTCGGTCGAGATGAAGCAGGCATCGCTGCCTGCCAGCGCCGCGCGCGCCGTGTCGTGGTACGTGATGCGCTCGAAGAGGTGGTTCTGCTCCGGGTCGAACCAGTGCTTCGCCTCCTCGTTCGCCAGCGGGTCGTAGGCGCGAATCTCCTTGACCCCGCGCGCCAGCAGCGCCTCCACCACCTTGAGCGCGGACGAGTCGCGCATGTCGTTGGTGCGCTTCTTGAAGGCGAGGCCCAGCAGCGCGACACGTCTTGTGGTTGAAGTTAAAGTCCGCCTCGTGCACCGCTCGGTCGATCAGGTAGGTCTTCTGGTACTCGTTGATGCGATAGACCGACTGGAGCAGGTCAGCGGCGCGCCCTGCGCGGCTCAGCTGGTAGATCAGCGACTGCACGTCCTTGCCGAAGCAGCTGCCGCCCGCACCGTTGCTCACGTAGGAGCCCCAGGTGCTGATGCGCGCGTCCGCCGTGACCCCCAGCTTCAAATCTTCCATGCGGATGTTCGGGAAGGTCTCGCCCAGGCGCGCGCCGACCCCGTTCCAGAACGAGATGTAGGTGAGCAGCAACGTGTTCGCCACGTACTTGATAGCCTCGGCGGTTTCCGGGGTCGTCTCGATGTAGCGGATGCGCACGTGATCTTGAAACTGCGGGTAGATGCGGCGCAGAATCTCGAAGTCGGCCTCGGTGTCCGCGCCAACCACCACGCGGTCCGGCTTGCGCGACGCTTCCACCGCGTTGCCCTCCGGCAAAAACTCCGGGTTGGAGGCGACACCAAAATTGGTGACCCCCCGCTCCTTAAGCAAGTCTTCCAACATGCGCGCGGTGCCCACCGGAACGGTGCTCTTGTTGACGATCACCACGCGCTTCGTGTTGTTGCGCTGCGCGAGCTTCTCGCCCAGGGTGTGGGACGCGCGCTTGTAGATGCTCAGGTCGCTGGAGCCGTCGCGGTTGGGCGGCGTGGGCAGGCAGAGGTAGACCGCATCGACGTTGTCCAGCGCCTTGTCCAGATCGGTGGTAAAGAAAAGGTGACGTCCCAGCGTCTCTTCCAGGATGTCCACCAGCCCCGGCTCGTTGACATAGCGATCAATCGCCTTGCGCTCGCCCGACTGGTAGGCCGCGATCCGCTCGGCGTCCACATCGTAGCCGTACACCTCGTGGCCGTACTCCGAGCAGACAGCGGCGTGGGTCAGGCCAACAAAACCGGTCCCCATCACAACAATTTTCATTTGCAAACTCCTTGTAACACCATTTTAAACGTTTCTGGCACGGTGACCCCTTCTTTTTGGAAGCAGGGCTCCCGTGCGCTCCCCAAAAGGCTGTCTTAGCCCCCCAATGTAGTGGTCAGCTGCCCGCTCAGCCCAGGTCGCGCGGCGACGCGACGGTAGCGTGTGGCATGGCCCCTATTCTATCGGCTAACAATTCCTGTGCAACCTTGTGTCCGATCTCGACCGCATAGTTCGTGCCGCGATCCCACGGATAGACCTGGCTCATCGAGGCAAAGTAGAGCCCCGACAGCGGGGTGCGCAGCGGTGGGATGCGCTCGCCGTAGCGCAGCGTCGGCACCGGCTGGGCGTAGGTGGTCGGAGAAGAGCCACATGTCCCGCACCCACGAGCGCTCGTAGGCGGGGTTGAAGGCGCGCAGCACCGGCTCGTACACCTCGAACAGCTGCTCCGCGCTGTAGGAGAGATAGGGGTGGTCGGGCGCGAGGTAGTCCCCCATGTAGATCGAGGTGATCGCCCCCGTAGTGGCGCGGCTCCACCATGTTGGTGTGCTCCACCAGCGAGAGCATGGGATAGTCGTCCTTGTTCAGGTTGAGCCAGTAGCTTTTCTCGGTGAGTTGGTGGGCCAGCGCCACCGTCATCACGACCGCCCCCATGCTCTTCAGACCCTGCAAGCGAGGCGAGGTAGCTCGCGGGTAGCTCGGGCACGAGGCGCGTCAGCAGCGCGGGCGAGACGGTGGCGATCACGCGCTCGAAGCGCGCGCTGCCCTGCGCTGCCTGCACTGCCCAGCCGCCCGCCTCGTGCCGGAGCGCGCGCACGGGGGTGTCCAGGTGGATGGTCACCCCGAGCGCCTCAACCGCCGTACCATCGCGTCGGTGATGCTCTGGAAGCCCCCGTCGGGGTAGATCAGCTTGGGCGTGCGCTTGAAGAAGCCGCGCCCACATCCACGTCATCGGCACGTCGCGAAAGTTCTCCTCGCCAAACTTGCCGCGCAGCAGCGGCCCGAACTGTTTGTCGTAGGCCCCGCCCATCGCGCGCCGCATCCACTCGTGCGCGGTCACCTCCTCGAAGGGCCGCCACTCGTGCCGCAGCTTCAAATAGACCATCGTCAGCCCGGCGCGCGCCTTCTCCAAAAAGGAAAAGCCGGGGTACTTCAGGGCAGCGACGGGGCTGTCGAAGGGGTAGGGCTTGCCCTCGTGCACCAGGTCGGTCGAGGGGCGGTAGACACTCAGCTTGTCGCCGATGCCGATCTGCCGACAAAAGTCCAGGATCGCCTCATCGTTGGTGAACAGATGATGGTAGAACTTTTCCAGCGGCCACTCCCAGTGGGGTGCCTTGAAGCCCGCCGCCAGCCCGCCCGCCTCGGGTGCTGCCTCGTACACGGAAACCGTGTGGCCCGCGCGCGCGAGGTCATACGCGGCAGTCAGCCCCGCGTACCCCGCGCCAATGATTGCTATGTCCATGGGTGAATTTCGGATTTCGGATTTCGGATTTCATCGGATTGCTCAGGTTCAGGCAGATTGCAGATTGCAGATTACGGCTTACGAATTGTCGTTACGTCGGTCGTCGCTCCCAGGGGTGGGTTCCCGCTTGCGGGTACGTCCGTCGTCCGTCGTCGGTCGTCGTCGTCCGTCGTCCGTCGTCCGTCGTCCGTCGTCGGTCGTCGCGTCAGCTTCCCGCCGCCGCTTCCTGGGTGATTTCCTGCTGCACGCGCTCCACCTGCACCTGGGAGCGCCCCAGGTAGAAGAGCCCCAGCAGGGTGATCGGCAGCCAGAGCGCCGCGTGCAGCACCAGGGTGTAGCTCGTCGCGATGGCCTGCTCCACCCCGAAGGCTTGCAGCACCTTGATGCCGGGGGTGTCGAAGGTGCCGATGTGGCCCGGCGCGGCAGGCAGGCTCGTCGTCAGATTCACGATGCCATTCATCAGCATGAGCACGACGAAGGGCACCGCAAACGGGAAAGCGTGCATCACAAACCAATATTTCAAGGTTTCCAGCAGCCAGACCACCACGCTGGAAACAAAAATCATCAGCACGTCGCGCCCGCTGCGCAGGCTCGCCAGCCCCTCCAGAAAGCGCGCCACCAGCGCGATCACGCGCTCGTGGAAGCGGATCGGCACCAGCAGGCGCAAAAAAAAGCCGACCAGCCACTGTATCCCGTCGGGCCGCGCGGCCATCAAGAGGAAAACCAACGAGCGCGCCCAGGAAGAGGACGCTGAATGCTACCACAAATTGTCGATACGCCGCGCCGATATCGGTAAAGGGCAGCGCGAAGAGCACGAAGCCCAGCATCACCAGCCCGTCGAAGAGGCGCTCCACCACCACCGTCGCTAGATTCGCGCTGACGGGGATGCCATCCTGCTGCTTCAGGATGTAGGCGCGCAGCAGCTCGCCTGCGCGCGCCGGGTAGATGTTGTTTCCCGCGTAGCCGATGCAGACCACCGGGAAAGAGGCGGCGCAGCGGGATCGACTTGAGCGGGCGCAGCATGTAATGCCAGCGCCACGTGCGCGCCCAGACCCCCACGAAGTAAACCGCGATGCCCGGCAGGAGCCACCAATAATTGGCGTGCTGCAACTGCTCCCAGAACTGATCCAGCCGCAGCCCGCTCAGCGCCCAAAATAAAAATAGGGCGCTGACCAGCAGCCCTACCACCACTCTACCTTGCTTTCTCATGCGCTCTTCAACAGGTCTTCCTGGTTGCTCAATCGCGTGATTATAGGGTCCAAAGTCCAAAGTCCAAAGTCAACGGCAGTCCGAGGTCCGAGGTCCGAAGTCAAAGGGCCACGACAGTTTCAATCCGTAACCTGCAACCTGCAACCTGCAACCTGCAACCTGCAACCCCCAACCTGCAACCTGCAACCCCTACCCCCCAACCCCTAACAAAAAAGGCCCTCGGGGGGAGGGCCTAGGGAAACGCGGGAGATTGCTCAGAAGTGCTTAAGCGTACGCAACCGTGGGGAGCATCACGCCGAGGACACGCTCCATCGCCATGGTGTGGCTGCACACCCCGTGGCTGGCGAAATAGTGGCAATCGCAATGCCAGTCGCCATCTTTGTACTCTACGGAGTGGCCGTCGTTCATCCCATCAAGCTGCACCTTGAAGGTCTGGAACTGGATGCGGTGCGGCTCAGCGGCGTACTCTTTCGACTTCTGGATCTTGCTAATCATCCCCGAATCGTACATTGTGCCTCCTAAGAGTTTGAGAAAATAAAAACGCCCGTGCTCAAGCGCATGGGCGTCTTAGATGGAGTCGCGCGTATCGCGGACTTCTTGAACAGTTCGATCTCGCATCTCGCACAACTCCTTTCTCCGTTGAAGTGTGCCCATAGTATAGGAAAGCACGACGGGAAAGTCAACAGACGATTGTCCTACGCAGGCACACAGGCTGTCCTTTGGTACAGGGCCAAACTGACCCCATGCCCGGCGCGCGGCGGCTCCACGTTTGGTACAGTACCAAGCACAAACTGCGAACACGCGGCGCACCCGCGCCTGGATGAAAGGACTTTTCCCATGACTCTTCCCTCTCGAACCGCCCTGATCACCGGGGCCTCGCGCGGGCTTGGCCTGGCGCTGGCGCGCGCGCTGGCGCAGCGCGGCTGGACCCTGCTCATCGACGCGCGCGGCGCGGCAGGGCTGGACGATGCTGCCACCGAGCTTTCCCGCTGGGGCAAGGTAGTTGCCCTGCCGGGCGACGTGACCGACGCGGGCCACCGCCGCGCGCTCGCCCGCGCCGCCGAGCAACTCGGTGGCCTGGACGCCCTGGTAAACAACGCGAGCATCCTTGGCCCCAGCCCGCAGCCCCCGCTCTTGGAGTTTCCCCTCGACACGCTGGAAGCGGTCTACCGCACCAATGTCATCGCGCCGCTGGCGCTGCTGCAGGCACTCAAGCATGAGCTGAAGCCAGGCGCGCGGATCATCAATGTGTCGAGCGATGCGGGGGTCGAGGCATACGAGGGCTGGGGCGGCTACGGCTCCAGCAAGGCGGCGCTGGAACAACTATCCGCCATCCTCGCCGCCGAGAACCCCGCGCTGAAGGTGTACTGGGTGGATCCCGGTGATATGCAAACCCAGATGCACCAGGAAGCCTTCCCCGGCGAGGATATCAGCGACCGCCCGCTCCCCGAAACCAGCGTCCCCGGTTTGGTAGAGCTGCTGGAGGGTGACCCTGCCCAGCGGGCGCTACCAGGCGCGCGAGCTTGCCACCGCCCAAAGCACGTAAAGACAGGCACAACGTGCGGGCCGCCCCCCAATATTCTGGGGCCGCGGGCCTCTGGCCCGCCTCTCCTCGCCTGGGAGCGTGGGTATCCCCTCGCCTCTCCTGCCTCCCAACAACGATTTACGTTGCACCTCAATGATTTTGGCTACACGAAAGAAAGTGGAAGATGATCGCTTCCCCCCCACGCACACAACACGACACAAAGTACTTCAAGGCGATTCGCCTGCACGATGCCGACTATGCCGACCTGTGGTCGCTCGACTTCGAGCTGCCCTGCGAGCTGAGCGCCAGCGAGCCACCCGAGGCGCGCGGCCTGGCCCGCGACGAGGTGCGGCTGATGGTCTCCGACCCTTGCAGACAACCGAGTCACCCATCGCGCGCTTTCGCGATATCGTGGAGGTGCTGGAGGCGGGCGATGTGCTGGTCCTCAACACGAGCGGCACGCTGAACGCCGCGCTCGCTGCCACGCGCGAGGACGGCACCGCGGTTGAGCTTCACCTCTCCACGCGCCTGCCCGCCGAGCTGTGGGTGGTCGAGGTGCGCCAGCCCGGTGAGGGGGGCACAACCCCCTTCACCCAGGCGCGCGCGGGCGAGACGCTGCGCCTGCCCGGCACGGCGGCGCAGCGACCCTTCACACGCCGCACCACCCCGCGCAGCGCGACGTGGGCGGCGCGCCGGTGCGCCTCTGGATCGCCACGCTGTCGCTGCCCCAGCAGGTGCAGTCGTATCTCGCCGAGTGGGGCTTCCCGATTCGCTACGGCTACGTGCAGCGAGGCGTGGCCTACTCAGCTACTACCAGACCGTCTACGCCACCGAGCCGGGCAGCGCGGAGATGCCCTCGGCCGGGCGCGCCTTCACCCACGAGCTGCTCACCCAGTTGGTGGCACAGGGCGTGCAGGTCGCGCCGCTTCTCCTGCACACCGGCGTGGCCAGCCTGGAGAACGCACGAGCCGCCCTACGAGGAGTTTTACCGCGTGCCTGCCGCGACCGCGCGCACCGGTCAACGCGGCGCGGGCGGCGGGCAAACGGGTGATCGCGGTGGGCACGACGGTGGTGCGCGCGCTGGAGACCGTGACCGACGAGGACGGGATCACGCATCCCGGCGAGGGCTGGACCCAGACTCGTCATCACCCCCACGCGCGGGCTGCGCGCCGTCAACGCCATGCTCACGGGGCTGCACGAGCCGCGCGCCACCCACCTCGCCATGCTGGAAGCGCTCGCGGGGCGCGAGCACCTGAAAATCAGCTACGCCGCCGCGCTCGACGAGCGCTACCTCTGGCACGAGTTTGGCGACCTGCACCTGATCCTTCCTTGAAACGTTGAAACGTTGAAACGTTGAAACGTTGGAACGTTCAACAGCCACTTTTGCTACCCTTCTCACTATTTGACCACCCGTAAGATACGTACGCTCGCGCGGTGGGTTCTCTCTGGGTACGGCCCGCGTCACCAAGGCTCCTCACCCCAACCCATCTGTGCACCCTGCCCTCAACGCGGGCCAGAGGCCCGCGGCCCGTGTGAGTGCGCCACACAACCCTCTCCCATTATCTCGCTGTGCTTCGCGTCTTCAGGGGTGCACAACCCTGATGCTTCCGTGAGAAACCAACGAATCGCAATAATATCGAAGGTGGGACCGCGCGTTGCGCCCAATCTCCGACCGTTCCAACGTTCCAACGTTTCAACGTTTCAACGTTTCAACGTTCCAACGTTCAACAGCCATTCGCCCACAAAAGCCTCGATGGCCTCGTAGGGCTGGGCGTCCAGGTCGAACCAGTGAATGGTGGGGTCGGTGGGGCGAAACCAGTTGCTCTGCGTGCGGATGAAGCGCCGCGTGTTGCGCCCGATCTCCGCCGCAAGCGCGTCTTTGGAGGGAAGCTCGCCGCGCAAAAAGGCTACCGTCTCGCGGTAGCCGAGCGCGGACATCGCCTCGCAGTCGGCGGGGACCCCCTCGTCGAGGAGGCGCTGCACCTCCGCGATCAGCCCCGCGTCCAGCATGGCGGCGATGCGACGGTCCGCGCGCTCGTACAGGCGCTCCCGCTCCCTCGTTAGCCCTATCTGTAGAATACGGTAGGGCGGCGCTTGTTTGCGCTGGAGCACGGAGATGGGGGTGCCGCTCTTCCGGTAGACCTCCAGCGCGCGCACCACGCGGCGCACGTTGCGCGCGTCGATTGTCGCGGCGGCCTCAGGGTCCACCTCAGCGAGCCGCGCGTGCAGCGCCGCGTGGCCCTCTGCCTCTGCCACGGCAAAAAGCGACGCGCGCAGCGCCTCGTCGGGCGGCACGCGCGGGATGCCGTAGCCCTCCACGACCGCACGCACGTACAGCCCCGTCCCGCCCACCAGAAAAGGAATCTTGTAGCGCGCCACCATGTCGGCCATCGCGGCGTAGGCGCGCTCCTGAAACTCGGCGAGGGTCAGGGTGTCAGTGGGCTCGCAGATGTCCAGCAGGTGGTGGGGTACCGCCGCCTGCTCGTCGGGGGTCGCCTTGGCGGTACCGATGTCCATCCCCCGGTAAAATTGGCGCGAGTCGGCGGAAATGATTTCCCCCCCGAAGCGCCGCGCGAGGCGGATGGAGGTGGCGGTCTTGCCGACCGCGGTCGGCCCGACGAGGACGATGAGCGGGGGGAAGGAAGACGGGGGGGTCACACCCTCAACTCGCGACGCGTGGGGTCAAGCGCCGTCACAAAGGGGGAAGAGCCATCTACCGCTGCCAGAAGCGATGGTGCGCCCGCGTGGTCCAGCAGCGGGGGCAAGGCTCGCCAGAGCCGCTCGCCCGGCTCCAAACGATCGCGGGCAGCGCGCAGCAGCCCCGCTGCCCGCGCCTGATCCGCCTCCAGCCAGGCCACCAGCCCCTGCTGGGCGAGCACGCGCGCGGGGGACACCCCCCAGTAGCTCGGCTCGGGGCAAAGGCTCTTTGCCAGCGCCAGGTGGTGGCGCTGCATGATGCCCTGGTGCAGCATCGCGAGCACCGCATGGGCCAGCCACGCCAACTCGTGCGCGCGCTCCACGATCTGCTCAAGCTGCTGGCGCGCCTCCGACCACTGCGCCCCCAACAGATAAAGCTCGGCGCGGGCGAGGCGCGCGAAGCCGTCCTCCGGCTCGTCCGCGATCAGGCAGTCCAGCACCTCGGCGGCGCGCCCCGGCTGCCCACAGCAGAACAGTAACTCCGCCCACTGGCGTCGAATCCACGGGTCGGTGGGGTCCAGGGTGATCGCCTGCTGAAAATCTTCCAGCGCCGCGTCCAGGCGGCCAGACTGCATGTGAAACTGCCCCCGAAACGCCCAGATCCACGCCTGCTGCGGCTCGGCGTCAAGCGCGCTGCAATAATCGGCGAGCGCGCCCGCCGCATCGCCCTGCCACTGGCGGTGTGCGGCGCGGTAGGTCAGTGCCCACGCGTGCTGCGGGTCGAGAGCAATCAGGTGGTCCAGGTCGGCGCGCATCGCGGCGGGGCGGTTGCTCAACCGGTACAAGTCCGCGCGCGCCGCGTAGCCCTCCATGCTCTCGGGGTCAGCTTCCAGAAAAAGCGCGATCTCCGCCGCTGCCTCCTCGTAGCGCTCCACGGCCAGCAGTTCGCCCATCAACGCCAGGCGCACCTCCTGGTCGTTTGGCCGCTGCGCGAGCACGCGACGGTGCGAGGCGATGGCTGCCTCCGTCTCGCCCGCCGCCGCGAGCAGGTCGCCGTACAACTGCTCCAACAGGGGCTGATCGGGGTGGAGGTCGCGCAGGGTTTCCAGCCGCAGCCGCGCCTGCTCGTTCTCGTCCAGCGCCATGAGCGCCGCCACCTCGTTGACGTGCGCCTCAAAAAAGGCGGGCTCCAGGCTCAGGGTGTGGCGCGCCAGGCGGAGCGCCTCGTCGTACTCACCGGACTCCAGCGCAAGATTGCTCAGTTCCAGCCGCGCCCACAGGTTATCGGGGTCGAGCCGGAAAATCGCTTCCAGGTCAGCCTGCGCCGCTGCCCACTGGCCCAGGTGACGGGCGGTGACGGCGCGGTTGTAGCGCAGCTCCGGGCTTTCGATCCCCGCCGCGAGCGCGTCGCTGTAGGCAGCGTTCGCCTCGCGGTGCTGCCCCTCGTGGAGCAGCAGGTGGCCGCGCAGTTCTGCGGCGGGCGCGCTCGCCGGCACCAGCCGCTCCACCTGCTCCAGCGCGGCCCGCATCTTTTCCCACTCCTCGCGCTGCCAGAAAATGTAACTTTTCCAGTAATGGCAGTGCGGGTCGTCCGGCACCTCGTCCAGCACGCGCTCAAAATCGGCAAGCGCCAGCGCCCACTCGCGGCGCTGCACGTAGAGCAGGCCGCGCCAGTAGTAAACCGTCGCCTCCGGCTCCTCGGCGAGCGCCAAAAAATGGTTCAAATCGTGCAGCGCACCCTTGAAGTCGTCCAGGTGCAGGCGGGCGACGCTGCGCACAAAATAAGCGGGCACCAGATCGTCGCGCTTTTTGAGCGCGGCATTGCTCAGATCGAATGCTCGGCCCCACTGCTGGCGCTCCAGCGCCTGCTCGGCCCCCAGCCCAAGCGAGACGGGGTGGTCAGGGTCCAGCCGACAAAGCAGCCAGTGGTAACAGGTCCAAACGAGGGTAGACAAAAATCTCATGGGCAAAGTATAGCCACGTGGGGGAGCCGCCGCTAAAAATGGGGTATCACGAGGGAAACAACAAGGGTGGGACGCGGCGGAAGGGATGGGCTGCTAGCCCGCCTCCCAATCCTCGTACCGCAGTCCAGCCACGCGGCCAAACTCGCGCGTGTTATGCGTCACGAGGGTCAGGGCGGTGGCAAGTGCGATCGCGGCAATCAGCAGATCGTTGGGGCCGATGGGGGTTCCCGCAGCGGCAAGCTCGGCGCGGATGCGCCCCGCGTGCTGCGCGGCTGCATCGTCGAAGGGCAACGATACAAAGCGGTTAAAGAACGCCTGCTGCTTACGAAGGGCATCCTGTGGATTGTGGCTTCGGCGAGCACCATAGAAAAGCTCTGCCTTCACCACGGAGCAAACAACATCAGACGGGCTCATGGCGTGCAGGTGCCGCAAGACTCCGACTGCACGCCCATTAAGATAGCCGATGCATGCATTGCTATCGAGCAGATAAATCATTCAAGGAATTCCCGTTCCTCGAACATCCCCTGGGTGGGCCGCACGAGCGGCTCGTCTGCAAAGGAACCATACGTCTCCTCAAAAAAGCCATGGGCCATCCAAGATCATCCGTCGCCTGCCCGTCGCGCCCGTTTGGGGCGAGGGGCTGCACGACCAACTACGACCTCCACATCGGCATTGCTGACCCCCACCGGCACCGTCAACGTCAGACAGCCCATCGGCCCCCACATGCGACTGCACTTTGATGCTTTCCACGAGGTCCTCCTGTGAGTGCTATTTGCTGTTGAGAGTATAGCACCGCGCCCACCACGGTCGCACAGCATAGGATGGTTTCCCGCTTGGTAGATTACGTAGCTCATTGTCTGCCATAGCTATGCCATGGCAGACAGGAATGATATTGGCTCACGCCTATCCCTTCTCACCCCCATCTCTCCCATTCACTATGCCCCATTCACCATTTACACCTCGTAATACTGAAAAATGGTGATTCGGATCGGTAGCTGCTGCCGATCCACCTCCACCGCCACCACGTCGATGCGCCAGTCAATCGGCGCGTCGCCGACCTGCTCGGCGAGCCACTGCTCCGCCGCGCGGTGGAGCAGTTCCAGTTTGCGCGGGGTGATGGCAAGCTGCGGGGGGCCGAACCGGTTCCCCTGCCGCGTCTTGACCTCGACGAAGGCCAGCCCGTCACGGTCGGTGGCGATCAGGTCGATCTCGCCACCGACGATGCGCCAGCGCCGCGCCAGGATGCGGTAGCCCGCCGCCTGTAACGCCCGCGCTGCCCAGCGCTCCCCTCGTTTGCCCCGCGCCGCCAGGTCTCGTCGCCCCATGATGGATTTGGGATTTCAGATTTCAGATTTCGAGATTTCAGATTTCGAGCCAGTGACGGATGAGCAGATAAAGAACCACGCTTTTACTTCACCTCAACCTCACCCCCTCACCTTCATCACCCCCTCGAGGCGGCAGCTGCTCGACCCGAACTCGCGCAGCGGCTTCCAACTCATGCGGTGGATGGCGGTGGGGCCGAGGGCGCGCAGGGCGGCGCGGTGGGCGGGCGCGGCGTAGCCCTTGTTGGAGGCGAAGCCGTAGCCGGGGAATTGGGCGTCGAGCGTCCACCATGAGGGCGTCGCGGTGAACCTTGGCGACGACGGAGGCGGCGGCGATGGAAAGCGAGAGCGTCGTCGCCGCGCACGATGGCGCGCTGGGGGAGCGGCTCGTTGGGCAGGGGGAAGGCGTCCAGCAGCAGGGCCTCGACCGGGCAGGCCAGGCGCGCCAGGGCACGCCGCATGGCGAGGGCGCAGGCGCGGACGATGCCGATCTCGTCGATTTCCGCCGCGCTCGCTTCCCCCACCGCCACGGCAAGCGCTACCTCCTCGATCAGGGGCACAAGGGTTTCGCGCTGACGCGCCGACAGCTTCTTGGAGTCGCGCAGCCCTGCCGCGCGCAGCGCAGCGCCCGCGCCCTCGTCCTGCGGCAGCACCACCGCCCCCGCCATGACCGGCCCGGCCAGGCAGCCGCGCCCGACCTCGTCCAGCCCCGCGATGTAGCGGTGGCCCGCGCCCCACAGCTCGCTCTCGTGCTCAAGGGTAGGTGGCATAGTGGCGACAGTCTAACATAGGAACGCGGAATGCGGAATGCGGAATGCGGAATGAACGGCAACGCAGAACGCAGAACGCACGGCAAACAAACCCCCTGGGGGCGCGGGTCTCTGGCCCGCCTAGCAATGTAGGTGGCAGAGGGTTGGCTGACAGGGAAAACAAAAAAGCACGGGGTGAATCCGTGCTTCTTCGTAGCAAACAAAAGCGCGCGATTAGCGGCGGCGCTCCTTGAGACGCGCCTTCTTGCCGGTACGCTCGCGCATGTAGTACAGCTTGGCGCGGCGCACGTGGGCGCGGCGCACAACCTCAAACTTTTCGATACGCGGGCTGTACAGCGGGAAGATACGCTCCACCCCCACCCCGTGCGCGCCGATGCGCCGCACCATGATGCTGCGATTGCTCGCGCTGCCACTTAACCCCAGAACCAACCCTTCAAACACCTGCGTACGCTCGCGGCTGCCCTCAACGATCAAAACGTGGACGCGAACGGTATCGCCAGGTTGAATATCGGGAACGTTCTGGCCATACTTTGCGATTTCTTCAGCTTCTAGCTGCTGAACAAGATTGACCATTGCCCTTCTCCTTTTCACAATAAAAACGCCCCAAAAAGGGCGTTTCCGAGTGCTGATGCTCTAGCAAAGTAGTATATCACTGCTGCCAGTTGCAGGCAAATTCGGGTCCGCCGTTCGGCCGCCTCACCCTTCCCGCTCCGTCGGCGCGGCCTGCGCGGCAAGCCAGCGACGCTCCGCCTCGCTCAGCTCGGCGCGCGCCAGCAGGTCGGGTCGGCGCGCGCGGGTGCGCAGGAGTGCCTGCTGCCGCCGCCACCGCTCGATGTTGGCATGGTGCCCACTGACCAGGATATCGGGGATGGGCCAGCCGCGAAAGAGGGCGGGGCGCGTGTAGTGCGGGTATTCCAGCAGCCCCATCGAGTGCGAGTCGTCGCTGGCCCCGGTCGGGTCGCCGAGCGCGCCGGGCAGCAGGCGCGTCACCGCATCCACGATGACCATCGCGGCCAACTCGCCGCCGCTCAGCACAAAGTCGCCAATCGAAATCTCGTCGGTGACCAGATGCTCGCGCACCCGCTCGTCCACCCCCTCGTAGCGCCCGCAGAGCAGCGCGAGCCGCTCGTGGTGGGCCAACTCCTCCGCCACCGCCTGGGTGAAGGGTCGCCCCTGTGGGGTCATCAGGATGACGGGGCAGGGCGGCTCCGCTGTGGGCTGCCCCGCCGCGCGCGGCTCCACCCCTAGCACCGATTCCACCGCCAGGAAGAGCGGCTCCGCCTTCATGACCATGCCGCCGCCACCGCCGTAGGGGGTGTCGTCGGTGACGCTATGTTTGTCCTGCGCCCAGTCGCGGATGTTGTGCAGGGCGATCTCGATCAGCCCATTGTCGCGCGCCCGCTTGATGATGCTCTCGCCGAACGGGCCGTCAAACATCTGCGGAAACAGGGAAAATATGTCGAAATGAAGCATTTGGGGGATTTCGGATTTCAGATTTCGGATTTTGGATTCGGCAACAGGGGAATGAACCCTGTTTGCGTTCCATGCTGTGCCGCGTTTGCGCGTCTGCGTTCTGCGTTCTGCGTTGCCGTTCGTTCGCGTTCATCGCTTTTTGGGCTCTGCCTTCGACGCATCGCCACTCTGGGGCTGTCCATCGTCCGTCGGTCGTAGCTTCTCGGTCGGTCGTCGGTCGTCGCTCGTCCGCACCCGCTTCGGTACCCGTCGGTCGTCGGTCGTCGGTCGTCGTCGTCGCTCGCCGCACCCGCTTCGGGTACCCGTCGGTCGTCCGTCGTCGGTCGTCCGTCGTCAGTCGTCGCGTTCGTACCCGTCGTCGTCGTCGTCGGTCGTCCGTCGTCGGTCGTCGGTCGTCCCTCCGTCGTCGCCTCCGGCTCCCACGCATCGCTGGTGGCGGCAGGTTGAGGGGGTCGGCGCGCCAGGCGTCGGTCGCCTCCAACGCCCTCGGCCTGGTAGACAAACTCGTCGGAGGTGGGGCGCTCCCCCTTTGGCTCCGCCGCGTCCTCTGCCATCTCCGGCAGCAGCGGGCGCTGGAGCGGCTGCAACATCTCGATCATGGCGCGCGGCATCTGCGCGGGCATCGCGATGGCGTTGAGCAGGCTGCCCTCGAAGGGGGCGGTGCGCCCCAGCCGCCGCGCCGCCTGCTGGATGGCGTCCCGCCGCTCGCCCTTCATCAGCGCGTCGAGGCGCGCTTGCAGGGCGGGCAACGGCAGCAGGGGGGTAGCGTTGCTATCCGGCAGCGCGAGCCGCCGCCCATGCTCCACCGACTCCTCAAAGGGGGCGAGCAGCAACGACCGCTCCTCCGTGCCGGTGCGCTCCCAGGGCCAGAGGGCGGGCAGCGTGCGCCGCGTCTCGACGTACCAGATCGGCAGCAGCATGATGCGCAGGTTCAGCACCCCGATGTTGGGGAGCACCGCCTCGTCCACGCTCGCGACGATCTGCCCCACCTGCTCGCGCCGCTCGCGAATCAGGGCTTGCACCCGCGCCGCCCACTGCTTGACCGCCTGCTGCTTGTCGCTGAAAATCTCGTAGACCTGCTGCACCACCTGGTTGTACGGGCGAATCGCCTCGTTTTCCATGATCAGGTCCGCGCGGAACGGGTCGAGCGCCTGCGCAAAGTGGTCGATGCTCTTTTCAAAGAAGGCCAGGTCGCCCTCGATCGCCTTGATCGTCGGGGCGAATGCCTCGCGTACCGCGCCCTGCCGCACCTCGAAGCTGCTGTCGATGCGCTGCAACTCCTGATCACGCCCCTGGACGTACTGCTGGTACTCCTGATTCAGGCCATCCACCTGGCGCTGCACGCGCAGCAGGGCGGCGCGGTGAAACTCGACCACCTCCTCCATCGTCTTGGCGGTGCGCTTCATCTCGGGCAGGGTGCTGGTCAGCCGCTCGATCTCGCTGCCCATCTGCCGCTTGCGCTCGTCGGAGGCGCGCGGCGTGTCCTTGCTGCCCGTGTTCGCCAGCAGGAGTTGCTTGCGCTTATCAGCCAGGTCGATCTCCGCCTTGTTGACCCGCTCGTTGGCCTCCTCCACCTTAAGCTGGCTCTCCCTGAGTGCCTGCTCCGCTTCCGGCTGGGCGCGCTGCTTCACATCGTCCATCTGCCGCTTGAGCGAGCTGATGAGGGTGTCGTTGGTGTAATGGACGTTTTTGCGCTCGCGCTCCCAATCCTGCTCCAGCGCCTTCAGCTGCCGCTCCAACTCCTGCTCCTGCTTGGCTAGCTCTTCCAGCAGGGTATCGCGCAGCGCCTCCATCGCGTTGCTGCGCACCACGTCCAGGGTGCCGAGCAGCGTCTCCACGTCGGCGGTGGGGTGGGCGGCGGGCGGCGCGGGGGGCGGGTCCATCTTCGGCATCGCCTCGCGCAGCGCCCGCTCCATGTTGTTCTGGAAGCGCGGCAGGTCCCCCTCCCACACGGACAGGTGGTGCCCCACGATGTGGTGGGTGCGATACAGCCCCATCACCTGGCGCAGCTCCTCGCGCACCCCGTCGAGGGTGCGCGGGGTGGGCAGGGTGGCGGCGGGCTCCAGGTAGCGGCTGCGCGGCAAATTTTTGAGCAGGGCCAGGATCGGCTCGTGCTCGCCGCTCAGGCGCGGGAGCTGGAGGGCGCGCGGCGGCTCCTGCCACGCTTCCAGCTGATCGCCCAGCACGCGGATCAGCACTTTCTCGTCTTCCAGCTGGCGGAAGGGCCCCTGCGTCTCGCGGAGGAGCCAGTCCTGGCGCTTTGGCAGGGCCGGGGGCAGGTTCAGGGGAACGTGCTCGTCGGTGAGGGAGTCCCACAGCAGCATCTTTTCCCCGTTGATCGGGAAGGCTACCCACTGCCAGGACAACTTTTGCGCGCGGAGCAGTTGGGGCGGGGCCAGGCGCGCGGTGTCGCTGAAGCGGCTGCGCAGCAGCACCCCCACGGCGAGGGCGACGAGCGGGAGCAGCGCCAGCAGCACGATTTGCAGGAAGGAGGCCACCTCGAAATCTTGCGCCAAAAAGAGCGCGAAGCCCGCTAGGGCGACGAGGAATGCCACGGTGCTGTAGCGCGACGACTGCCCGCGCAGCCGCCCCACCGCGCGGTGATGCGCTTCCAGCAGCTCATCCGCCACAAAGGAAAGCACCGCAATGACCTCCTCTTCCTCGCTGCCCACGTTGGGGAGGGCAAAGGGAAGGGAGCGCTTATCGGCGGTGTCTTTCTTCATTCTCGTTCATTCGGCGCGTTGGGGGCTGGCTCGCGGGCGGCATCTGGCGCGTGGGTGCTGCCCTCTCCTCGTCCGGCGGGGGCGGCGGGGCGATCGGCATCGGTGGCTGCGCCGCCGTGACGATGACCGGCGCGGTCGGGACGGCGATGTGCTCGCCGCGCCGCTCGACGGGGGGGTCAGCGGCGGGCGCGGTGGGTGGCTCCGGCTCCGACGGGCGCGCGCTGGCGGGGGTCAGGTCCATCTGCTCGTCCAGGTAGCCCTCGTCGCTCGCGCTGGGCACGGGCAGGGCCTTGGGCTGCGCGGGCTGGTTCACCTGCTCGCCCGACCCCGTGAAGCGCACCGGCGAGAGGCGCGGGAGCCAGCCAGGGGCGATGCGGTCGTACAGCTCGTAGAGCCGATGGTCGAGCAGGATCGTCGCCATGCTGCCCCGCTGCTCGCCGCGCGCGAAGGTAAAGATGTGCTTGGCGGTCAACCCCTGCTGGTTCTTGCCCACGCTCCAGGTGGCCTCGCCCTCCTCCTTGATCGCGCCGCTGTCGGAAAAAAGGATCGGGGCCGCGATGTGGTCATTGTTCGACAGGCGGATCGCCTCCTCGGCACGCATGTAGCCGACGGTACTGCCCTGCTCGATCGTCAGCGTGCCCAGCGCGTGCACCTCGTCCACCGTGCAGTTGCGCCCGATGTGCACGTTCCGCCCCTCGATGCGGCGCACCGTGTTGGACGCGCCGATGGTCACGTCGCCACTGACGCGAATCGTGTTGAGCTGCTTTTGGCCGGGCGCGACCTCCACCGTCACGTCGCCCAGGATCGCGACGAGGGTGCAGCCGGAGCCGATGGTGACCGAGGGAAAATCACCGAAAAACTCGATGGGGGGGCGCTCGTATTTCAGCGCGCGGCCCAACGCGTCGTCGGGCACAATCTTTTCGAACTGCTTGCCAAAAATCAGCGAGCCGCCCAACTCGCTGTTTTCGGGCAGGTGCACCCCGCTTTCGCCCTGCGCCGGGCGCAGCCGTCGGCAAAAAAGGCTGCCGGTGAGGCGGACCGGGCCGCGCACCATGATTTCCGGCGCTATCAGGTTCGCCGCCTGCACCCCCTGGCTCACGTCGATCATCGTCAGGCTGACCACGTCGCCGCGCACCAGCGCATCCTGCCGCAGCCGCACGCGCCCGCGCGCGAAGACCGCCTGCTCCACCACCGAGCCCACCCCCACCTCGACCCCCTGATGGGAGTAGAGCGCCTCGCCCACCTGCGTTGCGGGCGGGATGGGGGTCAGGTCCTCCTCCATCTGGCGGATGTTTTGCGGCACGCGCCGCATCTCCGAGCGGCGCAGGGCGCGCTCCGGCTCGCGAAACTGGACAGCGGTGATGGGGCGTTGGGAGAACTCGCGCATCGTCGGCAGCAGGTTGCCGGTGCTTTCCCCCGACTGGACAATGTAGCTGCGCAGCGCCTGCACAAACTCTTCCGCCGACTCGAAGCGGTAATCGGCGGACACCGCCAGCGCGCGGCAGACAAGCTTGACCAGCCCCTTGGCCGCCGTGATCGGCTCGTTGATGAGAAAGGGGGGCGAGTAGGGCGGCTGCGGGTGGGTGGGGGCAGGGCCGAGCGGGAGCTTGTTCGTCAGCAGCTCGAAGAGCACCACCCCCAGCGAGTAGATGTCCGACTTGCGCGTCAGTTCGCCGCGCTGGCGCTGCTCCGGCGGGGCGTAGTTCCCGCTGCCCAGCGCGCGCGTCTGCCGCGTCACCCCGTCGCCGCCCATCACGCGCCCAATGCCAAAGTCGGTGAGGAAGGGCCGCCCGCGATGGTCAAAGATGATGTTTTCGGGCTTGATGTCCAGGTGGAGGATGTCCGCCTCGTGCGCGGCGTGGAGCGCCTCGGCCAGGACGACGGTGAGGGCGAGGGCGTCGCGCGGGCGCATCGGCGGCTTGTTCGGCCCCAACTTGTCGCGCAGCGAGCCGCCCGCGAGGTAGGCCATCACGATGTAGGGGCGACCGTCGGCGATGCCCGCGTCGTGGACTATCACGATGTTGGGGTGCGAGAGGCTCGCTAGCATCTTCGCTTCCCGCCCCAGCTTTTCCACGTTTTCCCCCTCCTGAAGGTGGTACAGCTTGAGCGCAACCTGCCGCTCAAGCTGGCTGTCCCAGGCGCGGTACACGGTGGCAAAGCCACCCTCACCCAGCTTTTCCTCGACGCGGTAGCGCTGGGTGATGATGGTTGGAATGGCTTCAGCCAGATTTTCTACTTCAGCCATAAACGGGGCAGAAGGGGAGCCGCGGCCCGCGCCGCCTAGCTCCCATTTCCGTTGCCTCCCAACTGGTTCTTGAGGTACGCGTTGATGAACATCTCGATGTCGCCATCGAGCACCGCCTGCGTGTTGCCGGTCTCGGTGTCGGTGCGGTGGTCCTTGACCATCTGGTAGGGGTGCAGGACGTAGGAGCGAATCTGGTTGCCCCACTCGGCGGTCTTGTGCGTGCCCGCAATTTTGGCACGCTCCTCGTCCATCCGCTCCTGCTCGCGCTCGTACAGGCGCGCCTTGAGCACCTTCATCGCCTGCTCGCGGTTTTGCAGCTGCGAGCGCTCGTTCTGGCAGGTGACGACGATCCCGCTCGGCTTGTGGACGAGGCGCACCGCTGTGGAGTTCTTCTGGACGTGCTGGCCGCCCGCCCCGCTCGCGCGGTAGACCTCCATCTCGATGTCGTTCGGGTCGATGTCGATGTCCACATCGTCGTCCAGCACCGGCATCACGTCCACCCCCGCGAAGGAGGTGTGGCGGCGGCTGTTGGCGTCAAACGGGGAGATGCGCACCAGGCGGTGCGGCCCCTTCTCGCTTTTCAGGTAGCCGTAGGCAAAAGAGCCCTCGATTTCCATCGTGACGCTCTTGATGCCCGCCTGCTCCCCCTCCATGCGGTCGAGAATCTCGACCTTGTAGCCGTTCTGGTCGGCCCAGCGCAGGTACATGCGCAGCAGCATCTCCGCCCAATCCTGCGACTCGGTGCCGCCCGCGCCCGCGTACACGCTGAGCAGGGCGCTGCCCGCGTCGTGCTCGCCGCTGAGCGCCACCTTAAATTCCATCTTCTCGTACTGCTGCGCCACCGTCTCCGCTTCCGCTTCCAGCTCCGCGACAAGGTCGGGGTCCGGCTGCGCTTCCAGCAGCGCAATCTCGGCCAGTTCCTGCGCGTCGCTGACGCGCTTTTGCAGCTTGCGCCACGGCTCCACCTGCTCGCGCAGGGTGGACAGGCGGCGCATGGTGCGCTGGGCGTACTCGTTGTCCTCCCAGAAGCCGGGCTGCAATGATTCCTGCTCCAGCGATTGAAACTCTACCTCTTTGCCAGGGACGTCAAAGACGCACCAGGATACCCTCGATGCGCTGCATCGTCCTTGCTAACTCCTGAACAATCTCGCTCATTTTTGCCTTTTTGGGTTGTTTTGGCTTGTTTTGATGGCACCAGGACCATCAATATTGTACTGATGACGCGCGAAACGTAAAGCGTGCAGGGAGGGGAAGCGGGGCGGACGCGGGGAACCTACTCACTCCTGCGGCAGCAGGACGGTAAAGACGGTGCCGCGCCCCGGCTCGCTTTGCAGGGTGATGGTGCCACCGTGCATCTCGGCGAACTCGCGCGTCAGGGTGAGGCCCAGCCCGGCCCCTTCCCCCTCGCGGCTGGCGGAGGAATCCACCTGGCGGAAGCGCTCGAAGATCAGCCCGTGATACTCCGGGGGGATGCCGATGCCGCTGTCGATGACCTCGATCTGGACGACGCGCGCGTAGGGGCGGCTGATGAGGCAGGTGATCGTGCCGCCGGTCGGGGTAAACTTGACAGCGTTCGACACGAGGTTGTTGATGATCTGCTTGAAGCGCAGCCGGTCGGCGAACATCGTCGTCAGCCCCGCCTCGACCTGGAAGATCAGTTGCAGCCCCTTGCGCTGCGCGATGGGATCCAGCATGATGCGCAGTTCGTCCATCGCCTCGTCCAGCGGAAACGCTTCCCGCTGCAAGAACAGCCGCCCGGACTCGATGCGCGACAGGTCGAGGATGTCCTGTACGAGGTCGTACAGGTGGCGCGCGCTGCGCACGATGTTGTTCACGTAGCGCTTCTGGTGCGGGTTCAGCGGGCCGAACAGCTCGTCTTCCAGCACCTCGCCATGGCCGATGACGATGTTCAGCGGGGTGCGCAGCTCGTGGCTGACCGTGGAGACAAACTCGCTCTTGAGCCGGTCGAGCTTGCGCAGCTCCTCGTTGGCGCGTTGCAGCGCCTCGACCTGGGCTTGCAGGTCGCTCACCAGGCGGCTGGCGTACTCCTCCACATACTCCAACTTCTCGTCCGGCTGGATCTCCTCGCGTTTGCCCTTCAGGAAGGCATCCACCGAGTCCAGCAGCATGTCGATCTCGAAGGGCTTGGGCAGGTACCCGTCGCAGCCCGCCGCCAGCGAGCGCTCGCGGTCGCCCTGGAGCACGTTGGCGGTCAGCGCCACGATGGGTATATTGTGCAGCTTTTCCAGCGATTTGATGCGCGTCGTCGCCGCGTAGCCATCCATGCCGGGCAGGTTGATGTCCATCAGGATCAGGTCCGGCTCCAATTCCTGCGCCATGCGGACCCCCGCCAGCCCATCCTCCGCGATGACCACGCGGTACCCCTCCGATTCCAGCACGCGCTGAACCAGAATCTGGTTTTCAAGATTGTCCTCGACGTACAGGATGGTTGGCTGCATGGGTTGGGGATTTCGGATTTTAGATTTTAGATTTTAATTTCGGATTTCGGATTTCGGATTTCGGATTTAACGCCAGAGCGGCAACCTGCGCCGTTATGGATCGTGCGCCGTTCTCCGTGTTCTCCGTGTCTCTGTGGTAAATTCGTCGTCGGTCGTCGGTCGTCGGTCGTCGGTCGTCCGTCGTCGCCCGTCACGTGTCGCGGTGGAGGAAGCGGCGGATGGTGTGCGGAAGCTCGCGGGTGTCGATGGGTTTGGTCAGGTAGCCATCGAAGCCCGCCGCCATCGCCTCTTCCACATCGTCCACCATCGCGCGGGCGGTGAGTGCGACGATGGGAATGTCGCGCGTCTCTTCCTGCCCCTTGAGGCGGCGGGTCAGGCTCAGGCCGTCCACGCCCGGCATCTGGATGTCCATCAGGATCAGGTCGGGGCGATCGTCGCGCACCAGGTCGAGACCGGTTGGCCCGTCAGGGGCCCAGGTTACCCGAAAGCCGTGAAAGCTCAGCACGTCGCACACCAGGGTCGCATTGGGTTGATGATCCTCGACGACGAGGATGTGGGGGATGGGGCCGTTCATCGAGCAAATTCCTCGGACAGATGTGATGTGTCCAAAACTGTGGGGCTAGCAGGGCGCTTCCAGAATGTGGGTACCGTCAAGTATACTTGCAGGCACCCCGACCGCAACATAGGACAAACAGCACGACCCCGCGCCCCCCATGACACCATCTCCTTCGCCGCCCCGTGGGCAAGCGCGCCATTCGCCGCCTGCCCATCGAGCATCGTTTCCACATCCACCCCGATGGCGAGGCCGTCCTCGCAGCAGTGCCTGACCGTGCCCGCCGCCTGGCTGCCCGCGCGCGTCTCCCCGCCGCTGACCACCCTGGGGCCGCTATACTTTCGGCTGCTGCCCAGGCTCGCCTTGGGGCTGATCCGCACGCGCGAGACGGACGAGGCGGTGCGCTTCGAGCTTTTCGGGCTGCTGCCGCTCCTCTGCTTCGGCAGCCCCACCTTTCACGAGGAGACGGGCGGCGGGCGCGCCTGCTACCCCATCAGCGGCGGCTTGATGCTCGCCCCCGACCCCCCGAAGCAGGGCTATCTCTGCCTGACGATGGCGCGGCACGACGCGGCCTGCGCCTTTGCATGCAGGTCGAGCAGTACTACACGCGCATCGCGGGCAGCGGCCACCCCTCGCGCCTGCGCCGCCTGCTCTACGAGCGCACGCAGGCCGCGCTGCACCGCTGGATCGCCACAACGTACCTGCGCCACCTGGCGCTGGCGATAGTGGGGAGTAGAGATTGGAGAGTAGAGAGTAGAGATTACAGATTGAGAGCGGGATGATAGATGCTATGAACCGCCACCAACAGGAGGCGCTTGAGGCGAGACGCCCAGGCGAGCAGGGTTTTTCATCAGACCTTGGCGGTTATTCTTGGTAGTGCGAGGCGATCAGGGGATGGATTTGGGGCTACAACAGCCGTTGCTGGGTGGCGCTGTCGTCCGGCTCGGGGGCGCGGCGTCGATGGCGGGCAGGGAAGGCTCCGCACCGCGCCGCATCGCGCGGGCCTGGTCGATGTAGGCGGGGAGGCGGAGGAAATCTTCTTCGATGAGGGGCCGCCACTCGTCGCGGCGCAGGGCGGCGGCGGGGTGCAGGATGGGGACGATCAGGCGATGCCCGTAGCGGAAGGCCTGGCCGCGCACCTTGGTGATGCGTTTGTCGGGCAGCCAGCGCTCCATCGCGAAGCGCCCCAGCGTCACGATCACCACGGGGTCGATGATCTTCAACTGCTGCGCGAGGTAGGGCTTGCAGGCGTCGATCTCGTTCGGCAGGGGGTCACGGTTGTTGGGCGGGCGGCACTTGACCACGTTGGCGATGTATACATCGTCGCGCAGCAGCCCGATGGAGGCGAGCAGGGTTTCCAGGTACTGCCCCGCTGCGCCCACAAAGGGGCGTCCCGACGCGTCCTCGTGCGCGCCCGGCCCCTCGCCGATGAACATCAGCGAGGCATCCACCGGCCCCTCGCCGGGCACCGCGTGGCGGCGCGTCAGGCTGAGCGGGCAGCGGGTGCAGACGCGCACCTGCGCTTCCAGCGCCGCGAGCTGCGCGTGGCGCTCGGCGAGGGGCTGCTCGTAGGCGGCTGCGTCAGGCATGGGCACCCCCCTTCGGGCGCGGCGCAGGCGCAGGAACGAAGCGGCTCACAGGGACGCCTCCTCCGTCTGCTGGATCACTTGCAGGATGTTTTGCAGCTCCTCGTGCGGGCGCTGCAAATCACGATGCTGAAGGTAGGGTTGAGGGATGCGCATGAAGATGGCAAGGGTTCCCGCCGTGGTCATCAGCACCGTGCCGGTATCGGGGCGGCCCAGGCGCACGCTACCGAAGCCCGCGACGAGCAAAAGAAAGGAAATAAGTGCCAGTAGGTAGGCCAGAAGCGCCAAACGCGCCATGGTTGCCCTTTCCGGTAGCTACGACTACAATAGAAGCCTAACACAGGTCCAGCAAAAACGTCGCCGCCCACTTCGGGAAAGCTGCGACGTTTTATTTATTTTGGCAGGATCGCGGATCAATTGTAGGGCAGCTTCAGAGGAAGACAAAAGAGTCTTCTCCCCACAAGGTGGGACTCGATCCCCTCTGGAGACCCAACGAAGGGAGAGGGAGTGCCATGCGAAACGAGATGGAACTTCGCGAGATGCAGGCGAAAATCGATGCGAACATTCACACCTTACAGCTTGCCATCTGGCAGCAGGAACGCATGAAGGGCTGGGACTGGCACCAATTGGCCCTGCTGAAAGTCAAGGCTCAGATACTGGGTTGGGTGCTAGGGGAGGAGCAGGAGGAGGAGCCTGTCAACATCTGAGCGCCCCCTGAAACGCAGCCGCCGCGACGCCTAGCCCGAACCGGGCGACGCGCCACGCTACAGGTGCCCTGCCCCCCACCACATCGCCCCCACCACGCCGATCAGCGGCAGCAGCGCCCCCAGTATCCACGAGCAGCCACGCCGCGAGTTAAACGTCCCGTGCTTGGTGCGCGAGCTGACGCTGACCCCGCTGCGCGACACGTTGATCCCTGTCTTGCCCCCAATGCGCAGGCTGGGCGGGCTGATCCGCACCCCACGCCCGCTGATCGTCAGGCGCGGCTTGCGGATTGAGAAAAGCTTCCGTTTGCGCTTAGCCATCGCTCCTTTTCCTCCCCATGCTTAGGTAGTTACCCGAGCGCGCCACGAGCGCGCGCAACCCACTTTCTTCGTCTTCCATCTTCCATTCTCCATTCTCCATCTCCGTCGTCCGTTCTCCCATGCATGGCGGAGGACTTGCTTCTGAACGAAGTCTCTACCCCACACAGGAGCCTTCTTCAATGGAGAACCACGCGGTCATCGTCCTCGCAGGCGCTACGGGACATCTCGGGGGGCTGATTGCCACCACCCTGCTAACCGTGGGGCCACCGTGCGCGCCCTCGTCCGCCCCAGCAGCGAGCCGGACAAGGTGGAAGCCCTGCGGCAGCAGGGGGCCACCCTCATCGAGGTTGACTTTGCTGACCCTGCCGCGTTGGCCGCGGCGTGCGCGGGGGGCACCTGCGTCGTCTCGGCGCTGTCCGGCCTGGAAGAAGTGATCGTGGACGCGCAGACACGGCTGCTCGACGCCGCTGTCCAGGCCGGGGTGCCACGCTTTATCCCGTCCGACTTTGCTATCGACTTCACCAAGCTGCCCGCCGGAACGAACCGCAACCTCGACCTGCGGCGCACCTTCAAGGAGCGCCTCGACCGCGCGCCCATCGCGGCGACCTCGATCCTCAATGGGATGTTCACCGACCTGCTGACCGGCCAGGCACCGTTTATCCTCTTCCCTATCAAGCGCGTTCTGTACTGGGAGGACGCCGATCAGCGGCTGGACTTTACCACCATCGAAGACACCGCCGCCTTCACCGCCGCCGCAGCGCTAGACGCCCACGACCCCCCGCTTCCTGCGCATCGCGGGCGACCAGATCAGCGCTCGCGGGTTGATGGCGGTCGCCAGCGACGTGACGGGCGAAACGTTTCGCCTGCTCCGCCCGGGGGGCCTGGGGCGGCTGGCCCTGCTGATCAAGATCGTGCGCACCCTCTTCCCCGCCCGCGACGAGGTGTATCCGCCCTGGCAGGGGATGCAGTATCTGTACAACATGTTCAGCGGGCGCGCCAAGTTGGAGCCGCTGGACAACGCCCGCTACCCCGACCTGCACTGGACGACCGTGCGCGACGTGCTCGCCGCGCACACCGCGCAGTGATCCTTACGCTCCCCTACTCCGCCCACAACGGGTGCGTGGCGCGGATGCGCGCCAGCAGCGGCGCGAGCTCCGGCTCGCGGTAGGCGGGGCCGGTGCCGAGCGGGTCCGCCAGCAGCGGTCGCCCCATCAGCCCCTTGATCGTGGCAACCATGCCATGCGCGAGCGCGTCTAGGTCGTAGCCGCCCTCCAGGATGACGGCGATGGGCGCGCCCACCGCGTCGCCCGCCGCGCGCAGCCGCTCCGCCATGCGATGGTAGCCGGTCACCGACAGGTGCATCCCCGCGAGCGGGTCGCGCCAGTGCGCGTCAAAGCCCGCCGAGAGCAGGATGAGCTGCGGCTGGAAGCGCTCGATGGCGGGCTCAACGATCTTCTCGAAAACTTGCAGGTAGCCCCGATCCCCGTGCCCGGCGCGGAGCGGCACGTTCAGCGTGGTGCCACGCCCCGCGCCCTCCCCCACCTGCTCCCAATGGCCGGTGCCGGGGTAAAAAGGATACTGGTGGATCGAGAGGAAAAAGACCTGGGGTCCTCGTAAAAGATATCCTGCGTGCCGTTGCCGTGGTGCACGTCCCAATCCAGGATGAAGACCCGCTCCACCCCTAGCTCCTCGACCGCGTGGCGCGCGGCGACCGCCACGTTGTTGAACAGGCAGAAGCCCATCGCGCGGCGCGGGGTGGCGTGGTGGCCCGGCGGGCGCACCAGCGCAACCGCCAGCGGCTCGCCGTCGAGCACCGCGCGGGTCGCCTCGATGGCAGCGCCCGCCGCGCGGCTAGCCGCCTCGAAGGAAAAAGCGTTCACATAGGTGTCCGCGTCGAAGCGCCCGCCGCCCTGCGCGCTCAACCGCTGCACCTGCCACCACAGCGCCTCGTCATGCACCGCCTGCACCTGCTCCACCTCGACCGAGGGCACCGCGCGCCACACCATCTCGTCCGCCAGCCCACACTCCTGCAACACGCGGCGAATCGCCTCCAAGCGCTCTGGGCGCTCCGGGTGCTGCCACTCCTCATGCGCCAGAAAAACCTCATCGTACAAACCAACAATCGCCATGGGCGGGCTCTTTCCTTTCACGAAAAACGGCGGCAGGCGGCAAACGGATAGCAGGCAGCAGGCAGCAAAAGGATGGCAGGCAGCAGGCGGCAGGCGGCAGGCGGCAGGCGGATAGCAGGCGGTAGGCGGCGCGAGTGGAGCGCAAACTCACTCGGGCCGCGGGCCTCTGGCCCGCGCAGAGCGTACCACAGGCGAAACGGTGGCAGGCAGCAGAGAGCAGGCGGACTGGCACATGACCAGTCAAGGCCTTATCCTTTTTGCTTTTTGCTTTTTGCCTTTTGCCCTTTGCTTTTTGCCTTTTGCCTTCCTCCATCCTCCGTCCCCTACCGATTCTCAAACTTGAAGCCGTGGCCGCGCACCGTCTGCACGTAGGCGTGCTCGTCGTCCACCCGCGCCATCCGCTCGCGTAGGCGGCGCACCAGGGCATCGATGGCCTGGCTCGTCACCCCCTCCTCGTCCTCGTCGGGCCACACGGCGCGGACGATATCGGAGCGCCCCACCACCTTGCCCTCGTGGGTTTTCAGGAGGTGCAGCAGCGCATACTGCGCCGCGCTCAGGTCCACCTCCTCCCCCCCAATCGTCACCTGCCGCTCCATCTCGCTGATTTCCAGGCGGCGACGGAAGAGCGGCGTGGCAACCGGCGCGGTCGAGGCACTGTCCACAAAGCGCAGCTGGAAGCGCGGCGCGATTTGCAGTGTGTCCCCATCCTGGAGCACGCGGCTGTCCGTGAGGCGCTCGCCATTGACAAAGGTTCCGTTGGTGCTCTCCCGATCCTCCAAAAAATATTGCGTACCCACGCGCCGGATCTGCGCGTGGTGGCGGGAAACGAGTCGGTCCGGCAGCACAATATCGTTATCGGGCCAGCGGCCCATCGTGGTCAATTCCTGCTCGACGAGCCAGCGGTGGCTCTCATCCATGCCCTCTTCAAGGATCAGCAGCGGGCGTTCTATGTCCATAAACAGCCTCCCTGGACAACTTGCCTAGAGGTTGGTTCTTTCAAATATCTTTTCTATGCATAAAGAAGCCAATGTGCTACCGTGACAGGCAACAAAAAGAACTATCAGCGTTACCCTAAGCGTTACCCTAATTGAAGAAAATCCACTTTTTCGTGGCGAGATGAGGTCAGGCCGGTGATTGGAGAATGCTTAAAAGAGCGATACCACATTGTAGCAAAGATCGGCCAGGGCGGCATGGGTGCGGTCTACTTGGCGGAGGACCGGCGGCTGCTGGGGCGGCGCGTGGCGGCAAAGGTGCTCCAGGTAAACCACACGCTGGGCGAGGGCGCGCGCGAGCAGTTTGCCAGGGAGGCGCAGGTGCTGGCGCGCCTCGATCACCCCTGCCTGCCAAAAGTGAGCGACTTTTTTGCGCTGGAGGAGCAGGCGGGGCAGCCCGTGGTCATGGTGATGGATTATGTCCCCGGTCAGGATTTAGGTGAAATCGTCAAGGAGGCGCGGCGCAAAAATCGCCTGCTCCCCGAGTCGCAGGTGCTCGCCTGGGCGGAAAGCTTGTGCGACGCCCTCACCTACCTCCACCTGCAGGAGCCGCCGGTGCTCCACCGCGACATCAAGCCCGCCAACATCAAGCTTGCCCCTGACGGGTTGATCCGGCTGGTGGATTTTGGCCTGACCTTCGTCATGGACCCGGAAAGCGAGATCACGATGACCGGCCCGAAAGGGCTCGGCACCCTGCCCTACCTGCCGCTGGAGCAGTACGGGGCGGACCTGAGCGGCAACGACCCGCGCGCGGACATTTACTCGCTGGGAGCCACCCTCTACCACCTGCTTACCGGCCAGCAGCCGCTGTCCGCGCAGGAGCGCTTCCTCCAACCGGAGCGCTTTCAACCGCCAAGCGCGCTTGTGCCCACCCTGTCCCCGCATGTGGAGCGGGCGCTCCTGCGGGCGATGTCCCTCAAGCCGGAGGGGCGGCCCCTCAGCGCGCTCGCCTTCAAGCAGGAGTTGCTGCGGGGCGACCCCCCTGCCCTCCCCGCCGCCGACAGCCTCCGCGAGGCGCTACGCGCCAACCGCCTCCTCCTCGCCCTCGCCCTGCTCATCACCCTCACCGCCCTCGCCGCCACCCTTTTGTAGAGAACAGAAAACAGAAAACAGAAAACAGAGAACAAACCCAACGGGCGGGGCGTACCCAGGGAGAACCCATCGCACCCCACCTCACCCGCTGAGGGACAACCGACGACGGGCTTACCACAGAGAACACAGAGAACACAGAGGAAACACGTAGAAGCTCACCCCCTCACCCCCTCACCCCCTCACCTTCATCACCCCCTCACCTTCATCACCCCCTCACCCCCCCGCCCCCACAACAAGCGCGCCCCACAGCAGGTAGCCCCCCATGCCGCCGACGATGGCGAGCAGGGCCACCCGCACGCGCCTTGCGAGCGGGTAGGGGCGCGCCATCTGCCAGGCCACCGCGCCGATAAGCAAGGTGCTTAGGGTGCTCAGCAAAAAGGTGGGCAAGGTGAGCGGGTCCGGCGCGGTGGGGCGCACGCTGGCAGGGGGCGCGGGCAGCGGCGGCGCGGCGGTCGCCTCGCGCAGGGCGAGCGCGCCAGCGGTGCGCGTGGCCGCACGGGTCGGGGATGCCACGCGGGTAGCGGTCGCGCGGGGGGTGGCGGTAACAGTGGGGGTGGGAAGCTGAACCGAGAGCAAAAGCGGCGACTCGCCCTGGGTGTTCGCCAGCCGCAGCGCGAGCGTCCCGCCGCGCGCCAGCGGCAGGGTAGCACGGGCGATGCCGTCGCGCGTCGTCGTGCTCACGCGCACGTCTGCCGCCGCCGGGTCGTCCCACGTCCCTTCCACCTCGACGAGGGTGCCATCGGGCACCGGATGACCGTTGCGGTCCAGAATCACGCTGCTCGTCACCTCAACCTCGGTCGGGGCGACCAACACCCCCTCGCCCGCGCGCACCAGCGTGACCGGTTGCGCGGGGTCTGGCTCCAACTGCGTGGGCAAATCGTAGTTGACCGACTCGACGGTGACCGGCGGCGCGCCCTGCGGGACAAGGTCGCGGAAAAGGGCGCGCGCCGCCACGTCGATGAAGGCGGGCTGCTTGGAGTAGAGCGCATAGGCCGCGCTGAGCTTGGAAATCTCGGTGGTATCCAACTGGTAGGGCACATTGAAGAAGAAGGCCACCACCCGCTTGTTGAACACATCGCCGGTCGCGGCATCGAGCAGCAGCCGCGCGGCGTCCGATTCGGGCCAGCGCGGGCTCGGCACGCCGGGCGCGGGCGACAGGTTGATGTCCTGCATGACGAGGAGTACCCACTCCGCCCGCTCCACCAGGGCGGCCACCGCCGCCGCGCGCTCCTGCGCCGCCTGGGGAAACTCGCTGGACTCGATGGTGCCCGGCGCGCCGAGGAACAGCTTCAAATCGTCGAAGGAAAAGGAGATAATCTGCGCTGCTGTGATCTGGTTGGTCCCTTCCGGCCCGTAGCGGCGCAAAATCGCCTGCTGGAACGCGTCCGTGGCGATCAGCGGGTAGTAGGGGCAATCAAAGCAGTCGCGCACGCGGCGCGCGTCGGTGAAGATCACGATGGGCTCGCCCCGCAGCGGCGGGTGCGGCAGCCGCTCCTCCAGCGCCTCCTGCCCGCGCGGGTAGAGCAGGGTGGTGGCGCGCTCGGCGATCTGCTGCGTCAGCGCGCCACCCCCACCAAAGAGCGGCTCGGGCAGCGGCGGGAAGTCGCTCGCGCCCGCCGCAAACTCCGGGTACAGCTTCAACTTGAGCCGAATCACCCGCAAGGCGGCCTCGTCCACGCGCTCGGCAAAGGCGCGGTCCGCCTCGTACTGCTCGCGAAAGTAAGCGAGCGCGTCGTGGGTGTTGCGAAGCTGGCTCTGCCAGTTGTCGTCGCGGGCAAATTGCGCGATGATAAGCAGGTCGTTGCCCGCCATCAGCGCGTCGCGCGCCACCTGACGGTGGGGAAAGGTTTGGCCGGTCGGGTCAAAGTATTTTTTGACCGCCTGCACCCCCAGCGAGTCGCTGACGATCACGCCGCGCTCGCGCCAGGGGGCAAACTCCGCCTGGCCCATGATGGTGCGGATCGCCTGCGGGTCGAAGGAGATCGGCGCGGTGAACTGGCGAATGTTCCCTTGAAAGCCACGGTAGCGGATGTGGCTGGACATCAGCGCCTCGGTCACAGCGGGGTCGTCGGGCTGGTCGTAGCGGGTGACGGCGAAGAAGGGAGCGAGCTCGATGCGGCGCAATTCCTGCAAGCTTTTATCGACTGTCGCCACCTCATCATCGGGCAGGCGGTCGGAGCCGCCGTGGCCTGGAAAATGCTTGGCAACGGTTGCCGCTCTCCCTGCCGACCCCTCGTGGATGCCTGTGATATAGGCGCGGCCCATCCGCGCCACCCAATACGGATCCCCCCGAAGACGCGGGTACCCAAATCCCCCTTGCTGGTCGAGTGTAGGCTATTCAATACGTCCACGGTCGGGCCCAGGATCAGGTTAATCCCCGCCGCGCTCAGCTCCTGCCCGGTGAGCTGCCCCACCTGCTGCGCCAGGTCGGGGTCCCAGGTCGCCCCAATTGCCATCGGGCTGGGTAGCGGCGTGGTGCCGCCGGTCAGGCGGCTGTAGGGCCACCCATCCCCCTCGTGATCAATCGAGATGAGCATCGGCAGCGGCCCCGTGGCAAGCGCCTGCGCCTGGAGCGAGAGCGCCATTTCCCGCAGTTGAAAGGGCGCATTCTCCTCATTTACAAAGTTCTGGTTGGCGGCGAGCAGCACCACCGCGCCCACCTGATCGTCACGGATCAGCCCCGCGATGTCGCTGCCCGCGCCCACGTCGCTACCGACGAAAGAGACGATGAACAGCTGCCCGACGCGCTGCGCGGGGGTCATGGCGTCCAGAATCGCCACTGCCGGATCGTCCTGCGCCCCTGCGGGCGGCGGGCACGCTGGCAGCACCATCAGCAGCAGCAAGGCAAGCAGGGTAACACGTCGCCGGGCGGCCACGGTCAGCAGGCGCATGGCAGCGCCACGGTGGAAGAGTTGGGATGACATGGGGCGTATGATAGGCAGATCGCCCCACAAAATCCACTTGCACGCCGAGCCGCCCCCAGCGCGGTGTGTCGGTCGGGCGTAGGTTGAGCGTAGCAAAGCGGTCCAACCTGCAAGCAACCACCGCGCCTACACTTGTTGGGGGTCGGGGGGCAGGGGTCGGAGATCAGGGGTCGGGGGGCAGGGAGTCAATGACTCATCCCTGGCTACCCAGTGAGTTCTTCCTAGACCTATGCCCTGACTATTTCGGTCGTCTTTCGTTGGTCGTCGGCCCCAATACCCTAATACCCAATATCTAATACCCACAATAGCCGACACCTAAAAAGGACCCGTTCGCATGCTGGAGCTACTCATCGAATATCGCTACCTCATCTGGCTCATTGGCGGCACCCTGACATACCTGTTGGTGGCGCAGATTCCCGCATGGCTTAGCGTGGCCCGCAGCGGGATGTGGGGCGCGGAGCGCGACTACGCCACCTGGCGGCTGCGCAATGCGGTGTTCGCGCTGCTGCTGCTCGTGCCCCTGCTCGTCGCTACCACCGCCGCCGTCGTGCTCTGACGCACGCTGCATCCCCGTTGGCCCCACCCAGCTCGGCACGCGCCGGGCTGTTTTTGTGGGTGGTCGCGCTTGCCATTTGAAAGGCAGGGGAATATTGTTACGATGCATGAACACCTTCCATAAGTGAACCGAAAAAGGATTTTTGTCATGAGTGACATCGATAGCGAGAGCAAGATGACCCTCCCCAGCGCCGCGCGCGTCCTCGTCATCCTGGCGCACCCGGACGACGCGGAGTTCGGGGCGGGCGGGACGGTGGCGCTGCTGGTCGAGCAGGGTGCGACGGCCACGTTTGTGATCGTGACCGACGGCTCGCAGGGCACCGAGGAAACGGACTACACGCACGAGAGCCTCTTCAACAAGCGGCAGCAGGAGCAGGTCGCGGCGGCGCGGCTGCTGGGCGTGGAGGATGTGCACTTTCTTGGTTTTCCCGATGGGCAAATTTACAACAACCAGCCGCTGCGCGAGGCGATTGTTCGGCAGATTCGCCGCCACCGCCCCGACCTGCTGATCACGCACGACCCCACAACGCGCATCTGGCGCAGCAATCGCCTCAACCACCCCGACCATCGCGCCGTCGGCGATACGGTGCTGGACGCGGTCTACCCGCTGGCGCGCGACCGCCTGAGCTTCAACGAGCACGAGAAAGAGGGGCTCCAGCCGCACAAGGTGCTCGACATCCTTCTGACCGGCACGAACGAGCCCAACTTTGCGGTGGACATCTCCGACGTGTTCGATCTTAAAATCCGAAGCATCTGCGCGCACGAGTCGCAGATTCGCGACCCGGAGGGGCTGCGCGAGCGCATGACGAGCTACGCCCGCGAGCTGGGCAAAGAGTGGAACATGGACGCCGTAGAGCTGTTCCGCCGCGTCACGCTGGAAGGCTAAGCACGGAACGGGGACGACCGACGACCGACGGGTACCCTATGGTGCGACGACCGACGACGGATACGAAAGATAACCGCCAAGGACGCCAAGAATTTTCGAAGGAAGAGAGTTGAGTCGCCGCTAGTAAATCCGCCATATGGGAGAAACAGGGCCATATCCGGCGCACTTACACGCTCTGCGGCTCACAACTCGGGGCTGCCATCCTTCTATAACAAAATCTCTTGGCGTCCTTGGCGTCCTTGGCGGTAAAAGCCGTGGTCGGTCGTCGGTCGTCGGTCGTCGGTCCCCGGTCGTCGGTCGTCGCACGTCGGTCGTCCTCTTTCGTTTTTTCGCCCTCCTGGGTACACTATAGGCCGATTTCGACACTCATCAGAAGCGAAGCAAACGCCGCGACCGTGGCGTTTTTGTTTGGCGGGCTGACACCTTTTGGCGTTCAACCTATGACATTTCGTGACAAATGGCGCTGGATGGCGGGCGTGGGGCTGTTGCTCGCGCTCTTTTGGGTGGTGCAGGGCAGCCAGCTCGGGGTCTTCGAGCGCGACTACGACGAGGGGGTCTACCTCGCGCAGGCGCAGCTGGTCAGCCAGGGCTATACGCTCTACGAGCCGGTGGATTCGGCGCTGCCGCCCTTTCTGATCTGGCTGCTGGCGGCGCTTTTTAAGCTCGTGGGCGGCCCGTCAGTGCTCGCCGCGCGCATGACCATCGTGGGGAGCGGCGCGCTCGGCCTGCTGGCGATCGGCTGGATCGCGCGGCGGATCGCGCCGACAGGGCAGCGCGGGGTCGCTGCGCTCGCCGCGCTCGTGGGGCTGCTCGCGCTGCCGCGTTGGCTGCTTTACGGGCAGATCGCCATGGCGGACATCCCCTCGCTCTCCTTCTCGCTGCTTTCCGTCGCGCTGGCGCTGGAGGGGTGGCAGCGGGGCCGCCGCTGCTTCTTTTGGGGCGGGGTGGCGGCTGGGGTCGCGATGGGCTTCAAATTCCTCGCCGCCTACAACGCGCCACTCCTCGCCCTCGTGGTGCTGCTCAGCTACCGCCCGTCGCGCCCGCTCACCCTGCCCCGCTTCCTGCTGGACGGGCTGGCGACGCTGGCGGGTTTCGCGTTGCCGCTCGTCGCGGCGCTCCCCTTCATCAACTGGGACGTGGCCTACACGACCATGATCCATTTCCACTGGGCCTCCGGGCGCGAGTGGGTGGACCCGCCCGCCGCCCTGCGCCTGATGGCAACCTTCCATTGGGAGCATCTGGGTTGGAGCGTGCTCGCCCTGGTGGGCGCGGCCCTTCTGGCGCGGCGGCGCGCGTGGCGCGTCCTGCTCCTGCTGCTGGGCTGGGAGGCGCTCGTCATTGTGATGCTGGCACAGCACGCGCCGCTCTGGGGGCACCTGCTCCTCCCCCTGGCGATGCCGGTGATCGTGCTGGCGGCGCTCGCCCTGGCGGAAACGGTGGCGCTCGCCAGCCGCCCATCGAGCAGCCGCACGGCGTGGGCGTTGCCGCTGCTCGCGCTCGCCCTGTTCGCGGCCCTCTGGCCGAGCGCGCTGCGCGCGGACCTCGCCTCGACCGCGCCCATCGCCCACAGCGAGTTGTTGCAGCGCGAGATCATCCCCTGGCTGCAACGCGTTGTCGCCCCCGACGCGTTCGTGCTCACCGACTCGCAGATGATCGCGGTGCGCGCCGACCGGCTGGTGGTGCCGGACAAAACCGATACCAGCTTCACCAAGATCGCGTCCGGCTTTCTAACCGCCGACGAGATGATCGCCTCGGCGGAGGCGCAGCGCCCCGCCGCGATCATCTTTTGGAGCGGGCGCTTCAACGGGCTGCCCGCGTGGCGGCAGTGGGTGGAGGCGCACTACACCCCCGCGCGCGAGGGGCCGGAGGGGCAGCGCATCTTCCTTCGCCCGGACCTCGTGGCTCCGTAGCCTCCGATGCGCATCTCCCTCTCCCCCGCCCGCCGCGCCCTGCTGTGGAGCGTGCTGCTCTACACGCTGCTGGCGATCCTGCTCACCTGGCCGGTCGCGGCGCGGCTGACCACCCATCTTGCGGGCGATCCGGCGCGCGACAACATGCAGTTTGAGTGGAACCTGTGGTGGGTGCAGGAGGCGCTGCTGGGGCAGCACGTGCGCCCCGCCCATGTGACGATGCTCCACTGGCCGGATGGCGGCACGAACGAGTTGCTCGACCTGTCGGTGCTGATCCCCGCCGCCGCGCTGCCAAGCACCCTGCTTTTCGGGCCGATCGTCAGCTACAACCTCTGGTTTCTCCTCTCCTTCGTGCTCGTCGCGCTGTCCGGCTGGCTGCTGAGCTATTACGTGACGGGGGAGCGGCGCGCGGCGCTGATCGGCGGGCTGATCTTTGGCTTTTTCCCGCACAAGAGCCTGCACGCGACCGGCCACTTTCTCCAGATTATGATCTTCCTCTTCCCGCTCTACGCCATCGCGCTGCTGCGGCTGCTGCGCCGCCCGTCGCCGCGCAACGCGCTCGTCGCGGGGGTCACGCTGGGGCTCTCGCTGCTGGTCAATCTGGTCCACGTCGGCTTCTTTTTGCTGCCGCTGAGCGCGCTCCTGCTGCTTTTTCACCTTCTGCGCGATCGCGGCTGGTGGCGCACCGGTGGCCCGCTCTGGCTGGGCGCGATGCTCGTCACCGCCTTTTTCCTCGCGTCGCCGCTGCTGCTCCCCTTTTTGCTGAACAGCGCGGCGGGCGAGTTGGATCACTTCCAAAAGGCGGGCACGGTCAGCTTCTCGACTGACCTGCTGGCGCTCGTCACCCCCGCGCCCGATCACCCGCTGCTGCAAAACCCCTCCTTCCAGCGCTGGAGCGCCTTTTTGCGCAAGGGGAACCTGGAAGAAAACGTGGCCTACCTGGGGCTGACGGTGCTCGTCCTCGCCGCCGTGGGGGTGCGGCGCGCCCGCCGCGCAGCGCTTCCCTGGCTCGGGATCGCGCTCGTCATGGTAACCCTCGCGCTTGGCCCCTTCTTGAAGGTCGGCGGGGCGATCATCGGGCAGGGCAGCGGGCCGGAAATCGACGGGGTGCGCAGCAGCGCCCTGCTGCCCTACGCGGCACTCATGAAGCTCCCCTTTTACCAGTGGGGGCGCATCCCGAATCGGCAACTGATGGTGGCGATGCTGGCGCTCTCGGTGCTCGCCGCGCTCGGCATCGCCGCGTTCCGCCATCGCCCGCGCCGCGCCTGGCTCGTGACGGGGGTCGCCGCGCTCCTCATCACCCTGGAATATCTCGTCGCGCTACCCTACCCCACCGGCTCCGCCGCGCTGTACGACGAGCCGGTGTGGGACGAGCTTCAGCAGGAGGCGCGCGGCGCGGTGCTCTCGCTGCCGCAGTGGGATTTCTTCTCTTTCCGCCCCTCAAATGAGTCGCTGCTGGCAGCCACGGCGCACGGGCAGCCGATTGTCGGTGGCTACATCCACCGCCTGCCGCCGGGCAGCGGCGAGAGCGCCAAGGCGATCCAGGAGCTAGTGGTGCCGCCTGCACCGCTGGACATTGTGCCGCACCGGCGCGGGGTGGAGGCATTGCATGCCCTGCGCGCGTTGGGCATCGCGACGGTGATCGTGCACCGCGACGCGCGCAGCCCCGACGTGTGGGGCGACGCGGACGACGCGGCGGCTATAACGCAGTTGGACGAGTGGGCGGGCGCGCCGCGCTGGGCCAACGAGCGCTTTGCCGTCTACGATCTGCCGGACGAGGAAGCGGGCGAGCGGCCCGCGCTGTGGACCCTCGGGCCGGGCTGGCATGGGGTGGAGGGGCTGCCCGACGAGGCGCGCCGCTGGACGATGGCCGAGGCAGAGGTGTGGCTCTGGCTGCCGGAGGCGCGGGCGGCGCGGCTACAGGTGGACGCGCAAGGCAGCGAGCCCCGCATGCTGAGCCTGCTGCTGAATGGCGCGGAGGTGTGGCGCGGCGAGGTGGGGCAGCGAGCGCTCATCGAGACCGGAGCCGCTCGCGCTGCGCCAGGGGCACAACCGCCTCGTGCTGCGCGTGGCCGAGGGGTGCCAGGTGCCCAACGAGCGCGACCCGGCGGCGGGCGACGGGCGCTGCTTGGGGCTGCTGCTGCACAACATCGCCCTCGCGCCTGGGGAGTAAAAGCCAGAGTCACCCCGTCGCCTGTGGCGATTCTGCATTCTGGGTTCACGCGGGCCAGAGGCCCGCGCTCCGAGTGGGCTCTGCCGCCTTACCCGCTTCGCAGGAACCCACTGCCGCCTTACCCACTCCGTGGCCGCCGCCTGCCGCCCGCCGCCTGCGGCCTGCCGCCTGCCATCCGTTTGCTGCCTGCCACCGTTTCGCCTGTGGTACGCTCTGCGCGGGCCAGAGGCCCGCGGCCCGAGTGAGTTTGCGCTCCACTCGCGCCGCCTGCTCTGCCGCCTGCCGCCTGCTATCCGTTTGCCGCCTGCCGCCTGCCGCCTGCTGCCTGCCGCCTCCCGCTCAGCCCGTCGCAGCGAGGAGCAACTGCTCGCAGGTGGCGCGGGCGCGCTCGCTGAGCGGCGCGGCCAGGGCGCGGCGCAGCAGGGCGGGGTCATACTCTTTGGCGTACCACAAATCAAACATCTCGACGAGGCTGGGATGCCCGTCGGGGGTGGGAAGGAGAGTGACCGCATCGTTGGCCGCTACCCGTCCCGTTTGGAGCACGCGCGTGTAGGCCCCGGGGCGACGCGCCCGCGCGAAGCGTTTCACAAAGCCGCTGTCCCCCACGCGTGCGGCGAGGGTGGCGCAGGGGATGCGCGGGAAAGTCACCTCCAGCAGCACCTCGCCGATCTGGAAGCGGTCCCCGATGCGCAGCGGCGCGGGGCCAAAGCTGGACAGCGTGAGATTTTCCCCGAACGTCCCTGGCTCCAGTTCCCACTGAAGCTCCGCCGCCCACCACGCGTAATCTTCCTCGCTGTACAGGTACACCGCCTGGTCCGGCCCGCCGTGGTGCTTGACGTCCACGATCACATCGTCCACCAGCCCTTGCTCCGTCACCCGCACCCCGCCGCGCTCCGGCAGCTTGTGGATGCCAGTTTCCACCTCCTTGCTGCCAATCTGCACGCTCCCCCGCCTGCCCACATTGACCGAAAGCACCTTGATCCCACTCACGAATCGTTGTCTCCTTCTGTGTGACGACCGACGACCGACGGGTGCCCCCTGGGCGCGACGACCGACGACCGACGACCGATAACCGCCAAGACGCCAAGAACGCCAAGGATTTTCGACGGAAGTCTGAGGATGAGATGCGGCAAGAATCCATTGTGCGGCTGGGTATAGCTGTATCGGTGCACTTGCACACTCTGCGGCTCCTCTCAGGGCCGTTATACTCTACAGAAATCTCCTTGGCGTTCTTGGCGTCTTGGCGGTAAAAGCCGTGGTCGGTCGTCGGTCGTCCGTCGTCGGTCGTCGGTCGTCATCCCTCGGCGAGCATGGCAATGAATTGCTGGATGCGTTTCTCGCGCGTGGCGGGGCGCTTGGCGTCGTGGATGCGGTACAGGATGGAGTAGCGACCAGCGCTGTTCAGGCCGTTGAAGGTAGCCTGCGCCGCCGCGTTGGCATCGAGCGCCGCCTGAAAGTCGTCGGGCACCGTCATGGTGCTCTGCGGGGCGTAGGCCGCCTCCCAGCGGCCATCCTGCTGGGCTAGCTCCACCTCGCGCAGGCCGGACGGTTTCATGCGCCCCTGCTCGATCAGCGCCTCGATCTTGTCGCGGTTGACCTGCGACCACTTGCTTTTCGGGCGGCGCGGCGTGAAGCGCTGCAACCAGAACTCGCCATCGTACGAGGCTTTCTGGCTGTCGATCCACCCGTAGCAGAGCGCGACTGTCCAGCGCCTCGGCATAGCTCAGCGAGGGCACGTCCGCGCCCTTCTTCGCCAGCTTGAGCCAGAGCCCGTCCGACGCGGCTCCGTTCTCCGCAAGCCACCCTTCCCACGCGGTTTGAGAGGGAAAGTGGACGATGGGAAGCCCGTTTTTGGTATCGCTCATCCTCCTCCTTCATGTCCCTGTAAATCCAACAACCTCACAGACCCTTCGCGATTTCGAGAACGGCACTGCTTCGCACTTGATCCCATTCGCTATTCACCACCTATCCCCTCAAATGCTGCTGCCTCCGCGAGCACCTGCCGCGCCCATGCCTCGACCCCCGCGCCGTACACCTCGGCGCTCTCGTCGGGCACGTCCAGGATCGTCCGCGACCAGCGAAACCCCTCGGGAAGCTGGACGCGCTCCCCCTTGGTGATGCTCCACGAGCGGGTGCCGCTGGCAAAGCGCTCGCGATTGCGGCGGCGACTCTCGTCGGGGGTACACCCGCCCGCCAAAAATTGCCCTAGCAACGCCCGCTGCGCCAGCCAGCCCCGGCGGGACAGGTGGCTCGGGTGCTGGAGCATGTAGGCAATCACTGTCAGGTGGTGCACCGCCCCGTAGGCGGGCCGCTCAAACTCCAGCGCGAGAAAGTGGTGGAAGCGCGCCGTGCAAGCATCGGCGCGTTGCCAGGCCGCCCCGCACTCCGGGCACGCTATCAGGATCATCGGTGTTGCCTCCCCAAGCGACGGAGCAGAGCAAAAGTATCCCCGCGCGACGCGTTTGGGCAAATCGCGCCGCGCCGCGTGCCCACATTTGGGCAAGGTGTGATACACTCTCGCGCCGGTCTGCCCCCTGGCAAGCGGGGCGACCCCATTCAACCCATGCACAAAACATCCCCTTGACCCCACCTTCTCCCCCGCCCTGACGACGCGCCTCAAGCAGTTCCTGGCGTGGCCTTTCGTGCTGCTGGTCGGTGTTTTCTGGTGGCAGTCGCTGCACCGCCTCGATCTGGCGACGGGGCTGGCGCGGGCGCAGGAGCGGCCCTGGCTGCTGCTGGCCGCACTCGGTTTCGCGGGGCTCTACCTCGTCGCGCAGGCGGTGGTGTGGCGGCGCATCGTGAGCGAGTTGCTCGCGCCGCTCCCGTGGCGGCGTGGGCTGCGCCTGTGGGCGATTTCCAACATGGCACGCTACCTGCCCGGCTCGCTCTGGCATCTGGTCGGGCGCGTCGTCCTCGGCGAGGCGGAGGGGGTCGGGCGCGGGCGCGGCGCGCTCGCCGTCGTGTTGGAGCAGGCGCTCCAACTGCTCAGCGCGCTGCTCCTCGTCACACTGAGCCTCCCCTTTTGGCCGCCGGGGAGCGCGGTGCGGGCGTGGGGCTGGCTCGCGTGGCTCGCCCCCCTCGGGCTCGTCGCGCTGCACCCGCGCCTCTTTTTCCCACTGTTGAACGCGGCGCTGGCGCGGCTGGGCCGCGCGCCGCTCCCCGCCACCCTGCGCTACCGGCAGATGCTCGGCTTTCTCGCGCAGTACCTGCTCGCCCACCTGGCGAACGGTCTCGCCCTGGCGTGCGTCGTACTGGCGCAGGGGGCCGCCGCCGCCACCGTGCCCGCCGTGGTGGGCGGCGCGCTCTTCGCCTGGACCGTGGGCTACCTGACGATCCTCGCGCCGGGCGGCCTGGGGGTGCGCGAGTGGCTTGTCACCCTCGCGCTCGCGCCGCTGATTGGTGGCGAGGTGGCGGCGGTGGGGGCATTGCTCTGGCGCGCGGCGAATGTCGCGACGGAGGCGCTCGGCGCGCTCGGCTTTGATCTGCTGTGGCGGGCGCGTGGAAAATAAAACGCAGAACGGCGGCAGGCGGAACGCAGAACGAACGGCAACGGAGAACGGCATAACGCGAAGGCGCAGAGACGCGAAGGCGCAAAGGGTAGTCCAGAGAGCACACACGTGGTTACTGGCGGCGGGCCTTTCGATGGGACAGCAACGGAGAGCAGAATGCAAGATGTGACGAGGCGACAAGAGGAAAGGGGATCGGGCTTGCGAGGACGCATGATGCAAAGAGATGATGGCGACCACCCCCCATCGCCCCTCGCTGCTGACTGGCTCCTGCTTTTTTGGCTGGCGTTCGCGCTGCTCCTTGCCCTCGTCGATCTGCTCGATGCGTGGTTTCCGGCGCTCATCTGGCAGTTGCGCGTGGAAGATGGGGTTATAGAGACCGTCTCGATGCTGGCTTTTTTCGCGGCGTTCCTGGCGGGGCGGTGCGCCTGCTACGCAAGGGGCCGCACGGCCAGCGGCTGCCGCTTGCCCTGATCGCCCTGCTGGGGCTGCTGGGCTTTTTGGACGAGATTAGCTACGGGGAACGACTTTTTCGTTTTTCCGCTGCCCACGGTGGGGCTTTTTCAGGTGGATGGCCTACACGATTTCGTCAAGCTCCTCTGGCTCATGATCGAGTCGCGCACCCTGCCCCCCGTCGTCGCGCTGCTGCTCGGCACGTTGGCGCTGGGCGCGCTCATCGGCGCGGGGCTGCTGTGGCGGCGCTATCGCACGCGGGCTGCGTCCTTGCGCGATGCGCTGCGCACCCCGCCGATTCTCTTCGTTGCCTCCGCCGTGGCGCTCGTGCTCGCTTCCATGCTGATCGACCTGGACTGGATTCGCTACAATTTTTTGTTTGTGCTGGAAGAGGTTTTCGAGATGAGCGCGGGGGTCGCGCTCCTGGTGGGTGCCCTATCTTCGGCAGAGCCCGCCGAAAAAGATCTTTGAACGATTTACCCTTTCGATCCGAGGGAGACCCATGACAACCCTCCACACCTTTTGGAACCCCCAAGGGGCCAAACGCGCACGCATGACGCGGGCGCTCGCCTGGCTCGTCCCGCTGGCCCTGTTTGGAGCCACCCTGCTGACGCGTTGGCTCCGCCCCGATGTGCCCACCAACGTGGACGAGGCGCTGTGGGTGGGGCGCGGGATGAGCTTCTACATCGCCCTGCTGGAGGGCGACCTGCGCGACACCTTTTTGCGCCACCATCCCGGCGTCATCAACATGTGGGTAACCGGCGGGGCCTATGCGCTGCGCTACACGCTGCGCGCGGTGTGGCCGCTCCCCGCCCCGCTCGCCGACATCGCCGCGCAGAGCCAGGGGCTGCTCGGCTACCTGCAAACCCTCGCCCTGCCACTGACCCGCACCGGCGAGTCGCTTTTTCCGCTGGCGGCCTACGTGCAGGCGCGCGTCTTGGCGGGCCTGCTCACCGCGCTCACCATGGTCGGCGTCTACCTGCTGATGAAGCGCCTGTTCGGCACGCGGCTCGCGCTGCTGGCCTCGCTTTTTTTGCTGACGGAGCCCTTTTTCCTCGCCTACCAGCGCTTTATCACGACCGACGCGAACCAGACGAACTTCATCTGGCTCAGCCTGCTGGCCTTTTTGCTCTTTTTGCGCCACTGGCCCCGCCCCCGGCAGGCGCACCGCTGGCTGCTGCTGTCCAGCGTCTGCTTCGGGCTTGCCATGCTCAGCAAGATCGCGGCAGCGCTGAGCGTGCCCGCCATCGCCCTGTGGGCGCTTGTCTTCTGGCTCCGCGGCGACCGAGCCACGCTCGTGCCGCGCGGGAAGCGCCTTTTCGGCGAACTGCTCGCCTGGGGGATTGGGGCACTGCTCGTGATCGTGCTGCTCTGGCCCGCGCTCTGGGTGGACGCGCCGGGCACCGTGGCGCGCCTGATCGAGGGACTGCGGTTTGAGGTCGAGGGGCACACGCAGTTTTTCCTGGGGCAAAAGAGCGCCGACCCCGGCCCGCTCTTTTACCCTAGTCGTCATGCTGTTGCGCCTGTCGCCCGCCTTGCTGGGGGGGGCGCTACTGGGGGGGCTCGCGCTCGTGCTGCCCCCGCTTCGCCGCCACATGCCGCCGCGCACGCTGCTGGGGGCGCTGCTGGTTAACCTGCTGATCGTTTTGGCGGAGATCAGCGCGCAATCGGCGAAGGTGGACCGCTACATCATGCCGCTCATTCCGGGGCTTGCCATCGTCGCGGCGGCGGGCTGGCTCGCGCTGGTCGGCTGGCTCGGCGAGTGGTGGCAGGGGCGCGGCGCGCGCGGGGTCGCCGCGCTGCCGCTCGCGCTGCTGCTCCTGCTTCAGGTGGGCACGGCGGTGGCGACCTCGCCCTACTACATCCTCTACTTCAACCCGCTGCTCGGCGGCGCGGGCCGCGCGCAACAGCGGCTCATGATCGGCAATGGCGAGTTGCTGGAGCGGGCCGCCACGTGGATCGCCGCGCAGGGGGAGCCGCTGCCCGAGGTAGCGAGTTGGTACGACCATGTTTTTACGGCTTACTACGCGGGGCGCACCAGTTCGGTCGAGTGGGAAGCGGACAGCGAGCCGTTTACTTGGGCGTGGATGACCGCCCGCTATGTGGTCACCTATGTCAACCAGCATCAGCGCCAGCTGCCGCTTCCCGAAGAAATCCGCTACTTCGAGCAGCAGGAGCCGCTCCATGTGGTCCGCGCGAACGGGGTGGAGTACGCGCGCATCTACCCCGGCGTTGGCTTTGACCGAAGCGAGTTGGACACGGTGGGGCAGCGCGCGAGCCTTCAGTTTGGCGACAGCGCGCGGCTGCTAGGCTTTGATCTGGCCGGCTCCGGCGTGGCGGGCGGCACGCTGCCGCTTACCCTGTTTTGGGAGGCGCTCGGCCCCTTTCCGTCGGGCGACTTTGTGCCCACACTGCGCCTCGTCGACGCGGGCGGGGCGGTTTATGGCGAGAGCGGCGGGATCGCGGTGGGCGGCTTTTTGCCGGTGGAAGAGTGGCAAAGCGGCCAACTGATCCGCGATGTGCGCCACGTCCCGCTGCCAGCGGGCACCCCGCCGGGCCGCTACACCGTGGAACTGAGCTTTCGCTCCCCCTCGCTCGGCGACGAGCTGGGTATCGTGAACGAGGGGCAAAGCCTCGGCGTGCATGTCGCGCTCGGCACCGTCGAGGTCGCGCGGCCCGACGAGCCGCCCCTGCTGGAAGGCACGGGGCTGTCCATCGGCACCGCGCTGACCGATACGATGACGACCGTGGCGGGCGCGCGGCTGCTCGGCTACGAGGCGCGCACCACAGCCACCACCTTCCGCGCGGGCGACGGGTTTCCGCTCACCCTGCTCTGGCAGGTGAGCGAGCCACGCGCGGCGGCGCAAACGAGGCTGTTTCTGGAGCTATCGGACGGGGCGACGCGGTGGCGGCGCATGGCAGGGCACCCGCTTGGCGGCGGCAGCGCCGCGCCCGACTCGTGGCGCGCGGGCGAGTGGCTGCGCGAGGTGTGGGATGGCTTTTTGCCCGCCGATGCCCCCTTGGGGCACTACCACCTGCGCCTGCTGGCAGAGAACGGGGGCACGACAACCGTGCTGCTCGACCTGGGTAGTGTGGACCTTGTCGCCCGCGAGCATGTCTTCGCGCTGCCTGTGCCCGCCTTCCCGCAGCAGGCGACATTCGGCGACGCGATTCGGCTGCTCGGCTACGACCTGCCCACCCCCGCCGAGCGCGGTCAACCGTTGCCCCTCGTGCTGCACTGGCAGGCAGGGGGCGAGATCGAGCAACACCTGATTCGCTTCGTGCACCTGCGCGACGCAGTGGGCAATCTGGTGGCGCAGCAGGACGGCCCGCCGGGCGAGGGCGCGTTCCCCACCAGCAGTTGGATCGAGGGCGAGATCGTCTCCGAAGTGGTGCCGCTCGTCCTCCCCAATGCGCTCCCTACCGGGGCCTACCATCTAGTTGTCGGCCTCTACGATCCCCGCAGCGGCGCGCGTCTCGCCACCGCCGAGGGGGCGACGGAGATCGTCCTGGAGCCCGCCATCCCGCTGCCCTAGCCGTAGGAGGGCGGATTTACCACAGAGAACACAGAGAACACAGAGGGCAATTAGAGGGGGCCGACGACCGACGATTGTCATCGCAACCCGATGCGGGACCGTACGTAATGAGAGCGACTTGAACTTAATTTCCTACCGAGTTCCTATCAAGTTCCTACTGAGCCTCACCAAAGGAGCCAACCATGGCGAACAACAAACTGCGCCGCCAGCGGGGCATGATCGCGGGGGTGTGCGGCGGGCTGGGCGAGTTTTTCGGGCTGAGTCCCTGGCTTTTTCGCCTGATCTTCCTGCTGCTGATCCTGCTGCCGCCCGCCGCCCTGCTGCCCTACATCATCCTCTGGGTCCTCATCCCGCGCAGGTAACACCCGGATGCAGTGAATCGTGACAACCCACTACCCCACGCCCCACCCCCGCCGCGCCCGCCCAGGCGCGGCGCTTTTGTTTGCCTCCAGGCGAGGGCCCTGCGGCCATTTATCCCCTGCGCCGCCGCCCCTCCAGGGGTGCGTGTTCGTAGTGCGCGCCCACGACAAACCGGTATGCTTAAACCTAGCGATTGGGAGCAGGGCACGGCGTTCCTCGCTTTTCCCCATGGCGCACGTGGCGGTTGACGCCTGCGCGCGGTGGGGGTAGCATAGGGGAAACCCATCAGCTACAGGAGGGCCTATGTGTGCCAACCCGAAGTGCCGTGTGGATGCAATCGTGCTGGGGCGCTGTAAACGGTGCAGCGAGGTCGCGTGCTTTTCTTGCGGCTACCGAAATTGGCGCGGCACGTGGCACGATGGCGTGTTCTGCCAGGTGGAGGGGGTCCAGCACGAGAGCTCGGTGGATTCCGAGCTGCGGGTGGGCTCCTCATGAAAGCGAGCGCCTACGTCCTGTTGGGGCCGCCGGGGGCGGGCAAGGGCACCCAAGCCGCCACCGTGACCAAGCGGCTGCACGCCGCGCATCTGTCCACCGGCGAGTTGCTGCGCGCCGCCATCGCCGAAGGGAGCGAGTTGGGGCAGCAGGTGGAGACCATCGTGGCGTCCGGCAAACTGGTGCCCACCAGCGTGTTGCTCCCCCTGCTGGAAGAGGCGCTGGCGCGCGTACCAGACGATCAGCGCGTGCTCTTCGACGGCTACCCGCGCAGCCACGAGCAGGCTGTCGAGTTGGACCGACAACTGCCCACGCACGGGCGGGCGCTTGACCTGGTGCTACTGCTCGATGTGCCGCACGAGGAGCTGAAGGCGCGTCTGATGGCGCGCGGGCGCGGCGACGACACGCCCGAGGTGATCCAGGATCGGCTCGACATCTACGAGCAGGAAATCGCCCCCCTGCGCGCCTACTACGAGGAGCGCGGCCTGCTGCGCGTGGTGGATGGCAGCGGGAGCCCCGACGAGGTGGCCGCGCGCCTCTTCGCCACGATTGATGGTGAATAGTGAATGGTGAACGATGCAGGGCCAAGCGCTTGGCCCATTCACCCCTTCCCCCACCTTCAACCCTCGATTCGAGGCACCCAATCTCCAATATCCAGTACCCAATACCCAATATCTAATATCCCCTTTGTTTGCCACCCCGTCGCTCGCTTTGTACAATCTTCCTTGTGACAGCGCCGCACGGATGCGACCCCACCCACAAGGAGAGTTATGTCAACCCTTGAGCAGACGTTCAAGCAGGCGATGGCCCACTTTGCCACGGGCGTTACCATCGTCGCCACCATGGGAGAGGAGTGGCCGGTCGGCATCACCGCGAACGCGTTTTGCAGCGTGAGCCTCGACCCGCCCCTGGTGCTGGTCTGCATCGCCAACTCCCTGCACACCCATCGACAGATCGAGGAAACCGGTGCCTTTGCGGTCAGCATCCTCTCGCTTGATCAGATGGAGTGGGCCGACCGCTTCGCGGGGCGCTACCCTGAGATGTCGAACCGCTTCGAGGGCATCCCGTACCGCACAGCGGTCACGGGGTCGCCGGTCCTGCCGGACAGCTTGAGCTGGGTAGACTGCGTGCTGCGCCACCGCTATGACGGGGGCGATCACACCATCTTCGTCGGGGAGGTCGTCGCGGGCGAGGCAGGCGGCGCGGGCGACCCGCTGCTTTACTACGAGCGCCGCTGGAGCCAACTGGCGCAGGAAGGGCCGCAGGCGGGCAGCAGTTGGCCGGAAAAAAAGGCGCAGGAGGTCTAGGGCATGTTGACAGTCGCGCAGGCCAACTGGCCTCACTATTTTGAGCGCATCACGCACCGCTACGCGGGCCAGGTAGTCATTTTGCGCCAGCGCGAGCCGGACGACGAGCAGGAGCAGGTGGTGCTGTGGCGCACCCCGCTGCGCGCCGTCACCACCACCCCGCACCCGCTCGGCAGCTACGTCACCATCGTCGCGGGCCAGTACGAGCCCTTTATCGAGATTTCGCTGGGGCTGGCCCAGCGTGTAGCGCTCAGCTTCGGGCCGGATCAATCCCTCCACGCGCTCCACATCGCCAGCCTGGACGGCACCAATTCGATCCTGCTCTTTTTGGAGGAAGAGCATCTCAACGACTGGATTTGACGGCTCGCCCCGCGCCGCGCGCGTTGCCCCCTCTACCGCTCTTCACCCCCACCCGCAAAGCCCTGCTCGACCAGCGCCGACAGCTGGCGCAGCCGCGACAGGGCACGCTCCAGGTCCACCACCACCTCCGGCAGGTAGCGCTCGCTCAGCTGCTCCACCTCGAAACTATCCGCGAGCGGCTGCGGGTTGGTGAGGCGCAGCAGCACCGGTCGGCGCTCGTCGTAGATCGCATCGATCAGGAAAACGAAGCGGCGCGCCGCATCCGGCCCCGCGCCGCGCGCCGCGTCAAACAGCGGGACGTTGTCCACCAGAACGGCGTCGGCCAGCTGCAACAGGTGCTGAAAGGCGAGCCAGTCGGCGGCGGTGTGGGCCACAGTGTCGAACTCCAGCAGCAGCCACGTTTTGCCACCCACCGAGCGGAACCGCCCCCTCAACCCGCGCGCTACGCGATCCAGCGCGGTCGGCGGCACCCCCGCGAAGCCATCAAAGCGCGGGTCGGGCTGCTGCGGGAGCAGGACGCGGCCCAGCTCGCCGGTGCGCATGTCCGCGCCGCGCACCGGCACCACCCGGACCCCCTCCACAAAGGGGGTCTCGTGGCGGTTGGAGGAAAGCACCACTTGCACCCCGTGGTCGGCCAGGTGGTTGATCACCTGCATCGGGAACGAGGAGACGACATCCGGTACAAACTCGTCCACAAAGACGATGTGGCCGCCAAACAGCCGCGCGAAGCGCTCGGCGGCCTCGGGGTCCTCGCGCGCCGCCTGCCGGTCATAGGTGAAGCGACGGTGGAAGCTTTGCAGCTCGCGCAGGCGGATCACCCCGGTGCTCAGGTTGCGCGTCTGGCCCATCAGCGGCAGCGGGTGGACCTCGATCAGCAGCCGCTCCCCCTCGGGGGTGAGGGCGGTCGGGTGGGCGGCGATCTCCTGCTGGAAGAGCGCGGCGCAGCTGGCCTGCGGCAGCGCGCGGTCGAGCAGCATCATCAGCGTGGTCTTGCCGGTGCCGACCGGCCCCGCCAGCAGCAGCGGCGCGACCCGCTCCGGCTCGGGGCTGCCAAGCAGCCTGGAAAACCAGCCGCGCCGCGCCGGTTGGGGGGCGGGCTGGCTCAAATATTGTTCCAGCGGGGCGATAATCGCGTCCAGCGTGGCCGGCTCGTACACCGACAGCTCCAGCCCGATGTCGGCGTGCCGCGTCACCTCCTCCATCTTCTGCCTGATCGTCATGGGGTATGCTTTGTCCTTGTCATGGTTCCTGTGCTGTGCGGCAACGCTATAGCAATCCCAGAGCCGAGGCAAATGCCCCGGCGACGCGCGCCGCTGTGAGCGGGCTTACGGCTATGGCAACACATTTGCTATAGCCTTTCGAGTTGGGGGCACGACGCGCGGGGCGAGGGGCCACGGACGTTGAAGGGCGGACACGCGGGGCCGCCCCACGGTCGCCCCAGGCCAACGGAGCGGTTGCATGGATTTGTTACAGGACACCCTTACCTACGCCGTCGAGCACGCCGACCTTTTTTGGGGATCATTGCTGATCCACCTTCAGCTGACCGGCGCAGCCCTGGGCCTCGCCATCATCGTGTGTGTGCCGCTCGGCGCGTGGATCGCGCGGCGCACCGAGATCGCACCGATCGTCCTCAATGGGGTCAACGTGATGCGCGTGGTGCCGAGCCTCGCGATTCTCTTTCTCGCCTTCCCCTACCTCGGCCTGGGCTTCACCCCCGCCCTGATCGCGCTGACGATCCTCGCTTTTCCACCGATCCTGATCAACACCTACGCCGCCTTTCGCGGGGTCAGCGCATCGGTCAAGGAGGCGGCGCGCGGCATGGGCATGTCCCCCTGGCAGATCGTCCGCGGGATCGAGTTCCCGCTGGCGATGCCGGTGATCATGACCGGCGTTCGCACCGCGTCGGTAGAGGTGATTTCCAGCGCGGCGCTGGCCGCGTTTATCAGCGCGGGCGGGCTCGGCGATTTTATCCTGCGCGGCTTCGCGGTGAGCCGCCCCCACATCATGCTGGTCGGCGCGCTGCCCATCGCGCTGCTGGCGCTTCTCTCTGAAGCTATATTGACTACCATTCAACGGCGAATGAGCGTGCCAGAGGCGCGGTAACGCGCCACTTTTTGTTCATATGAAGGAGACCCACAAATGAAACGATTTTCGATCCTGCTTATCCTGCTGCTGACCCTCGCGCTTGCCGCGTGCGGTGGCGCATCGACCGGCACCGGCAGCGGCGACAGCGCCGCGACCCCCAAGGGCCCCATCACCGTGGCGTCCAAGGGCTTCACGGAGCAGTTCATCCTCGGCCAGATGTACGCCCAACTGTTGGAGGCCAATGGCTTCGAGGTGGACGAGCAGCTGGGGCTGGGCACCACGGACATCATCCATGCCGCGATGCTCGAAGGGCGATGTCGCTCTCTACCCCGAGTACACCTCGACGGGGCTGCTCACCGTGCTCAAAGCGGAGCCGATGAGCGACCGGCAGGCGATCTATGACAAGGTCAAGTCGGAGTACGAGACCCAGTTCAAGATTACCTGGCTCGACGCCGCGCCCTTCAACAACACGCAGGCGCTCGCCGTGACGCGCGCCACCTCCGACGAGTTGGGGCTGACCAAGGTGAGCCAGCTGGCCGCGCTGGCCCCGCAGCTGCGCGTCGGTGGCCCGCCGGAGTTCTTCGAGCGCGAGGATGGGCTGCCGGGCGTGAAGGTCACCTATGGCGACATGAGCTTTGCCGAGGAGGTCCAGGTGGACCCGGGCCTGCGCTACGAGGCGCTGCTCAACGACGAGATCGACTGGTGGTCGCCTTTGGCACCGACGGGCAGATCGGCGGCTACGATCTGGTGGTGCTGGAAGACGACAAGAGCCTGTGGCCGCCCTACCAGGTAGCACCGGTCATCCGACAGGATGTGCTGGAAAAATACCCGGAAATCGCCACCATCCTGGACCCGCTCGCGCCGCTGCTGGACGACACGACGATGGCGAACCTCAACTGGGAGGTGGACGGCCCCGACAAAAAGGAGCCGGAGGAGGTCGCGCATGAGTTCCTCCATGAGCACGGCCTGATCCCCGAGGACGAGGAATAGCCAACCAACCGTAAAAACCGGCAAGGGTGGGGAAGCAGCGCGCTCTCCCCACCCTTGTTGTTAGACGAGCAAGGAATTTGTAGCATGGCAGCCATTGTCGCCCGCAGAGGTCGTCAAACAGTACCCCGGCACCGAGCGACCGGCGGTGGACCACATCAGCTTCGAGGCGGAGGCGGGCGAGTTTGTCGTCCTGCTCGGCCCGTCGGGCTGCGGCAAGACGACGCTGCTGAAGATGGTCAACCGGCTGTACGAGCCGACCAGCGGGCAAATCTTTGTCGAGGGGACGGAAATCCAGGAGATTCCCGCGACCGAGCTGCGGCGGCGCATCGGCTACGTGATCCAGGCGACGGGGCTGTTCCCGCACATGACGATCGAGGAGAACATCGCCACCGTGCCGCGCCTGCTCGGCTGGAAGCGCGAGCGCTGGAGCCCGCGCATCGACGAGCTATTAGAATTGGTCGGGCTGCCCAAAAGCTACCGCACCCGCTACCCGACCCAGCTGTCCGGCGGCGAGCAGCAGCGCGTGGGCATCGCGCGCGCGCTGGCCGCCGACCCCAAGCTGCTGCTGATGGACGAGCCCTTCGGCGCGATTGACGCGATCACGCGCGCGCGCCTGCAACAGGAGCTGCGCGCCATCCAGCGCCGCCTGGGCAAGACCATCCTGTTCGTGACCCACGACGTGGAGGAGGCGCTGCTGCTCGCCGACCGCATCCTGGTGCTGCGCGCGGGGCGCGTGGAGCAGTACGCGCCGCCGCTGGAAATCGTCACCCACCCCGCCAACGCCTTCGTCGCGGAGTTGGTGGGCGCGGACGACGTGTTCCGCCAGCTCTCCCTGCTGCGCACCGACCAGGCGATGGCCCCGCTCCACGCGGGCGAGGCGCGGCCCGCCGAGCAGATTTCCGCCAACCAGAGCCTGCGCGCGGCGCTTTCCCTGATGCTGCGCAGCGGCGACCGCCGCCTGCTGGTGGTCAATGAGAACGACGAGCCGACGGGGCTGCTGAGCTACGATCAGATTCGCCACGCGCTCCGCACCGAACGGTTGCCCGCCTGATGCGCTACCTGCTCCGCTACCCGGATCGCGTGTGGGATGCTCTTTTGGAGCACCTGCAACTGACTGTCTTCGCCCTGACGATTGCCCTGCTTATCGCTGTGCCCATCGGCCTGCTGCTGGTGCGGCGCAAGGGGTTGCAGGGGCCGGTGCTCGGCCTGCTCTCCATCCTGTACACGATCCCGAGCCTCGCCCTCTTCGTGATCCTGATCCCCATTTTTGGTCTCGGCATGGACAACGGGATCACCGCGCTCGTCGTCTACGCGCAGGTGGTCCTGGTGCGCAACATCGTGGCGGGGCTGGAAGCGGTGCCGCACGCGGTGACCGAGGCGGCGCGCGGCATGGGCATGAGCCCGTGGCAGATCTTTTGGAAGGTGGAGCTGCCGCTCGCGCTGCCCATCATCCTGGCGGGGCTGCGCATCGCCACCCTCTCGACGGTGGGCATCGGCACCATCGCGGCGTACGTCGGCGCGGGGGGCCTGGGCCGCCTGCTCTTCGATGGGGTGCAGCAGGCCAACCCCGACAAGATCATTGCAGGCGCGCTCGCCGTTTCCCTGCTCGCCATCGCCATCAACCTGCTCCTCCGCCTCGCCGAGACCCACGCCACCCGCGCCACCCACCTCACCCGCTGAGGGACGACCGACGACGGGCTTACCACAGAGAACACAGAGAACACAGAGGAAACACGTAGAAGCTCACCCCCTCACCCCCTCACCTTCACCCCTCACCCCCTCACTCCCCTCCCCCTTGCCGCTGGCCCGCCCGTTGCTACAATCCGATCCATCGGCGATATTGATTTCTCTACCGCTAGGAACGCGACCATGAACCTGTACAACTCTTTGAGCCAGAGCGTCGAGCCCTTTGAGGCGCGCGGCGATCTGGTGACGATCTATGTGTGCGGCGTGACCCCCTATGATACGACGCACCTGGGCCACGCGTTCACCTATGTGGTCTTTGACGCGCTGATCCGCTACCTGGAAGCGACCGGCCACACGGTGCGCTACGTGCAGAACGTCACCGACATTGACGACGACATTTTGAAGCGCGCCAAACGCGAGGGGATGGGCTGGAAAGAGTTGGGCGAGCGGGAAACCCAGAAATTTTTGGAGGACATGGCCGCGCTCAACGTGCGCCCGCCCGATGTGTACCCGCGCGCGACGCAGGAAATCGAGCCGATCATCCAGATCGCGGCGGCGCTGCTCGAAAAGGGCTTCGCCTACGAGCGCGAGGGGAGCGTTTACTATCGCGTCCACAGCGACCCCGACTTCGGCAAGCTGAGCGGCTACGACTACCCGACGATGCTCGCCGTCGCCAACGAGCGCGGCAACTTCCCGGATGATCCCAAAAAGGAAGACCCGCTCGACTTTGTGCTCTGGCAGGCGGCGCAGCCGGGCGAGCCAACCTGGGAAAGCCCGTGGGGGCCGGGGCGGCCCGGCTGGCACGTCGAGTGCTCGGCGATGAGCATGCGCTACCTGGGGCCGACCATCGACATTCACGGCGGCGGCGCGGACCTGCTCTTCCCCCACCACGAGTGCGAGATTGCCCAGAGCGAGAATTTTTCGGGGCAGCAGCCCTTTGTCCGCTTTTGGATGCACATCGCGATGGTGCGCATGGATGGCGAGAAGATGTCGAAGAGCCTGGGCAACATGGTCTTCGCGCGCGAGCTGCTGCAACAGTACGCGCCCGACGATGTTCGCGCCTACCTGCTGGCCCACCATTACCGCACCTCCTTTGAGTGGGACGCGAGCGCAATGGAGGAAGCCGCCACACATGCGCGCCACTGGCGGCAGGTGCTCGACGGAACAAGCGGGAGCGGGGCGGCGCTTGATCCGACTCCCTACAGCAGCGCCTTCCACGAGTCCATCGCCAAGGATTTTGACACCCCCGCTGCCATGTACCTGCTCGACCGCCTCGCCCGCGACATCGAGACGGCGCAGGGTGCCGGGCGCGAGGTGACCGACGCGCAGCGCACCCTGCGCGCCCTCGGGCGGATGCTCGGCTTCACCTTTCGCGGGCGCGGCCAGTAGCGATGCGCCGCTCGCTACTGCTTTCCCTTAGCGGCATGCTCCTGGCGGCACTGACCGTCTGGACCCTGGGGATGGTGGCCTGGAGCCTGTGGCGCGACAGCCCGCCTGCCGACGCGGGCCTGCCCACGCTGGCGCAGGGGGAAGAGACGGTTCAGGTGGCCGAGGTGCTCGCGGCCAACCGCGCGCGCCTGGCGAGCGGCCAGGAGATTCGCCTCGCCGCGCTGCGCGTTCCCCTGCCGGGCGAGCCCTTCGCAGAGGAGGGCAAGCAGGCCACGCGCGCCCTCGCTGAGGGGCAAAGCGTGCGCCTCGTGGGTCCGCCCGATGCCGCCTACCTGTACCTGCCGGACGGGCAACTCCTCCAGGCGATGCTCCTCTCCGGCGGCTACGCGCGGCTGGACCCCGCCGCCCCGCCGGACGCGACGCTGCCGCAGCTGCAAAGCGCGGAGCAGCAGGCGCGCGACGCCAACCTGGGGGTCTGGCGCGGCGTAGCCGTTGCCACCCTGGCCGCCACCGAGGAGCCGATCCTGTGTGATCCCTCGCTCGTGCCGGGCGGCGACACCATCGGCCCCGACGAGGCAGCCGCGCACATCGGCGAGACGCGCAACGTTGTGTTTCTGCCACCGCGCGCCACCACGAGCAACGGCGCGGTCACCCTGCTCGTCGGCCTGGGCGACAGCGCCGCCTTCGGCGTGACCATCCCGGCGGGCCTCGCCTCCACCATCGACGCGCCCGCGCTGCGCTACTTGAACCACTGCCTCGTCACCACCGGCCGCATCGAGCGCGACGTCGAGGGCGCGCCGCGCATCCTCCTGCGCTCCTTCGACCAGTTGCTCATTTTACGGTAGGGCGACCGACGGACGACGGCTTGAACCACAGAGAACACAGAGAACACAGAGGAAACATGTAGACCGCCTCACCCCCTCACCTTCATCACCCCCCTCACCCCCTCACCTTCATCACCCCCTCACCCCCCTCACCCCGCCTGCCCATTGGAAACCGCGCGGCGGGCGGCTACAATTGGGGAAAGCGATGGGGCGACTTAGCGGGAAAGCAGGGACTCATGCACGTGTGGCGATGGCTGCTCATTGGGATAGTGCTGCTCGGCGGGGCGCTGGGGGGCGGGGTGACGCGGGCGCAGGGCGGCGGCGAGGTCATCGTGCTCACGGCGGAGGGGCCGGTGACCCCCGCCATGGGCTCCTACCTGGAGCGCGGGCTGCGCGAGGCGGAGGCGCGCGACGCGGCGCTGCTCGTGCTGCGCCTCGACACCCCGGGCGGCTCGGTGGAGGTGATGGGGCAGCTGGTGCGCCAACTCAGCAACGCCACCATCCCCACCCTCGTCTACGTCTGGCCGTCGGGGGCGCGGGCCGCGAGCGCGGGCACCTTTGTCACCCTCAGCGCCGACCTAGCGGCGATGGCCCCACAGACCACCATCGGCGCGGCCTCCGTGGTGGGCAGCGGCGGCGAGGAGATCGACGAGACCCTGTCCCGCAAAATCACCAACGACCTGGTGGCCGCCATCCGCTCCCAAACCGAGCGGCGCGGCGCGGCGGCAACGGAGTGGGCGGAGCGCGCCATCACCGAGGCGGTTGCCGCCGACGCGAACGAGGCGCTGCAAATCGGCATCATTGATTTTATAGCGCGCGACCTGGACGAGGTACTTGCGCAGGCGGACGGTCGGACGGTGCTGCTCGCGAGCAGCGAGTCGGTCACCCTTCAGGTGGCGGACGCGCCGGTCCGCGAGATCGAGATGACCTGGCTCGAAGCCTTCCTCCACGTCATCACCGACCCGAACATCGCCCTGCTGCTGATCTCCTTTGGCGGCATCGCCATCTTTTACGAGTTGGTCTCGCCCGGCGGCTACATCGGCGGGATGTTCGGGATCATCGCCACCATCCTGGGCTTCTACGCGCTCGGCTCGCTCAACGCCAATTGGGCTGGCCTCGCGCTGGTCGGCTTCTCCTTCATCCTCTTCCTCATCGAGCTAAAAACCGCCACCTTCGGCATCTTTGTGGCGGGCGGGCTGGCCGCGTTTATTTTCGGCACGATTGTCCTTTTCCAGAGCAGCTACTCGCCCGTCAGCATCCCCCTGATCGTGGGGATGGCCCTGTCGGTAGCCGCCTTCTTCGTCGTCGCGCTCGCCGCCGTGCTGCGCACGCGGCAGCGCCCCGCGCTCACCGGCGTGCAGGGGCTCATCGGCCTGATCGGCGAGGTGCGCCAGACGATCGCGCCGGAGCGCGCGGGGATGGTCCTGGTGAATGGCGAGCTCTGGAAAGCCTACGCGCCGCTCCCGCTCGAAGCGGGCAGCCACGTGCGCGTCGTCGCGGTGCGCGGCCTGCACATCGAGGTGGAGCCGACGGATGCGGAGCGCATGCTGCCTGCCACTCTCGCGCCGCCCCTGTGAGCTGCTCTCGCACGTGGGTCTGTGCCCGATAGAGTTGAAGGACTGCCACTTGCTGTTTGGGCTTTGTGGGTTCTTCCCCTATAGTCCAAAAAAGGCAACAAGACAACGCGCCGGGAGCAACTTGTGAGATACTTTACCCTTTTTCTGTTCGCCTCTTTGACCTTCTTGGCCGTCGCGTGCGGCAGCACGACGCCGCCCGCCCCAACCGCCACGCCAATCCCGCCCACCCCGACCCCCTCGCCCCAGGACTGGTTGGACCGCGCCATCGGGGTGTGGAACGGGAGCGAAAACTTCCATTTTACGCTGGAACTGGTGGGGCGAACCATCCCCCTGGACGAGAGCGGGCAGCTTTCCTTTTCCGATGTCGAGGGCGATGTGGTAGCGCCGGACCGCCTTCAGGCGCAAACCCTTATCAAGACCCCCTTCGGCAGCACCGAGGTGGCCTTTATCGCCATCGGCGAGGAGCAGTGGCTGACCAACCCGCTCAGCGGCGAGTGGGAGGCCGCGCCGCCCACGATGCGCACCAACGTGACGGAGATGTTCGACCCGCAGGTGGGCATCGGCTCGATCCTGGCCGATCTGGAAGAGTTGGAGCGGCTGCCGGACGAGTCGCTCGATGGGCAGCCGACGATCCACCTGCGCGGCACCCTACCGGGCGCGCTCTTGCAGGATTTCGCCAGCGACCTGCCCGAAAGGGTCTCGGTGGACCTCTGGCTCGGCACCGATGATCAGCGCTTCCACAAGCTGACGATCACCGAGCCGGTTAGCGGGGCGGAGGCGGCCACCTGGACCTTCCTCTTCTCGAATTACAACAGCGACATCTCCATCGAGCCTCCACTTTGAGCCATCCCATGGTCCTCCTGCCACTGCCCGTTTCACCCCTTGCCCCCGTGGGTCGCCCATGAGCCACCCACCCCTCTCCCGCGAAGCGCCCGCTGCCCCGCCCCCGACCGTGCGGGGGTCCGGCGCGGGCTGGCTGGCGCTGGTGGCGGTGTCTATCGCCGTCTTTGTGGCAGCGCTGGACCTGACGGTGACCGCCGCCGTGCTGCCGCAGCTGATTCTGGACTTTGACATTCCCCTGCCCGCGGGCCTCGCGGACGCCGCCTGGATCGTCAATGGCTACCTGATCGCCTACGTGGTCACGATGCCGGTCATGGGGCGGGTGAGCGACCTGTACGGGCGACGGCTGGTCTTTTTGGGCTGCCTGCTGCTCTTTGTGGTCGGCTCCATCGGCGCGGCGCTCGCCACCAGTTTGTGGCCGATGGTGGCGGCGCGCGTGGTGCAGGCGCTCGGTGGCGGCGCGATGGTGCCGGTCGCGCTTGCGGCGGTGAGCGATGCGGTAGCGCCGCGCCACCGCGCCTTCGCCATCGGCTTGATCGCGGCGGTGGACACGGCGGGCTGGGTGGTCGGCCCCACCTACGGCGCGTGGCTGACGACGCTGGCGGGCTGGCGCTGGGTGTTCTGGATCAACGTGCCAATCGGCCTTGTGGCGGCGGCGATTGTCGCGTGGGCGCTGCCCCGCAACCCGCGCGTGCGCCACCGGCTGGACTGGATCGGCGCGGGGCTGCTCACGCTTTTTCTGCTAGCCTTCACCACCGGCCTCTACCTGGGCGCACCGGCTAGCCCGGAGGGCGGCGCGCTGCTGGCGCAGAGCGGCCCGCCCGACCGCTCGCCCTGGTTCTGGCTCCTGCTGGCAAGCTCGGTGCTGCTGCTGGCAGGGTTTTTCTGGTGGGAGCGGCGCGCGGCGGAGCCGCTCCTTGATCTGCGCCTGCTGGTGGGGCGACCGTTCGCGGCGGCGAACGGCGTCAGCCTGCTGAGCGGCATCATCCTGATGGCCGTGATGGTCGCGATTCCGGTGCTGCTCCAGGCGCTCAGCGAGTCGGTGGAGGCGGCGATTGCGGCGAGCGGCGGCCTGCTCGCTGTCTTTGCGGGCACCATGATGGCGGGCGCGCTGCTCGCCGGTCTGCTCGAGCGCGTCATCGCCCCGCGCTGGATGACCGTGGGGGCGCTGCTCCTGTCCGCCATCGGCCTATGGCAGATGGCAAGCTGGCAGCAGGCCCTGGGGGTCGGCGCGCTGCGCCTGCCGCTGGCGCTGGCGGGCTTTGGCCAGGGGCTCGTCACCACCTCCATCGCGACGGCGGTGCTGGAGCAGGTCGAGGAGGCGCAGCGTGGCATCGCCGCATCGCTGCTCCTCGTGGCGCGGCTGCTCGGCATGACGATGGGGCTCTCGGTCCTGGTCACCTGGGCGCTCCAGCGCTTCGAGAGCCTGCGCGCCCAGGTACCCCCCCCGCCCGGCGGCCTCGGCGACCCCAACGCCTTCGCCTACCTTGCCCAGAAAATCGCCGAGATCATGACCACCGTCGTCACCGACCTGTTCCTCGTCACCGCTATCGTCGCGGCCCTCGCCCTGCTCCCTGCGCTCTTTTTGTACAGGCGCGCGGGGGTGAGGGGGTGATGAAGGTGAGGGGGTGAGGGGGTGATGGAGGTGAGGGGGTGAGGGTGAGCGTTGCACACGGGAGCAGGGGGATTCTGTCTATGCTCCCTTGTCGGTTGTTGGTCGTCGCGCCCAGAGGGCACCCGTCCGTCGTCGGTCGTCCGTCGTCCGTCGTCGGTCGTCCGTCATCGTCCGTCGTCCGTCAAACCATAGAATGAGAAAACAATGAAGAAGAAAATCGTATCGGGATTGGTAGCGGCGCTGAGCGGGATCGGGGCGGTGCTATGGTGGAATCGGCGGCTGGACATGCAGGAGCGCGTGGAAAGCCCGCAGCGCGAAGAGATGTCCGCCTCCTCCACATCCCTCAGCGCGCAGCCCCACAAACGAACCAGGCTGGTGCCGCCCACCCCTACCAAAAAGATGGAAATCCCGCCCCCCGACTCGGCGGAGGAGGGGCGCACCCCCTTTTATTTCGTGCCCGGCGAGGCCCTGGTGACCCTGCTTGGCCCCACCATGGCCCCCGCCGCGCTGTTGCCCACCGTCGCCGAGCGCTTCGGGGCGAGCTACAAACCGATAGCGGAGCAGGCCGTGGCCTACCCCGCGCCCGAGGGGGATGCATGGGTGACGGTGCTCTGCCTGCGCTGGCAGGCGGGGGCCGACTATGAGGGAACGCTGGAGCATTTCCGCACCCTGGAAGCGCAGATCAACGAGGGGATCGCGTGGGGGGAGCAGCGGGTGGCGACGTGGATGCCCAACTGGTTGGGCACCGTGGCCGCCGAGCCCGACGCCCGTTGGTACACGCCGGGCGGCCCTGGTTCCTACCCGCGCCCCATCCCCGCGCCCGCGGGCGAGCGGCTGCCGCTGGTGGCCGCTCCCTTTTTGCAAGAGTGGCGCGAGGGGCTGGAGCACCCCGTCACCCTCGCCATCCTGGACGCCTTCCCCGCTAGGGAGAGCCTGGACCGGCGACGCGTGCCGGAGGTGTTACAGCCGCTGGTGGAGCGGCTGCGCGCCGACGAGCGGCGGCTCTCGCTCGACGGCGTGCAGCACGTGGCCGCCTTCCGCACCGGCAGCGCCTTTGACATGAGCGACCACGGCCTGATGGCCGCCTGGCTCGCGAGCGAGGTGATCGGTGCGGAGGGGATGGCGCGCGTCAGCCTGGAGCCGGTGCGCGTGGCGATGACCTGGGGGGTCTGCTCCGCCGCCGACGTGATCGCGGGGCTGGCCCCGCTGGTGCAACGCGCCCGCGATGGCGAAAATATCGTCGCGCTGCTGGCCTTCGCCATCGGCATGATGGACATCGTGCCGCCCCGCCTGCGCCTGTACGAGGAGCACTACGAGGCGCTGCGCCTGGCCTGCCTCGCCCTGAGCGAGGCGGGGGGCACGCTGATCGGCGCGGCGGGCAACGACGCCTCGGGGCTCCAGCACCCGCCGCGCACGCGCCGCCCGGCGGCGTTCCGCTCGGTCATCGAGGTGACGGCAGGCCAGCTAGAGCAGAGTGACCTGGCGCTCTACGCGAACCAGGCCAAGGCGCTCGCGCTCTTCGGGGGCGAGGCGAACCTGCTCTACCAGATCACCGACAACCTCCCCTCGCTCGTCGGGCCCGGGCTCGTGCAGGAGGTGCGCACCAGCCACGACCAGCTTCAGCCCAACGAGCGCGGGCTGGATCGCTTGGGCGGGCACAAGCTTCGCCGCCGCCCTCGCGGCGGGCCTCGCTGTCCTGCTGCGCAGCCATCAGCCGGAGCTTAAAATGTGGGACGTCCGCACCCAGCTTCGCAAGGTGGCAACCAGCACCCGCAACCCCGGCAACGTCCCCTTCATCGACCTGGTGCGGCCTGAAATTGGCAGCGCGTAAGCCATCGCGCCTGGGCCGCTTCGTTTTTACTGAAGCGGCCCAGGGCTGTATTGCCCCGCTGGCCCAACGGGCGGGCGAGACGCCCGCGCTCCCACCGCCCTTCCCCCTGCAGGGCAAAAAGCGAGGCGAGCAGGGAGCCCTCAAGCGGCGCTTTGAGATGCTGGCGCTCAATCGGATTGAGGTCCGGTGAGTAGGGCGGCAGGAAGTGTAAGCGGATCGAGTTAGGGATTACCAGAGCCTGTGCCCCCTGGGTAGCAGAGTTGTCCAACAGCAGAACATGACTCTGCTCAGGGTAGATGGTAGCCAAATCGTCCACAAAACACTGAAACGAGCCCATTTTAAGCACGCTGAAGGTGCGCAGATACGCCTCGCCACTGAGCACATCAGGAAGCCTCAAGAAAAGACTTTCCGATCCCCACGAACCAGAGTGCCGCCTGCCAGTTGCCATACCCATAAAAATTCTGGATGTGTGAGGCAAGCAGCGTATCGTCTATGTGTAGCTGAGACATAGCTCCCTCCTGTAGCGTATCGGTGCCGCAAGGCTGCTCGACCGTCACGCTCCTCCGCAGGCGCTCACGCCTCCCCCAGCCCCCCAACCTCATACCTCGCCCTATCGTCCGGCACCAGAGCGGCCCTGGCATCGCCACCCCGTCGTGCACCCGCACACTCGTCGCGCCACCTGATCGCGCGAGGCAAAAATGTGACCCCCACCCCGTGACGCTTTTGGTCGCAGGGAGGTCGTATGCTGTGGGGGCAAATCCAAACACACAGAGAAGCACGGGAGGTAGCCATGAGCGGAGTACGCGTGTTGGTCGGGACTCGGAAGGGAGCATTCATCCTGACGTCGGACGAGAAGCGGGAGGAGTGGGCGGTTAGTGAGCCACACTTCGCGGGGTGGGAAATCTTCCATGCGAAGGGGTCGCCCGTTGATCCGAATCGTCTCTACCTGGCACAGTCTACAGGGTGGTTTGGGCAGTTGATCCAGCGCTCCGACGACGGGGGTGAGACATGGAGCGCCGTAGGCAACGAATTTACCTATGAGGGCGATCCGGGCACGCACCAGTGGTATGACGGGACGCAGCACCCCTGGGCCTTCAACCGCGTGTGGCACCTCGAACCCTCACTGACCGACCCGGATACCGTCTACGCGGGTGTGGAGGACGCCGCGCTGTTCCGCTCGCGCGATGGCGGGCAGAGCTGGCAGGAGTTGCCCGCGTTGCGCGCGGTCAAGGGCCATCTCTGGCAGCCGGGGGCGGGCGGGCTCTGCCTGCACACCATCCTGCTGGACCCCAGCGACCCCGACCGCATCTTTGTGGCGATCTCGGCGGCAGGGGCCTTTCGCACCAGCGACGGCGGCCAGTCGTGGCAGCCGATCAACCAGGGGCTGCTCTCCCCCTATGAGTTGCCTGACCCTGAGGCCGAGGTGGGCCACTGCGTGCATAACATGGCAATGCACCCGTCGCGCCCCGGCGTCCTCTTCATGCAGAAGCATTGGGATGTGATGCGCAGCGACAACGCGGGCGATAGCTGGCACGAGATCAGCGGCAACCTGCCGAGCGATTTTGGCTTTCCCATCGCCGTTCACGCCCACGAACCGGAGACGGTCTACGTGGTGCCCATCAAAAGTGACTCCGAGCATTTTCCGCCGGAGGGCAAGCTGCGCGTCTACCGCAGCCGCGCGGGGGGGCACGAGTGGGAGGCGCTCACCAACGGGCTGCCGCAGAGCAACTGCTACGTGAACGTGCTGCGCGACGCGATGGCGGTAGACCGCCTTGACCCCTGCGGCATTTATTTTGGCACCACCGGCGGGCAACTCTACGCCTCGGCGGATGCGGGCGATAGCTGGCGACCCATCGTCCGCGACCTGCCCTCGGTGCTCTCTGTGGAGGTTCAAACCCTGCCATGATCCGCGTCGTGCTTCCCTATCACCTGCGGACGCTGGCGAGGGTGGGCAAACCGCTCCTGCTCCAGCTGGACGGGCCGATCACGCAGCGCGCCATCCTGGACGAGTTGGAGACAGCCTACCCAGTGCTGCGCGGTACGCTACGCGACCACAAGACACAGGAGCGTCGCCCCTTTATCCGCTTCTTCGCCTGCGGGCAGGATGTCTCCCACCTTCCAGCAGATGCCATGTTGCCCGACGCGATCGCTACGGGTGCCGAGCCCTTCTTGATTATCGGGGCCATGGCGGGCGGCTAGCGGCGTGCGCTCCCACAAGACCGACAAGCGTCACATAGCTCAGAAAAAGAGCCAGGAGCAACGAGCAACGGGCGCGACTACCAGTCCGCCTGGCTCAAGGTGTACCACCCCGCCGCCCTCTTCTGCGCCCTCCTCAACCAGCAGCCAATGGGCTTCTGGAGCCCGGCGGTGCTCGTGGGCGATGCGAAGCGCCACGGCGTGCGGGTGCAAGGGGTGGATGTCAACCAAAGCGCCGCCCGTTGCACGGTCGAGGGCCGCACGCTGCGCCTGGGGCTCGCCTACGTCAAGGGGCTGGGCGAGGCAGGGGCAGCGCGCCTCGCGGCGGCACGCGAGGCGCGCCCCTTCGCCGACCTCCCAGACCTCTGCCGCCGCACCCGCCTGCCCCGCAGCCACATCGAGACGCTGATCCGCGCCGGGGCGTGCGACCTTTTCGGCACGCGCCGCTCGCTGCTCTGGCAGCTGGAAGGGCTGCGCTACGACCCCCTGGACCTCGCCTACCCCGCCGAGCCGGTCTCTCTCCCTCCGCTCTCACAACTGGAAACCCTCGCCTGGGAGCACGAGACAATGGGCCTCTCGGCTGGCCCGCACCTGCTCACTCTCTACCGTCCCTGGCTCCAGCGTCAGGGCATCCAGAGCAGCGCCGACCTGGCGACGGTCCCCGCAGGCCGCACCGTGCGCGTCGCGGGGCTGGTCGTCATGCACCAGGCACCCCCCACCGCGCGCGGCGTGCGCTTCCTGACGCTGGAGGATGAGCACGGGCTCCTCAATGTCGTGGTCCAGCAGCCGATCTACGAGCGCTTCCGCCCTCTCCTGCGCCAGCAGCCGCTGCTCATTGTAACGGGCACCGTGCAGCGCCGCGACGGAGTGAGCAACGTCATCGCGCGGGAAGTGGCACGGCTGCCCATGGCCTAACCATCCACTCATCTCCTGTACGAACGCGAGGACAGCCGGAACGAGCGCGAGTATCAGAAGGCATCCCACTACCGCGTGAGGTGACCGCTTCGGGGTTAAGAAGCCATAAGGTCGGCAACTCAGCAAGAGCTGTAATTACCATTTGACAGCACCACGTGCTTCGATAAGATGAATATGACGCTCTCAATGGCAGGCTGGCCTTCCCATCCCCTCGCGGCAGTCAGGTCGTGCGGCTAGCCTCTCTTCTTTCTCTTTCCACACAAGGAGACGGCGACAGGATGGATACCACCTACGATGCTGTTATGATCGGTAGCGGGCACAATGCTTTGATTACGGCCGCCTATCTGGCACGAGCCGGATGGAGCGTCCTGGTTCTGGAGCAGAATGATCGGCCCGGCGGTTTGGTACGAACCGAAGAGTTAACATTGCCGGGCTTTAAGCACGATACCTTTTCGGCAGCGCATCCCCTGTTTGTCACGGGTCCGGCCTACGCTGAGCTTGGTGCGGAACTGGCCGCGCGTGGCCTGCGCTACATCAACACCGACTTGCCGACCGGCGTCTCTATGCCCGACGGACGCACAGCTGTCCTGTCGCGCTCCATGGAAGAAAACATTGCTGAGGCCGAGCGGCTCGCGCCGGGCGACGGCGCGGTGCTCGGCCAGATGCTCGGCGCATTTGAGCCCTACATCGGCGATGTGTTTGGGCTATTTGGGCAGGACCTGGCCGCCGAGTCAGCGCAACAGACCATCCGCCGCCTGATGAGCGACCCCGTATTTGCCTCGTCGCTCTTCCAGACAGCCCGCACCGTCGTCAGCCCCTTTCAGTCAGACGTGATGCAGGCGATGCTGGCTCCGTGGGTGATACACCTTGGCCGCACGCCCGATGAGCCGGGCAGCGGCATCTGGGTACTCCTTGTGCTGCTGGCCCTGGTGGGCGGCGGGATGCCCATTCCGGAAGGTGGCAGTGGCAAGCTCGCCGAGGCGCTCGCCAGGTTGATCACGGATCACGGCGGGCAGATCATGACCAAGGCGCGCGCCTCGCAGATCGTTGTCAGGAATGGCAGGGCCGTGGCAGTGCGCATTGAAAGTGGCGAAACAGTCGAGGCAACACGCGCGGTGGTCGCCTCGGTCAACCCGGATCAGCTGTACCTGCGCCTGCTCGCCGAGGCGGATGTCAACCCACCGCTGCGGCGACAGGCAGCAGCTTTTCGGTACGGTCGCGGCTGCGTGCAGCTCAGCCTGGCCTTGAGCGAGCCGCCACGTTGGCCTGACGAGCGGTTCGCGCGAATCGGTCAGCCGCATCTCAGCAATGGGCTCGACGGCTGCACGTTGGCCTGCGCTCAGGGGATGGCCGGGCTGCTGCCCGCCCTCCCGACCTTCACCGTGGACGCTGCCTCGACGCTCGATCCGTCGCGCGCCCCTGAGGGCCGTGCCACGATGCGGGTACAGGCGCTCGAAATCCCGTGCCGCCCAACCGGTGACGCAGCGGGCATCATCGACGTGGGCGACGGCCACTGGAGCGAGGCGTTAAAGCAGCGTTTCGCTGAACGGCTGCTCGAGATCGTGGGCCAGCACATCCCGAACGTGCCCGACGCCGTAATCGGGATGCACATCGTCAGTCCGGCGGAACTGAGAGCTTTTAGCCCAAATCTGGGGCCGGGCGATCCCTACGGTGGGGCGCATGACTTGGCCCAAAGCTATCTCTTCCGCCCCTTGCCGGGTCAGCCCTCGCACCGCACCGCTGTTCCCAATGTCTATATGCTGGGTGCCGCCACCTGGCCCGGCCACGGCATCAACGGCGGTTCTGGCTACATCGTCGCGCGGCAGTTGCTCGACGCAAGCCTTGAGGAGCACGCCTAGCCGCCAGCTCACCCAACGCTAGCACTCGCCTTGCGTTAGACATGTCACTTGCCGCCCCACCCGATTATGTTCAAGGTGGAGTGACGTTACCCGCCTTCTCCAAGGGTTTCCCTGGCTCTGCCACTCCCGGCGCTCGCCTTACAGGCGGGCGCTTTTCTTTTAGCCCTCCAGCCCCCTCGCTGAATCGGGTGTGGTTTTTCCCCGCAACCTGTGGTACCTTCCCTGCATCGGTTCTCAGCACGCTACCTTGACTCTTCTGAAAAGGAACATTTGGTATGGCATTCGATCTGACGCGCTGGCGGCAGGAGGTGCGTGGGCGGCTGCGCGAGGTGCGCACCGGGATGAACCAGCTTGGGGCGAACAGCGTTTACAGCTACGTGGCGCTCGCAGCGCTGCTGCCGGTGCTCCAGGCGGCGCAGGCGGGCGAGGGGACGGTGCCCGCGCTGCTGGGGCTGGCGGGCGGGGTGGGCGGCAACCTGCTGGCCGAGCAGCTACAAAGCTGGCAGGAGCGCGCCAACAGCCCCGCCGCGCAGCGTGCCCTGGCTGAAGAGGTGGTGCAGCGCGCTGCGCAGGATGAAGCCTTCCGCGCGGCGCTGGATGCGCTCTTCGTGCGGTTGGAATTGCAGGCGCAGGCTCAGCAGGCCATGAGTGCCGAGACGCACGCGCGGCTGCTGGCGGCGCTCAAAGCGGAGTACGCGCAGATTCAGCGCGGGAATGTGCAGCTTGTCCTGCGGGGCGTCAACTTTCCTGGGGAGTGGTCCGATCACCATCCAGGGGCATGTGGCGGGCGGCAACATCTACATCAATGAGGCGGGCCCGGACCCGGCGGAGGCGGCACTGGAGCGGGCGCGGGCGCGCTACCTCCAGCGGCTGCACCAACGCTGCAACGTGCTCCCCCTGGTGGAGTTGGGGGGCCAGGGTGCCGCGCGCGAGGAGTTGACGCTGCGCGATGTGTACGTGGTGCCAGACACCGCGACGCGTGTGCCACTGAGCGAGGAAGAAAAGGCGCAGAGGCAACAGAGCAGGAACAGGGGAGAGCGGGACGAGGAGAGCCGCCCGCTGAGCGCGGTGGAGCGGCCACGCGCGAGCGGCGGCTGGTGCTGCTGGGCGATCCGGGTAGCGGCAAAAGCAGCGTGGTGCGCCAACTGGCGGCAGAGGTGGCGCAGGCGTACCCCACCGGGCGCGGCTGGGCTGCGGGGTGGGAGGCGGAGCTCCTGCCCGTGCTGGTGGTGCTGCGCGAGTTGGCCCCGCGCCTGGCGACGCTGGAGCTGGAGGGAGGACGTGAAGCGCAGCGGCAGGCTCTGGTGGGGGCGGTGTGGGAGCAGTGGCGCGCGGAACTGGCACAGCTGGATGCCGCCGACTTTGAGCCGGGGCTGCGCGAGGCGTTAGCGAGCGGCAAGGTGCTGCTGGTGTTCGACGGGCTGGACGAGGTGGCGGAGGCGCTGCGGGCACGCGTGCAGGCGGCGGTGCGGGCACTGGTGGAAGCGTACCCCGCGGTGGCGCGGATTATCGTCACCTGCCGCACGCGCTCCTACGCGGGGGCGACGTTGCTGCCGGGCTTCCATGCCGAGACGCTGCTTCCTTTTGATGAGCCCAAGATCCAGCGCTTTGTCGGGGCGTGGTACGGCACATTGGCACGGCGCGGCCTCTTCACGCAGGAGCAGGCGAAGGGGCGAGCCCGCGACCTCATCCGTGCCGCATCGGAGGACCATCTGCTGCCACTGGCGCAGAACCCCATGCTGCTGACGACGATGGCACTGCTGCACCAGCAAAATGTGGGGCTGCCACGCGAGCGGGTGCGCGCTGTACGCCCAGACCGTGCGCCTGCTGCTGGAGCGCTGGCAGCGGCAGCGGGGCATCGTGCTGGAGGGAGCACTGGAGCGGCTGCTGCACGACGAGCGACACCTGCGGCAGATCATGGAGCGGCTGGGCTTCGAGGCGCACCGCGTGCAGGCGGCACAGGGCGGCGAGGGCGACCTGACGCGCGGCGAGTTGCTCACCCTGCTGGACGAGCCGGAGTTGCTGGGAGCTCGGAGGTGCGCGCACGGGATTTTCTGGACTACGTGGACCAGCGCGCGGGGCTCTTGGTGGGGCAGGGGGGCGCAGGGGAGCGCCCGGCACACGTACCGCTTCCCACACCGCACCTTCCAGGAGTACCTGGCGGGCTGCCACCTGGTGCGTGGTCGCGCCCGCGAGCGCGTGGCGGCCTACTGGGAGCGCGCAGGCGAGGGGGACTTCTGGCAGGTAGGCCGCCCAGCTCGGGGTGGAAGAGCTGTACCACGAGCGCGCGGGGGAAAAGGACGTGCTGGACCTGGCCTACGCGCTGTGCCCGCCGCGCAAGCCTGCCAGCGAGCAGGGCTGGCGGGCCATGCTGTGGGCAGGGCAGATGGCGGTGCTAGTCGGGGCAGAGGCGGTGCAACGCGACGCAGAACAACCCTACGGGGACCCGGACTTTCTGCGGCGGGTGAGAGAGCGACTGGCGCGCGTGCTGGATGAAGGACGCTTACCCGTGCTGGAGCGCGCCGAGGCAGGGCGGGTGCTGGCAACGCTGGGCGACCCGCGCCCGGGCGTGGGGGTAGACGAGCAGGGCATCCCGCAGATTGAATGGGTGGAACTCCCAGGGTGGCACCTTCCCCATTGGGGGCGACAACGAAGCTTACGAAAGTCTGCCTGCGCGGGAGGTGACACTACCAACGTTCTGGATGGCAAAGTACCCCATTACGAACCAACAGTGGGAGGCTTTCTCTGCACGCTGAGGATGGCTACGGAAACGACGCGTGGTGGCAAGGGTTGGCCGGAGGGAAAACAGCAGCCAGCGGAACCAGGTTGGTCCTTCGGCAACCACCCGCGCGAAACGGTGAACTGGTACGAGGCGATGGCATTCTGCCGCTGGCTACAGCCACAAGCTGAGCTACGACGTGCGGCTGCCGACAGAAGAGGAGTGGGAACGGGCGGCACGTGGGATGGAAGGGCGCGTGTACCCATGGCAAGGAGAGTGGGAACGCGATGAGAGCCAACACCGGTAGGAAGTCGGATCGGGCAAACAAGTGCGGTGGGGATGTACCCGCAGGGAGCAACGCCCGAAGGGATCTGTGACCTGAGCGGCAACGTGTGGGAGTGGACCCTGACCGAATATGAAAATAGGACAAGTGATAATTTTATGGCAAGCGCCGCGCGTGTGCTGCGTGGCGGTTCCTGGGACTACTTTCGTGGGCTCGCGCGTGCGGCCTCCCGCTACAGGCACGACCCGCATGACCGATGACGATAGCGTCGGTTTTCGGGTGGTTCGCTCGCCTGTTAAACGTTGAAACGTTGAAACGTTGCTGCTGCTAGTGGATTTTGTGGTTAGGGGGGCACCCCCGCCAAGGAGGTGGCACAGAGCAGATTGTGCAGCCAGTTTTGATGGTAGCGGGTGCCGGTAAGTTTATGAGCGCGGGAGGCGTGAGTTTGCCGCATGGCGGCGCGCGGAGAGAAAGGTCTGAAGTTGTGAAACAACACCCAACTGCGTAGCAGTCGCTCGGCGGAGGCCCAGTCGCCATGAAAGCCCTGCAGATGACACAGCCAGCGCGTCAAGTCGGACATGTGGCGGTCAATCATGTTGCTGGTGCGATAGGCGTCTGGATGGTCGAAGCTCAGCACGTACTGCTCCACTTTGGCCGCCAGTTTGGCAATGGCGGCCTGCACGCTCTGGCTCAGAGCGTTCTCCTGCTGGCTCCACGCCTGGAAGGCCGCCAGCCGGGTGCGAAAGGTGTGCGCGCATGGCGCATGGTAGACCTCCCACACCTGCTCTTGAATCGTCGGCCACAGATCGCCCGGCAGGCGCCGCGCGCGCTCACGAATCTTGAGAAAGGCGTGCAAAAAGCAGAGGATCAGCTGCACGGCGGGAAAGAGCGCCTGCCAGGCATAGTGCGTGGGCAGCCAGCCATCGAGATTGACGGTCTGCGGCGTGTAGTCGGCGTGCACTGCCTGCGCTTCCTGTTGGAAGACCGCATAGGCCGTCGTCAGGCTTGCGGCATCCGACCCTAAGGCGAGCGAGGCACCCAGCACACATTCCTCACCGACAGTCATGGCGAGGTAGGCCGTCTGTCCCTGAAAGGAGAGATGCTTCTCATCAGCCAACAGATGCGCCGGCAGGTGCGCCGCCTCTTTGAGCGTGCTCTGCACAATGTTGTAGCGTCCAAAGTGCGTCGTCAGCCGATACCAATAGGACTCATCCCGTCCGAAGACCTCGGCCAGCGCCCAACAAGGCACGCCGAAGCTGGCCATCAAGAGTGGCCCGGCCACCGCGTCCGTCGCACCACTCAGGTAGGGTAACACGGCGCTCGGCGCAATCGTAAAGACTTGCGCCCGTCCCTGCGCATCCGGCGTGTGCAATTTGATGCGCCGCTGCCATAGCTCGGGCATCTTGGCCGACTGCCGCCGATCATGTAGCTGATAGCCCTCGCCAATCGTGCGCGGAAAGAGTTCGGGATAGGTGGCGATTTGCCCGTCCAACCACTGGCGGAAGCTGGCGGCGTCCGCTACCACCCGCTGGTACGCTTCTAACTCAATCGGTAAGGTGATACGCTTGTTGGCATGGACCACCGCTTCACGTTCTGTGTTATACTGGCGTTGAGGCATCGGGGTGTCGCTCCTGCTAGGGTTTCACCCAGTATGCCTCTTTTTGTCCTCTTCCCACAAAATCCACTAGCAGCAGCAACGTTTCAACGTTTCCGGTTTCAACGTTCAACAGACGCGCGAACCACCCGAAAACCGAGGTTATTGAGACGGATATGCGGGTCGTACCCGTAGCGAGAGGCCGCACGCGCGTACCTAAGAAGTGCGACCCAGGAACCGCCACGCAGCACACGCGCGGCGCTTGACCTATGGTTATCGCTCGTACCGCTCTCTATTCTGTCAGGGTCCACTCCCACACGTTGCCGCTCAGGTCATAGATCCCCTCCGGCGTTGCTCCCTGTGGGTACATTCCCACCGCGCTTGTCTGCCGCAAGTAGTATGGCCCTACTTTGCCTATTGTCTCGTTAATATTGGCGTAGCCGCTCTCGTACTCGTTTCCCCACGGAAACACACGCCCTTCCACTCCCACGCGCCGCCCGTTCCCACTCCTGCTTCGGTTGGTAGGCGCACCTTCCCCGTTGCCCTAGCCTTCTGGGTTAGCCAGCGACAAAACGCCATCGCCTCGTACCAATTAACTGTCTCGCGCGGGTGATTGCCATAGGGCCACTCTGAGTGGCACAGCCTCCCACTCGGGTCGGTGCAAGCCTTTCCACCACTCCCGCTTGCGGTATCCATCTTCGGCATCTCACGAACGGCATTCCATTGCGCATTTGTGACTGGGTACTTCGCCATCCAGAAAGTCGGTAGCTCCACCTCTTGCCCAGGCAGAGCTGTATACGCTTCCTTGTCGCCTCCAATGGGAAAGCGTCCCCCCTCAAGCTTCACCCACGCGATGTCCGGCAACCCATCCGCCCTCAGCCCCACACCGGGCCGATTGTCCAGCCCCGCCTCCGCCAGCGCCCGCCCCACCGCCGCGCGCCCGTAGGGGTGCGGCTGCGCGCTCCAGGTCGGTCAGGCGCGGCAGCCATAGCTCGCGCAGCCACTCCCGCGTGGCGGGTGGCACCGCGGCCCCGCTGCGGGTCAGGCAGGCGGCGGCCACCTCCGGGTTTGCCCCCGCCACCCAACGCAGTGCCTCGCTGCAATCGCGATCCAGCCCCGCTAGCAGCACGGTGGTTTCTTCCCAGTTGGTCGCTTCCCACCACTGCTCGCGCGGCCACAGCGCTCGACTTCAGCCCCCCGCGCATCTTTGCTGTCCATCTCCGCGCCGCGAAGTACTCCTGCAATAGCTGGTGCTGAAGCTGATCGAACGCCTGCTCGCCAGCAGGGTTGCGCTACGCGCGCGGTACAGTTGCTCCTCCAACAGGAAAGCTGGGACGACTGCCTGCCGCACCATCGTCACCACGCGCCCGCGCCCGCTCTCCGCCTGCGCCCGCTGGCGCTGCATCTCGTAGGCCAAGCGGCGCAGGGCTGCCAGCAGCTTCTCGCCCTCTTGGCTCACGCGCACCTCGTCAGTTAGCGGATCGCGCTCCGTCAGCCCCTCGCGCGCCAACAACCGCCGCACGAAGGCGCGAACAGGTCAGAGCGGTTTGTGGGTAGCTGACCGTCCTCCTCATAGACATCGATGATCATGAGTAGCATGTATGGGTTGCTCGCCAGCGCGATCATCCGCCCCGGCATTGCCCGCCACGCTGCCGTTCTCTAAGGTGCCGGTGTGTAGGGGGCACACTCGCCCCTGCTGCCAGAAACGCTGCGGCTCGCCGTGCTCGGCCACCTTGCGCCAAAAGCCCAGCAACTCGTCGCTGCCCCCCAGCGACTTCCAGAGCGTCTCGGCCTGCTGCCGCGCGGCCCGTGCATCGTTCGGGTGTAGCGCGGCAAGGTAGCGCCGCAGGTAGTCACGGATCCGCTCCGGGTCCAGCGGCGCGATCTCGATGCGATCCACTCCCAGCGCCATGCGCCCGTACTCCAGCAGCCGCGACGAGACGAGAGTAGGTGTCTCAGGGTGCGCCGCCATCCACGTTTGACCTCCAACGCCTTCCCCTCCCGCTGCTCGGCAGGCACCTGGTCCAGACCGTCCAGCAGCAAAAAGAGCCTCCCCTCCCCTAGCAGGGCATCTAGGTGAGGAGCGAGTGGGCCTGCCTGCTCGCGCACAAACCCACAGCGGCTGCGCGGGCTCCACCCACGCCTTGAGCGGCACAAAGAGGGGCAAGGGTGCTGCCGCGTCCGCCAGTGCCCGCTCGATGGCATCCACCTCCAGCTTGCGCAGCGTCGTCGTCTTGCCTGCGCCCGGTTCGCCCAGCACTACCGCGCGCCGAATCTGCCCCATCTCCCCCACGATGTCCTCGAAGCTACGCGGCGGCCCCTCCTGAACACCACCACCGTCCCGGAACTCCTCGCGATGGTCGAAGCGGGGATGCATGTGCGGGCGCGTCTGCCCGGCCAGGGTGGTAAAGACATCGGCGGGGTCGAAGTGCTCCAGGTCGCGCCGCTCGCGCAGGAAGGCACGCTCCAGCGCGCGGCGGGTTGGCTGCGGGGCGAGCGGCAAGCTCGGAGTCACATCCTGCGCGGGGGTGGGTGCAGGCGAAACATAGGGCGGCTCCGGGAGAGGCGGCGCGCTGCTCGTCTCCGCTCGTTACAGCCGCGCCGGAACCGCTCGCGTTGCAGGAGCCACTTATGTAAGCTCCGCGATCAGGAAAACCCCGTGCGCGCGTAAAACGCGGCACCGAGCAGGAAGATCAGCACACCCAACACGTAGGTTACCGGCTCCAGCACCGCCCACCACACCACAAGCGCCACCGCCAGGGGCTAGGAAGAGCAACCCGGCACCTCCCAGGGTCCAGTAAAGCTGTCGCTGCGCGCTCGTACCGCGGTTAAGTCCGATCCAGGATCGGTTACCAAGAGGCGTTGGCCAGAGGGAGACGGGCCAGAAGGGGCACGTTAGGAGCGAGCCGCCCCATAGAGCGCGTCACGAGGAAGCTACCTCTTCAGGTGCCGCGCAACGAGTACGGCAGCTCAGCGCGGCGGTGGAGGCAAGCACGGGCTGACCTGTCTCGGCCAGCGTGCCGTGGACCTGCAACACACGCACCAGTTCGGGCGCGAAGTCGGCCGCAGGCGCGTCCAGGTGCAACTCTGTGACGAAGCGGTGCAGCCCCGCCGCATCCAGCAGGTTCTCGCGCTGGAGCGGCGTCAGCACCCCCGCGCGCGTGGCGATCAGCCCCACCAGCCGACGCTTTTCACTGTGTGTCAGAGATACCGATGCCATAGACCTTACCAAGAAAAATCAATGCAAGAAGCCGCGCGTGGCGGCGCAGGGCAACGATTCTAACAGGGTTGTCGGCGCGCGACTAGAAACCCGCCCGACGCGCGATCCTCACAATCGATGCCTCGCCGGATCGCACCTAAAGCATCCCGCTCCATCTCTCTACTCGCGCTGTGTAGCTGGGTCTGTCCAGAAATAAGGCTAGCGAAAAATCAAGTATATACGCGGCTAGATGAGGCGCGGGGCGGCGAGAACAAGCGCCTCAGAACGGTCGTTACGTTCGTTCGCTGCGGCGGACGCTCGGCGCGACGCCTGCGGCGGGGCGTTCCCCTTCGGGGACGCTACATCCTTTCCTTCGCGTCTCCGCTAAAAAGGCGACGCCCGGCCTGCGGCTCCCGAGCAGCGGTTTCAACCACGCGCCGCTTTCGGTTGCCACGTTGCTATGCACGGTAGGCGCGACCGAGGTCGCTGCTCGACGCCTGCGGCGGGGCGTCCCCCTTCGGGGACGCTACATCCTCCTTCGCGTCGGCGTAGGCGCGACGCCCGGCCTGCGGCCCCCAGCAGCGGTTTCAACCGCGCGCCGCTTTCGGTTGCCACGTTGCTATGCACAGTAGGCGCGACCGAGGTCGCCCATAAGCGGGGTCCTATGCTTTAAACGGGCGGCTTGCAGAGGCGTTGATTGCGCTATTCCTATGTTACCCTGCGTAGGCCACGCATGTCCCAGACCTTTTAGGGCACTTGCCCTCTGCGAGCGCGCGGGGGCTCCCGCATCTTTACACGGCAGCCACCTACTTGCAACGCTTGTGGCGAGGCGTGCTCACCCTCTACCTGGGACCCACCGAGACACTCCCTGACTATTTTGGGCAACCCTTCTGGGGGCTTCCTGCGCTGGAGGTGCACCATGGGGAGGTGGTGGAGCCCGCGCCTCACACCGAGTGGGTACGTTGCGTGAGACAGGTTAGCCAGCAAGTTGGCATTCCTGTCGAGCAGGCCTCGCCCTCAAGTGTGATAGGGCGCAAGCGTGCCGCGCGTTGTGGCATGGCACCGCCTCGCTGCTTTGCCATAGCGCAGGGCCCTGCCAGGACAACGGTTGTCCTGGCAGGGCCCTGCGCGCAGCTTATGCCGTCACGTCCGTGTTATAACCTCATGGGCGCCTCGTTGAGTCGTACAGGGGACCATCGTCCACGGCGGTGGCTCCATTGCTCTTGGGCACGCCGACTGTGATATCGCCCTGGCACGTCCCCCCATTGCCATCGCTGGCGGTGAAATAGATGTGGTAGACGCGCCCATTGCCGCTGCCCACCCGCTCGGCGCGCACCCGCGCCACGTTGCCAACAATCTCCCCGTCCGGTGACGTATTGCCGGAGCCGGGCGCATTCACTGCTTCATCCTGACGGATCGCGGTAACCTGGTTGGTGGTCACGTCGCCGTCCACGTCTGTCACCCCCAGCATGGAGATGCTTACCCACTTGCCGTTTGGCGGCCACACCACCGGCGTGTTGGCACGCGCAGCGGTGCAGACCGGTGCGTCGTTGACCGAGCGGATGGTGAGGTTGACCCTCGTCACCGCCGAGAGCAGAGCGCCATCGCTGGCCTGGTAGGTGAAGCTGTCGGAGCCGTGGTAGTTCGCGCGCGGCGTGTAGGTGAAGGAGCCGTCCCTGTTGAGTTGCAAGGTCCCGAAGCTCGGAGCCGCAACCAACGTAACCGTCAGGGCGTCGCCGTCCACGTCGCGGTCGTTGGCCAGCAGGCCGTTGTTGGCGGTAACCGCCAGCACCGTGTCTTCATCTGTCGAGAACGCGTCGCCCACCGCCACCGGCGCGTCGTTGACCGGGTTGATGGTGAGGTTGACCGTCGTCACCGCCGAGAGCAGATCGCCATCGCTGGCCCGGTAGCTGAAGCTGTCGGGGCCGTTAAAGTCGGCGTCCGGCGTGTAGCGGAAGGCACCAGTCGGCTCAAGCACGAGCGTGCCGTGGGCGGGTCCCTCGACCAGCAGTGCGCTCAGGGTGTCGTCCTCCACATCCTCGTCATTGGCGAGCAGCCCCTCGCTCGCCGCCACGATGAGCGGGATATCCTCGTCTGTCGTGAACGCCTCGCCCACCGCCACCGGCGCGTCGTTGACGGAGCGGACGGTGAGCTGTACCGTTGTCGCCCCCACTGTTGCCTTGCCGTCGCTGACCTGGTAGGTGAAGCTGTCGGGACCGTTGTAGTTCGCGTCCGGTGTGTAGCGGAAGGAACCATCCGGCTCAAACTCGAGCGTGCCGTGGGTCGGGCCATCCACCTGCGTCGCGGTGAGGGGGTCCCCATCCACCTCGACGTCGTTGGCAAGCACGCCGTCGCTTGCCGCCACCGTGAGCGGGGTGTCCTCGTCCGTCTCGTACGCATCGGCAGCGGGCCGCGGCGCGTCCTCGATGGCATTGATCGTGAGGGTAACGGAGGTCAGCGCCGAGGCGAGCTCGCCATCGCTGGCGCGGTAGGTGAAGCTGTCCGCGCCGTTAAAGTCGGCGTCCGGCGTGTAGCGGAAGGCACCATCCGGCTCAAGCGTGAGCGTGCCGTGGGTCGGGCCCACGACGAGCAGCGCGCTGAGCGTGGCACCCTCTACGTCGCTGTCGTTGGCGAGCAGCCCCTCGCCCACCAACACGTCGAGCGGGGTGTCCTCGTCCATCGTGTACGCGTCGCCCGCTGCCAGCGGCGCGTCGTTGACGGGCGCTATGTTGAGCGTCACGGTGGCGACGGTCGACGTCTCCTGCCCATCGCTGGCGCGGAACGTGAAGGTGTCCACGCCGTTGGCATTGGAATCGGGCAGGTAGGTAAGGGTCGGCGGCACGCCCACCAGCACACCGTGGCTGGGCGGCGTAACGAGCTTGTAGGTCAGGGGGTCGCCATCGGTAGCGACGAGCTGGATATAGCTGGGGCTATCCTCGCTCCCCTCCACCGTGTCGGATTGGGCCACGGGCGGCGCGTTGACGATCTGCCAGCGGTAGGCCGTCGGGCTACCCGCGACGCCGAGGGCCGTCAGCGCGCGCACCATGAAGGTGTGCTCCCCATAGGCGAGGGTGCTGTACGCGTGCGGGCTGCTGCACGCGCTGTAGGCCGCCCCGTCCAGCGCGCACTCGAAGCTGCTCGCGCCAGCGGCACCCGTCCACTCGAAGGTGACGTTGCGGCTCGTGCCGCTGCTCGGCGGCTGCTCGGTGAGGGTGGTCGCGGGCTGGATGGCGCTTACGCTCCACGTGTGGCTAGCCGGGGAAAGGTCGGCGTTGCCACTCTCGTCCCTGGCCCGCACCTCGAAGGTGTGGCTCCCCACGCTCAGGCTCGCGTAGCTCGTCGGGCTGGCACAGAGGGCGAACGCGCCGCCGTCCATCCGGCACTCGAACGCGGCCACCCCCTGCGCCCCCGCGATTCCCTCAAAGGTGAAGACGACGGGGTCTACCGTGCTGGGGTCGGTGGGCGCGGCGGAAATCGTCGTGTCGGGCGGGCTGGCGGTGGTCAGGTCGGTCGCTATGCTGTTGCTCACCTCCGTGACGCGCCCGGCGAAGTCCCAGGCGCGCACGGTGACGGCAAGCGTCGCGCCCTCCGGGTCGCTGACGGGCAGCGCGCTCTGCCAGGTGCCATTGCTGAAGGTGGCCTCCACGAAGGGGTTGTTACCCACCTTGATCTGCACCGACGCCAGGCCAACCGCGTCGCTCGCCGTCCCCCCGAAGCGCAGCATGTCGCTGCCCAGCCCATAGGTGTCCGCTACCGTCAGCGGCTCGCTGTCGAGGGTGAGCGCGGGAGCGGCGCTGTCGAGAGTGAACTGGAGCGAGAAGGGCGTGACCTGCGTGCCCCCCGCCCAGTCGGTCGCCCGCACCTCTAGCGTGTGCGTCCCCTCGCCTGCCACCGGTACCGTCACCGTGCGCTGCGTGCGCTGCACGGTGGCCGCCTGGGCGAAGCTCAGCGTTTGTACGTCCGTCCCATCCAGCGCAAGGGTGACCTCGCGCAGCGACTGATCCGCCTGGGCAGCCAGCGTCACCTGGATGGAATCGGTGGCGGCCACGTACTCGCCGCTCGCGGGGGCGACGATGAGCGCTGCGGGCGGTCCCGCCTCCGGGTTTGCCCCGGTGGGCAGGAGCGACCGTGCGTTGAGCGCCGCCTTCGCGTCGGCACGAGACAAGGTTTCGAACGGGGACGTACCGCGCGGCCCGTCCGGCCCCGCCGCTGCTGCGCCGACGCTGGCGGTGGCGCATTTGTCGAAGCTGTCGCACGCGCTGGCGCTGGCGCTGGGGGTAGTGGTCGGCTCCCACACCGTCCAGCTGTTGCTCAGCCCTTCCAGAATGGTTAGGTCTGGGAAGAGCGCCTGCATGATCGGATCGTCCGCGAAAGTCAGGGTCGGTGCCTGCACGGAGTTGCCCGAACAGTCGAAGCTCTCGTCACTGAGGTAGCGGTCAACCACCCCGCAGGTAAAGCGAATCTCATGCATCTGCTGGTTGGTGGCGGGATCGAAGTAGCTCGCCCCCGTCGCGGTGGCGCTGATCGCCACGCGCGGCGCGAGGGTGTCAATCGGCCCGCGCCACAGGTTGGCGCTGACGTGGACGTTGCCCAGCATGTCCGTGCCGCGCATGTCAATCTGGTACAGATCTTCCAGGCCCGCAGGGAGGGTGAAGCTCCACGCGCTCGTGGCGACGCCCGCCCCACGCTGCGTGAGGCTGACGGGGTACCAGTCGCGGTCGAGCTGCGGCTCGGCGTCACCGGTGAAGGTGCCGCTGTCCAGCGCGCCCACCTGGCTGACCGGCGTGAAGGCGATCTCCAGGGTGTCCAGCCCTGCCAGGCTGTTGGTGTCGGTGATAAGGCCGGTGATCTGCACGCTCTCGCCGATGCTCGTCCGTTCCGCGTCGCTCGCGCTCAGCGTGGCGACCGGCCCCGCGCTGTCCAGCGCGAGGGTGGCCGTCGCCGCGTCGTCCGCGCTGCGGTTGCCCACGCTGTCGGTGGCGCGCACGTTCACGGTGTAGCCACCCGTGGGGTCGCCCATGTCGGGCGGGAAGCGGTACTCGATGCTCCACTGCGTACCGTCGAGCGTGGCGGGCTGCCAGCCGGTGAGCGGCCCCGTGTCCGATTGCGCCACCAGCCGCACCTCGACCGCACCCTCGGCGAGGCCCGCCGCGTCGCTGGCCGTGCCGCTCAGCGGGGCGCTCCATTGGCCCTGGCTGTCGCGCGTGGGGACGATGGGCGTGGACGGCGCGTCCAGGGTTACGGTGGGCGCGGTGGCGTCAGCGGTGACGGTGACACCCGCGCCCGGCGTCTCGACGTTGCCCGCCACGTCCGTGGCGCGCGTGCGGATGGTGTAGCTCCCCTCGTCAACCTGGAGCGGGAAGGTCCAGGTGGCGGCACCGTCGGCGCGCTGCCAGGTGGCCCCGTCGTCCAGGCTGACCTCCACGAACGTCGACGCTGGAGGTTGGGTCGTTGGCGTCGCCGCCGATGATGAGCGTTGTGTTGCCCTGCACCGACCCACCGTCTTGCAGCGAGGTGAGCAGGGAGGTCGGCGCGTCAGCATCCAGGGTGAGCGTCAGCCCGCCGCTGGTGATGATCTGCCCGCCGCGATCAATTGTCCGGTACGAGCGCACCTTGTACCAGTCGATCTCCGAGTCCGACGTGTTGGAGACGAAGACGCAGTAGCTTTGCAGCGTGCGGTTGTAAAGCGCGCTCACCGCGTCATCCTTGAACGCGGAGGGGAAGAACTGGATGTGGTCCATTGCGCCTGTGAAGTTGGGGCCGAGAAACTGGCCCTGGCCAAAGCGCACCATATTGGTTCCGTTGAGCGCCCCTTGCAAGATCGCCCCTGACCTGGAGACAAGCCGCCCCCCGTCAAGGTAGAGAACGACCTCCCCATTCACGGCATCATGGGCCAGCGCGAAGTGATGCCACTGCCCGTCCGCTACCCCCACATTCGGAGCATCGATTATCTGGTCCTTGGCGTCTCGACCCGGAGAGCCCCATTTATGATGCGCAGCAGTCCAAGTGTTGGACACACCAAGCCCCGCGTCGGCCAGGGCCATTTCCCTGTGAGATGTCGCTCGTCTTGAACCACATGGACAGGGTGAAGCTGCCGTTGACAGGCCGGTTGATCTGGAATTGGTCATTCACGCCATCGAACTGGACCGCGTATGCCGAGTCCGGCGCGCCCGGCGCGCCCGGCACGCCCGCCGCGGGCACCAAGGATAAGGGGGCCGCACGCATTATTGCCGGAGCCCGACGTGTCGGCGAAGGTGGTAGCACCGGGCTCCTCCTCCAACTGCAACTCGACGATAGGGACCGCCCCATGGGACGGACAAGACAGAGAGCTACCTGCCTCCACATTCATGTCGCGGGGGAGGTAGCGGCTGGCCCAGACATTATCAATCATGTCGCTAGGATGTTGGGAGATGTAGGTTTGCCCACTCTGTCCGTTGCTTACCAGCCACGTGCGCTCGACAGGGTCAAACGCCGCGTCTATCTCATCAATGGAGGTGGCATATGGTCGGTGTTCGTACGGTGTAGTGCTCGCCACGCTACTGTAGAGTCTGAGATAGCCCTCTTTCGACTCGCCCTTAACATAGACCAGCAGCCAGCGGCCCGAGTACGGGTCGTAGGCGAGATGTGGCGTGTAGTCATCCCCCTCGGTGTTGTCGCTCTCCCGCGCGGCATCCGTCGCCAGTTGCGTGAACGCCCCCGAGCCGATGCGCCACCCATTGCCATCGAAGTCTGCCATATAGATGGTGGCCTGGTTGACGAATTTCCAGACCAACCGATAACGATCCCCCATCCAGGCAACGTCCATGCTGGTTCGGCGGTAATTGTCAGCGTTCATCGTACCGATAGCGTGGGAGCTTGAGTTGACGAGGGCCCCGTTCCTGTCGAACGCTTTGACCTCAAGGCTCACGTCCGTGCCCCCCTTGGGCATGCCCACATCGGAATTGGGCCATGCGGACCGGGTCGTATTCACCCGCTCATAGACGAGCAGGAAGCCATCACCGTTGCTGGCGACCACCGGATGGCGCGCCTGTGTGCCCGCTGGCTGCGGGACATCAATGCTCTGCTGGACGGCACCGCTCGCGTCTACCCTCTGCGCGCCGATCGTCCAATTGTTCACATCGGAGATGGAGACCTTGAGATCGAGGTCGGTGGCCGGCACCCTGGAAGGTGATCGTCTGGTTCCCCATCGTCAGGAGCGGGCTCAACCCGAAGCTGCCCACCAGTTCCGAGGTCGAGTCGTCGGATTCGCGCACCTGCAGTTGGACGTTCCCACAGTAGGTGTGGGTCACATCGAAGCCGGAGCCATTGGGGCCAAGCTGGGAGTCCTTCTTGAAATAGTCTCTGTCTACATAGGTTTGCCAGTACCAGACGATCTCCTCTCGATCGTTCTGATCGGTGTAGACGAGCTGGATAAAAGGCTCGATCCCATCTGAGTTGCCGTCGCCAGCCAACGTCGATGGCGCGGATGGAATGGATAGTGAGGGTGTTACAGTTGTTGATTCGGTCCCACGCCACAAGCGTGCTACCTTGCAGATTGGAGGCCATTGCGGGGGCCGCGGTGCCGCGCCGCCAGAACTGAGTGGCACTCGCCCCCCCGCTCTCCCACTCGCGGTTCGCGCCGTTGCCCTGAAGCTCGTAGCCCCGGATCGTCCCGTTGCTGTTTTCCGTAGTCCCATCCGAGGTCATCGCGCCGAGCAGGTAGTTATCTCCCATGTCTGGGCGCGTGGGGGCCAGGTTGGTGGCGCGCGCCTGCTGCGGCCACGCAAAGCCGCCCAGGGCCGGCTGCTGCTCCACATCGAAGTGATGCTGCTCGCCCGCGCCGGGCAGGCGCACGTTTACCTCGCTGCCAATCTCCAGGGTTTGCGATCCAGCGCTGGGCACCACGCTAAGCGCGGTTTCCTGCGTCACCGTCTGTACCGTGGTGACCGCTGGATCGAAGGGGAGGTTATAGGGATCCGGCGAGACGCCGAGCGCCTCGGGGACGGTGACCGCGAGCGTACCGTTTTGTAACGGGGTGTTCGCCACCACCGTCGAGCTGTAGACAAAGCTCTGGCCCGGCCCCACGATGCCGTCCGCGTCGTCCAGCGCGGTGTACACCTTGACCGGCGACGAGTTGAAGATGGACGGGTGATAGGGGCGGTTCTGATCGTCAATCCGCTGCGCTGGGTCGCTCAGCTGCGCCAGTTGCGCGCTCCGCCTGGTCGTTGATCCCATCGCCGTCCGCGTCCGTCTGGAGCGGGTCGGAGGAGACGCGGATCGTGAAGGGCGTGGCGGCGTTGATCGTCACCTCCCAGCCGCCGTCCCAGCCACCGGTAAAGTGGCCCGTCGTCGTGTCGTAGACCTCGTGCCAAATCTCCTCGCCGTCGTCCAGGCCATCGTTGTCCGTGTCGGTGATGGCCGGGTTGGTTCCGTATTGAATTTCTTGTTGGTCGGTCAGCCCGTCAAAATCCCCATCAATCGTGATGGGCGAGATGGCCAGGCCCGCCACGCGCCGCTCCAGTTCGAAGACATCGGTGAGGCCGTCGCCATCCGCATCTGGCTTCAGGTCGTTCGGGTCGAGCCCGCCGTGCACGTAGGGGCGCAGGCCGTCGCCGTCCGCGTCCATCAGCGAGGGGAACTTGTCATCCCACGCCAGCGCCACGTTCGCGCCCCGCGTCTCGAAGGTCATGAACTCGTCAAGGGTCGCCGGGAAGACATCGAAGCGAATCTGATCGATCTCGGTGGAACTTTCCCCCGTGAGCGAGCGCTGGTAGCAGACGGGGACGTAGAAGGGAGGCACCGGCAGAGGGCCCACCAGCCAGCACTCATAGGCGGGGATGGCGTAGCCCATATTCATGTAGAAGGGGAAAGGCTGGTTGATACCCGCCTGCCCCATCGGCACCCCCAGGAGCGGGGCGTGCGGGCTGCTCGCCTGCGCGCGGTACATGGGGCTCGCCGCCCACCTGTGGTCCACCGCAATGTTTTGCCACTCGCCCGTCATCTGCGAGCGCTCGACAGTGATCGTCTGCGGGTCGCTATGGCTCAGGCTGTAGCGCAGGGTACTACTCTTCAGGTTGTTCTGGGAGTAGAACCACATGTAGGGGAGGATGAGAGGACTGTCCCCCGCGTCGGGGTCGTCATGGATCACGGTGGAGGTGATGGGCAGGGAGATATCCAGCTGGTTGCCGACGGCATAGCCCTTGTCCGGCTCCACCAGCGTGATATCGGGCGAGCCGGTGACGACCAGTTCGGCGCGGCCCGTGTCCACCATCGGTTTGAAGTTATAGATGGCGAAGGCGATCAGCTTGATCAGCGCGTTGCCCAGCGTGAAACAGGCACCGCCCAGCCCCGGCACCGTGCGCATCTCGTCCACGCCCAGCTCGCAGATGGCGGTGAGGATGCTGTCAATGACCCCGATGATCGCAACGATGATGAGGCCGATCACCGTGGCAGAGATGGCCGCCAGAATGAGCAGATAGATGGTCGTCGCGATAGTCTCTGCTAGCGCCTGGTTGAAGTCAGGGCTAAAAGCAGAAACCCTGCTGGCGACCATGCTGTAGACGAAGAAACCCCACGAAACAGCCACGCCGATCAGCGCGCCAATGAGCGTGCCGCCACTGGAGACGTTGACAGCCTGGCTCGTACCAGACAGAACACTAGCCACTGATTGCCCGGTGATCTTGGCAACCTGCAAGGCAGTCTTAATTGGACCTATAATGGATAGGTAGGTTTGGATGCCGATGACTACCACCTTGATGGTAATCTGAGCAGCCATGTCCCATTTCATACTGATGATAACGAGCGTAACGATGGCTGCTGTCGCGAGAACTGCTATCGCAGTTCCCCCTATCTGATTCTTTAGGCTGCCTCCCTCCGCGCTTAGACTTGAAAAGGCTCAGGTAATCCTTGCCCAACCCCGTGAGCGAGTCGCGCGTGTCGCTGAGGAATTCTACAAAGTGCTGAAGGACCTTGCCCTCGTTCACATAGCGCGCCATCAGCACAGTGTTCGCTACAAACGATAGGGCGGACTGTGATATCGTCCCCACCGTCCGCATGCTACTTACCAGGCTCTGGTCGTCTCCCAGCAATGAATAGCGCGAAGAGATCAGTTGATTGTCGCTCTGAACCAACTGGTTCGACGCCGCGCATCAAAGTTTGAACATAGAGTTGGCTGACGATCAGCCGCCCCTGGTTGTACGTTGGGGTGTCGGGGTCCGCCAGGAAACGGGCGTCGTCATGGTAACGCGCCCCAACGCTCTCCCAATAATCATCTGCGCTGCACGCTTGCCAAAGTGGCGTAGCGGCGGTGGGGGCACAGTAGGGTGTCCACTGCATACCTACAATGATGTTAAGTGGGATGGGCGCGTTGCCGTCCGGCTGCATATCCAACGTGACGCCGTCCGCGCTTACAAGGACGGAGCCATCATTGACGACCGCATTGTCCAGCACCAGGGCGCGGGCTTCTGTCTCGTAAACATGCATCAGGAGCGGCTGGAGCGTGTTGTCGCTCTGCCACGCAGTTGTAAAGGCAGTAGCCAACAGCTGCTTCGTGTCCGTCATGGCCGTAAAGGTCATGGCCTGATCGAAGGTGTCGTACGACGTCTGCTCGACGCGCAGAATGTTGGGAATCTCCCATCGCTCCGCCTCCGTTACTGTCCCGTTCTCGGTCCGGTTGAAGCGACGTGCGATCTCATCTATGGTTAGATCACGCTCGTCATTGTTGTCCTGATCGCGCGCGCCCAGGAAGGCGAGATTCAGCCCATGCGAGAGGAGAGCCAGGGCCTCGTCCTGTCGCACGTCGGGGTCTGCGCCGGGATCCTCGTAGATCATGCCCACCGAGGCCCCATGCTCCTCACTCACGCTCAGCCCGGAGAGAATCCAGCTATCGTAATAGCTGTGTATGGGCCGCACGACGTTGTAGAAGAAACCGTCTGGTTGGCACCCTTTTGCCACGTCATCGGCATTCTCCGCGTCGCAGGGGATGTCCTGCAATGCCTGAACCATCCAGACCAGGCGAACCTCATGGGGGCTACCCCACGTCGCAGCAGGGGTGTAGCGCATTCGCCCGTTAAAGGCCACCCGCTGGCCCGTCTCTTCGTCCACCACCACGGCGAGCGGCACGTAGGCCACGGTGCCACCATTGGCGTCCAACTCGTTCAGCCCAACACCATACGGGATCAACTCGCTCTGTGTGGGGAGGTTGGCCCCATCAGCCATGCGGACCTCGAGCATGGGAACTAGTTTCATGTCGCCCGCATCATCGTTGGCGGCAAGGGTCCCACCCGCTGAGCTTCCTACCTCGGCAAAAGTCGCGCCGTCCACATCCTGGATCTGACCGTCCCCATCCCATGGCCAATCCAGCACGTTGAAGGCATACCACAGGTGATCCGGGTTAGAGGGGCGGATTTGGAAATCCACCAGCGTCGGCTTGCCTGCCTCCAGGTCGTTGATCGTCAGATGGAAGGCTTCCTCCTCGCTGAAGCCATCGGACCCAGTGGCCTGGGTGAGCGGCGCAAGATCCTTACGATCCGGTACGCCGTCGCCGTCGTTGTCAAGGTCGAAGAGGTCAGGGATACCATCCAGGTCCGTGTCGTCCGGTTGGTTGTCGCGATTGACGTCATATTCGAGCGCATCGGCGCGGCCATCCGCGTTGCTATCGCTGCTGTGTGGGTCCAGATACCACTGCCGCCCGCCGAACTGGAACCCCATGACCTCGTCGCCGTCCGCAAGCCCATCGTCGTCACTGTCCATCAATTCCCAGTCGGTGCCGACCCGCTCTTCCACAAAGTCGGAAAGTCCGTCGCCGTCGGTATCGGTCCCGTCATCCGTCAGCAGCGTGGCGTTGGGCATCACAAGCGGCGCGATTCCCGCCGCGCGGTTGCTCAGGCGGGCCAGTGCCTCATATTGCGCCACCCCCGAGGCCACCGGATCGACCTGGGGGTTAAAGGTTGGGCGATCTAGCTCGCGCAATGCCTGCGCTCGCTCGCTCTCGTCACGCTCCGCCTCCTGCGTGGCAGCACGTGCCGCCTGCACTTGCAGGAACGAGGTGCGCTCCGCACTGCTCAGGACGGGGCCGAGGACGATGCAGACGATGAGCGTCACCGAGACAAAGCGTTGGAAGGAGCGCTCGCGGCGCTGGCGGACCAGCAAGGCAGCGAAGGCCGCCAGGGGGAGCAGCGCCAGGAGCGCTGCCACGTTGGGTAGGCCATCGGGGAGCGCCGCGCCCAGCGCCGCGCCCAGCGCTGCAAGGTTGCCGGAACGCAAAATTTCGCCCAGGGCCAGCGGCGGGGTGCCAAACTGCGAAAAGTCCACGGTGATCTGCGCGTGGACCGTCTCATCGTCCTGCTCGGGGAAGCGCAGGGTGAGGAGCTGCCGCAGGGGCAGCCCATCCTCGCCTACCCACAGCTCGCCCTCGCCCGTCATGTCGCGGTAGTAGGTAGGTACATCAAGCGCACCGGTGGAGGGTAGCTCCCCCTTTGCGCGCAGTGCCTCCTCCATCTGGTCGCGTATGAAGAGGGCGTAGCTGGGGCCATCGATGCGGAACGCGTAGCGGGTAAAGGTGATGCCCGCGCGCTCCTCCGGCTCGTGCGCGACCACGTCGCGCATGGCCGCAAGATAGCCCATAAAATCGCCCTGCGGCGCGAAACCCTCGGTAAAGTTGCTCTCGCTTTCCTGCCAGGCGCCCTCGCCCTGGCGCAACCAGGTTTTGCCGTCCTCGACGCGCACGCTTATCTCGCTCCCCTCCTGCACGAGCGAGCCGCCCTGCGACCAGAGATCGAACTCCAGTCGCTCGCCACGTATGTCGTTCTCGCCTTCCAGGTACAACTCATCCGTGCGGCTCGTGCGGCCCACGTTGGTAATCGTGCTGCTAGGAAGGGTAACTTGGATCAATTCGGTAGCGAAGTGGTAGGAGCCAGCAGCGCGGGCGCGCTCCCACGCTTCCTGCACGGGGTCGGCCTTTGTGGCTTCGGCAACGTGTGTCAGCCGCAGGCCCCCTATAAAGAGCGCGGCGAAGCCCACGAAAAGCAGCGGGAGCAGCTTGGACACCACAAAGTGGTGCCACGCACGGCGGGACGAATGGCGGGGGGCTTTCATGGGATAGCTCCTTCTATGTAAGACCTGCGTTGAGGGAAAGCGACGTACAAGCATTGAACAGAACCCCTCAGAAAGGGGGCCTCGGAACGGGGCACACTGTTCGGCGCACGCCAAATAAGTTGGATCAGATTCACAGGCACAACATAGCAAAGAAGTGTGACCAAACTGTGACCAAATTTTCGATTTCTGGTCACACTAATTTGGCGCGGAGGCATGGGGCATCGCCCCCGCGCCAAGTTACAAGCGCGGGGAGGTGGGGAGCAGCGCACCGCCTGAAACGGTTCTGCGACCTTTTTAGGGGAGGTCGGCGGATTCAAGACGAACGCGCAGGCGGAAGGGGTCGAAATTGGTGTAGCCGAAGGCGCAGCGTTTGAGGGCTTTGAGGCGATGATTGAGGCGCTCCACCACGCCGTTGGAAGAGCGGCCATCAAAATAGGCGAGGATATAGGGTTTCCAGCGTTGCAAGCTCTTGAGAAAGGGAGCCAGAAAGCGATTGTGCCAGGCGCTCATCCCACTTCGGGATGTGTGATCCTGGGAATAGCCTTGTCATTCCTAATGGAGCGAGGCGAAATGAGGAATCTTAACAAGGCTACTCAAGGCTGAGAGTCCTCCCTTCGGTCGGAATGACGAGGTGGGCCGGAACCTGTCCCCCTTTGCAAAAGGTCATGCACGCTGCGCGCACGCTCAAGAGCAGCGGAGAAGGTACGTCGCACAAACCGGTAGGGGAAGAATGGCGTGGTGGTGAGGAAAGCTACATGGACTGTCGTCAGGGGGAACTGGATGGCTACCTGCTCCCGCAGGTCGGGGTCGCGTTGGAGGCGTGGCAGGTCAAGGGCAGGGGGGTACTACATGATTTTTCTCAACATCGTCGTGCAGCAGCCGGTCTACGAGCGCTTCCGCCCCCTCCTGCGCCAGCAGCCGCTGCTGCTCATCACCGCCACCGTGCAGCGCCACGACGGGGTGGTCAATGTCGTGGCGCGGGAGGTGGCACGGTTCCCCGTGCCCCAGGGTAGAGCGCCTGGCGAAGGAGCGATTTTTCGCTTCTTCGCCCTATTCAGGGGAGGCACGTTGAGCACAGGCGGCAGCGCCTCGGACTGGAAGTTCGGCTTAAGGATGCACCTTGTCCGCAACGGAGGGTAGCGGCGATGGTTGGGAGAGCCCTCCGAAAAAGTGAAGGACCGGCTGCACGATGGGGCCAATCCCGAAGGCAAAAAGGAGGGTGCCTGGCCCGACAGTACCCCCCAGAAGCCACCCGAGGAGGAGAACGCTGAGTTCCAGGGCGGTTCGGATAGCACTGACGCTCAGCCCCGTACGCTTGTGCAGCCCCATCATCAGCCCGTCCCGCGGCCCGGCACCGAAGTGCGAGCTGAGGTACATGCCGCTGCCCAGCCCGACCAGCAGGATACCTGCGACCAGCCACAGCAGGCGCAGGGGGAGCCCCAGCGGGCTTTCCAGGATGTCCAGGGTGGCATTGGTGGCGAGCCCGATGCAGAGGATGTTAAGGACAGTACCGATGCCCATCCGCTGTCGCAGGGGAATCCAGCTCAGCAGCACAAGAATGCCGGTCAGGATAGTGATGGTGCCAATCTGCAGCCCCGTGTGGTGGGAAATTCCCTCGTGAAGGACATCCCACGGACCCAGGCCGAGTTCACTGCGCACCATCAAAGCTACCCCTGCCCCGAAGAGGGCTAAACCGGCCAACAGCAGGAACCAGCGATAAAGTGGGCCGCCCACCGTGGTGAGGGGGGCGAGTGCCTGTCGGTTCATCTATGACCTATCTCCTTTGCTATCGTCTTGCAATAAAAACGGGCCGGTTGCGTGCCGGCCCAGTGCTCTTCGCGTCATCAATTTTAGTCGGTTCTGCCAGATAGTGAACAAGAGGCAGCACTCTCCCCACGCGGTAGGTAGGCTGCCCCACCCCAGGCTGAGGGCGAGGTGTTCTACCACAAGCTCAGTCGAAACGTGCGGGTGTCAGGGCTACCAGATCGCGCACTCGAGGAGCCGATAACAAACGAGGCCGCTCCCGTACAGGAGCGGCCCCATGCTGTCGGTGAGCCTGAGGGTACAGAACTGGAAAAGGAATGGGGCTACTGTCAGGCCATGTGGGGTGCAAGCAGCAGGTCGAGCACTATGCGCTGCGCGGCCATGGCGTCCTGGGCCTCTCGGGCACGGGCGAGGGCCTGAAGGTCGAGCCGGTCAAGGGCGCGGTCGAGCGCGCGGATGGTCTCGATGCTGTTGCGCGCGGCCTGGACCGGGTCTTCCCGGAAGGGGAACTGGTCGAGAAGGATGGGGCGATCCCAGCCGATGGTACGCAGGGCGAGGAGAAATTCCAGCGTCTCGATCAGGTGGATCGAGCCGACCGCCATGTCATCGTCCCAATCGCGCCCGTTGTCGTTGACCTCGACGCTGGCCAGCTTGCCGTAGCGGTGCACGAGTTGGAGGGCCTCGGCTGGCGTCTCCTTGGCTAACAGCGAGTGTCCCAGGTCCATCACGATGCCCACGTTGTCGACGCCCATCGCCTGGATGGCCAGGAGTGTCGTGGCCGCATTGGCGAAGAACATGTGCGTGCGCGGCTCTTTGAACTTGTACTCGATGGCAAATTGCATGGAGGGGTCCGACTCGGCGACGGTGCGCACGCCGCCCACGGAAAGATCCCACAGCTGGCTGTAGTCGGCCTGGAAGGGATAGTCGTAGCCATCCTGGCCCGGCCAGAACTTGACATACGTCGCGCCCAACTCGTGCGCGACGTCGATGGCTTCCTTGTAGAGGTCAATGACCCCCTGGCGCACGGTCGCGTCGGGGTGGGTGAAGGCACCGCGCACGTGCTGGCGCATGTAAACGTGCGGGGTGACCGCCTGCGCCCGAATACCGTTGCGCTCGAACGCCTCCTTGACCTGGGCGACCGTGATGCCATCGCCAAAGGGGTAATTTATATCCACGACCTCCAGATCACCAACCGCGCCCGCGCGGTCGATTGCCTCCAGGGTCGTCACGGGGGGGCCGTAGGCGTCCCCGGCATAGCGATCGACGAACTGCCCAAACATCCAAAGCCCGGCACCAAACGTCCAACGATCTTGGCTCATTTTCCTGATCCTTTACTGTGAAGGCGTACTTTCTTACACATCATTTTGAATTGTTCGTGGTAAAGGGGTGCCCCGCTGCGGGCGATAAAGGGCTCCACCCCTGCTGCCGTGGGATCGACCATGCTGGCACGGTCGGAAGGATGTTGGCCGGACCCTGCCCGGCACCCGCGCCGCTCAGAAACGCGCCCTCACAGCGGCTTGAGCAGGAGTGCTACCGCCCCCAATGCCTGCCACGTTGCCTCGACGATGGACGTCATGAACCGTTGCTTTCCTGGTCGGCAAGGTCGAAACCCCAGGCCCCAGCCACCAGGATGACATTGGCATAGGGCGTGAACTCGCCAGTTCTGATCACGGCGCGCGCGCTGGCCGTCTGCCGCTTGAACTCGGCGTGCGGCACGAGCTCCACAGGGGTGTCGCCCAGCAGGGCACGCAGGGCGGCAAAGGTGGCAGGGCTGATCTGCTGCATCTCCTCGGCGACGATGGCGCGCTCGACGTGCATTTCCTGGAGTAGCACCTCGACCGTTTGCTAGAAAAGTTGGCACGCCACGGGCGAGGGCCAGGTCGATCCGCGCTGTGGAAGGGGGAATGGGCAGCCCCGCGTCGGCCACCGCCACCGTGTCGGTGTGGCCCAGGCCTGCTACCAGGGCGGCGAGAGGTTGGTTGATAAGACCCTGTTTTTTCATGGTTTGCCCCAGAAGCTGGGGCAGCGCGGCGCATGGCCGCGCTGCCCCAGTGTCCATGCTACTGCTTTACAGCGAAGCTCTCGAAGTTGTCGGCGTTTTCGGGTGTGATAAGGACCATGTCCACTGACTGCTTCTCGGGCTGGCCGGTGCTGCCAGTGCGGATGTACTGGTCAGCCTGGTCGACCGCCTGGCGGGCGATGTCGGCGACCGGCTGGAGGGCGGTAGCTTCGAGCTCGCCCGCTTTGATCGAGGCGATGGCATCGTCGCTGCCGTCGAAACCAACCACTACCACGTCGTCGCGACCGGCGGCGAGCAGGGCGGCCTGTGCGCCAAGCGCCATGGTGTCGTTACCGGCGATGACCCCCTTGATGTCCGGGTTGGACTGGAGGATCGTCTCCATCACATCGAAGCCTTCCGTCTGGCTCCAGTTGGCGGTCTGCTGCGCGACCATCTCCATGTCTGGGTACTGGTCGATCACATCGTGGTAGCCCTGCGAGCGGACCTGCGCGTTGGTGTCGGACTCGCGGCCGGTCAGCTCGACGTACTGCCCGCCCTCGCCCATCAGCTCGACGAAGTACTCGCCCACCAGCGTCGCGCCTTGATAGTTGTTGGCGACGATCTGCGAGACGGCTACCCCTTCCTCGGTAATCTCGCGGTCGACCAGGAAGGTCGGGATGCCCGCGTCCTTGGCCTTCTGGATCGCGGCGATGCTCGCCTCGGCACCGGCGTTGTCGAGGACGATCGCGGCGGCACCCTCGGAGATGGCGGTGTCGATCAGTTCATCCTGGCGGTTGGCGTCGTCGTTGTGGACCAGCGACAACGTGCGGTAGCCCAGTTCCTCCGCCCGCGCCACGGCAAATTCCGCTTCCGTGGCGAAGAAGGGGTTGTCGTTGGAAGGCACGATCACGACTATCAGCTTCTGGCCGCCCTCGTCCGTGCTCTCGGCAGGGACCTCCGTGGCTTCAGCGGGGGCCTCCTCCATGCTCTCGGTGGGGGAGGCTGCCGCGCCTGTCTCTTCTGTTGTCTCTTCCGGCGTGGTAGCGGGGGTAGCGGCCTGGCCGCAGCCGACCAACAGCACGAGCAGTAGGCTCACCAGCAGCATCAATGTGCTTTTACGGTTGTTCATCACTTTTTCCTCTTAAGTTGATTTGGTGGGTTAAAAGATACGAAACCGACAGCAATCGTTACAGTGCTCTTGGCCCTCCTTTATTTAGGGTGTAGGGTGGACGGTTCAACGGAGAGTCGGGCAGCCGCGGCCTAGGCGAGGCGCTGCTGGCGCTGGAGCGCGGCCTTCTCCTGCATCCGTGCCTGCGCCTGGTCGATGACGACCGCCAGCACGATCACCGCCCCCTTGATGACCTGCTGCCAGAAGGAAGAAACCCCCAGGCCGACCAGACCATCGCTCAGCACGGTGATCACGAAGGCACCGATGAGGGTCCCGCCGATGCTGCCGCGCCCGCCCGAGAGCGAGGTGCCACCCAGAACGACGGCGGCAATGGCGTTCAGCTCGAAGAAGGTACCGGTCGCCGGGTGGGCCGCCACCAGTTGCGACGAGATGATCAGGCCCACCATCGCGGCGCAGAGGCCGGAGATGACGTAGACGAGCAGCTTGACGCGCTTGACTAGCACCCCTGACAGCTCTGCCGCGCGCTCGTTGCCCCCGATGGCGAAGACCTGCCGCCCGAAGGGGGTCTGGTTGGCCAGGAAGATAGCGATCAGGGTGAAGGCGACCATGACCCAGATGGAATAATTCACGCCCAGCAGGCTGCCCGCCCCCAGCAGGGGGAAGCCGGTGTTGCCCAGCTCGGGCCGCCCCACGAGGTTGGCGAAGGTGCCACCGTTGGAACGGAGCAGCGCAAAGCCACGCGCTACGTAGAGCATGCCCAGCGTCGCGATGAACGGCGCGACGTTGAAGCGCGTGATGACCAGCCCGTTGAGCGCCCCGATCAGCGCGCCCGCGAGGAGCGCGATGGGGATGATCATCCAGATGTGGAAGTAGATGATGATGTTGAAGAGCTCCAGCCGCAGCCCCTCGTTGATCAGGCCACCGGCGACCATCGCCACCAGCCCGACCACCGAGCCCACCGATAGGTCGATCCCACCGGTCAGGATGACGAAGGTCATGCCGATGCCAAGGATGGCGTAGACGGCGGCGTGCTTCGACATGATAATGATGTTGCCAGCGGTCAGGAAGTTGGGGTTGAGCGCCGAGAAGATGATCACCAGTAGGATCAGGGCGATAAAGGCGCGCGCCCGTAACAGCAGTTCGATCAGGTCCAGGCGCGAGAAAGTAGGCCGGGCCAGGGCCGGCGCGTCAGCATGACTCATGACGGATTCCTCCCATTCGTTTGGCTGCGCGGGCCGTGCCCCACAGCGGATGCGGCGACCAACTGTTCCTCGGTGATATCGCCACGATGGAACTCGCCGGTGATGCGACCCTTTGACATGACCAGGATTCGGTCCGCCATCGCAACGATCTCCTTCAACTCCGAGGAGATGAAGATGATGGCGTACCCCTGTTGTGCCAGCCGGTTGATGATCTCGAAGATTTCCGCCTTGGCCCCCACATCGATCCCCCGCGACGGCTCATCCAGCAGGAGCACCTTGGGCTGCGTGAGCAGGCGACTGCCGACGACTACCTTCTGCTGGTTGCCGCCGCTGAGCGCCGTCACCGGCTGGTCGGGGCGGGCAACCTTGACGGAAAGGGAGCGAATCGTCTCGTCCACCACCGTCTTCTGCCGCTGGCGGGAAAGGCGGAAGCGCTCGACGTAGCGGCGCAGGCTGGGGAGCAGCATGTTGTCAGCGACGGACATCGTCTGCACGAGCCCTTCCCGCTGCCGGTCCTCCGGCACCAGGGCGATGCCAAGCTGGATGTGCTCCCGGACGCTCCCCCGCTCGATTGGCTTGCCCTCCAGCCAGATCTGCCCGCTCGCACGCTGCGCGACCCCGCTGAGCACCTCGCACAGTTCCGAGCGGCCCGCGCCCATCAGCCCGTAGATGCCCAGAATCTCGCCACGATGCAGGGTGAAGGAAACTTGGTCGAGCGTGAACCCCCCGCCGACGCGCCCCAGGGTCAAATCCTGGACCCGCATCAGCTCTTCCCCGATCTCGTGCGCCTCGCCATGGAAGAGGGCCGCCGGGTTGCGCCCCACCATCTGCTCGATGATCCACGGTACATCTACCTGCGAGGCAGGCTGCTCGGCGACCAGTCGCCCGTCACGCAGCACGGTGATGAAGTCGCCGATCTGCATCAACTCGTCCAGCTTGTGCGAGATGTAGATGATCGAGACCCCGTGGGCCTTCAGGTCGCGGATCACGTCGAAGAGGATCTCCACCTCCGCCGTGCTCAGCGCTGAGGTCGGCTCGTCCATGATCAGCACCCGCACGTCCTGCACGAGCGCCTTGGCAATCTCGATGATCTGCTGCTGCCCCAGGCGAAGCTCGCCAACGAGGGCGTCGGGATCGATTGCTTGCTGCAATCGATCAAGTACCGCCTTCGTCTGCTCCCGCTGCTGCTTCTTGTCGATCATGACGCCACGGTGGGTCTTCTCGCGCGCCATGAAGACGTTCTCGGTCACCGAGAGGTTGGGAAACAGGTTCATTTCCTGGTAGATGATGCCGATCCCCCGGCGTGCCGCGTCGTGGGGGAACGGAACTCGACCGGCTGCCCCTCCAGGAGCATCTGCCCCTCGGTCGGGCTGTAGACACCCGCCAAAATCTTCATCAGGGTGGATTTTCCCGCCCCGTTTTCCCCAATCAGGACGTTGACCTTACCGCGATAGACATTGAAGTCGACGCGGTCAAGCGCGACGGTCCCTGGAAAGAGCTTGCTGATACCGATCGCCTGCAAGAGCGACTCGGGCGGGGCGGCGGCAGGGAGCGAGACGGCGGCTACCGTCGGAAGGAGCGCGAGCATGGCCTACTCTCCTGTCTCAAAGATGACCGGAGTAATGACAACCTCGCTCAGGTCGATGGTGCTCTGGTTGGTCGTGCGGATGGTAAAGACCCCTTGGAAAGAGAGCGGCTTCCCGACCAGCAGCGCCGGATCAAGCCCCGCCACAACCTCGTCGGCCACCTGCTGGTTGAGCTCGCGGGAAACCTGGCCGAACTGGGTCTGCTCGCGAAAGTCACCAAAGCTGATGAAGCCAACCCCATCCCGAATCGCGTCGCCGCGAATCAGGGGACCAATCTGCAAGAGTACCTGCATTGGGCCGTCGTAGCCGTCGAGCTTCACAAGTGCCGTGCCATTGCGCGATTCCGTGTCCACCGAGGTGACGACCCCGCTGCCCCGGACGCGAAAATTGTGCGCGCCACTCATGGAAACGGCGTACTGCGCCGCTGCCGCGTCGAGGTCCTGCCCAATCGCATCGAGCACCTCGGGCAGCTCGTGCGCGTTGTCCACCACCGCGGGCACGACGCGGCTTTCCCAAATACCGTCCACGTAGCTGGCCGCGTCGAAAGCCTCACTCTGCTCGCGCTCCGCCTCCTGTGCGGTAGAGACGATGGTGCAGCCCGTGAGCGCTACCAGCAACAGCAGGCACAGCCCGACCCCCTTGAATTGTTTCCCCATGGCTTCTCCTAGCTGATCCCAGAGAGCACCTGGATGAGCGCGGCCTGCCAGCCTTCGTCGTAGCGCTGCACGGTAGCCTTGTCCATCGTCGGTACAAAGTTGTCCCATTGCTGGGGCAGTTGCGCAAGCGCCCCCAGCGACGTGTAATAGCCCATGCCGAGGGCCCCAGAAAGCACCGCCCCCAGCGCCGATAGCTCGGGCAGCCGCGACGCACGCACCGTCACGCGCGTCAGGTCAGCCACAAACTGCATCAAAAAGTGGTTACGGACCGCGCCCCCGTCGGCGCGCACCTCTTCCAGCGGTACCCCCGCCTCCGCCGCCATCAGGCCGAGCAGGTCGTGGACCTGGTAGGCGATGGACTCCAGCGCGGCGCGCACGATGTGGTTCCGGTTGCTGCCGGGGGTTAGCCCCACGATGGCAGCACGGGCGCGCGGCTCCCAGTGCGGCGCGCTCAGCCCGACGAAGGCCGGTACGAGGTAGACCCCGCCGTTATCCGCCACCGCTCGCGCCAGCGCCTCGCTCTCCTCGACGGAGGAGAGCAGCCCCAGTTGGTCGCGCAGCCAGACGATGGTCGCGCCCGTGAAGTTGGTAATGCCCTCCAGGGCGTAGGTCGGCTCGCCCTGGTAGACCCACCCGATGGTTGTCACCAGCCCATGCTCGGCGAGCGCCATCTGGCTGCCAAGGGTCAACAGCAGGGAGGAGCCGGTGCCAAAGGTGACCTTGGCGCTCCCGCGCTCGAAGCTGCGCTGGGCGAAGAGAGCCGCCTGGGAGTCCCCCATCACCCCGCAGATCGGGAGCGGTCGCGGCAGGAGTCCCTCCAGATCGCTCTCGCCGAAGTGGGCGCTGCTTTCCCGAACCTCGGGGAGCGCGTGCTGCGGCACCCCGAACAGCTCGCACAGCCCCTCGTCCCATGCCAGCGCCCCGATGTCGTAGAGCAGGGTACGCGCGGCATTCGTGTGGTCGGTCGCGAAGCAGCGGCCACCGGTGAGTCGGTAGATCAGGTAGCAGTCAATCGTGCCGATCAGCGCCTCGCCCCTCTCAACGCGTGCGCGCAGCTCGGGATGCTGGTCGAGGAGCCAGGCCAGCTTGGACGCGGGAAAGTAGGTATCGAGCTTGAGCCCGGTGCGGGCGCGCACCGTCTCCTCGTGCCCCGCCGTCGCCAGCGCGCGGCAGAGCGGCTCGCCGCGTCGGTCCTGCCAAACAATCGCCGGATGGAGCGGCTCGCCCGTCGCCCGGTCGAAGACGACCACCGTCTCGCGCTGGTTGGTGAGGCTCAGGCAAAGGAGCTGCTCGCGCGCCCCGGGGTGCCGGTCGAGGAGCTGTCGAAGCGCGTCCAGCGCGTTACGGTAGATCTCCTCGGCGTCATGCTCCACCCAACCCGGTTGTGGGTAGAACTGACGGTGCGCCAGCGACACTTGGTCCAGCAGGTTCCCCTCCACGGTAAAGAGGAGGGCCTTGGTGGCCGAGGTGCTCTGGTCGAGGGCGAGAATCAGGCTCACCGCGCCAGCTCCCGACCGGAGCGTACCAGCGCTCGCCCGCGCTCCGCCAGCCCCTCCGGGGTGATCCCGTAGTGGGCGAGAATCTCATCCTGGCTGCCGGTTACCGTGTACTCATCCGGCAGGGCAACGATTCCGAAGGAGCAATGTACCCCTGCCTCCATGAGGATCGACGCGCAGGTCGCGCCCAAGCCGCCGAAGACGCTGTGCTCCTCCACCGTCAGGATAGCGCCCGAGCGTGTGGCGGCCTCAAGCACGGCGGCGCGGTCGATTGGCTTCAAGGTGTGCATGCTGATGACCCCCGCCGAGATGCCCTCCTGCGCCAGCTGTTGGCTCGCCAGCAGGGCGCGGCCCACGGTCTCCCCTATCGCGATAAAGGTCAGGTCGCTACCGGTCGTCAGGGTAATGGCCCGGCCAAACTCAAAGGGGGTCCCGGGCGCGTGCAGGTCGGGGAGCGAGCGCTTCCCGAAGCGCAGGTAAAGGGGATGCGGGTAGTCCACCGCCGCGCGGATGGCCGCGCGCGTCTCGAAGTTATCGGCGGGGGCCACAATGGTAAGGTTGTGGATCGCCTGCAGGGCGGCATAGTCGTGCAGGGAGTGGTGGGTCGAGCCCAACGCCCCGTAACTGACCCCCGCGCTGATACCGACCAACTTGACGGGAAAATCCGCGTAGGCCACATCGTTCTTGATCTGTTCCAGAGCCCGTGCGGTCAGGAAGCTGGCTGGCGAGACGGCAAAGACCGTCTTCCCCGCGCCCGCCAGCCCCGCCGCCACCCCCACGAGGTTCTGCTCCGCGATGCCGACCTCGATGATCTGCTCGGGCAGTTGCTCCCCGAAGGGCTTCAGCTTGCCGGAGCCGCGCGAGTCGCTCGTCACCACGAGCAGGTTCGGGTTGCTGCGCCCCAGTTCCAGGAGGATCTCGCCAAAGACGTCCAGGTTTGCTCGCCCCATTGTAAGTGCCATGGTCTGTATCTCCCTGTGTTAGAGCGCTGCCGCGAGCTCGGCCAATGCCGTTGCGTACTCGTCGTCGGTGGGAACGTGGTGGTGCCAGTTCACCTGATTTTCCATGAAGCTGACCCCCCGCCCCTTGATCGTGCGCGCGAGGATCAGGTTGGGTTTGCCGGGCTCAAAGGGGAGTTGGTCAAAGAGCGCCATCAGGGCTTCTACATCGTTCCCATCCACCGTTCGCACCGCGTAGCCAAACGCCTCAAACTTGGCATCCAGTGGCTCCAGCGCGTTGACTTCCTCGGTCGTGCCGCTGATCTGCAACCCGTTGCGATCCACGATTACTACCAGGTTGTCCAGCCCGAAGTGGGCGGCACTCATGGAGGCCTCCCAATTGGAGCCTTCCGACAGCTCGCCGTCGCCCAGCAGGGTGAAGACGCGAAAGGGTGCCCCATCCTTCTTGCCCGCGATCGCCGTCCCGACCGCGAAGGGCAGGCCATGCCCCAGCGCACCGGTATTGTGCTCGACCCCGGGGACCTTGCGGGTGGGGTGGCCGATCCAGTGGGATTGAAACTGGTTCAGCGTCGCCAGCTCGGATTCCGGGTAAAAGCCTCGGTCGGCCAGGACAACGTAGAGCGCCTCCACCGAGTGGCCCTTACTCTGGATATACCGGTCACGGTGCGGATCGCCGAAGGTCTCCGGCGAGACATTCATCACGTAGTTGTACAGGACGTTGAGGATGTCCACGCAGGAGAGACTCCCGCCCATATGGCCGGCTTTGGCCTTTTTAATAATGGAAAGGACGGCCTGGCGATAACGGGTAGACCGTTGCTGCAATTCCTTGGGTGTCATCCGGAGTATCTCCTAGCGCAGAGTTCAGCTGGCTGACTATGGTGTGAATATTTATTCAACCCACTTATTTTATCCACGGCTAGTATAATCCATTTGGACAATGTTGTCAAGAGAAGTTTGTATATTTATTCCAATAGAAATTTCTATTCGGCCCTGCTATACTGGGAAAGATCAGCGCTCGCTGAAAGCCTCCCTGTTACAGGCGGCGAGCGTGTCTCATAAGAGAGTAGGAGTATGGTATGGCTCACCTGGATGAACTGCGGCTCATGACCCGTGTGGCCCGCATGTACTATGAACAAAACATGCGGCAATCGGATATTGCGGGTCATCTCGGGATATCGCAGGCTACGGTCTCACGCCTGTTTACCCGTGCCAAAGAGGAGGGGATCGTTCGCATCACCGTTAGCGTGCCTTCCGGGGTCTACACCGAACTGGAGGAGCAACTGATCGCGGGGTATGGCTTGCAGGATGCGATAGTGGTGGACGCGAGCCGTGACGACGACGACCTGCTGCTCCAGCGAGACATCGGGAGCGCCGCCGCCTACTACCTGGAGTCTACGCTGCAATCTTCCGATGTGATCGGCCTCTCCTCCTGGAGCGGAACGCTGCTTGCGATGGTAGAGGCCATGCACCCGCTCAGCCGCCGCGCGCAGATCAAGGTGGTGCAGATCTTGGGGGGGGTTGGCAATCCATCCGTCGAACATCACGCCACCCATCTTACCCGGCGACTGGCCGATCTTGTCAACGGCACCCCGGTCTTTCTACCCGCACCGGGCATCGTGGGCAGCGAGGCAGCGCGCGGGGTCCTGCTGGAGGATGGGTACGTGCGGGAGGCCATGGCCCTCTTCGAGCGTGTGACCCTCGCCCTGGTCGGCATTGGGTCGGTCGAACCCTCAGGCCTGCTGGCAACGAGCGGCAACATCTTCATAGACGAGGAACTGAATCACCTGCGCGAGCAGGGGGCGGTGGGGGACATTCTGCTACGTTTCTTCGATTGGGAGGGGAAACCCGCCGCGCGATCGCTCGACAACCGCGTCGTCGGCATGACACTCGAGCAACTACGCGGGGTCCGCCGGGCAGTCGGCGTGGCAGGTGGAAGGCGCAAGTATGAGGCGATCCGGGGTGCCCTGTGGGGCCGCCACGTTAACATCCTGATCACGGATCGATTCACAGCCGAACGACTCGTGGACGAAGCAGGGCTATCCATCCCCCAAGGCGAAGACCTCGCGAAAGAGTGATTGCGATGTGGGGGCGGGCTTTTGCCCGGCACCCCTCGCCTTCAGCCACACGGGACCCGGAAGGAATCAGGAAGGCAACTGACGAATCTGGCACAGCGCGCATACAAAAAAAGCCCACTGGTTCAGCGGAATCCCCAAAACAAAAACCCTATCCCATTTCTCTACTTCAGCCGCCCCGCGCCAAAGCCGATCTTATGGCAACAAAAAACGGGGGACCATTCTCACGGTCCCCCGTTTTTTGCCTGTCAGAGGCGACGGCGGGATTCGAACCCGCGATCAGGGTTTTGCAGACCCATGCCTTACCACTTGGCTACGTCGCCGCAGAGCGGGCGATGAGATTCGAACTCATGACCTTCTCCTTGGCAAGGAGACGTTCTACCACTGAACTACGCCCGCGCAATCAGGTCAGAGTATATCATTGCGGACCCGTTCGTCAAAAAGGGACCGTCCAAAGCACAAGGGATGACAAAAGACCGAGGACCGAAGGACACAAACTCCTTGTCCCCTCTACGCCTTGTCCCCGCTTCTCCCTGTCCCCTTGTCCCCCCTACCCCCCCGCCTCCCGCTCCACGAGCCCCGCGCGGCAGGCGAGCAGCCCCTCCGGGCTGTCCAGCGAGCAGCCACGGAAGGCAGCGGGCAGGCGGTGCGGGGCTTCGGGTTGCAGGGTGACGTGGGCGATGCCGAATTGCTCGCGCAGCAGCCGCGATTCGGCGAGCAGCACCTCGGGCCACTCGCACGCCTCGTCAATTTCCAGGTGCGCGCTCAGGGTGATCAGGCCGGAGGTCACGGTTCGCACGTGGAGATCGTGTGCGTTCTCCACCCCCGCCACGGACACCATCGCCGCGCGTAGCGCGTCGGGGTCGATGTGCGCGGGGGTCGCTTCCATCAGCACGTCGAGCGACTCGGTGAGCAGCTGCCAGGAGCCGCGCAGGATGAGCAGCCCGATCCCCACCGAAAGAACGGGGTCCAACCAGAACCAGCCTGTCAGCAGCATCAGCAGTGCTGCCACGATCGCCCCGACCGAGCCGAGCATGTCCCCGATGACGTGCAGCAGCGCGGCGCGCGTGTTCAAATTGTGCGCGTGCCCGCCGCCCCGCGTCAGCACCCAGGCGGAGAGTGCATTCGCCCCCAGCCCCGCGATGGCGACGAAGAGCATCGGCACGCTGTCCACCTCTGGCGGCGCGCCGATGCGGTGGATAGCCTCCCAAAAAATGTAAATGGAGATCGCCACCAGGGTGGCTGCGTTGAAAAGCGCCGCCAGCACCTCCGCCCGTTGGTAGCCGAAGGAGCGCCGATCGGTGGCGGGGCGGCGCGCCAGCCAGCCCGCAAAGAGCGAGAGGGCTAGCGCCGCCACATCGGTAAGCATGTGCCCCGCGTCGGCCAGGAGCGCCAGCGAGTGGGTGAGCAGCCCCCCGATCACCTCGATGATGAGAAAAAGCGAGGTGATGCCCAGCGCGATGGCGAGCGGGCGCAGTCTCACCTGCTCCGTCTTATGTGCGTTGTGCGCGGCAAAACTGTGGCTATGAGAACCGTGATCGGCGTGGCTGTGATCGTGCTCAGACATGGGGCTGCTCAAAACATAAGGAACATGGACAAAGCCAGAGGAGCACGTAATGTGCCGGGCGAGTGGCTCACGGTTGGCGGCGCGTGATATCCTCCTGCGCCTGCCGGATCTCGGGCGGCCAGAAGCTTTTCAGGTAGGCGAGCAGCGTTTCCCGCTCGTCGGGGGTGAGTTGCTCGCCAAAGGCGGGCATGCGGCTCGTCGGCCCGCTCCCGCCCTCGGCGATGATGGCGAGCAGTTGCTCGTCGGGGTGGTGCCAGGTGTGCCCACTGGCGTCATGCGGCGGGGCGCGTAACGAGCCGTCCGCGTTGGCCTGCTGCCAATTCGCCTCGCCCTCACCCTGGGGGCCGTGGCAGCCCGCGCAGTTCGCCTTGTAAAGCGCTTCCCCCCGCGCCACTTGTTCCTCGGTCATCGGCTCGCCCAGCACCGTGGGCGCGGGAGCCTGCGGGGTCGCCGCACATCCTGCCAGCAGGAAGCAGCAGCGTCAACATCAAGACAGACAGCAATCGCACAAGGATTCTCCTGAAAGATAGCCGCGCGGCAACCCCCTCACGCTTGGGGGTCACGGTGGTCAGAGTGTAGCGTGCAGTCAAAAACAGCTTGACGGGCGAAAGAGGGTCGAGAATCTCCGCGAAGGCAGAGGCAGCTGCCCTCTGGGCGCGAGGGCCATCAGGACCGACCGCGACGCGCGTCCGTGGCCGCCTACTGCACCACAAGCTCCCCGACCATCCCCGCTTCCGCGTGGCCCAGCACGGAGCAGTAATAGCGATAGCTGCCCTTTTTGGTAGGGGTGAAGGTGATCCGCCCTACCTGCTTCGTCATCGCCGCCACATGCAGCGACGGCGCGGGAGCGCCCGCCATGTCCATCCCATGCTGATGCGCCTCGCTCGCCCCCGCCATCTCGCTGGCAACATCGGCTGCCGGGATTTCCTCGATCGTCCAGTCATGCTCCAGCGAGCCCTCATTGTGGAGCAGCACCGTGATCGGCTGCCCCACCTGCGCGTTGAGGCTCTGAGGCGCGTAGGCAAAATCGGTAGCCTCCACCGCGACGGTCCGCGTGTCAGCGGCGTCGCTAGCGGCGTGGGTGCCATGCGAGTCACCGCTGGTCGCCCCGCCCGCACAGCCTGTCACCAGCAGGAGCCCCAGCACCGCACCCCCTACTCGTTGCATCTTTACCATCATCATCTCTCCTCTCCATTGTCGAACCGTCAGCCGATCCTGGCGCATCGGTTCCTTTTTGTGGTCCTGTGCGAGCGACGTCCCGCTGGCCGACGGGCTATTTTAGTTATTTGCACGGTGTATCTCAACCTGCCCTGCGCGGCGCGCGGGCGACGAGCACGCGGGAAGGGTTCGGCACGCCCCCACTTTTGGGTAGAATCCAAAGCAACAACTGTGCGTATGGAATCAGGAGGTGCAGCATGGGCAAGCGAGGCGAAGGGTGGGTGCTGGGGCAACTGCTGCTCAGCGCGGCGGTGGCGCTCGCGCCACCGAGCCGCGCCCTGGCGGGCATGGCGGGGCTGCGGCCCCTCGGGGTGCTGCTGATGGGGCTTGGGGTGGTGCTGGGGCTCGTGTCAAGCCGCCGCCTGGGGCGCAACCTGACCCCCTTCCCGAAGCCGGTCGAGCGGGGTGAGTTGGTGGAAAGCGGTGTGTACGGGCTCGTCCGCCACCCAATCTACCTCAGCGTGCTGCTGGCCGCCTGCGGCTGGGCACTGTGGCGGCACAGCTTGCCAGGGCTGGGGCTCTGCGCGCTGCTCCTCCTCTTCTTTGATGCCAAAGCGCGCCACGAGGAGCAATGGCTGCGCGCCACGTATCCTGACTACGCGGCATACCAGCGGCGCGTGAAAAAGCTGCTGCCGTGGCTGTATTGAGATTGGGGTGCCGCGCGCGGTGCCCCGCCAAGCGAGGAAACCATGATCAAAGAAAGCCGAGAGCATTCCAAACCCAATCAACCGCTGCCGCCAGGCCCGCATGGGCTCCCGATTCTGGGCAGCCTGATCCCGTTCCGCCGCGAGCGCCCCGAGTTTTTGCTGCGCCTGTTCCGCGAGCATGGCGACATCGCGCACTTCAAGCTGCTTGGGGTAGACGCGGTGCTGCTGAGCCACCCCGACCACATCCGTGACCTGCTCGTGACGAACCATCGCCTCGTCGTCAAGAGCCGCGCGCTGGAGCGGGCCAAGCTCATGCTGGGCGAGGGGCTGCTCACGAGCGAGGGGGACTTTCACCTGCGGCAGCGGCGGCTCGCCCAACCCGCCTTCCACCGCAAGCGCGTGGCCTCCTACGCGCAGGTGATGGCCGATTTTGCCGCGCGTACCCTCGCGCGCTGGGACACCCTGGGCGATGGCGCGGTGGTGGAGATGGACGCCGAGATGATGCGCCTCACGCTCGGCATCGTCGGCAAGACCCTCTTCGACGCGGATGTGGAGAAGGATGCCCCCGAGGTCGGGCAGGCGATGCACACGGTGCTCAACGGCTTTTTCACCCTGCTCCTTCCCTTTTCGGAGCGCTGGGAGAACTGGCCGCTGCCCCCCCTGCGCCGCCTGCGCGCCGCGCGCGACCAACTCGACGCTATCCTTTTTCGCATCATCCAGGAGCGGCGCGCGAGCGGCGAGGACAAGGGCGACCTGCTCTCCATGCTGCTGCTGGCGCAGGACGAGGAGGGCGACGGCGGCGGGATGAGCGACACGCAGGTGCGCGACGAGGCAATGACCCTCTTCCTGGCGGGTCACGAGACGACGGCGGTGGCGCTGACGTGGACGTGGTACCTGCTCTCGCAGCACCCCGAGGTGATGCGCACGTTGCAGGCGGAGCTGGACGAGGTGCTCGGCGGGCGGCTGCCCACCTTTGACGATGTGTCGCGCCTCCGCTACACGCGCATGGTGTTCGCCGAGTCGATGCGCCTTTACCCGCCCGCGTGGGTGGTGGGCCGACGCGCGCTGACGGAGTACGAGGTCGGCGGCTACACCCTGCCCGCTGGCTCGATGTTCTTTGCGAGCCAGTACGTGGTGCACCGCCACCCTGATTTCTGGCCGGAGCCGGAGCGCTTCGACCCGCAGCGCTGGACCCCCGAGGCCGAGGCGGCGCGCCCCAAATTCGCCTATTTCCCCTTTGGCGGCGGGCCGCGCCTATGCATCGGCGAGCAGTTCGCCTGGATGGAGGGAATCCTCGTGCTTGCCACGCTGGCGCAGCGCTGGCACGCCGATCTGCTGCCCGGCCACCCGGTCGCCCTGGAGCCGCTGATCACGCTGCGCCCCAAGCATGGGATGAAGATGATTTTGCGGCAACGGCACCCATGATGCTATGACCGAGGAGCGACGACAAAGAAGATAGAAAAACTGTAACGGTCGGTCGTCGCGCCCAGAGGGCACCCGTCGGTCGTCGGTCGTCGCATCAATGGCTACCCGCCCGTCAGTCGTCCTCGGTCGTCCGTCGTCGGTCGTCGGTCGTCGGTCCATCAACATCAAAACCCAGAAACAAGGAGTACCAATGCACCTCTACCTGATTCGACACGGGCAGAGCTACGTAAACCTAGCAGAGTGGGACCAAGGGAACCGCGACGAGGGGCTCACCGAGTTGGGGCTGCGGCAGGCGGCGGCGCTGGGGCGCTGGCTGCCCACGCTCCTGCCCAAAGTGGATGTGATCTACGCCAGCACCATGCTGCGCGCCCGCGAGACCGTCGCCGAGGTGGCGCAGGCCTACAGTCAGGAGGTTGTCTTTGAGGACCGCCTGCGCGAGGTGGGCAACAACCGGATGGACCACACCCCCTGGCCCGCCGGGGAGCTGCCGATGCAATTTTCCGATTACTGGGCCAGCGAGCGCCCCTTTTCCACCATCACCCCGGGGGTGGCGGGGGGCGAGACCTACATGCACTTCCGCACGCGCGTCGGCATGTTCGTCGAGCAGATCATCCAGGAGCACCCGTGGGAAACGGTGGTTGTCGTCTGCCACGGCGGCGTGGTGGAGGCGGTCTTTGACCACGTTTTCAACATCGGCCCGTGGCGTCAGGCCGAGGTGTGGATGCACAACACCGCTGTGACGCACTTTGAGCGCCTCAACCCCGCGCCGCGCCAGGAAAGCTGGCGGCTCCACTTCCACAACCGAGTGGACCACCTGCTCGACCTGGAAGGCGCTAGCGTCGCGCGCGAGTAGCGGGCCGGACCATTTCACGATGCGCTACCCCACCACCCCCGATGGCCGTTACTTTGTGGTAAACGGGCGGCTTTGGCGCTGCTCCAACCCCGCGCTCGCACCGGACACGCGCGAGCGCCTCGTGCGCGAGCTGATGGCGGCGCGCCGCGCGGTGGGCCAGGCGCGGCGCGCGGCGGATGCCGCAGCGGAACGCGCCGCGCGCCAGCAGGTTCACGCCGCCAAGGTGGCCCTTGGCGAGCGCGGCCCCACCTGGTGGGCGGACGACGCCCCCGATTACAACCGCTATCTCGCCAAAAACACCCCGTACCGCGAGTGGTGGGAGCAGCAGCAGGGAGAAGGGTAACGGGTCAAGAGGGACCTTGCGCCGCGTGGGGTCCAGAACTTTAGACTATTGTCAGTCTTGCCAACACCTTCTATAATGGGCCACGCTACGATGTGCTGATCTTTTTAATTCTATCAGGTGGGAAAGGAGACCGGCATGGCCACTTTGGCTCACGCCAGCTCAGATTTTGTGGATGCCTTACGGCGCGGATTGGAAGCCTACGATGGTGGGAACCTCGAACAGGCGTCTGCGATTTTTGATGAGGCGCTGGAGATCGAGCCCGACAATGTGTGGGGGCTGCTCTGGAAAGGAGCCACTGCGCCAACCCCGTCCGAGAGCCGCCTGTGGCTGGAACAGGCGCTCGCCCTGGAGCCGGAAAACAAGCACGCTCAGGCGGGCCTCCAGTGGGCGACCGAGGTTGGAGGCGCGGCGGTCAGCGAGCCCGCCGAGAGCACCGAGGCCGAGCCCGATTCCCTTACCGATCAGGTCGGCGGGGCGCTGGCAACGGGGCTCGACAAGGTGTCGGATGTGGTGGCGGATGTCACTGACAAGGCACGTGACGCGGCGGAATCGGTAGCCGAGAAATTCCCAGATTGGTTGGTGGATACCGACGCGTCCGACGACGAGGGCGATGAGGATTTCCAGGCCGACGGGATGGACGACCTGCCCGATTGGCTGCGCGACGATGGGAGCCTTGAGGTGGTGGATGCCGAGGCGGACGCCGAGGTAATCCCCGATTTGGGCGAGGCGGAAGCCACCGCCAGCCCGCAGGAAGCGAAAGGGCTCACCGACTGGCTGGCCGAGGCATCCAGCGAGCCTATCGAGCAGGTCGAGGAGCTCACGGACGAGCTTCCCGACTGGCTGCGCGACGAGGAGGAGGACACCTTCGCCACGGACGAGGGCGACCTCCCCGACTGGCTCAGCGGCACGAGCGCTGTTGCCGAGGATGAGGAGGAAGACGTGGGCGACCTCCCCGACTGGTTCAGCGGCACGCCGAGCGCCGTCGCCGAGGACGAGGAGGACGCAGGTGACCTTCCCGACTGGCTCAGCGGCACACCGAGCGCCGTTGCCGAGGACGAGGACGAAGACGTAGGCGACCTCCCCGACTGGCTCGGTGGCACGAGCGCCGTTGCCGAGGACGAGGACGAAGACGTGGGCGACCTCCCCGACTGGCTCGGTGGCACGAGCGCCGTTGCCGAGGACGAGGACGAAGACGTGGGCGACCTCCCCGACTGGCTCGGTGGCACGAGCGCCGTCGCCGAGGACGAGGAGGACGCGGCTGATCTTCCCGACTGGCTCGGTGGCACGAGCGCCGTCGCCGAGGACGAGGAGGACGCGGCTGACCTTCCCGACTGGCTCCGTGGGGTAGATGACACGACCAGCACCGAGGGCAGTGACGAGTTGCCCGACTGGCTCCGAGGCATGGACGCTGGCACGGACACAGCCGAGGCCGAGGAGGCACTGCCCGATTGGTTGAATGAGGGGGATAGCCGCACGCTGGACGACGAAGAAGACAGCGGCCTCCCCGATTGGCTAACCGGCGAGCCGGAAAGCGCCGAGCCGGTGGGCGACCTTCCTGATTGGCTCAAGGATGAGGGCGACAGCCCCGCTGAGGCGGGCGCGCTCCCCGACTGGCTGGTGGGCGAGGAAGATAGCGCGTTTCAACCGCAGCGCTCCAAGGGCTCGCTGGCCGCTTCCACTGATGTGGTCGAGGCATACCAGAGCGGCCTGCTCGCCTACGAGGAGGACCGACTGGACGAGGCCATCGTTGCCTTCCAGCGCGTGATCCGCCTGGACCCCGAGCACGTCGAGGCACACAACTACCTGGGCAGCGTCTATTTCCTCAACGAGCAGCCCGACGAGGCAATCGCCGCCCTGCGCCGCGCCCTGGACCTGGACCCGAGCTACACCGAGAGCTATCTCAACCTGGGCCTCGTCTACAAGGAAACCGGCAACAATGGAGAAGCCATCGAGATGTTCCGCCGCTACCTCGACATGGCCCCCACGGATGACAGTACCGCCGGCTACGTCCAGGAGCTGATCCAGGAATTGGGCGGCTGACCCATCTCTTTCCCAAGCAAAGAGCCGCATCCCACAGGTTCCAGATTGCAGATTGGCAGATTGAAGATTAACGGCCTGACGAAGCAATGATCTTGCGCGCCACGCCCTCCCAAGCAAAGAGCCGCATCCCACAGGTTGCGGCTCTTTGTTTGGTTGCAGATTGACAAAGCACCCAAGCAGGGAAATTACAAGGTGTATCGTGGTGGATAACAAACGGGTAAGCAGCTACACATCCTACAAAACAGCGCGCCGTTAATCTCAATCTACCAATCTGCCAATCTGAAATCTGAAATCCTGAAAGGAACGCTGCCTTGAACCCACGCGTCGCCACTACAATCGTCTTTAACGCTTTCGTCACGGGGGCGACGGTGTGGTCGGGGCGGCTGCTGGCAGGCGCGGCGGCTGTGCCCAAGCGGGAGGCGCGCGATGGGCAGGTGCTGGTGATTTTGCCCGCGCGCGACGAGGAGCGGACGATCCAGCGCTCGGTGGGCTCGCTGCTGCGCGCGGCGGAGCAGTACGGGCGGGCGACGGTGCTGGTGGTGGATGATGGATCGTCCGACCGCACCCCCGCGCTCCTGCACGAGTTGCAGCAAACCCACCCATCGGGGCACCGCTTGAGCGTGCTGCGCCTGGACGAGACGCTGCCCGACGGGTGGCTTGGCAAACCGCGCGCCTGCTGGGAGGGCGCACAGAGCGAGGCGGCGCAGCACGCGCGCTGGCTTCTTTTTGTGGATTCGGACACCGCCTCCAGCCCCGAGTTGATCGGGCGGCTGCTGGCAGGGGCGACGCGCAGCGCGGCGGACCTCTACTCCATCTTCCCCCACCAGGAGTTGGAGGGGGTGGCGGAGCGGCTGATCATGCCGCACCTGTTTTACGTGCTGGCGGTGGGGTTTCCGTGGGAAGCGGTGAACGACCCCGCCAGCCGCATCGCGATTGCCAACGGGCAGTGCATCCTGGTGCGGCAGCGCGTGTACGAGGCGGTGGGCGGGCATCGCGCGGTGCGCGGGGAGATCGCGGAGGACAAGGCGCTGGCCGAGGTGATCAAGGGCGCGGGCTACCGCCTTGTTCTGGAAGATGGGCGCGAACTGATGCGGACCCGCATGTACACCTCGCTCCCCGAGATTTGGGAGGGGTGGAGCAAGAACGCCTACCTGGGGCTCGGCGACCGCGCGTGGCTGCTGCTCGTGGCGATCTTCTTCGGCCTCGCGGCGGGCGTCTTCCCTTTTATCGCCCTGCCACTCGCCCTGCGCCATCGCCGCTGGCGCGAGGCACTGGCCTGGACCATCACCCTTGCCACCGTGCTGCACAACCGCGACCGCGCCATGCGCGAGTTCCACGTGCCGCGCGCCTATGCCCTGACCCTCCCCGTTGGCACCCTGCTCTGCTGCGGTATCGCCTTTTCCGCCTGGTGGAAGGTAGTCAGCGGGCAAGGCGTCACGTGGAAGGGACGACGCTACGCAGCGCGGTAGGCAGGCGGCAGTGGGTTCCCGCAAAGCGGGTAAGGCAGCAGGCGGCAGATTTTAGATTGCGATTTTAGATTGACAGATTTCTCGACTATCCCGTCCCCGGTCCCTTGTCCCCTGTCCCCTCTGTCCCCTTGTCCCCTTGTCCCTTACTGAGTTCCCACGAATTCTACCGACTTCCCGCGAGGCGCAGGATGAGGCTGGCGAGCATGGCGGTGCGGGGCACTATGGAGTCGGCGAGGAGGTACTCGTCGGGGCTGTGATCCAGCCCGCCGATGGGGCCGAGGCCGTCGAGCACGGGTAGCCCCGCGCCCGCGAGGAAGTTGCCATCGCTCGTTCCCCCCGTCACCTGCTCGCCAATGGAAAAGCCCTGCGCCTCGCTGGCCTCTAACGCCTGTTGGAAGAGGCGAAGGTTGGCCTCGCTGCGCGGCATCGGCTCTTTGTAGCGCCCGCCGAGCAACTCGGTGCGGGTGCCCGCGACGCGCCCCGCGCTCCCCTCGATCGCCGCATGGATCGCGCGGTCGAGCGCGGCCAGCGCCTCCGGCTCGTAGGCGCGCACGTCCACCTCCATCTCGGCGTGGGGCGGCACCATGTTGCTCACCTCGCCCGCCTGCGCCGTGCCGATGACCACCGTCGCACCTGGGATCGTCCCGTTGATGGCGTCGAGCGCGAGCGCGTGGTGGGCCAGCTGCACAAAGGCGTTGGCTCCTTTTTCCGGCTCGACCCCCGCGTGCGCGGCCTTGCCATGCACTACGACGCGCCACAAGCCGCCGCCCTTGCGCCCCGTGACGATGTCCCCGTTGGCGCGCCCCGCCTCCAGCACCAGCCCGGCCTCGTAGCGCTGCGCCAGCTCCTCCAGCCAGGGTTGGGACGCGACGGAGCCGACCTCCTCGTCGCTGCTCACGATCATCGCCACCTCTTCCCAGCGGTCCAGCCCAAGCGCCCGCAGGGCGGCAATCGCGTAGAGGCCGGACAGCAGGCCGCTCTTCATGTCGGCCACCCCCGGCCCCAGCAGGCGCGTGGGGTCATCGGGCGCGGGCTGCATGGGCCGCTGCGCCGCTGTGCCCACGGGGTAAACCGTGTCGGCGTGGGCGGAGAGCAGGATGCGCCCCTGCCCCTGCCCCTGCCAGCGCGCGAGGAGCATGTCACCGAAGCGCTCATGCGGGCGACGCTCCACCTCCGCGCCCCACAGCCGCATCCGCGCCTCCAGCCACTCCACGACCTGATCCACCCCCGCCTTGTAGGCGGTGCCACAGTCGCGGTTGACCAGCGCGGCCAGGTCCTCCAGGTAATTGTCCAGCGCCGCGTCCAGCCAGCGACGAATCAATGCGTCCGGGTGTTTCATTCCCTCTTCCCCCGCCCTATCCTTAATTCCTGTAAATCCTTGTTTTCCGCCCCCGCCCTGGCAGCCAGATCAGCCCCAGCAGGAGCAGCAGCGCCAGCGCGCCGCCGCCCGCAAGGTAGAGCCAGCGGTCACGCCGCGCCGTCTCGCCCCGCCACTCCAGCGTCTCCTGGGCGGGGAGCGACAGCGACCAATCGCGCTGGAGCGCGCCGCCCGCATCGAAGCGCGTCACGATGCTCACATCCTGGCTGTCGGCAAGGCGCTGCCACTGCGCTGCCGCGTCCAGCACCAGCGCCTGCTCCCAGGCGGTGCCGCGCGCGGCCACGCTGTCGCGCAGCTGCACGGCGATCTCGGCGGCGCGCGGCGCGATTTGGACGCGCTCGCGGTAGCCATAGCGCCGCTGAAAGGTGTCGTCCACGGTGCGGTAGAGCAGTTCCTGCGGGACGAGCACCCCGCGCAACACATCCCACTCGGGGTCGGGCGGCAGCGCGGCGGCCACGCTTTGCCCCGCACTGAGCCACTCCGCCTCGCCGCCGCGCAGTTGGATCGTCAGCGTGCCCGCCGCCGCGTCCCACGTGGTGGGGGTGCCCGCCGCCGTCAGCCCCGTCGCCAGCGGGGCCAGCCGCTCGTCGAGTGTGCCTGCCTCGCCGGTGCCGAAAAAGCGGACGGTGCGCTCGCCCGGCACGTTTTCCACGCGCACCGCCACGCTGGACAGCCAGGGCAGCGTCGCCACCTCGGTGGGCAGCCCGTACTGCGCGGCGATCTCGCGCGCCGAAGCGCTCTCGCCGCGTTGCAGGGCGGCCAGCGCCAGCCGCTGCGCCAGCGCCTGACGGTTGGCGTCAAAGCGCGCGCGGTCATCGGTGAGCGCCGTGCCGCGCCCCAAAAACCCCAGCGCGACCGAGGGGTCTTTGTCCGCCCAGGCTGCTGCCAGTGTTTCCAGATCGCGCAGCACGCTTTCACGCAGCGCCGCGTCGTCCACGCCCGCCGCCAGGGCCGCCTCGCCATAGCTCGCCGCCTGCTCCAGCAGGGCGAGGTCGCCCCCAAGCTGCTCCGCGCGGGCGCGGTACAGCTCGGACAGGCGGCGCTGCGGCTCCGGCTGCTCCGGCGCGGCCTGGCGCGCGGCTTCCAGCGCGGCCTCCGCCTCGCCGCCGTAGAGCGCAACCCCCGCCCCCGCGAGTTGATCGTAGAGCGAGGCGAGTTGCAGGTTAGCGTTGAGTGGGTCGCTGGCCCGCGCCGCGCGCGCCGCCTCGATCTCGCCCCAGAGGTGAGGCGCAATGATCGTCACGGACGGGTTCACGCCCGGCTCCTCCTCCACCCAGATCCACTCGATGCTGTCGCCCGTGAAGGTGTAGCTGTCCGGCTCCGCGCGGATGATCACCTCCTCGCTCACCACCCCCGGCAGTTGGAGGGTGACACGGGCGCTGCCCACTGGCCCCGCCCAGGCGCTCGCGGGCAAGAGCCCAAAGGAATAGGTGAGCAGTGGCCCCTCCCCAATCGGCTGGTTCCACTCGAACAGAAAGCGCTCGCGGCTGTCCGGCGCGATGCTCGCCTCAGCCACTAACCAGACAGTGTCGCGCGTCTGGCCGTCAAAGCTCGTGGGGCGCGTTTCCAGCCGCGTGGCAAGCGGCTGCTCCCCCTGGCGCGGGGCGAAGGGTGGCAGTGCGGCGGGGTCGAAGCGCGTGTCGCCGCCCCCCCAGCCCGGCCAGCCGAGGGTGATTGCGGCCACGTTGAAGCGATCCGTATTATGTAAACGGACCGCCCCCTCTGCCGCCACGCGGTAGCTTCCGTCCTCGGCGCGGTACAGGCGCGCATCCACCGCCTGCGAGATGAAGCGCACCGCGTCGCTGCCCGCTACCGGCGCGGGCGACACCCCCACCAGCAGTTCCCCCCCCTGCGCGTGCGCCGCGCCACCATACGGGGCGAGCAGCAGGGCCAGTAGCAGCCAAAAGAAAACCCTCGCCCGCGCCGGGGCAGGGCGGCGGGTGAGGGTGACAAGACGCTTTGAGGTAAAAGCAGCCATCGACAGTTTACGATTCCTGAGACAAGCCGTCCGACATGGGAAGCGGGATCGGGTCGCCATCGTGCAGGGTGTGGATCGCCGCGCCGATGAAATCCCGAAAGAGCGGGTGCGGCTGGTCAAGGCGAGACTTGAACTCTGGGTGAAATTGGCTGCCGACCATCCACGGATGATTGTCCATCTCCACTATCTCGACGAGCCGCCCGTTGGGCGAGAGGCCGCTGAAGCGCGCCCCCTGCTCCGCGAGCGGCTTGCGGTAGGCATTGTTGAACTCAAAGCGGTGGCGGTGGCGCTCCGAAATCTCGGAGGTGCCATAGGCGCGCGCCGCCTTCGAGCCCGCTTCCAGCCGCGCGGGGTAGGCCCCCAGCCGCATCGTGCCGCCCATCTCCGTGATCGCGTGCTGGTCGGGCATCAGCGAGATGACCGGGTGCTTGGTGTGCGGCACAAACTCGGTAGAGTTGGCGTCGTCGGTGCCCAGCGCCTCGCGCGCCAGGTCGATGCACATCACCTGCATCCCCAGGCAGAGCCCCAGGTACGGCACCTCGTGCTCGCGGGCAAAGCGCGCCGCGCGAATCTTGCCCTCGATGCCGCGATAGCCGAAGCCGCCCGGCACCACGATGCCGTCGGCGCGGCGCAGTCGGTCAAAGCCGCGCCCCTTTTCCAAATCTTCCGAGTGGATCCAGTCGATTTCCAGCTTGCGCCCGTGATGGAGCGCCGCGTGGATCAGCGCCTCGCGCACGCTCATGTAGGCATCCTGAAGCTCCACGTACTTGCCGACCAGCGCGATCCGCACGGGGCGCACGTGCGGCTCCGGCTCCACGAGGCGCTCCACCAAACTGCGCCAGTGCGACAGGTCGGGCGCGGTGGCCTGCTCGGTCAGCCCCAGCTTCTCGATGATGAGGTCCGCCACCCCGTACTGCTCCAGCATCAGGGGCACCTCGTAGATCGACTTGGCCGTGAGGATCGGGATCACCGCGCGCGGCTCCACGTCGCAGAAGAGCGACACCTTGTCGCGAATCTCGTCGGTGATGGGCAGGTCGGAGCGCAGCCCCATGATGTCCGGCTGGATGCCGATGCCGCGCAGCTCGCGCACGGAGTGCTGGGTGGGCTTGGTTTTCAGCTCGCCGCTCGCGCCGACGTAGGGGAGCAGGGTCAGGTGCATGTAGAGCACGTTTTCGCGCCCCACATCGTTGCGCATCTGGCGGATCGCCTCCAAGAAGGGTTGCCCCTCGATGTCACCCACCGTGCCGCCGATCTCCACAAAATGCACGTCCGCGTCGAGCAGCCGCGCCGCGCGCAGCACGCGCGCCTTGATCTCGTTGGTCACGTGCGGCACCACCTGGATCGTGCCGCCCAGGTAGTCGCCGCGCCGCTCGCGGGCGATCACCTCGGAATAGACTTGGCCGGTGGTCACGTTGTTGACCTGGGCCAAACTCTCGTCAATAAAACGCTCGTAGTGGCCGAGGTCCAGGTCGGTCTCGGCCCCGTCCTCGGTCACGTAGACCTCCCCATGCTGGTAGGGAGCCATCGTGCCGGGGTCCACATTCAAGTAGGGGTCCAGCTTTTGGATCGAGACGCGCAGCCCGCGCGCCTTCAGAAGCCGTCCGATGGAGGCTGCCGCGATTCCCTTGCCGAGCGAGCTTACCACGCCGCCCGTAATAAACAGATATTTTGTAGGCATAAAAAAGCCCTCCTTCGGGGGCGGTATTGTATCAGTGGCTGCGGCTTTATCCAAAGCCGCAGCCACTTCAGGCAACCTGCGCGCCATTCCTCCTGACAGGGTTGCATGGTATTATCCGCTGCGACGAGTGCAAGGCCACCTCGCTGGGATGGCACGAAAGGCTTACCACGGAGACACGGAGAGCACGGAGGACTACCGACTCACCACAGAGAACACAGAGAACACAGAGGAGGGCGAGTTTATTCGTGCTCCGTGCCCTCCGTGCCTCCGTGGTAGATGTCGTCCCCTTCACGATTCATTATGGCAACCCTTACCCTTTTTTTGGACGATGGTGGCGTGATCAGCAACAACCAGGAGCGCGCCCCGCAATGGCAGCGGTTCGTGGGCGAGTTTTTCGTGCCGCGCCTGGGGGGTTCGATGGAGGAGTGGGCCGCTGCGAACCGCACCGTCGGCCCCGCGCTCTTCGTGCGCTTCGGGCAGACGTTGGAAGCGCAGGGACATGCGGATTACGCCTCGTTCTACCGCGCGTACCTGCACGATTGGCTGGCGGGGATGTGCGCGGCGGTCGGGGTGCCCTGCCCACCTGAGGCCGAAGCGGTTCGGCTGGCGGAGGAGGCGACGCGGTGGATCACGGCGCGCGTGCGTGCGCCCCTGCCCGGTGCGGTCGAGGCGATTCGTGAGTTGCACGCGCGCGGTATCCCGCTTTACATGGCATCGGGCGGCCATTCGCAGGAGTTGGCGGGCATCGTGGGCGCGCTAGAGGTGCGCTCCTGCTTCCGCACCCTGTACGGGCCGGACCTGCTGGACACCCCCAAGGCGAGCCCGCGCTATTACGAGCGCCTGTTTGCCGATGCGGGGGTCGCGCCCGCCGACGCGCTCGTGGTGGACGATTCGCCCGGCCCAATCCGCTGGGCGAGCGAGGCCGGTGCCCGCGCGATCCTCATTGGCCAGCCCGGTGAGGCCCCCGAGGCGCTGCTCACCTTGCCCGCCCTGAGCGAGTTGCCCCGCGTGTTGGAAGATGTTTCAGGTTGAAGGTTGCAGGTTTTCCTTTCAATCTCTATCTCTATCTCTATCTCTATCTCTATCTCTATCTCTATCTGACATTTCTATAAGAGGCTCCGCATGACTCCCTCCACCCCGCTTGTCCGCTATGTTGCCTTTTTGCGCGCCATCAACGTTGGCGGGCGGCGCGTCAAGATGGATGAGTTGCGCGGCCTGTTCGAGGCGATGGGCTTTGCAAACGTTGCTACCTTCATCGCCAGCGGCAACGTACTCTTCGAGGCACCCTCCGAGGCGCGCGCCGCGCTGGAGGCGCGGGTCGCCGCCGCGCTCCAGGCGGCACTGGGCTACCAGGTGGACACCTTCGTGCGCACCCTCGCCGAGGTGGAGGCGATTGCAGCGGCGACTCCCTTTGCCCCCGACGCCATGGCGCGCGACGAGGCCACGGTGCACGTGGGATTTTTGGCGGAGCCGCCACCCGACGCCCGTGCGCTGGAGGGGTACACCACGGAAACCGACAGCTTCGCGCTTCAGGGGCGCGAGGCGTACTGGCTCTGCCGAACGCGGATGAGCGACTCCGCGTTTTCCGGTGCCCTGCTCGAAAAAGCGCTCGGCCAGCCCGCGACCCTGCGCAGCCTGTCAACGGTGCGACGGATCGCCGCAAAGTTTGGCTGAGCCAGCCTCGCCTGCTTGCCCTTACCCGCTATCCACTGTCCAGCGTCAATGACGCCTCTTGAACAAGTGGTGAGGGGTGAGTGGAAAGCTCGCGGGCAAACACACAGCGCCGCAGAGAGCTTACCACGAGAATCTCTGCGCCTTGCCATCGCACGAATCGCCCCGCTATAATTTCGCGATCTTCCGCCCACTTGGACACAGGCCCCCATGATCCTTAAACCCTCAGACCTCGCCCAGCCCGATCGCTACAAGCTGATGATCGGCACCATCGTGCCGCGCCCGATTGCCTGGGTAAGCACGATGGATGAATCCGGCACCCTCAACCTGGCCCCCTTTTCCTACTTCACCGTCGGGAGCACGGAGCCGATGACCCTACTCTTTTGCCCGCAGGTGACCGCCGAGGGCAGCGAGAAGGACACGCTGCGCAATATCGAGCAGCTGCCGGAGTTTGTCATCAACCTGACCGACGAGGCGACGGCGGAGCAGATGAACCTGACCGCCACCGCACTCCCGCGCGGGCATTCCGAGTTTGAGTGGGCCGGGGTGACCCCCGCCGCCAGCGAGACGATCCGCGTGCCGCGCGTCGCGGAGGCCCCGGTCGCTTTCGAGTGCCGCCTCCAGCGGCTCGTTTCCATCAGTGACAACCCCTGGGGGGGCACGGTGGTCTTCGGCGAGGTGCAGCGCATCCACATCCGCGATGACATCTACGTGAACGGCTACGTGCTGCTCGACCAACTGAAGCCCATCGGTCGCCTAGCAGGGAGCGGCTACGCCTACCTCCACGACACCTTTTCGATGGCGCGCGTCCCCCCGCCCGCGGCGGAAGACCCCGACAACCGCCCCACCTGAGCGCCGCCTCCCGACGCGTCGCGAAGATGCGGGTTCTTTGTTTTTGGCTAGAATAGGACAGTCCCCCGTTACACTTTGGATGAAATTGCCCACTCCTGCAAAGGCAGCCGCTGACCTATGGAATTTACCTATCACGCGCGCACCGATACGGGCCTCGTTCGCACCCTCAACGAGGATAGCATCCGCACGATTCAGCCCGAGGACGAGAAGCTTCAGGCCACGCGCGGCGAGTTGCTGATCGTGGCGGATGGCATGGGGGGTCACCAGTCGGGCGAGGTGGCGAGCCGCCAAAGTGCCGACACGGTCAGCCAGCGCTACTATGAGTTGACCGGCGGGCCAGCCGCCGCGCTCGTTCAGGCGATCCGCGACGCCAATGCGGCGGTGTTCCGCCGCGCCCAAAAAGAAAACCGCCAGGGCATGGGCACGACCGTCGTCGCCGCCGCGCGTGTGGGGGAGAAGCTTTACATCGCCCATGTGGGCGACAGCCGCCTTTACCTGATCCGCGACGGGGGGATCCAGCGGCTCACCGAGGATCATTCGCTGGTGGCGGAGCAGGTGGCGGCGGGGGTCATCACGGAGGAGGAGGCGGAGCGCCACCCCTACCGCAACGTGATCTCGCGCGCGGTGGGCACCACGCCGGAGGTGGAGGTGGAATTGGCGCGCCTGTCACCGCTACCCTTGCAGGAGGGGGACGTGATCGTGCTCTGCTCCGATGGGCTGACCGAGCACGTTAAGCCACGGCGCATCCTGCAACTGGTGCAGAACCGCACGCCGGAAGAGGCCACGAAGGTGCTAATCGACGCGGCCAAAGCAGGCGGCGGCAGCGACAACATCTCCGTCATCATGGCGCGCGTCGGGGCGATGCCTGCCCCCGACGCCCAGACCACGCCGCTTGCCGCCACGGCGCTCGATGACGAACCGACCACCCGACAGTTCACCGTCCCCGACTCGGCCCCCGCGCCGCCCGACCCCCACCCCGAGCCGCGTCGGGGCCCCAGCGCGTTTTGGGCGGTGCTCGCCAGCCTGCTGGTGCTTGCCCTGGTCGTGGGCGGGGGGTTCTACGCACTATCCCTACTTAACAACAATTCCGTGCCCGTGGCCGCCACCGCCACCCCGCCGAGCAACCTCCTTCCGTCCCCCACAACCGCCGCGACCCGCACCGTGCGTCTCACCCCCACCGCGAGGCCACGCCCCACCGAAACCATCGCCACCAGCGGCACCCTCACCGAAACCAATACCCTCTCAGATACCGAGACTGTTACCGACACCGTTCCTGTTGAGGCCACGCTGACAGTGTCGCCGTGAGGATTGTTGATTTCGGATTTCGGACACCGTGCCCTTTGGGTATTTCGGATTGGCAGCACCCCGCGAGTTTCGGATTTCGGATTTCGAAAAAGCGTCGCAAACCCACCGCGAGTTCGAAATTTCGGATTTCGGATTCTTCGACCTTCTTAGTGAATGGGCGTTGAGCACAGGCGGCAGCGCCTCGGACTCGAAGTCCGGGCTAGAGGGCCGGAGGCCAACGCGTCCGCCTTCGCGGACGGACGGCTCGTCCTTTCCCACTACCAAAGTATCTCGACTCCCCGGCTCCCACTAAACAGGTAGAAGAACCGAATTTCGGATTTCGAAAAGCTGCACAAACCAGCGGGCAACACCTCCTGTCCCCTTGTCCCCTCCTGCGCGGGCTATACGCTCACCCCCCTCACCTCCCTCACCCCCTCACCTTCATCACCCCCTCACCCCCCTCACCTTCATCACCCCCTCACCCCCCTCACCTTCATCACCCTCCCACCCCCTCACCCCCTCACATCCAAAAAGGACCGCTCCCATTCCTGGAAGCGGTCCTTTTGGATCGTGCAGCGGGGTGTTACTCGGTGATGTTGCTTTCCTGCCCCGGTAGCCGCCCGTACAGCTTGGTCATCTCGTAGAGCCAGCGGCTCAGGTGGCCGGTGAGGTCGCGATGCTGGAAGCGCCAGGTCCAGTTGCCGCTGGCGGCCCCTGGCTTGTTCATGCGGGTCTCGTTGCCGAGGTTCAAGATATCCTGCATCGGGAAGATGGACACAGCCGCGATGGAGCGCATGGCCTGGCGGATCAACTGCGGCGTGAGGCGCAGCGGCGGCAGGTGGTGCCGCCCCAGGTAGCGCAGCACCTCGTACTGCGCCTCGGGGGACAGCGATTCCCACCAGCCGCGCGTGGTGTCGTTGTCGTGCGTGCCGGTGTAGACGATGGTGTTCACACGGTAGTTGTGCGGCAGGTGCGGGTTGTTTGGGTCCTCATCAAAGGCGAATTGGAGCACGCGCATACCGGGGAACTCCCACTCCTTGCGCAGCGCCTCCACCTCGTCGGTGATCAAGCCCAGGTTCTCGGCGATGATCGGCTGCGCGCCCAGATGATGCTGAAGCGCCCCGAACAGCTGCGAGCCCGGCCCCTTCACCCACTTGCCCGCCACCGCGGTCGGCTCGTAGGCCGGGAATTTCCCAGTAGGCCTCGAAGCCCCGAAAGTGGTCCAGGCGAACAACATCCGCCAGTTGGAAGGACTTGCGCATCCGCTCCACCCACCAGCCGTACCCGCGCTCCGCCATGCGCTCCCAGCGGTAGAGCGGGTTGCCCCAGCGCTGCCCGGTCTCCGAGAAGTAGTCGGGCGGCACCCCCGCGACGACGGTGGGATTGCCCTGCTCGTCCAAGTAGAAGAGATCGGGGTTGGCCCACACATCGGCGCTGTCGTAGGCTACGAAGATCGGCATGTCCCCGATGATCCCGACCTGCCGCTGGTTGGCGTAATTTTTCAGCTCTGTCCACTGCTTCCAGAAGAGGTATTGTAGCAGTCGCTGCGTGCGACTCTGCGGCTCCAACTCGCGGGACCAGTACTCCAGCGCGTTCGGCTCGCGGCGGCGGATGTCGTCCGGCCACTCGTTCCACGGCTGCTGGAAATGGTTTTTCAGCGCCATGAAAAGCGCAAAGTCATGGAGCCACCCCTGGTTGCTTTCGGTAAAGTGCCAGTAGCGCCCCTTCTCCTCGTCGCTGGCGCGCTCGTTGAAGGCGGGGAAGATATCGCGCAGCAGCCCCATCTTCCACTCCTGCACCGCGCCGTAGTCCACTTGGTTTTCTGGGAAGTCAGGCGCTTGCTCCAGCGTGCCCTCGGGCAGCAGGCCATCCGCCTCCAACCATGCAAGATTCAGCAGCATCGGGTTGCCCGCAAAGGCGGAAAAGCTTTGGTAGGGGGAATCCCCATAGCCTGTCGGGCCGAGCGGCATCACCTGCCACCAACGCTGCCCGCTTTCCTGCAAAAAATCGACGAAGCGGTACGCCGCCTCGCCCAGATCACCGATCCCGAAGCGACCGGGCAAGGAAGTAGGATGTAACAGAACGCCACTTGAACGAGGTAATTTCATAGGCAGTTCTCCTGAATCATGTGGAACTCGCTCCATCATATCACGTTATGAATAAGTTGACATTTCGCGGCAGTGCGACGCTTCAACGGGACACTGGCAACGGGGCCAAGACAAAAAGAGCCGGGCTGTGGAACCCGGCTCTTGAAGCGTATGAATGTAGGATGGCGCAACGGCTGGGACTGCCATCGCTCATCTGACGAGGTTAGGTGCGGTTCGAGACAGCCCGCCAGATAAAGATCACCACGATAGCGCCGATGAAGGCGGTAACCAGGCTACCGACGCTGAAGTTCAGCCCCCCATCGCCGATCCCGAAGAGACCCAGCAGAAAACCACCTACCAACGCGCCTACGATACCGAGTATGATATCCATGACGACGCCTTGCTCACGATTGGTACCCATCACGATGCTCGCAAGCCAACCTGCTAACCCGCCGATGATAATCCAGGCCAGTAAACCCATGTCTTCCCCTTTCTGGAACACGACACTCTAGAAACAATGTAGAACGATAATAGCTTTAGCAATTTTCTTGCCAGTGATACTCTGAATCTTCCCCTGTTTCTCCCGTGCGTGGTCCCTCTGTACGCTTCGGGCCACCGCCCGCCTGCCAAAGCGCCTTGCCCCTTCGCGCGGGGTCAGGTACAATCGCGGCTTCAGCACGGGGGTCGCCCCCATTAAGTTCCATCTCATCCAGCGGCGACCCCAGCGAATAAACATGGAGGAACCCTTGAACAAAAAGCCTGTGCGCATCGGTGTGATTGGCGGCAGCGGCCTGTACGAGATGCAGGGGCTGAGCGATGTTGAGGAAGTGGTGGTCCAGACCCCGTTTGGCGACCCGAGCGATGCCATCATCGTGGGCACGCTGGCGGGCGAGCGCGTGGCGTTCCTGCCGCGCCACGGGCGCGGGCACCGCATCCTGCCCAGCGAGTTGCCCACGCGCGCCAACATCTACGCTCTCAAATCGTTGGGCTGCCAGTGGGTGATCGGCGTCTGCGCCTGCGGCAGCCTGCAAGAGCAGTACGCGCCGGGCCACGTGGTCATCCCCGATGGGCTCTTCGACCGCACAGCGGGCCGCGAGCGCACCTTTTTCGGCGAGGGGATCGTCGCGCATATCTCCGTGGCTGACCCCTTTTGCCCGGTCCTGTCCGACGCCCTGTACAAGGCGGTCCAAAAGACCGGCGCTACCGTCCATCAGGGCGGCGATTTGGTGATTGTCGAGGGGCCGCGCTTCTCCACCAAGACCGAATCCAAAGTGTTCCGCAGCTGGGGCATGGACATCATCGGCATGACGGCGATCCCCGAAGCGTTTCTGGCGCGCGAGGCCGAGCTGAGCTACGCGGTGATGGCGCATGTGACCGACTACGATGTGTGGCACGAGTCAGAAGAGGCGGTCACGCTGGAAATGGTGATCCGCGTGCTGATGGAAAACGTGGACCACGCCAAAGAGGCGCTGCGCAACCTCGTTCCGCTGCTGAAGGGCAAGGAAAGCCCCTGCTGGTCCGCCCTGGAAGGCGCGGTGATGACCAACCCGGATCGCTTCGACGGTGACACGCGGACGCGGCTCGCCCCGCTGCTCGACAAGTATTTCCCACAGGGCTAGCGCGCGGCAGGGGCGACTCGCCGCGACAAGTCGCCCCTCTGCGCCCGGAGCATCATGACGACCTACCACCTCGACCCTCAAACCTTTTCCTGGCGATGGCGCGAGTTTTTGCTGCTCCTGCTCCCGCTCGCGCTGACGGGGGTGGGCTTCTACGCGCTGCAATTGCTGGCCGGGCAGGTCCAGACCGAGCGCTACTGGCCCGCCGTGGTACTGGCGGCGGGCACGCTGCTGATCCACCTCCTCCTTTCCTGGCTCGCGCCCGAGGCGGACCAGACCCTGCTGCCGGTCGTCACGATGATGAACGGGCTGGGGCTGGTGATGATCGAGCGGCTCGCCAGCAACTTCACGGTGCGCCAGACATCCTCCATGGTAATCGGGATGCTGATCTGCCTGGGGATCGCCCTGTGGAACGAGGGGCCGCGCTACGCCGAGCGCTACCGCTACACCTTGCTGCTGCCCGGCATCCTGCTGCTCACGGTGGGGCTGGTGCTCTCCTTTGCGGGGGAGGGGCCGGGGCGCTCCGTCTTGAACATCACCGACCGCTTTGGCATCCAGCCCTCCGAGCCGCTGAAGCTGCTAATCGTGCTCTTCCTCGCGGGCTTCCTCGACTTTCACCGCGAAAAATTCATGACAGTGCGCCTGACGCGCCCCTTTCAAGATCGGCGCTGGCTGTGGGTCTTCATCCCGCTGATCGGCATGTGGGGCATCTCCATGCTGCTCCTCGTGCTGCAACGCGACCTGGGCGCGGCGCTGCTCTTCTTCGCCATCTTCCTCATGCTGGCCTACCTTGGCACGCAGCGGCTGGACTACGTGCTGCTGAGCCTCGCCTTCTTCGCGCTCGGCACCTTCGCTGCCTACCACCTGTTTAGCTATGTCGGTGTGCGCTTTGCCGTCTGGCTGGACCCCTGGTCGTACAGCGACGGGGCAGGCTTCCAACTGGTTCAGGCGCTGCTGGCCGTGGCGCACGGCGGGGTCTTCGGGCAGGGGCTGGGGCAAGGCTTCCCCGACTTTGTCCCTGTGGTCCACTCCGACTTTATCATCGTCGCCATCGCGGAGGAACTTGGGCTGGCGGGGGTGCTCGGGGTGATCGGCCTGTACCTGCTCTTTCTGCTACGCGGCTTCCTCATCGCCCTGCGCGCCCCCGACAGCTTCAAGCAACTGGTCGCGGCGGGGCTCACTGGCCTGCTCTGCCTCCAGGCGCTGATCATCATGGCGGGCGCGCTGAAACTGATGCCCCTCACCGGCATCACCCTCCCCTTCATCTCCTACGGCGGCACCAGCCTGATGACGAGTTACGCCCTCCTCGGCATGCTCCTGCGCATCAGCCGCGATCGCGTCTCGGCGTGAGGGGGTGAGTGGGGGGGTGATGAAGGTGAGGGGGTGATGAGGGTGAGGGGGTGAGGGGGTGAGCGTATCGCCCGCGCAGGAGGGGACAGGGGAACAGGGTGTCTCGCCCGCTGGTTTGCGCCGCTTTTCGAAATCCCCAATCCGAAATCCCAAGCTCGTGGGTTGTTTTGCGCCGCTTTTCCGAAATCCGAAATCCGCCCTGGGCGACCGCAAGGATCGCCCCCACTTTGGATGGGGGACTGCTATGGACACACCGGTCACACAAGCTGAAACGGTGCCGCGCGTCGGAGGGGGGCAGCGGGTGTCGCTGGCGCAGCGCGGGGGAAGCTGGTCCTTGTGGGCTGTGACGGTGGCGGGCTTTCTCTTTTTGTATGTGCCGATCCTGGTGCTAATTCTCTTCTCCTTCAACGACTCGCGGCTCGGCGGGCGCTGGGAGGGCTTCACGCTGGAGTGGTACCGCAACCTGCTCCACAACCAGGACTTGATCCACTCCTTTTGGAACTCGCTCCAGGTGGCAACGGTGTCTACCGTCGTCTCCACCGTGCTGGGCACGATGGCGGCGATGGCGATGGAACGCTACCGCTTTCGGGGCAAATCGCTAGCGGATGGGGCACTCTACATGCCCATCGCGATCCCCGACATCGTCATGGCGATCTCGCTGCTGGCCTTCTTTGCGCTGACCCTGGGCACGCTGAACGATCTGTTCGGCTGGCAGCTGCGCACCGGGCTGCCCACGGTCATCATCGCGCACATCGCCTTCAACATCTCCTTTGTGACGGTCACGGTGCGCACCGCGCTGAAAAACTTTGATCGCCGCCTGGAAGAGGCGGCGGCGGACCTGGGCGCGAACGAGTGGGACACCTTCCGCCTCGTCACCCTGCCGCTCATCATGCCCGGCATCCTCGCGGGCGCGCTGCTTGCTTTCACCCTCTCGCTCGACGATTACCTGATCTCCTTTTATACCACCGGCCCGGGCGGCACTACCCTCCCCATCGAGGTGTACTCGCAGATTCGCCGCGCCATCAGCCCGGAGATCAACGCCATCTCGACATGGATGTTGGCCGCCTCGATCCTGCTGGTCGTCCTGTCGCAACTTTTGCAACGTCGGCACTAGCGTGGCCACCCCCTGAACTTTTGCATCAAGAAGGAGAACCCGATGCGCAAACTCTGGATAATCTTGCTGCTGCTATCCCTCGCCCTGCCCGCCTGCGGGGGGAACGCTAACGAAGCCAACTCGACGGTGCTGGAGCCGGAAGGGCAGGTGGTGTCCGACATCGTGCCCGACGACGAGCCGGATGATGAGATTATCGACGTGTCAGGGACGACCGGCACCGAGACAGCGGCAGGGGATGCCTTTGTGGGCAACTGCGAGGTGAGCGGCCCGCTTCGCCTGTGGAACTGGTCCTCGTACATGGACCCGGAACTGATGGCGGAGTTTGGCGCGCGCTACGGGATCGAGGTCACGGAGGACAACTACTCGTCAAACGAGGACATGCTCTCGAAGCTGCAAGCGGGCAACAGTGGCTATGACCTCGTTTTTCCCTCGGATTACGCGGTGGGGCTCGCGGCCCAAGCAGGGCTTTTGGCCGAGCTAGAGCGCGCCAACATCCCCAACATCGAGAATTTGAACCCGGAACTGATGGGGCTGTACTACGATCCGGAAAATCAATATTCTGTCCCCTTCCAGTGGGGCGTGACCGGCATTGCTTACAACACCACCTACTTTGAGTCGCCGCCCGACTCGTGGGGGTACCTATTCGACGCGGAGCTGGCGGGCAGCGTGGATGGCTTCTTCTCGATGCTGGATGACGAGCGCGAGGCGATTGGCGCGGGGCTCAAGTTTCTGGGCTACTCGGTGAACGATACCGACCCGGAGCATGTCGCGCAGGCCGAGGAGTTGTTGCTCACCCAGAAGCAGATGCCCAACTTTTCCGCCTACAACAGCGACAACTTCAACCAGACGCTGGCCTCGGAGGAGGTAATCATCGCGCAGGCGTGGAGCGGCGGCGCGGCACTGGCCGCGAGCGAGAACGAGGCGATCCGCTTTGTGGTGCCGCAGGAGGGCGGGGTGATCTGGCAGGACAACATGGCGATTCCGGCGGACGCGCCCAACAAGTGCACCGCCGAGTTGTTCATCAACTTCATGCTGGAGCCGGAGATCGCCGCGCGCCTGTCCGACTACACCTACTACAACTCGCCGGTGCCCGCCGCGCTGGAGCTGCTCGACCCCTTCACCCAGGAGCTACTCGCCAAAGGGTTCACCCCGGACGAGGCGACGATGGGCCGCGTGGAGTGGATCGAGCGCTCGGACGACACCATCTTCAGCGACACCTGGACGGAGATCAAATCACGGTAGCGATGAGTGATGAGTGATGAACTAAACGAAAAACGCTCATCATTCATCACTCATCGTTCTACGATCATGAGCGGGACGGCGCTGCCGCCGCCCGCGGTGACGTTGAGCAGCCCTGTGCTGCCGAGGCGCACGCCCGCGCCGCGCACGATGCCGGGCGCGTAGACATACGGGTCAATGTCCATCAGCCGCTCTTCAAAGCGAAGCTCGCCCTCGCGGATGAGCGGGAAGGGCTCGGTGGTGACGACGATGCGCTCCTGCACGATGTAGGGCTCGTCGCTGCGCAGGGCGTGGTGCAGCGCAGCGTGCCACGCATCGCTCGCCACCTCCCAGCCCAGCACGATGCCGGTGCCGCCGTACTCGCCGTTGGGCTTCAGCACAAAGTTTTCCTGGTGGGCGAGCAGAAACTCCACAAGGTCTGATCGGCTCGCCCCCGTACTCGGTTCGCCCCTCGCGCACAAAGCGCGTCCAGGGCAGGTGGGCGCGGATGGCGCGCTGCTGCGCCGCCGGGAAGCGGGGGTCGTCGCCGCGCTCGGAAAGGATCGCCAGCAGCGACTTTTGGAAGATCAGCTGGCAGCGGTACGAGTTGATGACGCAGGCGGCGTGCTGGCGCATCGCCTCGGTCAGCACGTTGTCCAGCCCCAGCCGCTCCAGCAGTTCGCCGACGAGTACCCGCTTGTACACAATCTCGATGCGCTGCCCGCTCGCCTCGTCCCAGAGTTGGCCGCCGCGCACCGCCAGCGCGCCCGGGTGCGTGATGAGCGCCGGGTAGCCCGCGCGCTCAAAAAAGTCGCGGCACAGCACAAACTCCGGCGCGGTGCCCAGCCCCTCCCAATCCACGATGCCGATGGTGGGCAACTCCGCCTGCCCGCCCCACGCGCGGTAGTGCGCGAGCAGCGATGCCAGCACGTCACCGATGGCGCGCACCGGCGCAACGGGGTGGCGCGCGGCGAAACGCTGCATGGTGGGAAGCTGCTCAAACAGGTCGGCCAGCGCGTGCCCGAAGGCCAGCCCGCCAGGGCTGTCCGCGTTGTACTCGACGAAGCGCAGCGTGCCCTGGGGGTCCAAAAAGCCATCCAGCCGCCCGATGCCGTCGGGCGAGGGGAAGCCGGGGTCGATGTGCAGCGCCGCCTCCTCGACCTCGCTCAGCCCCACCTGCGCCCGTAGCGCCTCATCCTCCATCAGCCAGCGGTACAGCGTGGCAATCGCGCCGAAAAAATCATGGCTGGCCGCGGCCACCGCCTCCCAGCGCGCGCGCGGGACGAGCAGCGGGCGCAGCACGTTGCAGATGTAGCGCTCGCGGAAGCGCAGCCCGTGCGCCTCCATCCCCGCGCGTAGCTGCTCCCACTCCGCGAGCGGGTCGCCCTCGGCGAGCAGGGCGTGGTAATCAGCGACTAGCTCGTGCTCCATTCAGGACTCCTGTTGAATGCGACGACCGACGGGTGCCCTTTGGGCGCGACGACGGACGACCGACCACGGACGACGGAGCACGGACAGATAACCGCCACCAACGGTAGGCGCTTTAGGCGAGACGCCAAGAGCGCCAAGGCTTATTTATCTGCTCATGCGCGCGCGCTTGGAGGGAACCGTTCAGCGACTACAGAGTAAAAGAGCCTGTTAACAGCATGCTGAAGGGTGGCCCTACCTCTAGAAAAGCCTTGGCGTCCTTGGCGTCCTTGGCGGTTCAACTTCCGTCGGTCGTCGGTCGTCGGTCGTCGTCGTCGTCGGTCGTCCGTCGTCGGTCGTCGGTGGTCGGTCAGCTTTGGAAAAACGAGGGCCAGCGCAGCGGCGGCGCGGGGCGCGGCTCGGTGGCGACGCGGATGCAGAGGTCAGCCATCTTCTCGACGACCCAGGCGAGGTAGGTCGGGACCTAAGCTGGAAATGTCGAAGTCGGGCGCGGAGTTCATAAAGTCGATGGCGTAGGGCACCCCGTCACGGATGCCTAGCTCCACGGTGTTCATGTCGTAGCCGAGCGCCTCGCACAGGGTCAGCGCGTCGCGCGTGACGCGCTCGCGCAACTCGTCGCTGAGCGGCGGCTGCGTGGCGTGGTAGCGCTCGTGGTGCGGGCGGCGCGGGTCCCACAGCACCGGCAGCACGTCGCGCTGCCCGATGACGATGGCACGCACGTACTGCTCCCAGCGCACAAACTCTTGCAGGATGAGGGTCATCGTGCCGCTGTGGTTGTAGTGGTGCCACAGCTCCTCCTTGCTGTTGACGATGTACACATCCTTCCAACCGCCGCCCCAATGGGTTTTGAGCACGGCGGGCAAGCCCGTGTAGGCCAGGATGCCATCCCAATCGAGCGGGAAGGTGAGGTTGCGCAGCGAGTCGGAGACGACGCCGGGCACATAATCCTTGTTCGGCAGCAGCACCGTCTTCGGCATCGCGACGCCGATCTTTGCACCCAGCGAGGTGCCAAAAAACTTGTCGTCCGCGATGCGCCAGAAAGGGTTGTTGATGATGTAGCTGCCCTGGAGCAGCGCATTCTTCAAAAAGCTCTGGTAAAAAGGAACCTCATGCGAGATGCGGTCGATGAGCACGTCGTACACCACCGGCTCGTTCATTGGGATGGCCCCCACCGTCACCATCTCCGCCACCACCCCCTCCCCGCGACGATTGATCTCCGCGATCAGCGCATCAGGAAACGACCGCTCGCGCCCGACCAGCAGCCCCACACGTTTCATGGTTCCTCCCCTCCCTTGGTAGCGGCACCTTCCAGCGACTCGATGCGCCGCTGCGTTTCTCGTTTCAAGCGAATGATATGCCACACGATAAAGGCCCCGCCGAAAAAGGTCACAACGGTGACGAGGCCCGCCACCTCTGCCGAGATGAGGGCGGGGCGCAGGCGGTAGCCGCAAAACATCGCCGCCACCCAGAACCACATCAGCCCGTAGCTAGCGAGTTGCAGCTTTTCCAGCTGGAGCACGCGCGCCTGCAAGCGCACCCGCTCGCGGCGCGCGCTCTCCCCCGCGAGCCACGCCGCAAAGCGCGCCTCATTCTCCGCCTGATCCGCCCCCGGTGCTTCCATCAATAGCCCAACCCCTACCCTTTGCCCTTTGCCTTTTGCCTTTTGCCCTTTGCCCTTTGCCTTTTGCCCTTTCGTTTCCCCGCGCCCTACAAACCGCTTGACGATGGGATTACCCCAACACAAAGCGCTCGATGGCCGCCGCCAGCCCATCCTCGGCCTGCGTCGGGGCGACCCAATCCGCTATGTCTTTTAGCTCTGGCATGGCGTTGCCCATCGCCACGCCGACCCCCGCCGCCTCGATCATCGTCAAATCGTTGAGGTTGTCACCGATTGCCAGGGTGCGCGCCTGGGGAATGTTCAGCGAGGCGGCAAGTTCCATCAACGCCCGTCCCTTGCTCGCCACGGGGCTGGTGAGTTCCACGAAGCGGATATAGCTGCGCACCACCTGCGCCACCTTCCCCCACCGCTCCATCGCGATGGGCAAAAGCTTCTCCGTCTCTTCCTCGCTCTGGATGAAGACCAATTTGGTGGGCTCGCGCGTCAAAAAGGTGATTAGATCGCCCACCGCCTCTACCGACACCTGCGAGAGCGCCGTGTAGAACTTAACCTCGGGGTTCTCCTCGGCGACGAAGAGTTGGTCATCCAGATAGGCATTCACGTGAAAGCCACGCTCGGTGGCAAAGCGGATCGCCTCGTGCGCCACGGGCAGGGGCAGCGTGTGGTGCGACACCACCCACTCGCCGCGCCGAACCAGAGCCCCCTGATAGCAGATCAGCGGCTGCTCGATGTGCAGGCTTTCCGCGATGGGCAGCGTCGCGCGGTACATGCGCCCCGTCGCCAGCGTGACGGCGTGGCCCGCCTCGTGCGCCGCCGCGATAGCCCGCCGCACGCGCGGCGAGATTTCCAGTGTGTGGTCAAACAGCGTGCCATCCAGGTCGGTGGCGATCAGCCAGCGGTCGGTTTGGGGTGTGTGGGTCATGGGGAGATTGGGTATTGGAGATTGGAGATTGGGTATTAGAGATTACAGATTACAGATTGCAGGTTGCAGGTTGCAGACACCGTGCCCTTTGGGTATTGCAGATGATGGATTGGAAGAAGGGCGTGGGATGATGCTGATGGGTGGCAAATGGGAATTTGTTGAGTAAGAGAGCAGGTTTGAGCTTCAACGGATTGCAGACGCCGTGCCCTATGGGCAGTGCAAAGAGACGATGGGGCGGGTCACTGATGGATCAAATAAGGTAACCCATCCTTCAAAGCCATGTCGAAGCGCACGACCCCGCGCCCTATGTCCAAGCCATAATCTGTAATACCCAAAGGGCACGGTGTCTGCAACCTGCAATCTCCCAATACCAAATACCCAATACCCAATACCTACATACCCAATCAACCGTCGCACCGCGTCCGGCACGTAGGGGGCAAAGTCGCCGCCGCTCTGGATCAACTGGCGGACAAGGGTGCTGCTGACAAAGTTGTCCTTGGGGTCGCTGACGAAGAAGACGGTTTCCAGTTCCGGCATCATGCGCTGGTTCATGCTGGATTGCATCCACTCGTTGCGGTAGTCGCTGCTGTTGCGCAGCCCGCGCACGACGATGGTTGCCCCGTTGCGGCGCGCATAGCTGACCAGTAGCTCCCCCGTGAAGCTGTCCGCCGCCACGTTGCCCAGCGCGGCGGTCGCCGCCTGGATGAAGCGCAGCCGCTCCTCCACCGAAAAGAGCGAGCGCTTGTTGGGGTTGTAGCCCACCACGACGACGAGCCTGTCAAACAGGCGCGCGGCCTGCCGGATGATGCCCAGGTGCCCCTCGGTGAGCGGGTCGAAGCTGCCAGGGTAGATGGCCACGCGCCCGCTCATTCGACGCTCCAGCCCGCCGCCTCCAGCACCTCGCGCAGGGCGCGCCGCCCCGCCCCCGCGAACGCTTCCGGCGCGGCGGGCGCGTCCTGTCCTTCCAGCGCCAGCAGCGCGAGGCTGTCGTACCCGCCCGCGCGCAGCGGCGCGAGCAACTCGGCGAGCGGGACGACCCCCTCGCCGGGCAGTGCGGGCATCCCCTGCTCGTCCACGTCCCCCACCGCCAGCAGCACGGTGCGCGCGGCATCGTCGGGGCGCAGGGTCTCCCCCGCGCGCCAGAGCGCGACCGGCTCGACGTAGAGCCCCAGCGCCGCGTGCCCCACGCTCTGGACGAGGCGGCGCGCGTCGTTGAAGGTGAAAGCCGCCGCATCCGGCGCGGGGGCCAGGGCGAGCACGCAGCTCCAGCGCGCGGCCACCTCCGCCAGCTGCGCGATCCGCTCGTCGGCGCTTTCCAGCCGCGCGACGACTACCGGCGCGCCCAGGCGGCGTGCCTCCTTGCAGAGCGCCTCGACCTCCGCCTCACGCGCGGGGTCGCTATCGGGCAGGCGGAGCGCATCCAGCGCGGCGGGCTGGGTCCGCAGAAAAAGGCGCTTCAGGTCGCGGATGTCCATCTCGGGCTGCGCCAAAAAGCTTTCCATCTTCGCCCGCGCGACGACCAGCCACGGGTAGCCGGTGATCGCAGCGATGCGGATATCTTCTTCCAGCGGGTGCGACATGCCAAGCGAGTGGCTCGAAAGCGCCAGTTGCATGGGTTCCTCCTCAGGAAAACGCGGGCAGGTGCTAGTATAGCGCCCAAGCACGGATTGAACCATCACGCGCCGCCGCAGCCGGGGCGAACGGTCCCTAACTTGCTCTTGACCTCGCAGGATCATCCACCCGTTGACGCTAAAACGCGAGGAGGCAACAGATGAGCAACTTGGGCATGACCCCGCCGGACCCCGATGCAGGCGACACGCCGCAGCCCCCCGAACCGGAGTACGTACCGCGAGTCGACCCGCCGCATGTGGCATCCGAGGTTCCATCCGCCGTGTTCGCGGACAACGAGATTGGCCCGAATGCCGCCCCGCAAAAGGCACCGGACGAGATCGGTCGCGCCCGCCTCATCATGCAGGAGTTGATGCAGGGGCAAGCAGGGTGCGACGGGGGATAACGCGCAGCAGGCAAAAGAGCTGGCGACCCTCACCCTGTCCCGCCTCGCGGTGCCGGGCGACACCGCGCTGCACGAGGCGGTGTTCCGCATGGCAGCGGAGATGGTGGCGGCCCAACAAGGCTAGCCCTTGCCCGCGCGCTGCACGCCAACGGGCGCTCCCCTCAGGGTCGAGCGCCCGTTGTGGCGTCGCGGGCGGTCCGTTGCGACTACTGCTTGCCCAGCAGCGCTTCCAGCGGGCCAAGGCCGAACACATGGACGCGCTCGCCCGTGAACTTTTCGGCGGCGGGGTCCCAGGGGAAGAGGATGAGTACATCGAACTCGACCGGCTCGCCGGTGGGCTCGGTGCCGAGCCACGCGCCCTGGTGCGTGCCGGTCACATGCGCCTCTTCCCACACCCCCTGCGGGCCAATGACGATGTGTTGCAGATCGAAGTGAATGTCAGGGAAGGCCCCGAGCAACTCGGTGTAGAAGCGCGTTGCCCCTTCCTTGCCGTGCCACTCGTCGCCCGTGTTGACCAACTCGTACACACAATCCTCGGTGAGCGTCGCCATCAGCCCCGGAATGTCGCGGCTGTCCTCGGCAATCGAGTGGGCGATCCACTCGCGGCGAATCTGATCGTACGCTTCCGGCGTGATCTTGCGGCGAATCTGCTTTACCACCGCGCGGTTGCTCATGGTGAACCTCCTTGGGATGTACGGATTACGGACGACCGACGACGGACGACAGACAACCGCCAAGACGCCAAGGACGCCAAGGAGGCGTTTTTAACGGACGCACCCTTTAGCTCAAACTAGCTACCAACCTTCTCTCGCCTATATGCTGGCTACAAGGAGAACTGAGCGGTGCCCTGGGCAACAACAGAAAAATCTTGGCGTCCTCGGCGTCTTGGCGGTGATCCGTCGTCCGTGATCCGTGATCCGTGGTCGGTCGGTCGTCGGTCGTCGGTCGTCGGTCGTCCGTCGTCGGTCGTCCGTCGTCCGTCGTCGGGTCGGCCAAGTATGGGTTTGAATGCTGGCCCCGTCAAAGGCGCGTTGACGGGAGCAACAAATGCGGTTATGGTTGCGGGTGGAGCCACATGCGATGATTGACGAGTCCCTTTTCCCGATTTTCCCCTTGCCCGCCCTGCGCGTCGTCGAGGCGACGCGCTATGTCACGCCGCTGCGCGAGGGTGGCTCGCTGCCCGCCATCGTGGAGGCGAACGATGATGGGCTCTACGTGCTGAAGTTTCGCGGCGCGGGCCAGGGCAGCAAGGCGCTGATCGCCGAGCTAGTCGGCGGCGAGATCGCGCGGGCGCTGGGGCTGCGGGTGCCGGAAATCGTCTTTGTCGAGGTGGAGGCGATCTTGGGCCGCTCCGAGCCCGATTGGGAGATTCAGGAGCTGATCGTGGGGAGCGCGGGGCTCAACCTGGCGCTGGATTTTTTGCCCGGCGCGCTGGGCTTCGACCCGCTCGCCAAGCCGCCGCCCGCGCCGGAATTGGCCTCGGCCATCGTCTGGCTTGATGCGCTGATCAGCAATGTGGACCGAACCCCGCGCAACCCGAACATGATTTTGTGGCATGACGCGCTCTGGCTGATCGACCACGGTGCGTCACTGTACTTTCAACACACGTGGGACGGGAGCGCCCCGGACGCGATCCTAGCACGCAGCCGCTCGGCCTTTGCGCCGATACGGGATCACGTGCTGCTGCCGGGGGCCAGCCTGCTGGCAGAGGTGGACCCGCTGCTGGCCGCGCGGCTCACCCCCGACGTGCTGCGCGCGATTGTCGAGCTGATCCCCGAAACATGGCTCGACGAGAAGACCGGCTTTGCCACGCCGCAGGCGCACCGCGCGGCCTACCTGGGCTACCTGCTCAGCCGCCTCGCGCCGCCGCGCCCCTGGGTGGAGGAGGCCATTCGTGCCCACGCGCAGCTCGTTTGACTACGCCATCGTCCGCGTTGTCCCACGCGTGGAGCGCGGGGAGTTCATCAACGCGGGGGTGATCCTCTTTTGCCGCACGCAGCGCTTCCTCGCGGCGCGCATCGAGCTTGCGCCGGAGCGGCTCGCCGCCCTCGCCCCGCTTGCCTCGCTGGAGGACGTGCAGGCGCACCTCGCGCTGATCCCGCGCGTGTGCGAGGGTGGCGCGGAAAGCGGCCCCATCGGGCACTTGCCGCTGGCCGACCGCTTCCACTGGCTCGTCGCGCCGCGCAGCACCATCATCCAAAGCTCGCCGGTCCACTCCGGCCTGTGCGACGATCCGCGCGCCGCGCTGGAGCATCTCATGAATCAGATGGTGCGCCTCGGTAGCTGACCTTGTTTTCTACCCCTCGCCGCCCCTATCCCGCGTCAGCCGCCGCAGTTCCAAGTAGGCCACCCCCTCCCACCACGCCATCGCCAGCGAGAGTTGCAGGCCGAGCAGCCCGTCCTTCCACCCCTCCCACTCGATGAAGCGGCGGCGAAAGGCGCGCAGCGGTTGCAGCACGATGTTCCACGGCTTCCAGCGCGTGCCGGTCGCGGCAAGCTTCGCCCCCTCGTGGCGGGCGTAGCGCTCCTGCTTGCGCCAAAACTCGCCCCACGAGTCGTAGTTGATGTGGAGCATCGGCGAGACAAGATGCCCCGCCTGGCCGTCCAGCTCCGCCACCTCGTGGACGTGCTGCGAGGGGTCGTAGCGGGCGACATCGCGGCGCAGCACGCGCAGCTGATAGTCGGGGTACCAGCCGCTGTGCCGCACCTCGCGCCCCCAAAAAAAGTTGCGACGCGGCACCCACCAGCCCACCTCGGCCCGCTCCTGACTCGTCACCTGCTGGACTTCGGCGGCCAACGCGGGGGGGATGCGCTCGTCGGCATCCACAAAAAAGACCCAGGGGTGCGCTGCCATGCGCAGCGCGGCCTCGCGCAGGTCGCCAAAGTGGGTGAAGGGACGCTGCTCGATGCGCGCCCCCGCCGCGCGGGCGATCTCGATGGTTCCGTCCGTGCTGCCGCTGTCAAGCAGGATCACCTCGTCGGCCCAGTGGACCGTGGCTAGACAATCCGGCAGGTGGCGCGCCTCGTTAAAGGCGAGGATGACCACGGAAAGGGGGGAATGGGGGTCAGGGGTCAGGGGTTGGGGGTCGGGGGTCGGAGATTGGTTCATGGGAAGCTCATTGTGCGATGATTGTCAAAGCTTCGCCACCTCGCGGTAGGCGGCGCGGCGGCGCTGGGTGTCGGGGTCGGGCGAGGCGTGGCGCAGCCCAAAGCGCTGCCAGGCCATGCCCAGGCGCAGCAGGGCGCGCACCGTCGCCACGTAGGCGGGCGAGGACCACTTTTGGTAGTAGCGCATGCGCGAGCGCCAGAGCGCCACAAACATGCGCTCGCGGAACTGCTGGGTGCTCTGCCCGCTGTGGTGGATGACCGTCGCGGTGGGCAAAGCGTGCAGCGCCCAGCCCGCCGCGTGGAGGCGGCGGCACCAGTCGAGTTCCTCCGCGTACATGAAGTAGCCCTCGTCCAGCAGCCCCACTGCCTCGATGGCCGCGCCGCGCACCAGGAGTGCCGCGCCCAGCAGCATCTCGACGGGAAAGGCCGCGCCCCCCTCCCACAACGCACGCCCGTAGCGACCGTTGAGCGGGCTTTCCAGCAGGCGGCCCGGCGCGGGGAAAAGGTCGAGCGCGATCTGCGCGAGGCCGGGGAAGGCAAAGGCTCCGTGCTGGAACTGTCCATCCCCGTAGCGCAGCGTTGGCCCCACCGCGCCCACCTCGGGGTGCGCACGCAGGTGGGCGAGCAACTGCTGCGGCGCGTTGCCCACGACCTCGGTGTCCGGGTTGAGCAGCCAGAGCGCCTCGGCCTCCGGACTCCCTCCCTCGCCAAAGCCCATGTGGCGCAACGCCAGGTTGTTGCCCCGCGCAAAGCCCAGGTTTTCAGCGGGCTCCAACAGTTCCACAGCGGGAAAGTCGGCGCGCACCATCGCCGCGCTCCCGTCGTGGCTCTGGTTCTCCACCACCAGCACCCGCACGCGCAGCGACGCATCGCCCAGCAGCGGCTCCAACGAGCGCAGCGTCTGGGCGAGCAAAGCCCGCACGTTGTAGGAGACAATGATGATGGCGAGGTCGTGCATTTGGGGTTTCAGATTGCAGACAAGGTGCCCCGAACGGGGTATTGCAGACAAGGTGCCCCGAACGGGGTATTGCAGATTAGAAACAACTTACAGGTGTTGGTCGTTGCAAAGTAGTTGTTCTGCCAACTGCTTTACTATCTCAAAGCCACATTCGTAATCTGAAATCTCCGATCCGTATCTGAAATCTGAAATCTGAAATCTGAAATCTATTCCGTCGGCGTGGGGAGCAGGGCGGGGGCATCGGGGAGCCCCTCGATGGTGATGTACTCGGTGCCGACGAAGTCCTCGACGAAGCGCACGTTCTCGTGGATGAGCCCCACCCAGAAGCCCGGTGCCTCGCGCGGGGGCATCTCTTCCAGCGCGAGCCCGCCGCTGATCGTCACCTCCTGCCCCGGCATCAGGTACAGGTTCCCGTCGATTGGGGTCAGCTCGTCGTCGCGGCCCAACTGCCAGCGGTACGGGTAGCGCCGCCCGTTGTAGACCGGGTTCCCCTCGAAATCCAGCCCCAGCCGCCACGCGCCATCCTCGATGGGTGCGGCAAAGTTGTTGTAGTTTTCCCCGCTCCGGTAGACGGTGCCCGGCTCCGGCCCGTGGGTGCGGATCGGCACCGTGCCGACGTTGGTCACCGTCGTCGTGAAGAAGAGGGTGCCGCCCAGCGGCAGCACCGTCGTGCTCCACTCGACCTCGTGGCGCGTGATCTCGACCTGGGGCAGCCCCGCGTTTTCCAGCGTGAGCGTCGCCGTCACCCGGTCCGACGCGCCGATGCGGTCGTACGCTTCCGCCACGACGAGGTACTCGCCATCGGGCGGCGGCACGGCGCGCAGCCCCACCCCCGCGTCGAAACGCAACGTGTGGCTGCCCTCGGCGGTCGGCTCGCGTAGGGTGTCGGGGGGCACGGGGTAGCGGGTGCCATCCGCCCCACGCAGGTAGACCTCCACGCGCGCCATCGGCTTGGACAGCCAGTAGCTGATCGTCGCCTCGTCGCGAATGCCATCCACGTTGGGCGAGATCGTCGGTGGGGTGACGCTGAAATTGACGATCTCCGGGCTGACCGTCTCTGCCCCGGAGATCGTCAGCGTGAGCGCCTCGCTGGTCGGCTCCCCCCCATCCACCGGCTCGGCCAGCACGGTGATCTGGTACTCGCCATCGGGCAGCACCCGCCCCCCTACCACCCCGCCGAACCACCCCTCGTAGGAGCCAGGCGCGCGCCGCTCCCGCTCGCGCCACGCCCACCGCTCGCCCGCCTCGTCGATCAGCGCGATGGTCACACGCGCCTCCTCGCCCACCGAGTAGTGCAGGCGGGTGAGGGTGTTGCTCCCGCTGTCCGCGTTGGGCGAGATGGTCGTGTGCGGCTCCAGGTAGACATTGGAGAGCAGGGGTCGGTTCCACGCGCAGCCAAGCAGCAGGAGCGGCAGGAGGAGAAGCGACACGACTAGGCAAGGTCCCCGCGTCAGGACTGTATAGAGAGAGAAGGGTGAAAGATAACGGTTCATGGGCGCAAGTGTACTACAAAGTGGCAAAATTGGGCGGGTGCGCGGCGCGGGTCAGCGAGCGTCGAGCAAGGGGATGTCCAGCAGCACGCGGTCGCGATCCGCGCCGCTGCCGCGCGCGGGCAGGCGGGGCAACGTGGGGTCGCCCGCATCGTACCAGCCCACCTCGATGGTGTAGGGTCCGGGCGGCGCGTCGTCGGGGAGCGCGAGCTGGAAGCTATCGGAAAGAAACTCGCCCGTGACCCAGGAATCGGTGAGCCGCCCGCCCGCGCGGGGGAGCTTGTCCTGCCCGCCCCCGACCACGATGCTGCCGTCGGGGGCAAGCAGGTGTGCGAAGGCGGTGTAGCTGCGCTCCATCTCGGCGAGCGCCTCCCAGTGCAGGGTGAGCGTCACCGGCGAGTCGGGCGCGAGTTCCGCCGCGCTCCTCTCGTAGCCCAGCAGGCGAATCCCCTCGCCAAACTGCGCCTGCTGCGGGTGCGACGGGGCGGGCGGCGCAAAGTCGTGCGCGGCGGGGACGATGTTGCCGCTGCCAAGGGTGACACGCGGGCTGAGTTCCCCCGCGTCGTCGCTCAGCCACGCCACCAGCCGCGTCATCCCTGGCTCCAACTCGCGCGGGGCACGCACCGAGAGCGGGGTCATCAGCATGTCGCCGGGCTGCCACTTGTCGCCGGTCCAGCCGGGCGCGCCGAGCGTGTGCTGGCCGCTGTCCAGCAGGAGGGAGCCGCGCTCCCAGCCCAGATGAAGGGGAGCGCCTGGCACCGGCCCCGCCGCGCGCCACCAGAGGGTGAGCGGCAGTTGTTGCCCTGGCTCCACGGTGCGCGGGCAGCGCCAGCCGCGCGGCGAGCAGCTCCAGGTTGTCCAGCATCGGGGCGTGGAGGGGGGTGCATCGCTGGGGGCCTCGGCGGCCAGCCAGCCAGCAACTGACGGGGCGACGGTGATCGGGCCGAGGCGCACGGTCTGGCCCTGCGGGGCGCCTGCCTCGTCCAGCACGTCCAGCCTGTGGCCGCTCCCCTCGTCGTAGACCGACAGTTCGACCCAGTAGTCACCCGGCGGGGTGCCGGGCTCCAGCGGGATGGCGAGCGAGGCAAGGCGCGGGGTGTGGGGCTGCCAGCGGAAGGTGGGCAGCAGGTAGGCGGTGGGGCGCTGATCCCACGTCCCATACTCGAAGCCATCGCTGTCCACCACCCGCAGCCGCACCTTGAAATCCTGTTGCAGCGGCTGCGGGGCCTCCCAAAAGAGCATCAGGGAAAGCCCCTCGTCCACCACGCTGGGCCGCGCGGGGAGCTCCCACCCAAGCAGGCGCAGCGCGTCGTCGAAGTTCGTGTCCGTCGCATGATCGGGGTGCAGCACCTCGGCGAGCGCGTTGGGGGTGGGCAGGCTCCAGTGAGCCAGCCCCACCTCCATGAAGCGCGGCAGGCCGGGACTCGTTGCCCGCCGCCGTCAGCAGCGCAGGCACGATCCCCTCCGGATCCACCACCTCGTTCTGCCACTCGACGACCCACACCCCCGCCGCGTTGCGGAGCGAGCCGCCACCCGCTGGCCTGTGTCCAGCCCCAGGACCGCGGTCGTGTCCAGGGTGGGCGAGTCAGGCAGGTAGAGCACCCCCGCGTGCAAGGGAAAATAGTAGTGAAAGACGGGGAAGGCGTGCCCGCTGACCAGCAGGATCGGCTCGTCGGGCTGGCGCTGCGCTGCAAGGTAGTGCGCGACCCCGCGCCAATCCGCCTTGGCGAAGGCAGGGTTGGTGAAAAGATTCCAATCCGCCAGCAGGAAGATGGCGAGGACCCCGACGAGGAGCAGCCGCCCCACCAATCGCCCGGCCCACCGTCGGCCCGCGCACCAGCCAACGAGCGCGCCGAGCAGCATCAGAAAAGCGGGGGCCGCAAAAATCAGGTAGCGGGGGTGAAACTTGGGGCGATTCCAGGAGAGCCCAAACAGGCCAAGCGCGGGCAAAAGGAGCCAGAGGACGATCAGCAACCAGGTGGCAAAGGGAAGGGGCGGGCTTGGCGTGAGGCGGGCCAGCAGGGCGCTCCGCCGCACGGGACGGCGCAGGCGCGCGGCGAGCAGCAGTGCCCCCAGCAGGGCCAGCAGCGCGCCCACCCAGCCAAGCGGGACCGCGATCGCCTCCGCCACGCTGTGCCCCGCCATCCACGAGGCGAGGGTCTCGTCCGCCACCTCGCGCCAGGGAGCACTCCCGCCCAGTAGGAGCGGTCAGCGTCGAGGCGCGTCAGGGTGATGCCCAGCCAGGGCAGATAGGCGAGGAGCGGCAGGGCGAAGGCGGCCACGAGCGGCCCCAGGGTGTGGCGCTGCGGCACGCGGAACCAGGACCAGGCTGCCGCGATCCCCCACGCGGCCAGGACGAACCAGATGTAAAAGTGGGTGTAGACCCCCACGGCTGCCAGCAGCGCAAGCAGGAGCGCCTCGGCCCAGTGTCCGCGCGTGCCACGTGGCTGCATGAGGCGAAGGAGCAGGAGCGCCGCCGCCGCCAGCAGGGCGAGGCTCAAGGCGTACATGCGCGCCTCGCGCCCGTACCAGAGCCAGAGCGGGGAAAGCGCCGCCAGCAGCGCGACCGCCTCGGCGGCGACTGGCTGACGGAGCAGCCGTGCTGCCAAGCGCCACATCAGCGGCACCGAGAGGATCGCAAAGAAGGCGCTCAGAAAGCGCAGCGACCACTCGCTGCTGCCAGCGAGCCCGATCCAGCCGTGAAGGAGCAGGTAGTAAAAGGGGGGGTGAATGTCCGCTGCGGTCCGCGCCACGATCTCGCCCACTGGCTGCTGCGCGAGCCAAACCGAAAAGCCCTCATCGTACCAGAGGCTCTGGGCGTCGAGCGCCCACAGTTGCAGGGCGGCTGCCAGAAAAGTAATAAAAAGCACCCGTTGGGCGCTTCCGGACCGCGTGACTTTCATTCGGCAGATGATAGTCAGCGGCTCATGGATTCCAAACGCTAAGGAGAATTAGAGGAAGCGGCGGGGCTCAGGGGCTTGCTCAGGGGAAAGTCAATGACATAGAACTTACGCACAAGGTATGACGACCGACCGTCATACCTTGTGCAATTTCCCTGTCTTCGGTCCTCGCACCCAAAGGGTACCCGTCGGTCAACTGCGTAAGTCCTATGTCATTAAGTTAAAGATCTGCGAGGCACAAGTGTGCCTGATCACGGGCATGTAGTGCTCAGTCAAGAGTTGGATGAGCGGTGAACATAGGGTGTGCGGGCGTCCGCGAAGGCGGACGCTTGGCCGCAGGCCCCTCAGCACGGACTTCTAGTCCGTGACGGCAACTTAATGACACTGACTCAGCACTAGCGCAGCACGCGCTCGCTTACCACGCGCTCGCGCTCGCGGAGGTCGGCGGGGCGGGCGGGGGCGAAGGGAACTTCCTGCTCGGAAGAGGGAGGACCCAGCAGCAGGGGCAGGAAGAGCGAGGCGGTGCCCGCCTCGACACGGAACGGGGTGCGCTGCACGCTGCCGCTGAGCGGGAGCCACTCGTTGTTGGGGCCGAGCGCAAACACGAACATTTCCATGTCGCCCGCCTCGTCAAAGGTGTGGGCGCGCTCGAAGCGATAGCTGCGGCCCGGGTTCAGGATGATCGAGCGATCAAAGAACAGCGTAGCCTCGCTAGGCGAGGCGGTGCCCACGGGCTGCGCTGCCACGCCGAGCATGGACAGGTGCATGCGCTCGCTGCTCGTGTTGTGGATGGTGAAGGTGGCGGTCAGCGGCTCGCCCGCGCGCACCGTTTCCGACGAAAGCGCGATGCCGCCTGCCACCTGCGGCAGATAATCGGCGAAGGCCTCGCCCATCACGGGGGAGGTCAGCGGCTCTGCTGGGCTCTCGGTCGGGGCAGGGAGGGGATCGGGCTGCTGGACGAGCACTGTGGGTGTGGCCTCGCGCGGGGTGGGCGCTGGCAGATCGGTGATCGCATAGTTGTTGCTGAGGTAGCTTGTGCCCGCCTCGGGTGCCATGCCGCCGAACAGCTCATCGATGGGCAGCGAGGCACTGTGCAGCGAGGTGCCATACTTCAGCTCAAAGTGAAGGTGATCCCCGCTGGCACCACTCTTGCCAGAATAGCCGATGACATGGCCCATCTGGACCGTGTCGCCCACCGTTACCGTGACGCCGCTCAGGTGGATGTAGCGCGTGAACCAGTTGTTGCCATGATCGATGTAGACGATGAGCGCATCGCCCAGATTCAGGCTAAGCGGCAAGCCAATCTCCCAGGTGATCGCCATGACCGTGCCGCCCGCGGCTGCCAAGATAGGGTCGCCCTCCGGGATCAGGAAGTCTACCGCGTAGCTCATCGAGCCGGTGTGCTGGTAGCAACCATAGCCACAGGTGACATCGTACGACGTCCCGCCCGCAAACGGTAACTCCAGGTAGGGGCGGGTCTGTTCGTCCGGTGTCTGAGCCTGCGCCGGGGAAACCCCAAAAAAGCCTAGGGATAAGGCGACGAACAGGAAGCAACGCAGCACAATTCGGCGGGGGGAAGGCACGTTCAAAAAAACCTCAGCAAAGATGGTGGCTCACTCGCGCGATTATAACCAGGGGGTTGTTCCTCTGCAAGAAGCCGCTGGTCCTAGCTGCCAGAAAGATGGCGCGCGTTGGGGTGAGGGATCCTCGCCCTTTTACGTCGGCAGCCATCGTGCTGCTTTGAGGTAGCCTGGGGGCGTGTTACACTATTCGCTTGCCTTCATCCCGTCCGTAACACGGGAACTACCCAACAAGAAAATAAAAAGGAGACGATCAAAATGAAGCGTCTCGTTCTGCTAACAACCCTTGCCCTGGCGCTATGCCTGGGCCTTTCCATCGATGTGTTTGCGGCCCCTGTGCTTCAGGAGTATCAGGGGGAGATCGTCGCACCGAGCGCGGGCTCCACGGTGCGTGGGCAGGTAGTGGTGGGCGGCACCGCCTCGCACCCCGATTTCTGGAAGTACGAGATTCGCGTGGCACCGGGGCAAAACCCCAACCTGAGCGATGACCAGTGGTACCGCGTGGTGGTCCGCGAGCAGCCGGTGATTGGGGGCCAGTTGGCGGTGTGGGACACCACGGTGCTGCCAGATGGTCCCTACACGGTGCGGCTGCGCGTCGTGCGAAACGATGGCAACTGGCAAAACTTCGACGTGCTCCCGCTGTACGTGTCGAATCAGGTGGTCCCCACTTCGACCCCCCTGCCCCCAACGCCAGCCCCGCCCTCGCCGACCGCGCCACCCACCGCCACGCCGGTGCTGGAGCCGAGCCCGACCATCGACTTGAACACCCCTACCCCGCTCGTGTCGCTCACGCCAAATCCTGTAGCTACGCTGACCCCGCTGGCGGGCCAGGGGCCTGCCACGCTCACCCCGCTCCCCGGCACGGCGCTGCTGCTGACACCGCTGCCAACCCTTGCAGGCGCGTCGGGCGAGCCGAGCGTGACGGCGACCCCCATCGTCATCGACGCGCCGACGATCATCGTTCCCCCGGTCGCGGGGGTGGACAGCACTGAAAGCCAGACGGACACGCAGGGAATCGCTATTGGGGGGGACGTGGGCAGCCCTCCGCCCACCAGTGAGCCGCTGCTGCCGGAAATTTCCGGCACCTTCAACAGTGGGGTGGACCTTAGCACCCTGGCAAGCGCGTGCTTTACGGGCGCGGCCTTCACGGCGGGTATCTTCCTGCTGGTCGGCCTGCTCTACCTGCTCAAATCCCTCGTCCGGCTCGTCCGGTAAGGAGCCGCCATGCACCTGATCGTCGGCCTGGGGAATCCGGGGGCCAAATACGCTCGCCATCGCCACAACATTGGTTTTCAGGTGGTGGAGCAACTGGCGGCGCGCCATCACCTTGCCTTTGACAAGCGCCAGCACGACGCGCAGCTCGCCCAGGGCACCCTGGGCGGGCGCAAGGTGATGCTCGCCAAGCCGCAAACCTTTATGAACGAGAGCGGGCGCGCGGTGCGGGCGCTTGTGGACTATTACAAGGTGGGGTTGGACGAGCTGATCATCGTGGTGGACGACCTGGACCTGGACTTTGGGCAGCTTCGCCTGCGGCCAGAAGGGGGATCAGCCGGGCAAAACGGGATGAAGTCGCTCATCCAGCACCTGGGGACGCAGGGCTTCGCGCGCCTGCGGGTGGGGATTGGACGACCCCCGGGGCGAATGGATCCTGCCGCTTACGTGCTCCAAGATTTTAGCGCCGAGCAGGAGACGGAAATGGCGATCCTGCGACAGGAAGCGGCGGACGCGCTCGAACGATGGCTCGCGGAGGGTATCGTGCCCGCGATGAACCAGTTCAACCAACGGTAGCGACAGCAGGCCCGCGCGGCTACGTCGTCTGAGGCAATGTCTCGTCGGTAGAGTGGGGAAGGTGAAGGTACTGGCGTACCTCACCGGCGGGCGACAGCACGCGCGCGAGGGTTTCCAGCGAGGTGACCAGCTGCGCGCGCTGCGCGGGGGTCAGGACTTCGACTTCCTGGGCAAGATCTTGCTGGAGCTTGCTCAGCACCTCATGGTAGAGCTTGTCGCCCGCCTCGGTCAGGTGAATCACTACCGCGCGCCGATTGGTGGGGTCGGGCTCCCGCGTGATGAGCCCCTTGTCAACGAGCGAGCTTACCATCTTGCTCATGGTTGGCAGCGAGACGCCACGTCGCTCGGCGAGTTCGCCAAGCGAGCAGCCACGCGAGCGGCGGATGTGCGCCATCACGCGCAGGTGAACCAGGGTGAACCAGCCATCGCCCAACGTTTGCCGCGCCTCGGCGGAGATGGTGCGCGACAGATAAGGGATCAACTCAATAATACAGGCCGCCGTCTCCATCTCATTCATAGGTCGATCTCCGTAAACGCAAAAGAAACAATTAGTTTGGCTAATTGTATGCACCCCTCCCTTCTTGTCAATTCGCTGAGAAGTTGTAACGCATGAAAGGCAACCCGAAGCCGCAGCAAAGGAGGGCAACAAGGTGAAAATCAGTGCATGTCAGTGGCAGCCACCCAATGCTACCGTTTCCCTGCCGGCCATCCAGCTAGGCCATCACGAGTCCTGCCTCGTCGTCCTGCCCACGCGCGGGGGCAAAATCGTCTCGCTCCTCCACCAGCCCACCCAAAAGGAGTGGCTCTGGTTCAACGCCCGGCTCCCGTGGACATCCCCCTCTCCCACTGACAGTTATGTAAAGCTGCATGACGTGGGGGGCTGGGATGAATGCTTCCCCACCGTCGCGGCGACGACGGTCGCGGGCAGGCAGTGGCCCGATCACGGCGACCTGTGGTGGCGCGCGTGGGACGCCGAGGTGCGGGGCGACACGTTGTGGATGGGAGTCGCGGGCGAGGATTACCACTTTGAGCGCACCATCCAGGCGACCGCAACCGGCTTTCGCCTTGCCTATCGGGTCACCAACCAAGGCGACTCGCCCCTCCCCTATCTTTGGTGCGCCCATCCGCTGCTGTGCACCGACCCGCTGCTCACCGTGGAGATCATGGGTCGCCCCCGAACCCTGGTACCCCGCGCGGGGCAGACGCACCGTGCAGACAGCTATCGCTGGCCCAAGGTGGAGGGGCGGATGTTCGACCTGATCGGCAAACCCAGCAGCCTGGCTGTCAAGTTGTTTATCGAGATGACGCGGGGCAAGATACTACTCACCGATGCCAACGGGGCCACGCTGCAGATGCGCTGGCCGCTCAACCAGGTGCCGCTGCTGGGCCTGTGGATCAACGAGGGTGGCTGGAGCGGAACAGAGGGGCCTGCCTACTGCAACTTGGGGGTGGAGCCTGCCACGGGCGCGCCAGATGATCTGGCGGTGGCCCTGCAAGCGTGGCAGAGCGCCCGCGTGCTCCAGCCGGGGCAGCACAATGCATGGTGGCTTGAGGTAAGTTTGGGACACAACGCGGAGTAGATAACGATGAAAGCAAATGTGATCGAGGTCAACGAGCAGAGCTTCCAAAAGGAAGTGGTCGAGCGCTCGCGCAGCGTGCCGGTACTGGTGGACTTTTGGGCTCCCTGGTGCGGTCCCTGCCGCATGCTGACCCCCGTCCTGGAGGAACTCGCGGCGAAAGGGGCGGGGGCGTGGATTCTGGCAAAGGTGAACTCGGACGAAAACCCACGCCTGGCGCAGCGGTTTGGGGTGCAGGGCATCCCCAATGTGAAGGCATTTCGCGAGGGAAGGCTGGTGGACGAGTTTGTGGGGGTGCAGCCGCGCCCCACAATCCAGCGCTTCCTTGAGAAGCTGCTGCCCAACGAGTTGGATGAGAGCGTTAAAGAAGCCGAGCGATTGGTTCGCGAGGGGGACCCGGAGCTGGCGCGCGCCGCGTTGGAGGCGGTGCTCGCGGAGAAGCCGGATCATGAGCGCGCGCACCTTGCCATGGCGCGCGTGGAGTTGGAGGCAGGCAACGGCGAGGCGGCGCTCGCGCATCTGGAAGCGCTCCCGCCCAAAGGGGAGCATAGCGCGGCAGCCGAAAGCCTGCGGGCACAGCTACGGTTTGCGGGGTTGTCGCCTGCCTCCCAAGCCGAGCTCCAGCAGCGCGTGGCCGCCGAGCCGAACAACCTGGAGGCGCGCTACGATCTTGCTCGTTTGGCGGCGCAGCAGGGTGAGTACGACGCAGCGGCCCAGCACTTTTTGAGCATTATGGAGCAGCAGCGCGACTTCAAGGAGGGGGCCGCGCGTCAGGCGCTGCTCGACCTCTTCGTGCTGCTGGGCGAGGACGACCCGCGCACGCAAACCTACCGCAAACGCTTGAGTTGGCTGCTGTTCGCCTGAAGCTAAGAGCGCCCGGAACCAAAAAGAGCGCTGTGGAGAGTATAACAACTCTCGCACAACGCTCTGGTTTGGGTGGCGGGAAGCGGCTGTGAGGATTCCTGCACTCGCGCGCAGGCCTACTCACAGTCGCCCGCCGACATGGCTGCCAAGGGGACGCCAGATAGCACAAAGCCGCTCAAGGAGGCAGGCGATGACCTACTTTCCCACGTCCCTGCGGACGCAGTATCATCGGCGCTGGTGGGCTTAACTGCCAGGTTCGGGATGGGTCTGGGTGGACCCCCACCGCGACCATCACCTGCCTCCTTCAACGGCTTTACCCCGTTGGGCTCTTGGACTGTTTTAACTCTTGAGGATGCGATGCAGAACCGTCGCGCGAACCAAACGCGCACATTTGTACAACTTGTGAAACGAAGCGCTCGGGCGTTAGTACCGCTCGGCTGCATGCATTGCTGCACTTCTACCTGCGGCCTATCTAGCTGGTCGTCTCCCAGCGCCCTTACTCCCTCTCGGGACCAGTGATCTCGTATTGAGGCAAGCTTCCCACTTAGATGCTTTCAGCGGTTATCTCTCCCCGACTTAGCTACCCGGCTGTGCCATTGGCATGACAACCGGTACACCAGCGGTCGGTCCACCCCGGTCCTCTCGTACTAGGGGCAGCCCCTCGCAAATCACTTCCTCCCACAGCGGATAGAGACCGAACTGTCTCACGACGTTCTGAACCCAGCTCGCGTACCACTTTAATGGGCGAACAGCCCAACCCTTGGGACCGACTCCAGCCCCAGGATGTGACGAGCCGACATCGAGGTGCCGAGCCTTCGCGTCGATGTGAACTCTTGGCGAAGACTAGCCTGTTATCCCCGGGGTAGCTTTTATCCGGTAAGCCACGGCCCTTCCACTCGGTACCGTGGGATCACTAAGCCCTAGTTTCCTACCAGGTCGACTTGTTGGTCTCCCTGTCAAGCACCCTTCTGCCTTTACGCTCTGCGGCGGGTTTCCATTCCGCCTGAGGGTACCTTTGGGCGCCTCCGTTACCTTTTCGGAGGCGACCGCCCCAGTCAAACTGCCCACCTGTCACGGTTCCCCTGCCGGTTCACGGCCAGGGGTTAGGGTCAAGGCATGGTCAGGGTGGTATTTCACCGTCGGCTCCACCGAGCCCGCAAGCCCAGCTTCTCAGCCTCCCACCTATCCTACGCAGACCATACCCGGACGCAATGACAAGCTACAGTAAAGCTCCACGGGGTCTTTTTGTCCTGCTGCGGGTAGACGGCATCTTCACCGTCACTGCAATTTCACCGGGTCTCTGGTTGAGACAGTGCCCCACTCGTTACACCTTTCGTGCGGGTCGGAACTTACCCGACAAGGAATTTCGCTACCTTAGGACCGTTATAGTTACGGCCGCCGTTCACCGGGGCTTCGGTTCCCTGCCTCGGCCTAAGCCTAACAAGTCCCCTTAACCTTCCGGCACTGGGCAGGTGTCAGCCCCTATACTTCCACTTCCGTGTTCGCAGAGACCTGTGTTTTTGGTAAACAGTCGGTAGGGCCTTTTCACTGCGGCCCCCAGATGCTCAGGGCGCATGGCCCTTCACACTCAGGGGCGATCCTTCTCCCGAAGTTACGGATCTATTTTGCCGAGTTCCTTAACCAGAGTTCTCCCGCTCGCCTTGGTATCCTCTACCTGCCCACCTGTGTCGGTTTGCGGTACGGGTACCCTCGATTCTTCGCTTAGCAGCTTTTCTTGGCGGCGCGTCCCACCACTTCTGGCCCGAAGGCCCGCCGTCACGCCTCACTCTCCGACTCCGGATTTTCCTAGAGTCCTCACTGAGTTACACGCTTGGCACCCCAATCCAATAAGGGGCTGGTCTTAGCTACCGCGTCCCTGCATCGCTCCTCAAGGGTAGTACGGGAATGTTAACCCGTTGTCCATCGCCTACGGCTTTCACCCTCGGCTTAGGCCCGACTAACCCGACGGGGACGACCCTTCCGTCGGAACCCTTAGGCTTTCGGCGAACATGATTCTCACATGCTTCTCGTTACTCATGCCAGCATTCTCACTTCCCAGCACTCCACACGCCCTCGCGGGTCCTGCTTCATTGCGCTGGCAACGCTCCCCTACCACTTGCACTAGGTGCAAGTCCAACGCGTCGGTGGTGTACTTAGCCCCGTTACATTGTCGGCGCGGGATCACTTGACCAGTGAGCTATTACGCACTCTTTCAAGGGTGGCTGCTTCTAAGCCAACCTCCTGGCTGTCTGAGTAATCCCACTTCCTTTCCCACTTAGTACACACTTTGGGACCTTAGCGGTTGGTCTGGGCTCTTTCCCTCTTGAGCCTGAAACTCATCTCCCAGACTCCGACTCCCGGCTACAGTTACCGGCATTCGCAGTTTGATTGAGATTGGTACCCCTTGCGGGGCCCGCACCCAGCCAGTGCTCTACCTCCGGTAACCTTCACGCCGAGGCTCGCCCTACAGCGATTTCGGGGAGAACCAGCTATCGCCAAGTTCGATTGAAATTTCTTCGCTACCCACAGCTCATCCGAGCATTTTGCAACATACACCGGTTCGGGCCTCCACGTGACATTACTCACGCTTCACCCTGGCCATGGGTCGCTCACTTGGTTTCGGGTCTACGTCCTGCAATTTGGCGCCCTATTCAGACTTGCTTTCGCTGCGGCTACGGATGTTGCTTCCTTAGCCTCACCACAGAACAGTAACTCGCTGGCTCATTCTCCAAAAGGCACGCCATCGAGCTGAACGAATCTAGCTCTTTGACGGTTGGTAAACACACGGTTTCAGGTGCTATTTCACTCCCCTCACCGGGGTACTTTTCACCTTTCCCTCACGGTACTCGTTCACTATCGGTCAGACAGAATATTTAGCCTTGGGACGTGGACGCCCCAGCTTCCCACCGGATTAGCGTGCCCGGTGGTACTCAGGTGGTAAGCCGCAGGGCGGTCATTTGTCGGGTACGGGACTCTCACCCCCTTCGGTGCTGCTTTCCAGTCAGCTTCCCCTAAACCCCGCCTTGGTAACTGCGTGCCGGCTCGGTCGCGCCAGCTGCCTACTCCTACAACCCCAACACCACAACGCCGACCGGCTTGGCATGGTGCTGGTTTGGGCTGCTCCCCGTTCGCTCGCCACTACTAGGGGAATGCTCTCTCTTCCTGCAGGTACTAAGATGTTTCAATTCCCTGCGTGCCCTCCCCGTGGTCTATGTGTTCAACCACAGGGTGACGGTGGTTCGCACCGCCGGGTTACCCCATTCGGAAATCCGGGAGTGATAGCGTTTGTTGACAACTCCTCCCGGCGTATCGCCGCCTGCCGCGTCCTTCTTCGGTTCTGTCTGCCTAGGCATCCACCGTGTGCTCTTTCTAGCTTCGTGCGACACGCATGGTTCGCACGACGGTTCTACCTCGCATCCTCTTCAGTTGGTAATGTCCAACACCCCCGAGGGGTGCAGAGCTTCTGCTCTGAACTCAATCTACCGTAGCAGACTCAGTTCAACGCACAAGCCGTCATCCGCTTATCCTGCCAATCCTGTTCTAAGGTACACACAGGGCACAAAAAAGCCCCGCAATCGCGGGGCCGCTGAAAGGCCACGGGTGCCCTGGCGATTGCTACACGTCGGCTATCGAGTTGTCTCTTCAGCTATCGTGGTATGCAAGTCAGAGGTCCCTTTCGGTACGTGCCAGCAAGAGTTTGTGATTATACGCAACGCACCGTACTTGTCAAGTCCGCGCCGTCACATTTCAACGTTTCCGGTTCCAACGTTCCCGGTTTGAACGTTTCCGGTTTCAACGTTCAAAAGGTGGGCGATCCAGGACTCGAACCTGGGGCCTCTCCCTTATCAGAGGAGTGCTCTAACCAACTGAGCTAATCGCCCGTAGCAGATAGAGATAGAGAGGAGAGAAAGAAGATGAAGCTAGAGAAGGGAGATCCCACAGACTGTAGCCGTTTCTCTATCTCTATCTCCCCTCTCTATCTCTATCTGCATCGGCATTCCCAACAGAAGAGTGATAGCAAGCTGCGCCTGGCACTGGAGTCCAGTTTGTGTTTGTTTCTGTGAAGCTCTTGCTCCCTAGAAAGGAGGTGATCCAGCCGCACCTTCCGGTACTGCTACCTTGTTACGACTTCGTCCCAGTCACCGGTCCCACCCTCGGCAGGCGCGTCCCCGAAAGGTTCGCTACCCGACTTCAGGTGTTACCGACTCCCATGACGTGACGGGCGGTGTGTACAAGGCCCGGGAACGCATTCACCGCACTATGGCTGACGCGCGGTTACTAGCAACTCCGCCTTCATGGAGTCGAGTTGCAGACTCCAATCCGAACTACGACGCGCTTTGTGAGATTGGCGCAACCTCGCGGTTTGGCTTCCCATTGTACGCGCCATTGTAGCGTGTGTGTCGCCCTGGATATAAAGGCCATGCTGACTTGACGTCATCCCCACCTTCCTCCCGGTTAGTCCGGGCGGTCTCGCATGACACGTGAAACATACGATAGGGGTTGCGCTCGTTGCGGGACTTAACCCAACATCTCACGACACGAGCTGACGACAGCCATGCAGCACCTGTCACGGCTCCCGAAGGTCGGTTGGGTTTCCCCGCCCTACTACCGTGATGTCAAACCCAGGTAAGGTTCTTCGCGTTGCATCGAATTAAACCACACGCTCCGCTGCTTGTGCGGGCCCCCGTCAATTCCTTTGAGTTTTAGCCTTGCGGCCGTACTCCCCAGGCGGTGTGCTTAGCGCGTTGGCTGCGCCGCGCACCCCTTTACGAGGCACACAGCTAGCACACATCGTTTACAGCGTGGACTACCAGGGTATCTAATCCTGTTTGCTCCCCACGCTTTCGTCCCTCAGCGTCAATCCTGAGCTAGCCGGCTGCCTTCGCTTTTGATGTTCCTCCCGATCTCTACGCATTCCACCACTACACCGGGAATTCCACCGACCTCTCTCGGATTCTAGACACGCAGTTTCCAACGGCTTCTCCCAGTTGAGCCGGGAGCTTTCACGCCAGACTTGCGTCTCCGCCTGCGGACCCTTTACGCCCAGTAATTCCGGATAACGTTCGCCACCTACGTATTACCGCGGCTGCTGGCACGTAGTTAGCCGTGACTTGTTCCTGGGGTACCGTCCTTGCTCTTCCCCCAGAAAAGCGGTTTACATCCCGAAGGACTTCATCCCGCACGCGGCATTGCTGGTTCAGGGTTGCCCCCATTGACCAATATTCCTCACTGCTGCCTCCCGTAGGAGTGGGGACCGTGTCTCAGTTCCCCTGTGGCTGACCACCCTCTCAGGTCAGCTACCCGTCATTGGCTTGGTGAGCCGTTACCTCACCAACTACCTGATAGGCCGCAGGCCCCTCTGTCAGCACTAAAGCTTTCCTGTAAGGCTTCTAACCCCTTACAGCTTATGCGGTATTAGCCACCGTTTCCGATGGTTATCCCCCACTGACAGGCAGGTCACCTACGTGTTACGCACCCGTTCGCCACTGAGGGCCGAAGCCCTCCGTTCGACTTGCATGTGTTAGGCATGCCGCCAACGTTCATCCTGAGCCAGGATCAAACTCTCCGTGAATTAACGTTCGCTTTCAAGCGAACGCTTCGAAAGTCTGAACAGTTCCAGTCTTTTTCCGCCTCGCTTGCTATCACTCTTCTGTTGGCAATGTGCTCCGCCGCGTTCCCGCAGCGAGAAAGAAGTGTAGCACTTCTCTCATTTTATGTCAAATCCTGCCCCGCGCTTGGTTGCGTACCGGAGCCAGATTGGGCAGACAAAAAAACCGCTCCCGCTACCTTCAGGGTATGGAAGGCGGTTGACCTGTCTCAGTTGTGTGGGTCTGCCTCACCTCCGTGAGACGAAACCGATGTTGCAACCTTATTACCACGCGCCCCGCTTGCGGTCACGCTCAGTTCGGCTTCAACAAGATGCTATTCTACTCTTTTCTGCTCCGCTGTCAAATTGGCAGTATGCGTATTTGTTCAGCCCACACCCTGATCTACCACTCGCTGAACCACACCCAACACTGTTTCGAGGCTGGTCGCGCTGACCCACTCGTCGGTGGCGTGCGCGCCGTGGCCGATGGGACCGTAAATCACTGTGGGCAATCCGGCATCGCGGAATAGGCCACCATCTGTCCAAAAGGAAAGGCCGCTCAGGCTAGCGCCTGGGCTGGCCGCCTGAAACGCTCGCACGATGGCCGCGTCAGGGGTGGTGCTCATGGGGGTACGCCCGAAAACGACGCGCCCGTCAATCTCCGCCTCGCTGTCACGCCGCGCTGCCACGATCACGCGATGAAGTTCTGCCTCCAGCGCCGCCGTGCTCTCCTCTGGCAGGAGCCGCCGCTCCCACTGGAGGCTCGCACTGGCAGGGTACACGCTCCACGCGCTTCCACCCCGAATCGCACTTGCATGCAGGGAGCGCCGCCCGAGCAAGGGGTGCTCTGGCTCTTCCATAAAGCGTTGTTCCAACGCGGCAAGCTCCCCCAGCGCGTTGCCCAGCGGCATAATCGCGTCAATGGCTTCCGCCGGGCGACTGCCGTGGCCCGCCCTGCCGGTCACCGTCATTTCCAGCCAGGCAAAGCCTTTGTGCGCGATCCCGATCTGCTCTTCTGACGGTTCCAAAACGATAGCGGCGACGGGTGGGCTCTCCAGGCTGGGCAGCCACTCCCGCGTGAGCGCCTCTGCCCCCAGGCTCAGGTCCTCCTCATCGCTGACAAAGGTCAGCCACACATCGCCTGGCGGCGGGGCAGCAGCCCATCGTGCCGCCAATTCGAGCATGATCGCGATGCTCGCCTTCATATCGTAGCTGCCGCGTCCGTAGAGCCGGTCGCCCTGCTGGCGAAGGGCAAACGGGTCCGACATGCCCTCAACATCCACGGTATCCATGTGCGCGTTGAGCAGCAGGGGTGCCGCCTCGCCCCTTCCTTGGAGATGCACGAGCACGTTGGGGCGGCCCGGGGCGGGCTCGCTCAGTTGTGAGTCAATCCCGCGTGCCGCCAGCCAGCGGTGCAACCAAGCGGCTAACTCGGCCTCGCCCGGCCCGCCACACAGCGAGGAGCTGATCGAATTGATGGCTACCAGATCGGCAAGGAGGCTCGTCAAAGCGCTCATGGTCTCTCCCTTACATGTTGTCACTTGTGCCCCCGCAAAAATGGGTGTCGGCGGCTTTATGCTATTATTGCCAGCTTCTGAAACAATCGATTCTGCCCGTCAATACCGTCAAGGTCAAACATGATAAAGCAAGCCGACCCTACCCCACTCCCACAGGCCACCGTGAGCGTGCGCCTTGCTCTGTTAGCGCTTCTCAGCGGTGCTGCTGCTATTGGTTTTTCGCCGATCTTTGTCCGCTTGAGCGAGAGCGGCCCGACCGCCACTGCCTTTTGGCGGCTCGCGCTCGCGCTGCCCGCCCTGTGGCTGTGGATGCGCCGTGACAGCACCGCCAGCACCGCCCGCGTGCCCGCCAGCCGTCGAAGCTACCTGCTGCTACTCTGGGCGGGGCTTTTTTTGGCGGGCGACCTGGCGTTGTGGCACAAGTCTATCGAACTGACGACGGTGGCAAACGCCACCCTGCTTGCCAACCTTGCCCCGATCTTCGTGGCGCTCCTCAGTTGGCTGCTTTTTCGCCAGCGCGTCAGCTCCACCTTCGTGCTGGGCATGAGCACCGCCCTGGTGGGGGTTGTCCTGCTGATTGGCGGCAACTCCACCCTGCGGAGTGAGCATCTTTTGGGGGATGCGCTGGGGCTGACCACCGCCCTGATGTACGCAGGCTACCTGCTCTCGGTGAAGCGCTTGCGTGACACCTTTTCCACCGCCACCATCATGTGGTACAGCGGGCTCGTCACCTGCCTCGCACTGTTGCCCCTCACGCTGCTGTCGGGCGAGCGCATCTTCCCCACAAGCGCGGGCGGCTGGGGGCTGCTGCTCGCGCTCGCGCTGATCAGCCATGCAGGCGGGCAGGGGCTGATCGCCTTCGCGCTCGCCTTTTTGCCCACCACTTTTTCTTCCGTGACCCTGCTGCTCCAGCCGGTACTGGCAGGGGTTTTCGCATGGCTACTCCTCAACGAGGGAATTGGTCCGTGGGAAATCGTCGGGATGGTGAGTTGTTCTGTTAGGGATCGTCATCGCGCGCCAGGGGAGCCAGCTTCTGCCTGCCAGCACACAGCCCGCTGGCGCGCTGGAAGCGTAGCGCCGTCGCCCCAAAGTGATGCTTGACAAACTGTTGATTTATCGTTATCTTGACGACAACTGAGGTGTGTCGTTAGACTGATGGAAGGAGTAGGTCGGATGGAATCCTATATCACTGCAACCCCCGTTTTCAACGAAATAGGTGGAATGAGTGTGCCTACTCCCCAAGCTGTTATGTAACCAATTCATAGCATAGCGCAAGGGCCGTGGGCATCCAACCCCCACGGCCCTTTCTTTTTGTGTAGCTTCAGCCTCATGAATCCATGACAGGCTGACGCAAGCTCTCAACCCAAGGCCGTGGGAACCATCCCGCGGCCTTTTTGTTTTTGCTCTGGCCGCGCCAGCAGCGGCCTCACCCCAGGCCACCACTTTTTGCAACCCATAAAACAGGAGCCGACCCGTGAAACATTCTACGTTTTTGGAACCACCACTTACCCTGCGTGGTGCCTCCCTGGAAGATGCCGCCGCCGTGACGGAGCTGATAAATACTTGCGCCATCGCGATGACCGGCGCGCCCGAGACTACCATGGAGGATCTTCTCCAAGGGTGGCAATCCCCCGGCTTTGTGCCAAGGGAGGATATCCGACTTGTCGAAAACGCGAAGGGGGAATTGGTGGGCTACATTGACGTGTGGAGCACCGCCAACCCGCCCGTGACCCCCGATGTGTGGGGGTGCGTTCATCCTGAGTGGGAGGGCCAGGGCATCGGCACCACGCTGTTGGAGTGGGGCGAGCGGCGCGCCCGCCAGGCGATGAGCCGCGTGCCGGAGGGGCTGCGCGTCGCGATGCAGAGCGGCTTCCTCAGCGGGCACGCCCCCAGCCGAAAGCTGCTGGAAAGCTTCGAGATGACGCTGATTCGCCACTTTTGGCACATGGTGATCGAGTTGGAGGGGCCGCCACCCGCCGCGCAGCTACCCGACAACCTTGTCATTCGCACCTTTGAAGAGGTGCCGGACAGCCTGGCGCTTTTCCGCGCGATCGATGAGGCGTTCCAGGATCATTGGGGCCATGTGGATCAGCCGGAGGAGGAAGCCTTCGCGCGTTTTACCCACTTCATGCTTGGTGACCCAAAGTTCGACCCGTCACTCTTCTTTCTAGCGATGGATGGGGAGCAGATCGCTGCGATCTCCCTGTGCACGCCCTCCATGCCAGAAGACCCGAAGATGGGCTGGGTCAACATACTCGGGGTGCGCCGCCCGTGGCGGCGGCAGGGGCTTGGCATGGCCCTGCTGCACCACACCTTTGGCGAGTTCTTCCGGCGCGGGCAGGCGCGCGTCGGGCTCGGGGTGGACGCTAGCAGCCTGACCGGAGCCACCGGCCTGTACGAGAAGGCGGGGATGCACGTCGTCCGCCAGTGGGACCGCTACGAGAAAGAGTTGCGCCCCGGGCGCGATTTGACGACGCAGTCGCTCTAACGCTCCCCACCCCACCAACCGCAAAACGCCCCGAGGCACCAGAGCCTCAGGGCGTTTTTTGTTGCTAGCACTACCCAAAATATAGAAGGGGTTGAAATCCAGGGATAGCGTCGTCGCATTCCGCATTCCGCATTCCCCATTCCCCATTCCGCCTTATCCGTTCCGCATCTGCCACACATCAAGGGAGCGCAGCCGCGCCGCGCCGCCCTCCGCGAAAAGGGCAAGGCCCAGGCTGTCCGGGCGCGTCGGGTAGGTGCGCCCGGTGATGCAGGTGGAGGGGCCAGCGAACACCTCGATCACGGAGCGGTCCAGGAACAGGCGTAGCGTGACAGTCTCGCCCACCGGCTCCAGGAAATCCCCCCGAAACTCGCGCTGCACGATCTCGCGGTCCAAGCTGGAGCGCTGCCCGTCAAAGACAAGCTCCTGCGTGTCGACATCGTAAAAGATAGCGGTTTCCTCAGAGCCGTCCGGCGCGCGGCGCACCTTCAGCCCCACCTGGCGCGCGTCCCCTACTTCAAACTCCGCGATTAGTTCCAGCATATCCCCGCGCACGTCGTCCAGAAGGTGGCTCTCCCCTGACGCGAGCGCCACATCGGTCAGCCGATGATGTGCTTGCCGCAGCGCTTCAAGCTCGGGCACCGGCTCCGATCCGCAGGCGGCCTGACTCGTCCAGCGAGAGCACGCGTGGCAGGGACATAACCCCCGACCAGCCCGCCTCGCTCTGTTGCGTGGGGGTGCGGTCCTCCTGAATCCAGCCCCAGATCAGCCGCCGCCCCTGCGCATCGCGTAGCGTTTGGGGCGCGTAAAAATGGTTGTCTCCAAAGTCTAGCTTGCGCAGGGTGTCGGGCACGAAACGGTGGTTTTCATAGCGGCCCACCATGCTGGCACTGTAAAAAAGGTTGTGGTCACTCCAGACCGAGATCAGCAGCACGTGCCGCCCATCCAGCGCAAAAAAGTCAGGGCACTCCCACATCGTTCCGGTCCACAGCGGCTCCCGCCGCTGGGCATCCCCCACCAGCAGCGGGTGGAGGAATTCCCATTCGACCAGGTCGGCGGAGCGGTAGAGCAGCACCGTCCCACCCTGCCCTTCAATGCCAGAGCCGATGCCCATGTACCACAGCTCGCCCTCGCGCCAGACGGTGTGGTCGCGGAAACCGACGACGCTCAGCCCCGGCTGGTGGCCCTGGGATGACCGGGTTGCTCGGCTCTTTTTCCCAGTGAATCAGACCCTCGTCGTGGCTCCGCGCCACAAGCATCCCGTACTGCCCATCGCGCATCCCTGTGTAGAGGAAGGTCGGGATGCCCTCGTGCACGACCGCGCAGCCGGACCAGCAGCCTTCCTCGTCCGCGCCGCCCGGGGTTGGTGCGAGTGCGATGGGTTGATCCTCCCAGTGCAGCAGATCGGTGCTCGTCGCGTGGCCCCAGTGGATGCCGCCCCACAACGGGCCATGCGGGTTGTGCTGATAGAACATGTGGTACACCCCCTGCCAGTGGATCAGCCCGTTGGGGTCATTCATCCAGTAGCGAGGGGGCAAAAAGTGATAGCGCGGGCGGTGAGGATCGTGGGCCAGCGCCGCGCGTGCGGCCAGCGCCCCCTCTCCGTGGTGATGATATTGTTCTGTCACGTTGAGCCCCCTCTCCTTAACCCTTGATGCCGGTGGACGCAATGCTCTTCACGAACGCGCCCTGGAACGCCAGGAAAAAGCCGAGCACGGGCAGAGTGATGAGCGTCGTGTATGCCATCACTTCACCCCACTGCACATTTTGCTGGAAAAAGAACTGCAAGCCAACCATGACGGGGCGCAGATCGTCGCTTTGGATGACCATGATAGGCCACAGAAAATCGTTCCACTTGCTAAGGAAGGTCAGGATGGCGACCGAGGCAAAAACCGGCCCCGAGATGGGGACGATGATCTGCCTGTAGATCTGGAAGCGGCTCGCCCCGTCCACCAGTGCCGCCTCATCCAAGTCCTTCGGGATGTCCTGGAAGAACTGGTAAAAGAGGAAGATGGAAAAGGCGCTGCTCAGAAAGGGGATGATCTGCACGTGGTAGGTGTTCAGCCACCCCTGCGTCACGGAAAACCCCTCGGCGAAGGAGAGAGATGGCAGGCGGCTCACCAGGAGCAGCAGCGGCATGATCGTCGCATCGCCCGGGATGATGAGCGTCGCGATGATGAGCGTCAGAAGAATCTTTTGCCCGCTCCATTGCAGCCGCGAGAGCGCGTAGGCCGCCATGCTGTTGATAAGCAGGGAGAGCGCGATGACAATCGCCGTAATTCCCATGGAGTTCACGAGGTAGCGGGGAAAGTTACTGTTGGAAAAGACGGATTGATAGTTCGCCAGGGTCAACTCCCCGACGGGCAGGAACGCTCGCAGCGAGCTCAGGTCGCCAAATATCTGCGCATTGCTGGCCTTGAACGAGGAAACCATCATGAACCAGAGCGGGCAGGTAAAAAAGGCGGCAAGCAGGATCATCGGCAGATACCTGATGGCATTTTGGAACTTACTGGGTCTCATGCGGCAGCCCCCCTTTCGCGGATGAGATAGCGTTGAACAAGATTGATACCGATGATAATGAGGAAGAAGACCACCGCGATGGTCGAACCATAGGCGATGTCCTGCTCCCGGAAGCCAGCACGGACCATGTGGAAGACCACCGTCGAGGTGGAGTCGTCCGGCCCGCCATTGGTCATCACGAAGACCTGGGTGAACAGTTGGAAGGCGGCGATGGTAATGGTGATAAAGATGAAGACAAAGACATTGCGCAGCCCTGGCAGGGTGATGAAGCGGAACTTTTCCCAGGCATTCGCGCCGTCAATGCTCGCCGCCTCGTACTGCTCCTCCGGCACCCCCTGAAGCCCCGCCAGAAAGAGCATCATCTGGAAGCCTGCGCCCTGCCAGATCGACATGATGATGATGGCCCACATGGCAAACCTGGGGTCGCCCAGCCAGTTAATGGAGGGAATCACCCCAAATGAGAGGGCAGAGAGAACCGAGTTGACGAGGCCGTTGTTGGGGTCATACAGGAAGCGCCACACGATAGAAACCACTACCATCGAGGTTACGACCGGCGTGAAATAGAGGGTGCGGAAGAAGTTGCGCCCCGCGATGTTCTGGTTGACCAGGAGCGCCAGCAAGAGCGCCAGCGCCGTCTGGAGCGGGATGACTACCAGGCTAAAAAATATGTTGTTCCGCAGCGAGCGCATGAAGGTGGGGTCACCCGCCAGAACGACGTAGCGCGTGGCACCCAGGTCCATGGTAAACCACTCGGTCAGCCCGGCGTATTGCGGGTAATTCTCCTGGTCGCGCGTAAACTCGCGGGAGCGCGGAAATTGCAGCGCACCCTCCTCGTCCCGCAATGATTCCCCCGTCGTCTCGTCGGTCAGCGCTTCCAGCTTCAGCACGGAGAGGCTGAGGAGCCTGTCATAGTTGCGCATCCCCACGAACTCGGTGGGGTTGGCCGAGATCAGGCGTTGGTTGGTAAAACTGTAGTAGATGCCCCCAAAAAAGGGGCCAATCAGGAAAAGTAGCATGAGCAACATGGCTGGTGCCACCATCGTCAGGGCGGGAATGAGATCCTCGCCACTGCGACGCCTGCGGCCCTTGTTAGGGGGCTCGACCCCAATCGGCGCGATGCCGGGTTGCTGCTGGTGCAGCCTATCTAGTTCAACACCCATCTGGAAATCCTCCTCTTTGCGTGGAACTGGGGCAGGCGCGGCATCGCCGCACCCCGCCTGCCCCATTTTGAAGGAAAGGGTTACTGGCCGAAGCCGTAGCTGTTGTTGTCGTTGATGTCCCGCTCGATGGCATCCACCGCATCATCCAGCGCATCCTGCACGTTGCCGCCATCGCGGATGGAGGCCCCAGCCTGCTCGAACTGGCTGGAGATGGTCAGGTAGCCGGGGGTTTGCGGGCGCACGACGGCGAAGCGGTCGGCCATGTCATAGAACACGCGGAGGGGACCGCCCTCGGCGTACTGCTCGGTCAGCGCCGCGCCGCCGCTCGTGGTCGGGATCAGGCTCGACGAGTTCGACATGAGCGCAATCTGCTCCGGCTGCATCGTGTACTCGATAAACTGGGCAGCGCCCTCCGGGTGCTTGCAGATGGATGAGATGCCAAACTGCCAGGAGCCCGCGCCAATCTTGGGGCCATTCCCGAAATCGGGCGGCGGCAGGAAGAGGGCATCGTCGCCATAGGCTTCGACTACCGCGTTGGCCGCCCAACTACCGGTATACCAGAGCGCAATATCGCCCTGCAGGAAGCCCTGATCGTCCGCCGGGTTGGTAGGGGCATACCCGTTCGTGAAGAGACCTTGGAACCACTCGGCCCACGCCACTGCCTCCGGCCCGTTCAAGGTCCCCTCTGCCTCCGTGTAGCTGTCGCGGTTGATAAGGTCGCCCCCAAAGCTTTGGAGCATGGGCGAGTAGGCATAGGGCCACCACTCACCGGTGTTCTGGGCGTTCACGTCAAGGGCGTATTCAAAGTCGCCCGAATTCTTCAGCGTGTCGAGGGCCGCATTGAACTCTTCCAGCGTCCACGGCTCGTCCAGCGTGGGCACGCGGATGCCGTACTCATCCAGAACCGATTGGCGCGCGGCGACCATCAGCGCCACGTCGAATTGGCCGAGCGAGTACACCTCGCCATTGTAGCGCCCCACGTCATTCTCCAGCACGTCCAGCGCTTCCAGATCGGCCTCGCTGATGGGTAGCGGTTGCAGGTACCCGGACCAGGCAAAGTTGGGCACGGTTGGCCCGTCCAGGTCCACAATGCAGGGGAGGCTGCCCGCCACCGAGGCGGCAGCTACCGAATCGTTGTACGAGGCCTGCGGGAACGCTTCGAGCACCACCTGGTAGGTGTCACTCTGCTGGTTAAACGTCTCGATCATCTCCTCGACTACCGCGATCTCGTCGGGGTTGCCCGCCGAGTGGGACCATAGGGTCACCTGATTCTTGCCAGCAGCCAGGGTGGCAGTGGGCTCGGCCATCACTTCTTCCGTCGGTTCGGCGGCTTCGGCGGCTTCGGTGGGCTCTTCTACCGTAGTGTCCGCGCCGGTATCGGAAGCGGGCGGGTTGTCGCTGCCACCGCAGGCGGCAAGCGTCAGCAGAAGGCTGAGTACTAGTACAAACAGCTTCAGTGCGTCTTTGCGAGACATCTGGTTCCTTCTCCTATGAAAGTACAGCGGTTGATAAAAACAGCTATTCAGGACGGTAAGTAATACGTATTAGTTATAACAATATAAAACTCCTTTCTTGCTCTTATTTTTTGGAATGTCGAAGCGAGAGTTAGACGGATGCCCGCGCGATATACGGGCAGGGAAGAATCTTGTGGGTGAGGGGTGCCTCCGCCGACTGATGGATAAGCTGGCTCGCCGCCCAGCGTCCCATCTCGTAGAAAGGCAGCTCCATCGTGGAAAGGGGCGGGGAAAGGTGGGCCGCGATGTGCTCCTGGTTGTCGAAGCCGATGACCGCTACATCGCCCGGCACCGCGCGCCCCAGCTCCTTGAGTGCCTCGTAGACCCCCACCGCCACACGGTCAGTGCTGCAAAAGATAGCAGTAGGGGGCACAGCCAGGCGCATCAACTCGTGGGCGTGTTCGTATCCATCATCCGCATTTCCTAGCCCATCGCAGAAGACGATGGACTCATCCCAGGGCAACCCCTGATCGGCGAGCGCGTTCCGGTACCCTTCCAACCTACCGAGCACCGCAGGCAGGCCGGACGCCAGCGAGTTGAGATTGATAAAAGCTATGCGTTGGTGGCCCGCGCGCGCCAGGGTCATTGTGGCTTCGTAGCCACCACCCACCTCGTCCGGCACGACGCTGGACAAAGAGTGGTCGGCGGCAAAACCGTTGACGACGATTGCCGGCACCTCATGGATCGTCTGGGGTAGATCGATCGCGCGGTGAAAGCCAACCGCGTAGATAATTCCTTCTACCTGCCATTCCAACATACGCTCGATGGCCTTTTCTTCGGTCGGGCGGTGGCCCCCTGTATTGATGATGAGGAGCAGCTTGTCCTCCGCCAGCGCAATGTCCTGAGCGCCTTTGATGACCTTGCCCGCATAGGGTGAGGTGGCGATCTCGTCCGTCAGGAAGCCAACCATGTGGGACTTGCTCGTGCGCAGCACCTTTGCCGCTGCGTTGGGGCGATAGCCCAGATCACGCGCTGCCTGGAGAACACGCTCGCGCGTCTCGTCCGGCAGCGTCACAGTCGTTACCTCGTTTAACACAAAGGAAACCGTGGTCTGGGAAACCCCGGCACGCTCGGCAACATCGTTCATCGTCGGTGCGCGTTCCCGCCGCTTGCGTGCCATTCGTGGCCCCCTCTTCAGCGTTCAGACCTACTCACTAATTGGATTTAGTAATTCGTATTAGTTAGCAGTATAAAGGTATTCTCTCTCGTCTGTCAAGAGCCAATTTTCCGTGCTTTGGTATATGGCCTGTTACCCCTAGACCTATATCGACCACCCCCCTTTCGGGATGGCAAATGGCGCTCTCGCAGCATATCGCGCCGAGTCGCAGAAGCTCGACGGCCCCTGCGCCCTCATCAGATGTAGAGCGCGCCCTGGACACTCGCTACGCTGCCAAGATCGGGGTAGAGGTTGACAATCTCTACGTCGCCCAGCCAGATATCGGTGAGCAGGCACTTTGGAGTAGTACTATAGTACCTCACAACTTGACACCACTTGATGTGGTGTATATAATGACCTCAAGAAATAGCACCACGTGCAGTGGTGACACAAATCAATCATCCCTTGCAAGGAGCCCCCAATGTCCCGCAGACCTTTGCATTTTCTCCTGTCAGTTCTTTTTGTTCTGACCCTCTTCGTTCCAATTTTCAACAACCCCATCACCCGCGCGGCCCAGGCCGATGGCGAGGTGGTAATGGACCCCGCTCTCACCGAGGCCCTGCTCAACGCGGTGGCACCGGTGGAAGTCGTCGTTACCTTCGACGGCACCGACCCGCTGGACGACACGGATGTCGCGCTGCTGGAAAACCTCGGCATCACGCAGGGTCTCACCTTTGAATCGCTCCCCATCGCGGGGGTGCTGGCGACCGCCGCGCAGGTGGACGCGCTGGCCCAGGAGCCGAGCGTCCGCTCGCTCTACCTTAACGCGCCCCTCACGCTCTACAATGGCGAGGCCAACGAGCTGACCGGCGTGGATCGCGTGCGAACCAACAGCACGATGACGCAGCGCAACGGCGGGCTCCCCGTCGCGGGTAGTGGCGTGACCGTTGTGGTCAACGACAGCGGCATCGACTGCCTCCACCCCGACCTGGCGAACAACTGCCTCGAAAACGTACTGGGCACCACCAACCTGAACGCCTACAGCGGCCTGCTGCCGGTCACCTATGTCGAGGGCGTTCCCAACACTGATACCAACTCCGGCCACGGCACGCACGTCGCGGGCTCGGTAGCGGCGACCGGCGCGCAGTCGAGCGGGCTCTACGAGGGTGCGGCCCCGGCCGCCGGCCTGGTGGGCTACGGCTCCGGCGCGGCGCTCTTCGTCCTCGATGGGATCGGTGGCTTCGACTACGCCATCACCCACCAGTTCCAGCATAACATTCGCGTCATCACCAATTCCTGGGGCTCCTCGGGCGATTTCGAGCCGAATGACCCGATCAACGTTGCCAGCAAGCGCGCCTACGATCGCGGCATCACCGTCCTTTTCGCGGCGGGCAATGAGGGTCCGAGCGAGAACACGCACAACCCGTACGCCAAGGCCCCCTGGGTGATCTCGGTAGCGGCTGGCACGAAGCAGGGCACGCTGGCGGATTTCTCCTCACGCGGCACGGCCGGTGTCGGTGGCACCTTCACGATTGATGGCGAGACGTGGACGTGGGAAGATCGCCCCACCCTGACCGCCCCCGGCGTTGACATCATCTCCACCCGCGCCTTTGCCCCGGTCTCGACCTTGGGCACCGACAAAGATATCGAACTGATTCCGCCCGCCTACATTCCCTGGTACACCACGATGAGTGGCACCTCGATGGCGACCCCGCACACCGCCGGTATCGTCGCCCTGCTGCTCGACGCCAACCCTGTGCTCTCCCCCGCTGAGATCAAGGATATCCTGCAGGACACCGCCACCAACATGCCCGGCTACGAGACGTGGGAAGTGGGCGCGGGCTACGTCAACGCCTTCGCCGCGGTGGACCGTGCCTTCCAGGTGCGCGACTACGGCACGACGCTGAACATGAACCACACGTTCAACAGCAACGCGACCAGCAGCGCCACCCGCCAGCCTTTCACGGTCGAGTACGACCCGATCTTCTACACCAGCAACAACATGCCCTTCACCGTTCCGGCGGGCACCACCGAGTTGATCGCCCGCATCGATGGCTACGGTCTGATCGGCGAGGGCAACCCGGTCAACCTCGTCCTGATCGCCCCCGATGGTACCGAGTACAGTTCCGGCATCTCGCTCCTCTTCACCCTCTATTACGACCGCGTGGTTTCCGTGACCGCGCCCACCGCTGGCGCGTGGACCCTTGAGGTGCGCGGCCTGCGCGGCACCGAGGAGAACCCGCTCGGCGGCGTGGGGCTGCCGGAAAACGTCGCGGGCACCCTCACCTTCAAGAGCATCTCCTCCTTCACGGGGCTGAGCGACATCGCGGGCAACGCGGCGGAAAGCGCCATCAAGGTGGCGGTGAGCGAGCGGCTGGTCGATGGTTCCAGCAATGGCCGCTACCGCCCCACCCAGGCGCTGAAGCGCGCCGAGTTGGCGCAGTACCTGGTGCGCGGCGCGGCGATCCGCCAGTTCCTCCCGCTCGACGGTAGCAGCACCTTCTCCGATGTCAGCGCGACCGACCGCCCCTTCGTGGAAGCGGTAGCGGCGCAGGGCGCGGCGCTCAAGGATCGCGTGCAGCAGGCCAACGGCGTCATGCGCCCCACGGCGAGCGGCACCTTCGCCCCCACGGCGAGCGTGAACCGCGCCAACCTTGCCTACTCCTTGGTACAGAGCCTTGGCCTGCAGGCGGACGCGCTCGCCCTGAACAGCGGCGACGTCACGGTCCAGTACGGGGACAGCCGCATCGCGATTGACGACGCGGCCCAGATTCCCGCCGACCTGCGCGGCTACGTCCAACTGGCGCTCGACCTGAACATCCTGAACGCCTACTTCACCCTCCAGCAGGGCCCATACGATCTCGTCCCGACGATCCACGCGACCTTCCGCCCCACCCAGACCGTCACGCGCGGCGATTACGCGGTGACGATTGCCCGCTTCTTCAACGCCTACCTGGCGAGCGAGTAGGGACGACCGACGACCGACGACCGACGACCGAGCAAGGCATAGACAATGAGCCTCCATTGGTTCTCCGCCGAATAAGCTATTGCCGATAACCGATAAAGCAAAAAAACTCCACCCGTACGGGTGGAGTTTTTTTGTTTGTTACCAACGGCTTCTAACGACTTGACGAGTCATCAACGAAGCGAAAGCGTCCGTGAAGGCGGACATTTAAACAACGCCTCATCAGTAGGCTATTTCTGTTCGTGGTCGTCATTGATTCTTACCCAACTTATCTCCAACGTCCTGATCTTCCGTCGGTCGTCGGTCGTCGGTCGTCGGTCGTCGGTCGTCGGTCGTCGGTCGTCGGTCCTCCGTCCTCCGTCCTCCTCACAAAAACAGGAACAGCGTAAACGCCACGTAGCCGCCCAGCAGTAGCGCGCCCTGCCAGCGCGCGAGTTTGCCATCCGCGAGCAGGGGCATCAGGATGAGGGAAAAAGCGAGCATGATGGGCAATTCCACCCGCAGCATGGACGCCTCGACCGGCACCGGCCTCACCATCGCCGTCACGCCGAGCACCGCCAGCAGGTTGAAGATGTTGGAGCCGACGATGTTGCCCACCGAGATATCATCCTCGTGGCGAAACGCCGATACGAGCGAGGTCGCCAGTTCGGGCAGCGAGGTGCCAATCGCTACCAGCGTCAGCCCGATGATCCAGTCGCTGATGCCCACCGCGCGCGCCAGCGTGGACGCGCCACTGACCAGCCACTGCGCGCCCATCGTTAGCAGCGCAATGCCAAGCAGCATGCGCCCAAACTCCAGCCCGCGCTTCGTGCCCTCCCCCTCCGCGATGCCCTCATGCGCCTCGTACCCTTCCATCTCCTTCTGGACCTCGGGGGTCTCGGTAGTCTCTTCCCCCAGGCGGTAGGAGAAAACGGTAAAAGCGACGATCCCCGCGAAAAGCAGCACCCCATCCACGCGGCTGAGCATCCCGTTCCACGCCAGCACGTAGGCAAAGAGCGAGGCAATCAGCATCAGCGGTATCTCGCGCTTGAGCACGCGCGACTGGATGGCGATGGGGAACAAGATGCCTGTCAAGCCCAAAATCAGCCCGACATTGGCGATGTTGGAGCCCACCACGTTGCCCAGGGCGATGTCGCTCACCCCGCTCAGCGCCGCTGTGACGCTCACCAGCATCTCGGGGGTCGAGGTACCAAAAGCCACCAGCGTCAAACCAATCAGCAGCGGCGGCACCCCGAAAGACCCCGCGAGCCGCGACGCTCCCTTCACCAGCCACTCCGCCCCGTAATACAGCGCCACCAACCCGATGGCGATCAGCCCCAAATTTGCGAGCATCCTTGCCTCCTGTTTTTTCTAGCATACCGTGGAGTTTCACAGGTGGCAAGAGGGGAAAGGGGACAAGGGGACAGGGGGACAAGGGGACAGGGGGACAAGGGGACAGGGGGACAAGGGGACAAGGGGACAGGGAGCGCGGGCGTCTCGCCCGCCCAATCATGTAACAAAAAAGTGTTGTACGAACCCTCCAGGATTCACACAACACCCAAACAGCACTCCGCAAACTGTACTCTGGCTATCTGTAATCTATTACCACGGTTTTCACCGCTTGCTCCATCCCAAGCGCGGCTCCGACGCGGGCAGGGGCGCACGCTATGTCGCGCCCTCGCCCCTACCCGCCCCACGCCCGGTTGTATAAAGGTCAGGTAATCGCGCCGCCACTCCACGAGGGCGAGTCGCTCGCGGGGAAGGACTCCCACGACGCCTCCTCCACCCGCTCCTGGCGATTCGGCTTGACCGCCACCTTGCTCTGTGGCTGACCTGCCTTGCTGTCCTGGAATGTGTCGATCCCCAGCTTCTGATAGGCGGGGCAGTGGCCGGTAGCGCCACGGTACAGCAGCACGCCGCCGCCCATGGCCAACAACGTGCCCAACAACGAGCGATGGCCCAGCCCAAGAAGCGCGAGCAGGGCCCCAACGATCAGCGACGGGGTCCGTTCCTGCTCGGCCACATTGAGGGGTCCAAATCCGGTGTCAGCGCGTGGCGATGGCTGACTGGTAAAACGTTCATCTCCCAATGACGACATGGGTGCGCCTCCTTTTGGTTCCTGTTTAAGGACAAACCGACCCAAGCGGGTCTAGCTATTTACATATGGAATGAGCAGGATTCGCACCGCCATTCCCCAAATCGCGGCATAGGGGTTGCTGCACGATTGTCACCCACACGCTTTCAACGGCGAGTGGGTGCGCGACGGGGATGGGTAGCGCCCACGCGTGCGGGCAACGGGGCGATGGCCGCGCTGCCCACCTTTTCTGAAAAAGGAGGAACCCCGATGAAACGCTATCGAGATCGTCGCGAGGCGGGGCGCGTGCTGGCAACCCTGCTGGGCGAGTACGCCGCCCGCGACGATGTGCTCGTGCTGGCGCTGCCGCGCGGGGGGGTGCCGGTCGCTGTGGAGGTGGCCGAGGCGCTGGGTGCCCCGCTCGATCTGTTTCTGGTGCGCAAGCTCGGGGTGCCCGGCCATGAGGAACTGGCGATGGGTGCCATCGCGAGCGGCGGCACGCGCACCCTCAACGCAGACGTGGTGCAGGCCCTGCACATCCCGGAGCGGGTGATCGATTCTGTGGTAGCCAGCGAGAAGCGCGAACTCGCGCGGCGCGAGCGCTTGTACCGTGGCGCGCGCCCGTTGCCCGAGATTGAGGGGAAGCAGGTCATCCTGGTGGATGATGGGCTGGCGACCGGCGCGACCATGCGCGCGGCGCTCCAGGCGCTGCGCGGCCACGAGCCCGCCGCAATCATTGTCGCGGTGCCGGTCGCCGCGCGCGCGAGCTGCGAGCTGTTCCAAGGCGAGGCGGAGCAGGTCATCTGCGCGCTGACCCCGGACCCCTTCCAGGCGGTTGGGCTCTGGTACGAGGATTTTTCGCAGACCACCGACGAGGAGGTGCGCGAGCTGCTGGCCCGCGCGGCGCATCCCCGCAGCCGCGCGCGAAGAGGGTAACGGGGCAACATGGAACGCACGGTTCCGGTCCGCGCGGGGGACGCCCTGCTTTGCGTTCAGGCACCCACCTTGCTTATCGTGGGGGGCAACGATGTCCCCGCCATCGGCCAGGCGTGAGCAATTTTTAGCCCACCTTCAAGCCACCCAGCCCTGAAGCAATATCCACCCTATCAACGACGATCAAAGGAGCGCTTCCATGAGCCATCACGACGAAGATCAAGAAAATCTAACCCGCCAGACCCCCAGCCAGGCCGAGGGCGAAGAAGACACCGTCGAGGCAGAATTGCACGGCACACCCGACGAGCCGGACAACGACCTTGTCGTCGAAACCCCCAGCCAAGCCGAGGGCTCGCGCGAGACCGTCGACGAGATGCTGGACGAAGACGCGTAGGGGATATTGGATATTGGATATTGGGTATTGGGTATCAGCTGCCCCGAATGGGGTGTTGGCAATTGGATATAGGTGGAGACGCAAGATTTGTCCCTCTACCATTGCCTACTCTGCCGTTAATATCCAATATCCAATACCTAATATCCTCTATCCCATCTCTTGCAGCGCCTCATCCAGGAGGGGTTGCAGGACGGTAATTTGCCGCGCTGCCAGATGGCAAACCGTGTCGAGGAGCGCCTCGCTGTAGCCCGCGAACGGGAGCGTGCAATACAGCTTGTGCCAGCCGCGATCCCACTTTTCCAGCCAGAGCTCCCCTATCTCATGCCGAATCTCCAAAAAGTGCCCGTCGAAAAAGCGGTGTAGGGCAGCGTTTTGCGCGGCGCGGGGGTGCTCCAAGTGCAGCCCAATCTCGATCACCCCCTGCTTGCTCTGCGGCCAAATCTCAAAGTGGAACACGGGATCGCCATACCAGAGTTGCACCAGCGAGAAGCGGCTGCGGTGCTCGAAATGCTGCCACGCCGGTGGCAGTTGCTCCCGCAGCCGCGCTGGTATCGCCTCGCGAAACGCTGTAGCCTTCATCGCTCGTGCCTCTATTCTACCCACTCGACGACCGACGACCGACGACGGATGAACGAGGACCATCCTTTCTCTGTCCCCTAATCCCTGCCCCCCGTCCCCCATCCGTGAGTATACCAGCCAATTCGCCCCCACACCATTCCGGCGTACAATGTCGCACAGATGTTCGCCTGTGAGTGACCACGTTGGGAGACCCCATCATGCGCGACTTGTCCCTCTTCGATGCTGTGCAAACCCTGGCAAACCTTAGCCACCCCTTGAGCGACAGCGACATGGAGCAGCCCTGGGCGTGGCGAGCCCACAGTGGCGAGGGCGCACGCTTCGCGCTCCTGGGCAGCTACCACGAGCTGCGCGACCTTGCCGTGACCCTCGCTACCGCGCGCGCCCGCCGCGGCTCGCCGCCCAGCGTGGCGCAGCGGGCCCTCGCGCAATACCATGAGGCGTACCGCGATTTTCAAGCGGTGCTGATCGGCGCACCCGTCTCGCTCTACGATCAGGACCCCGCCCCTGGGGAGTGGCCCCTGCGCTATGTCATTGGGCACATCGCACGGACCGAGCGCACTTTTTTTGCGCTTGTTCACCACGGGGTCGAGCGGCAGCGGGAGGGGGGCGAGCGCGCCCCTTCCCTACCGGCGGGTGAAGCGGATCGGCTGACCCTCCCCCAGAGTGAATTCATGCAGCTGTGGATGAAGCAGGGGATGGCCGAGATGCTCGCTTGGTACGACAGCCACCACGAGCGTGTGCTGGCCGAGTTTGCCAGCATCAGCGATGCGGAGGTGGAGGGAACGCATCTCTGGTGGGAGGGGGAAGAGGTGTCGGGGCAGTATCGGCTGCACCGCTTCGACGCCCACCTGCGCCAGCACACCATCCAGCTGGAAAAAACCCTGGAGCAGCTTGGCAAGGGGCCGGGCGAGGCGAAGCGGCTGCTCCGCCTGGTCTACCGCGCGCTGGCCGAGGTCGAGGGCGCTACCCTGGGCGCGGAGGAGGTAGGGCTGGAGGCGCGCCGCGCCCTCGCCGCCGCCATCAGCGAGCGGGCGGAGGCTCTGGCGGCGTGGATCGCGCGGGTGCACGAGATCGTGCAGGCAGCCCAGGCGGGGGAGGCGGAGCGGGTCCGCGCCCTGCTGGCCCACGACGCGCGGCTGGCGAACGCGCGCAGCGAGGAGGGGATTTCCGTGCTGCTCAGCGCGCTTTACCGGGGGCACGAGGCGGTGGCGGCGGCTGCTCGCCGACGCGGGCGCAACGCTGAGCATCTTCGATGCGGCGGCACTTGGCAGGCTGGCAAGGGTGCAGGCCATCGTGGCGCAGTCACCGGAGTGGGTCAACGAGATCGCGCGTGACGGTTTCACGCCGCTGCAACTCGCCTGCTTCTTCGGGCGCGAGGAGGTCGCGCTCTGGTTGATGGAGCAGGGCGCGGACGTCAACGCCATCGCGCAGAACGCGCAGCGCCTTTCCCCGATCCACGCCGCGAGCGCCAACGGCAACCTGCGCGTGCTGCGCGCCCTGCTGGAGCGCGGCGCAGCGGTAAACGCCACGCAGCAGAACGATGGCACCGCGCTGCACAACGCCGTAGGCAGCGGCAACCTGGCGATGACGCGCCTGCTCTTGGAGCACGGAGCCGACCCCACCGCACCGCTCGCCAACGGTCAAACCCCGCTCGACCTAGCGCGAGAACGCGGCCACGACGCTGTGGTAGCACTGCTGGAGGAACATGGCGCGGCGGGGTGAATAATAAGTGGTGAATGGGGCATGGTGAATGGGCGAAGCGTCACACACGTTTCCCTCAATATAGGCAACGAGCAGGTAGGACGCCCCCTCACCTTCATCACCCCCTCACCTTCATCACCCCCTCACCCCCTCACCTTCATCACCCCCTCACCCCCTCACCTCTCACCCTCACCCCCTCACCTTCATCACCCCCTCACCCCCAGAGTTCCACCTTGAACCCAATCCCCAACGTGCTATACTTGCCAGTGGCCCCGCTTGCTGGGGTGACAACCTTTCGTGAAAAAATGGAGCAATCGGTTGAAGGATCTTTTGGCGGGGCTGAACCCGCAACAGAGGGAGGCGGTCACGACGGTGCAGGGGCCGGTGCTGGTGCTGGCGGGGCCGGGCAGTGGCAAGACCCGCGTGCTCACCCACCGCATCGCCTACCTGATCCAGCAGGGGATCGACCCGTGGAACATTCTGGCGGTCACCTTCACCAACAAGGCGGCGAAGCGAGATGCGCCACCGCCTCGACGGGCTGATCGACGAGCGGGGGCGCGACGTGACGATGGGCACCTTCCACTCCTCTGCGCCCGCATCCTGCGCCACCACATCCACCATCTGACTACGAGAACTCCTTTCTCGTCTACGACACCGACGATCAGCGCCAACTCGTCAAGCAGGTGCTCAAAGAGATGAACCTGAGCGACAAGGTGTACCGCCCGAACGCGGTGCATGGGGCCATCTCGCGCGGGAAGAACGACGGGCAGAGCGCGCAAACCTTCAAGACCGAGAGCTACTGGGACGAGGTGGTCAAGCGCATCTACGAGGGATACCAGCAGAAGCTTCAAAACAACAACGCGCTGGACTTTGACGACCTGCTCCTGCTGACCTCGCGCCTGTTCCAGGAGGTGCCGAGCGTGCTGGAAAGCTACCGCCGCCGCTGGCAGTACCTCCACGTGGATGAGTTCCAGGACACCAACCTGGTGCAGTACGACCTCGTGCGGCTGCTCGGCGCGAGGGCACGGCAATGTGTTTGCGGTGGGCGACGCCGATCAGGGGATTTACGGCTGGCGCGGCGCGGATCACCGCAACGTGCTCAAGTTCGAGGAAACTTTTCCGCGCAGGCGCGCATCATCGCGCTGGAGCAAAACTATCGCTCGACGCAGACGATCCTGGACGCCGCCTCGGAGTTGATCCGCTGCAACCGCAACCGCAAGGACAAAGGCTTGTGGAGCGAGCTGGGCCAGGGGATGCCGATCGTCGTCTTTGAGGCATACGACGAGGGGGAGGAGGCGCAGTACATCGTGCGCGAGATTCAGCGTTTGAAGGCGCGCGAGGGGTACCGGAACCGCGATTTTGCGCTGCTCTACCGCACCAACGCCCAGTCGCGGGCACTGGAAGAAGCATTCGTGCGCAGCGGCCTGACCTACGTGATCGTCGGCGGCACGCGCTTTTACGAGCGGCGCGAGGTCAAGGACGTGATGGCCTACGTGCGCCTGCTCCACAACCCCTTCGACTCGGTGTCGCTCGAGCGGATCATCAACGTGCCCACGCGCGGCATCGGCGACGTGACCTTCCGCCAGCTGACGGAGTGGGCCGCCAGCTGGGGGCTGCCCGCCTTCACCGCGCTGCAACTGCTGGAGGGGCAGGTCGAGGGGGCCGAGGGGGAGCTATCCGCCCTGCTGCCGCCAGTGCCGCCGCCCTTCATGGCCGCAGTCGCGAGGCGCTGCTGGGTTCTACCGCAGCTCCAGCCGATCCTGCAAAGCCTGGACACCATGAACCTGCCGATGATGATCGGCGAGATCGTGGAACGCATCGGCTACGAGGGGTTCCTGCGCGATGGCACCCCCGAGGGGGAGGATCGCTGGGCGAACGTGATCGAGCTTCAAAATGTGGCGACGCAGTACGAGCACCTCTCCGCGACGCGAGGCGCTGCCGGAGTTCCTGGAAAGTGCCGCGCTCGTCAGCGACACCGACAACGTGCCGGAAGATGAGGTGGACGCGGTGACGCTGATGACGCTTCACACGGCGAAGGGGCTGGAGTATCCCGGTGGTCTTTATCCCCGGCATGGAAAACAACATTTTGCCGCACAGCCGCGCGCAGGAAAACGCCGGAGGAGATGGAGGAGGAGCGCCGCCTGGCCTACGTCGGGATCACGCGCGCCAAGCAGTGCTCTACCTGATCCACGCCTTCCGCCGCTGCCTGTGGGGGCGCGTCACCGTCTCGGAGCCTTCACGCTTTCTGCGCGAGCTGCCAAGCGAGGCGTTGCAGCAGTCCAAGGAGCGCTCCAAGCGCCCCGCCGGGGAGCGCCGGTCGAGCGACGAGTGGGACACGGAGCGCGAGGCGCGGCCCACGCGCCGTCCCAGCGCCACCCCGTCCACCCCGCGCCCCGCGCGCGAGACGCCGAGCAGCGAGGCGACGTTGTGGAACACGCGACGCGCGGGCAGCGCGCGCGAGACTAGCGGCAAGGCGGCGAGCTTCCGCGCGGGGGACCGTGTGCGCCATGCCAAGTTCGGCGAGGGGATCGTCGTCAGCTGCCAGCCGAGCGGCGGGGACGAGGAGGTGGTCGTGGCCTTTCCTGGGAACGGGACCAAGAAGCTCCTGGCGTCCTTCGCCCCGCTGGAAAAGTTGTAGCGCCGCAATAAAGGTAAACCAGGCACAAGCAGCAGGCGCTTCCGCCTCACTGGGTATCAAGCCCGCAGGCGACCATGGCAACGAAGCTGCTTGATTATGCCAAGGCATGTCACGGGTTGACAGCCCCTTCTTTTTTGTGTAACAGTTATTTGTGTAACATGTAGCACCAAAAAGTTGCTAGCAACTTAACAAACAACATCGTGGCTCCACTGTCTAGCGGAGCCAGGGCGAACAAGGAGAAACCGTGGGTAAATTACGGGTGGGGGTTATCGGGGTCGGGGCGATTGCCACAGACGAGGTGCACGGACACGTGCCAAATTACAAGGCAATAGACGATGTCGAGGTCGTCGCCATCAGTGATATCAACGGCAAACGGGCGCAGTTCGTGGCGGATCGCTTCGACATTCCGCAGGTGTACACGCACTTTCGTGACATGCTCGCGCACGACAGAGATCGACGCGGTGAGCATCGCCACGCCCAACTTTTTGCACTCCGCCATCGCGGTCGGCTGCCTGGAGCAGGGGGTTAACGTGTTGGTGGAAAAGCCGATGGCGCTCACCGCGAGGGAGGCGCGGCGCATGATGAACGCGGCGCGAGAAGAGCGGGAAAACCCTGTTCGTGGGCATGAACAATCGCTTCCGCGACGACACGCGCGCGCTCAAGCTGATGGTGCAGCAGGGCGCTGGGGGATGTGTATTACGCGAAGGCGGGGTGGCTGCGCCGCGCGGGCTCAAGTCCCCAGCCTCCTGGTTTACCTCCAAGGCGCAGGCGGGCGAGGGGCCCTGTGGGACACTGGCTTGGTGATGCTCGATTTCTCGCTGTGGATGCTCGGCTTCCCCAACGGTCAGATTCCGTATCGGGCGTGATCCACGCCCCATCTCGACCAACAGAAGAGGCGCACCATCTGATGAGCCCGAGCGACGAGACGCTCTACCCGATTGAGGATTCGGCCACGGCGCTGATCCGCTTTGAGGGGGGACGCTCGCTGCTGCTGGAGGTATCCACTGTCAGCATGCTGGGGGTCAACGATGACATCTACATGCGGCTGGATGGTACGGAGGGGGGAGCTGAACTTCACAACCCGGAAACGCAGACGCACGAGCGACGTGCTGCGCATCCACGGGGAACTGTTTGGAACGCGGATGGAGTTTGCGCCGGTGCTGCCGGAAAGCCCGATCCCCTCCCATCAGCGCGAGCTACGGCACTTTGTGGACGTCTGCCTGGGGCGCGAGGAACCGCTGTCACCCCGCAGCAGGGCTTCATGGGGGTGGAAATCATCGAGGCGATTTACCGCAGCGCGCAGCAGGACCACGCGGTGACGCTGCCCCTGTCGCAGGACGAGGCGGCAGCCCAGCCGCCCGCCGCGACCCACGAGTGGTCGCCCGCCGAGGCCGAGTAAGACGATTCCAGCACGTTGAACGTGTGCTCGATGGGGAGCCCCGTTCAACGTGTTGGCACCTTATACCTCGCGCTCGCTGTCTTCAAGGCGCGCTTCCGGCTTCTTGGCGCTGTCAACCTCTTCCTTGAACTCGCGGATGCCGCGACCCATCGCGCCACCGATGTCGCCCAGCTTGCCAACCCCGAAAACCAGACGCGATCGCGATCACTACCAATCCCAGCTCTAGTGGACCTATCATTGTTTTAACTCCCATTTGTGCAGTGCGGTGAGACGTAGTTTACCACGCGCGCGAAGCTAGCTCAAAACACTCCTTGAGCGGAGCGCTGATTGCCCTTTGCGATCCCAGGCGGCGCGGTGCTACAATTTACGGGTAACTATCTGGATCGAACGACCCCCCACCAGCAGCGGGCGCGGTCGTTTTTGTTTGTTACCCTACTCTGTTTGACGCACTGAATCGCGCCACCAGATGGGTCGGGATCGGCGCGGTGGCGCGACGGTGTAGCACTTGGAGGAGCAGCCATGTATGACGTGATAGTGGTCGGCGGGGGGCACAGCGGCTGCGAGGCGGCCCTGGCGGCGGCGCGCATGGGCGCGCGCACGCTGCTGCTGACGATGAATCTGGACAGCGTGGCGCTGATGCCCTGCAACCCCAGCATCGGCGGGCCCGCCAAGGGCCACCTGGTGCGCGAGATCGACGCGCTCGGCGGGGAGATGGGGCGCATGACCGACCGCGCCGCGCTTCAGATCCGGCTGCTCAACTGCGTCCAAGGGGCCAGCGGTGCAGGCGTTGCGCGTCCAGGCGGACAAGCGGCTCTACAGCTGGCTCATGAAGCTGGAACTGGAGCGCACCCCGAATCTGGACCTCAAGCAGGGGCGCGTGGACGAGCTGCTGCTGCGCGAGGGCAGCGTGAGCGGGGTCCGCACCAGCCTGGGCCATCTCTACGAGGCGCGCGCGGTGGTCGTGACGACCGGCACCTTTTTGCGCGGGCGGCTGATCACCGGCGACACGATCCGCGAGGGTGGGCGCGACGGCGAGGGCGCGGCGATGGCGCTCTCCGACACCTTCCGCGACTTTGGCTTTGAGCTGGGCCGCCTGAAGACCGGCACCCCGCCGCGCGTGGACGCGCGCACCATCGACTTTTCCCAGACGAGCATCCAGCCGGGCAGCGAGGAGCCGCTTTATTTCTCCTTCGCCTACCCGGAGCAGGGCATCTTCCACCCCGACAACTGGATGGAGCGCCTCGGCCCGCCCAACCCGGTCTACCCGCAGGACGAGGCGGCGCGGCGCGCGAGCGCGTGGCGGCCCCAACTGCCCTGCTACCTGGTCAGCACCAACCGCGAGTTCCACGAGATCGTGCGCGCCAACCTGGACCGCGCGCCGATGTTCACCGGCATCATCGAGGGGGTGGGGCCGCGCTACTGCCCCAGCATCGAGGACAAGATCGTGCGCTTCGCCGACAAGGAATCGCACGGCTTCTTCCTGGAGCCGGAGGGCTGGCAGACGACGCGAGGTCTACGTGCAGGGCTGCAACACCTCGCTGCCCGAAGATGTGCAGTGGCAGATGATCCGCACCATCCCCGCGCTGCGCCACGCGGAGTTGATGCGCATCGGCTACGCGGTCGAGTACGATTATGTGCTGCCGCACCAGTTGCACCCCTCGCTGGAAACCAAGAGCGATCGAGGGGCTCTTCCACGCGGGGCAGCTGAACGGCACCACCGGCTACGAGGAGGCCGCCGCGCAGGGGCTGGTCGCGGGGATCAACGCGGCGCTCAAGGTGCAGGGCAAGCCGCCCTTCGTGATGGGCCGCGACGAGAGCTATATCGGGGTGCTCATCGACGACCTGACGACGAGCGAGATTCGCGAGCCGTACCGCCAGATGACCGGACGCGCCGAGTTCCGCCTGCTGCTGCGCCAGGACAACGCGGACCTGCGCCTCACCCCGCGCGGCTACGAGGTAGGCTTGATTTCGCCCGAGCGCCACGCGGCGGTCGAGGCGAAGCGCGCGACGGTGGAGCAGGAGTTGGCGCGGCTGGCGCAGGGGTTTTTGACCCCGACCGCCTCGAACGAGCAGCTTCAGGCGCTCGGCCTGGACACGATCAGCGACGGGGTCAACGCGCTCCAATTTTTGCGCCGCCCGGAAATCAGCTACCCCATGCTGGCACAACTGCTGCCCGCCGACGCGCCACTGTCCGACGAGGCGGGGCGACAGGTGGACATCCAGGCCAAGTACGCGGGCTACATCGAGAAGCAGCAGGAGCAGGTGGAGCGGATGCGCCGCCTGGAAGGGCGCGCCATCCCGCCACGCTTCCGCTACGAGGGGCTGCCCGGCATGCGGCGCGAGGCGCAGCAGAAGTTGGCGCACTTTCAGCCCAGCACCGTCGGGCAGGCGAGCCGCATCGCGGGGGTGAACCCCGCGGACATTTCCGTGCTGCTCGTCCACCTGGAGCGGCTCGAAAAGGCCTGAGCGGTTCACAATTCGTCCAAAGTGTGTTAGCCTAGACCCTACCAAGCACCCCAGCGAGCGCCGAGGGCTGCTGGTATTAATGGCAGGCTACCGCCGCCGAGTCGATCCAGGGAGCGGCAAAAAAGCCGCGTCCTGCTACACCCACCACTGCCAAGAGAGCTTCTTCATGCATACCCTACCGCTGCGCCGTTTGCTCTTGAGCCTAATGATTCTTACAATGGCATGGATGCTGAGCGATGTGTTGCTCGCAGCCGATCTCCCAACCACCACGGAGTTGCCGACAGCCATCACAGGCCGCCCCTGATAGCCAGGGGCGAGGACGTGTCTGTGCGCTTTCCACCCAACCTAGCCTGATGCACTCTCCTTATCTCATGCGCCGTTACCGCGAACGCCGCCTCAGCGGGGTCATCCTCGCAGCGGGGCGCGGCACGCGGATTCGCCCCCTCAGCCTGCACTACCCCAAACCGCTCCTCCCCGTCTGCAACAAGCCGATCATCCAGTACCAACTGGAAGACATGCAGCGCATCGGCGTGGAGGAAGTGTTTATCGTTGTCGGCCACCTGAAAGAAGAGATGCCGCGCCACCTGGACCACATCGGGAAGGAGCTGGGGCTGAAGCTGCGCTATATCGAGCAGGGCGAGACGCTGGGCATCGCGCATGCGGTGTTGCAGCTGGAGCACCTGCTGGAAACCCCCTTTATCCTCTTTCTGGGCGACATCTTGATGTGGGCCCCGCGCCTGGAGCGCATGGCGGAAATGTTCTGGAACCGGCGCGCGGGCGCGGTGCTCGCCGTCAAGCACGAGACCGACCCCGCGATGATCCGCCGCAACTTTGCGGTGATCCTCCACAACAGCGGGCTCGTCACGCGGGTCATCGAGAAGCCGCGCTTTGCCAACACCGATTTGAAGGGGTGCGGCATCTACATCTTCGATCTGGCAGCCTTCGACGCGATTCGCCGCACCCCGCGCACCGCGCAGCGCGACGAGTACGAGATCACCAGTTCGATCCAGATTCTGATTGACGATGGCTACCCGGTCTATCCGGCGGACGTGGTCGAGTGGGACATGAATGTCACCTTCGCCTGCGACATTCTGGATGTCAACGCGCAGATGCTGCACGAGCAGGGGCAGGAGTCGATGGTGAGCCCCACCGCCTACCTGCACCCGCAGGCGCGCATCGGCCCCGGCACGGTGATCGGCGCGGGCGCGCGGATCGAGGTCCCGCTGACAATCGAGCAGAGCGTGATCTTCCCTGGCAGCATCGTGCGCAGCGGCGACGAGATGCGCCGCCAGATCGTGACCCCCAACGCCGTCCTCGACTGCCGCGCGTAGTCCCCCCTATTCCTACCAAAAAGAGCGCTTTCTGGCGCTTTTTTTATGCATTTTTTGCTATCTTGCCCCGCCAGCATCTTCATTGCCCTGTCATTTTGGAATTCTAGGCTTTGGGGGAATCTTGTCCCACCCTGTGCCCCTCCTACCGTGCCCGTTGCCGCGTAGCAGGGGCCTGACTCCCAGCTAGAAAGCCTCGATGAGCAATAAAGTAGTCTTTCTATGTAACCCGCCCACCCCGCCGGAGGCACTCGCCGACCGCGAGGGAGCCTACGGCATGGGCCTCTGGCTGGAAGCCACATCCGAGCCGCGCGCGCCGCACACGCTCGCCTGGTGCGCTGCCCTGTTAAAAGAGGCGGGCTGGCGCACCAGTGGGCTGGACGCGGTAGCGGAGCGGTTGGACCCAAGCGCCACGGTGGCCCGCCTTGCCGCCAAGCGCCCCACCATCCTCGTCCTGCTCAGCAGCCCCACCACCGCGCAATCCGATCTGGAATTTCTCCGCCTCGTGCGCAAGCGCCTGCCTGCCACGCGGCTGCTGCTGGTCGGCCAGGCCACCCGCTTTTTGCCGCACTCCCTGGTGCAGGAAGCGGACATGGTGCTCGTCGGGGAGCCGGAAGGGGCCATCGCCGCCGCCTGCCAGACCCTTCTCGCGGAGCCGGGGCACATCGGCGAGTGCGCGGCGCAAACGCTGCGGCCCGCGGCCTACAACGATCGGGGGCAGCTGCTTGACTTGACCTTGCTGCCCTACCCCGCCTGGGAGCACTTCCCCATCAACCGCTACCACGCGCTGCCCATCGTGGCGGGGCGTGGCTGCTCCTACGGCTGCCGCTATTGCGCGGCCCCCATCGCGCAGGGGCGCGCGGCCCGCAAGCGGCGCACGTTGCAGGTGGCAGGCGAGATGGAAATGCTACACAGCCACTTCGGGGCAACGCACTTCCACTTTTGGGATCCCCTGTTTGCCGCCGAGCGCGCCCAGGCCGACGAGCTGTGCGAGACGCTGGCGCGCCGCGAGATGCCCAAGCGCGTCACCTGGAGCTGCGAGACGCGACCGGAGCAGTTGGACCTCAGCCTGCTGCAACGCATGAAAAACGCTGGCTGCAGCGAGATTCACCTGGGGCTGGAATCGGTAGCGCCCGACACCCTGATGGCGATTGGCCGCCTGCCGGACGCGCAGGCGGTGCAGGCGTACCTGACCCGCGTGCGCGAGATCGTGCTCGGCTGCCGCGCCTTCGAGATCAACTGCCACCTGTACGTCATTTCCGGGATGCCGGGCAACCGCGACGCGGCGGCCATCACGCGCACCTTTTTGCGCGCCTACTCCTCGCAAACCGTCCATGTTTCCCCGCTGCTGCCGCACCCTGGCACCTCCATCTTCCCCACCAACCAGCGCGACGAGGAAACCACCCTGTTGGGCGAGATGGCACGCCCGGAAAATATCGCACACACCGAGCCCTTTCGCCTGCGCAACATGCTGAACCGCCGCAAGCGAGCCTTTTCTTTCTGAGATGGTACGACACACCCCTACGCCCCGTTTGGCTCGTCGCCCCGAACAGAGTACCCTTATCCTTGTGAGCCATCGCTCGACACGGGACGATCTAACAATGGTAGGAGGGGCAAAATGGAAAGATTTTTGAACGAGACGCTGCTCGGGCAGGAGATCGAGGTGCTCTGCCTGGACGGGGGGAAATTTTCGGGGGTCGCGCGGGCGGTGACGAGCGGGGTGTTGACGCTGGAGTGGGAAGAAAAGAGCACCTATGTGTCCTGCGACAAGATCATCGCTGCCTGGCTGAAAGAGGACAAAGCGCGCCCCACCGCCTCGCTGGGCTTCGGCCCCCGCTAGCCCGTGCAGGGTTTGACATTTTGTGAAACAACGCTAAAATACCTGCTAGATTATCGGCTCGAATGGCAAGAACGCCGCTCACATGCGTGGGCGGGCGTTTCTTTTTTGTCAGGTGAACGTGTGGAGGAGTACCCGTGTACGCAATAGTGGAAACTGGCGGGAAACAATATCGTGTGGAGCAGGGGGACGTGCTCGCTGTTGAGAAGCTAGACGGCGACGCGGGCGACATGATCGAACTTGGGCGCGTGTTGCTGCTGGGCGGGGCGGAGGGCACAACGATCGGCACCCCGATCGTTGATGGGGCTACCGTCAGCGCCAAGATTTTGGAGCAGGGACGCGACAAGAAGAAGATTATTTTTCGGTACAAGAACAAGAATCGATACAGCGTGAAGAAGGGGCATCGCCAGCCGCTGACCCGCGTCCGCATCGAGTCTATCAGCGCCTAACGATCGTAGCGACTTGGGGAATGGCAGCAGAGGCGTACCCGCACCACTCGGTCCGCCCCCCTGCTCGCCCATCGGTTCAAGAAAGATAGAGGAGTGACATGGCACATAAAAAAGGTGGGGGTTCCACCCGCAACGGTCGCGATTCCAATGCCCAGCGCCGTGGCGTGAAGGTCTATGCGGGCGAGACGGTGACCGCTGGCTCGATCTTGGTCCGCCAGCTTGGCACCAAGATTCACGCGGGCGACAACGTTGGCATCGGCAGCGATTACACGCTGTACAGCAAGGTGGACGGCGTGGTGAAGTACAACAATGGTCGTGGGGGCAAGAAGCGCGTGAGCGTCTTCCCCGCAGAAGTGGAGGTCTAGCATGCCGAAGGAAGGGATTCATCCCACTTACTACCCGGAGGCCCTGGTGGTCTGTGCCTGTGGGCACACGTTCCACGTCGGTGCCACGGTGCCCGAGATTCGCACCGATGTGTGCAGCAACTGCCACCCGTTCTACACGGGCGAGCAGCGCATCGTTGACACCGCCGGTCAGGTGGACCGCTTCATGAAACGCCTGGGGGTCACGCGCGACATGCGCAACCAGCCCAAGGTGGAAAAGCCGAAGCGCAAGCCGCTGATCGAGACGGTGGCCGAGGACGAGGCGTAAGCAGGCAGCACAGCGCCAAAGAGGACAGGAGTGTCACGCTCCTGTCCTCTTTTTTGATGCAGGCACAACCAGACCCAGGACCGACGATGGACCTTGGCGGTTCATTGTTTCGTCCTCCCTCCCCCAACCGATTCCCTCAAAACGAGAAGCGCCATGCCCTCCCCACGCACCACCGTTGCTTTTAGCGTTCGCAGCTACGAGACGCGCCCCGATGGGCACGTTGACAGTGCCACCTTCCTGAACTGGTTCCAGGAAGCGGCCTTCGCCAACTCCGTGGAACTGGGCTACCCGCCCGAGCGCTACAAGGAGATGGGGGTCTCCTGGGTGCTGCGAGAGAACGATTTGGAAATTTTAGAGCGCCCGCGTTCTGGCGATACTCTCTCCATCACCACCTGGCTTGCCGACATCCAACGCGTGCGCACCGACCGCCAGTACGAGGCGCGGCGCGCCGATGGCACGCTGCTCGCTCGATGCAACACGCAGTGGGTCATGGTCAGCCTGGACACGCTGCGCCCGACCCGCATCCCGGAAGCGATGCTCTCTGTCTTCCAGCCCGCGCAGGATTTTGTGCTGGATGCGTACCAGTGGCCTGAGGTGACAGTCGTGCCCTTTCGGAGCGAGCACCGCGTCTGCTACTTTGAAGAGGACGAGGTGGGCCACGTCAACAACGCCAACTACCTACGCTGGGTCGAGGAAAGCGCGCGGCGCGCGGCACAGGCCGCTGGCCTGCCGATGCCCCACTTCCAGCGCCATCGCCTGCAATACCGGCTGCCCGCCTTCCACGACAATCTTATTACTTTCCAAAGCGCCGCCGCGCCCCACGCCAACGGCCACGCCTGGCAGCACGACATCCTACGCGGCGACGAGGTGCTCCTGCGCGCGTGGAGCCTGTCCGGGTAACGCAGAACGCAGAACGCAGAACGAACGACGTAACGCAAAGGCGCAAAGACGCAAAGACGCAAAGGCACAGAGAGCAAATCACTCGGGCCGCGGGCCTCTGGCCCGCGAAAAGCCCGCAACCCACAACCCACAACCCACAACCCACAACGCCAACCGAGTTCTTACCCGTTCCCACAAGGAGCAACACCCATGATTCACGTACTATTTATCTGTTTGGGCAACATTTGCCGCTCACCGATGGCGGAGGCGATTTTCCGCCACAAGGTGAAGGAGGCGGGGCTGAGCGAGCGCTTTCACATCGACTCGGCGGGCACCTACAATGGGCACGAGGGCGCCCGCCCGCACCGTGGCACCGCGCGCGAGTTGTTGCGGCGCAGCATCCCGTTTTCCGAGATCGTGTCGCGTGGGCTGCGCGAGGAGGACATCGAGCAGGCGGACTACCTGATCGTGATGGACCTTGAAAATTTCAACGATGTGCGCCGCATGGCGCGCGCGTGGGGCTTCGGCGATGTGGACGATATCCGCTTTTTGCTGGAGTTCGCCAGCGATGGCGCGGACGAGAGCAGCGTGGACGTGCCCGATCCCTACTACCACGACAATTTCCCCGAGGTCTACGCGATGATCGACGATGCGTGCACCGGCCTGCTCGCCTACATCCGCGAGCAGGAGCGGCTTTAGCCAGCCCACGATGCCCCCGGACAGTCCGCCCCTCCCCCTGCTCCGCGACGCGCTCCTGTCGGGCGCGAACGACCGCAGCACGATCCGCACCGTGCGCCCTTTGGGTGGCGCGGGCAACCACGGGGCCGCGCGCGTGGAAACCGAGCGCGGCAGCTACGTCGCCAAGTGGCAGCGGGGCGCGCCGCCAGCCGCGCGGGTTGAGGCGGAGGCGCGCGGGCTGGAACTGCTGCGCCGCGCGGCCAGCGGCCTGACGGTCCCGCTGGTCTGTGGCGTGGCGGCCAACGCGGAGGGGGCACTGCTGCTCCTGGAGTGGCTGGACAGCGTGCCCCCAACGGGCGACGCCGCCGCGCGGCTGGGCGAGGGGCTTGCGCGGCAGCACCAGCACATCGGTGAGCAGTACGGGCTGGATTATGACAACTTCATAGGGCTGACGCCGCAGCCGAACGCCTGGCACGAGTCGTGGCCCGCCTTCTTCGCCACGCAGCGGCTCCGCCCGATGGCCGCGCGCCTGGCCGCAGTGGGGCGGCTCCCTGCCCCACGCGCGCGGCACCTCGATGCCCTCCTCGTGCGCCTGCCCGACCTGCTCCCCCACGACCCGCCCCCCTCCCTGCTCCACGGCGACCTGTGGGGTGGCAACTGGCTCGCCCTGCCGGGCGGCGGCGCGGCGCTGATCGACCCTGCCGTCTCCTTTGGCGACCGCGAGGCGGACCTTGCGATGACGCGGCTCTTCGGCGGCTTTCCCGCGCGCTTCTACGCCGCCTACCAGAGCGTATGGCCGCTGGAGGCGGGCGCGGCGGAGCGCGTTCCGCTCTATAACCTGTACCACCTACTCAACCACCTGCTCCTTTTTGGCGAGGGGTACGGGGCGAGCGTGGATTCCATTTTGGCAGCTTTCGCCTGACCGCTCCTCCCCGCAACAACCGCTTTGGCAACCCTTTGTCCCTTTTGGCTAGACAAAGGCCGCTGCTCAGTCTACAATGGTTGAGGGTTCAATCTTCCCCATAAAATGGAAAAGGGTCCCACCCCAAAAAAAACGTTCACCCAAAACAAAAAACAAGGAGAATCGCGTTGAATATTCTAGGACGCGTTTCCGTTTTCCCGAAGCTACCCGAGCGCATTGGCCGCCTGGAAGAGTTGGCCTACAACCTGTGGTGGTCCTGGACCCCCGAAGCACAGGCGCTCTGGATCCATGTAGATTCCGCGTTGTGGGAAGAAATCTACCACAACCCCATCAAGTTTTTGCGCGACGTGTCACAGGACAAGCTGAATGTGGCCGCGCAGGACCCGCACTACCTTCAGCAGTACGATGCGGTGTTTACCTCCTTTGACCAGTACATGTCCTGCAAAGACACCTGGTTCGAGAACGATTTCCCCGATCTGTACCAGGGCGCGATGTCCATCGCCTACTTTTCTGCCGAGTTTGGCATCCACGAGTCGCTGCCGATCTACTCCGGCGGCCTTGGCATCCTGTCCGGCGACCACTGCAAGGCCGCCAGCGACCTGAACCTCCCCTTTGTCGGGGTCGGCTTTTTGTACCCGCAGGGCTACTTCAAGCAGCGCATCACGATTGACGGGGTGCAGGAAGCGGTCTACAACAAGCTGGACCTGCACGAGATTCCGGCCCGCCCCGCCCTGGACGACGCGGGCAAGACGGTCATGGTGCAGGTGGAGCTACCGGGCCGCACCGTCTCGGCGCAGGTGTGGACGATCCAGGTGGGGCGCATCACCCTGCTGATGCTGGACACCGACGTGGACCCGAACGCGCCCGAGGATCGCGAGTTGGCAGCGCGCCTCTACGGTGGAGACCAGGAAATGCGCATCTCGCAAGAGATCATCCTGGGCATCGGCGGGGTGCGCGCGCTGCACAAGATGGGCTACACCCCCACCGTCTGGCACATGAACGAGGGGCACAGCGCCTTCCTCTCGCTGGAGCGCATCCGCCAGTTGGTGCAGCAGGAAGGGCTGAGCTTCAGCCATGCGGTCGAGGCGGTGCGCGCGAGCACGATCTTCACGACGCACACCCCCGTTCCGGCGGGCAACGATGCCTTTTCCTTCGAGCTGGTCGAGCGCTATTTCTACAACTACTGGCCGCAGCTCGGTGTGGGGCGCGACGAGTTTTTGTCGCTGGCGCGCCATGACATGCCGTGGGGGCCGCGCTTTTCCATGACGGTGCTCGCCCTGGAGCTGAGCGGGCGCGCCAACGGGGTCTCCGAGCTGCACGGGCAGGTCAGCCGCGACATGTGGAAGGATTTGTGGCCGAACACGCCGAGCGAGGAGGTGCCGATCACGCACGTCACCAACGGGGTGCACCAGCAGACGTGGATCAACCCGCTGATCGAGGCGCTTTTCGACAAGCACCTGCCGCTCAACTGGCGCAACCACATGGACGAGCCGGAAGTGTGGGCCAAGGTACGCAGCATCCCCAACGCGGAGCTGAAGCAGGTCCGCACGCAGATGAAGTTCGAGTTCACCACCTTCCTGCGCGAGCGGCTGTCCGCGCACTACCACCGCCTGGGGCTGGGCCCCGCCGCCGTCCGCCGCGCGGAAAAACTCTTTGACCCGAACGCGCTCACCATCGGCTTCGCGCGCCGCTTCGCCACCTACAAGCGCGCGACGCTGATCTTCCGCGACCTGGAGCGGCTGAAGCGACTGTTGAACAACCCGGAGCGGCCAGTGCAGATCGTCTTTTCGGGCAAGTCGCACCCCGCCGACGAGCCGGGCAAGTCGCTGATCCGCCACATCTGGCAGATGAGCCTGCACGACCCGCAGCTCGCGCAGCGGGTCACCTTTTTGGAAGATTACGACATGAACGTCGCGCGCCAGCTGGTCGGCGGGGTGGATATCTGGCTCAACACCCCACGCCGCCCGCTCGAAGCGTCAGGCACGAGCGGCGAGAAGGCCGCGATGAACGGGGTCCCCAACTTTTCCGTGCTCGACGGGTGGTGGCGCGAGGGGTGGAATGGCAAGAATGGCTGGGCCATCGGTGAGGAGCGCTCCTACGCCAGCCAGGAAGAGCAGGACGAGGCGGACGCGCTGTCGCTCTACGCGACCCTGGAAGAGGAGATTGTCCCGCTCTTCTATGGCTCGAACGAGGACGGTGACGCCAGCAACTGGATGAGCTTCGTCAAGGAAAGCATCGCCACGCTGACCCCGCAGTTCAACATGCAGCGCATGGTCAAGGATTACACCAGGATGCTCTACGTGCCTGCGCAGCAGGCGGGGCAGCAGGTGCAGGGGTCGGGCTACGACAAGGCGCGCGCGCTGGCCGAGTGGAAGCAGCGCATTCGCCAGCAGTGGCACAACGTGTCGGTGCGCGCCGAGGTGAAGGGCGCGCTGCAATCGCAGGTTGGCGAGACCCTTCCGCTGACCGCCGAGGTCCACCTGAACGGAATCGCCCCGCAGGACGTGCGCGTCGAGATCGTCACGGGCACCGAGGAGGGGGGGGAGCTGCACAACATCGCTACCTACCCGATGAGCTTGCAGGAGCAGACCAGCCAGGGGACGTATCGCTATGCGGGGGAGTTCAGCCCCTCGCGCAGCGGGCGGCAGGCGTACGGCATCCGCGTGCTCCCCGCCAACGATCTCTTTCAACACCCCATGGAGATGGGCAAAATTCACTGGGCCTAACATATGAAACAGGACGCGCTGGATGGCTACCAACTCATCCAAGAATTATACCTGATGCTGGATGACAGCGACCGACGCGTCCTGCGCGATTTTTCCCTGACGAATCGTCAGTACCACGCGCTCCAGCACCTGCTGCCGGGCAGCAGCCACCATCTGACGGAGCTGAGCCGCCTGCTGCTCTGCGACAAGTCGAATGTCACGGGGCTAGTCGAGCGGATGGTACGCGGCGGGCTCATCACGCGCGAGCGCTCCGACAGTGACCGCCGCTTCTTGGATCTGAGCATCACCACCGAGGGCGAGACGCTGCGCCGCGCGGCGCGGCGCGCCCACGAGCAGTCCATCGAGGTGCGCCTAGGGGTGCTGAGCGACGAGGAGCAGCAGCAGTTGAACGCGCTCCTCGGCAAGCTGGCGGCGGGCCTGCGCCAGCAGATGGATGAGGAAAACGAGTAGGCGTCAAAGCGGGCGGTCCCTGTAAACAGGGACCGCCCGCTTTTTTGGAGAATGGAAGCGGAATAGCGTTGGCTTTACCAAAGGAGCAGGATCGGAATGGACGACTTGCGCGCCCTGCGTGAGGGGTGGGAGGAGATCGAGGCGCTTGAGGCGACATTGCGCGAGCCGATGACTATGCAGGAAAGCGTGGCAATTTATGAGGGGCTTCACGAGGCGTTTGCGGCGCAACTCAACGCCACCGACGCGCTGTTTCGCCCCGCCCGCGAGGCGCACCTGATCGAGCTTCAAACACGCTTGCAGCGCCTCGGCGACTGGATGCGGGAACGAGATGATGCAGGCCCTGATTCAGAGCACCATACAGATACAAACTCGCCTGCGTGAGCTCGGCATCCCGTCCGCCATCATCGGCGGCCTGGCGGTCGCCTTGTGGGGCGAGCCACGCCTCACACGAGACATTGCTCTGCGAATCTCGCTAAGCGCGGACGCAGCCACTCACCTTTTGGAGTGGCTGGCACCGACCTATACCCCCGCCTCCCCGCTGGCAGAGAGATTGTTTCAGCGCCTGAACATTCTCTTTCTTCGCGACCCAGATGGCGCACGGATCGACCTGATGCAGAGCAACACCCCTTTTGACAAGGAAGTGCTGCGCCGTGCAAGGTCAGTAGAAATACTACCGGAGCAGCAAATCGTCGTCTGCTCAGCCGAAGACTTGATTGTCCTCAAGCTGCTCACGACCCGCCCACGCGATCATGAGGACGTGGTGGGGATTGTCCGTCGCCAGGGCGATGGGCTGGATCGGGATTACCTACTCCACTGGTTACAGCGGTTCGAGAAGGCGCTTGACGAGCCGACGCTCGTCCGCCGTTTTCAGCAGCTCGCCGCGCCTCAAGCAGGAGAGGATGACCTCCCTTACGGGAGCCCTGAAGGGAACCCGTAGGCTAGCATCCTACCCACGCCGAAGCCTGCGCCACGCGCGCAGCAGGTGGTAGCGCGCCAGCCAGCGCGCCGCACCGAGCGCCGCCAAGCGCGGCGGCCAGCACTGTCGGCTCCCGACCCGCGCGGCGCGCACCACGCCGAGCGCCTGCGCGGGGTCGAAGGCGCTGTCCGGCGAGCGCCGCCCGTCCCCCTGCGTGATCCAGCGCGCGCGCGCCTGGCCCACCAGGCGATGCACCACCAGCGTATCCTCGGCGACGAAGACCACCAACGCGCCCGGGCGAACGCGCGGCGGCAGCGGCACAATGTCCAACTCGCAGCCAGCGGGGAGGGTCGGCTCCATGCTGCGCCCCTCCAGCTTCCAGCGAAAGCTGCCCTGCTGCGCCAGCACCTCCTTCAAAAAGGGAAACCAGCGCCCCACCGCGAGGCGGCGGGCGCTGGCTTCCGTCGAACGGGCTTCTGCCACGGTACCCTACTTGCCGCCGATTTCGGGGCTCTCGCCCTGAATCTCCTGGTCGCCGCCCCGGGACAGCAGCGCCCGCGCCCGCTCGGCCACGTTGTCCACGGTGAAGCCAAACTTTTCCATGAGCAGCTCAGCGGGGGCCGACGCGCCGAAGCGTTCCATGCCAATCACCGCGCCATCCAGCCCGACGACGCGGAACCAGCTATCCGGCGCGGCGGCTTCCACCGCCAGCCGCGCGCGCACGCTCGGCGGCAGCACCTCGTTGCGGTACCCCTCGTCCTGCAGGAGGAAGCGGTCCAGGCTGGGCATGGAGACCACGCGCGCGCGGATCCCCTCCTCCGCCAGCCGCGCCGCCGCGCCCACGCAGTGCTGCACCTCCGAGCCGCTCCCCATCAGGATGAGGTCCGGCTGGCCGTCCACGTCCTGGAGCACGTAGCCGCCGCGCTCCACCCCCTCCCACGCCTTCTCGCGGGTACCCTCCAGCACCGGCACGTTTTGGCGCGTCAGCGCGAGCAGCACCGGCCCGTTCTGGTTCGCCACCGCCGCGCGCCACGCGGCGCTCGTCTCGTTGCCATCGCACGGGCGAATCACGAAAAGATTCGGGATCAGGCGCAGGCTGGGCACCTGCTCGATCGGCTGGTGCGTGGGGCCGTCCTCGCCCAGGCCTATAGAATCGTGGGTCATCACGTAGACCACATGCGCACGGCTGAGGGCAGCGAGGCGGATCGAGGGGCGCATGTAGTCGGTGAAGATCAGGAAGGTGGCACCGAAGGGGAGGATCGCGCCATGCAGCGCCATCCCGTTGAGCGCCGCGCCCATGCCGTGCTCGCGCACCCCAAAGTGGAAGTTGCGCCCCGCGTAGGAGCCGCCCCACTCGACCGGCTGAAACGCCTCGAACGCATCGAGGTTGGTTTTGGTGGAGGGAGCCAGGTCCGCCGAACCGCCGATCAGTTCGGGAAGGTGCGGCGCTATGGCGTTCAACACCTCGCCCGAGTAAACGCGCGTCGCCTTTGCCTTGGAGCCCACCTCGTAGCGGGGCAGGGCGTCTTCCCAGCCCTCCGGCAGCTCGCCCGCGATCATGCGGCGAAGCTCTTCCGCCATCTCGGGGAACTCGTCATAGTACCGCTCCCAGCGCTGCTCCCACTCCGCTTCCCACCCCTCGCCGCGCTCGACCGCCTCGCGAAAATGCTCCAGCACCTCGCCGGGCACGTAAAAGCGCTCCTCCGGCCAGCCCAGGTTCGCGCGCGTGGCCTCCGCCTCCGCCTCGCCCAGTGGCTCGCCGTGAATCTTCGCGGTATCAGCGCGGTGGGGCGAGCCGTAGCCGATGATCGTGCGCGCCGCGATGATCGAGGGGCGATCGGTCTCGGCCTGCGCCGCACTGATCGCCTCCTCCACCGAAGCGGTGTCCATCCCGTCGATGCGCTGCACGTGCCAGCCGTACGACTCGAAGCGCGCGGCGGTGTCCTCGGTGAAGGCGAGCGTGGTGCGCCCCTCGATGCTGATGTGGTTGTCATCGTACAGGTAGATCAGCTTGCCGAGTTGCAGGTGCCCGGCCAGCCCCGCCGCCTCGTGGCTGATCCCCTCCATCAGGTCGCCGTCGGAGCAGATGGCGTAGGTGTAATGGTCGATGATCGTGTGGCCGGGGCGGTTGTAGCGCGCCGCCAGATACCTTTCCGCGATGGCGAGCCCCACCCCGTTGCCGAAGCCCTGCCCGAGCGGGCCGGTCGTGACCTCTACCCCGTCCGTGACAAAGTTTTCGGGGTGGCCGGGGGTGCGCGACTTCCACTGGCGGAAGTTTCGGATCTGCTCCATCGACACATCCTCGTAGCCGGTCAGGTGGAGCAGGGCGTAGAGCAGCATGGAGCCGTGGCCCGCCGAGAGGACGAAGCGGTCGCGGTTGAACCAGTGCGGGTTGTGGGGATTGTGACGCAAAAATTTGTTCCACAGCACGTAGGCCATCGGCGCGGCCCCCATGGGCAGGCCAGGGTGGCCGCTGTCCGCCTCGTTGGTCGCATCGACGGCAAGAAAGCGGATCGTGTTGATCGCGCGGTCGGTTATGTCAAAGGTGGCGTCGGTCGGCATGCTGGCTCCTGTTATTTTGGAAGGGTCGCTGGGGTAGCTTTCGCTTGGCTGTGTAGCAGATTTGGGGCCACCTCTCTCCGCAGGACGACGACCGAGGCTCGAAGAAGGCCACGAGAAGGCGGGGCGCATGAGGCGGGCAAGCGAAGTATAGACGCAGTTAGCAGGATGCCAACTCGCCCGCAGGCCGCCGGGTCGGCGCGTGGGAGTCGCCACTTTTCAAGGGGAAAGCGCTCAAGAGCAAGGGTGGGAAGAGAGGGGCAAATACTTGCGCGGACAAAGCAACCACCCGATGGCGAGGGGTACGGCGACGAGCGTTCCCCTTCCGACAGGCTCCCGTTGAGGACGAATAGCACGCCGCGACGCAGACCAGGGAGCCACACGCTCCGCGCGATTCAGGCACTGCTCGAACGCTTCGTCGAGAAGGTGCCCACGCCCCTCCACCGCATCGCGCTGGAAAGCTGTGCGCTGACGCGGCTGACGACCGAGCCGCTCCTGGCGGTGGCACTGGAGCAGGAGGAGGTGTACGAGATTTTTGAGTGGTTGCGCGGCCTCTCCTTTATCACCGTGGGAAAAGGCGGCTTGTTCCCGCACGACCTGGTGCGCGACGTGCTCAGCGCCAACCTGCGCTGGCGCAACCCCGACCGCTACCTTGAGATGCACCAGCGGATTCGCGGCTACTACGCCCGTCGGCTCGAACAGACCAGTGGCCGCGAGCAGCGGCGCGTGCTGCTGGATGTGCCCTTCAGCACCTTGCGCCGCCACCTGAAGCAGGGGGTGGCGCGTGTCACATGGCTCCTCTGGCAGCGCGAGGTGGGGCGCGACCAACCCCTCAGCGGTTGACCCGCGCCCCGTCGAGCGCTGGACAACAAAAAAGCGGCCCCCTCTTGGCGAGGGGGCCGCTTTGGCGTGGGTCAGGCTTGCCTGACGGTTAGGGCTGAGTGATCTCGCACTGCGAGTAGCGATCACCGTTGCGGCAGGCATCGTTGCCCGCGTTGCCGCCCACAATGTCCAGGCCGGTGCCGCCATCGCTGCTGATGGCCGCGTTGCCGTCCCCGTCCAGGCGGTCGTCGTTTTCGCCACCGAACACGCGGTCGTTGCCCGCGCCACCCTCGGCATAGTCGGCACCGATGTCACCGTACAGATGGTCATTACCGTCGTGGCCCAGGAGCGTGTCGTTGCCGCTCCAGCCGCGCAGCAGGTCGTTGCCGGTGAAGCCGTTGACGTAGTCGTTCCCCGAGTTCCCCATCAGCAGGATGTCGTTGCCCTCCATGCCGCAGATGAAGTCGTTGCCCGCCCGGCCATCGATGCGGTCCGGCCCCGTCGAGCCGACGATCACATCGCCGCCCGAGGTGCCGCGAATGTCCGCGCCGCCCTCCGCGTTGGAAATCGCCGCGGCCCCCGCCGGAACTACCCACTGCGCGCCATCAAAGTAGATGGTGGCCTCCTGCCCGCCACAGGTCGGAATCTGGAAGAGCTCGTCGAGCGCCAGGCCGACGACTACCGGATCGTGGTCGGAGGAGCGGTAGGCATTCGGCTCGTAAAGCGCGTCCTGCGCGTCCTTCTTGAAGGTGGTATCGTAGTCCAGAATGTCCGGCTCGTCGGAGTTGATGTGCCAGATCGTCGTACCGGTCACCTGTGGCAACAGCGCCATGTTAGCCATCGCATAGTCGAGGTAGCCGAGCTGCGCGCCGAAGAGGTAGGAGTAGGCGAACTCGCCCTGGAAGGCGAAGGCCAGGTCCACATAGTCGTCCGAGGTGTTCAGGGTATCGTCCGCGCCCTCGCGAACCGCGTCGATCGGGTCTTCCTTGTCGTAGGAGTTCAGGTCACCCAGGATGAGGAAGTCGGGGTCGCCGCTCGCCGTCGGGTCACCCGCCAGCCAGTCCACCAGCACCTCCGCCGCGAGGGTGCGCGTCAGGGTACAGTTGCCCTGCTCGGGGTCGTCATCCCCCACGCCGCAGGCCGAGCCCTTGGATTTCAAGTGGTTAACCACCACGGTGAAGGCCGCGCCGCTCTCGTTCTCGACAAAGGTTTGCGCCAGGGCGGGGCGGTTCTTGTCCTCGCCCGTAGCGAGCGGGTCCACAAAGGCGGGGTCGTCCAGCACCGCGTAGCTACCCTGCGGGGTCACCACGGCGGGCTTGTAGATCAACCCCACCTTGATCTCGTCGCTGCCGATCACGCCGGTGGCGATGTACTCATAGGTGCCCGCGCCCGCCACGTCGTTCAGGCCGCTGACCAGATCCTGGATCGCCGCCTCGTTGTTTTCCAGCTCGATTAGCCCCGCCACATCTGGGTTGATGTCGCTCAGCGCCGCGATGATCTTGGCGCGCTGGCGCTCGAACTCTTCCGCGTCATTGGCCCCACGGCTGCCGAGCGTGGTGAAGTAGTTGAGCACGTTGTAGCTGGCTACCGTCAGGCGGCCACCGATCGGCTCCGGCTCACCGGTGCGCGGGTTGGCGGGCACGTAGCTCGCATCCGCGGTTGGCTGGAGGCGGTACAGGTCGAAGCGATAGTCCATCACGCCGGTCGCACCCTGCACGGTGTCGCCGCCACGGAAGCGATTGGCCAGCGTGAACTCGTCCCCATTCGGGTGGCGGGCGGGGTCCGGGTTTTCCTCGGAGCGCGCATCATCCACCACAATCTGGCTGAGCGAGTTGTACGCGGCGCGCGCCGTTGCCTCGGCGGAGCCCGGCTCCTCGATGGCGGTCGGCTGGTAGAGGCGATCCTCGCCGGGCAGCGGCTCCGCCAAAACGATCTCGCCGTAGCGATCAAAGTTGAAGTACTCGGAAATCACGAGCGACTCGGGGAAGGCGACGAGCATCCCCTCGACCTGCTCGAAGGTGTCGAGCGTATCCACCGGCAGGGTAAGCTCGACCGGATCGGGCAGCAGGGTAAGGTTGCCGCAAATCTCCAGCGAGGTGACGCTCGTGATCTCGGTAAGGTTAAAATATTCATCTACGGTGCCGGTCACGCGCACCACGTCACCCACCTCCACATTCGCCCGGGCGGGAGCGTAGACAAAAATCCCCTCGGAGGTCTCGGCGAGCGCATCCTGGTCGCTGCTCTCCTCCTGCACGGCGAAGCCATCCAGGTCGGAGTTGAACTCGTCGCCGTCCGCTTCCTGGAAATCGCCCACGACGATCCCCTCGATCGTCACGATGCTGCCATCGAACGGGCTGGCAGTGCCGCTGCCCTGCACCTCGTGGATCGCGGTGGCGGGGTCGCCGCACACGGTGACGATGGGGGTGGGGCTGGGGGTCGGCGAGACGGCGACGCCGAATACCTGGCCGCTGTTCACCTGGCCGAAGGAGTCATCCGCGGACTCGCTCCAGGTGAAATCCTCGTACATCGAGCCGGTGCCGACCAGTTGGAGCGAGAAACCCACCGGGTTGGTGCTGGGCTGGGAAACACCAATATCGGTGCTGGTCATGCCGCTGGCAGGACCGTTGGTAGCTGTAAACGTTCCCTCATAGCTAAGGAATTGAATTACAGTGTTGTTGTTGTCCACCAGCGCGAGCCCATCGGGCGAGCCATTCTGGACCCCGTTGGAGGGGTAACTTATAAAAACCGTCCCGTACCCGTTGTCCTGGTTCGGAATCGTTCCACTCAAAAAGTCGGTGTCATAGCTGGCACCGCCGCTTCCATTGTAGAGCACGATGCTCCAGCCGGTCAGGTCGGTGCCCGCGGGCCCTGCTACCTCAATCGCCTCGCCGACGTCTGTGCCGTCGGTATCGTAGTTAATCTCGTTGATAAAGACGCTCGTCGCCGCGTACGCCGGGCGCGCGATGACGATCAAAAGCAGGAGGGTCGTGAGAAATCCTGTTAAGAGTAGTAGTCGTTTCATCATCTTGTACGTAACCTTTCGTGATGGTGGTGAGCTACACAGAACTGCAAAATTGTTGATGGGTTGAAACCCACAAAGATCCTTTCCCATTCTAGACCGATCTATTAGCAAGTGCAAGAAATTTAACACATAAATTTAAGGTAAGCCCCCAATGGGGGGTCCCGCTCCTTTTTCCGCTTGTTTTGCCGTGCCCCAGCAAGGGGGGTCGCTTCTCAACCTAGACAAGGAAGGTTAAGAAGAGTAGGACTTACGCAGGAAGCATGGAAAGGGAAGGGTATAATGGACCCCAGAAAATAGACAGCGAAAGTGGCTGAAATAAGGTGGGCGAAAGAAGCCATGACCACACGTAAACGGTACACTGCCGAAGAAAAAGCCAATCTCGTGCTGGAACTGCTGAAGGAAGAGCAGAGCCTGAGCGAACTAGGTTCTGTTGACGTTTCAGCGCAACCAGATGAGAACAGCGGCGAAGGAGAGAAAGCCGAGATAGCGGGAGGCGAGTTTGTCGAAACGGGCGAAGACGCGGCGATAGTATTTGAGCTTGTTGATGAGACATTCGACGAGATGGCGTTCTTGATAGAGATGAGGATCATAGTAGCGTGAGGCGGTACGCGTGGCACGTGGGGGAATGACAGGCAGTGCGCCCTGCCTCTCACACACCTGGCAAGCGCGTGCCAACGAAGGCTTCGATAGCAGCGGATTCGTGCTCGACTGGGCGGCGCAGCAGACCACCTGTCCCCAGGGGCAGACCAGTCGCACATGGCGGGTCGAGCAGCTACCCCATCATCATGCGGCGGAACTGCGCATCCGCTTTAGCCCTGAGGAGTGCCAAGCCTGTCCCGTACGGTCCCAGTGTACCAAATCGGCAACGCTCCCCCGCCACTGACACTGCGCGGCTCCCAGGCAGCCTTTGAGGCCCTCCAAACGGCACGCCAGCAACAGCAGACCCCGGCGTGGCAAGCCGAGCGGCTCCTCGCCCGCAGCCCTGACGTGCGCTATCGGATACGGCTGGCAGCGCTGCGTGGTTGACGCGTGTCACACTCTGCCTGAGGTCCACAACCTCACGCCCGCTGGTCTGGGCCACTGGATGTATGGCAGCGTGGCGGAGGCAGTGCTGCGCGCCGCGCCTTGCCCGGTGCTGCTGAGCCACGTGCCGCAAGGTACGCCGCCTGAGGCGGAGGACGGACGACCGACGACCGACGACCGACGACGGATCACAGACGACGGACGAGCGACAAGCGCGTCGGTACGGGGGGGGGAATAGGGGCTTGTTACCCTTCAGAGGCGTCCAAGTGGGACAGCCGCACACCAATGATAACGATAGTAGCGTTGTACTGCCCTCAGCGGGCCGACTGAACCCTGCTTCGCCCGCTGCTGTATAACTTCCCTGAGGAGGCGCAACAACTACAAGGAAAAGGTGGCCCGCGATGTGGAAGATCACGCTGTGTGTGGTGCTCGTGGTGTGGGGGGTGGTAGGGTGCAGTGGGGCGGCACAACCCGCGCCATCGCCGGAGGACGCGGGAGCTCCCGTTCCCCCTGTGGAGCCGAGCGCGACGGGTAGCACGCCTACTACGTCTGCCTCGCCCACGCGGCTCGTGGCGACCGCGCCACCGCCCACCGTCGCACCCTTGGCGCAGGCCCCCACGGAGCCTGCCCTCTTCGCCCCAGGTGTTGTGTCCACGGAGGCGGAGGAGTGGAGTATCACCTTCACGCCAGATGGGCAGACAGCCTACTTTGCGCGCAGTGATGCCTTCTTCCCGCAGTCGCGCCAAGCGACGATTTTGGAGACGCACTGGCAAGGCGGCCAGTGGAGCGAGCCACGCCCTGCCTCGTTCTCGGGGGAGTGGAGCGATATTGACCCCTTTATCGCGCCCGATGGGTCGAGGCTGTTCTTTTCCTCCATCCGCCCCGTGGCGGGGGCCGTGCGGGCGGATCTTAACGTGTGGATGGTGGAGCGTGTGGGTGAGGGCTGGAGTGAGCCGATCTACCTGGGCGATGCGCTGAACAGTCCAGCGGATGAACTGTACCCGGCGGTGGCCGCCGACGGAACCCTCTATTTTGCCAGCGATCGACCGGGCGGTACGGGGGGGTGGGACATCTATCGCGCGGTGCCTGATGAGGCTGGGGTGTATCAGGCTCCCGAAAACCTTGGTCCGCCCATCAATACCTCCCAGTGGGAATTCAATCCCTTCATTTCCCCGGATGGCTCCCTCCTCCTCTTCACCAGGCTTAGCAATGCTGAGAAGGGGTCCCTCTACCTGGCGTACTTCCAGGACGGTGTGTGGGGTGAGCCCGTACCCCTGGGGCCACTGGTGAATACGTCTGCCGATGAGTATCACCCCCGCCTCTCCCCGCAGGGGGATGTGCTATTTTTCGTGCGCCGCACCCAACAGGGTGACATCTACCATGTCCAGTGGGCCAGCGTGCAACCAGAGTAGCCGCCCCCGCGCTGTCGGCACCACGCGCCACCATCACCTTGACCGAGCCGCCGAAGGTGACGGTGGCGCAACGGGCACGTCCTCCCTGTGCGCCCTCAATCTTCGCTTTCTACCCGAGCGATATTGTCGTCATCCCCCTCCTCCACCCAGTCGAGCAGGTGGTACGGATCGATGCCGGCCAGCAGTGGCTTGGCTGGCACCGTCACGGTGATCGTCTGCTGCGCCGGAGCGGATGCGATGCTTCTGCACGTAGAGCGGCGCGCCCAACTCGTCCTCCCCCTCCGCGCGGGCGAAGACGCCGATCTCTACCCACTCGTCCATCGGCACCTCGCGTCTCGACACCCGCCTCGTCGACCACCATCTTGCGCGCCCGCACGTCGAGCGTCACCTGCCAGGTGCCTGCTTCGCGTCTGCTCCGCCGAGGCGCGCTCCGTCTCGAGTTCCCAGAAGGTGTTCACCTCGAACAGGTCGTGCAGCAGGGGCTGCAGCGAGTCCGGCGTCACCGCCTGAAGCTCGCGATACAGATCGAGCGTCGTCGCCAGGGGAGCCCCTTCCGGGCGATGCTTCTCGAGCAGGCGCCGCAGCGCGCGGTTCACCCGCTCCTCGCCGATGTACTCGCTCAGCGCGTAGAGCGCGAAGGGCCCCCTGCGGTAGGACAGGTACGGGTCGAGCCCCCGCAGCAACGGTTCACCACGGCGGATCGGCGGGTAGGGGTACGGCTGCCGCATGAAGCTGCAGGAGCCGCTGAAGCTGCTCGGGCCCCCTGGCCTTCTCCACGACCTTCATCGCGTAGTACCAGGCGAGGCTCTCGCTCAGCACCGGCGCACCCTCGACGAAGGCGTACGGGACCGTCCACTGGTGCGCCATCTCGTGGGCCATGACCGCGAAGGGCAGATCGAGGCTCTCCGGTCATCCTTGCGGATTCCAGAAGGCGAACCCTTCCGCGTGCGTGATCATGCTGGCGTCGGCGTGCATCCCCGTGCCGTTGCCCGGGATGCTCGACGACGCTGAGATGGCTGTACGGGTAGGGACCGAACTGCTCGGTGTAGTAGTCCAGCGAGGCGCGGATGCTCCGCACCATGCGGTCCAGGTGCGCGGTGTGCTCGGGGTGATGGAAGATCCGGATGGCGATAAGCTGTTCCGAGCCCGCCGCAGGGTCGTTCCACTGCGCCTCATGCACCGCGTAGCGGGCGGAGAAGAAGCGCCCACTCGTTGCCGATCGGGGCATCGGTCGCATAGTGGAAGTAGCGGCGCCCGCCTTCCGTCCACGTCGCGCCGCAGCGCCCCCGGCGCGACGGCAACCTGGTCCTCGTCCGTGCCCACGACCGCCTCGAAGGCGATGCCCGCCGCCCCGACCCTGCGCGCGCTTCGACGTCGTAGAGCGAGGCGAATCAGGGGCGCGGGGCGAGCCCGTGCGCCCGCCGGTCGCGGCGCTCGTGAGCTCGCGCCTGCGCTGATAGCCGATGGCGGGCAGCCAGCTCGTTGGTGAAGTAGCTGCCATTCGCCACCACCGCGGCGTCGACGCCGCTCTCGCGGAAGCCATGCGGCTCGACGTGCACCTCGAAGTCGAGCCGCAGCGAGTCGCCGGGCTGGAGCGGCTCTGTCCAGGGTGTAGATCCGGTAGCCGAGCTCGTCGTCCGCGAGCACGCGCGCCGCCGGTCGGTCGAAGGTCACCGCTCCGGTCGTCGACACGTCCGCGACGGTGGCCAGGTGGATGGTAGTCGATCGCCACCGCGCTGCGGTTCACGAGGTCGGTAGCGTGCCGCGAATCTCCACCGCCCGCCGCGTCGGGATAGATCTCGACGTGCAGGCTGGTCGCCGGTCAGCTGGGGCTGCGGGACGCCCTCGTACTGCCCGTAGCGCCGCTCGTACTCGGCGCGCCCGCTCCGCCATGTCGGCGGCGGTGAGGTACTCGTTCAGCACGTTGGTGTTGTAGAAGATGAAGCCGCCCAGCGTGAGGATGAGCCCCACCGCCGCCGCGCCAGTCCAGGCCGTGGCGCGCGTGAACCGACGGCGCGCCAGCCGGAGCCGCACCCCGAAGTCCGCTCTCCCGGCCGCGCACCCAGAGCAGCCGCGCCACCACCGCGAGCAGCAGCGCCCACGCCGCCCAGTAGAGCTTGAACCAGAGCCACGGCCCGAGGGACGGGCCGAAGCCGCGCATCTCCGTGTAGCGTCCACCCCGGACCCGCGCCGTAGATGAGCAGGTTGTGCTCGATCCCGACCATGGAGGCGAGAGCGATGAACTACGTAGGCGAGGATCGCCACCAGGTGGCCGATGTACTTCTGGTTCACCAGCACGTGCACCACGAGGGCGAGCAGCGCGAAGAGGAGGTATTCGGGGAGCTGAAGCCCGAAGAGGATTTGCAGGTACAGCCCGATCTCGAACGCCTGATAGCCCAGGATGCACCTGAGCGAGCATCCCGGCCGCCATCAGAAGTGCCATGAACACGACGAGCACGAGGCCGAGCCCCAGGAACTTGCCCAGGAAGGGGACCCATTCCGACCCCGGCATGGCGTCGGTGATCTCGCCCAGGCCGGCTTCCCGTTCCCGCCAGACCAGCTCGCCCGCGAAGAAAACGATGAGGAGCGGGATGATCACCCAGCGGCTCAGTTCGGCAGACAGCGGGGCCGTCAACTCGCTGAGGACACGCGCGGTGGTGGGAACCAGCGGCACGCCGTTGAGTGCCATCTGATCGAGCACCACGAGAACCGTCAGAAGCGGGATGGCGACCAGCAGGGCGAGCCCGGCCCAACTCGTCGCGATCGTTCGGAACGATGTCCACGCGATGGCAAGCGTCTGGCGCGCGTGGAGGGCGAAGCCGACCCGTCGTCGCCCCGCTGCTCGGGCAGGCGTGCGGCGGAGCTGCGCGGCAGGCGCTGTGACGCCGATGCCTGTTGGCGGCGCGTGCGCCCGCTGTGCGCCTGTCCTGAGCGGAGCGACGACTCGCAGGCGGCTGCCCACCAGCGCGCTCTCGGTACGGTGGGCGAAGCGAAAGCGCACATAGGTGAGGGCGAGCGCCCCCAGCGCGACGCCGAGCCACAGGAGGCGGTTCGTGAGCACCGTGCCCTCCAGCGCGATCAGGCGCGTGCTCTTCTCGATCGGCGTCCAATCAAATGCGACAGGTCGGACAGGATGAAGTGGACGCCGATCGGATCCAGCAGCATTCGCCAGAGCCTGCCGCCCCTGAAGCACCAGGAAGAGGCCGACAACGTAGGCCATGAAGAAGAGGAGCACGCTGCCGAGGTAGCCCGCCATGGGCCGACCGCTCCGCAGCCGCCAGCGCGAACTGGATCGCCGTCGCGACGAAGGCGTTCGGCAGCGCGATGAAGGCGTAGGCCGTGAGGTAGGCAGCCGGCCGGAACGGACCGACCAACGCGGCATCCACGCCCGGCGAGTAGACGGCCAGCAGGATGCCCACCGGCACGGCGAGCAGGATCAACGCGTTGAGGGCGAGGGCGGCGAGGAATCGCCCGCCGAGGTACTCGGCCTTGCTGACGGGGGCGGTGTAGGTGAGCGGATGCATGCCCGTCTCCACGTCCCGCGCCGCCGCTTCGCCGGCGACGGCCGCGGCCACCAGCAGCCAGATCAGGCTGCCGAACGACCGTGGTTTTCGCGATGGCGAAGGGCGAGTTGAGAAAGAAGTCGTCGTACAGCGCCTCGGCGAGGGAGCCGTCTCGCGTCATCAGGAACGCAGACACGAGCCAGGACCGCGAAGAAGAGCCAGGGCCAGGCACGGCGTACCTGGTAGGCGAACTCGAAGCGAAAGATCCCCCGGAACTTCATGGCGCCACCGCCGGCTCCGGCTGCTCGCGTCGCCGGCCGATGTGCCCCGCCATCGTGCTGAAGTAGACGTCCTCGAGGTCCGGCTCGGCGGGCTCGAAGCCGGCGCCGGGCGCCGTGTCGCTGTAGACGTGCACGACGGTGCGCCCGGCGAGCAGCTTGGTCGAGATCACCGCGTGCTCCCGCTCCACCTCCGGCAGCTCGTCCTTCGCGATCACGCGGCGCCAGATCCGGCCGCGCAGCTCGCTCGACCGCCCGCAGCGGCTCGGCCTCGAGCAGGATCTCGCCCCGGTCGATGATCGCCATCCGCGTGCACAGCTCGCTCACGTCCTCGACGATGTGCGTGGAGAGGAGCACGACGCTGTTCTCGCCCAGCTCGCTCAGCAGGTTCAGGAAGCGCACGCGCTCGGCCGGGTCGAGGCCGGCCGTCGGCTCGTCCACGATCATCAGCTTCGGATTGCCGAGCAGCGCCACGGCGACGCCGAAGCGCTGCCGCATGCCGCCCGAGTAGCCGCCCAGCTTCTGCTTGCGGACGTCCCACAGGTTCGTCTGCCGCAGCAGCGCCTCCACGACCTCCTTGCGCGCGCGGCGCTCGCCGATGCCCTTGAGCAGCGCGAAGTGATCGAGCAGGCTCCTCCGCGCTCACCTTCGGGTAGACGCCGAACTCCTGCGGCAGGTAGCCGAGCGTCTGGCGCACCGTCGTCCTTCTGCTGCAGCACGTCGATGTCGCCCAGGCGGATGCTGCCCGCGTCCGGCTCCTGCAGCGTGGCCAGGATGCGCATCAGCGTGGACTTGCCGGCGCCGTTCGGGCCGAGCAGGCCGTACATCCCCGCCGGGAATCGTGAGCGTCACGTCCTTGAGCGCCTGCACGCCGTTGGGATAGGTCTTGGATACGTCGCGAATGTGTAATTCCACGATGTTAGATGTACCCAAACAGCGGCGGGAAGACGATCACAACGAGCGCCGCCCATGCCGCGTAAACCGGCAGGTAATTCGTTTGCCAGCGTTCCAGGCTCGTGAAGGAGCCGCGCCCGCGCAGGAAGCGCAGGTAGAGCACGACCGACCAAGCCAGATTGACCAGCAGGATCACGTTCATGCCCAGGGCGGCCACGCGGTTTGGCGTGAAGCCAAACTCGGTGATGCGCGCGGCGATGGCCCACAGCGCTACCGCGTCGGCCAGCAGCGCGCTGACCACCAGCACGATCTGCACGATATCGAAGGGGTCGGGGGGCGCGAGGGGATCGCGGGCGGAAACGGAGTAGAGTAACAGCGCGAGGACCAGCACCAAAAGCAGGTCGAAGGCGATGAGCGCGTCCCGCTCGATGGTGGCGGCACGGCCCGTCCCCAGCATGGTTACCACGAACGCTACCAGCACGGCAGCGAAAAAGGGCGTGAAGAGGCGCGTCAACACCGGAGCCATGTTCTCGATCACGCTCTGCTTGGACTCCACCAGCCACGAGGCGATCAGGACGCCACCCGCCGCGCCGCTCGGCACCACCCACTCGAAGAAGGGCTCAATGTCTATGCCGATGGACGCGAAGATCAAAGCCATGAACGCCGTGAGGAGCCCGCCGCCGAGGGCGATCAGCACGTAGTAAATGAAGAGCTCGCCCGAAAAGCGGACAAAGTCCATGCGCCCCGCGACCTGCCCCCAGCGTCCGCCCGCGTAGGCGATGCCCACCAGCAGCCAGAGCGCGATCGGCAGGTGCAGCGCGGTGAGCACCAGGGTGGAGCCGTCCGGCGCGAGAGGATAGAGGTTGGCGAAAAGCGCCGCCGCCACGAAGCCGAGGGCGAGCCCGCCCGCCACTCGGCTGGGCAGCCCCCGCTTCCAGGCAAAGTACAGGGTGAGCAGGGGCAGCACAAACAGACTCAGGTTGCGCGCGTAAAAGCTGTCGTCCAGATCCGGGCCTATGCCGAAGAGCGACGGTGCCCGACGAGCAGCGCCGCTACCAGCGCGAGCGCGAAGGCGACGAGCGCATCCGTGCGCGCCCGCGCTCGCGGCTCCCCCTCCTCTGTGGGGACGACGACCAACTGCTTCCAAAGGCGCTCCGAGTGCTCGCGCGCGAACTCCCGCGAAAGGTCGTCAAGGTCGCCCATGCGCTTGACCGCCACCAGGAACGCCTCATCCGGGGCGAGCCCGCCTCGCTCAGCACCGCCACCTGCTCGCGCAGATGGTCTTCCAGTTCCGCCACATCAACGGCGTGGATCGCCTGCCGACGGCGCAGGTAGCTCCGCCACTGATCAATTTGCTCTTCAAGCGATACCGCGTGATCTGTAGGTGACATCGTTCAGGCTCCCTGTAGTCGTGGGGTGGCGGATAGGGCGTAGGTGGCGGGGGTGGGTAGAGCGAGCGCCTGCCAGAGGCCCCTTACCGTGGCGTCCACGGCCTGCCACTGCTTGCGTTCCTCGGCGAGTTGCACTCGGCCTTGGGAAGTAATCCGGTAATACTTGCGACGGCGACCCGTCTCGGCCACCTCCCAGCGCGACTCGATGTGGCCGAGCCGCTCAAGCCGATGCAAAACGGGGTAAAGCATCCCGTCCGTCCACTCCATGCGCCCTCCGGACAGCTCCCGCACCCGCTGCAGGATGGCGTAGCCGTAGCTGTCCTCCTCGGCCAGGATCGCCAAAACGATCGGGGTCGAGGAAGCCGCTATCAAATCCTTGTTGATCTCCATCTGGTGAGTCTCCAAAATTTCATGCGTCGCGCCGCGCCCAGCAGCGCGACGCGACGCCCAATATACATAGCGGCATTATGCATTGCAACACTATGTATGTCAAGCGTAACTGCAACACAGCTTGCGCGTCCTACTAGGCACGCGACAAGTATTGGATAGTGTTGGCGAATTAGCACAAAGTGGCTTAGGCGGCTGGAGCGAGCGTTGCAAAGCGTGATGGACGAGTCTGACGATGTGGGACCTCGTCGAGCCAATTGACCATGCGGGAGATATTGATTGCGGCAGCCGTCAAGATGTGCTGCAACGCCGTTTTCTGAAGACCGATATAGCGTGTGTGGCGCAGTTCATAGGCGCGCACCCCCTGCGAGAGAGTGCCTTCGATCCCTGCCTGTGGCGCATAGCGGGCTTGCCAGTCGGGGGTTTGCTGCGCGTGGCGTGCCGCTTGGAGGGCCTCATGTTCTGCCTGGGGCCGGATACTCAGGTGGCGCGGCCCATCTTTGGACGTCGTACATCGGTCGCGCACGGGACAGGCTAGACAGGCCTGGCGTGGAAACTGAATCACCACCCTGGGATTGCCCCACTTGTCGTCTTGGAGGCTCCAGCCGGTACTGGTCTGGCCCTGGGGACAGGTGGCGCGTTCCTGTTCCCAATCAATGGTAAAGGTCGAGCTATCGTAGGCACCCTCGGTTTGGGCTTGCCAACTGCTATCTGGGCGCACGGGGCCGACGATGGTCACCTCATGCTCGGTTTGACTGGTCACAATGAAGGCTGCGTCCACATAGCCGGCATTGAGCAGGTGTTCGTAGGGCAGGAGCGCCTTGTCGGCGAGTGCGCGTTGAATCGGCTCCGCCAGCCCTTTCAAGGTGGATGGAAACTGGGTTAAAAGATGTTTACAAGAGACGGTTTTCATCTTCCGGCCGGACCAAGTACGGCGAGTCCGTCATGGTCCCGCAAACAAAGAGCGGCGCGCCCCCTTGGGAACGCGCCGCTCGATAGTGTGGGTCTGTCTGTGGCTCAGCGCGAGCCGATCACTTCCACATCGCTCGCTTCTTCCTGCCCGCGCCCGTTGAAGGTGTCGGGTACGTGCACGCTGTCGTCATCCACCTCCAGACCGCCCCACACCACCGCGAGCCCCTCGGCGCTCAGGGTTTCGTGCTCCAGCAGGCGGGACGCCAACTCGTCGAGTAGCGCCTTATGCTCTTGCAGCAGCCTGAGAGCATTCCGGTGCGCCTCCTCGACCATGCGCCGCGTGGCCTCGTCGATCTGGGTAGCCAGCCCCTCGCCAATCTCGCGCCCCTGCGCCATCTCGTAGCCCAGAAAGGGGTTGTCGTTGTCGCTGGGCAGCGCCAGCACGCCAAGCTCCTTGCTCATGCCCCACTTGGTGACCATCTGGCGTGCCAGCTTTGCAGCTTCCTTGAGGTCGTTCTGCGCGCCCGTGGTGATCTCGCCAATGGCGATCTCTTCCGCCGCGCGCCCACCCATCATGATGGCTAGCCGCCCCATCAGGTACTGACGCGGGTAGTTGAGCCGATCATCGATGGGCAGCTGGTAGGTCACGCCGAGCGCGCGCCCGCGCGGGATGATCGTTACCTTGTGAACCGGGTCGGTGCCGGGGGTCACCTTCGCGACCAGCGCGTGGCCCGCCTCGTGGTAGGCGATCACCTTGCGCTCGTGCGGGTCCATCAGGCGCGGGCGCTCCACACCGAGCATGATCTTGTCGAGCGCGCTGTCGAAATCCGCGCGCGTGATGCGGCGCTGCCCGATGCGCGCCGCGTGCAGCGCTGCCTCGTTCGCCAGGTTCGCCAGGTCCGCGCCGGAAAAACCAGGGGTGGCGCGCGCCAGCACCTCGATCTCCACATCGCCTGCCAGCGGCTTGCCGCGCACGTGGATGCGCAAAATCCCCTCGCGCCCCAGGCGGTCCGGCAGCCCAATCGTCACCTGACGGTCAAAGCGACCGGGGCGCAGCAGCGCCGGGTCCAGCACGTCGGGGCGGTTCGTCGCGGCGATGACTATCACGTTGGCGCGCTCGTCAAAGCCGTCCAACTCCACCAGGATCTGGTTGAGGGTCTGCTCGCGCTCGTCGTTGCCGCCGCCCATCCCCGCGCCGCGCCGTCGCCCCACCGCGTCAATCTCGTCGATGAAGACGATGGCGGGCGACTCTTTTTTGGCCTTCGAGAAAAGGTCACGCACGCGGCTCGCGCCCACGCCCACGAACATCTCGACAAACTCGGAGCCGGAGATGTTGAAGAAGGGCACCCCCGCCTCGCCCGCGACGGCGCGTGCCAGCAGGGTCTTGCCGGTGCCGGGCGGCCCAACCAGCAGGATGCCGCGCGGAATCTTGGCCCCCAGCGCGAGGTATTTCTCGGGGTGGCGCAGAAAATCCACCACCTCGGTTAGCTCCAGCTTTGCCTGATCCTCGCCCGCCACGTCGCCAAAGGTGACGGTGGGGGTCTCTTCCGAGTATTTGTCCGCTTTGGATTGCCCGAATTGGAAGATGCCGCCCTGCGCGCGCTGCATCGAGCGGCTCGACCAGACGAGCAGCCCAATGAGCAGCAGGAAAGGCAGAAAGTTGATCAGCAGCGAGACGAGGAAGGGGGTGCCCGGGGTTTCCGCGCGGATTTCCACCTCGTTCGCGCGCAGCAATGGGATCAGTTCGGTATCCTCCACCTGCGGGATCGTCGTGGTGAACTGCTCGAAGCGCTGTGCCTCCTGGCTGTCCGCCGAGGCGGGCTCAAAGCCCCCGTCCTCCGTCTCCTGCCAAGGGAGCGGCGACGAGAAGTTACCGTCAATCTCGTTCCCGACGATTTTGACCGCCTCGACATGCCCCGCCTGAATCTGATCAATAAAATCGCTGTAGGGAATCTGCACGACCTCCACCCCGCGCGAAAAAAAGAGCCCGTAGGAATTCCAGGCGAGCAAGCCCAACAGCAGCAGCAGCCAGATGCGGAAACTGTTTTGCCGCCACGGTTGGCGCGGCGGCTCCTCCTTCGGCGGCTTCGGACCCTTGCGCGGGACGCGCGGCTTGTTTGAACCACCAAGACTCATTGTATTTCTCCAGCCTTTCAAGGTGAAGGATTAAAAAAAGTGCCTAATCCTTACACGTTCCATAAAATTTTTGTGTCGGGATATGGTAGCACACCTCGTGCCATCCAGACGGATTGAGCAGAGAACGGAAAGGCAAAAAGCAAAAGGCAAAAGGCAAAAGGCAAAGGGCAAAGGGCAAAGGGCAATCCTATGTGATGGCCGTGTTTGTAGTGCGCACTAAAGTGCGCGGTCGGGCGCGCTGAAGCGCACTACGAGCCTATTCTCCCCTCTTTGATGGGCGTTGTCTCTTCAATGAAAGCAGTGCTTGGTGCCCAATCCCTGACCCCCAACCCCTAACCCCTGCCGTTACGGCAGTCGGTCGCGCAGGGAGTTGATGCCGATGGAGTCAAAGACTCGCTCGACGCGGGCGCGCTCGTAGGCGAGGCGGCAGGCGTCGCGGTCGAGGTGGACGCCGGGCACGTCGTCCACGAGGCGGGCGAGGCGGTAGCTCAGGTCGGCCATGTCGCGCCCCTGGGCCAGGGCGTTGCGGGTGCGCGTGGCGCTGATGGCGTCCAGGTTGGCGTAGATGGCATCCAGCGAGGGGAACTGCTGGAGCAGTTTCGTTGCGCCCTTCTCGCCCACCCCGCGCACCCCAGGGATGTTGTCGCTGGGGTCGCCGACCAGTGCTTTGAAATCAGCCACCTGCTCCGGCGCGATGCCCCAGCGCTCGCGCAGCCGCGCGGCGTCGTAGTGCTCCGCCTCGCTCATGGAGCGCGTGGGGTAAAACACGGTGGTGCGCGGCCCGATGATCCCAAACAGGTCGCGGTCGCCGCTCAGGACGATGGTCTGGATGTCGCCCGCCTCGTGCGCCTGCCGCGCCAGCGTGGCGATCACGTCGTCCGCCTCGTACCCGTCCATGCCATGCATCGGGATGTCAAGCGCCGCCAGCACCGTGCGCAGCCGCTCGACCTGCCGCGCCACGTCGGGGTCGATTTCCTGGCGGCCCGCCTTGTACTCGGCAAAGAACTCCTCGCGAAACGGGCGTCCCTCATCAAAGACCACCGCCACCAGTTCCGGCTGTAGCGCCGCGATCTGCCGAAAAAGGATCGAGAGGAAGCCGTACACCGCATGGATGGGCACCCCCTCGCGGTCGGTGAGCGAGTCGGGTAGGGCGTAGAAGGCGCGGAAGGCGATGGAGTGACCATCAACAAGCAGGAAGGTAGGCATGGGCGGCTCCAAAAATAAAAAAGCCGCGACAGGCGCGGCCCAGAGGGATCGGGGAATCAGGCGCTCTCGTCGGCGGGGCGATCAGGCGGGGCGGCGCGGGCCACGCGGTCCTGTTCCAGCAGCGCCTTATCGCGCGCCACCAGTTGCTTTTCAAGGGTCAGCAGCCGATCTTCCAGCAGGGAGAGCCGATCCTGCCACGACTGGAACTGGCTGACCTCCATCAGGACCGCCACCGCCTTGCCGTACTGGGTGATGACGAGGGGACGCTGCGTCTCCTGAATCTTGCTGATCTGCTGCGCGGCCCGCAACCGAAGCTCTGAAATTGGCAGCACGTCCTCGACCAGATCAATGCGGGTCGTCATAGCACATCCTTTCGGGTCGGGTTTGGTGACACACTTGGTAAAAGTATAACACAACCTTTTTGCAAGCGTCAACCAATTTCGGGCATTTTGAGCAGAGTTTAGTCATTTTTAGGAACAATATGTTGTATTGTTTTTGGTAAGCACCCGAAAGCAAACGGAGAACGCAGGATGAGAAAAGCGAACCCCTGCAAGACGAAGGACGAAAACGGCAGGGAACCCCCTGCCGCCTGCCGCCTGCCGCCTGCTGCCTGCCGCCTGCTGCCTGCTGCCGTTTGCCGCCTGCCGCCTGCCGCCTGCTGCCTGCTGCCTGCCGCCGTCCCCTCCAACCAAAAAGGGCGCGCCTGGGGCACGCCCTTTCCTTTGGTCAAGCGGCGCTCGCCTACTGATAGATGATCAGGTTGGGCGTGATGCTCATGTACTCCACATCGGGGTGCAGGTCAATGCCGAGCACCTCGCCCTCAGTGAGCAACGGCACGTCCCAGCGGTAAAACAGCTTGAAGCCGGTGAACTTCTGCCCGTCCGACATGAAGTTGTTGTACTTGCCGATCTTGCCCCACGGCCCGCCCCACCCGTCGGCGGTGATCGTCAGGTCCACCTTGTACACGTTTTCCAACGTTTCCTTGTCCTTGATCATTTGATCGAGGAACTGGTGAAGGACGAGGACGCGGCGACCCGCGATGTCGTGCTCGCGCATGTAGTCGCGCATCGCGCGCTGCGTCTCGTTGACCTTCGCGGCGGTGACGAAGCCGATGGGCGAGCCGGGGCGCTCCTGGTCGGGGTGGCTCATCGCAAACTCGGGGTCCATCGCCAGATGGACGTTGGGGTACTCCAGCCAGGGGAAGCCCTTGGACATCGCCTCCACGGGGTCGAGCGCCCCGATCTGGATATCCAGAATCACGCTCCAGCCAAGCGCATCAGCCGCCTCGATGTACTCCAGGACGGTCTCGTCGCGTATAAAAGCGAGGTAGCTCCCATCGTCGCCGGGCGCTTTGGTAGCCATCCCGTAGACCAGATGGAAGGCGGGCATCACGCCCAGCTCCGGCCCGTTGGCCTCATCGTAGGCGTCGGCCTGCGCCTGAAGGCGCGGCACCAACTCCTCGATGGGGAACTCGCCCAGGATGCCCATCAGGTCCACATTGGGGCGACCGTAGTAAGAGAGCCAGGTGGTCTTGTAAAAGGGCGAGTTGGGCGCGGCGCGCTGCGCGCTGCGCGTCTGGCGGCCCACCACATCCTGGCGGCGCTCGTCGGGCGGGGTGGGGGTCGGGGTGGGCGGGAGCGCCTCGGGTGCCGGGAGCGAGCCATCGCTGCCCGGAATTTGGAGCTTCTGCCCCACCTGAATCGCGGTGTCGTCCTCGATCTCGTTGACCTCCATCAGCGTCGCAACGTCAAGGCCGAATTGTTCGGCGATCTCTGACAGCGTGTCGCCCGGCTTGACGACGTAGATCGAGGGCTCGCGCGGCTCGCCCTCGCCCTGCGCTGCATTCTGCATCTTGAGCCGCCCCGTCCACCGTCACCGTTACCGTCGCGGTGAGCTGCGCGGCGGGGGCCAGGCCAAGCGCTGCCTGCGGGGCGGCATGGGCCGGAATCGAGAGCAGGCCGAGTGTTCCCGCTATCAGGGCCGCCAATAGGAACGTATAGAAAATCTTCTTCATTCATTCTTCCATCTAAAAAGGGGGCATGTGCGACCATACTCTAGCGCGAAAGCCCCGTTTCGTCGAAAATCACCCCTTGGTCCTTCCCCTTCGCCGCTGCTATACTCGACCGATGAGAGAGCCCGAGTTACTTTCCACCTTGCTTGAGACGCTCGACCGCGGCGAGGCGGTGGCGCGCGTGGTCGTGCTGGCGGGCGAGGGCACGGGCCGCTGGGCGCTGGTGCGCGCGGCGGATGCGCCAGGGTGGGCGGCGCTCGACGCGGGCGAGGCATTGCTGGACGAGGCGCGCGCGGCGCTCGCGCGGCGGCGGCACGCCACCGTCGAGCACGAGGGGCGCACCTTCTGGGTCGAGGTACTCGGCTCCACCCCAACCCTGCTGATCGTCGGCGCGGGGCACCTCGCGCAGCCGCTGGCGGCGCTGGGCAAGCTGTGCGACTTTCGCGTCGTGGTGCTCGATGACCGACCCCGCTACGCCAACCGCGAGCGCTTCCCCGAGGCGGACGAAGTGCTCGCCGAGCCCTTCACCGAGGCACTGCGCCGCTTCCCGCTCGACGCGGACAGCTACATCGTGCTCGTCACGCGCGGCCACGCGCACGACGTGGCCTGCCTCGTCGAGGTGCTGGAGCGCCCGCACGCCTACCTGGGCATGGTCGGCTCCAAGCGGCGCGTGCAGGCGGTGTGGCACCTGTTGGAGCAGGAGCGCGCCATCCCGCGCGAGCGGTTGGGCCGCGTCCACGCGCCCATCGGCCTGGACATCGGCGCGGAAAGCCCCGCCGAGATCGCCGTCGCCATCATGGCCGAGATCATCCTCGTGCGGCGCGGCGGCAGCGCGCAACCCCTCAGCGACGCCCTGCGCGAGCGCGGCGCGCGGGTGCATGTGGGGCGGGTGAAGGGGCGGAAGAGAGAGTAAAGACGAGTATAGAACACACCGGATTGAAACTCATCCTCACAGAGAAGTAGAATATCTGTAATATGTTCGAGATTGTTTTACACCTACGTCTCTGGATGATGTGGCATAGTTCCGCAAACATGAGCAGGCTCACATTTTGCATCCGATCCTCCTACAAAAAGCCAATAAATCGAAGCTCGCTAAAAAATCATCCCTTCTGATGCCCCCTAGGACACCTTACCCATGAAAATCGAAGGTCGCTATACGTTCAACCTACCCATCCAAGAGGTGTACGACGCGCTGAAGGATGAGGCGCTCATCCGCGAGGCGCTGCCAGGCCATGTCTATTTCAAGATGACCTCGCCGAGCAGCTACGAGGCAGCGATGGAACTCGATGTGCCGAAGTTTGGCGGGGCCTACGCGGGGCAGTTGGAGGTGACGGAGACGCAGGAGCCCACTCTCTACCGCCTGAAGGTAGCGGGCACCGGCCCGGATCGGCGCATCACCGCCGATGGCACGGTGGCCCTTGCCGAGATCGAGCCAGCGCAGACCGAGGTGCACTACGTGGGCCACACCGACGCCTTCAACGAGTACAACCGCCTCTTCCAGATGGCCGCCGCCCCCATCGCCGCGCGCCTCGCCAACCGGGGCCTCCACCACCTCGAAGGGGTGATCCAGGCTCGCAAGCAACGAGGGTAGGGGGATTTCGGATTTCGGATTTCGGATTTCGGATTGCAACATAGTTGATCGTCGCTAGTTCTTCGTCCTTCGTTCGTCGTCCTTCGTTCGTCGTCCTTCGTTCGTCATCCGTCCTTCGTCATTCGTATCCGTCATCGGTCGTCCGTCGTCGGTCGTCCGTCATCGGTCGTCGGTCGTCGGTCGTCGGTCGTCCCGAAGGAGCCCCACCCCTCCCATGACCTCCCCGCCCCTCCACGTCTGTGAGCTGGCTGCGCCCGAGCAGCGGGTGAGCGTGGAGGAGATGGCCGCGTATGCGCTCGGGGTGGAAAATCGGGGCGCGTTGCCGGTGACCCTTCAGGTGCGGGTGGAGGGGCTGGACCCCGCGTGGGTGATCCTGTCGCCGGAGCGGTTGACGCTCGCGCCAGGGGCGGCGGGCAAGCTCGGCGCGACCATCGTGGTGCCGCGCCTGCCCACGAGCGGCGCGGGGCGCTACCCGTTTGCCCTCTGCCTCGCCTCCCCGGAGTGGCCGGGCTGGCACTGCGAGCGCGCCGCCTCCCTGGTTGTCCATCCCTTTCGGGAGGTGGCAATGTGGCTGGAGGGCGACCGCACGCCGCATCGGGTCACGCTCCTCAACAGCGGCAACGCCGACGCGTCGGTGCAGCTTGCCATGCTGGCGCAGGAGGGGGTCCAAGCCACCCTTGCCGCTCCGGGTGGCCCCGCGCGCTCCCAGGTTGAGCGCCACCTCGGCCCTGGGGAGCGCCTCTCGTTCAACCTGACGGTGATTGCCGCACGCCGCCCCGTCTTCGTCCCGCACACCCTTCCCTTTCAGCTGCGGCTGACGTCGCTCGACGCACCCGATGCCCCGCAAACCGTTGCGGGGCATCTGCCCCTCGCCCCGCGCCTGTCGGGCAAAGCAGTAGCAGGGGTAGCGGGGTGTGCGCTGCTGGCGATGGTGCTGCTCGTGGCACTGTTTGGCAACAGTCCGTCGCCCCGCCGCGCCGCTCCCTGTCGAGGAGGCGCGGGTGGAAGCGTTGCCTTACGTGGCGGTGGCTCCGCCCTCCTCCGCGCCCGTGGTCGCCGCGCGGGGCGAGGCGGTGGGGTGGGAAACCCTCATCGCGGAGCAGGCCCCGCTTGCGCCCGTTGACGTGGCATCGCCCGTACCGGTCGAGGCGGTGCAGGGGCTGGCCGCGCTGATCGCCCCGCTCCCCACGCTGGCTCCCACCGGCGCTCCGCCCCCCGAGCGCAACGCCGCGCGGGATGCCGCGCCCCTTCCCCCCACCGCCACGTCGCTACCCCCAACGGAGATCGCCCCGCAAGGGGGCGGGGAGCGCTACGAGTCGCTGGTCAAGGAGGTGGCCCTCTACTACGGGCTCGACTGGCACCTGCTGGCCTCGATGGCCTACCACGAGAGCCGCTTCAACCCGCGCGCCCTGGGGCGGGACAATGACTCAGGGCTGATGCAGATCATCCCCGACACCTGGGCGCTCGTCGCCCCCAAGGTGAACGTCTACGACCCGTTCGATCCCTACAGCAACCTGATGGCGGGCGGCTACTTTCTTACCTCGATGCAGCAGCACTTTGCGACGCTGGGCTACCCGGAAATTCACTGGGCGCTCGCGGCCTACAACTGGGGGCCGACGAACCTGACGCGGCTGCTCCAGCGGGGTGGGCAGTGGGAGGATGTGCCGGTCGAGGTGCAGTGGTACGTGTGGCGCATCCTCGACGACGCGGCGCACCCCACCGCCGCGTGGTGGCAGGAGGAGTTGCAGGGGATCGCCTACCCGTGAGGGGAGCGCCGCTCCCTGCGCGTGGCAACACTCTTGCAGCGGGGAAAGAAAAGCCACCATCAAACGGGAGAGAACCCATGGAGCGACAAAAGTTGGAAGGATTGCTGGACCGCATCGCGGAGAGCGATGAGGCGGCGCAGGCAGAGTTGATGGGATACATCCGCCAGCAGCCGGAGGGGATTCAGGTGCTGGCCTACGAGGCGCTGCGCGACGGGGGCGAGGACACCTACGAGCAGCTGATCCTGACCCTCGCCGACGACCCCGACCTGGTGGTGCGCCCCTCCTACCGCAACCAACCGCTGCCCGACGACACCGATTGGAACGCGATGCCCCCGGCGATACGCAAGGCGGGCGAGGAGTGGCAGGCGCGCGTCGGCAGCAAGCCCGCGCCGCCGGAGATGTTGGAGGCGCTGCGCGGCGGGGAGCGGAGTGCGCGCATCAGCGCCGCCCACGCCCTGGGCGAGTTTCGCGACCCCGCGAGCGTGGAGCCGCTCATGGCGGCGCTGCGCAGCGGCGACCGCCAGGTGGCGGCGGCGGCGGTCCAGGCACTCCAGGACATCGGCGAGCCCGCCATCGCCCCGCTCGTCGAGGCGCTCCAGGGCGCGGACGAGCAGGTGCGCTGGAACGCTGCCAAGGCGCTGAGCACCATCGGGGACGCCCAGGCAGCGCCCGCGCTGGTCCGCGCCCTGGACGATCCGAACTACGGCACCCGTTGGCTCGCCGCCGAGGCGCTGGCCCGCATCGGTCGCCCGACGATCGTGCCCCTGCTGCGCCACCTAGCCAAGGAAAAAGCGTCCTCCTGGTTCAAGCAGGGCGCGTGGCACGTCCTCAACAAGATCGACCTGCGCGACGACGAGGCGCGCCGCCACTTCAAGGCCCTGGGCGCGGAGATCAAGCGCAGCAGCGCGGGCACCCTGCCCACCCTCGCCCGCGACGAACTGCGCCGCCTGGGCGAAGAAGCGTAACGGCGGGGGTCAGGGAGTAGGGGTCAGGGATCGGGGGACAAAAGACAAGAACGAATAACCGCCAAGGACGCCAAGGACTTAGAAAAGTCCTTGGCGTCCTTGGCGGTTATATCCGTTATCCGTCGTCGGTCGTCCGTCGTCCGTCGTCGGTCGTCCGTCGTCCGTCGTCAAACGCTAAAGCTGTCCTCCACCTGCACCCAGACCGGCTTGCGCTTCTCCGCGAAGGCGGCGAGCCCCTCGCGCCCCTCGTCGCCGGAGCGGAGGCGGCTGATGGTCTCCACGCGCAGCACGCGGCTCTCGCCGAGGGCGCTGTCGGCCACGCGGAAGAGCAGCGCCTTGGTCGCGGCGAGCGCCTCGGGCGAGCCCTTGAGGATATCGCTCACATACTCGCGCACGATCATTTCCAACTGCCCCTCCGGCGCGACATCGTGCACCAGGCCGATCTCCTGCGCCGCGAAGCCGTTCAGGCGACGCCCACTCAGGGCGAGCTTGCGCGTCTGCGAGAGCCCCACGCGCTGGAGCACGAAGGGCGAGATGATCGCGGGCGAGATGCCGAGCCGCACCTCCGGCAGCGCCATGATCGCATCCTGATCCGCCACCGCGATGTCGGTGACGCAGAGCAGCCCCAGGCCGCCGCCCATCGCCGCCCCCTCGACCGCCGCGATGGTCACCTGCGGCGCGTGCTGCACCGCCAGCAGCATCTCATCCAGTGCCTCGGCGTAGGCGAGCTGCGCCTCGCGCGTCTGGTTGGCCGGGTCAGCCATCTCCTTGATGTCCGCGCCCGCGCAGAACGTTTCCCCCGCCCCGCGCAGCACCACACAGCGAATCGACCGATCGTCGCGAATGGCGAGGAAAAAATCACACATCTCCTCCACCATCTTTAAGTTCATGGCGTTGCGCGCCTCGGGACGGTCCATCGTCATATAGACCGCCGCGCCCGCGCGCTCCACCACTATCGTCTCGTATCGTGTCTCCAACGTGGCATACATACCGGAATCGCACCTTTTTCAACCTGTGTGGTATCGTCCCAAAAAACGGAGGTGGCGTCAGCCCCAAACGGGTTGACCCCGCCACGTCCAGCGCACAAGGGCCCGCTTCAGGGGCGAGAAGCCTACTGCGCCAGGGAAGGTATAACCTAAAAAGGCTGTCAAAAGCTATCATTTCGCTCGAAACCCCCTTCTGCTAGCTCTCAAAGTGTGGTCGGTGCCCCGTTATAGAGATGGCTGACAGCGAATCCCGTGTTGTAGGCAGGGGCGGTTGCGGGTATGATCGCGGGGACGGCGACGCGTACAGGAGTCAACCTGACGAGGGAGAAAGAAAAGCTATGAAGCGCTCGCTTGCGTCGCTGTGGATCAAAAGTGCCCTCGTGGTGGCGGTGCTGCTCTTTTCCGCCACCCTGCTGCTGCCCTGGATTCAACTGGACGATGTGTTTTACAATGGGCTGAAGGTGTGCACCGATGGGATGAGCTATGGGGTGGCGGTGCAGGGCGACCCCGGCGACCTTTCAGCGGTGGAGCGGACCGTCGTCGGGATCAGTGCGAGCAGCGGCGGGCAGGTGCTCTTCGACCTGCTGGAGGTACCCTACGCGCCCCTCCCCTTTCCGGAAGATGTGACGCACAGCGGGGTTTTCACCTCCACCTGGAACGCACCCCTGCCGCCGGGGAGCAAGGTCAGGGTGGAGCAGTTGGGGGGGCGGGTGCCCCTCGTCACCGTCGAGGATTGCACGCTGGCGCAGGAGCCGCCCCAGCGCCGCACCCTGTACAGCAGCGAGCAACCCACGTTGATCCCGGCGGTGCGGGTCGCGTATGTGTACGACACCGACCTCGCCAGCCGCGACAGCTTCGTCGAGATGCTGGCACCTTACGGCTTCGCGGTGCAAACGCTCACGGTGAGCGAGGCAGAAAGCTTTGATTTTGCGACGGTCGAGGCGATCATCATCGGGGACGACACGGGGGCGCTGAGCGAGTGGGGTAGCAGCGCGGCGCTGCTCAACCTCAGCACGTCCGCCCGAGCCATCATCGGGGTGGGCGAGGGGGGCTACGCCTTTTTTGGGCAGTTGGGGCTGGCGATTGGCTGGCCCAACGGGGCGCACGGTACCGACTCGCAGGTGGTGGTTCCCGACCCGACCCCTGCCGTCTACAGCGACCCCGCGCCGCTTTTCGTCCCTGCTGACCGCCGCCTTGAACTATTCGTCTCGGCGGTGGAAAGCATCGAGATTCCAGCGGGGCCGACCCTGCCCGAGGGGGTCACCGCGATTGGGCGCAGCAGCGACAACGCCGACTACTACCCCCTCCTGTCGGAGTACACGGCGAGCGGCTGTTACCTGCTATGGGGCTTTCGGGGCACGCCCGACCAGATGACCCTTAGCGGCCAGACCCTCTTCCGCAATGCGCTGCAAACCCCGTCCTGCTCGCTGCTTTTTTGCAGCACCCCCGCGCTCGCCATTCCGGACGGGGACGAGGCCGGCGCGAGCAACACGCTCGATGTGCCAACCGAGGGCACCGTGGCGGGGCTGCGCGTCCACCTTCGCGCCACGCACACGTGGGTGGGCGACCTGAGCTTCTCGCTGGAGCACGAGGGGCGCACGGTGACCCTGATCGACCGCCCCGGCGTGCCGGAAACCAGCCTTGGCTGTAGCGGGGACGACATCGACGCCATCCTAGACGATGGCGCGAGCGAGCCGGTCGAGGGGGCGTGCGCGGACACACCGCCGACCATCACGGGCACCTTCCTGCCGGAGGAGCCGCTCGCCCCCTTCAAGGGGGTGGGGCTAGCGGGCGCGTGGACGCTCACGGCGGTGGACCAGGAAGAGCGGGACGAGGGTACGCTGGACGAGTGGTGCATTGAGGCGCTGCTGGGCAGAGCACCCACTCTGGGGCGAGGCGGTGGCTACCTCGACGATCACGGTGCCCGACGACTTCCAGCTTGGCGACCTCAACGTGATGCTGTACGCGACGCACGAGCGCGACGACGAGATCGAAGCGACGCTTACCTCGCCGTCGGGCACAACGGTCACGCTCTTTGCGGGGGTCGGCGGGGCGGGCAACGATTTTGGGAGCACGTGCGGCGATGAGGGCGGCACGGTCTCCTACTTCCCATCGGGCAGCGCGCCGGACTTTGTGCTCGATGACGAGAGCGCCTTTGGCTTCACCGACCCCGACGCAAGCGCGCCCTTCACCGACACCGCCCTGATGCCGCTTGGCCCCGACGCACTATCGGACTTTGATGGCGAGCGTGTCGGGGGCGAATGGACGCTGGCGCTCCACGACAGCAACCCCGCCGCCAACGAGGGGCTGCTGCACTGCTGGGCACTGGACATCACGGAACAGGAAGAGGTACACCTGTACCTGCCGCTTGTGCTGAATCGCCCTTGAGCGCCTCCCGCTCGGGGCGTCCATCCGCTAACAACCAGGGTCGCGCAACGGCTGTATGGTCGCCAAACAACAAGAAAGGAGCGGGTGACCCGCTCCTTTCTTGTTTTCCAGCAACAGATGCCGTCTCCCCTCACGCCTGGCAGGTGGCGCAGGTGCCGTACAATTCCACAAGGTGGCTGTCGATGGCGAAGCCGGTCTCGCGGCTAATCAGCGAGAGGGCGCTGTTGAAGTAGCACTCTTCCACGTCGAGCACGTCACCGCAGCGCTTGCAGACCAGATGGTGATGGTGCCCGCCCATCGGCACCACAAAGCGCTGGTTCGCGTCGCCCAGGTAGGTCACGTGGATTAGCCCCATCTCGACCAGAAGCTCCAGCGTGCGGTACACCGTGGCGCGGCCCAACTCCGTGTACTTTTGGCGCGCGCGCTCCAAAATCTCGGCGTGGTTCAGGTGCTGGTGCCCCTCGGCGAGCACCTCGACCACGGCGCGGCGCGGTTCGGTGAGGCGGCAGCCCTGCTGCTGAAGCGCCTGGAGCATCCGCTCTTTTCTATGTGTTGTCTCGTCGCTCATCGTGGCGATTTTTTCCTTGCAATCGACGGAAAGGCGGGGTCAGGCAGGCTCGCCCGCCCCGCTCGGGGTCAGCAAACTTTTCAGTTCCCACAGCAGGGTGATGGCCTCGATGGGGGTCAGCCCCATCACATCCACCCCGTGCAGCCGCTGCTCGACCGCGCTCGGCTCCGCGTCGGCGAAGAGGGGAAGCTGCGGCTCGCTCGGCTCGCTGGCGGCGGCGCGCGGCGGGCGCGCGTGGCCCCGCTCCAACTCGGCCAAAATCTCGCGCGCGCGGTTGATGACCGGCTTCGGCATCCCCGCGATCTGCGCGACGTAGATCCCGTAGGAGCGATCCGCGCCGCCCCGCTCGACCTTGTGCAAAAAGATGACGCGGTCGCCCTCCTCTGCAACGGCTACCCGAAAGTTTTTGACGCGCGGCAGCAGGCTTTCCAACTCGGTCATCTCGTGGTAGTGGGTCGCGAAGAGGGTGCGCGCCTGGAGGTTCGGGTGGTTGTGGATGTACTCGACCACGGCGCGGGCGATGGCGAGCCCGTCAAAGGTGGAGGTGCCGCGCCCCACCTCGTCCAGGATGAAGAGCGAGCGGCCCGTCCCCTGCGTGAGCAGGTTCGCGGTTTCCACCATCTCCACCATGAAGGTCGATTGCCCGCGCGCGATCTCGTCCTGCGCGCCCACGCGCGTGAACACCCGATCCACCAGCCCGATCTGCGCCTCGTCGGCGGGCACGAAGCTGCCAATCTGCGCCAGCAGCACGATCAGCGCGACCTGCCGCATGTAGGAGCTTTTGCCGCTCATGTTCGGGCCGGTGATGATCTGGATCGTCGCCTCGTCGGTGAGGTGCGTGTCGTTCGGGATGTAGGGCTCGTCGCGCAGCGCCAGTTCCACGACGGGGTGCCGCCCGCGCGCGATGTGGATCTCCTTGTCCGCGCTCAGGGTGGGGCGCACGTAGCGGTGGCGCACCGCTACCTCGGCGAGGGAGACGAAGACGTCCAGGTGCGCCAGGGCGCGCGCGAGGGCGAGCAGCTTGTCCCCCTGCGCGGCGATCTGCTGCTGCACCTGCGCGAAGATGCGCTGCTCCAGATCCAACTGGCGCTCCTCCGCGTTGAGCACCAGCGACTCGTACTCCTTAAGCTCCGTGGTGACGTAGCGCTCCGCGTTGACGAGGGTCTGGCGGCGCTCGTAATCGGCGGGCACCAGCTCCGCGTTCGCCCTGGTCACCTCGATGTAGTAACCGAAAACCTTGTTGTAGGAGACCTTCAAGCTGCTGATGCCGGTGCGCTGCCGCTCGCTCGCCTGAAGCCCCGCGATCCAGTCGCGCGCGTGGGAGGACTTCTCGATGATCCCTGCCAGCTCCTCGGAGAAGGCGGGGCGGATAAAGCCGCTCTTGCTCTGCACGGCGGGCGGCTCGTTGCTGATCGCCTCCTCAAGCAGGGCCAGCACCTCCGCGCAGGGGTCGAGGTCGTCGGGGTGAAGCGGCTCGGGCGGGGTGGCGAGGCCCGCGCGCAGCAGCCCCGCGAGGATCAACTGGATCTCGGGGATCAGCGCGAGCGAGGCGCGGATCGCGCCCAGGTCGCGCGGCTGCGCGCTGCCGGTGATGACGCGGTTGGTCAGCCGCTCCAGGTCGGCGATCTCCCGCAGCGCGCCCTGAAGCTCCAGCCGCGTGGCGGTGTTTTGGAAGAACGCCTGTACCGCATCCAGCCGCGCCTCCAAAATTTCCAGGTAGAGCAGCGGCTGACCTACCCACTGGCGCAGCAGGCGCGCGCCCATCGAGGTGACCGTCTCGTCCAGCACGCCGAGCAGGCAATCCTTGTTGCCACCGCGCATCGACTCGGTGAGTTCCAGGTTGCGGCGCGTGGCCGGGTCGAGGGTCATGTAGCCGCGCGTGGAATAGGCGACGAGGTTGTCCAGTTGGGGCAGGTCGCGGCGCTGCGTCTCTTTGGCGTAGGCAAGCGCCGCCCCCGCCGCGCGGATCGCGAGGGGTAGCGCGGCCACGCCAAAGCCCTCCAGCGTCGTGACGCCGAAGTGATCCTGCAAGGTTCGTCGGGCGCGGCCTAGCTCCCAATGGTAGCCCTCCCAGGGGGTGCGACGGATGCCGCGCTCGTCCACGCGGCTCTTGCGCGGCCCCACGATGCCGGGCTCCTCCTCGCGGATCGGCTCGATCACCTCGGCGGGGGCGAGGCGCTCCAACTCCTCGTCCACATGCTGCTGCCAGCTCGTGCCGCCGATCTGCGTGGCGGCAAACTCGCCGGTGGTGATGTCCAGAAAGGCCAGCCCCGCCTTGCCCGCTTTCTCGTCGCGCAGCAGCGCCACCAGGTAGTTGTTGCGCCGCGCGTCGAGCATCTCCGGCTCGGTGATCGTCCCCGCCGTAACGACGCGCCGCACCTGACGGTCCATCAGCCCGCGCCCCTCGGGGTCGCCCATCTGCTCGGCGACCGCCACCTTGTACCCCTTCGCCACCAGCTGCGCGATGTAGTTGTCGGCGGAGTGGTAGGGCACCCCCGCCATGGGATTTGTGTGACGCTTGGTCAGCACCAGGTCCAACTCGCGCGCGCACAGTTCGGCATCGTCGTCAAAGGTCTCGTAAAAGTCGCCAAGACGAAAGAAGAGGATGCAGTCGGGGTGCTGCGCCTTCAGGTCCAGGTATTGTTGTCGGGAGGGGGTTACATTTGCCATCGTGGGTCCACCGTCTAGAGCAAGGATTTTCAGGAATCAAGGATACGGCGTGTCTATTCTTGATGATTATACACCGAAGGTGAGACAGGGGCACGGGGCCAGTTCCTTGAAGTCCGAGCTTTGAGATCGAAAAAGGCCGCGTCTCATCCATTATCTGCAATACCCCATTCGGGGCACACCGTCTCCAATCTCCAATCTCCAATCTCCAATCTCCAATCTCTAATCCCCAATCTCCAACACCCCCACCAGCCGCCGCTCGCCACTGTCGCCGGGGAGGGGCTGGATGCCGTCGGGGGTGCTGGCGTAGATGCCGCCCCACAGCTGGTACTCGCCGGGCGGGAGGTCGGCGGGGAGGGGCAGCAGGTGGAGGTCTTCGATGAGTTGGCCGGGCAGCCAGCGCGGGACGGGGACGGTGCCGAGGTTCGGCTCGCTGTCGCTCTGGGCTACCAGCGTGCCATCTGCGGTGGTGAGTTGGACGAAGGTGGAGTAATGCTGGTCGGTGCGGAGCAGGTTGAACCATAGAAGACGGACGGGCAGCGGCTCGCCAGGGGCCACGGCGCGCAGGTCGGAGCGGGTGCCGAGGAGCTGTGCCTGCTCGCCGATCTGCACGGGTGCATCAAGGCTATTCTGGAGGGTGAGGGCGCGGCCTTCCCCAGGCGCGAGGCGCGTGCTGAGGAGCAGCAGGGGAATCCCGATGATCGCCACGAGCCGCCACGGACGCGGCAGCCGTGAGAGCCCGTAGAGCAAGAACGCGAGTGGCGGTAGCCAGAGCAGCCACGCCAGCCAGGGCTGCGCGGCGAGCGGGTAGGCGCGCAGCTCGACGCGGTGGCTGCCCGCAGGCACCCCCACCGTCGCGAGACCCATCTCGCTGCGCGCCTGAAGCGGTTGCGCTACCCCGTCCACGGTCGCCTGCATGGAAGGGAGGAGGAAGCGCGGGAAGGTGAGCGGGGCAGGCGCGGCGCTCTCGACCTCCGCCCACAGGGTGAAACCGTCGCTCCCCGCGCGGCGCACGCGCAGCGGGCTGCTCGCCCCCACGTCGGGAAGTTGCTCCGGTGCGCGCGCGAGCGCCCAGCGCTGCTCGGTGACGCTCAGCGGCAAAAACTCTGCCGTCCAGGTAGCGCCCACCTGCCCCGCCGCCGCGTCGCCCTGCCACATCTCCGCTGGGTGGCGCGCGGGGTCCACCGCCACCGATTGCCAGGGCAGATGGCGCAGCGAGGAGACAGCGAGCCAAGCGAGCAGCAGGGCCAGCCCCAGAGAATACACGATCGGCGCGCGGCGGGACGTGCCATGCAGCAGGGCAAGCGGCGCACTGGCAACCATCGCCGTGGCAAGGGCTGTCAGGCCAAGCCAGCGCCACGGGTATTGGATCAGGCCGAAGGGGAAAACCGCTGCCTTCCAGAGGCCAAACGAGGCAGGGAGCAGCAGGAAGAGGGTGGCAAGCAGCAGCCCCCACCAGAAGAGCGCCTCGCGCCGCTGGTCACGCCAGAGCCAGGGAAGCGGCAGCGCGGCGAGGGCGAGCAGCGCCCCCTGCGCCCACGAGAGCGGGAAGTCCGCCTGGGTGCCCTGCTCGGGAAAGTAGCGATAGCTCGCCCCGCGCGCGACCCACGCCTGCCACGGTGCCAGGTGCTCCGCGAAGCCCAGGCCACCCACATCCTGCGAGATCGCCACCGCCCGCGATTCCAGCAGCACCGGCAGCCAGTAGAAGGCGGAAAGCAGCAGCGCCGCGACGCCCGCCAGGAGCAGGGATTTGAACATTTCGAATTTCGAATTTCGAATTTCGAAATTTCCCGCGCGTTGGTGGGGGCTAACGGGTGGCCCGCTCGACACGACCATTGCCCCCCAGAGCGCGAGCGGCAGCGCGACCAGCACCACGCTCAGGTTGTGGGTGACGATCAGGGCGGCGAGGGCGAGCGCGAGCGCCCAGGGGCGAACGCGCCACACCGCCCAGAAAAGAAGCGGCACCCACACCATCGCCCAACTCTCGGCGAGCGCGCCGCGCAGCTGCACGTTGATGAGGTGGTAGGGCACGTAGGTGTAGGCGGCGGCGGCGGCGAGGCCCGCCCACTCGTTGGGCTCCTCGCGGGGGCCGCGCCACACGTCGCGGGCCAGCGCCCACGCGGCCAGCGCGGCCAGCGGGTAGCAAAGCGCGAAGGCGAGCCGCATCGCGGCGAGCGTGGGCAGCAGCGCATCTAACGCCAGGGCGACGTAGTAGCTCAGCGGCCCGTAAAAGTGCAGCACCGCGAAGCCGTAGCCAAACGCAAAATCGGGGAAGGTGCGCGGGTAAAAGTGCCCCTGCTGCCACGCCTCCTTCAGGGACAGCAGGCGGTACAGGTGGAAGAGCCCATCGTGGCTCTGCCAGTACCCGCCATGCGCCAAAAAGGGCCACATGGCGGGCAGGGTGATCAGGAGCGCGAGAGCCGCATAGACGAGCGGGCGCAGGCGGCGCGGCAGGGGGAGGGGGGTGAAAAAGCTCATCATCCATCACCGACTTGCTTGTGAAGGGAGGTTAGGGAGGGCGGAGAGAATGGAAAATGGAAAATGGAGCGCAAGCAGCCGCGGCTCGTAAGCAGCCGTTCTCTGTGCTCGGTTCTCTGTTTGATGTTTTCTGCTGCTTCGCCGCCCGCCGCAAAGGTGGGATTGTAGGAGCGCACCAGGTGCTGTCAAACTCCTTCCCGGAAAAAAGGGCTACGGGCTCTTGCTATCTGTCTGAAAACACGGCACAATTTGTGGTGCCCGGTGGCCCCCCTTCCCACCTCTTTTTTGTTTGTCAAAGGAGACAACCCATGCTGAACCTCGCGACAATCCTTGAAAATTCGGCCCAGCACTATCCCGACAAAGTGGCCTTGATCATGGGCGATATGCGCTTGAGCTACGCGCAGCTAAACGGTGCGGCGAACCAACTCGCCAACGCGTTGCAAAAGGCGGGGGTCGGGAAGGGGGATCGCGTGGCGATCATGATCCCCAACCTGCCCTTTTTCCCCATCGCCTACTACGCGATCCTGAAAACTGGCGGCACGGTGGTGCCGTTGAATGTGCTGCTCAAGGGGCGCGAGGTGGCCTATCACCTGGACGATAGCCGCGCCAAGGTGCTGATCGCCTTCGAGATGTTCGCGGAGGACGCCAAAAAGGGGTTTGAGGCGGCGGAGGGGTGTGAGCAGTTGTGGATTGCCACGGCCAACCCGGCGGGCGACTCGCCGGTGAGCGGCGAGGGGATCACGACGCTGGGCCGCGCGATGCAGGGCAACGCGCCGACCTTCGACACCGTGCAAACGATGCCCGACGACACGGCGGTGATTCTCTACACGAGCGGCACCACCGGCCAGCCCAAAGGGGCGGAGTTGTCGCACTTCAACATGACCTTCAACGCCATGTACGCCGCCGACCGCCTCATCGGGGTGTCACCGGACGACGTGCTGATGGCGGCGCTCCCGCTCTTCCACTCTTTCGGCCAGACCTGCGTGATGAACACGGGGGTCTACAGCGGCGGAACTATTACCCTGCTGCCACGCTTCGAGGCGGACAAGGCGCTGGCCCTGCTGGCGCGCGACGGGGTGACGGTCTTCGCGGGGGTGCCGACGATGTACTGGGCAATGCTGAACGTGCCGCAAAAAGAGCAGTTTATCCCCAAGGTTCAAGAGTCGCTGCGCATCTGCTGCTCCGGCGGCTCGGCGATGCCGGTCGAGCTGATGAAGCAGTTCGAGGAAACCTTTGGCGTGACGATTTTGGAGGGCTACGGCCTTTCCGAAACGTCGCCGGTTGCCACCTTCAACACCTCGCAGGAAGATCGGAAAGCTGGCTCGATCGGCACGGCAATCTGGGGCACCCAGGTCAAGATTTTCGACGATCAGGACAACGAGGTGCCGCGTGGCGAGCGGGGCGAGATCGTCATTCGCGGCCACAACGTGATGAAGGGCTACCTGGGCCGCCCCGACGCCACCGCCGAGGCGATGCGCAACGACTGGTTCCACACCGGCGACATCGGCTACATGGATGAGGATGGCTACATCTTCATCGTGGACCGCAAAAAAGACATGGTGCTGCGGGGCGGCTTCAACGTTTACCCGCGCGAGGTGGAAGAGGTGCTGATGACCCACCCGGATGTCTCGCTCGTGGCGGTGGTCGGCATCCAGGATGAGCGGCTGGGCGAGGAGATCAAGGCGTACATCGTGCCGAACGCGAGCGCGACGGCGAGCGAGGACGAGATCATCGCCTGGTGCAAGGAAAACATGGCCTCCTACAAGTACCCGCGCATAGTCGAGTTCCGCGACGCCCTGCCCATGACCGCAACCGGCAAAATCTTGAAGCGCGAGCTGCGCTAGGCATCCCTTACCCTGATTCATCTACGCAAAACGCTCCCGCCGGTACAAGCCTGGCGGGAGCATTTTTTTATCCGTACTTGTTCCAACGTACATCCCAACATCCCAACGTTCCAACGTTCCAACGTTTCAACGTTTCAACGTTCCAACGGCTACCCAGATCAGTTCTGCTCAGGCGGCGTCGGGATGCCAATCACCGTACTCTCGGCAGCGGGGGTGCTCGTCGGCGGGATGCCCACCTCCGTGCTGCCCACCGTCACGGTCGGAGGGGGCGGCGGGAGGGTTGGCTCCGGCGGGGCTTCCGTGGCGGTCGGCGGTAGCACCACGGGGGTCCACGTGGGGGGCGGCGGGACGGGGGTGCCGGTAGGGGCCGGGGTCGCGCTCGGCGGGATGCGCGTTGCGAGCGGGGGCTGCGGGGTCGCGGTGGGCGGCACAGCGGTCGCGCTTGGTGGCACAGCGGTCGCGCTCGGCGGGACGACAGTCGCGCTCGGGGGCGGCGTGTTGGTTGGGGAGGGAGTCAACGTCAGCGTGGGCGATGGCTCCAACTCGGTAAGGGTAGCCGTGGGGAACAGGGTGCTCGTCGCAGCGGGCAGCGTCGCGCTCGGCAGGGCGAGCGTGGCGGTCGGCGCGAGCGCGGGCAGCGTGAAGGTCGGCGGCACGCTCATCGCCGCCGTGTCCCCATACCACCAGAGTAGGACAAAGCCAAACAGGTAGAGCGCGCCCAGCACTAGGTTGGTCAACAACAGCACCCGCCGCGCGGGTGAGGCCCAGACAGGGCGCGGGGGTTGCCTCATCTTGCTAGAGCGCTTTCAGCGCGTCGTGCAGGGCACGGCGAACCGCCTGGAGGTACGCCAGGTCGAGCGCCTCGCTTGTCGCGCCGGTAGTGCTGTCCAACATGCGGGCCGGGCGGCCCTTGCGGTCGGCCAGCCGCTTGACGAGATAGGGCATCCACAGCTCGACCTGCGCCAGCCGATGCTCCAGGTAGGCGCGGTTGTACCGCTCGCCCACCAGGTCCACATCCACGTCGAACGCGGTGTAGCCAAAATACGCACTCAGCCCGATGCCGCGTGACCGTCGCGCCATGGAAAACAACCTTTCTTTACACGGGCGGGACAGCCCCCGCCCGCACCTTAGCTAAAAACGAAGCGGGCAACCGGCGTCGCCCTGTTGATGAATGTATTTTCATCTTACAAATGCTGACACAGACTGTCAAACTTTTTCGCAAGCCATCCATTTCGGCAGCCGCGCCCTTAAGCTTACCCCGTTCGGGGCTAGCGTCCAAGCCCCCTCTTTATTGACGGGGCCCGCTCCGATTCCTACAATCTTTGGGCTCGGTTTGTGGGGCGCACCGAGCGCCGCTGTGCCACCTGGATCGCCCGTTTGATCCATTTCCCCTTGCCAGCTGTAAATACTCGTAGCATCATCGGAACGGAAGCGAGAGTTCAATCCATGCCAGAGCGATTTCGACTCCACGAGGGCTGGCTATCCCTTATCCTCTTATTTTTGTTGCTCCTCACCGTCACGATCTCGCTGCAAGCGGCGAAGTGGGCCACGGGTCTGGACATTTTGAATAGCACCCTACTGGGTGCTTTCCTGCTCGGCTACCTGTTTTCCAAAAGCCGCCTGTCGGGGCTGCTGCTGCACCCGCTCGCGATGGCAGCCGGCGTGTTGTGGATCGGCTACCTGTCGCTGCGGCTGGTCACCGAGGGGCCGTGGGACGCCCAGGTGGCGGAACTGATCATCCGCGTGGTCCTGTGGAGCCGCCAAATCTCCACCGGCGACCCCAGCTTTGATACCCTGCCCTTCACCATAACGATGGCGGGCCTGGTCTGGCTGCTGGGATACGGGGCGACGTGGGATTTTTTCCGGGCGCGCCACATCTGGGGGGTCCTGCTGCCGAGCGGGATCACCATCCTGGTGAACACCTACTACGCGCGGGAAAATCTGGTGGCGCTGCTGATGTTCTTCATGGTGCTCGCCTTCCTGCTCGTCATCCGCACCACCCTGTTCGAGCGCGAGTTGCAGTGGCGTCGCCGCCATGTGACGTACAGCAGCGACATCCAGTTCGATTTTATGCGCGAGGGCGCGGTTTTCGCGCTGGCGGTGGTCGCCATCGCGTGGTTCTTGCCCGCGACGATTGACCACGCGCAACTCAACCCCGCCCTGACGCGCCTGACGCAGCCGTGGGGCCGCGCCCAACAGGAGTGGAGCCGCCTTTTCGGGACGCTGAACTACAAGGGGACGGGCGGCGGGGCTTCCTTTGGCACCTCGATGAACTTCCACGGTCCGCTCACGCGCACCAACAACCTGATCATGCACGTTCGCGCGCCGGAAGGCCGCTACTGGCGGGCAGTGGTGCGCGACCGCTACACCAGCGCGGGCTGGACCATTTCCGACCACACCGTCGTGCCAGGGCCCGCAGCGAACACCCCGCTGCCCGGCGCGGGGCTCGGGCCGGGGCGGGAGCGTATCACTCAGCAGTACACGATCTTCACCCCTGCTGGAACGCAGCTGTACGCGGCCAGCCAGCCGATAGAGGTCAGCATGGATACCCGCCTGCTGCTCGGCGGGCCGGGGGCGCAGCAAGAGCAAGCAAGCGAGGACAGCATCGCCCAGCTGCTGGCGCGCGTCGTCCTCTTTCAGGGGCAAAGCTATTCTGTGGTGTCGGCGGTGCCGAACGTGGACATCAAGTCGCTGCGCGAGGCAGGCAGCGACTATCCGCCCGCCCTGTACGAGCAGTACACCCAGCTACCGGATACCGTGCCCGCGCGCGTGGGCGAGCTCGCCCAGCAGTTGACCACTGGGTTGGATACCCCCTTTGACAAGGCGCGCACCCTGGAAACCTACCTGCGCGCGCTCCCCTACAACGAACTCATCCCCGGCCCCCGCCCAGGCGAGGATGGGGTAGACTACTTCCTTTTCCGCGAGCGGCAGGGCTACTGCGACTACTACGCCAGTTCGATGGCGGTGATGCTGCGCTCGCTGGGGATTCCGGCACGCCTCGCGCAGGGGTACAACCAGGGAAGCCTGCTGGACAGCGGGGTCTACGAGATTCGCCAGCTGAACGCGCACACCTGGGTGGAGGTGTACTTTCCGGGCTATGGGTGGGTAGAGTTTGAGCCGACCGCCGCCGAGCCGGGGATCGAGCGGCCCGGCACCGCGTCCGAGTACGACTACGCGGGCGACGCACTGGACGCCACGGGCAGCACCGGCTCGATTGACCTGAGCGAGCAGGAAGCGCTGCGCCAGGAGATGGACGACCTGCGCGAGCCCGCACCCACCGGCTTCGGCGGGTTTACCCTCTCCACCCTCCGCCTTGACCCGCGCCTGCTCCTCGTGCCGCTTGGGATTCTGGCGGTGCTTGGGGTGATCGGCAGCAGCGGCTGGGCGCTGGCCCAGCGGCGCTGGCGCGGGCTGGACACAGTGGAGCGGGTCTTCGACCAAGTGGGGCTGATCGGGCGCGCGTTGGGCCAGCGCTTTGACCCCACCCTGACCCCGCACGAGTACGTCGAGCGCGTGAGCGAGCAGGTGCCCCCCGCACGCCCCCCGCTTCAGCGCCTAGCCGACCTCTTCGCCAAGCGGCGCTTCAGCCAGACCCCGCTCGCCGAGCAGGAGGTGAGCGAGGCGGAGCGCTCCTGGCTGGAAGCGCGGCGCTCCCTGCTGCATGGGGTAGCGAATCGCTTCAAGCCCAAGCGGGACGCGGCCACGGGGGACGGAGCGGAGCAGAACAGGGAAGATTGGGAGTAGGGCACGACCGCCCCGAGGAAGCATAAAGAAGGGGCGAGCCGATACTGGCTCGCCCCTTCTTTTTCGTAAAACAAAAAGACACCGAGAGGGTGGAAGCGGTGTCTTTGAGCAAATTATTAGGGCCTGCTGCTAAACAGGAGCAATCGAGGGCAACTAAGCAGTTGCTTTGGCGTCGTTCAGGTGCGCCATCAGGCGCGACTTGCGGCGGGCGGCGTTGTTGGGGTGGATCACGCCCTTGGAGGCCGCGCGGTCCAGCATCGAGCACGCGTTCTTTACCGCGTCCTCAGCGGCCTGCGAGTCGTTCGAGCTGAGCGCCGTGCGGGCGCGCTTGACGGCGGTGCGGGCACCGCTTACGTAGCGGCGGTTGCGCACGCGGCGCTTCTCGTTCTGAAGCATGCGCTTCTGGGCAGATTTGGTGTTTGCCATGGTTGCTTTTCTCCTTTCTGTCAGTATTTCAGCTAGGTATTCTACTGAAATTCCCCTTTTCTGTCTAATTTCGGCAACGGGCGTTGCCTGGCAAAAAAGTGTGGGCAGAGCAATCGAGAGTGTGGTGGGTTCCCCGTGTGTACGGTCCGCTCGCGCCAGAAGCTCGCGCTACGGGGCTCCCCCATGCTTTTCGATGGTCGCGCCGCTGCGTGGCTAGAAAACAGAGCCTAGAAAAGGGTGCTTGGTTTGCTGAGCGGCACCGCTCTTGCTACAATACGAACGAGCGTTAGTTTGGAGGAGTGGTGGAGAGCGAGCGCAAGATACAGATTCTGGATACAGCTGAGCGTCTCTTTTCGGAGCGGGGCTACAATGCCACCTCCATGCGCGACCTGGCCGCGCGAGTTGGACTTGAAGGGCGGCTCGCTCTACTCGCACATCAGCGGCAAAGAAGAGTTGCTCTGGCGGATTCTGGAGCGCGCGGCGGACGAGTTCGTTGGGGCGCATCCGCCCCATCGCGCGAGGGGAGGGCGATCCGGTCGCGCGGCTGCGGGCAGCGATCCACGCGCACGTCCGTGTCATCACGGACAACCTGGATGCGGCCACCGTCTACTTTCACGAGTGGAAGCTTTTTGAGCGAGCCGCAGCGCGAGCGACTTTCTGGCGCGGCGCAACGAGTACGAGGCGGCTGCATGCGCGGGCTGGTGGCTGAGGCGCGTCACCAGCGGCAACGTTCAGGAGGTCGACGCCCAAGTGGGCTACCCTGCTGATTTTGTCCTCGCCAAACTGGCTGTATCAGTGGTACGACCCGCGCGGCCCGCTCTCGCCGGACGAGATCGCGGAGCGCTTTATCGAGATGATTTTCAGCGGGTTGCAGCAGCCCGTCAGCTCGTCTAGCCTGCATACGAAGAGGGGGACAAGCCATGTACGGAAGTGTGATCGACCGATCCGACCGATCCCACCGAGGCGAGGCGGCGACCGGCGAGCCGCTCGCCGAACGACGTGCCCGAGCATCCCGAGTACGCGGCGCGACTGGCCGAGTTCGAGGCGCGGATCGAGCAGGGCGAGAAGATCGAGCCGGACGACTGGATGCCGCGCCAGCTTCCGCCAGCAGATGATCCGCCTGATCCAGCAGCACGCCAACTCCGAGCTGATCGGCGCGCTGCCCGAGGGGACGTGGATTCCCTACGCGCCCTCGCTGAAGCGCAAGATGGCGCTCATCGCCAAGGTGCAGGACGAGGTGGGCCACGCCCAACTGCTCTACCGCGCGGCGGAGACACTCGGCAAGCCGCGCGAGGAGATGATCGAGGAGCTGCTCAACGGCAAGTCGAAGTGGAGCAATGTCTTCGCCTACCCTGCCGAGACGTGGGCCGACGTGGCGATCATCGCCTGGCTGATCGACGCGGCGGCGATCGTGAACCAGACGATCATGGCCAACGGCTCCTACGGCCCCTACTGCCGCGCGCTCAAGCGCATCTGCTACGAGGAGTCCTTCCACATGAAGCATGGGGAGGACATGATTATCACCCTCATGGAAGGCAACGCACGCGCAGCGGCAGCAGGTGCAGGAGGCGCTCAACCGCTGGTACTGGCCGATCATCATGTTCTTCGGCCCGCACGACAAGGAATCGGTCCACACCGAGCAGCTCAAGCGGTGGGGGGTCAAGCCGAAGACCAACGACGAGCAGCGGCAGGAGTTTTTGCGCAAGTACATGCCGCGCATCTTCGAGCTTGGGCTGACCGTGCCCGACCCCGACATGCACTACGACGCGGAGCGCGACGAGTGGGTGCACGGCGAGGCGCCGTGGGACGAGTTCTAGGCGGTCATCAACGGCGAAGGGGCCGATGAGCGAGGAGCGCCTCGCCACGCGCCGCCTGGCCTACGACGAGGGCAAGTGGGTGCGCGAGGCGATGGCGATGATGGGAGAAACCTCGTCGCCGTCTAGGGGATAGCCCATGCCAGAACTTAGTCGATTCTACGGAATCGTCATCTTCATGAACTACAATGACCATGAACCGCCACACTTTCACGCTCGTTATGGAGAGCAGGAAGTCACCATGGAGATTCATGGTGGCCTCATTACTGGGAAAATGTCCAAGCGCGCCTTGCGGTTGGTGATCGAGTGGGCTGAACAACATGAGGTCGCTCTTTTGGACAACTGGACACGCTCGCGTGCCCGACGCACCTTGCTCCCAATCGAGCCCTTGCCTTAAAGGAGGTTCCGATGTTCCTACATGTCACCGAAGTTCGATACCTGGAAGGGTATCGCCTGCGCCTGACATTCAGTGATGGGGTGAGTCGGGAGGTTGACTTGGCGGATGAGCTATATGGTGAGGTATTCGAGCCGCTAAAAGACATCAATCTGTTCAGTCAGGTACGAGTCAATTCAGACACCAACACGATTGAGTGGCCTACCGGAGCGGATTTTGCGCCTGAGTACCTCTACACCCTGGGGAAAGAGGCGCAGCGCGCCGCGTAAGGCGAACCCTTCATGATCGTCCTGCTGAACGGTTCCTTCGGGGTTGGCAAGAGCACGGTGGCCGATGCCTTCTGCGGCGCGTGCCCAACGCGATGATCTTTGACCCGGAGATGCTCGGCTGGTCCGCGCGGAAGCTGACCGAGGGGGCTCGCGCCGAGGAGGACGAAACCGACGATTTTCAGGACATCGCCCTGTGGCGCGCGCTGACCGTTGACACGGCGCGCCATCTGTTTCGTCGCTATCAGCGCCCCCTCGTGGTTCCCATGACGTTGAGCAACCCTGACTATTTTGGGGAAATCCGGGGCGGGCTGGAGCAACTGGGCTTGCCCCTCTTCCACTTTTGCCTGGTTGCCCCGCTGGAAACGGTCCAGCAGCGGCTGCTGGCGCGCGGCGATGAGCGGGGCGGCTGGGCGTGGCACAAAGCCGAGCGGCTGCGTGCCCGCGCTGCAAGGGCCGCTGTTTGAACGATACATTGACGCGGAGCAGCCCGTGGCGACCATCGTCGAGACGATCCTGGCATCCATCCACGCGCGTTGGTGAGAAAGCACCATGAAAGAAGCAAAGTGGACCTTCAACCCCTACCATCAGCGGCTGGACGAGGCGATGACGAAGCACGCGGACGCCCTCCGTGGTGGACACCGAGTGGCCGGTCTGGGAGGTCTTCCAGCAGCAGCGGCGGGGTGACCCCTTCGAGCACGTGGGGGCGGATCCACGCGAGCGACGCCGAGATGGCGCTGCTGCTGGCGAAGGAGCAGTACGCCCGGCGCGGCCGCTGCGTGCAGCTATGGGTCGTGCCGAGCGATGCCATCGTGGCCACGCCCGCTGGAGGACGCCAGACATCTTTGAGCCAGGCCACCGACAAGAGCTACCGCGAGGCCTTCGGCTACCGCCTCGCCGCCCGCAAGCGCAAGCTCGTCGAGGCAGGTCGAGCAGCAGAGAGGCAGCGCACCGATGAATCCTGATATAACGATCCTCAACGATCCTTGAAAATCCTGCTCTTCGCCCTGGCCGATGACGAGCTCGTGACGGGGCACCGCGCCTCCGAGTGGACCGGGCTTGGCCCGCATCCTGGAAGCGGACCTGGCCCTCTCCTCGATCGCGCAGGACGAGATGGGGCACGCCCTGCTCTTCTACGAGCTGCTCGGCACGCTCGGTGAGCCAGAGCCGGACAGCGCTGGCCTTTGAGCGCGGCCGCCGCGCGCCTTCCGCAACGCCATCTTCTGCGAACTGCCGCGCGGCGGATTGGGGCGAGACGGTGATGCGCCACTTTCTCTACGATCTGGCCGAGCAGGTTCGGCTGGAGGCGCTGGCGCGCTCCAGCTACGAGCCGCTGGCCGCACGTCGCCCGCAAGATCCGCCGCGAGGAGCGCTACCACCTGCTCCACGGGCAGCAACTGGCTCAAGCGGCTCGCGCGGGGCACGGAGGAGAGCCGCGCGCGCGTGCAGCCGGCGCTGGACAGGTTGCTCCCCTACGCGCTCGGCCTGTGGGAGCCGCTACCCGGCGAGGAAGAGCTGGTCGAGGCGGGGGTCATGCCACCCTCCGGCAGCGCTGCGCGCCCGCTGGGTCGATGCGCTACAGCCGAGGCGCTGGGCGAGCCGCTTCGCGCTTGCCCGCACTCGACGCGGTCGAGGCGGTGCGGGGCGGTCGGCGCGGGGAGCACAGCGAGCACCTGGACGCAGCTGCTCGATGCGATGCAACTGCTGCATCGCGCAGATTCCCGGCGCGCGCTGGTAAGCGATGAGGGAGAGGGAGGAGGGAACAGATGATACGTAGAAGCACAGGTCTGGCACGGCGCTGGACAGCGTTGCCGATCCGGAAATTCCGGTGGTGAGCGTCGTCGAGCTGGGCATCATCCAGCGGGTGGAGGTGCGCGACGGGGAGGTCTTCGTTGCCATCACCCCCACCTTCGCGGGCTGCCCGGCCCTCTACGTGATGAAGGAGGAGATTCGCACGGCGGTCGAGGGGCTGGGGGTGCCCAGCGACGACGTTACCGTCGAGGTGGAGCTATCGCCCCGCGTGGAGCAGCGAGCGCATCAGCGAGGCGGGGCGGCGCAAGCTCAAAGAGATTGGCCTTGCCCCGCCGGAGCGGGTGCCTGCCGAGGGCGGGCATCATCGCGCTGGACAGCATCACGCTGCTGGATGGCATAGAGTGCCCCTTCTGCGAGTCGCACGACACGCAGCTGGAAAGCGCCTTTGGCCCCACCATGTGCCGCATCCCTCTACTACTGCCACGCCTGCAAGCAGCCCTTCGAGAAGTTCAAGGCGCTGTAGGCGTCGCAGGTTGGCAGGCTAACAGGTTGCAGGTTAGGCTTCGGTAACGGAGGGCTGTCGCGGGCGGTACGATCGCCCCTAGCCCCGTGCGAGGCACTCCTTGTCCAATGCGGTGCCGCCCGGATGAATCGCAGCCGTTAACCTCAACTCTTCAACCTGCAACCTGTGCACCCCATGGCTCCTTCTGCTATCCTGCTCCTCGTCGGCCTCGCGCTGCGCCTGCTCGCGCTGGACGTGCAGCCCCTCTGGTGGGATGAGGGCTACTCGCTCTTCTTCGCCACCGAGACGCCCGCACCGGCTTCATCGAGCTGACCTCGCTCGACATCCACCCGCCGCTCTACTATCTGCTTGCTTCAGGGGTGGATGGCAGTGGTTGGCATCGGTGCGCTCCAGGCTCGGCTGCTGAGCGTGCTCTCGGCGTCGCGACGGTGCCGCTGGCGTGGTGGGTGGCGCGCCCGTGGTGGGGCGGCGCGCGGCGTGGCTCGCAACGCTGCTCCTCGCGATTTCCCCCTTCCACATCTACTACTCCCAGGAAGTGCGAATGTACGCGCTCCTCACGCTGCTGGCGCTGCTTGGCCGTCGGCGCGTGGCAGCGGCGCGCCTGGGGCTGGCTGGGGGTGGCCTGGCGGCGGGGCCTGCTGACGCACTATTACTTTGTCCTGCTCCTGCGGGCGCTCCTGCTGCTGACCCTGGCAAGCGTGGCGCGCGCGCCGCTATGCGGTGGCAGCGGCCGCGATCCGTGCGCTGGCGGTGGCACCCTGTCTGATCTTCCCCTGGTCCTTTACAGCGGCTACCGCCTGCTCACCTACGTGCAGCGGCAAGCTTGTCGTCGAGGGGGACGTACCCATGGCCCCCTCGCAGTTCTGCCACGCCACCTCGTCGCGTGGAGCATCGGCCACCTGAGCCCGGCCAGCCTTGGCTCGCATGGGCTGCCCTCCTCTTCGTGGCTGGTTGCGGGTATTTTCGGGGCTCGATTTCGGATTCTGATGAGCCGCCCATCCGCGCCCGTACCGCCCGTCCGCCATCGAAATTACTCATTCTCTGGGCCATCCCTACCCTTGGCACCTTTCTGATCGGCCTGCGCGCCCCCTTCGTGGACCCCCGCATCGAGCGACAACTCCTGCTGGTGCTCCCCTTTTTCTTGATGGTGGTGGCGGTGGGGGTGGTGCAGGGCGCTCAGCGGCAGGCCGGCGGCGGGGCAACCAGGCAGCCGCCCTGACATCGCTCGCGCTGCTCGTGGGGGCAAGCGTGCTGGCCCTGCGCGGCTTTTACACGGTGCCGCGTTACCCGGAAGAAGATTACCGCCCCCTGCTGGCGCGGGTCGGGGCGGAGCAGGGGCCGGGGGATGGCTGGCTGGCCGTTTATCCGTGGCAGATTGGCTTTTTGCGTGCCTACCTGCCAGACGCGCACCCCACCCCCATCGCAGCAGAGTTGGCCTGGGAGGGGGAGCCCCAAGCGTTGGAGCGCGACCTGGAACGCCTGCTGGTCGCCCACCCCCGCCTCTGGTTTCCCGCCTATCAGGTGAAGGGGCGACTGTTTGAAGAGGAGGTGGTGGCGGCGCTCGCACGCACGGGGGTGGTGGCCTGGGACGAGTGGGAGGGGAATACGAGGGTGTATCTGGTCGGCGCAGCACCGCCGCCCCCCCGCTGCTGCCGCTCGGCACCGTCGGAGGGGGCTGGCGAGTTTCGCGCCGCGCTGGGCGCCGGGCCCGTGCCCAGCGGGGTCGGGATCGTGCCGCTGTTTTTCCAGGTTGAAGGGGGAGGGAGCGGGCTGCGGGCCAGTGCCCAACTGGTGGGGCGCGGAAGCGTGTGGGGGGAGTGGGATGGCGAGGTGGAGGAAGGGGTCGTTCGGGCGGGGCTACCGGTGCGGGCAGGTACCCCGCCCGGCGACTACGAGGTGTCAGCCTGACCCTCTATCCGAGGCCAGACCGACCAACCGCTGGAGCGCTTCTTGATGGGATGCGCCAGCCACCGGCTGCGACGGTGGGCACAGCCCAGGTCCAGCGCCCGCCCGCGCCGCTCCCTGCCGACGCCCTGCGACGCGTGGCCACGCTAGCCCGCGACCGTCTGCTCGGTGGGGTGGTCCGCTTTTTGGGGAGCAGCCTGCCCGCGCGCGCGTGGCACCAGGGCGAAGAGGTGCCGCTCATGCTCTTCTGGCAGGCGCTGGAACGCCCCCTGCCGAGTCGCTGAGCGTCTTTGTTCAGGCTGCTCGACGAGGCAGGCACCGTGCGCGCGGCGCGTGACCTGCCGCCCGTCAACGGCACCTTCCCCACGACCGAGTGGCAGGCGGGCGACCTCGTGCGCGACCCGCACGCGCTCGCTCTGCCCGCCGACCTGCCCGCGGGCAGCTACCGCCTCGTAGCGGGGCTCTACGACCCCGCGAGCGGGGCGCGGCTAAGCCCACGGTGGCGGGCGCGGATGCGGTCGAGGTTGGGACGCCTTCAGGTGGCGGCGCGCGCGCGGGTGATGGAGCAGCCCGCCCTCGGCACCCCCACCGATATCCCCTTTGGCACACGCGCCCGACTCGCGCAGGTGGCAAGCCCCGACTCTTTGGAAGCAGGCGGCACCCTCACCGTGACCCTGCTCTGGCAGGCGACGGAGAGCGGCGGCGCGCCGCTGCGCGCCTTTGCACAGCTCTACCGCGACACGAGCCAGATCGCGGTGAGCGACCACCCCCTCGACCCGCCCGCCTCGGCGTGGCTCCAGGGCGAATGGATCGTGGACCCGCACACGCTCGACGCTTCCCGCCGACTTGCCGCCCGGTGAGTACCGCCTCATCGTCGGCCTCTACGATCCCGCCACAGGCCAGCGCCTCCCCACCCCTGAAGGCGAGTGGGCGACGGTGGCCGAGTGGCAAGTCGGGCCGTAGTCACGGACTGGAAGTCTGTGCTGATGGGCCAACGGCCGCAAGTGCATACCGCCTTCGTGGACACTCCCGCACGTTGCGTTCATTCATCGAGATGATTTTGATTGAACCCTAGCGCCCAAAACAGGCCATAACAAAAAGCGCCGTGGTGAGTTCACCACGGCGCTTTGCTTTTAAGCGTTTCGCTAGCTACTGGAAAAGCGCCAGCAGCGGGCTGGGGAAGAGGCTGATCAGCAGGACGAGCGCGGCGGTGACGGCGACCGCCGTGCGCACCATCCAGGAGGGGCCAAGCGGCACCACCTCCAACTCCTCCAACTCCTCCCCCTCCTCGTCCTCCGCGACGATGACGCCCTGCGCCACATCCTCTGCCGCTGGCGCGTCCTGCATGAACATGGCGACGATGTAGCGCGCGTAGTAGAAAACCGAGATGACGCTGAGCACCACCGCGATCACCACTACCCACAGTTGCTCGCCCAGCACCGCGCCGGTGAAGAGGAAGAACTTGGCAAAGAAGCCCGCTGTTGGCGGGAAACCCGCGAGACTCAGCAGGAAAAAGCCGAGCAGGAGGGCCAGCCCTGGATGCTCGCGCCCCAACCCTGCAAAGTCTTCCAGTTGAACGACCTCATGCCCCTCCGCCTCTTCCAGCGCGATAATCGTGGCGAAAACCCCCAGGTTCATCAGCGCGTAGACGGCGAGGTAGAGGATGATGGCGGGCAGGATCACACCGCCCGCCCCCAACGCTGCCACCCCGACGAGCATGTAGCCCGCGTGCGCGATACTGGAATAGGCCAACATGCGCTTCACGTTGCGCTGCAAGATCGCCCCGATGTTGCCGCCCAGCATCGTCAGCACCGCCAGGACGGCGATCAGCGGTTTCCACCACTCATACACCGCGATAAAGGCGATCATGATGTTGAGCAGCACCGCAAAGCCCGCCGCCTTGGTGCCCGCCACCATGAAGGCGGTCACCGGGGTGGGCGCGCCCTCGTACACATCGGGCGTCCACTGGTGGAAGGGCACGAGCGAGATTTTAAAGCCCACCCCCACCAGCAGCATCACCAGCCCAGCGGCAAGCATCAGGTTGGTGGTGCCATTGACGAGTAGCACCCCTCCCTGCCCGCTCTGCGCCTCGGTGAGCAGCAGGTCGCGAATCTCGTGGAGATGCATCGTCCCCGTCGCGCCGTAGAGCAGCGCGATCCCGTAGAGCAGGAAGCCACTGGCGAACGCGCCGAGCAGAAAGTACTTCAACCCCGACTCTTCCGATTTCGTGTTCGGGCGCGCGAAGCCGGACAGAATGTAGAGCGGGAGCGAGAGCAACTCGATGCCGAGGAAGATCACGATCAGGTGGGGGCTGCCCGCCATCAGGATCAGCCCGACGGTGGCAAACAGGATCAGCGCGTAGAACTCGCCACGCTGCAGGTCGCGCCGCTCCAGGTAGCCCGGGGCCAGCAGGGTGACGACGAGCGCCACCACCACGACCAGCAGGCTCACCAGCAGGGTCATGTGCGCGTAGCCTACGGGATCGAACATGCCATTGAAGAGCAGGTCGGGCTGCGTCACGCTTTCCACCCGCAGGAGGCCGCGCAGCCAGCCGAAAAAGGCGTTGTCCGCGCTGGACGGGCTGTACAGTAGCCAGCTTTGCAGCCACAGGAAAAGCGCGCCCACCAGCCCCGCTATGGTCAGATAGGCGGGCCAGCGGCGCTCTTCCTCGCGGTCGAAGATCAGATCGGAAAGCAGGACGACCATGCCGACGAATGCCAGAAAGACCGGCATCGCCATCTGTCGCATCGCACTTCCGATTTCACCAAGGGTCATGAGTTCCATCACACGTACCTTCAGGTAGGATAGTAGGTATTAGAGATTGGGTATTAGGTATTGTGTAGGATTTCTAGAAGCTTGTCGTTAGTCATGCAACGATAGTGACAGGGAGTTGCCTCAACAACAGCTAATATCTACTACCTAATACCCATTATCTAATTACTGGATAAGCCCCGCCGAGGCTGCCCCGTTCACGACCTGGAGCAGCGCCTCGATGGAGGGTTGCATCGGGGCGAGGAAGAGGTTCGGGGCAAAGCCCATCACGATCATCAGGATGACCAGCGGCGCGAGCACGGCGATTTCTTTGCCAGTCAGGTCTTTGAGCGCCTGGTTAGCGGGGTTGTCGAGCGGGCCGAAAAACATCTTGCCAAACAGGCGAAGCAGGTACGCGGCGGCCAGCACGACGCCGAAGGTGCCGAAGACCGCCCACCAGGGGTTCGCCGCGAAGGCACCCAGCAGGGTCAGGAACTCGCCCACGAAACCGTTCAGCCCCGGCAGCCCCACGCTGGCGAGCATGGTGACGAGGAAGAAGACCGCATAGACCGGCACCACCTTCCACAGCCCGCCGTACTCGTCCATGTCGCGCGTGTGGCGGCGCTCGTAGATCATCCCGACGAGCAGGAAGAGCGCGCCAGTGCTGACCCCGTGGCTCACCATCTGGAGGATGCCACCGCTCAGCCCCTGCGTGTTCAGGGCGAAGATGCCCAGCATCACAAAGCCCAGGTGGCTCACCGAGGAGTAGGCGACCAGACTTTTGATGTCGCGCTGCGCGTAGGCCACCCACGCACCGTACAGGATGCCGATGATGGCAAGCACCGCGAAGATCGGGGCCAACTCGCGCGCCGGGCCGGGGAAGAGGGGCAGCGCAAAGCGCAGGTAGCCATAGGTACCCATCTTCAGCAGCACCCCCGCCAGAATCACCGAGCCAGCGGTCGGGGCCTGCACGTGCGCGTCGGGCAACCAGGTGTGGAAGGGAAAGAGCGGCACCTTGATCGCGAAGGCCAGGGCAAAGGCAAGGAACATCAGCATCGCTGTGTTCTCGTTGAGGAAGGGCAGGCTGTCCTGGAGCTGTGGCAACGCCTGCGGCAGGCCCTGCATCGCCGGTTGCAGCTTGTCCAGCGCGAAGGCGATGCGCCCCTCCGCCGTGAGGTTCACGAGGCCGAGCGTCACGATCGCCGCCAACATGAAGGCCGAGCCCGCCATCGTGTACAGCACAAACTTGATGGTCGCGTAGATGCGGTTCGACCCGCCCCAAATCCCGATCAGGAAATACATCGGGATCAGGACCACTTCCCAGAAAACGAAGAAGAGGAAAAGGTCGAGCGAGAGAAAGACCCCTAGCATCCCCGTTTCCAACAGCAGCATGAAGGCGTAATACTCTTTTTCCCGCGTGCGGATACTGTCGGTCGAGAACCAGATGGCAAGCACCGAGAGCAGGGTGGTCAGCGGGATCAGCCAGAGCGAGATGCCATCCAAGCCCAAAAAGTACTCGATCAAAAATTGTGGCTCGCCAGTCTGCTGGCTGATCAGCCCCGTGATCCAGTTGTGGCGCTCCACAAATTGGAACTCCGCACTGGCCGGGTTGAAGGCGGCAACGAGCAGCAGCGAGAGCAGCAGGTTCGCCAGCGAAAACAGCAGCGCCACCCGCGACGCCTGCTCGCGCGGGAAGAGCGCCGCGACGAGCGCCCCCACGAGCGGGAGGAAGATCAGGAGGGAAAGGATGGGAATACCGGAAATATCCATAGGGAGTGTGTATGCTCTCCTTGAACGGGAGATGGAAATTTAGAGATTAGAGATTAGGGATTAGAGATTAGTAAACAATGACTGGACTCAGTAAAAACCTTGTTTCTACCTCGTCGTCAATCTCTAATCTCCAATCTCTATTTTTGACGTTTCAATCGCTCCGCGCGCGACACGATGGGCTGGTAGCCTTCGGGCGGCGCGGGGTCGTCGGAGACAAGGGGGCCGGAGGTGCCTGCTGGCCCCAGGTGCCAGCCATGCTCGTCGTAGATCCCCGTTTTGAGCAGGGTATCCAGAATCAGGGCCAGCACCGCCGCGAGCAGAATCACGGCGATTATGGTAAAAGCCCCTGCCCGCACAAAGCCAATCTCCAAGCGGCTGAAGAGCAGATAGGTGAGCGGGACGGCCAGTACGAGGCTTACTGCCCAGGTGATGAGGCGGCGTGTCGCGAGTGACGCGCGCTGGCTGGTCGCCGCCGCGCCGCCCAACACCGCCCCGTTGCCGCCGCCGCCCGCCAGCGCCGAGGGGCCGCCGGGGCCGCCGCGCCCGCTGGTCAGCATGGCGATGACGAGGCCCAGGACGAAGATCGCGCCGACCACGACGAGGGTCACCACGGCGGGCAGCAGCAGGTCGCCCAGGTAATTGGTCGCCACCGCTGGCGCGGAGCGCCCCAGCACCGCCACGATGAGGAGCAGCCCCAGCACGATGCTGAGCGCGTAGCCGCGCACGAAGCCGCTTTGCAGGCGGCTAAGCACGCTGCCGAAGCCACCCAGCAGCGCAGCTACCCCGTTGACCGCACCGTCGATGATCAACCGATCAAAGAAGCGGGCGCTCCAGTGGGCGAGCCACTCGTAGAAGCGGACAAAGGTGGCGTTGTAGATCTCGTCCACATACCACTTGTTGCGCGAGCCCGTGTAGAGCGGCCCCGCCGCGTTGGCGGCGCGCTGTGGGTCCAACGAGCGGGCCGCGTACATCGCGTAGGCGAGGCCGATGCCCGCGATGGCGACGACGCTGGAAATCAGCAGGGAGGCCATGACAGAGATGCCACCGCACCGCCTCGTGATGCTCGACAAAGCGCTCGATGACCGGCTCCAGCCAGTGATGGAAGAGGCCCGCCTCCAGCGGCAGCCCGAAGACCAGCCCGCCCAGCAGCGCGAAGGCGGCAAGAACCATGAGCGGGATGGTCATGACGAGCGGGCTCTCGCTGGCGTGCTTGGCGGCTTCGGTGCGCGGGGTGCCCCAGAAGACCATGAAGAATTGGCGGAAGGTGTAGAACGCGGTCATGAAGGCGGTGATCAGCCCGAGGACGTACAGGAGCGTGCGCCCGTCATGCTGCGTCAGCGTCAAAATCTCATCCTTGGAAAAGAAGCCGGACGTAAGCGGGAAGCCCGCCAGCGCCAACCCACCGAGCAGGAAGGTCCAGGCGGTGATCGGGATGCGGCCCCACAGACCGCCCATGTTGCGCATGTCCTGCACGTCGAAGTCGTGGCTCGGCTCGTCGGCGTGCGCCTCGGCTTCCGCCGGATGCGCGTCGTGGCCCTCCGCGTGGGCATCGTGCCCCTGCACGTGGTGCAGGCCATGCTCCATCGCGTGCATCACGGAGCCGGAGCCCAGGAAGAGGAGCGCCTTGAAGAAGGCGTGGGTGAACAGGTGGAAGACCGCCGCCACGTATGCGCCCGAGCCGACCCCCAGGAACATATAGCCCAACTGCGAGACGGTCGAGTAGGCGAGCACCTTTTTGATGTCGGTCTGCGTCAGGGCGATGGTGGCGGCGAAGAGCGCTGTCAGCACCCCGATCCAGGCCACCACGTCCTGCGTGAGCGGGGCCAGTTCGAGGAGCGGCGCGGAGCGCACCAGCAGGTAGACCCCCGCCGTGACCATCGTCGCGGCGTGGATGAGCGCGGAGACCGGCGTCGGGCCAGCCATGGCGTCCGGCAGCCAGACGAAAAGCGGAATCTGCGCCGACTTGCCGGTGCAGCCGACGAAGAAGAGCATGGTGATGACGGTCAGCACCCCCACCCCGCCCAGCGTCATCGCCTCGACCTCGGCCACGCGCGGGAAGATCTCCGTGAAGCTCAGCGTGCCAAAGGTCGTCCACAGCAGGAAGATCGCGAGCAGCACCGCAAAGTCGCCTATGCGGTTGACGATGAACGCTTTTTTGCCCGCGTAGGCGTTGTGGGGATCGGTGTACCAGAAGGAAATCAGCAGGTAGGAGCAGAGCCCCACCCCCTCCCAGCCGAGGAAGAGCACCAGGTAGTTGTCGCCCAGCACGAGCATGAGCATGGCGAAGATGAAGAGGTTCAGGTAGACGAAGTAGCGGCGAATCCCCTCGTCATGCTCCATGTAGCCGATGGAGTACATGTGGATGAGGAAGCCGACCCCCGTCACCACCATCAGCATCAGCGCCGACAACTGGTCCACGAAAAAGCCGAAATTGACCGAGAAGGTGCCCGCCGTCATCCACTCATAGAGGGAGACGCGCGCGCCGAAAAACTCCTCGCCTGAGCCGCGAATCTCGAAGATGATGCCGAGCGACATCAACGCGCCGAGGCCAACAAGCCCCGCCGCCAGCCATGCCGCCGTCTTGGGCGGCAGCCTCCTCCCAAAAAAGGTGTTGATGAGGACGCCCAGCAGCGGGAGAAGCGGGATTACCCAAACGTAGTCAATCATGGGTACAGGGTCCGTGTTGCGTGATTGGTCATTCGTCTCATGGTTTCTAGTCTACTTTGCAGTCGGCTGCTTCAAAAATTCTTCTAGGACAGCTACCGTGTCGCGCTCGGGGTCCAGCATAGGAAGCCCCTCGGCACGGGCGGCGCGGGCTAACCGCTGGTCGGCCACAACAAAAAGCAAATCATCCCCTTGCCGCCGTAGCCACTCGCGCAAATCGAGCGCGGAGCGAAGAATCATGGTATCGGTAGCATTGAGGTGGTGAGCCTCTATAAATGGGAGCGCCGCTTCGATTAAGGCGTCATTCACACTCAGCAACAGCATCTCGTGCCTGACGAGAACTTCAGCCTGAAACTCGATTAAAGCTTGCTGATAGGCTGTTAACGAGAGCCTGCCATCGTTTCGCTTTCGAACCAGGATGGCAGCCACCTCAAGGGTGGTCATCATGGAGCAGGTGAGGCGGGTCAAAGGAAGCAGGCGGAAAAGGTGGTTGACAACCTCCGTCCCACTCTCGGCGCTGTAACGCTTGATGAGCGCGCTTGCGTCGAGATAGGCCCACCACATTATTCTTCCCGCATCTCCTGGATGCCGCGACTCAGCTCGTTACGCTCAAGCGCCTCGTGCGCCATCGTACGCTGAAATGCTTCTGCGCCTATGGCACGCCGCTCCGTTGCTCCTGCCCGCTCGATGAGCGCGGCCCACGCCGCGCGCGTGCTCTCCACCCTGGCCGGTGCGGCTCCCAGCGAATCGCGCAAGGAACGTGCGGGGTCCGTGCTCTCCTCGCTCAACTGTTCCACATACGTTTCGAGGAGTTCCGACACGAGCCGCTCGGCCTCCTGATGGTCCCGAACGTGGGCGCGTGCGAGCAGAGATCCTTGTACTTTCACGAGTATGTCTGCCATCTCTGTTTTTCCTGCGCGTTACCCGCGAAGTTCGTGCGCCTGGTCAATGTCCGTCGTGCCGAGCGTGCGGTAGTAGGCGACGATCAGGGCCAGGCCAATCGCTACCTCGGCGGCAGCGACGGTCATGACGAAGAAGACCACGACCTGACCGTCCAGGCTCCCCAGCTCGCGCGCGAAGGTCACGAAGGAGAGGTTGACCGCGTTCAGCATCAACTCGATAGAAAGAAAGACGATCAGCGCGTTGCGGCGAATCAGCACCCCTAGCACGCCCAGGCTAAACAGCACGGCGGACAGGAGCAGAAAATGGCTGGCGGTAATCGGTGTTAAAGCGTCCACAGGGTAAAACCTCGGTTTCCGTTTGAACGGCCAAACGGCAAAACGTTCAAGAATGCGTCAAACATCATCCAGTTGCAGCTCTTGCTCGCGCTCGGTGCGGTACGCGGAGCGCTTGGCGAGCACGACCGCCCCGATCATGGCGACCAGCAGGATCACCGCCGTGACCTCGAAGGGGAGCACGTAGCCGGAAAAAAGCACCCCTGCCAGCGCCGACGGCTCGTCGGTGAGCGTCCCCGCCAGCGCCGCCCCGCGCGCGCCGGTCAGGTAGACGCGGTCGAGCGCGGGCACCATGCCGATGAGCAGCAGCAGCACGAAGATCAGGGCGATGGGGCGCTGAAGGGGAATCTGCTCCCAGAGCGGCCCGGGGTCGTTCCCCATGAGCATCACCACGAAAAGGAAGAGCACCAGGATCGCGCCCGCGTAGACCAGCACCTGGACCGCCGCCAAAAAGGGCGCGCCCAGCAGCAGGTACAATACGGCCACCATCGAGAAGTTGAGTACCATCGCCAGGACGCTGTGCGTCGCGTTGCGCCCAAAAATCATGAGCAGGGCCGCCGCGACGGCGATGATGGCGATCAGGTAGAAAATCAGCGCTTCCATCAGCGGTACGCCTCCTCGTCGATCACGTTGTTGCGATCCTTGTCGAGCAGTTGGGCGCGCACGCGGTCGGCCACGTCCTCTTCCGCCGCGACATAGGTGGTGATGCGCCCGCCAGGGGGTGGCCCTTCCGAGCGGTTCGAGTGCGCGCGAGGGGTTGTCCATGTACTGCGGCGGCGGCGCGTAGCCCTGTTGCGGGGTGTCGGACCCGCCGAGGGGCGGCGGCACCAGCAGCATCTCTTTGGTGTAGATCATCGCTTCCCGCGAGTAGCTGGACAGCTCGTAGATGTGCTCCAAGCACGATCGCGTCCACCGGGCACGCCTCCTCGCAAAAGCCGCAGAAGATGCAGCGGAGCATGTTGATCTCGTAGACCGCAGGCGTAGCGCTCGCCGGGCGAGAAGCGCGCCTCGTCGTGTTCTCGGCCGGCACCGACATAGATCGCGTCCGCCGGGCAGGCTGCCGAGCAGAGCGAGCAGCCGATGCAGCGCTCCAGCCCGTTGGGGTGGCGCTTCAGCTCGTGCCGCCCCCGGAAGCGCTCGAAGACTGGCCGCTTCACATCGGGGTAGGAGATCGTTACAGGTTTTCTGAACATGTACTTGAACGTGGTGCCCAAGCCGCGTAGCATTTCACCGAGCATAAGAGTCGCTCCCGTCTGTGAGGTGGGCTTATCCGCAACAGGCCAAACCAGCCATTGTCCGCGCCGACGATGGCAATCGCCGTGATGACAAGGTTGAAAAAGGCCAGGGGCAAAAGAATCTTCCAGCCGACCGTCATCAGACGGTCGTAGCGCAGGCGCGGGAAGCTGGCGCGCAGCCAGACAAAGATGAACAGGAAGACCAGCGCTTTCAGCAGCAGGTAGAGCGGGCCGAGGATCGGCAGCTGCTCCACAAAGGGGCCGCGCCAGCCGCCCAGGTAGAGGGTCGCGGCGACGGCGGAGATGATGATCATGGAGATGTACTCGCCCATGTAGAACATGGCGAACTTCATCCCGCTGTATTCGGTGTGGAAGCCCGCGACCAACTCCTGCTCCGCTTCTGGCAGGTCAAAGGGGGCGCGCTTGGTTTCCGCCACCATCGTGATGGCGAAGATGATGAAGCCGAGCGGCTGCAAAAAGATGAACCAGCGCCCGCTCGCCTGCGCGTTGACGATGTCCACCATGGAAAGCGAGCCCGCCAGCATGACCACGCCCAGCGTCGCGAGGCCCATCGCCAGCTCGTAGGAAATCATCTGCGAGGAGGCGCGCAGCCCGCCCAGCAGCGCGTACTTGTTGTTGCTCGCCCAGCCCGCCAGCACGATGCCGTAGACCTGGAGCGAGCCCATCCCCAAAAAGAAGAGGAGCCCGATGTTGATGTCCGCCAGGTAAAGCGGGATCGTCCGCCCAAAAAGCTGGATGGACGGGCCAAAGGGCACCACCGCCACCGCCATTAGCGCCGTGACGACCACCGCGATGGGGGCGAGCACGTACAAGATCTTGTCCGCGTCGCGCGGGATGATGTCCTCCTTGAAGAGGAGCTTCAACCCATCGGCGGCGGGCTGCAAGAAGCCGCCCTTGCCCACGCGGTTCGGCCCGATGCGCGACTGGAGCGCCGCCAGCACGCGGCGCTCGAAGAGGGTCAGGTAGGCGAAGCCTGTAAGCAGGATGCCAAACAGGACCACGATTTTCAGAAGAATTTCTACCCAGGTGCCAATCGTCATTGTTTCTGCCTTCTTGTTTGGGGCACGCCGCTACAGGGCAGCCCCGCTCTCTCACGCAAATTCCGCCACCGCTTTGGCAAGCGTGGCGCTGCCAGCCCCCGCGAGGGCATCCAGCCCCAGGCCGGGGGTGTTGGCAAGGAGCACGACGCTGCCCGGCTCGACGCTGGGGTCCACCAGCAGGGGCAGCCGCACGCGTGCCTCCCCGACGCTGACCTCGATCATGCTCCCGGTCGTCGCTTCCAGCGTCCCCGCATCCAGCGGGGAGAGCCGTGCCTGCGGCGCGGCGCGGCGCAAATCGAGCAGGTGGCTGTGCTGGATCATGGTCCCCTGATCGTACAGCTTGCGCTGGAGGATCACCCGGAACTCGCCCGTGCTGCGCGCGGCGACCGGCTGAAGCTCGTGCCAGCGCAGATCGAACTTGGGGCGGCGCGCCTCCGCCTCGCTGCTCCACTGCTGGCCGTACCAGGTGTTCATCGTGGCGGTACCGGAGTAGACGTGGTGGCCCGCCGCCGTGGTGGACCAGCCCACCGGCTCGCCGCGCAGCTTGTCGTATGTCATCCCCTTGTAGGGCTTGACCTTCTTGGCGATCTCGTTGGCGACATCGTTCGCGGTAAAGTACTCGTCCCAGCCCGCATCGAAGAGGGCCGCGAGGCGGACGATGATGCGCCAGTCGGGGAGCGCCTCGCCCACCGGCTCCAGTGCTTTCTGGAAGCGCTGCACGCGCCGCTCAAAGTTGGTGAAGGTGCCGTCGCGCTCGGCGAAGGTGGCGGCGGGCAGAACAACATCCGCCAGTTCCGCCGTCTCGGTCATGAAAAGCTCCTGCACGACGAGAAACTCCAGGTTGCGCAGCGTCTCGATGCTGCTCGGGCGCTCGCGCGCGGGGTTGCTCGCGACGACGTAGGCCGCGCGCAGCCCGGCCTCGCCGCTGAGCATCTGGTCCATCGTCGCGCCGCGCCCCTCCACCGCCTCGTAGCCCGCCGCGAAGCTCGGCAGTGCGCCCATGTCGGCGGCCCCCTGCGAGTTGTTGTGCGGCCAGAGGGCTACCAAGCCGGAGTTCGGCTGGCCCGCCTTGCCGGTGGCGACGAGCAGCGCGGCCAGCGCATCGACCAGCGCCGCCGCGTTCGCGCCCGCGCTCAGCACCGCCTCGCGGCCCACCATCACTACCAATTCTTCGGCTGTCGAGAGCGTATCGGCTACCGCGTCCAGCGCTGCCGCCTCGATGCCCGCTGCCTTGAGCGCGGCCTCGCTGTCGAGCGCCTCGACCCCCGCCTGCACCGTGTCGGCCCCACCAAGCTTGCCCCAGTCGGGCGAGCCCTTGCCCATCACGGCCTTGAGCAGCGCCGCCGCGACGTGCGCCTCGCTCCCCGGCTGGATCAGCAGGCTGTCAGCGGCGTCCTTCATCTCCTTGACGGTGCGGCTCTGCACCACGACGAGCCGCGCGCCGCGCTTGGTAGCCGCGCGCGCACGCAGGTAGAGCACCGGCTGCTCCTCTTCCAGGTCGGAGCCGAAGGCAAGGATGACCGTCCCTGACCCCGCCTCCCCCAGGTTGGAGCCGCTCGACAGCCCCACGTTGCGGATCGCCTCCTCGATGCCGGTGTTGGTCGGCCAGTGGAGGCGGAAATCGATGTTATGGGTGCCGATCACCTCGCGCAGGAGGCGGGCAAAGAGGTACAGGTCCTCGTTGGCGATGCGGTCGCCAACGATCCCGCCGACGGCGTCAGCCCCCTGGCTCGCCATTACCCCCGCCAAACGGTCAGCGACCACGCGCAGCGCCTCGTCCCACCCTGCCGGGCGGAACGAGCCGTTTTCCTTGATGAGCGGGGTGGTTAGCCGCTCCTCGGAGCGCACAAAGTGGTGGCCGAAGCGGGTCTTGTCGGAAATCCACAGCTCGTTCACCCACTCGTTGCGGCGCGGCATGATGCGCTTGATGTCGTTGCTGCGCACCCCGATGACGATATTGCTGCCAACACAGTCGTACGGGTCGATGCTGGGCACGTTGTCCAGCTCCCAGGCGCGCGCCTTGAAGCGGAAATCCTCGGTGGTCAGCGCGCCCACAGGGCAGATGTCGGTGGTGTTGCCGCTGAAGTAGCTGTTGAAGGGCGGGTCGGAAAAGGTCACGATCTCCTGCCCCCGGTTGCGGTCCGCGAACTTCAGCACCGGGTCGCCCGCGATCTCCTCGCTGAAAGCGCACGCAGCGCGCGCAGTAGATGCAGCGCTCGCGGTCCAACCAGATCAGCTCGCCCAGCGGGATCGGCTTCTCAAAATGATACTTGTTGCGCTTGTAAAAGCGGCTCAGGTCGGGGCCATACGCGAAGGTCAAATCCTGGAGCGGGCACTCGCCGCCCTTGTCGCACACCGGACAGTCGAGCGGGTGCGAGGTGAGCAGGAATTCCAGCGTGCCACGCCACGCATCGGCGATGCGGGTGGTGTTGGTCTTGACATGCATCCCCTCCGTGATGGGGGTCGTGCAGGCGGTGACCAGCTTGGGCATCCACTGGATGACGGGGTTCCCCGCCGTGTCCTTTTGAAGCTCACCGGTCGCGCGGTCGCGCCCTGGGTTCCCGATCTCGACCAGGCACATGCGGCACATCCCCACCGGGTCGAGCTTGGGATGGTAGCAGAAGACGGGGATGTCCACATCCACCACCTTGGCCGCCTCCACCAGCATCACCCCCTTGGGGGCCTTGACTTCCTGACCATCTACAAAGATGGTGACCATCTCTTGTTGCTTTGCCATTGCTATTGACCTTCTTCGATGCCTAACTGCTTACGAATCAATCTACAAAGCGAATCCCGCAACTCCGTATGGCGAGGCACTGGAGCCTTCTGTCCAGTTGCTGGGTTGATGTAGATGTCGTGCTTTTTTCCGTGTCGCTCTAAAACACAGCCTTGCTTGTGAAGGTCGCGGAGAAAACTACTCCGTTTCACAAACGCAACCCGATCTCTTTGACCCTTACTTCTGGCGAAAGGGGGGCTTCGTCTGTCTCAAGCATCATACGGTAGGCATCCTGGATATTTTCTTCCAGTTCCTCAACCGTCTCGCCCTGGCTGAAAACACCCGGGACTTCCTTGAGACGCCCAACGTACCAGCCCTCATCGACCCAATATTCCATGGTGAAGGTGCGGACCATCGTTGCCTACTTTCTATATGCCTTCCGACTCAACGCGCCAAGCCAGGCGGTAGCTCCACTTGAAGGGTCATCGCACCGCCCCCTAGTGCTCCTGCAGGACGCGCATCGGGATGACCCCGTCGTAGGCGACCCCCTGCCCGTACTTCTCAAAATCGTCGCGGAAGTACTTCATCGCGCCCAAGACGACCATCTGCGACGACTCGCCGAGCGGGCAGAAGCATTTGCCCGCCATCTGCTCGGACACCATTTCCAGCATCTGAACGTCGCCTGGTCGCCCCTGCCCCTTCATCATGCGGTGGAGCAGTTCGCGCTGCCAGTAGGTCCCCTCGCGGCAGGGGCTGCACTTGCCGCAGCTCTCGTGCGAGTAGAAGTTGACCATCTTGGTGGCAAGCCACGCCATGTCGGTGTGATCGTCGAGAACGATCAGCCCGCCGGAGCCGCCCATCGAGCCCGCCTGCGCCATGGAGTCGTAGTCCAGCGGCAGGTCCAGGTGCGCGGGGGTCAGCACCGGCGCGGACACCCCGCCCGGGATGAAGCCCTTCAACTCGCGCCCCTTCCAGATGCCGCCCGCGTGCTCCATGATCAGCTCGCGCACCGTCACGTTCATCGGAAGCTCGTAGTTACCGGGCCGCCGCACGTGGCCGCTCACGCAGTAGACGCGCGTGCCGGGGCTCTTCTCGGTGCCCCACTGCTTGAACCACTCGCCGCCGTTCACCATGACCTGCGGGACGTGCGCCAGGGTCTCGACGTTGTTCACCGTCGTGGGGCGTCGCCACAGCCCCGCCTGCGCGGGGAAGGGCGGCTTGAGGCGCGGTTGGCCCAGGTACCCTTCCAGCGAGTTCAGCTGCGCGGTCTCCTCGCCGCAGATGTAGGCGGAGGCTTCGGGGTGCAGGTAGATGTCGAGCGAGAAATCGTCGCGCCCGCCCACGTTTTTGCCGAGCCAGCCGTGCGCGTAGGCGTCCTGGATCGCTCTCGTCATCATCTCCGCACCGTACTTGAACTCGCCACGGTGGTAGATGTAGGCGGCTGTCGCGCCGATGGCGTAGCAGCCGATGATGATGCCCTCGATCAACTGGTGCGGGTTGTTCTCGATGATCTCGTGGTTGCCGAAGGTGCCCGGCTCCCCCTCCGCGCAGTTCACGAGGAGGTACACCGGCCCCTGCACGTTCTTCGGCATGAAGCTCCACTTGACGCCGGTCGGGAAGCCCGCGCCGCCGCGCCCGCGCAGGCCGGAGCCCTTGACGAGGTTGATCACCTCGTCGCGGCTCATGCCCAGTGCTTTTTTCAACCCCTCATAGCCGCCCGCGTCGGAGACGTACACGTCATACTGATCGATGTTCGGGATGACCCGATGGCGACAAACGAGATAGACTTGTTCCATCTCTGCTTCCTTTACCTATCTAAATTACTTCAGTCGGCGGAACGATTCTTCGTCAATGTCAAGCTGCTTGAGAATTTCCTTGAAGAGCCATCCGCCGATCTCTGCATTGGCGTGCGTGGGGATCGTTGTAGCACGCCCATCCGGATGTTGCCACCGTGCGTGACTCCCTTTGTGCCTGGTTTTTACAAAACCGAGGCGTCTCGCAACCCTTTCGAGTTCTTTTGCCTTAGCTGGCACGCGCCAGGATGAGCTCTTGATCGGGCGGTAACGGTTGGTGCGCCGCCTCGTACTCGTCAGCAATCATCGAGAAAACGTGCTCCAGTTCCACCTGTGCTTCAACGGCGCTTTCTCCCCACGCGTGACAACCTGGGATCACTGGCACGTAGGCCACAAAAGTTCCATTGTCATCCGGTCGAATCACGATCGTGTACTGCTGGAGTGTGCGCACCGAAACCGCCCCTTCTCTCTAAAAGCCGGTTGGCGTGTCAGCCACGCGCTCCTGCGGCTTGAGCACGGGGCCGTCCTGGGGCAGCCCCGACTCCCGAATGGTGCTGATCAGGGCGCGCATCTTGGGCTCGGTCATGTTCTCGAAAAACTGTCGGTTGACCTGGAGCACCGGAGCCGTGCCGCACGCCGCCAGGCAGACGCATTGCTCGACGGTGAACAAGCCGTCCGGCGTGGTGCCCGCCTCTTCCATGCCCAGCACGTCCAGCATCTGCTGGAAGGCCCACTCCGCGCCGACGAGCGCGCAGGGCATGTCGGTGCAGAAGCGGATCACGTACCTGCCGATCGGCTCGTGGTAGTAGAGGGAGTAAAACTCGCTGACGGAGTAGACCTCGGTCGCGTCCAACTCCAGGATGCCCGCGATCTCGCGAATCGCCTCCTCGGTCAGGTAACCGTACACCTCCTGCGCCTCATACAGGAGCGGCATCAGGGCGGCACGCTTTTCCGGGTAGCGGCTCAAAATCTCTTCGACAGTCTCTCGTCTTTGTTCTAGAAGCATATCCTAGCTATCCGTTCAACGTTCACACGTTTTAGCGTTCTAACGATCTACCTCGCCCAGCACAGGGTCCAAGCTGGCGATGATGGCTACCAAGTCGGCCACCAGCCCGCCGCGCGACATCGGGTCGATCAGTTGCAGGTTGATGAAGCTCGGCGAGCGCATGTGGACGCGGCACGGCTTGGCGGAGCCGTCGGCAACGATGTACCAGCCCTGCTCGCCGCGCGGGGATTCCACGGCAAAGTACGCCTCGCCCGCGGGCACGCGGTAGCCCTCGGTCCACAGTTTGAAGTGGTGGATCAGCGCCTCCATCGAGAGGTAGATTTCCTCCTTGGGCGGCGGCGCGATCTTGTGGTTGTCGATGCGGAACGGCCCCTTGGGCAGCGCGCGCATCGCCTGCTCGATGATGCGCATGCTTTGGCGCATCTCTTCCATGCGCACCAGGTAGCGGTCGTACACGTCGCCGCGCGAGCCCACCGGAATCTCGAAGTCGAAGGCCTCGTAGACGGAGTAGGGCATCGTCTTGCGCAGGTCCCAGGGAATACCCGTGGCGCGCAGGGCCGGGCCGGTCGCGCTCAGCGCGAGCGCCTCCGCCTGCGTGATCGCCCCCACCCCCTGCGTCCGCTCCATCCAGATCGGGTTGCGGGTCAGCAGCCGCTCGTAATCGTCGATGCGCTCCGGCAGGATGGCCAGCACCGCCCACACCGCTTCCTCAAAGCCGGGCGGCAAATCCCACGCCAAGCCGCCCGCGCGGAAGTAGCTCGCCATCATGCGCGCGCCGGACACCATCTCGTAGATGTCGGAGATCATCTCGCGCTCGCGGAAAGCGTAGAGGAAGACGCTCATCGCGCCGATGTCGAGCGCGTGGGTGCCGAGCCAGACGAGGTGGCTGGACAGGCGCGACAGCTCGCCCAGGATCACGCGCGCGTACTCGGCGCGCGGCGGCGGGGTAACTTCCAGCAGCTTCTCAACCGCGCCGACATAGCCCCAGGTGTTGATCATCAGGGCCAGGTAGTCGGTGCGCGGGGTCAGCGTGGTGCCCTGATCATAGCTTCAGGTGCTCGAAGGTTTTCTCGATGCCGGTGTGCAGGAAGCCCACGTCGGGCTCCACCTGCAGCACGCGCTCCCCTTCCAACTCCACCTGCAGGCGTAGCACCCCGTGGGTGGAGGGGTGCTGCGGCCCCATGCTGAGCGACATCTTGCCGCCCTCTTCGCCCTCGTCCCACGTGGGCATGAGCTGCTGGTCCGCCGCGCGCAGCCCGGTCATAGGGTTCGGCACCGCCTCTTTCGGCGGGGCGTCGCGGCCCAGAATCCAATCTGATACGTTGTTGAACAGTCCCATGGTTCCTCGTTTCAAGCGAGCCGCGCGTATCCGTCCTGCTTGCGCGTGCGGCTCCCTCCGTCACTTGCGGGCGTAGGGCTTGCGCTCATCGACCGCGCGCCTGTTGTGGGAAAACTGCACTTCCTCGCGGATGAGCGGGTAATCTTTGCGGAGCGGGTAACCCTCCCACTCCTCGGGCATCATGATGCGCTTGAGGTTGGGGTGGTCGGTGAACTCGACCCCGAACAGGTCGTACACCTCGCGCTCCAAAAAGTTGGCACCCGCCCAGAGCGGGGTAACCGACCCCACCACAGGCTTCTTTTCGGGAAGCCCCACCTTGACGCGCAGCCGCTCGGCGGCTACCACGTTGGTAAGTTGGTAGATCACCCAGAAGCGCGGCTCCGTGCCGTGGCAGTCGTGCGCGGTCAAATCGGAGAGGAGCGCAAAGCCCCCCTCGTCGCGCAGCCACTGCATCACCTCGGCGAGCGCCTTGGGCTCCACCGTGGCGGTCGCCTCGCCCAGCCGCGTGCTGCTGCTCAAAATCTTGTCGCCAAAGTGCTCCCCCAGACGCTCCAGGGTGCTGGCTGGCGCGTGCTCGACCGCGCCCCCCACGCTCTCCCCTTCATCAACGAGGGCATCATCATAGCGGCTTTGTGGGTTGTCAGCCATCGGCCATTCCTTCCTGTCCCATAAAAAGAGGCGTCCACCGGGGAGCGTTCAAATGAAGATCGTTCTCGGCGGCGACGCCCCTCTTTTTATATGAGGTGATGGGCAGCGGTGCCCTTTGTTGCTACAGGGTGCGGGAGCGCGTGGCGCTCAGGCGTGGCTATCACGCACCACGCGGACATCATCGGTACTGCTGAAGACGTTAGAGCCGATCCGCACGAGGTCGCCCGCGCGCTGCGACTGGATCTTCTTGTGAAGCTGGATGATCCCATCGATGAGCGCCTCGGGGCGCGGCGGGCAGCCCGCCACGTACACGTCCACCGGCACGATCTCGTCCACCCCCTGCACGATGGCGTAGTTGTTGAAGATGCCGCCGCAGGAGGCGCAGTCGCCCATCGCGATGACCCACTTGGGCTCCGGCATCTGATCGTAGAGGCGGCGCAGCACGGGGGCCATCTTGCGGCTCACGCGGCCCGCCACGATCATCAGGTCCGCCTGGCGCGGGGAGGCGCGCATCAGTTCCATGCCGAAGCGCGACATGTCGTAGCGCGCGGCCTGGGCGGCCATCATCTCGATGGCGCAGCAGGCCAGCCCGAAGAGCATCGGCCACAGCGCGCCGGAGCGCGCCCAGCCAATTGCCGCATCCGCCGTTGTCAGCACCAGCCCCGGCTCGCCATCTTTCGATTGATCGAGCATGAGGGGTTCAGGATGTTCTAATCCCATTCCAGTGCTCCTTTCTTCCACACATAAATGTCCGCCACAATGAAGGAGATCAGCAAAAACAAGCCCACAATCCCCAGCCCCACGGAGCCCAACTCACGCGCGACGAGCGCGTAGGGCACCAGAAAGATCACCTCGATGTCGAAGAGGATGAAGAGGGTGGCGATCAGGTAGAAGCGGACCGGCAGGCGCTGCATCGCCTCGCCCACGGCGACCATACCCGACTCGTAGGGTTGCAGCTTGCGCTCGGTGGGGTTGCTGGGGCCAAGCACCGCGCCCAGCAGCACGATTATCAGGGCAAGCCCCGTGCTGAATAGGAGCAGCAGGGCAATCGCGACGTATGGTACAAAATTCATCCTTCGTCCCTGTCTGTTTGTACAATAGCCCGAAATTCACAAGCGAACATCGTGCCACCACTCACCTTGCTAGCGAACCGCTGCCTTCTCCGCCGCCTTCGCCGAGCGTGCGGCCTCCTCGCGCGCCCAATCGTTGGGGTGCGTGAGCCCGTAGTACTCGGTCGAGACGAGCAGTTCCTGCATGTCATACACCCACGACTCGTGCCGCTCGTAGGAGGACAGCTCGTAGTCATGGTTCATCTTGATAGCGTCGAAGGGGCAGTACTCGGCGCAGAAGCCACACTGCATGCAGATCGAGGTGTCGATGTAGAACTCGGAGCATTGCGGGATGGTTCGCCCGCTCGGCGTCCTTGGACTGGACGATCCAGATGCACTGCGGCGGGCAGACCTTGGCGCAGATGCCGCAGGCGGTGCAGCGGATGTCGCCATCTTCCTGCTCGTAGATCAGCATCGGCATGAAGCGGAAGCGCTCCGGCGTCGTGATCTTCTGCTCGGGGTACTGAACGGTAAAATACCCTTCTGAGCTCCCCTCCACCCCGCCCGACGAGAGCAGCCCCGTCGGCTTCCAGGGGCGACCGATCAGCCCCTGGATGTCCTGCCAGTACGTGTAGGCCCAGTGGTAGAACGTGATCCACAGCCCTTTGAAGATGTTGGTTCCAAACATGTCCTCTCCGAGGAGATTAGATATTGGATAGTTGGTATTAGATATTATACAACAACAGTTTTGCCGTTAATACCTAATATCCAATACCTAATATCAATCGTCTATCGATCAACTTCGCCCAGCACGATGTCGACCGAGCCGAGGATACCGACCACGTCGGCCACCTTGTGCCCCTTGCACATCTCGCCCAGGGCGGTCAGGTTGATGAAGCTGGGCGCGCGCACGTGGTAGCGGTACGGGTTGCCGCCGCCCGTCGGAGACGACGTAGAAGCCAAGCTCCCCCTTCGGGTTCTCGACGCGCCCGTAGGCCTCGCCCGCCGGAACGCGCGTGCTCCAGCGCGGGGTGCCCTCCAGGATCGGCCCCTCGGGCAGGTCGCGGAGCGCCTGCTCCACGATGCGGCGGCTCTGCTCCGCTTCCAGCATGCGGATCATGTAGCGGTCGTAGATGTCCCCGCCCTGGAGTACCGGCACCTCGAAATCGAAGCGATCGTAGATGCTGTACGGCTCGGCGCGGCGCACGTCGTAGTGCACGCCGGAGGCGCGCAGCATCGGCCCCGCCATCCCGTAGGCGATCGCCAGGTCACGCGGGAGCACGCCGACCCCCTTGGTGCGGGACTGGATGATCTCGTTGGTGGTCAGGTAGCGGTCGAGTTCGTCAAAGGCGCGCGGCAGGCGATCCTTGATCAGGTCGGTGCAGGCGCTGATAAAATCGTCGGAGATGTCGTAGGCGACCCCGCCAAAGCGGAAGTAGTTGACCATCATGCGCGAGCCCGCCGTCATCTCGAAGAGGTCGAGGATCATCTCGCGCTCCTCGCCGATGTAGATGGCGGGGGTGAAGAACGCGCCCAGGTCGTTGATCAGGAAGCCCGTCGCCCACAGGTGCGAGATGATGCGGGTTAGCTCCGCCATGATCACGCGGATGTACTCGGCGCGCTCCGGCACCTGCACCCCCATCAGCTTCTCGACCGCGAGCGCGTAGCCGAAGTTGTTGCCCATGCCGGTAATGTAGTCGAGCCGGTCGGTGAAGGGCATGTTCATCAGCCACGCGTTGCGCTCGCCGATCTTCTCGTGGTTGCGGTGCAGGTAGCCCATCACCGGCTCCAGGTCCACCATCGTCTCGCCGTCGAGCAGGCAGCGCATCTGGAAGACGCCGTGCGTCGAGGGGTGCTGCGGGCCGAGGTTGAGGATGATCTTGTCGGTGCGGATCTCGTTCAGCGCGTCCAGCTCGCCCGGCTGGAGCACGATCGTGCCGCTCGTGTCCGGCTTCCACGTGGTGGGGCTCCACCCCTGCGGGTAGCGAACGTTCTTGCCCCACAGGTTGTTTTCCTCGGCTGCCTGATGGTGGCCTTCCGGCCAGCGACTCTCGAAGGGTTTCTGCTCCTCCTCGTAGTACGCTTCCTTCCAATCCTTGCGCAGCGGGAAGCCCTCGAACCCCTCCCAGAGCAGGATGCGCTTCAGGTTGGGGTGCCCCGCAAAGCGGATCCCCATCATGTCGTACACCTCGCGCTCCTGGAAATCCGCCGCGCGATAGACCCCGATCAGCGAGGGCACCATCGGGTCGTCCTTGTCGGCGTGGACCTTCAGGTACACATGCGCGCCGCCCTGCTCGATGCTGTACAGGTGGTAGACCACCTCGAAGCGCTCCGGGTAGTCCACGCTCGTCAGGTTCGCCAGGTAGTCGTAGCCCAAATCGTCGCGCAGCGAGCGCGCCAGGGTCGACCAGCGCCTCCGGCTGGACGAGCAGTGCGTTGCCCTGCACCTCGAAGCCATCGCCGCCCACGGTGGCGCGCAACTGCTCGGCAATGCGCGTGGTGAGCTCCACTTCCGCCTGCGGCAGCGTGGCAGCCTTGGCCTTGCCCGCCTTGCCCGCCTGTGCTCCGGCTCTGTCTGCTCGCTCAGGCGCGCGTCGATCACCGGAATCTGGCGCGGGTCGAAGATGTCCGGCCCCAGCACCGGCACCGCGAACGCCTCGGAGGTGCCGCCGCGATACCAGGGCACTTCCGAGAGCTTCTGCCCGTCGATCTTGGCCTGGAGGGTCATCAGCCCCTGCAGGAGCGCCGAGGGGGTCGGCGGGCAGCCGGGCACGTAGACGTCCACCGGCAGGTACTTGTCGATCCCGCTGACGACGTTGTACCCTTCCTTGAAGGGGCCGCCGCCGGTGGCGCAGGCCCCCATGGAGATGACGTACTTCGGCTCCGGCATCTGGTTGTACAGGCGCACGATCTGCGGGACCATCTTCTTGGTGACGGTGCCCGACACGATCATCACGTCGGCCTGGCGGGGCGAGGCGCGGAACAGCTCGGCCCCGAAGCGCGCGATGTCGAAGCGCGCAAAGCCGGTGCTGATCATCTCGATGGCGCAGCAGGCCAGCCCGAAACCCAGCGGCCAGATCGAGGAGCGCCGCCCCCAATTGTAAAGCTGGTCCAGGTTGCCAATCAGATCGTTCCATCGCCCCACCCAGACGCCGTCAGCTACCTGCTGGGAGGGGTCTATGTACTCATCGTAGCGCTCGACGACGTCGCGCACGGCTCCGTTCGCCATCTCTGTTCCTTCCTAACAACCAAGCGCGAGCGGGCGCGCTTGTTCCTTTTGTCACAATATTGTAGCGGAGCCTGCACCAGTTGAAAAGTGACAGGGAGGCTACGTGGAGGGGTACGCGGAAGCGGGACTCCTCTTCCAGGATGCTGCCCCGCTCCCGATGGTAGGCGCTACTGGTTCAGCAGCATCTGGACAAGCGCGTTCAGCTGATCTTCCGGCAGGTTGGAGAAGGGCGGCATGATGTTGTTGTACCCGTCCACCACATACGCGCCGGGGTTGACGATGCTCTCATGGATGTACTCGGCAGCGCTCGTCGCCTCGCCGGTGTAGCCCGGCTGCTCGATGCGCTCGGCGGCGGTGGTGCCCAGGTTGTTGTGCGTGGGGCCGACCGCACCGGCAGCACCGATAGCGTCCAGCACGTGGCAGCTTCCGCAGGCGTTGGCCTGGTAGACCTCCAGGCCCGCTGCAATCAGCGCTTCCTGGTCATCCTGCGGGATGGGCGTGGGGGTGGGGCCGGTCTCCGCTTCGGCCAGCTCGGTCTCGCCATAATTTTCCAGGAAAAGGGCAATGTCCTCGATCTGGTCATTGCGCAGCGGGCCGCCAAAATCCTGGCTCCAGAAGGGCATGGCCATGCCACCGCCCCCGCCGCCCTGGTACAAGTCCGGCCGCGTGGAGGTCAGGCGGCCACCGCGAATGGTGTTGATGATGTAGGAGTGCACCGAGCCGGACCAGCCGGTCTCTTCCACGCGCTGCTCCAGCAGGGTCAGGCTGTTGAGGGGCGGGCAGAGGCCGGGGATCCCCTCCGCGCGCTCGCCGTGGCAGCGGGCGCAGGCGGTGTGGAAGAGCTGTGCCCCCTGCTCGACGCGCCGCGCGACCTGCGCCTCGCCCTCTGTTGCCATCCGCTGCTCTTCCGTCGAGAAGAGGTAGGTCATCGCGCCCAGGGTCACAACCATCAGGATGATTCCCAGGGTAATCTGCGTACGAATCATGGTGTTTCCTTAGTCCAGATCCAGGGGCTCGCGCCCGACGCGAGCGATACGGGCGGCGTCGGGCGCGGGCGCGGTAGGCGATTACTCGTAGTGCGACAGCTCGTGCAGGTACACGTCTTTTTCGTAGTTGTTGCGCCCATCATCCTGCGTGGGGTCATCCCACTCGATATCCATGTGGATGCGCACCATGTTGGGCTGCCACTGCTCGACCTCCCAGGAGCCAACAATGTTGTTGACATCCTCGTTGACGCGGTCCGCCTCGGCGACCCGCTCCTTGAACAGGGCAAACAGGTTCTGAAACTCGGTGGGGGCGGCGGGCATCTCCCACTCGTCGGTGTGATAGCTGCCAAGGTTCTCGTGGAAGACCTCGTAGCCAAGCTCCTCCATCGGCCCCTCCCCCTCCTGCGGGGAAAGGTCCTGCAGGATGCGCGGCGCGGGTGGGGTCTCGATGCCCCACCAGGGGGTGCCCATCCAGCTCAGAATCACCACACCCAGCGAGAAGAGGACCCCCATCGTGATGGCAACCTTGCGGTTCTTGCCGAGGCGGCTCGGGTTGCGGTCCAGGTAGGGCACCGCGAAGAGCAATCCAAAGATGATGGTCGGCACGATGACCCCCATGATCATGGGGTCGCCCAGCTTCAGCATTCCCTGAATCCAGAGGAAGTACCAGGGGGCCTTGGTGTCCAACGGGGTCACAAAGGCGTCGGCATGGCTTTCCAGCGGCGCGTTATAAAAGAAGCTGACATAGATGACCATGAACGCCGTAGTTGCCACGACCAGGAACAACTCGTGCGTCATCAGGTCGGGGATGATGTCGATGCGCTCCTTCGCCCAGCGGCGGCGCTCCTCGTCCATCTCTCCCTCCTCCACCACAGCGGGTAGCGAGATCGAGTGCTCGCGCGCCACCTTGTAGTAGTGGACCGAGATGAAGAGGATGGCCAGCAGCGGTACCAGCAGCACGTGCAGCAGGTAGAAGCGCAGCAGCCCGTTCGCCCCGATGGCAGGAGCCCCCGCGAGAAGAAGCTGCACCTCCCGACCCACAAAGGGGGCCTTGTCCGCCATGGAGGCACCGATGGTCACGGCCCAGTAGGCCAACTGGTCCCAGGGCAGCAGGTAGCCCGAAAAAGAAAGGAAGAGGGTCAGCAGTAGCAGCACGACCCCGGTCAACCAGGTAAACTGGCGCGGGTGTTTATACGAGCCTGTAAAGTAGACGCGCATCATGTGCAGCGTCACCGAGGCCACCATCAACTCCGCGCCCCAGCGGTGCAGGTCGCGCATGAACTGGCCGAAGGGCACACCGCTTTGCAGGTTCAGGATGTCGCCATACGCCTCGGCAGGGGTAGGCGCGTAAAAGATCATCAGGATCAGGCCGGTGATGGTCTCTACAAAGAAAAAGAAGGTGCTGAACCAGCCGAGACGGAAGGTGTGGGTGAACCAGGTGGAGGCGCGCTGGTAGTAGCGCGGGCGCAGGTGGAAGAGAAAGGATTTGGTGTGCAGCTTGTAGCGCGGGTTGGGCTTTTCCGTGGGCGGGTCGCCCGAAAGATCGCGCGCAACTCTTCCACGCTCAAGCCACCGGTCACCGCGCGCGTGGTCTCATCGACTTTGTCACGGGCCTTTTCTTCCCAATCCTGCTTCAGCAGGTCGTCCAGCTTGCGCTGGGCGTCATCGGGGAGGTTACGAAGATCACGCAGTCCGAGCATCGCCTTACTCTCCTTCGTTAACCCACATAGCCATCTTCGTGACCGGTGGCCTTGATCAGATCGCCGGTGTCCACAACAATTCGCTGCCCCGCCTGCACCGGCACGGGGGCGTAGGCGTGGCCGGCTTCCAACGACTGCTCGCGCGTGCTGGTGACGGGGTTGCCAGCAGCATCCACCACCTGCACGTTGAAGGCATCCAGCGAGCGCGGGGCCGGACCCTGGATGTATTGGCCCGCGCGCTGGAACTGCGAGCCGTGGCAGGGGCAGATAAAGCGGTTCTGGGAGTCCTGCCAGTTGTACAGGCAGCCGAGGTGGGTGCAAACGCGGTAGATGGCAAGTACGCCCTCGTCCGTGTTGACCAGCCAGAACTTGCCATCATTGTACGCCAGCGGGGCGGCGTCCGTGGGGGGTAGCGAGTCCGCCTCGCCCACGTTGAAGATGCCGCCGAACTCGCCCGCCTTGAAGCGGGGAAGCGCAAAAAGAAAGGTTGAGCCGCCCACTTGGGCAGCGAAGACACCGAGCGAGCCGAGCCACACATAGTTCAACAACTCGCGGCGCGTCAGCGGGGTGCCCAAAGACTCTACGTCCGTGACGTGAGCGTCCCCATGGGCCGTTGCGAAAGCCTCAGCCATCCAATTCCTCCTCCAGATGGGCGCACCACCATGCGCCTCACGACCTTGTAAAGTCCCACGCCTGAGCTTTTAACAAGAGCGACTCCCCTTCTCAACGGGCCACGAGGCGCAGGGAAAGGGGCGCAAACTGGCTCAGGGTATCATACTTGTCGCCAAAGCACAACGCGAGTGACATTCAGCCATGGTCAGCATGACCTCTGTCATGGCCCGTGGCAAAACGTTGGGCTGGCAAAGCGGGGGTCGCCCCGATTGGGCAACGGCGGCATTTTATCAGAGGGTGCCAAAAGGAGCAATCAGGGGTATTAGAGATTGGATATTGGAGATTAGAAACTGGGCGGCGCGCTGCAACACCAATCTCTAATCTCCACTACCTAATCTCCTAATACCCGTCCTAGCCGCGCGCCTCGATGGGCACGAAGTCGCGCTCCTCGGAGCCCAAGTAGACCTGGCGCGGGCGGGCGATGGCCTGCTCCGGGTCGTTGATCTGTTCGATCCACTGCGCCAGCCAGCCGGACGCGCGCGGGATGGCGAAGAGCACCGGGAACATGTCCACCGGAAAGCCCATCGCCTGGTAGATGATGCCGCTGTAAAAGTCCACATTCGGGTACAGGTTGCGCCCGATAAAGAAGTCGTCGCTGAGCGCGATCTGCTCCAACTCCATGGCGATGTCGAGCAGCGGGTTGCTCCCTGTCACCGAGAACACCTCGTCGGCGATGCGCTTGATGATGCGCGCGCGCGGGTCATAGTTCTTGTAGACACGGTGCCCAAAGCCCATCAGCCGCACCTCGCGGCTCTTCACGCGCTCCATGTAGCTGGGGATGTTCTTGACATCGCCAATCTCGGTGAGCATCCGCACCACCGCCTCATTCGCCCCGCCATGCAGCGGGCCAAACAGCGCCGCCGCCGCGCCCGCCATCGCGCTGTAGGGGTCCACACCGGTGGAGCCGATGGCGCGCATGGCCGAGGTGGAGGCGTTCTGCTCGTGGTCGGCGTGCAGGATAAAGAGCACGTCCAGCGCGCGGGCAAGCGGCTCCGCCACCTCGTAATCGCGCTCGTTCATGTGGTCGAGCATGTATAAAAAGTTGCCGGTGTAGCTGCGCGTGGCGTCCGGGTAGTTAAAGGGGCGGCCAATGCGGTGCCGATACGCAAAGGCGGCCACCGTCGGCAGCTTGCCCAAAATGCGCCAAATTTGCTTTTGGAGGATGGCGTCGTCTTCGTAGCGGATCGCTTCCTGGTGGAAGGAACGCATCGCCCCCAGGACGCTGATCAGCATGCTCATCGGGTGGGCATCGTAGCGGAACGCCTGCATCATGCGCGCCAGGCTCTCGTGGATGTACGTGTGGTGCATGATGCGCTCTTCCCACTGCGCCAGTTCCGCTCCCGTGGGCAGCTCGCCGTAGATGAGCAGGTAGGCCACCTCCAGGTAGGAACTGTTTTCGGCGAGCTGCTCGATGGGGTAGCCCCGATAGCGCAGGATGCCCTTGTCGCCATCAATGTAGGTGACCTGGCTTTTCACCGAAGCGGTGTTCTTAAAAGCGGGGTCGTAGGACATCATCCCGAACTCGTCGGCGTCCACCTTGATCTGGCGCAAATCTGTCGCACTGATCGTATCGTTGGTAATGGGGATCTGGTAGGTTTGCCCGGTACGGTTATCGGTAACAGTGAGGGTGTTTTCGGCCATGTAGCTGCTCCTTATGCCTCCTTGCAGAAAGGGTCTTCGCCGCCAATGGTACCGGATTTAGAAACAAGGCACAAAAGCAGGCGGAACGGCAGCAGGCGGCAGGCGGCAGTGCGGTTCCCGCAAAGCGGGTAAGGCAGCAGGCGGCAGGCGGCGGGCGGAACGCAACCCCACTCGGGCCGCGGGCCTCTGGCCCGCGCAGAGCGTATCACAAGCGAAACGGTGGCAAAACACAAAACGAACGTTGGCAGACAGGCAGAGTGAAGCGCAAACTCACTCGGGCCGCGGGCCTCTGGCCGCGCAGAGCCTATGGCAGGTGGAACGGTGGCAAAACACAAAACGAACGTTGGCAGACAGGCAGAGTCAAGCGCAAACTCACTCGGGCCGCGGGCCTCTGGCCCGCGCAGAGCCTATGGCAGGTGGAACGGTGGCGGGCGCTTTCCCTCCTTCGTCCACATTTCATGCCAACTACCCATAGGAACAAAAAAGACGCGCTTCATAACGAAACGCGTCTTTTGGGGAGTGCGCAGGATAGGACTCGAACCTACACGACCTTGCGGCCACTAGCTCCTAAGGCTAGCGCGTCTACCATTCCGCCACCTGCGCCCACTGCTTCCAGCGTGCGGAGCGAAAAAGATTCTAACACGCAGCCCGCACTTTGGCAAAAGTGGGGTATCGTGAATGATGCATGATAACAGGGCCTAGTGAATGGAAATGCTTGCCCATTCACCATGCCCCATTCACCAAGACCCTACTGCCCGTCCGCCTCGTAGGTCAAAATCAGCGCCTCGGCGATGTCGCGCATGGGCTTGCGGGTGTTCATGGACATCTTCTGGATGCGGCGAAACGCTTCCTGCTCCGACAGCCCGTCGCGCGCCATGAGGATGCCCTTGGCGCGGTCCACCACCTTGCGCGTTTCCAGCGCATCTTTGAGGTTGTCTACCTCGGCTTCCAGCTCCTTAAACTCGCCGAACCGGGCCAGCGCCACCTCGATGGCGGGGGTCAGGTCGCTCTCGCGGAAGGGCTTGACCAGGTAGCCCACCACCCCCGCCTCCTTGGCGCGCTCGACCAAGTCGCGCTGCCCAAAGGCGGTCAACAGCAGCACCGGCGCGAGTTTCTCTTCAGTGAGAATTTGGGCGGCCTCGATGCCATCCATATCGGGCATCTTCACATCCATGATGACCAGGTCGGGGCGCAGTTCGCGCGCGAGGTTGACGGCGCTGCGCCCATCCCCGACCTCGCCCACCACCAGGTAGCCAAGGGCTGTCAACATTTCTTTCAAGTCCATCCGAATGATGGATTCATCGTCCGCAATGATTATTCGTGTTCGGGCCATTGTGGGTCCGCTCCTGAACAGAGTGCGCGTCCCAGAGTGCGTTGCCCTTTTGCCTGGAAGGGGCCGCGCGGATCAAGCGCGTTGCCCCTTTTGGCAGGCGGGTGGCCTGCATCCTGAAACCTGTATGATAAGGTAGACGAATCAAGTGGGACCGATTGTACCAAGAGGTGGCAGAACCTTCAACATTTGCTCACCACTGGCAGCGCGCGCTGCTGCCCGCGTCCACCGGGCGAAACCATATCAGCTTGCGCAGCAGTAGCGGCACGGGCGCAACGAGCGCGGGGTCGTCCGCCGCGCGGCGCAGCGCCACCTCCTGGCCCCTCAAATCGGTAGCGCACCGCGACGTCGGGATGCGCGCTCAAAAAGGCGCGAAACTCGAAAAAGGGCAGCAACCACCCCTCCTCCGCGTAGCCCTGCAACGTCGGGTCGGAGGAGGCGCGCAGGGTGACGAGGTCGTTCTGGCGACCCAGCAGGTCGAGGGTCGTGGGGAAGAGGAAATGGTTGCTCTGGGTGTCCGCGACGCGCAGGTTGCTGTACATGTCGAAGGCGGAGCGGTTCTTCAGGCCGAGGTAGGGGGAAAAACCGTTCAGCAGGAAGAGCAGGAGCACCACCGCCGGGCTGAGCCGCGTCAGGGTTAGCAAGGCGCGGGGTGGCGCGGCCCGCGCGGAGCCCAGGCCGCTCACGCGCAGGAAAAGCGCGACGAGCAGCAGCGCATACACCACCCAGAGCAGCTGCCTCCCCACAAAAAAGAGGAGGAAGCCCGCCGCAGTTTGGTAAAAGAAGCCCGCCACAGCGATGCCGGGCAGTAGGGTAAGCAGCGTGGCGCGCAGCAGCCGCACCGGGCGCAGCCCCCGCGCTACCACGCGCGCGCGCAGGCCGGACGCGCCCCACCACGCGCGCGCCTGCTGCGGGAAGTCGTCCGGCGCGAAAAGGAAGAGCAGCGCGTAGATCGTCGCGGAAAAATCCAGAAAGTGCTTTTGCAGGTCGAGCGCGAGCACAAAGTGGAACAGCGCGCTCACGACGATGCCGAGCCCGCGCGTGCGGCGCGAGATCAGCAGCAGCGGGATCGTCGCCTCGAGGAGCAGCGTCGCCCCGATGACCCCATGGTCCACCCACGCGCCGCGCGGCAACACGCGCAGCCAGTCGCCGATGTGCCCGTAAAAGGCTGCCGCGCAGCTGACCGACGCGTCCAGAAAGCTGTGGTTGAGCTTGTGCAGCACCGCAAAGCCGTACAGCAGCAGCAACTCCCAGCGCACCACCGGGGCCCAGGCGCGGAAAAGCGCTGCCCCCGCCAGCGGCTCGCGCCGCCGCGACACCGCCAGGCGAAGCAGCGCCACCAGGATCGTGAGGTTGACCAGCGCGGAAAGCAGCCGGTGGTTGGGGACGACCGGCAGGTTGAGCCAGACATCCCACAGCTCCAGCAGCAGCATCGCCACAAAGGGGCGCAGGGCAGCGGGGCGGCGCAGCACCCAGAGCGCGGCCAGCGCGAGCGCGCTTTCCACCCAGCCGATCAGGGTGCCGGAGCCGAGCTGCGCGGCCCACCAGGTGGTGGACAGCAGTTGGAAGAGGGTAGCCATCGCCCACAAAAAGGCGAAGACCGCAGCGCTCTCCGCCGCGTCGTCCGCCCGCCCGCGCTGCGCCATCGTTGTCGCGCTCACCCGAAGGTTTCCGCCGCCCCCTTGCGAAACACGATGACCGCCTCGGTTGCCCCGCCCTGGCTCCGCAGGTCGAAGGTGCCGCGCAGGTCGCCGACGATGGTCTGCACGATGCGGAGCCCCAGGCTGCTCACCTGCTCCAGGGCAAAGTCGTCAGGCAGGCCCGCGCCGGTGTCGCGCACGACCATCTCCACCTCCTCCCCCCGGTCGGTGAAGGTGATCAAAATCTCGCCCGCGCGCGTCTCGCCAAAGCCGTGCTCCAGCGCGTTGAGGAGCAGTTCGTTGATGACCAGGGCCAGCATCGTCGTCTGCTGCGCGTGGAGGAAAACCGAGTCGCCATCCACATGGATGTGCAGCTCGCTGCCGGGCGCGAGAATCCCCTCTTGCACCTGCCGCACGATACGCGTGGCTACATCGCGCGTGTTGATCGCCTTTTCATGCTGCGACAGAAACTCGTGGACGACCGCGATGGACAGGATGCGGTTTATCGCCTCGGCCAGCGCCTGCCGCGTCTCCTCGTGCTCCGCGCGCCGCGCCTGGATGCGCAGCAGCGAGGCCACCGTTTGCAGGTTGTTTTTCACGCGGTGGTGAATTTCCTGCACCATCGCCTGCCGCACGATCTGCTCCTGCGCCTTGCGCCGCGCGCCGGTCGCATCGTGGACCGTGATGAGCACCGCGTACCACTGTGGCTCCCCGAACCCCTGCTGGGTCAGCAGTGCCACCCGATCGGGCAGCCTGAAACGCGGCCCCTGGAGCGGGATGACCTTGCGCAGCCAGACCCGCTCGTCCTCCAGCACCTCCTCCTCGAAGGGGCGCTTCTGGTCGAAAGCCGACTCGACCATGGAGCCATCGGAGGTATCCAATTGCGCCACCGGTTTGCCGATCAGCTCTTCCGAGTAGCCGAGGCGGCGATAGTGGTAGCTGGCAAGGCCGCTGACGTAGGTCACTATCCCTTTGTCGTTTATCAGGAGAATGCCGTCGGTCTCGCGAAAGGGGGAAAGCTCCGCCATCCCCTCGGTCTGGCCGCGCAGCACCATGTCGCGCAGGTTCTGGAGGGCGAGGCGAAAGGGGAGGCGGCGGGTGGAGTGACGCTCGTGCTCGACCAGCGATTTTTCGATGGTGAGCACCCCCACGCACTTGCCCGCGTGGTCGCTGACGGCGTAGGCGCGCTGCACGATGTGGGAGCGGTACGCCATCATGTGGCGCGGCCCCTGGGCGGCGGTCCTGCCGTGCAGCACGTTGGAGACCACGGGCTGCTCGAAGAGGGGCTGCTCGCGCCCAACCAGGGCGGTAGCGTACACGGCGGGGACAGAGTGGGGGCGAGCCTGGGCCACCACCCGCACCCGGTCGCGGCCCTGCGGCTCGTAGAGGAGCACATCCCCCCGGTTCAGGTCCGCCAGCAACGGCATGCCTGCTGCCACCGCACGAAGGTGCGGGTGCGTTGTTTGTACCTCTAGCATAGCCTTGTAGCTCACTCCAAAAAAAAGGCCGACAGCTCGTCTGGGCTGTCGGCCTCTCCTCTCGTTGTTCTGAGTCGGGGCGACTGGAATCGAACCAGCGACCTCTTGCACCCCATGCAAGCGCGCTACCGGGCTGCGCTACGCCCCGCCGCACACATCACAACGAGAAAATTATACGATACTTTGCCAAAGAGGGCAAACCGCACCGTGGGCAGGCAATCGGGGGTTCAATCGGAGGGCGCGGGGCTGGCGGCGTGGCGAACGGGGCCGAGGGACGGCGGCAGTTGCTCCCAGAGCGGCAGCGGGTCGGCGATGGGAAAGCGCTGCATGGCCCGCTCGCGCAATTTGTTCCACTCCGCCTCACGGATGCGCTGAAACGCATCGACAACGCAGGGGTCGAACTGCGTGCCCGCTGCCGCCACAATGATGGCCCGCGCGACCTCGAAGGGCTGCCCGTCTCGGTAGGGACGCTTGGAGGTGATGGCGTCCAGGGTGTCGGCCACGGCGAAGATGCGCGCGCTCAGGGGGATCGCCTGCCCCGTGAGCCCATCGGGGTAGCCGCGCCCGTCCCACCGCTCCTGGTGGGCGCGCACAATCTTTTTGGCTTCTTCCAGAAAGGGAATGCCCGCCAGAATCCGCTCGCCCCACTCCGGGTGCTGGCGCATGATCTCCCATTCCGGCTCGTCGAGCGGGCCGGGCTTGTGCAGGATGGCGTCCGGCACCCCGATCTTGCCAATGTCGTGGAGGAGCGCGCCGCGCTGAAGCACCGCTACCTCGCTGTCGGTAAGGCCCATCTTCGCGGCGATGGCGAGGCTGTAGGCCACGACGCGCCGCGAGTGTCCCTCGGTTTCCCGGTCGCGGGCGTCCAGCGCGGCAACGAGGGCGTGCAGGGTGTGATCGTAGGAGGCGCTCAGCTGGCCGAAAAGCCAGGCATTCTCGATAACCGGCGCAAGCTGGGCGGCTAGGGTTTCCAGCAGCAGCACGTCATCGGGGCGGAACGCCTCTTCCTCCTCGCTGTCCATCACGAAAACCGCCAGCAGTTTGTCCTCGCGCATGATCGGGACAACCACCTCCGCACGCACGTCCAGGCCGGGCAGCGGGACAAAGTGCGGGTGCTGCGACGTGTTGTTGCTCAGCTGGGTGCGGCGCGTAAGCCCCGCCTGCCCGATCATCCCCTTGCCGAGCGGGATGCGCGCCCCCTTGCGGATCAAGCCAACCCCGCGCCCCGCAAAGGCGTAGGAAACAAATTCCTGCTTGTACTCATCGTACAGCATCACCCCCGCGAGCAGGTTGCCAAACTGCCCCACCAGTTGCGTCACGATGCGGCTCGTCATCTCGTGGAGGTCGAGGGTGGTCATAATGCCGCGCGATATCCTGGATTGACACCCGATTGGCAGCACCCAGGGAGCGGCGAAAGGCGGGGTCGTCGGCGATGGAGCTTCCCTCGTGCGCGGGATCGGTGGAGATAATGACCCGCCCCTGCGCATCGGCCAGAAGGATCTCGCGGTAGCCCTGCCGCTCGCGCTGGATACTGAGCAGGTTAACCCGCAGAAAGTTGGCAAAGGCGTCGCGCTGCTGGGGGTCGTTACGCGGGTCGAGGATAAAGGTAAAATGTTCCTCGGTGAGGGGATTGTCGGCCAGCAGGCGCACGTCGGCCTCGCGGTCGTGGAGCCAGCTGGTGAGTTGGCGCTCCTTCAGCTCGGCAAGCGCCGCAAGTTGCACCTCTGCCCGCTCCTGAATGGTGTGAAGGCCACCGTTATAGGCCATGCCCCCGATGAGGACCAATGGCAGGGCAGTCATTGCCCATAAAACAAGCAGCAAGCGCCCACGCAGGGTATTTGGCAAGGGTGCACTCAGCACTTTCCGGATCAATAAGCGATTGGGCCTCACCCTACCCCTATGTGTCGGGTTGGGCAATAGCAAAAATGGCCTGCTGTCCGACTCGCCATCGGTCCAGCAGGGAACTGCCCAAGCACGCGCCCAAAGTGCTTTTTTTCGCCGTTCGAGTAAACTGTTCCGATATACAAGACCGATCAGGAGAGCGCGTTGAGAAAGAACGACCAGAGTGCTGAGAGAGAAATGTCCGATATAACGGAGCTGCGCGCCGAGATCAGCCGCTTGCAGGCGGAGCTGGCCGCGCGCCAGCGCGCCGCGCAGGCGGCGGCCCGCATCGCGACGCGCACGGCCCGCCTCCAGCACGTTACCGCTGCCCTGTCCGAGGCGCTGACCCCCGAGGAGGTAGCTGCCGTGGTGATGGAGCACGGCATCGGGGCACTGGGCGCGCAGGCTGGCTCGATCACCCATTTCAACGAGGCGACCCGCGAGTTGGAGCTGTTGAGCGGGGTGGGCTACCCCCCTGCTGCGCTCCAGCTGTACAAACGCATCCCGCTCAATTTAAGCTTTCCCCTGTCCGACGCGGTTCGCGAGCGCGGGCCGATCATCCTGTTCAACGCCGCGGAGCGCGACGCCCGCTACCCCCACCTGGCAGAGCTGCGACGCGCCAACGGGGGCGGGGCGATGACGGCGATCCCGCTGATGATCGAGGGGCACGTCATCGGGGTGCTGGGGCTGAACTTTCCGGAGTACCACCCGCTGGACGAGCAGGATGTTAACTTTTTGCTCACCCTTTCCCAGCAATGCGCGCAGGCCCTGGAGCGCGCCCGCCTGTACAAGGCGGAGCAGCAGGCCCGCGCGGCAGCGGAGGCGGCGCAGGAGCGGCTCGCGTTTCTGGTACGCGCGGGCACCAGTTTCGCGGCGTCGCTCGATTACGAGACGACGCTGTCCAATGTCGCCCAGTCAATCGTCCCGACGGTGGCAGATTACTGCGTTCTCCACCTTGCCAACGAACACCAACACTTCCATCCGATCAAGGTGGCGCACCGCGACCCGGAAAAAGAAGCGCTTTTGTGGCAGATGGCAAGGGAGTACCCGCTGGATGCCCAGGTGGAGACCTCGGCGGCGCAGGTGCTACGCAGCCGCAAGCCGGTGGTGGTGCGCGCGATCGACCAGGAGACGTTGTCCAGCGTGACACGGGACGACCATCAGAGGCAGATGCTCCAGGCGTTGGGCATCCACTCCTACGTGCTCTTGCCCCTGATCGCGCGCGGGCAGATGCTCGGCCTCCTGTCGCTGGCGCTGGCCGAATCCGAGCGGGACTATGGGGAGGAGGACCTTCGCATGGCAGAGGAATTGGCGCGGCGCGCCGCCCTGGCTGTGGACAACGCCCTTCTTTACCGCGAGGCGCAGGAGGCGATTCGGCTACGCGAGCACTTTCTCGCCATCGCCTCCCACGAGCTGAAAACCCCGCTCACCAGCATCATGGGCTACACCGACCTGTTCCTGCGCCAGACCACCCGCGCGGGCGTGCTGGACGAGCAGCAGCTTCGCCCGGTGCGCGTGGTGCAGCAGGAAACGAGGCGGCTGAACCAGATGATTGACCTGCTGCTGGACCTTACCCGCCTGCGCGCCGGCCAACTCCAAATGGAGCAGGAGCGGGTGAACCTTGTAGCGCTGCTCAGCCGCGTGCGGGACATGCTGCAACCCACCCTGGAGCAGCACGGCATCCACATGGTGGGCGCGGAGGGTGCGCTGCCCATCGTGGGCGATCCGCTCCGTCTGGAGCAAATCTTTCAAAACCTGCTCAGCAATGCGGTCAAGTACAGCCCGCCGGGGAGCACGATCACGATCCGCTTCGAGCGGGACGGCCACTGGGCACGAACCAGTGTCGAGGACCAGGGGATCGGCATCCCCGCCGAGTCGCTGCCGCACCTCTTCAAAGAGTTTTACCGCGTCGCCCAGGAAAGCACGCGCCAGGTCCGCGGGGTGGGGCTGGGCCTGCACATCGTGCATCACCTGGTGGAGGCGCACGGCGGGCAAATCACCGTGAGGAGCGAGCCGGGGGTCGGCTCCACCTTCACCGTGGCGTTCCCGCTCGCGTAACGCAGAACGCAGAACGAACGGCAACGACGAACGGCGTAACGCAAAGGCGCAAAGGCGCAAAGGCGCAGAGGGCTGTCGTTCGTACGTCGTTAATCTATCTTCAATCTCTAATCTCTAATCTCCACTATCCACCGTTTCATCCACCCCAGCAGTGCCTCGTTCTGGGCGCGGCGCAGCGGCGGGGCCCCGCGAATCGCACCGGCGTGCGAGCCGCCGGGCAGGTAGAGCAGCTCGGCGGGGCAGCCGTTGGCGCGCAGGGTGGTGTAGAATTGCTCGGATTGCTCCGGCGGGCAGCGGTAATCCTCGGTGCCCTGGATCAGCAGGGTGGGGGTGGTGCAGCGGTGGGCGTAGCTGATCGGCGAACAGCGATGGTAGACTTCGGGGATCTCGTGGGGCGCGCCGCCCAACTCTTCCACCGCGAACCAGGGGCCGATGTCGCTCACCCCGTAAAAGCTCACCCAGTTCGTCACCGGGTTTTCCGGGACCGCCGCCTTGAAGCGGTCGGTGTGCCCGACGATCCAGCAGGACAGGTTGCCCCCGCCCGATAGCCCGCAGCAGCCCAGCCGCTCCCCGTCCGCGTGCCCCTCCTGGATGGCAAAATCCACCCCCGCCATCAAATCCTCGTAGTCCAGGTTGCCCCAATCACCGATGATCTGCGTAGCGAAAGCGTCGCCGTAGCCGGTCGAGCCGCGCTGGTTGACGATGAGCACCGCAAAGCCCGCCCCCGCGAGCATCTGGAAATCGAAGGAAAAGATGTGGCCAAAGCCGGAGTGCGGGCCACCGTGGATGTAGAGGATCGTCGGGAAGGGCGGCTCGCCCGTGGGCGGGAGCAGCAGCCACCCCTCCACCGGCGTCTCATCCGCGCTGCGGAACGCCAGCGGAACGGTGCGCGGCAGGGAGCGCCGCGCCAGCAGCGGCTCGTTGAGGCGGGTGAGCCGCCGCTCGCCCGTGCCATCGGGCGCGGCCAGAAAAAGGGTGGTCGGGTCGTCGAGGGTGCTCGCCAGAAAGAGCAGCTTGTCCGCTTCCAGCGAGAGCGGGAAAGCGGAGCGCTCGCCGGTGATGACCGCCTCCCACGCGGGCTCCCCGTCGAGCACGACGCGGAAGATAGGCATCGTGCCGCCCTCCTGCACGGTCAGAAAGACGTGCTGCCCATCCGCATCGGGGAGAAGGCGTGGGGACTTGGTGAGTGCGGGCGGCATGTCCGACTGGAGCGCGCTCCCGATTCCCACTTCCAGCCCAGCCGTGCGGCAGGCAGGCGCGCCGCCTGTGCGACTCACCACCCACACGTCACTCTTCGAGCCGATGGGGCGCGCGTGCGGCTGGCCGACAAAGACGATCCGCTCGCCATCGGGGAGCCACGCGGCGGCCACCACGCTGCCCCACTCGGCGATCAGGTCGCGCGTCTCCCCGTCCAGCGTCACCACGCGCAGCGTGGCGCGCGAGCGGAAGGAGTCGGGGAACATGGTGGCGAGAAAAAGCAGCTCGCGCCCGTCGGGGGACCACTGTGGCTGGCTGTTGTAGAAGCCGTCATGGGTCAGGCGCGTCGGCTCGCCCCCCTCGACCGCTACCACGTATAGCTCCTGCTCCATGCTGCGCAGAAAGCCCAACTCGTCATAGCGGTAAACGGGGCGCGTGACGCGAAAGGGCTTGTCGCGATCCAGCCGCTCCCCAGGCGGCCCCGCCGTGAAGGCGAGGCGCGCGCCATCGGGCGACCACGCGGGGCCGCTGCTCACCCCCTGCTCCAGCGTGGTGAGCGGGCATGCCTCGCCCCCATCCACGGGAATCCGAAACAGTTGCCGCGCGCCCGTCGCGGTCGGACAGAAAGGCTATGCTCTTGCCATCGGGCGACCACGCGGGCTGCGTGTCGGCGCAGGTGCCGCGCGTCAGGGGGCGCGCCTCGCCCGACTCGACGGTGAGCAGCCAGAGCGCCTGCGTTTCTTTTTCCGTCTCGGCATCGACCGAGGCGACCACATAGACCACCTGCTCGCCGTCTGGGGAGAGGCGCGCCTCCTGGATAAATTGCATCTGAAACAAATCGTCCGGCACGATGGGGGGCAACGGAGCGGCATCGCTCATCTGGATGTATTTCCTTTGGGGATTGCGGGGTAAGGGGCCTGCCGCGCCACGGGCAGCGACGGGCCAAGATAGAATCTACGCACTTTGACGGTATTATTGGAGGACAAGTCAAAAAAGACCATTTTTGCATCCCTACCGTCCCAGATCACAACGACGCCGAGTACTCGGTGTCACCCAGAGGAGCCGCCCCATGGCGACGACGCCCCCCAATCCTGCTTCTTTCTCACCCTACATCTCTTTTTCGCGCGAGGAGTGGTCCACCCTCCGCAACTCAACCCCCGTCTCGCTGACCGAGGCGGACCTGGCCGAGCTGCGCGGGATCAACGAGGCCATCTCGCTGCAACAGGTCACGGACATCTACCTGCCGCTCGCGCGCCTGCTCAATCTTTATGTCACCTCCACCCAGAGCCTGTACGAGGTGACGGAGCGCTTTTTGGGCAACCCCAGCCCCAAGGTGCCCTACGTGATCGGCATCGCGGGGAGCGTGGCGGCGGGCAAGAGCACCACCGCGCGTATCTTGCAGGCACTGCTCGCCCAATTTCCGGACCACCGCCGCGTGGACCTGGTGACGACCGATGGCTTCCTGTACCCCAACCGCGTGCTGGAAGCGCGCGGCCTGATGCAACGCAAGGGTTTCCCCGAAAGCTACGATCTGCGCCGCCTGGTGCAATTTGTGGCGGATGTGAAGTCCGGGCGCTCCCCCATCCGCGCGCCGGTCTACTCGCACCTGCGCTACGACATCGTGCCCGACCGCTACCAGGGGGTGGAGGAGCCGGACATCGTCATTTTGGAGGGGCTAAACGTGCTCCAGAGCGGCGCTACCTACCCCGACAGCGCGACGCGCCTGTTTGTCTCCGATTTTTTCGACTTTTCGATCTATGTGGATGCGGACGAGACGCACCTGGAACAGTGGTACATCGAGCGCTTCCTGCACCTGCGCGCGACTGTCTTCCAGGACCCCGACTCCTACTTCCACCGCTACGCCTCGCTCACCCACGCGGAGACCATCGCCACCGCGCGCCGCATCTGGAGCGAGATCAACGCGCTGAACCTGCACGAGAACATCGCGCCCACCCGCGAGCGCGCCAAGCTCATCCTGGAAAAGGACAGCGACCACACCATCCAGCGCGTCTGGCTGCGGAAGCTGTAAACGGTAGCAGGCGGCAGGCAGCAGGCAGCAGGCGGCAGGCGGCAGTGGGTTCCCGCAAAGCGGGTAAGGCGGCAAACGGATAGCAGGCAGCAGGCAGCAGGCGGCAGGCGGCAGGCGGCAGGGGTTCCCGCAAAGCAAGGCATCATTTGCACTAAACGACTGGAAACCCAAATCCGAAATCCGAAATCCGAAATCCGAAATCCAAATTGCTCGTTCCGCTTCTCATCTGGCTCTCATTTTTTCGTGGTATACTAAGGTAAGCCATTCTGTGGCACTAAACTTGATAGGAACAAGTGGGTAGCACAAAAAGAACGGGGCAAGAGAAACAAGAATGAACAAGGAAGAGGACATTCTAGAGCGTACCAAGCAGGTGACGGGCAGCCTGGAGGAGATGGATACCGAAAACTTGGTAGCGATGTACCTGCGCGAGGGCGCGCAGCACGAGTTGCTGGAGCGCGAAGAGGAGCTCGAACTGGCGACCCTGTGGCGCGAGGCGATGCTGGCCGAGGGGCAGGTAGACGAGGAGATGGATGAGGAGCAGCGGCTGCTGACGGAGCGTATGATCCGTCGTGGGGAAATTGCCCGCCAGCGCCTGATTCGCGCGAACCTGCGTCTGGTCGTCAGCGTGGCGACGCGCTATCAGGGCTACGGGGTGCCGCTTTCCGACCTGATCCAGGAAGGGAACATGGGGCTGATGCACGCGCTCACCAAGTTCGAGCCGGAGCGCGGCTACAAGTTCAGCACCTACGCGACGTGGTGGATTCGCCACGCGGTGGGCCGCGCGGTCGCCAACCAGGGGCGCACCATTCGGCTGCCGGTCCACGTGGCGGAAAAGGCGCGCAAGGTTAAAGAGGCCGCGTACCGCGTCTCGCAGCGCACCGGCAACGAGGCGACCACGCGGCAGATCGCCGAAGAGTTGGACATGCCTATCGAGAAAGTAGAAGAAATCTTGCAGGTGTCGCGCCGCCCGCTCTCCTTCGAGAATCCGGTGAGCGACGAGTCCGACAGCGCTACGCTGGGCGATTTCCTCCCCGACGAGGAGTCGGAGACCCCCATCGAGGCGGCGCTGGACAGCGGCCTGGAAGATCACCTGACGCGCGCGCTGTCCACGCTCACCCCACGCGAGGCGCGCATTTTGCGCCTGCGCTACGGGCTGCGCGATGGCCGCGAGCACACGCTGAAGGAGATCGGCGAAAAGTACGGGCTGACGCGCGAGCGCATCCGCCAGATCGAAAAGGAAGCGCTGCGCAAGCTGCGCCACCCCAGCCGCAGCCGCAAGCTGCGCGCCTTCGTGGGGTAAAGGCGCGGCCCCAGCCAGCGACGAGGGGCAACGCCCCCGCGCCGTACGACCGGCAGACACACATAGAAAGAGGACGCGCCACAGCTGTGGCGCGTCCTCTTTCTTATGTAAAAGCAGCCGCCCTCTGCGCCTCTGCGGCTTTGCGCCTTTGCGTTACGCCGTTCGTTCTGCGTTCTGCGTTGCCGTCTACGCGCGCGGGCCGTAATCCTGCCGCCGAATCTCGTCTGCAATCGCGACCAAATCAATGTACCCGTCCGCCTGCCGCCGCACCTCGTCCGCGATGCTGCTTTCGCGCGTCTTTTCGCTGCTCACCACAATCACGCGGCAGCCCATCCACTGGACCGCATTGATGAGGGGCACAAAGTTGCCATCGCCGCTCAGCAGGATGATCGTGTCGCAGTGCGGCGCGAGGGTGAGCATGTCAATGGCAAGCTCGATGTCCAAATCCCCCTTCAGCTCGCTCACCCAGTAACTTTCCCCCTGCTCGTCCAGGGCTTGCCGCCGCACGTAGCGCGCTTTTTTGGTAACTACACTGTAGCCGTTGTAGGAGAGCCAGGAAACCAGGCGCAACAGCCAGTCGGGGGTTTGCCCGTTCTCCAGCAGTGTGGTGTAGTAGGTGGCCTTGACGAGCGTTCCCCGCGCAGAAAAGTAGGCCAGCAGCCGCTTGTAATCAACGTGGAGGTTTAAATCGCGAATGGTGTGATAGAAATTGGAGCCCTCTACAAACACGGCAAAACAACCATAGGACGATACAGGAAACGAATGCTCAACTCGCACAGGACTCTCTCCTTTATTACACCGAATTATTCCGACCGCTCTGGCAAAAGTTGGGATAGATCACGATCCGTCACCGCAAAAGGACACTTCAATGTTGAACCATGACTCACAGGCGATGCAGGGGTACCACCAGGCCAAGCGGCTGCACTGGAACCCGCGCGACCTGGACTTTTCGCAGGATCACGCGGACTGGAGCACCCTGGGCGAGCGCGAGCGCGACGGCACGCTGCAACTGTGTACGCTCTTCCTGGTGGGCGAGGAAGCGGTGACCCACGACCTTGCGCCGCTGCTCATCGGGCTGCGGCGGCGCGGCGGCCACACGGAGGACGAGATCTTCCTCGCGACGCAGCTGTACGAGGAAGCGAAGCACACCGAGTTCTTCGACCGCTGGCTGGGCGAGGTGCCCCAGGCGCTCCCATCCTACGCAGACTTTCTCACCCCCAGCTACCACGCCCTGTTTCTGGAAAAGTTGCCCCGCACGCTGGACGCCTGCCTCGGCGATCCGTCGCCGCTCACCCTCGCGCGGGCCTGTGTGGTCTACCATATGATCATCGAGGGGGTGCTGGCCGAGACCGGCTACCATATCTTCGCCCAGGCCATGCGCACGCGCGGCCTCTTCCCCGGCCTGCTGGAAGGGGTCACGCGCGTGCAGCAGGACGAGGCGCGCCACATCGCCTTCGGGCTCCACCTGATCCACACCCTCGTCCAGCAGGAGCCCGACATCTGGCCCGTGCTGGTCACCACCCTGAACGACGGGCTGATGCTCGCCACCGGCGCGCTCGCCGAGGCCTTCGCGCACTGGGGCGACAACGTGCCCTTCAACCTGTCGCCAAACGACGCCATCGAGTTTGCCGCGCGCCAATTTTCCAAGCGGCTCATAGCGTTGCAACGCTAGCGCCCTCAGCGTGCCGCTTCCCTCAATCTTCGAGCAGGATGACCGGCTCGTGGTAGTAGCGCACGCGCTGGCGGTTGAGTTTATCGTGGATGAACCCGTCAAGCCAGCGGCGCTTGGCGGCCAGAGTATCGCGACTGGCGAGCACCTCTAGCGGCACCTTCAAGCGCAGCACGCGCCCGGAATGATGAAGCGGGTGATCCCCTGCGGCAGGGTTTTGCCCTGGATCGCGGCCTGAAGGGCATCCTCGGGCTGGAACTGCGGGAAGACGATCAGCGCGGCGATCTCCTCATAGGTGGTGCGTAGCTGCTCCAGGTCGCTGGTCAGCGTGCGCGCCACATCGCCCCACAGGGTGTAGCGCGCGACCATATGGTTCAGCACGTCGATGCGGTCGGCTCCCTCCCCCGCCAGGTCAGCGCGGAAAACGCGCCCATCCGCCAGGGAGATGGTAGCCAGGGCGTTGCCCCCCCGTAGCGCCTCGTGCACCTCCGCCGCGCCGAGCGCCGACAGTTGCAAGCTTGGAATCTGCTGCAACTCGCGCAGCAACGCGTCCGGGTCGGAGCCGCTGACCACGTGGTACCAGGTGTGAAGCTCCACATCCTTGCCGAAGGGGTCGGTCAGCTGCACCACCAGGTGCGGGATGCCCATCTGCAGGAAAGCGGTGGTGCGGGTCGCGCCGTCGAGCACTATAAACTTGCCCTCATACTCCGCGACCACCGGCGGGTTGACGAGCAGGCCGTCCTCCTCGATGGCGGCGGCCAGCCGCATGACGCGCTTCGGGTCGGTCGCCTCGTGCGGGATGACCAGCTCGGTCGGCACCATCTGGAGCGAGAGGCTGGCGGCCACGCTGCCCTCCGCTTCCAGGTACTGGTTGATCTGCTCGGCTATCGACAGCGCCGCGTTGATCTGCGCCTCGTCGGTGCTGGCGGCAATGTGCGGCGTGGCGACGACGCGCGGGTGCTGCGCGAGGCGCGTGTCGGTCGGCGGCTCCTGCTCGAACACGTCGATCCCCGCGCCCGCCAGTTTGCCCTGGTTCAATGCCTCCAGCAGCGCCTCCTCATCGACGATGCCGCCGCGCGCCGTGTTGATCAGAAAGGCACTCGGCTTCATCAGCGCCAATTCCGCCGCGCCGATCAGCCCGCGATTTTCGGCGCGCATCGGCACGTGCAGCGTCACGATGTCCGCCTCGCGCAGCAGGTCGGGCAAATCGCGCACGAGCACGTTGGCCTCCAGCGCCAACTCGGGGGTGAGGCGCGGCTGGTTGACCAGGATGCGCATGCCCAGCCCCTGCGCGCGGTGCGCCACCTCCCGCCCGATGCGCCCGAAGCCGAGGATGCCGAGGGTGCGCCCCTGCAACCCCTTGCCCTTGAAGCGGCTCTTTTCCCATTTGCCAGCCTTCATGCTCTGGTCCGCCTGCGGGATGTGCCGCGCCAAGGCCAGGATCAGCCCCATCGTATGCTCCGCGACGGCCACGCTGTTCGCGCCGGGGCAGTTCAGCACCTCCACCCCCACCGCGCGCGCCGTGCTCACGTCGATGTTGTCCAGCCCCGACCCTGCCCGCCCGATCACCTTCAAGCGGCTCCCCGCCTCGATGATGCGCGAGGTCACCTTGGTGCCGCTCCGCACGACGAGCGCATCGTACTCGGGGATCAGCGCCTCCACCTCCGCCGCGCTCAGCCCATAGCGCGTGTCCACCTCATGCTGCTCGCGCAGGCGCGCCACCCCCTCCTCCGCGAGCGGGTCGGTGATCAAAACGCGCGTTCGTGCCTTCTGTGTCATGTTCCTCTCCCGGACGGCGTTGTCCTTTTAAGGTTACAGGTTAGCAGGTTATAGGTTGCAGGTTCCCAAGATTTGTCGTGGCCTTGCTATGATCTTCACTCTCGCACCTGATTTTTTCTGTACTTCCTGTCGAGGAGGGAGCATCTATAACCCGCAACTTGCAACCTGCAACCTGCAACCCTCAAGACAGCCCCACCACGTTGCCTTCCTCGTCAATGTCCACGTTCATGAAGCCGGGGACGGCGGGGAGGCCGGGCATGGTTTTCATCTCGCCGAGGAGCGGGTAGATGAAGCCCGCGCCGACGCTGGCGCGCACCTCGCGGATGGGCAGGGTGAAGCCGCGCGGCGCGCCCTTGAGCGCGGGGTCGTGCGAGATGGAAAGGTGGGTCTTTGCCATGCAGATGGGCAGTTGGCCGAAGCCTGCCTGCTCGTAGGTGCGAATCTGCGCGTTGGCCTCGGGAGTATAATCCACATCCCCCGCGCCGTACACCTTGGTGGCGATCGCCTCGATCTTTTCCTTGATCGGCGCGTTCACGTCATAGATGTAGCGGAAGTCGGATGGCTGCTCCGCCGCCTGCACGACCGCCTCGGCCAGGGCCGCCGCGCCCGCGCCGCCGTCGGCCCAGTGCGTGGCACGCACCGCCGCCAGCGCGCCCGCCTCCTCCGCGATGCGCTTCACCAGGGCGATCTCTGCGTCGGTGTCGGTCGGGAACGCGTTGATCGCCACGACGACCGGCATCCCGAAGGTGCGCGCGATATCGATGTGGGCGCGCAGGTTGTCCGCGCCCCGCTCGACGAGGGCAAGGTTCTCCTCGATGTACTCGCGCGGCAGCTCGTAGCCGGGGGTCACCTTGGGGCCGCCACCGTGCATCTTGAGCGCGCGGATCGTGGCGACCAGCACGACAGCGCTCGGGGTCAGGCCGGAGGTGCGGCACTTGATGTCGAAGAACTTTTCCATGCCGATGTCGGAGCCAAAGCCCGCCTCGGTGACCACGTAGTCGCTAATCTTGAGCGCCACCTGGTCCGCCACGATGGAGCTGTTGCCATGCGCGATGTTGGCAAACGGCCCCGCGTGGACGAAGGCGGGCTGCCCTCCAGGGTTTGCAGCAGGTTCGGGTTGACCGCATCCTTCATGAGCACGGTCATCGCGCCCGCCACGCCTAGGTCCTCGGTGGTGATCGGCTTGCCCGACCAATCGTACCCCACCACGCTGCGCCCAATCCGCACGCGCATGTCACGCAGCGCTGTGCGGTAGTTGTCCCCCTTGACCAGCGCCAGGATCGCCATGACCTCCGAGGCGACGGTGATATCGTAGCTCGCCTGGCGCGGGTAGCCGTCCCACTTGTCGCCCAGCCCCACGGTGATGTTGCGCAGCGCGCGGTCGTTCATGTCCAGCACGCGGGTCCAGGTGATGCTGTACGGGTTGATGTCGAGGCGGGGCAGCCCGTCGGGGCGCTTGGCGCTGCGGGTGCGCGCCTGCCACTTGTCGCCGGGGTAGTTGCGCTCGTGCATCAGGCGCGCGTCGAGGGCGGCGGCGCACAGGTTGTGCGCGGCGCTGATGGCGTGGATGTCGCCGGTCAGGTGCAGGTTGAACTCTTCCATCGGCACGACCTGCGCGTAGCCGCCGCCCGCCGCGCCGCCCTTGATGCTGAAGGTTGGCCCCATGGAGGGCTGGCGGATGCAGACGATGGCCTTCTTGCCGATGGCCCCCAGCCCCTGTACCAGCCCCACCGAGGTGGTTGTCTTCCCCTCGCCGAGCGGGGTCGGGGTGATGGCGGTGACGACTATGTATTTGCCGTTGGGGCGGTCGCGGAGCCGCTCCAGCACGTCCAGGTTGACCTTGGCCTTGTACGGGCCGTACAGCAGCAGGTCTTCCTCGGTCAGCCCCGCCGCCTCGGCGATTTGCCGGATGGGCTGGACGGTGGCCGCCTGGGCAATGTCGAGGTCGCTCGGGACGGGGCGCTTTGGGGTTGGCAACGTTGTCATGGCTATGCCTCTAGAACAGGATTTGCAGGATTAGCGGATTGGCAGGTGGGTTAAGGGGGCCATTTGCTACTTGGGAGCGGTCGTCGCACACTCCAGAGTTCCCGTTGGTCGGTCGTCGGCCGTCCGTCGTCGGTCGTCAGTATCCGTCTTCGCTCACCTGGATGACGATCTTGCCGAAGTGGTCGCCGCTTTCCAGGGCGGCGTGGGCCGCGCGCAGCTCGGCGAGGGGCAGCACTTGGTCCACAACGGGGCGGAGCTTGCGCTGCCAGACGAGTTGCATCACGTCGTGGAACTCGCCGCGCGTGGACATGGTGGAGCCGATGAGGCGCAGTTGCTTCCAAAACACTTGGCGGATGTCGGTGGCCCCCATCGGCCCCGTTGTTGCGCCGACGGTCACGAGCCGCCCGCCCTTGGCGAGCGAGCGCAACGAGGTGGCCCAGGTGGCCTCGCCCACGTTGTCCACGACGACGTCCACGCCGCGCTTGCCGCTGCGCTGAAAGACCGCCTTGCTCCACGCCGGGTCGTCCAGGTAGTTGACTACCCACTCCGCCCCCAGGTCGCGCGCCGCCTGCATCTTCGCCTCGCTGCTGGTGGTCGCCCAGACGCGGCAGCCCGCCAGCGAGGCGATCTGGATCGCCGCCGAGTTGACCCCGCCGCCCGCGCCGATGACGAGCACCGTCTCGCCTGGGCGGATCGCCGCCTGCGTGACGAGCATGCGCCACGCCGTCGCGTAGACGAGCGGCACGGCGGCGGCGTCCAGCAGTGAAAAGTCGTCCGGCACGCGCTCCAGGTTGCCCGCTGGCACGACGAGGAACTCGGCGAGGCCGCCCCAGGTGTGCTCGCCGAGAATCTTGAAGTGGTCGCAGAGCGGCTCCTGCCCGCGCACGCACCACTCGCACCGCCCGCAGGAGAGCGTGGGGTTGACGACCACGCGCTCGCCCGCCTGCCACCCGTGCACCCCCTCGCCCACCTGATCCACCACCCCCGCCACATCGCAGCCGCCCACGTGCGGGAAGCTCGGCGGGATGCCGGGCAGGCCGCGCCGCGTCCACAGGTCCAGATGGTTCAGCGCGCTCGCGACGACGCGCACGCGCACCTCGCCGCGCCCCGCCTCGGGGGTCGGAAGCTCCGCAGGCTCGATCACGTCGAGCCCGCCGCTGCCCGTGTAGACCATTGCGTGCATGGGGTATAAGGCTCCTCGGGGTCAAGGATGAGTGGCGACGGAAGGAGGGGCGGCACCACTGGGGGCAGGCCGCCCGCGCTGTGCGGGGACTGTATCACAGGCGCTTGCAACGGGCCAATGGGAAGGGTCAGCGCCCATCTTTGGCATCGGGCGCATCTGTTGGGATAATACCCCCGTGCAGGTAGCCTGCTGCGCGACGCGCAACAGACCGAACAAAGGAGAATAAAATGAACCGAGTTTATAATTTCAGCGCGGGCCCCGCCACCTTGCCGCTCCCCGTTTTGGAGCAGGTGCAGGCGGAGTTTTTGGATTACCAGGGCCAGGGCATGTCCATCATCGAGATGAGCCATCGCTCGAAAAGCTACGATCAGATCAACGCGGAGGCCGAGGCGCGCTTCAAGCGGCTGCTCGGGGTGGACGAGGGCTACCGCGCGATTTTCATGCAGGGCGGGGCGAGCACGCAGTTCGCGCTGCTGCCGCTCACCTTTCTGCCCAACGATGGGGTCGCCGACTACGTGCTCACCGGCAACTGGTCGGAAAAGGCGCTGGAAGAGGCGGAGCCAATCGGCGGGACGCATGTGGCGGCGAGCAGCAAGGAGGACGGCTACCGCTACATCCCCAAGCAGGACGCGCTTGAGTTGAGCGACGATCCCGCCTATGTCCATCTCACCTCGAACAACACGATCTACGGGTCGCAGTGGCAAGAGTGGCCGGAGGTAGGCGATCGCCCGCTCGTCTGCGACATGAGCAGCGACATTATGTCGCGCCCGGTTGACGGGTCCAAGTTCGCGCTGATCTACGCGGGCGCGCAAAAAAACATCGGCCCGGCAGGGGTCACCATCGTGCTGCTGCGCGAGGCGTGGCTGGAAGAAGCGGTCCGTCCGCTGCCGACGATGTTCCAGTACCAGACCTTTGTCAAGAAAAACTCGCTGTACAACACCCCGCCGGTCTTCGCGGTCTACGTGACGAACCTTGTGCTCCAGTGGATCGAGGAAAATGGCGGGCTGGAGGCTATGCAGCAGCGCAACGAGGCCAAGGCTGGCGCGATCTATGACGCGATTGACCGGAGCGGCGGCTTTTACCGGGGCTACGTCGCGCCCGACAGCCGCTCGCGCATGAACGTGACCTTCACGCTGCCCGATGACGAGATGACCAAGCGCTTCATCGCGGAGGCCGCCGAGCAGAACCTGGTGGGGCTGAAGGGCTATCGCAGCATGGGCGGGGTTCGCGCCTCGATCTACAACGCGATGCCGGTCGAGGGGGGCACGCTGCTCGGCTCGTTTATGGACGACTTCGCCGCGCGCAACGGCTGAGACGACACGACAGAGACTCACCACAGAGAGCACAGAGAACACAGAGAAAATCGCCTGCGGGCTGCGCCGCTAGCCACTTCCCCCAAAGCGGCTACACTCCTGCTTGTGCGACGCGGCGTGATATACTTTATCTGGTGCATGGTAGATGGTCCCATGCACTATGCACCATACAGCCTGCCAGACCGATAGCGAAAGGATCAGCCCGTGCTAGGGTTTTTCAAAAAGAATGCTGACAAAAGCGGGGGCGTCACTGAAGACGCGGTGATGCGCGCGCTCCGCACCGTGATCGAGCCGGAGCTGCACCAGGATCTGGTCTCGCTCAAGATGATCAAGGATGTGGCGATCAACGGCGGCGAGGTAGCGTTCACGGTGGTGCTGACGACCCCCGCCTGCCCGCTGCGCGCGCGCATCGAGAGTGAGTGCCGCGCCGCCGTTTCCACGATTGACGGGGTGCAAAGCGTCAAGGTGAATTTCACCGCCAACGTGTCGCGCGACCCGCGCGTGAGCAGCACCATCAACGCGCCGATCCGCAACACGATAGCCATCGCGTCGGGCAAGGGCGGGGTGGGCAAAAGCACCGTCAGCGTGAACGTGGCAGTGTCGCTGGCGCGCGAGGGCGCACGCGTGGGGCTGATGGACGCCGACATCTACGGGCCGAACATCCCGCAGATGATGGGCGCGCCCAACCTGCCCCCGCCGCAGGGCCAGCGCTTGATGCCCAGCGAGGCGTATGGGGTCAAGCTGATGAGTATGGGCTTCCTGGTCCGCCCCGATCAGCCGGTGATCTGGCGCGGCCCGATGCTCCATTCGGCGCTGCGCCAATTTTTGACCGATGTGGAGTGGGGCGAGCTGGATTACCTGATCATCGACATGCCACCCGGCACCGGCGACGTGCAGATGTCGCTGGCGCAGAGCACCCCGCTCACCGGCGGGCTGATCGTGACCACGCCGCAAAGCGTGGCGCTGAGCGACGTACGCAAGGGGGCGATGACCTTCCGCCAGTTGGAGGTGCCCATCCTCGGCGTGGTCGAGAATATGAGCTACTTCCTCGCGCCGGACACCGGCAAGCGCTACAACATTTTCGGCCACGGCGGCGGGCAGAGCTACGCCAGGGAGATCGGCGTGCCCTTCCTGGGCGAGATTCCGATTGACCCGCGCATCACGGTGGGCGGCGACACCGGCAGGCCCATCGTCCTCGCCGAGCCGGACAGCCAGGCTGCCAAAGCCCTGCGCCAGATCGCGCGCGACCTGGCCGCGCGCGTCAGCGTGCTCAACCTGACGCGCAAGCCGGAAGGGGTTATCGGCCTCGGCGATATTCCCATCATGATGAACTGACCGCACGCGCCCCCAAATGCCCCGGCGTGTTACGAGCCGGGGCATTTTTGCGCGGAATGGACGACGAGGGACGACCGACGGGTACCCTTTGGGTGCGACGACCGACGACGACGACTGACGACCGACGACCGACCACGGATAACGAACGACCGACCACGAATAACGGACGGATAACCGCCACCAACGGTAGGCGCTTTAGGCGAGACGCCAAGGACGCCAAGAGCGCCAAGGGTTTTCTCTTGGTTTGAAAGTGTAACGCCTTGGGTAAGAAGTTGATATCTTGGAAGCGTTTGTCTCGTCCAGAGGGGTTTTATAATTGCTTCTCCGTCTCCCCACTTCACAAAACAAAATTCCTTGGCGTCTCGCCTAAAGCGCCTACTGTTGGTGGCGGTTTCTATCCGTTGTCCGTTGTCGGTCGTCGGTCGTCCGTCGTCGGTCGTCCGTCATCGGTCGTCGGTCGTCCGTCGTCGTTCGTCCCCTGTTGACTGTGGATTTTGAACTACCATGAACATGATACGTTGGCTGGTAACTGGATTGTTGGGCGCGTGGGTGCTGCTCTGGCGCGGGCTGGGCGACCGATGGGGCTGGTTGGGGATGATCAATGCGTGGGGGGAGTGGGGCCGCGCCGCGCTCGGCGGGCTGGCGCTGCTGGGCGCACTGCGCGGGCGCTGGAAGCAGGGCGGCGCGGCGCTCGCGCTGTGGGCCATCGCGGCGCGGCGCGCGGCGGGGGACCCGCTGCTGCCCTGGCTGCCCGCGTTCCGCACGCTGCAGGACGAGGGTGCCCTTCAACCGGAAACCGAGGCGGTGCAGCAGCGCTTTACCTTGTTGGGCGCAAATCTTTACAAGCACAACCCTGGCATGGAGCCGCACATCGCGCTGATCCGCGAGCACCGCCCCGATATCGTCTGCCTGCAAGAGTTCCAGCCCACCTTCGCGCGCGACCTAATCGCGGCGGTGGGCGATGACTACCCCTTTCGCGCGTTTCGCCCGGAGAAGGAAGCGTACGGCTTTGGGGTCATGGCCCGCTTCCCCGTGGAAGAAACCGGCTTTTGGGAGCGCCCCGGGGTGAGGCCATGGGCGCAGCGGGTTCGCTGCACCCTCCCCTCGGGGCAGGCCATCGAGTTTTACAACGTCCACTTGGTGCCGCCCGCCGCCCCTTCCACCTTCGAGATGGGGATGACGCAGGGGTTCCGCGCGCGCGAGGCGCAGCTACGGGCAATGCAGCGCGAGATCGCGGCGCGCGGCGTGCCCGCCTGCATCATTGGCGACCACAACTTTACCGATTGCTCCGATGCCTACCGAATCGCCTTGGAAACATGGAGCGACGCGTGGCGGGTGGCGGGGCGCGGCCCGCGCTGGACTTGGCCGATGCGCCACTTTCCCTTCGGCTGGCCCCCGCGCCAGCCGCGCATGCTCCGGCTGGACTACTGCTTTTACACGCCCACGCTGCGCGCCCTGCACGCGCGCGTCCTGACGGCGCGCACCGGCTCCGACCACTGCCCGCTGCTCGTCACGCTCGCGGTGACATGATGCTACGCCTCGCCAAAGGGCTCGTCACGGCGGCCACCGTGGTGTACAGCATCCCGCTCGTGGGCTGGCTGCTGTTCCGCGTGTGGAAGGGGGAAAGCTGGCCGATGGTCGGGATGCTGAATGCGGTGGGCATCTGGTGGTTTGCGCCCCTACTGCTGCTCCTGCCGCTCGCGCTGATCGTGCGGGCGCGGCAGGCCATCCTGATGTCGGGGCTGATCCTGCTGGTCGCCCTCGCCCTGTTCGGGAGCGATTTCACCCCCCGTGTCACGCTAGCCAACCAGGAGGGGGCGCGCCTGCGCGTGCTGACCTTCAACGTGCTCGTCTCCAACATGGCCTTTGACGCGGTGATCGAGACGATTCGCGCGGCACAGCCCGACGTGGTAGCCATCCAGGAGCTATCCCCTGAGATGGCAGCGGCGATCTCGGCGGCGATCTCGGACACGCACCCGTACCAACTGCTTGCCCCGTGGGGCGACCCGCGCGGCATCGGGCTGTGGAGCCGCTACCCGCTCGGCGAGGGGCCATCGCTGAGCCGCGCCCTGTGGGAAAACTGGGCCCAGGCGGCGGTGGTCGATGTGGGCGGGCGGCCGCTCTACCTGTTCAATGTGCACCTGTGGCCCATCGGCACCCTCGACCGCGAGCAATTTGCGCGCGCCCTTGTGCTGCAACACGCGCAGGCCGAAGAACTGGCCGCGCTCGTTGCGACGCTCGATGTGCCGGTGCTCGTCATCGGCGATTTCAACGCCTCGCCCACCAACGACAGCTACGCCACCCTGAACCGCACCCTCGATGATGCGTGGCGGGAGGTCGGGGTTGGGCCGGGTTTCACCTTCCCTGACCCCAACGCGCCCTCTTGGGGCTTCCCCTTTCTGCGCATTGATTACATGTGGACCCGTGGCGCGATTCACCCCGCCACCATCCAGGTTTTGCCCGGCGACACGGGCAGCGACCATCTCCCGCTGCTGGGGGAGTTTGTGGTGGGCGAGTAGAGATTGGAGATTGGAGATTGGAGATTGGAGACCCGCTGCAAGAGGGTTTGGGAGCCGGTTCGTCGGTTGTCGCACCCAAGGGGTACCCGTCGGTCGTCGCACCCATAGGGTACCCGTCGGTCGTCGGTCGTCCGTCGTCGGTCGTCGGTCGTCGGTCGTCCGTCGTCGCTATTCCGCGATCAGCTCAACCTCGCTCACAAAGGCGTCCCAGTCCCAGCCGCTGCCGTAAAACTGGATGCTCTCGATGGTCTGCGGGTTGACGAGGACTTTTTTCAAATCTTCCTCGAAGCGGAAGGGTGCGTCCTGCGGCACCTGCTCCCCATTGATGATGTTGTAGCCCGAGTCGTTCTGGTAGTAGAAGCCGTGGGTCCAGTGCTGCGGGTTCCCGTTGGCGTCTTTGTAATCCACGCGCACGATCATGGGGAACTCGGAGCTTTGCTCGCCGCCGCCGCTCAGGGATTGATAGGTGATGCGCACGTCGAAGCGTAGCAGCAGCGACAGGTAATCCCCGACCACCTTGTTGACCCCCTGCATCGCCGCTGTCTCGCCGTGGTTGTTGCCGCTGCTCACCCGCTCGAAATGGAGCGCGCGACTCGTGCCGGTCGTGACTACCTCGACAGTACCGTTGACGGTGCCGCCGTCCCCCCCTGATCGCTCTGCACGAACCAGCCATCAACGATTTCCCCCTCGGAGATGGGGATGGCCTGCTCTGGATTTTGGAAATCACTGTTGACAAGCAGGTTTCGCTTGGCGGGCAGCGGCCCGACCGCCGCGCGGCCCAGTTGAATCTCCGCACGCTCGTTGGCCTGCAACAGGGTTTCCTGGCCGGTCTGCCCCGTCACAATCGCTTGCCCCGAACGTACCGAAACATGGGTCATCTCGTTCGAGGTCTCGATGGCGTAGGAGCCCGGCTCCAGCACGATCCCACCATGCGGGGCGGGAGCCTGAAGGGTGCGTACCTGAAAATGGATCGGCCGCGAGGTAGAAGGAGCGACCTGGGCTCGCACGCGCCCACTGTTGACCGTCACGATGATCTGGTTGGGCTGCTGGCTCCGCCCGAAGCGCGGCTGCCGCATCTCGGTGAGGGTGACGGTGCTGTTCGGGAAGATCGTCAGCGTGGAGCGATCAAAGAAGACTACCGACGCCTGCGAGTCGGGGTCGGTGCGCAACACGCTGTTTTCCAGCACGTCCTCCTTCGCGCGGCCCTGCTCCACCGCCACCGGATCGGTGCGCGTCCCGACCGTCTCGACCAACGTGACACCGTTGGTGCCCTGCAGGCTGGCAGGCTGCGCCACCGAGGTGTTCTGGATGTACCAGTTGACCCCAAGCGGGATCGAGATCGCCAGCACGAGGAAAAGCGCGAAGGCGCAGAGCAGCACCGTCCACGCTAGTTTCTCACGGCTGATCCACTTGGGGTACTCTTGGGTAGCTGAAGAGTCTGTCACGCTCATGTTCCTCCGCGCGCATTGTAGCACAGCGCGCGCCACGCCTTAGACGATTTCCTTCCGCTATTGCCGCTTACCCATCGCCAGGCGTTCGCAACGGGCGGGCCGGAGGCCCGTGCTCCCAGGAACGAGTTCGCAACGGGTGAGACGCGTCGCCTACCAGCGCACCGGCACCGGGCGGCGCAGGCTGCGCTGGCGATCCCAGTACCACACATGCCCATGATCGCGCCCGTACTCCCACACGCGGCGCGTGATGTCCACATCCTGCTGGCAATAATCGCGGATCAGGTCAAGGCGGCCCTCGCGCCACCACTTCAGGGCCAGGGTGCCATCCGCGCTTTTCGGGATGCCGAGGGTCTGCTTGGCTATCGAATCGAGCTTCACGCGGTGCCCCAGGCTCTGCTCAATGTCCCGCATCAGGTCACAGTGCGGCAACGTTGACAGCGCCGCGTCGGTATACGCCGAGAGCACGCGGAAATCAAAGTGGCAAATGTTGTACCCCACCACCAGGTCGGCCCCCCGCAGCAGGGCCACGAGGTCTCCCATCTGGCTCTCCTCAAACTGGTAAAAACGCCGCTCCCCCACATGGTACGCCACGCCAATGGAGACGCGCAATCGTTCCAAAAAGGCTCGCCCGCCCACCGAAGCGATGTCCTGCTGCGTTTCCAGATCAAACACCACAACATTCCTGCTCATTCTCTCAACTTTCATGTGCCAGCCACCGGCGCAGCCCGCCCGATGGCCCTTCCAAAGCGCTACATGACTAGTGTACCCCCTGCCAGCGACAAAACGCTGGCAGCGGTCACCCTGGGGTCCAGCCAAACAAAAGCGCGGGTAGCTGCAACACTACCCGCGCCAACCCAGACGACCTCGCCACAGAGAACACAGGGAGCACAGAGAACGATTTGCAGAAACACTGAAGACAAACCTTGTCCGCTTGTCCCCTGTCCCCTTGTCCCCCTGTCCCCTTGTCCCCTTGTCCCCTCTACGCCTCCATAGCGGGAGCGTCCTCGTCTGCCAAACCCTCTTCCGCCAGCAGCCGCTCGCGGTCTGGGTCCCAGGGGTAGACGATCCAGGAATCGGTCTCGACCGCGTAAAAGTCCGGGCCATCATCGGGGTAGCTGGATTTGGTGGGCTTGTAGTGGATCACCGCCACCTTGGGGTGGCCGCCCGCGCGCCGCACCTTCTCGCGCACATTGTACGCTGTTTTCCCACTATCCCACACATCATCCACGATCAGGATGCGCTTACCCACCAGGAGCGGGTCGCTTGGAAATTGGAGGAATACCGGCTCCTTGAGCGTCTGCTCCACATCGGTGTAAAACATGACGGCGGCGGTCAGCACATTGCGGATATCCAGCAACTCGCTGACAAGGCAGGCGGGAATCATCCCGCCGCGCGTCACCGCCAAAATCGCGTCGAACTGCTCCGCGCGGATGTCAGGCAAAATGCCTTCCCTGACCAGTTGGTCGATGCGCTCCCACGAATGGAAATCTTTCACTCGCTCCCCCCTGCTTCTTGTTGTGCCCTCATCGGTTGCTGCGCATTATGGCAGCGAGGCGAGCAAGCGTCAACCGCGCCACGCAAAAACGGGAGCCGTGTGGCCCCCGTTTGATGGATTGCAGACACCGTGCCCGTTGGGTATTGCAGATTGCAGACAGGGTGCCCCGAATGGGGTATTCAGATTCACGACTACTCATTGTCACACTCTCAGTGTTCCCACTGCCGCCTGCTATCCGTTTGCCGCCTTACCCGCCTTGCGGGAACCCACTGCCGCCTTACCCACTTCGTGGGAACCCACTGCTGCCTGCCGCCGCCGTTTGCCGCCTGCTGCCTGCCGCCTGCCGCCTGCTATCCGTTTGCCGCCGTCACGCCGCGCGGTAGCTGCCACGCCCGAGCGCCGACTCGAAGCTCTTCAGGGTGGAGCCGCTGTAGAGGAGGGGTACCAGGTGGCCGCTCACCGCGTCCAGGGTCTTGAGCCCATTGCCGGTGATGTAGACCACCACCCGCTCGCCCGGCTTGATCGCGCCCTGCTCTGCCAGCTTCTTCAGCCCGGCGACGGTCACGCCGCCCGCGGTCTCGGTGAAGATTCCTTCGGTCTGGGCGAGCAGTTTGATCCCCTCGACAATCTCGTGGTCGGTCACGCGCACGCCGCGCCCGTCGCTGCTGCGAATCTCGTCGAGCGCAAAGTGCCCATCGGCGGGGGTGCCAATCGCAAGGCTCTTGGCGATGGTGTTGGCGCGCTGCGGGATCACCTCGTTGCTATCGTTCAGGTACGCCTCGACGATGGGCGAGCAGCCGAGCGCCTGCGCGCCGGAAACGCGCACCTGCCGCTCCGGGATCAGCCCAATCTGTTGCAGCTCGCGGAACCCCTTAGCGACTTTAACCAGCAGCGAGCCGCTCGCCATCGGCGCTATAAAGTGGTCCGGTGCTTCCCACCCGAACTCTTCGGCCACCTCGTAGGCGAGGGTCTTGGCCCCCTCCGCGTAGAAGGGGCGCAGGTTCACGTTCACGAAGCCCCAGCCGTACTCGTCCGCGACGAGGGTGCACAGGCGGTTCACATCGTCGTAGGCCCCCTCGATGGCGACTACCTGCGTCCCGTACACCGCCGCGCCGAGGATCTTCGCTTCTTCCAGGTCGGCGGGGACAAAGACGAAGGATTCCAGCCCTGCCTTGGCAGCGTGGGCCGCGACGGAACCAGCCAGGTTGCCGGTGCTCGCGCAGGCCAGCACGCGGATGCCCAGCCGCTTCGCGATGGTCGTCGCGACGCTCACCGCGCGATCCTTGAAACTGTAGGTCGGGTTGACCGCATCGTTCTTGATCCACAGATCGTGCAACCCCAATCGCTCGCCCAGGTTGGTGGCGTGCAGCAGCGGTGTGCAGCCCGCGCCGATGTCCACCGGACGCTCGTTGCCGATGTCCGGCAGCAGGTCACGGTAGCGCCATAGCGTGCGCGGCCCGCGCTCCACGCGCTCGCGGCTGATCGTCTCGCGAATGAGGTCGTAGTCATAGCTCACTTCCAGCGGGCCATAACACTCCTCACACACGTAACTTGCGCCAAAGGGCTGCGTCGCCCCGCACAGGCGGCACTTCAGGAAAGAGGTGGTTTCAAGGGTCGGTATCGTCAGCGTTGCCACAGGGTGCTCCTTTTGATCATACGTCGTATCGTAACCAGGGAAGAAGATCAGAGGGGCTAGCTTTTTGCGCTGCGGGGAAGAGATCGCAAACAAAAAGCCCTCGGTCGAGTCAATCCTAAACCGAGGGCCTGCCATGCACTTTGCCAACAAAAAACCTCGTCATGTGACGAGGTTGAAGCCGTTGGCAATCGTTGCTTCACCCTCTCATCGTCCAGAATGTCTTCTGCCGGAATTGGCACCTCGCACAAGCATTAAAAAACACCTGTACCGGTTGCCGGGGCTTCAAAGGGCCGTTCCCTCCACCCCTCTGGATAAGAGTTGCCAGAAATGGTATTTAGTTGGTAACTTCGGCTCATCCTAACAGGAGCCCCGTACCGTGTCAAGTACCCATTTGGGTAGAGCACCCGGGCAGCAGGACGAACAACGAGCCGCTGCCCCGCATCATCGCGGGGCAACGGCTCGGAAGATAGAGTGGATTCAGATGGTCAGAGGGCGTGGCTAGCGGCTTGTCGAACTGCTCGTCCCGCTCGGGGCGCTCGGCGTGCCAGGGCTCCAGGTGCCGGAGTTGAACAGGTTACCATTGAAATCGTAGTAAACCCACGTGTAGTCACTGCTAATTCGGACAAGCAGGTTGTAATTGTTATCGATCAGTTTCACCTTCTGCGGCTTGTAGGTGCCCTCCATAGAACCGGAGTCGCACCCCGTGCGGTTGGCAGTTACCACCTTGGTTTCGGTATCCAACTCCATGTGCATCCCGTCGCAGAAGCCATCGAACTGAATGTCATACACTACAATTCGGCTGGGGCTTTCGGCCTTGGCGGTTTGGGGCAGGATAAACGTGGCACCTACAGCAAGCGTCAGCATGAGCACAACGATCAACGATACCTTACGCATGGTCATCCTTTCTGTTCTCAGATACCCCACGAGAGTAGGGCGTAACGGGGGCAACAAAGAGGGAAAAGTGCCACGAGGGGCAAGCCAATCACGCTGCCCCGATGCCACATGCACAGTGTAAAAAATGTTCAGGTAAAAGTCAATAGGGTACAACTTTTTGCCCCTACTAAATCTATTTGCAAGAGACAGATGGTAGCTTTTGCACTTCCAAAAACTTGAAAACAATAAGGTAGCTATTCATGTAGAAGAGCTACCTTCTACAAACGATTGGAATGTCATGGTACACCAACCGAGTCAAAGCAATAGCGGGGTGAAACAGGGATGTCGGAGCATCCGCCAAGCACCGATCCCGTACCGCCTGACCTCAGGGATTAACGCTACGTGATATACAGCCCCACTGCCGCAAAGTGCAGCGCGCTCCCGCCCAGGCAGAACAGGTGCCAGACCTCGTGAAAGCCAAATTGTGGGTGGAAGTTGGGCCGCTGGAGCGCGAAGATCAGCGCGCCGATGATGTACAGTGCCCCCCCGCCCACGAGCAGCCAGAGCGCGCCGGCCGGCACGCTCCCCATCATCTCCGGCAGGGCAACAAAAGCGAGGCAGCCCATCCCCACGTAAAAGAGGGTGGACAGGTGGCCGCTTTGGCGCAGAAAGAGCAGCTTGAAGATGATTCCGCCGAGCGCCAGCGCCCAGATCGTGCTCAACATGCCCCAGCGCCAGCCGCCGGTGAGGACGTTGTAGCAGATGGGGGTGTAGGTGCCCGCGATCAGGGCGTAGATGGCCGCATGGTCAAAGCGGTTCAGCCAGAGCAGGGTGCGGCGCGAGCCGCGCACCAGGTGCAGGGCCGCACTAGCGGAGTATAGCAGCACGAGGCTGCTCCCGTACACGATCATCGAGAGCATCTTGCCCGGCTCATGGGACGGTGCGGGACACCAGCCAGATCATGCCTATGAGCCCCAACAAGGCACCCGCTAGGTGAGTCAGGCCGCTCACGGGTTCACGAAAACGATGCATGGGTCAATCCTTCCAAAATCAGCGAGGGCAGGCAAGTGCAGAATGGTTTCATTCTGCGCCTGCCTGCCCCATGTGTTGTCTCCCGCCTTTTTGCAACCGAAACGGTCGGCTTCTACAACCCCGTAAGCGCGGAAAAGCGCGCGGTTTGATGGTAGCAGAGCGCGACCGCCACCGCGTCGGCGGCGTCGTCGGGGCGCGGGGCCTCGTCCAGGCCAAGCAGCAGCCGCACCATCTGCTGCATCTGATGCTTGTCCGCGCCACCGTAGCCAGTCACCGCCTGCTTGATCTCCATCGGCGTGAACTCGGCGAGCGGCACCCCGCGCTGATGCACGGCCAGCAGCATCACGCCGCGCGCGTGCGCGACCGGCAGCGCCGTCGTCACGTTCTTCGCGAAAAAAAGCTGCTCGATGCCTACCCCGTCGGGGCGAAAGCGCTCCAGGATGGCGTTCAGTTCCTCGTAAATGTGGCTGATCCGCTCGACAAGCGGGGTGTTGGCAGGGGTCCGAATCGTCCCGTACTCCACCAGGGCCAATTCCTGCCCCTCCCCCTCGACGATCCCCCAGCCCACAATCGCGGTGCCCGGATCGATCCCCAACACCCGTTGGCGCGCCACTACCCTACCGCTTCAAGCGCTTCGTCGGTAAACTCGATGTTGGTGAAAATTTCCTGCACGTCGTCCAACTCCTCGATCTGCTCGATGAGGCGCATCGCCTTCACCTGATCGTCAATCGAGAGATCCACCATGTGCTGCGGGATCATCGAGAGACCAACCGAGTCCGCCTCGACCCCCTCCGACTTCAGCCGCTCGGCCACCTTCTGCAGATCCTCGCGCGCCGTGATCACCTCGATGGCCTCGTCCTCGACCGCGACATCCTCCGCGCCCGCGTCGATGGCGAGCAGCATGATCTCGTCCGGGTCGTTGCCATCCAGCGGGATGGAAATCAGCCCCTTGTTGTCGAACTGCCACGCCACCGCGCCGCTTTCCGCCAGGCTACCGCCGCTCTTGCGCAGCGCCGAGCGGATGTCCCCCACGGTGCGGTTGCGGTTGTCGGTCAGGCACTTGAATATCATCGCGGTGCCGTTGGGGCCGTACCCCTCATAAAAGATTTCTTCGAGCGCCGCGCCCTGCAACTCGCCGGTGCCGCGCTTGATGGCCCGCTCGATGTTGTCGTTCGGCATGTTCTCGGACTTCGCCTTGTCCACCACCAGGCGCAGCACAAAGTTATACTCCAGGTCGTTGCCGCCCTGCCGCGCCGCTGACTCGATCTCGCGCGCCAGCTTGGTGTAGGTTTTCCCCTTTTTCGCGTCGGCTGCCGCCTTGCGATGCTTGATATTGGCCCACTTGCTATGCCCTGCCATCTAAACGTCTCCTCTTTTTTATGTATTCACAGCAGAAAAGAAAGGACCGACCGGCGCGGCTCGTTGCGCCGGTCCATCCTTTATCTCTGTGATCCTCGCGCTATTTATGAGCCCAGTATAGCACAAGCAGCAGCACATTTCGAGTTTTGCGCGTCACCCCTCCGACGCGGGGCGGCTCTTGAAGAGCAGCTCCCAGGAGCCCTTTTGCGCCATCTCCCCGTCCTGCTTGATGACCTGCACGTCCAGGTAAACCATGCCCCCGCCCAGTCGCCTCATCGGGCGCGTGCGGGTGACAACCAACTCCACATGGATGGTGTCGCCAATCAGGACCGGCGCGCGAAACTTCCACTCCAACCCCATGAACGCCTGCACCTTGTCCCCCATGAAGCCCAGCCCCGTCGTCAGGCCCGACGCGATGCTGAGCACCAGCAGCCCATGCGCGATGCGCTGCCCGAACATCGTCCCCGCCGCGTAGGACGCATCCATGTGGATCGGGTTGAAATCCCCCGACAGCCCCGCAAAACCCACAATATCCGCTTCCGTAATCGTCCGCCCCGCCGTGCGGAAGAGAATCCCCTCCTGAAAATCCTCGAAATACCCCTCAATCTGCGCCATAGCCCTGTCCTTGATAGCCTGTAAAAGTGATGACCGACGACCGACGACCGACGACTGACAGACGAGCAATCGGAAATCGAAAATCCGAAATCGAAAATCCCCCTCACCCCATCGCCACGACAAAAGCCATCGCCTGCCCGCCCTCGTGCGTGAGGCTGATCGCCCACTGGTGCAGGTGGCGCGCCTCGGCGAGCTGCGCGGCACCGCCGTGGAGGTGAAGCAGCGGCGCGCCGCGCTCGTCCGACAACACCTCGATCTCGCGCCACGCCACATCGCCGATGCCGCAGCCAAGCGCCTTCGCCACCGCTTCCTTTGCTGCCCACCGCGCGGCGAGCGAGTGCATCCGCCCCCCGCACAGCACCTGCTCGCGCTCCGTGAAAATGCGATCCAGAAAACGCACCCCAAAGCGCACCGCACTCTCGCGAATGCGCTCAATCTCCACCACATCTACCCCACAAGCAAGCATATCAATCGCCCAAAGAAAGATTCAGATTGCAGATTGCAAATTGCAGATTACGGATTCTGCGCGTTTCAACATCGTTCGTTCTGCGCTCTGCGTTCGTCGTTGCCGTTCGTTCTGCGTTCTGCGTTCGTCGTTGCCGTTTGTTCCAACGTTTCAACGTTCCAACGTTCCAACGTTCCCCGGTCCCGCAACCGACAGGATGGTGCGCGCCGGATCGAAGTATTGCTGGCTGACGCGGCGCACCTCACCCGCGCTGATGGCGTGGATCAGCTCGCTGTAGCGCTGGAGGTAATCCAGCCCCAGATCATTGTACAGGATGTCGAGCAGCGAGCGCGCGACCCCCTCGTTGGTTTCCAGGCGCAGCGGGAGCGAGCCGGTTGTCAGGGTTTTGCTGTCGTCGAGTTCCGCCTCAGAAACTAGCTCCTCGCCCAAACGCAGCCATTCCGCGCGGATCGAGGCGACCGCCTGCTCCACCTTGTCGGGCGCGACCCCCGCTGTCGCGCTCCACGCGCTGGGGCCGAGCGTCCCATCCAGGCTGCTCCGCGCCGAGTAGGCCAGCCCCTGCGCCTCGCGCACGCTTTTGCCGATGCGCCCCATCATGCCAAACACCCCCAGCACCGTGTTAGCAAGCTGGAGCGTGAGGTAGTCGGGGTGGGTGCGTGGGATGGTAAGCACCCCGTAGATGATGTCGCTCTGCGTCTTGCCTGGCAGCCCCCCGAAAGTGGCAATGGGCTCCTCCGGCGGCGCGACCGGCGGCGCGTGCTGCTTGCCGCGCGCGTGGGGCAGCGGCTCCCAATCGCCGAGCATCGCTTCCAGTTGGTCGAGCGCCGCCTGCGCGGGCATCGCGCCCACGACGACGAAGATGGCGTCGGTTGGCCCGTAGTAGGCGCGGTGGAAGTCCACCAGATCATCGCGCGTGATCGCCGCGATCGTGTCGGGGTAGCCGCTAGACGAGCCGTGATAGGGGTGGCCGGGCGGGAAGGCACTCTCGTAAAAGCGCAGGTGGGCCACGGCGCGGGTGTTGTTCTCGCGCTCGTGGAGCGACGTGATCCGCTGCTGGCGCACGCGCTCCAAATGCTCCTCCGGAAAGGCGGGGTGGCGCAAGGTTTCCACCAGCAAGTCGAGAATCATCGGGAAATCCTCGGCCAAGCTCTTGGCCGAGGCGGCGGTGGTGTGGGTGCGCCCGCCGACCCCCACGCTCCCCCCCACACTCTCGATGCTCTCGTTCCACTCATCGTAGCCGCGCCGCGTGGTGCCGCGCGTCAGCAACGAGGCCACCATGCTTGCCAGCCCCGCCCTGGCGGCGGGCTCGTCCATCGAGCCCACTTCCAGCAGCCCACTCACGACGACAGCGGGGCTCACAAAGTTTTCGCGCGCCGCGAGCAGGATCCCATTGTCCAGCCGCCGTAGCGCTATGTCGTCAGGGCCGGGGAGCGATTGTACGTTCATATCGTCTATCTCTTTTGGTTGGTGAGTGGTGAATGGTCGCAGCTTCTTGGAGGCTTATTTGCTGCTGTAACCGCTTTTACGTCATGTTGCTTTTAAATTTGACCCTTGCCATGTCTTAAACTGCCAAATATCTGATAGCTTGGAGCTATAAAACGGGCGTCCCATGCACCATTCACCATGCACCATGCCATCATCGCTGCTCATCCGGGATGTACCACCCCACCGTGCGCCGATCTGACCGCAGGTAGCGGCGCGCCACGGTCTGCACCTGCTCGCTCGTGACCGCCTCGATGGCGTCGAGGTAGTTGTTGAACCAATCGAGCGTGGCAACGATGCTGGCAAGGCCAAAGCCGCGCCCCTGGCTCGACATGCTTTCCATGCCCATCGCCATGCGCGCCCGCGTCTGCTTTTTGGCGCGCTGCAACGCCTCGTCGCGCAGCGGCTCGTCACGGAAGCGCGCAAGCTCCTCATCCAGAATCGCTTCCAGCGCGCCACGTTCCGTGCTCGGCAAAACGCTGACGCTGATCTGGAACAGGTACGGATCAATCGTCGCGAGCAGCGAGGAGCCGGTCGAGACGGCCAGGCCGCTATCCACCAGCCGACGATGCAGGCGGCTGGTGCGGCTGTTGCCCCCGCCGCCAAACATCGGCATCCCCTTCGCCCCGCTGAGCACCGTGTCCAGCACGGTCAGCGCCCAAAAGTCGGGGTCGGTGGCGGCAGGGGCCTTGTAGGCATAGACGAGGATCGGGGTCGGCTCGGCCCCGTGGGCGCTCACGCGCCGCTCGCCGCCCTGCGTGGGCTCGTTGAAGGTCACGGCGGGCACCGAGGGCCCGGCGGGGATGGAGCCGTACAGCGCCGCGACCCGCTCGACCATCGCCTCCGTCTGGAAATCCCCCACCACCACCGCTACCGCATTGTTGGGGGTGTAGTAGGTGCGATAATGCTGGAACAGGTCGTCGCGCGACATGGTGAGCAGGTCGCTCTCCCACCCGATGGTCAGATGGTGGTAGGGATGAAGCTGGAAGGCCGCCGCCTGCATCTCCTGCGCGAGGCGGAAGCTGGGGTAATTTTGGTACATATGCAGCTCGGAGAGGATCACGGTGCGCTCCGCCTCCGTCTCGGCGAGGTCGAACGCGGAGTGGATCATCCGATCCGCCTCGATCTGCATGGCAATATCGATCTGGTCGGCGGGCAACGTGGTGTAGTAGGCGGTGAAATCGAGCCAGGTCATCGCGTTGAAGGCCCCGCCCAGCCGCGCAATCTCGCGGTCAATTGCCCCCTTCGGGAAGCGCTCCGTCCCCTTGAACATCATGTGCTCGACCCAGTGGGAAATGCCGGTCCGCCCCGCCGTTTCGTTGCGGCTGCCCACGCGGTACCAGAGCCAGAAAGTCGTCACGGGCGCGTGGTGCAATTCCCGCGTCAGGAGGGTCAGCCCGTTGTCCAGCGTGGTGCGCCGCATGGTCCCATTCGGTTGTTCCATCAGCATCCTTTTTTGTGCCTGTAGTCCAAAATCAATGGCAGCCGACGGCCCATCCTTTAAAGATCGCCCCGCCCCTTTTGCCTTTTACACGCTTTGCCCTCTCACGGGGCGCGGTAGCGCTTGGGGATGTCCTGTAGCTCCTTGTGCGTCTGACGGTTGACCGACTCGCGCAGCCACGGAATCTCTTCCAGCTTGGGGCCGAAGAGCCGCACGAGCAGCCAGGCGGTCGTCATGGTGGGGAGCATCTGCGTGCCGGGGATGAGCGCTTCCAGCGCGGTTGCGCCGCGCAGCTGGCGCAGCCCCAGGCGGCCCAGCACGATCCAGGAGATGGGGGTGGAAAAAAAGTCCAGCCCCAGGTCCAACAGGTCCAAAAAGAGGACCACGCTGAAAGGGGTCAGGCGCATCGCTTCCACAAAGGTGGCATCGTCCGGCAGGCGCAGGCGCTGCACGCGATTCCACACCCACAGCCCGAGCAGGAGCGCTAGCCCTAGCGAGATCCCTGACAGGATCGCCAGCCAGCGGAACACACTCGCCCAGTCGATGCTATTCAACTCATTCATCCGTGTTACTCCCCATCGGGTTGTTATCGCGCCTGCCAGAGCAGGATTGCGACCATTATCATCGCCACGGTGCCCTGTAGCAGCAGGCTAAGCACCCAGCCAACCAGCCAGCCCCCGCCCGCGCGCATCGCGCGCCGCGCGTCACCCGAGGTGAGCAATTCGGTGCCGATGACCCCCGCAATCGAGCCGATGACCAGCCCGAAAGGGGGCAGGAGCAGCAGCCCCACCGTCCCCAGCACCATCCCGACGAGGAGCGAGAGCCAGGATGCCCCCCCGCGCTTGGCGGAAGCGCTGCTCAGCAACCACTCGCCCCCTTCGGAGAGCAGCATGAGCACGAGCAGCACCCCCAGCCAGAACCAGCCGAGCGCGCCCCACTGGTTCGCCCAATCGTAGAGCAGCGCCCCTAAAAAGATGAGCGGCGCGCCGGGTAGCACCGGCAGCACCACCCCCGCCAGACCCGCCAGCACCAGCGCAATCCCCGCGATTTCTACCAATTCCATCGTGTGGCTCCCGTAAGATACCCCTGCCCCGCCGCAGGAGCCATGCGCCCCAAAGGTCAGATGCTCCGGTCGGTCGTTTTGAGTGCAACCATTGTAGCGGGGGCGAGCGTATTTGATAAGCCACCCCTGGGAGCAGCGCCGCGCGGGCAAAAAAAAGCCTCAGCCCAGAGGGCTGAGGCGTGGATGGAACGGATAAGGCTCAGGAACCAGGAGCCGATTGACCCAGCAGGAGGATGGGGCCGGTCGGCTGCGGGCTACCGCCGCGCGGCTCAAGGCTCACCCCCACGGCAGCGTAGTTTTCTGCGCCAGTTGGCACCGGAATGGAAGCCGCGTGCGTCGCGTCGGTGGAAGCGTCCAGCAACCCAGCAGGCACCGGATTGCCCTCTGACGGGATGAGCCACACCTGGTAGCTCTGCTCGTTGCTTGCGGGCTCCAGCCCATTCCAGACGAGCAGCCCCTCACTCCCCCGTTGGTAGAACGTGGCGCGCGCGCTCGGTGCGGCCTCGGTACCGGGCAGGCTGACGATGCGCTGCGCCGCCGCGAAGAAGGCCAGGCGCGTCTCGTTGCTCTGCAACTGCTGCTGCAAGCGCTGGTTGCTCTGCTCCAACTCGCTGAGTTGCCCCTGCAGTGCCGCCTGCTCGTTGCCGATCTCGTTTAGCTCGCTTTGTAGCTGCGAGTTGTAAAACGTGGTCAGGAACAACATCGCCAGCGCAAAGGCTGCCGCGCCCTGCCACAAGCGCAGGCTCGCAAACCAGGATTGCACCCCTGTGAGGAGGCTGCCAGTCAGTTGGGGGGTGCGCCTCGGGGCCGAGGCAGGCCTGCCAGCCCCCACGGTGGTGGGCGAGGGGGGACGCACATTCACCTCTTCCCCTTCAGTCAGGTCCAGCCGCACCCGCTCCATCAGTTGGCCTTTTACGTGGTCGGGCATGGAGTGGCTCGGTACGACGTGTGCCATCTGTGCCACCACCTGTTCCAGTGCTTCTACCTGCCTCAGCAAGTGGCGCTGCCGGTCAATGTACTCATCCATTACCAGCATCTCCTCTGGCTCTAATGCCCCGAGGACGTAGGCAGGCAATAGCTCCTCGATTTGATTGTCCGTCAATTCATAGTTCATGGTATAGGGGGAGTAGTAGTTTGTCATTGAAGCTATAGCGGCACTCGCCAGCCCCGCCGAAGGAGGGTAGCCCCTGGCCCCACGAAGCAACACATCCCTGTTTTGATAGTGCCGCCAAGCAAAGAGTGTGTCGTTGTGTTTCGCGTACTAAAACCGCTAAGTGTAGCGCATACAATATATCTTACAAATTCTCTTGGGGGTAGTTATTCCAGAAAGCGCTATGACGCTCATCACTCCCAGCGATTAGTAGCCAGAGGCACGCAGGATGCGTTCCAATTTCTGAAGGCCCATGCGAATCCGCGTCTTGGTGGTGCCCAGAGGGGTCTCGGTATATTCCGCAATCTGGTTCTGCGTCATACCCTCGAAGTAAGCCAGTTCCAGGCAAAGGCGCTGCTCCACCGGGATTTGCCAGAGCGCCTGTCGCACCCGCTGCTGGTCGGTGCGCCGCTCAACCACCCCTTCCACCTCAGCCTGGGGGTCTTCCAGGGTAGTCCACAAGCTCTGCTCCTCCTCCTCGGAGTGGGTGAGGGCAGGCTGGGGCCGCGCCTTGCGCCGCCGCAACTGATCCAAGCTCTTGTTGCGGGCAATGCGATACAGCCAGGCTGCCGCCGCGCCCCCACCGTGGAAATCGCAGGCTTTTTGCCACACCTGCCAGAAGGTTTCCTGCAAGATGTCGTTGGCAATTGCCTCATTGCGCACGATGCGAAAGACGAGGTTGTATACTACCTGGGCATGTCGGTCGTATAGCTCCTCCAGGGCGGCTGGGTCGCGTTCAGCAATCATTTCAAGCAACGCTTCATCTGCGAATTGGTCGTATGTCACGTGGTCCCTCGACAGTAAGAGCCCTTGCTGCCTTAATAGGTATGACGCAGCAAAGGCCAAAAACGATGTATTGGATCTCGCACTCGGGAATCTCAGGTCTTAAAAGCAATGAGGGTGCCACAGTGGAGTACGCCAGTACCTAGCCGAGGAAGGGAGACTTTATTGGGGATTTACGCGACGGAGTATGGGTGCGGGGACAGCGCCCAATGGGAGGAGGATACGGCTCGTTTGCGGGAAAGCGGGGCGCGCGTCAGGGCGCGAAAAGGCCGTTGTCTTGGTCCACGCGGCAGGCGCAGGCCTCACGCTGCTCGCTGCCGCGTACCAGAAAGCCGTCATAGCTCTGGGTCGCGCCCTTCGCCTGCCAGCCACCCAGATCAAACGGGGCCGCGCTGTCCGCCTCGATCCATTGACCGTTGTAGCGGCGCGCGATGTGCAGGTGCGCGGCGTCGGAAAAACCGCCCTCGCAGGAGGGGCGACCGATGGGATCGCCGACTTTGACATCGCTCCCCACCGCGACCCGCCCCGCCGACCCCATGTGCATGTACAGGAGGGTCCAGCCGGTGCCGACGAAGCCATCACCGTCCAGGTCGACGACCACCTCGCCGTTCTCGCTGCGGATCACCTTGCCAGCGGCGGCGGCGGTCGCCCAGTACTCGGAGGGCGCGCAGCCGGTGTTGTCGGGGGGCACAAAATCGAGCGAGGCCAACCCCGACAGGTTGCCCCAGCCACCATGCGGGCCGCCTGTGTAGTACCAGGTTTCGCCGCTCGGCCAGGGCAGCACGAAGGAGGGCTGAGTGAGGTCGTCGGGGACCGGCGGGGGGGTGGCGTGGCTCCACGGGTCGCCGAACAGGCGCACGTAGGTGGCGAACCAGCCGTCCTCGGCCAGGGCAGCGGCCCACGCATCGGGGTCGCCGCTGGCCGCATAGACATTTTGCAGGGCGGCGCTCCCTGGATTGGTTTCTGGGTCGAAGAGCGCGCGCGTGCCATCCTTGAACTCTAGCTGCGTGTCGCGGCCCGTGTAGGTCCCGTAGTAGCCCTCGTTCAGATGGTTGGCCGCCCACGATAGTTGGAAGAAAAGGCCCGCCCGCGCGGGCTCACGCACCCCCATCGGGTAGGCAAGCTCGCTAGGTTGCGGCTGCGTTACCCAGCCGCTGGCGTATTCCAGCATCGCCAGCAGCGGGCGCGGGCCTACACTGTAGCGCTCGCTCACCCGCTCCACGATGGCCGCCCCGTCCAGTTCCTCGCCCTCCACGTTTTCCGTGTAGGACGCCAGAAAGCCCCCCTGCTCCGCCACAAACGCGCGCACGTCAAAGGACTTGTAGCCGGGGCCAAGCACCAACTCGCTGTCGGGCAGCAGGCGCTGGAACGGGGCCACCAGCCCCACGCGCGTCGGGATGGAGAGCACCTGCCCGATGACGAGCGTGTTGGGGTCACTCATCCCATTCAGGGACATGATGTCACCCACCGCCACATCGTAGCGCGCCGCGATCATGGACAGGGTATCGCCCGCCGCGACGCTGTGGAACTCAGCCGCCTCCCCCTCGCCCGCCACCTGCTTGATCTGCGGGTGCCCCACCAGGCCGGTATCGCCCGACGGCACCTGACCTTCCGCCTGCACCACCGGCGCGATGGGCTCCAACGCGGGGCGCACGACATTGGTGGCTGCCCCATCCGCCCCCTGCTCGCCCATCACAGCGGCTCCCCCTGTTTCCTCACTCTGGGAGCGGATTAGGTCGGTGACGGGATCAGGCTCAACCGATTGGGGGCGCAGGTTCCACACACCCCACAGCACAACCAGAACGCCAAGGAGAATCCACACATAGGGCGGCGGCGTGGGGAGGGAGCGGGCACGTTTGATTTGGCGGCGAGGGCTAGCTTGGGAAGCAGAAAATTTTTCGTCCACGCCCGCATTCTAGCCAGTGACACCTAAAGCGTCAACCCATGATTCGACAGGGTTGTCCCTGTTACACAAGGCACAGGGCCACGGCCCTCGCTGGAAAGCCATGACCCTGTTCGTTGCCTCTATCCTTCCTGCCGCTTTTCCGCAGTTGGGGAGGCGACTGAAGTTGCCGCTGAGGGCTTTGCGAGGCACCCAGGGTACCCGCCCTACGGGGCGCTACATCCGGCTTTCGCCGTTACCTGCCTAATTCCTATATAAAAGGGATTTTTTAGAAAAGGCTTGACTTTATCACCGGCGCTGGTAAAAATTAGGCATCTTTATAAGGTTGGGAGATTTGACAACAGGGCATTTGGTGGAAATACCCTTCACAAATGCCCTGTTGCTGTTTTACCAGCCCTTACCCCTGGGCATTGTCACCAGCACGATACAACGTATCGCCCTGTTACGGTGGGACATGAAGCATCGATATCACAGTAATCCGTCCCTCGCTCGCTTCTGCCCCTGGTGCCAGAAAAACAGCCTCTACCGCCTCCCATCCAATAGGGTAGAGCGATGGATCGCGCGTACCTTCCTTTTCGCTCGCTTTGCCTGCTTGCACTGTGGAAAGCGCGGCTGGCTCCTGCGCCGCCTCCCGCGCATCTCTCTCGTCTCTCGGGGCGTGCGACGCCCTGGCACGGCAAGCGGCCCCACAGAGATCGCTTACCCACCGCACCACACCCACCATCTTCCCGCAAGCGAGAAAACGGTAGCTTTCCCCCCACAAGCAGGCCCTGATCCTCCTATACAGCAGCGCCAAAAGACCGCTGGCTGATCCCTACCCTGCCGAAGCACCCTACCAACTAGCAGATAACATGCAGGAGGGTTACTATTCGCGCCGATCCGTGGCCAGATGAGCCATTGGGGTGGGGCGCAATCCGGGAAACAAAAAACGCCCATCCGATGTGGATGGGCGCTATGTTATTCTGCAAAGTGGCGACGACAGGATTTGAACCTGTGACCCAGGGCTTATGAGTCCCTTGCTCTACCACTGAGCTACGTCGCCTGAATAGCGGGGACAGGATTCGAACCTGCGACCTCCGGGTTATGAGCCCGACGAGCTGCCACTGCTCTACCCCGCGTCGAACGTCTGCTATCTTAACGGAATCTTGACTGATGTCAAGTTTACAAGGAGGAAGCCACTGAAAATTCAGTGGCTTCCGAGTAGCGGGGACAGGATTCGAACCTGCGACCTCCGGGTTATGAGCCCGACGAGCTGCCACTGCTCTACCCCGCGTCGTTCAATTACAAAGGGGATTATACACGTGGCTAGCGCTTTGTCAAATCTTCGAGCTGCCAACTGTTCATACCTCAAACATCCGGTGCGCCCGCAGAGGCAGGAGGATATGGCGTTGCTCGGTCAGGGCGGATCACAGAGGCTAAAATCCAACACTTCTAAATCTGCAACCTGCAACCCGCAACCCGCAACCCGCAACCCGCAACCTCTCCCCAACGCGCAGGTTAGGGCGCGCCGTGCAGGCGCTCAACCGCTTCCCAGTCGGCGGGGGTATTGGCGTTGAAGAAGGAGAGCAGGTGGGGGTCAAAGGGCTCGATCTCCGCGCGCGAAACGAGGCGCACGCGCACCTGGGAAAAGAAAGCTGTGATTTTGCGCCGCCCGCTCGCCAGCTGTGCCTGGATGGCTGGCAGGGCACCCTTCCCGTAAATCGCGTGCATGGTTTCTGGAAAACCATCCTCGGCAATCACGGGCACCACCACATCGGCGTCCGGCTCCAGGGTGGCGAGATAGCGTAGCAGGGTAAGGTTCAGGAAGGGCATATCGGTTGCCACAACGAGCACGCGCGGGTGACGCGCCGCTGCCAGCGCGCTCGCGATACCGACAAGTGGCCCCTGCCCGGGACCCAACAGATCCGGCACAAAGCGGACGCGCCCGCCCAGAAACTCATAGTCGGCGGGGGTGTTCGTACTCACCATCAGGTCGTCGCTCAGCGGGGCCAACCGCCCCACCACCCGCTCCACCAAGCGCTCCCCGCCCACGCGCAGCAGCGCCTTGTTGCGGCCCATCCGCGACGAGGCTCCCCCCGCCAGCACGGCTACCGACAGCTGCTCGATCATCGCTCGCCGCCCCCTCCCACACCTCGGTTTTCAAATTTCCACTACGCGCTTTTGCGGTACTGCCCCTTGTTATCCATCTCGCGACTTTGTATGATAGAATCACGTTTGAGCGAGGCAAAGGTAAACCATTCTATGACACACGACCTGATTCTGGTGCTTTCAAGCGGAATAGTGGGCTTTATTTTGGGCACCGCCATCATGCTGGTGCTACGCCAGCGGCCCGGTGCGAGCCGCGTCTGGGAGCAGGAACCACGCCAGGTAGCCCCGAAAAATGGCGATGATCTGTCCCGCACCGACAAAAAACAGACGGTGAGCGTGGACACCAAACGCGATCGGGCCCTCATCAACCAGCCCGCGCCACGCTCGGAGCGGCTGCAAACGCTGAGCACCACCACCAGCAGCCGCCTGCCGGTCGCCATGCTGACGGCCAAAAATGGCGAGCGCCAGGGGAAAACCTGGGTGCTTCGGCAGGCGAGCAGTACCACCATTGGCCGCTTTGACGACTGCGACATCGCCATCGACGATCACGGGGTCTCGCGGCTTCACGCGCAGATCACGCACCGCACGGACGCCGCCACCGCCCACGAGTTCACCATCTTCGACTACTCTTCCACCAACGGGACGCTGGTCAACAACCAGCCGATCAACGCGGTGGCCTCGCTGCAAGATGGGGATGTGATCCTGATCGGCAGCACCGCTTTCACCTTCCAGCGCGTTCGCCACGAGTGAGGCACAACGCGCGAGCCATCCAAAGGGCACCCCAGGGTGCTCTTTTTTTATGGGATGGTCATGAGGGGGTCTAGCTCCGCCACTGCCCCCTGCCCCGCCTGGTTAAGCGCCCGCACCGCCACGCACGCGCTACCTTCCGGCACCGCCAGCAGCTGCCACTCCGCCAGATCAGCCCGCACGCGGTAGCCCCCGACGGGGAGCGCGCGCCGTGCCGCCGCGTCGCCCGCCGCCGAGCGGCGCAGTAAAATCTGGCTGGCCGCATGGGGCGCGCTGCAATCGGTGAAGGGGCGCGCGGGCAACGGCGCGCGCGGCTCCGCTAGCCCGTGCGGTACGGTGGTCGGTTCCATGTACCAGGCAAGCTCCAACGCGTGGCGGATGTCGATGCGCCCCACCCCAAACGCGGGGTCCGGCCCTGGATCGCCCAGATCCGCCGCGCTGCTGTCGAGCAGCGTCTTGACCTGCTCCACCGTCAGCCAGGGGCGCTCGCCGACGATCAGGGCGACCAGCCCCGCCACGTGCGGCGCGGCCATCGAGGTGCCGGTCATCCCCACATAGCTCCCCCGACTTTGAAGATAGGTGCTCCACACGCGCGCGGCGGGGCTGCTGAGATCCCCCCCCGGCGCAGCCACGTCTACGTACGCATTGACATTGGAGTAAGGGGCGTGAGCGTCCACGTTGGTAGTCGCCGCGACGGCGATCACGTTGTCCATCGCACCTGGATAGACGGGCGCATCATTCACATAGCCACAACTGGCGAGCGTCCCCCCCTGATGGCAATTTCCCGCCGCCGCCACCACCACGATGCCCTGCGCCACCGCATCGGTGATCGCGCTTTGCAGCTCGTTGTAGCTGGCACTTCCGGGGACGAGCGCGGGGGTGCCCAGGCTCAGGTTGATGACGTCTGCCCCGTGCGTGGTGGCGTAGCGAATCGCGGCGGTGGTGAGGGAGACGGGGCCGCTGCCGTCGTCTTCCAGCACCTGGAGCGGCAGGATGCGCGCCCCCCACGACACCCCTGCGATCCCCAACGCGTTGTTGGTGGCCGCCGCCGCGATGCCCGCCACATGCGTGCCATGCCCATGCCCATCCAGCGGGAATGGGTCATTGTAGGCAAAGTCGTACCACAGCGAGGGGTCCACCATGCGCGCCGACAGGTCCGGGTGGGTGTACTCCACCCCGCTATCAATTACCGCAATCACCACCTCCTGCCCGGTGGTGATGCGCCACCCCTCCGGCGCACGCACGATTTGTAGGTTCCACTGCGTGCCCGAAAAGAAGGGGTCGTTGGGCGTCACCGTGCCGACGGGGGGCGGCGGGATGGGGGTCGCCGTGGGGGTGGGCAGCGGGGTCGCGGTTGGTACGGGCGTAGGGGTGGGCAGCTTGGCGCGCAGCAGCAGCGGCAAAAAGCTGCTCGCGTCCCCTGGGGGCGCAGCGACCGCCCAGCGCGCGAGCAGCAAGAGCCCCATCAGCAGCAACAAAGCGGCGAGGCCCGAACGATAGCAACGATGCAACAGCATATCTGGCTCTTTCTAGAGGAACCCCGCGCACGTGTGGCATGCCCTCATCGGGCCGTCAATCCATACAGGGGGCTGGGCAAGATGCAGAGAAACAGGTAGCCCGTGTCACCCTGCGCGGTGTTGCCAGGGCGTGAGGCCCCATCATACCACCCTCGAAGGGCGTTGAGTATAGCTCCCCTGGCATGTATCTTGCGAGCCCTCCCCCGAATGGGTAGCCAGCCTGCTGGGGCGCGGGCCTGCGCTCTGTAGCTGCCTATTCTAGGCTGTCTCTTGTAGGCTGTACGATTTTTAGTTTCCCCAGGAGTTACCCTCATGAAGCGACGTGTCCACCCCTATCGCCTTGTTGCCCTCACAGCGCTGCTGTTGACTTTTTTGCTTGCCGCCGTGAGCGCGCACGCGCAGGAACCCGGCTCGGTCGTGCTCGGCGAGACATCGGTTGTGGTTCCGGCCAATGGTGATGCCACGATTCGCTTTCAAACCTACTGCCTAAACTTTGGCCTGAGTTTCCCCACCTCCATCGGCACGCCGGATGGACGCGTGGAGGACAACTTACTCCGCACGATCAAGACGGCAATCGATAGCGATGTAGCGGATAGCAACCCCTTGGCCCTCCAACTTGCCATCTGGTCGCAGGTGGAAGGGCAGGAAGTGGGGCAGCTGTACCCGGACATTACCGAGCTCCCCGCCCAACAGGCCGCGCAGCAGCTGTTGGACGACGCGGCGGATACCGAGGTGAGCCCGCTGGCTGAAGATCGCGGGATCGCGCTGACCGACGCGGTCAGCCAGGGACTTATCGAGGCAACGAGCGAGGATTTCCACTTTGTGGACACGGAAAACCCGCGCCCCGACGGCGAGCCCTACCACGGCGAGGGCACACTGGTGCTGCACAACACAACCGGCAACCCGGTCGAGGTGTACTTCCCCTTCGGCACGGTGTTCCGCGCCAGCAACGAGGGCGAGCAGGACATCGTGACCTACGCCACCGAGTTGGAGCAGCTCCCCACGGCAACCCCCGCCCCGACCGCGACCCCGATGCCCACCCCTGACACCGTCCCGGCCACCGGTGGCCCCGTCGCGCCGAGCAACACCCCGTGGCTACTGCTGGGGCTCGGTGTCCTGCTTCTGTCGGCGGCTGGTGTCCTGATCGTTCGCTTCCAGGAGTAACAACCCTGCGCGCCAGCACCCCCGCTCGACCAGAGGGCCACCTTGAAGGGTGGCCCTTTGTTTTTGCTCGCTGAGTGGCACGAGCATTGCTTTTACAAGCGCCAATGCTTCCTGATTCATAAGCAGCGATCGCGCTGTTTGTTACTAGGTAGCGCTATTTGATTGCCAAGGTGCCCTATGAGTTCAAGACCCCCCAGAAACAAGGCGACCAACGATCTCCCCGTGACCGGCTCTGTCATTATAGCCACAGAGCTCACCAAGATTTTCAACGACGAAACGGCTGTCAAAGATGTCTCCTTCCGGGTCGAGCAGGGCCAGATTTTTGGCTTTATCGGGCCGAGCGGCTCCGGCAAAACCACAGCGGTGCGCCTGCTAACCGGACTCTACCTGCCGACCTCCGGCCACGCGTCGGTGCTGGGCGCAAACCCCTCCAACTTCACCCAGAGCACGCGCGAGAAGATCGGCTACATGCCACAACTCTTTGTGCTCTACCCGGACCTGACGGTGTGGGAAAACATGAATTTTGCGGCCTCGATCTACGGGATGAGTCTTTTCCGGCGCAACAAGCGCCTCAACGAGCTGCTTGACTTTGTGGAACTGCGCGATCACAAGGGCAAGCTCGCCAAGAATATTTCCGGTGGCATGCAGCGCCGCCTCAGCCTTGCCGCCACGATGGTCCACAACCCGCACCTGCTCTTTTTGGACGAGCCGACGGCGGGCATCGACCCGGTGCTGCGGCGCAAGTTCTGGGATCAGTTCAAGGAGCTTCAGGCGCAGGGGCGCACCATCTTCGTCACGACCCAGTACGTGGGCGAGGCGGCCTACTGCGACCTGGTCGGCGTGATGGCAAACGGGCGGCTGCTCATGGTCGAGACCCCGGAGGGGCTGCGGCGTCACGCTTATGGTGGCGAGGTGGTGGACCTCACGCTCAAGGTGCCGCTCAGCTACGAGCAGCACTTTTTGCCGCTGCGCCGCTTGTCCTTTGTCGAAAAAGGGCAGGTGGATCGCACCGGCGAGCACAGCTTGCGCCTGATCGTGGATGAGGCCAGCACCGCCATGCCTGCCATCATCGAGTGGGCGCGGACGAACCAAGTCGAGATCGAGAGCATCGAAGAATTTCTCCCCCCCTTCGACGACGTGTTCGTCGAGATCGTGAAAAAGGAGCCCGCCCGTGGGTAGTCTGATTCGCTTCTTCATCCGCGTATCTGCCTTTTTCCGCAAAGAAATCTTTGAAATTCTCCGCCAGCCGCGGCTCATCATGAGCCTGGTACTCGGCCCCTTCCTCATCCTGCTTCTTTTTGGGATCGGCTATCGCAACGAGGCGCGCGCGCTGCGCACTATCTTCGTCACCGAGCCGGGCAGCCCGCTGGAAACCCAGATCAAGGAAAATGCGGACTCGCTCGGCCAGCAGTTGATCTATGTGGGCAACACGGCAGACCAAGAGTTTGCGCTGGAGCAACTCCGCAGCGGCAAAGTGGATCTGGTGGCGGTCGCGCCGCCCAAGGCGGGCGAAACGATCCAGAACAACGAGCAGGCGGTGTTCCAACTCTATCACAACGAGATTGACCCCTTCCAGGTAGATTATGTCCGCTACTTTGGCAAAATCTACATCGACGAGGTGAACCGGCGCGTGCTCCAGACGATCACGGAAAACGGGCAGAGCAGCGCCACTTCCTCGCGCGGGCACCTTGCCGCCTCGCGCCAAAGCGCCGCGCAGCTGCGCGAGGCGCTGGAGCGGGGCGATGCCCCCGCCGCGCGCCAGCACCAGGAAGAGATGAACCGCGAGTTGAATGCGCTCGAATTGACGGCGGGCGCTACCGTTGAGTTGATCAGCGGGGTGCAGCAGACCCTCGGGCAGGGCGAAACCGCTGACACCCAAAAGGTCCGCAACAACCTGAGCGCGGTCCGCCAATCCTCGTCCGAGATCGGCGAGATCGAGGACGGGCAGAGCAGCTATGAGGCGCAGGCCGAGCGCGCCAGCGAGATCGAGAGTAACCTGGAAGCGCTCGATTCCAGCCTGGGCAACGTGCCCGACGTCAACTCGCGCGTGCTGGTCAGCCCCTTCCGTAGCGAGTCGCAGGGCGTCGCCTCGGTGCAGCCAGAGGTAGCTGACTACTTTGCGCCCGCCGTGATCGTGCTGCTGCTCCAGCACCTGGCGGTGACCTTCGCGGCGCTCTCCATCGTGCGCGAGACGCAATTGGGGACGGTGGAACTGTTCCGCGTCTCCCCCATCTCGGCGGGGGAAACGTTGCTCGGCAAGTACCTGAGCTACCTACTCTTTGGGGGGGTGATCTCGATAATCCTGACGGTGCTGCTGATCTATGCACTGGGCGTGCCCATGTTGGGCTCGTGGCTGTACTACGGGCTTGCCATCGGGGCGCTGCTTTTCACCTCGCTGGGGGTGGGCTTTGTCATCTCGCTTATCGTGGACACCGACAGCCAAGCGGTGCAGTACGCCATGATCATCCTGCTGTCCAGCGTCTTTTTCAGCGGCTTCTTCCTTAGCCTGAACGCCCTGTGGGAGCCGGTGCGCGTCGTGTCGTGGGCGCTTCCCGCCACCTACGGCATCCAACTGCTGCAAAATATCATGCTGCGCGGCGCGCCAGCGAATCCCGTGTGGCTCGGTGGGCTCCTTGGGATGGGGGTGCTGCTCTACGCGCTTTCCTGGTTCCTCATGTCCCGCCAGATGGCGCGCGGCTAACAGCAGATAGATAGTAGATAATAGGTATTGGCTTGCAGATTGCAGGTTACAGATTGCAGATGACGGCTAAGATAGTGCGATTTATCGGTTATCGTCATCACTCTAAGTCATAATCCGTAATCTGTAATCTGCAATTTGCAATTTGCAATCTGTAACCTGTAACCCTTCTGGAAAGTGGCCCGATGTCCGAGCTTCCAACCTCTCGCCGCAACTCTCAACTCGTTCGAGCCCTTCCCTGGCTCCTTGGCCTGATCGCGCTACTCGTCCTCGTGGGTGGGGTCTGGGTGGTTCGTACCCTGCTCGCCGAAAATGCGCCCCGCTTGTTCGTGGCGAGCTTGAACGATGTGGTGGTGGCGGACGAGTGGTCCGTCACCATCTCCGAGGTGTTGCGCGCGGAAAGTGTGGAAGCGAACGAGGAAGCGCTGCCTGCCGAGGCGCAGTGGCTTCTGGTCTACGGCGAGGTGCGCAACTTTTCCGGGGAAGATGTGATCCTGCTCCCTGAGCAATTCTTGCTTGAGGGGTCCTCCCTACCGGCCTCGCTCATCCCCGACGAGGGCGCTACCCGCCTAGCGGCGGTCGATGTGGCGGCGACGGATTACATCACCGATGGCGACGGGCTGCTTGTGCCACCCGCCGAGACGGTTCCCTTTGTGCTGGCCTATGCCGTGCCGGACGGGGCGGAGCAGCTCGCGCTACAAATCGTGCCCGCCCAAACAGCCGTCGAGCTTGGGGCGCTCGCGGAGGTGGCGTCGCTCAACCCGGAGCCCGAAAGCGGCACCGAGGGGACAGCCGCCGAGAGCAGCGATACCGCGTCTGACACGACGACCACGGATAGCGCGGAGAACCCGCTGCGCGTGCCCGCGCGCGTGCTCGACGTGCTGGACGGGGAAAGCATTCGGGTAGAGGTCGAGGGGGAAACCGAGGAGGTGCGCCTTATCGGCATCGTCGCACCCGACGATCAGACGTTTGCGCGCCAGGCGCGGGAGGCCCACCAGCAGCTTGTTGAGGGGAAAGAGGTGCTGCTGGAGCGCGACCTGCGCGACCGAGACAGCGAGGGTCGGCTGCTGCGTTACGTCTGGGTGGGCGAGGAGATGGTCAATGGCGCGTTGGTGGAGCAGGGGCTAGCGCTCGTCACAACTTTCCCGCCCAACGTGAAGTACCGCACCGAGCTACTCCAGTTAGAGCAAGCGGCACGCGCCGCCAAGCGCGGCCTGTGGGCCGAAAATCCAGGTGGCATCGTCGCGCCGCGTCGCACCGCCACGGCACGCCCCCGCACCCCGACGCGGCCCGCCGCCACCGCTACCCGCCCGGCAAGCACGCAGCCACCCGCTGCTACCGCCACCCAGCGACCTGCGCCTGCCGCCACGGTGACACAGCCGCCCGCTGCCACCGCCACGCAACCCCCGGCCCCTGCCGCCACGGCGACACAGCCACCCGTGCCTACGCGCGACACAGCCGCCCGCGCGCCACCGCGACGCAGCCACCTGCCGCCACCGCGACACAGCCGCCCGCCGCCACCGCGACACAGCCGCCCGCAGCCCACCGCGACGCAGCCGCCCGCGCCCACCGCGACACAGCCGCCCGCCGCCACTGCGACGCAACCGCCCGCGCCGACCGCGCACGCAACCGCCCGCGCCGACTGCGACGCAACCGCCCGCGCCGACCGCGACGCAACCGCCCACGCCAACCGCGACGCAACCGCCCGCGCCGACTGCCACGCAGCCGCCCGCGCCCACGGCCACTCTTGCTCCCGCCACACCGGAGCCACCCACCCCAACCCCATAAAAGCGCACCTTTATGGGCTCAACCATTTGACATAGCTAAGAGGAGACGCGGCTCAAGCCGCGTCTCCTCGCTCACGTTGGCTCCCACCGACCCACACCAGCCAAGTGGATAGCCAGGCATGCCTTGGTTTTAAACGCCTGCGGCTCACAAAGCGCGTTCCTATGCGTTCCTACGAATCCCCACGCCCTCACTCCGCCCGCCACTCGCCGCTCTTGCCGCCTCGCTTCTCGACGAGCCGGATATCGGTGATCTGCATGGCGCGGTCCACCGCCTTCGCCATGTCGTAGATGGTCAGCGCAGCAACGGAGACCGCTGTCAGCGCCTCCATCTCTACACCGGTCTTACCGCTCACCTGCACCCGCCCCTCGATCTCGATGCTGGACCGTTCCTCGTCCAGCTCGAAGACGAGCGAGATGTGATTGAGTAGCAACGGGTGGCAGAGGGGGATCAACTCGTGGGTGCGCTTGGCCGCCTGGATGCCGGCGATCTGCGCCACGGTGAGCACGTCCCCTTTTTTCAGCGCCCCCTCGCGCAGCAGTTGCAAGGTGGCAGGCTGCATGGTCACGCGCCCGCGCGCCACCGCCTCGCGCGCTGTGATCGCCTTCTCCCCCACGTCCACCATGTGGGCGCGGCCTTCTTCGTCCAAATGGGTAAGCTTGTTCTGGCTCATGGTTCTCCTGCCCCTTGTGCGGGTGTATAAAGATCACGGGAAACAAAAAGAGCGCCACTCTGGTGAAAGAGTGACGCTCCTAACGCATAGCTCAACGTGTAAGGACTTGAAGAGCCACCGGTCGGACTTGAACCGACGACCTGCTCATTACGAGTGAGCTGCTCTACCGCTGAGCTACGGTGGCAAAGGTGCCGAGACCCAGACTCGAACTGGGGACACCTGCATTTTCAGTGCAGTGCTCTACCAACTGAGCTATCTCGGCATCTAGAGCGGGCGATGAGATTCGAACTCACGACCTTCTCCTTGGCAAGGAGACGTTCTACCACTGAACTACGCCCGCATTAAGATTTTAGATTTTTTATTTCGGATTTTCGATTGGTCGTTGCTTCGCTTGGCTTGCCCACGGTTGGGCAACGATAGAATCGTAAATCGCCACTCTGCAATCGAAAATCCTATAGTCGGGGCGGCGGGATTCGAACCCACGACCTCTTCGTCCCGAACGAAGCGCGCTACCGGGCTGCGCTACGCCCCGAAATTTGGGTAAGCTAGGCTGGGGGACCAGGATTCGAACCTGGACTCACGGTTCCAGAGACCGCTGTACTGCCGTTATACTATCCCCCAACGAGGTGGGCGTAATAGGACTCGAACCTATGACCTCTACGATGTCAACGTAGCGCTCTAACCAACTGAGCTATACGCCCCGAATGCCGATGGAGGGATTTGAACCCCCACTCCCTTGCAGGAACTACGCCCTGAACGTAGCGCGTCTACCGGTTCCGCCACATCGGCTTGCGATGACGGACAAGTCACAAAAACTTGAGTGCCCGATGCTGGACTCGAACCAGCGGCCTCTGCCATGTGAGGGCAGCACTCTAACCAACTGAGCTAATCGGGCGCAAGGTAGCCACCCTTGTGGTGGGGTCTTTTTCCATTTCCTCGGTTGAGGCTTCCGTACGTTTCCGTCAGGCTGTGACAATTTGGGCACAGGAGCATCAAGTTTTCAGGAGCGTTGTTGGCAACATTCCCATCAACATGATGGATCGTCAGGGGAATCTTATCCGAAAACGGGTTTCGTTCCGCCCATCCACAGAGTACACACTTTTCACCGTAGGTTTCGTGCATCCAGCGGCGCACGTGATCCGACAAGGCAAAAAAGCTGCCCTTGCTCCCACTCTCCTGCCCTGCCAGCCAGCGCGCGATGTACTGCTGATACGCGTACTCGTTCTGGCAGCGGTTATCACAGAACTTGTCCACGGCACGCTTGACGGGCTCGCCGCAAGCCGGACAACTCGCACGGGGCTTTTTGGGGTGAGGCACAAGCTACAACCTGGGGGAAACCGATGCCGGGGGTGGGACTCGAACCCACATGCCTTGCGGCGTACGATTTTGAGTCGTATGCGTCTGCCAATTCCGCCACCCCGGCGATTGCTTTTCGGTTGTTAAAACGACCATGGGAGGACTCGAACCTCCGTCCTCTGCCTCCGCAGGGCAGCGCTCTATCCACTGAGCTACATGGTCATGAGTAGCCCCAACGGGACTCGAACCCGTGTCTCCACCTTGAGAGGGTGGTGTCCTAGGCCGCTAGACGATGGGGCCACGAGGTGACCGTGGAGGGACTCGAACCTTCAACCCGCTGATTAAGAGTCAGCTGCTCTGCCAGTTGAGCTACACGGCCATCAGTATACTACAGCTAGGACAACGTGCCAAACAAAAAGCGTGGCGTTTAATGTACCACGCTTGCCCGCCGATTCAACGACGACGCTAGCGTTGGCTCTCCAGGACAAGAAAGACCGGCTCCGCACGAAGCGGCTGCACAAACGGATAGTGTGGCATGTGGGTCATTCGTGTCATGGTGTTCGTTGCACTCAACAACGGAGCGGAGTATAGCACCCCTGCGCGGGGTTGTCAAACCTGCCCCGCTTCAACTGCCACCTGCCCATGGCACGCTACAGCTTGGCAAAGAGTGGCTGGAACGAGAGCGGCATTATACAGCGTTGCGCCCCAAAATCAAACCGTTCGGTAGAGCAGATGTTCTTCTTTCGGCTCGACTGCGCTATAATCAACGGCTGAACTTCATCTTTTTTCCCTGCCTCGTGCGGCACCACGACACCTTCTCGCCTTGGACACCCTATGCTCCCCTCTAGACTTCGCCTGAAAAACTTTATGTGCTACCGAGGTAGCGAGAACGAGGTGGACTTTACCGGCATCCACCTTGCCTGCGTGACCGGCGACAACGGGCAGGGCAAATCCGCCCTGCTGGATGCGATGACCTGGGCCCTGTGGGGAAAAGCGCGCACCAACAGCGCCGACGACCTGATCACCTACGGGGAGTCGGACATGGAAGTCCAGTTCGAGTTCGAGATGGGCGGCGCGCGCTACCGCGTGATTCGCCAGCGTAGCTCGGCGGGGCGCGGCTCCAGCGGGCTGGAGCTACAGGGGCGAACCGAGAGCGGTTTCTATGCCTCGTTCAGCGAGGCCACGATCCGCGACACCCAGAAGCGCGTGAGCGACCTGCTCCGCCTCGACTATGACACCTTCGTCAATTCTGCGTTCCTGCTCCAGGGACGAGCCGACGAGTTCACCATCAAGCGACCCGCCGAGCGCAAGCAGATTCTTGCCGACATTCTGGGCCTGGCTCAATACGATGAGTTTGCGGGCCGCGCCCGCGATCGCTCCAAAGAAGCCGAGGCCCGACGCCAGCTGCTGGCGCGGGAGCTGGAGGAAATCCGCCAGACGGTCGCAGAAATCCCACAGATCGAAGCGGATGTGATCAACGCCGAGGCCACCGTGCGCCAGTTGGACGAGACGGTTCGCGAGGCGAACGACGCGCTTCAGCGCCTCTTCGACCAGCGGCGCGTGCTGGATGCCAAAGCGGACGCACGCACCCAGGCGGAGCGGCGCATCAAAGAGGCGCGCGGCGAGATCGCCGTGCTCTCCAAAAAGCTCGGGGAGCGGCGCAAAATACTGGCGGAGTTCCAGGGGCTGCTCGCCCGCGCTGACGAGATCGAGCAGGCGATGGCAGCGCTAGTTGAGGCGCGCGCGGCCAAAGAGCGCTGGGACGAGCTGCTCCAGCGCATCTTGCAACTGCAAAACGAGAGCAGCGGCCTGCAAGGGGTGGTGGCCGAGGCCAGGAGCAAGCTGCGCAACGAGTTGGGGGTCGTCGAGGAGCGCATCAACGCGGCGCAAAGCACCTTGAAGCGCCACGGTGGCCGCGAGCGCGAACTGGCCGAGGCGCGGAGCCGCGTGGAGCAGTTGGAGCTTCTCCAGGTGGAGCGTGACGAGCGCCAGCGCGAGTTGCTGCAATGGAAGGAGGCGAGCGGTACATTAAACGCCCAGAACACCCTACTTCGTGAGCAGATGAACACCCTGCGCGAGCGCATGAACCTGTTGGAGGGTAGCGAGGGTGCCGAGTGCCCAGTCTGCCGCCAGCCCCTCTCGCCGGACGCGCGCGCCCGCGCGCTGACCGATGCCGAAAGCGAGGGGCGCTTGATGGGTGACCGCTACCGTGAAAATCAACGTCAGATGGCGAAGGCAAAGCACAAGATTGGCGAGTTGGAAGCGCAGATTCAAAGCGCGACGCGGCAGCTGACAGACTTTGGGCAGTGGCAGCGCCGCGTCGAGGCTGCCTCGATGGCGGCGGAGGAGATACGCCGCGCCCACCAGGCGCTCAGCGGGGCCGAGCAGGAGGCGGCGCGGCTCCACCTGCGGCTGGAATCGGGCGATTACGCGCACGAGGCGCAAGCCGAGCTAGCCCGGCTCGCCAGCGCTAGCGCCTCGCTCGGCTACGACGCGGCGCAGCACGAGGCCGCGCGGCGCAACATCCAGCAGTTGGGGGCGCGCGAGCCGGAATATAAAGGCCTGGAAAATGCGCGCCAGCAGCACGCTACGGTGTTAGAAGTGGCGCAAATGTTCGAGCAGCAAATTCTTCAGTGGCAAAACAAGATTGTGGCGGACGAGGAAGAAATTCAAAAGCTCAATATCGAACTGCGCCAGCAGGAAGCCCTGACCCAACAGACCCACGCGCAGCGCGTCCTGTGCAACAACCTCCAGCGCGACAAAACCACAGCGGATCGGCTGTTGGGCGGCGCGCGCCAGCGGCTGGAATTTGCGGAGCAGCACGCCGCGCGCCAGCCCGAGGCCGAAAAAGCGCACCACGAGGCGATCGAGCAGCGAACTGTCTTCGAGCAGCTCGTCAACGCGTTCGGCAAGCGGGGCATGCAGGCGATGATTATCGAGTCGGCCATCCCGGACATCGAGGCGGAGGCCAACGCCCTGCTGGGCCGCATGACGGACGGGCGCATGAGCGTCGCCCTGCTGACGCAGCGCGAAAGCAAGGCGGGCGACTCCACCATCGAGACGCTGGACATCGTGATTTCCGACGAGTACGGGGAGCGCCCCTACGAGACCTTTTCGGGCGGCGAGGCCTTCCGCATCAATTTCGCGCTGCGCATCGCGCTGTCTAAGTTGCTGGCGCACCGCGCGGGCACCAACCTGCGCACCCTCGTCATTGACGAGGGCTTCGGCTCGCAGGACGCGCAGGGGCGCGACCGCCTGGTGGAGGCCATCACCAGCGTGCAGGACGACTTCGACCTGGTGCTCGTCATCACGCACATCGACGAGCTAAAAGACGCCTTCCCGATGCGAATCGACGTGGTCAAGAGCGCCAACGGCAGCCGCGTCGTGATGGGCTAACCGCTCCCCGCTAGGGGGTGCACCTGCCATGTGTTACTCTAAATATCTTGCTTTGACTTCACCCTTGCCCTCATTATAATCGTTTGCAACACAAAATATTCAAGCTGGCAAGGGATTGGAGGAACCACCATGCCGATTCGAGTGGTGGTACACAGTGACCGCAGCACGCACATCGAGAACATCGCGCGCGTGCTGATGCAACTCAGTTGGGTGGCGCAAAAGCAGTTTGCCCAAAGCGTCGCGCAGCACGACCTGACCTTCCCCCAGTTCCTGACACTTGCTTTTCTGGTCAAAGCACAACACCATTGTTCCATGAACCAAGTGGCTAGCGCGACCCACCAGGACGCCGCGACGATGACCGGCATCGTGGATCGGCTGGAGCGCCTGGGGCTGGTCGAGCGGGTGCGCAGCCTGGAAGATCGGCGCGTGGTGCTGGTCTACCCAACGACAAAGGGAACGGCGCTGCTGGCGGCGGTGAAAGACACGCGCGACCAGATGATGGCCCGCCTATTCGCCGCGTTCGAGGACGACACGCTCGCCCACCTCAACCACCTGCTGGAAGAATTGTGGCAGGTGTTGGAAGACCAGGTGCGCAGCGAGCAAAAAAGTTGTTAGATGCGGCGGGGCCGCGCACGAGAACAGGCCCCGATCCAAAAAATTTAGTTGAACAAGGAGACTTCAATGAGCGGTATTCCTGACTTTTACGCCGGCGTCATCCCCATGGTCATCGAGACGACCGGGCGGGGCGAGCGTGCCTACGACATCTACTCGCTTCTGATGAAGGAGCGCATCATCTTTGTGGGCTCCCAGGTCGAGTCGAACATGGCGAACCTGATCGTCGCGCAGCTGCTCTACCTGGACCGCGAGAACCCGACCCGCGAGATCACGATGTACATCAACTCGCCGGGCGGCGTGATCTATGCGGGCCTCGCCATCTACGACACGATGCAGCTGGTGCAGGCCCCGATCTCGACCGTGGCGGTCGGCTCGACCGCCAGCTTCGGGACGATCCTGCTCACGGCGGGCACCCCGGGCCGTCGCTACGCGCTGCCCAACGCTACGATCCACGTTCACCAGCCGCTCATCATGGGCGGCGGGATCAGCGGGCAGGCCTCCGATTTGGACATCCAGGCCAGGGAAATCTTGCGGCTGCGCACGCGCCTCAACGATATTCTGGTGCGCCACACGAACCAGACAGTGGAGCAGATCGAGAAGGACACCGACCGCGACCGCTACTTCACGGCGCAGGATGCGGTGGACTACGGCCTGATCGACGCCGTGATTGGGGCGGACGACCTGAAGGGCGCTACCCCCAACGGCTCCAACTAGGACGCCCACGCGCCCTTGCCAGCCGACCGAGCACAGAAGAGGTGAAGCGTGACAGCCATCTACCGTAGCGCGTTTCACCTTTTCTTGCTGCTCGCCTCTCCGCCATGGGGCCTGACTCACCTTCATGCGTGAATTCAACCGACTGCTCGCCCTGGCGCGGCCCTACCTCCCAGGGCTGGCGCTTGCCACCTTCATCCTTCTGCTCGGCACGGTGCTGAATCTGGCGATCCCCTCGAACGTGGGGATGCTGGTGGATTCCACCTGGGGCGAGAGTAGCAGCACGCAGCTGAATCAGGTGGCGCGGACCCTCGGGACGATCCTGCTCCTTCGGATGCTCACCTCGGTCATGGCGGGCTACCTGCTGGAATGGACCGGCGAGCGCATCGTCGCCGACCTTCGCTCGCGCCTGTTCGCCCACCTGCTGGAGCTGGACCTGCGCTTTTACAGCAACACGCGCCTGGGCGAGATTACCTCGCGCATGACCAACGACGTGTCAGTGATCCAGCAGACCGTCACCACCACGGTGATCCATCTGATCGAGCGCGCGCTGATGCTGGTGGGCGCACTGGGGCTGATGCTCCTGCTCAACTGGCGGCTCACGCTGGCGATCTTCGTCACCACGCCGCTGGTCATGTTGCTCACCCGCATCATGGGGCGCTTTGTGCACCGGCTCAGCCGCGAGGCGCAGGACCGGCTGGCCGCTGCCAACAGCGTGATGGAAGAAACGCTGGGCGCGATCCGCGTGGTCAAAATCTTCGTGCGCGAGCCGTACGAGCAGCAGCGCTTCAACAACGAGATCGAGGGCTTTTTCGGCAATGTGCAGGCGCGCGCGCGCATCTCGGCGGTGTACGGGCCGCTTTCGACCATGCTTTTTTTGGGGGCGCTGGTGTTCGTGCTCTGGCTCGGCGGGCGCGAGGTCATCTCGGGCCGCTTGCAGCCCGGCCAGATGCTCGAATTTCTATTTTACGCGCTCCTCATCTCCACCTCTATCTCGGCCTTTAGCAGCGCTTACAACTCCTTCAAGCGCGCCATCGGTGCGACCGAGCGCGTCTTTGAGCTGCTGGAGCAGCCGGTCGAGATCGCCTCGCCCCCCGATGGCGTGAGCCTGACCCCCATGCGCGGCACGCTCCGCCTGGAGCAGGTTTCCTTCGCCTACCAGCCGGGGCAGCCGGTGCTGGAAGACATTTCCTTTTCAGTCGCGCCGGGCGAGGTCGTCGCGCTCGTGGGGGTGAGCGGCATCGGCAAATCTACCCTGTTTGATCTGATCCCCCGCTACTACGATGTAACAGCCGGCCGCATCCTGGTGGATGGGGTGGACGTGCGCGAGGCCGACCTGCCCAGCCTGCGCTCTGGCATCGCGAGCGTGCCGCAGGAAACGGTGCTCTTCGCGACGACCATCCGCGACAACCTGCGCTACGGGCGGCTGGACGCGACGGACGAGGAGTTGGTCGCGGCGGCGCGCGCCGCGAACGCCCACGGCTTCATCGAGGAGCTGCCGCAGGGGTACGACACCCTCGTCGGGGAGCGGGGGGTGAAGCTATCGGGGGGGCAGCGGCAGCGCATCGCCATCGCCCGTGCGCTGCTCAAAGAACCTGCTATCCTCCTGCTGGACGAGGCAACCTCCTCGCTCGACAGCGAGTCGGAGCGGGCGGTGCAGGCGGCATTGGATGAACTGCTCGCCGCGCGGGGCCGCACGACCCTGGTCATCGCGCATCGGCTGAGCACGATTCGCAAGGCCGACCGCATCCTCGTCCTCGCGCCGGTGGGGGGCGCGGCGCGTCTGGTGGAGCAAGGCAGCCACCACGAACTTTTGGCGCAGCGTGGCATCTACTACCACCTGTACCGCCTTCAATTTCAGGAAGAGCTTGACGCTGAGGCGCTCTTCGAGGATCGGCCAATCGCCAATGCGCTGTCCGCCACGTCTGTTTAGCATGACGGTTGTCGCCCCGAGCCCGCTCCACCCGGCAGGGGCTGTCTGATGTGGGCTTGGCAGGTGGGCACGGTGCGGGGCATCGCCCTGAAAGTGCACGCCACCTTCCCCCTGGTGCTTTTGTGGGCCGCCTTTCAGTTCGGTGCGGGCCGCGAGAATGCGGCTGCCTTCGCCCTCTTCGGCGCGGTTCTGGTGCTGCTGCTCTTCGGCTGCGTGCTGCTCCACGAGTTGGGTCACGCGCTGGTCGCGCTGTACTTTGGCATCGCGGTGGACGAGATTTTGCTGCTGCCCATCGGTGGCCTAGCGAAGCTACGCGCGATGGACGACGACCCGAAGCAGGAATTTGCCATCGCGCTGGCGGGGCCGCTGGTCAACGTGCTGATTGCCCTGCTGCTGCTCCCCCTCATCTTTCTGCTGACCGACGTGCTCGACCCTTTTCTCATCCAGCACGTGACGAGCCGCACCGGCGGCTCGGAGGCACGCGCGATTGCCCTGCTGATGGGCAGCGCCCTGCAAAGCATCTCGCTGGATGCGACGCTGGTCTACCTATTTTTTGCCAATGTGATGCTGACGGTCTTCAACCTCGTTCCGGCCTTCCCGATGGATGGCGGGCGCATCTTTCGCGCCCTGCTGGCGCTACTGCTCCCCTACCGCTGGGCCACCATCGTGGCGGTGCGCGCGGGGCAGGGGCTGGCGCTGCTCCTCGTGTTGTGGGGCTTTCGCTTCAGCCCGGGCCTGCTGCTCGTGGCAGCGTTTGTCTTCATTAGCGGCGGCTCGGAGCTACGGCGCATCGCCCTGCGCGACGTGCTGATTCGGGGCCGCGTTCACCATTACATGATGCACAGCCTGCAACCGCTCTACCCGGGGTGGAATTTGCATGCGGCGCGGCTGCTCTCGCAGCAGACGGGGCAGCGCGCCTTCCCCGTAATGGCGGACGACAAGCTGCTCGGGCTGCTCACCGTGCGGGAAATGCACAACCAGTCGCCCGCGCTTACCGTCGGCGATGTGATGGTGCAGGATTTTCCCATCGTCCCTGCCACCGATACCCTTTACGACGCGCAGTTGAAGCTGTACGGGCGCGACCAGTTTGCCGCTGCCGTCATGCAAGACGAGCAGTTGCTTGGCCTGCTGTCGCTGGAAGACATCGAGCGGGCCTACCACTCGCTCCAGCGGCAACCCAAGGCGCGCGTCGCCTAGCCGTTGTGGTAGCCCATTTTGCTGGTTGACGCCCTCGGCTTCGCCCGTTATCCTTGCCGCATGACACCGCCCCTTCCCTTCCCCCTCGCGCTACGCACCGAACGCTTGGGGCACCCGCTTCACTTTTGGGGCGAGGTCGATTCCACCAACCGCCTGTTGGGCGAGCTTGCAGCGGATGGCGCGCCGGAGGGCACGGTGGTGCTCGCTGATTTTCAGCGGGGCGGGCGGGGCCGACAGGGGCGCGAGTGGCTGACCCCGCCGGGCAGTAGCCTGCTGCTCAGCGTGCTCCTGCGCCCCATCGTTCGGCTGGAGCGGGTGGCCCTGCTGCCACTCGTCATCGGCGTGGCAGTGGCGCGTGCGCTGGAAACGCACCTGGGCGTGCACCCCACCCTGAAATGGCCGAACGATCTGCTGCTGGCAGGGCGCAAGTGCTGTGGCATCCTGCTTGAAAGCACCGTCGAGGGGGATCGCTCCGCGCGTGATCGTGGGGATCGGGCTGAACGTCAACCAGGACAAGCACGACCTCGCCGCGCTGCCGGACGCCACGAGCCTGCGCCTCGCCCTGGGCAGCCCCGTCGAGCGGGGGGCGCTGCTCGCCGCGCTGCTGGCGGCAGTGGAGCAGCGCTACGACGCCTTTCAGGCGGGCTGGCAGCCGCACGAGTCGTGGCGGCGGCGGGCAGCGCTGCTCGGCCAGGAGATCATGGTCCACAACCCGCAGGGCCACGCTTGGCCCGCCACGGCACTGGACATCGCGCCGGACGGTAGCCTGCTGGTGCGGGATCAGGCGGGGCAGCTTCATCATCTGCACGCCGCGGAGGTTAGCGTGCGTGCGCAATTGTCGAAGAGAGAGAACCCACAGGAACGCCGATGAATACCACTATGATGACCCCCAGGCATTGGATCTTACTCATCCTCACCCTCCTCTTCATGAACATTGTCTGCTGGGGGTGCGTGCTACTGATCTACGGCGTGGGAATCTAACGAGGAACGCACTGCATGGCTAGGTTTTTGATAGTGGAAGACGAGGACGACATCCGCAAGCTGAGCAAGAGCCTGCTGGAGCTGCTAGGCCACTCCGTGGACGAGGCGAGCAGCGGCGAGCGCGCGGTGGTTCGGTTGCGCATGCGGCGCTACGATGTGGTGCTGAGCGATATTGGCCTGCCGGGGATGGACGGGTGGGGGGTGGCGCGGGCGGTCAAGCAGCTTGCGCCGCAAACCAAGGTTGGCCTGGTGAGCGGGTGGGAGGTCCCCCCCCGACGGGAGCACCTGCGCGAGAACAACGTGGATTTCTTGCTCCCCAAACCTTTTGACCTCGGCGCGCTCGAAGACATTCTGGAGCAGCTAGCACTGTAACCCCACAGCTTGATCCACAGAACAAAAAAGGCACCTTTCGGTGCCTTTTTATACCCCCGACAGGATTCGGACCTGTGACCTAGCGCTTAGGAGGCGCTCGCTCTTCCCCTGAGCTACGAGGGCGGGACGGGCGTCATTATAGCCAAAAACCTCCCCCTGTCCAACCCTTTTGGAGAAAACAGAGAACAGAAAAGAGAGAACAGAGAAAGCAATGATGCGCTGTGACGCACAGTGCATGGCACTGATCGCTCGTGGTGTGCCATCTCCTCCGGTCTCCGTGCCCTCCGTGCCTCCGTGGTTAGACCCCGATCCAGCTTCCGTAGCCTGCCCCTCCTCGCCCATCGCCCGGCACCTCCGGCCTTCTGTTCTCCGTTGCCGTTCGTTCTGCGTTCCGCATTCCGCATTCCGCATTGCCTGCTCCTTTCTGTCGCACCCTTGATGTATCCTTACTTTTGCAAGGGGAAGGATTGACGCCCCTGAACATCTGTGCTATCATGCGTCATCAACATCCCTAAACAAGTGTTAGGGCATACCTACCTTGCAATGGCTGTGAGTTGGCGCGGCGTTCCTGCCGCGCGTTGGCTGGGGGGCGGCACGTCCGGCGATGGGGCTCACAGAAAACAAGGCCGCGCAACTAGAGAGGGTTAGCGAGATGAAAAAAATTAATCCTTTGAGCCGACGCCCCAAAAGTCAGCGCTTGGTCGTCGCTGTGCGTGGCGCAGCCGGTGCAGGGAAGAGTGTCTTTGCCAGCACGTTGGCCGATGCAGGGCTGGGGCGGCTCTGCTTTTTCGACACCGAGCGCAAGGCCCGCTTGATGGCTGGCAGCGATGGCAGCAAGTTCGACGCGATCGAGGTCCGGCACCCCGACGAGTTGCCCGAGTTCATCGACTGGGCGCTCGATGGCGAGGGGCGCGAGCAGGGCTACGGCTGCTACGCGCTCGACTCGTGGGCGATGTACTTTGGGCGCAAGCATCGCGAGACGCTGGAGGCGGTGCGCCGCGCGCACCGGCGACCCGACCGTGCAGCCCACGGCGGAGGAGCTTCCAGTCTGACCAGATGATTTTTCAGGAAGTGCTGCGCCGCCTCTGCATCGACAGCGGGGCCTGCGTGGTCATCACCGACCAAATCGCGGCGCGTGGCAAGGAAGAGCGCGAAGAAAACGAGATGGGACAGGTGCTGCCCATGACGAGCGGCGGTCTGGAGTACTTTGTCGATGTGATGATCGAGCTGACGATGCGCATCGACGGTTTTCGCCAGGTACGCGTGGCGCGCGTCATCAAGTCGAACAGTTCTGCCTTCCCGGTCGGGATGGAATTGAAGAATCCTACCTTCAAGGACTTTCTGAATCAATTGAGCGAGGGGCCGCAGCCGACCATGGTCGAGGAAGTTCCCGAGGAGTTGGAGCTTCCCGAAGCAGAAATTTCCAGCGTCCCCACCCTTGGACGATCTGATCCGCCAGGCCGCCGAGTTTGGGCTCACGCGCGCCGATGTGGCGACCGCCGCGCGCTACCACTTTGGCAGCAGCGAGTTGGAGCGCCTCTTCCCCGAGCAGATTGACACCCTGTACGAGCGTCTGATGGTGCGCTACGGGATGACCGAGGAAGTGATGGAACTAGAAATGCCCGCCACCAACGGCAACGGGGCAAACGGTAGCTCTCGCAAGCGCAAAAAAGACGAGGCGTAGGCAGAGAAAAGAGAAGAGAAAACAGAAAACAGAGAAGCCACAGCCGTACTCTGTTTTCTGTTCTCTGTTTTCACCCGCAGGGGTCGGGTAGTAGGTAAAAAGTGCCCAGGATTTGACATCGGAGCAGTTCGTGGTATACTGCTCTCCGTTGACGGGACGTGGGGCTGTAGCTCAGTTGGGAGAGCGATGCGTTCGCAATGCATAGGTCAGGGGTTCGAGTCCCCTCAGCTCCATTCATCATGAGGATATGATGGCGCGTCGGCAACGCAGATACCCATCAGAGTATCGTGAGAAAGCACGCGCGCTGCGGCACGAGGGGATGACGTACAGCGAGATTATCGAGGCGCTGGGCAGTGACATCCCCAAAAACACCCTTTCTGGTTGGGTCCGCGACATCGAGTTAACAACCGAACAGCAGGGGCGAATCCGACAGATCGAGCAGGACGCCCGCGCTCTGGGTCGCCCGCTTGCAGCAGAATGGCACCGTGAGCAGAAGCGTCAGCGGCTCCACGATGCTGAAAGATGGGCTGCCCCCATCGCCGAGCGGGTCGTGCAGGACACCGACACCCTCATGCTCATGGCAGCAGCCCTGTGGCTAGGTGAGGGCGATAAGCGAGATGATGTTCTAGGGTTTGCCAATAGCGATCCTGCCATTATAGGTGGTTGGAACGCATTGTTACGCACGTGCTTCCCGATCGAGGAGAGCAAGTTCGCTTGTCAACTATGTCTTAGTATGGGGATGCCGGAGCAACCGCTGAAAGAGTTTTGGTCAGTCGTTACGGGCGTTCCGTTGGCCCAGTTTCAAAAGAGCAGTTTCGATACGCGACCAAAAACAAAGCAGCGGGTTGACTACAAAGGGGTTTGCAAGGTATTATATTTCTCAGCTGAACTCCGTCGCCAACTCGGATTCCTTGCATACGGTACGTTGGAAAAGTTAAATATGGGGCTGTAGCTCAGTGGGAGAGCATCGCGCTGGCAGTGCGAGGGCCGCGAGTTCGAATCTCGCCAGCTCCACCTTTAGAAGAGGTTCGGAATATTCCGAACCTCTTTTGATTTCCACAACATCAATTCAACAAGAATCCAACAAGCAGTTGACAAATCTGACGAGAATTGTTATCCTGTCAGCATAGTTGAAGATGGCAGTGACCGGGAGTAGTAGGTAAATCTTGCAGCGAGCCGCGACAGTGGAAGGCGGCAGCCACGCCCTCAAGAGCGCCCCGAACTCGCCCGCGAGCCAGTTGCGGTGAAGGGAACCGAAGATAGTGGATACTGGATATTAGATATTATCCTCTAATACCCAATACCCAATAACTACTATCCTTCTCCAGCCGCACCGGGTGCGCCCGATACAGCGCCCACAAGCGTCACTCGTGTCAGAGTGGAAGCAGGGTGGTACCGCGGAGCCTTCAAGCCTCCGTCCCTGAGATGGGATGGGGGCTTTTTTGTTATCCCCAAAGCAGAAGCGTAATCAAGAAAACCCACAAAAGCAGCGGCATCCACGCCCCATAAAGCACAACAAGGATACCTATCATGAGCGAGCGCGCCGAGTACAACCCCGCCGAGATTGAACCGAAGTGGCAGCAGCGATGGCAGGACGAGGGCATCTACCAGCCTGATATGTCCTCCACCGATGGCGAGCGGAACTTCTACAACCTGACCATGTACCCCTACCCCAGCGGCAACCTGCACACCGGCCACTGGTACGCGTACACCGGACCCGACATTTTCGGGCGCTACAAGCGGATGAAGGGATACAATGTTTTCTTCCCCTTCGGCTACGATGCCTTCGGGCTGCCCGCCGAGAACGCCGCGATCAAGCGCAACTTTCACCCCGCCACGTGGACCGCATCGAACATCGAGTATATGACCGAGCAGATCAAGCGGCTGGGCACAATGATCGACTGGCGGGCGCGCCTGGCAACCTGCGACCCCGAGTACTACAAGTGGAACCAGTGGTTCTTCCTGAAGTTTCTGGAGCGCGGGCTGGCCTATCGCGACAACGCGCCGGTGGACTGGTGCCCTGGCTGTAACACGACGCTGGCCCGCGAGCAGGTCAAGGGCGAGAACCGCGTCTGCGAGCGCTGCGGCACGCCGGTCATCAAAAAGGAGCTGGCGCACTGGAAGTTCCGCATCACCGACTATGCGGACCAACTGCTGACCGACCTGGAGCAGCTGAAGTGGCCGGAGCGCATCAAACTGATGCAGGAAAACTGGATTGGCCGCTCGACCGGCGCGAACATCCGCTTCCCCGTCCAACGCCCAGAATCCAACAGCGAAAATCCGAATTCCGAATTCCGAATTCCGAATTCCATCGAGGTGTTCACCACGCGCCCCGACACCGTCTTCGGCGCGACCTTCATGGTGCTGGCACCGGAGCACCCGCTGGTCGAGACGATCACGACGGAGGCGCAGCGCGCGGCGGTGGAGCAGTACAAGGCGCAGGCCGCGCGCCAATCCGAGATCGAGCGCATGGCGACCGACAAGGAAAAGACCGGCGTGTGGACCGGTGGCTTTGCCATCAACCCGCTGTCCGGTGAACCCATCCAAATCTGGATCGCGGATTACGTGCTGATGGGCTACGGCACCGGCGCGATCATGGCGGTGCCGAGCGGCGACCAGCGCGACTTCGAGTTTGCCAAAAAGTTCGATCTGCCGATCGTGCCGGTGGTGGTGCCCTTCGGCGCAGACACCGCCGAGGAGCAGACCCAAGCGGTCGCGGAGCCAGGCCACATGGTCAACTCCGGGCAGCTGACGGGGATGATCACGCTGGGCAAGTACACGCGCGAGCAGTGGGATGAGGCGAAGGCGCGCGAGTACGGCATCACGCTGGAGCCGGGGCAGCACGAGGCGAAGGAAACCATCGTGCGTATCATGGAGCAGGAGGGGATCGGCGAGGCGGCGGTGAACTACCGCCTGCGCGATTGGCTGATCAGCCGCCAGCGCTTTTGGGGCACCCCGATCCCGATCATCTACTGCGACGAGTGCGGCACGGTGCCCGTGCCCGAAGATCAGCTGCCGGTCAGGCTGCCGATGGACGTGGACTTCAAGCCCACCGGTGAGTCGCCGCTGAAATCGCACGCGGGCTTCCGCTACACGACCTGCCCGCAGTGCGGCGGCCCGGCGGAGCGCGATACCGACACGATGGACACCTTCGTGGACTCGTCCTGGTACCAGTACCGCTACCTGAGCCCACACTTCGACGGGGGCGCGTTCGACGCGGACAAGGCCCAGGGCTGGCTGCCGGTGGATCAGTACACCGGCGGGGCGGAGCACGCGGTCATGCACCTGCTGTACTCGCGCTTCTGGACCAAGGTGATGCGCGACATGGGGATGGTGGACTTTGACGAGCCCTTCCCGTCCCTGTACAACCAGGGCATCATCCTGGGGCCGGACTCGCAAAAGATGTCGAAGAGCCGGGGCAACGTGGTGGACCCCGACGCGCTGGTGACGGAGTACGGCGCGGACACCGTGCGCGGCTACCTGATGTTCATCGGCCCGTGGGATCAGGGCGGCCCGTTCTCCATGACCGGCATCGAGGGGGTGAGCCGCTTTTACGGGCGCGTGTGGGATCTGATGACCGAGCAGCACAGCGCTGAGGGGGAGCCGACCGCCGCGCAGGTCGAGGCGCTGGAGCGCGCGATGCACCAGACCATCGAGCGCGTGCAGAACGGCTACGAGAGCTTCAGCTTCAACGTGTGCGTCGCGGCGCTGATGGAGTTTTCCAACACCCTGCGCGACGCCCGCACCAGTGCGGTCGTCAACGCGCCCATTTGGGACGCGGCGCTGGACACCCTGCTGATCATGCTGGCCCCCATCGCGCCGCACATCACGGAAGAGATGTGGGAGCGGCGCGGCAAGCCCTTCTCGATCCACCAGCAGCCCTGGCCCGCCTTCGACCCCGACAAGGCGCGCGAGAGCACCTTCGAGCTGGTCATCCAGCACAACGGCAAGGTGCGCGACCGCGTGGTAGCAGCGGTCGGCATCGGCGAGTCGGAAGCACGCGAGCTGGCGATGGGGAGCGAACGCATCCAGGAACTGCTGGCGGGGCGCGAGCCGAAGAAGGTCATCTACGTGGCGGGGCGACTGGTCAACATCGTCGGCTAACGACGAAAGCTAAGCCACCAAGAACGCCAAGGGCTTTTCAGATAGCTCCTTGGCGTTCTTGGCGTCCCGCTTAAAGCGCCTACCGTTGGTGGCGATTAGCTTTCGTCCAGTACCCGTTCTGACCAGAGGTAAAACTCAATGAGAAAACCCAGAAGAAGCGCGCTGGCGAGGTACGCGGCGATCACGTCGCTCAGCCAGTGCGCGCCAACGTAGATGCGCGAGGGACCGACCAGCAAAACGAGCCCGACGGTGCTACCAAGGAGCAACGTGCGCCCCAGCGAGGGCGCGAGGTGCTGCCACGCCAGAAAGGCCCCGAAGCCAAAAAAAGTGGTGTAGCTCATGACGTGGCCGCTGGGGAAGGAATAGTCCTCATGCGGCAAAAATACCTCCACCCACTCCAGGTCGGGGCGGGTGCGCGCGAACGCACGCTTGAGCAGATAGTTCGTAAGGCCACCGGTGCCTGATGCCAAGGGCAAAAACGCGCCTGCGAGCCCGCCCCAGCGCCAGCCCGCCAGCAGCGTGCTGCCGAGGAGCGTCATCCAGTTGAGCGGGTGGTAGCCAAAGCGCGACACGCCAACCATCAGCCGGTCCAGCCAGGGGCGGCGCTGCCGTTGCAAGCTGCGCGTTGCCCACTGATCGAGCGGCGGGTGGGGCCACGCCTGCGCCGCGCGCCCCAGGGCCATCACCGCTGCCCCCACGCCGACCGTCGCCGCTAGTGCGTGCTTGCTTTCCACTTTCATTCACCTCCCTGCGCATTAAAGATAAACCACGGAGGCACGGAGGACACGGAGCAGCTTACTCTCCGTGCTCTCCGTGCCTCCGTGGTTCGTCTATCGTGCTCTATTCCATCTTTGGCAAGAGCCACCGCTCGTACAACTCGATGCCCAGCAAGAGCATAAAAAAGCCAAGCAGGGTTCCTCCGACGACGTCGCTCCACCAGTGCGCGCCAAGCGCGACGCGCGCGGGCCCCACAAAGAGCACCAGGGTTAGGTAAAAAATCGTCGCGAGCCACTTCAGCCAGCCCGCCGCACAGTGCCGCCAAAGCAAGTAAACCGGAAAGCCAAACATCACAATGTACATGGACGTGTGGCCGCTTGGAAAGGAGGAGGCGCGGATGATGTCGATTGGTGCATTCAAATCCGTCTCCATCGGGCGCTCAACCGTGATAGGGAACTTGAGCAGGATACCTAGTAGCCCCTGAACCAACGTCAGCCCGGTAAAAAGGAGCATTACCTGCCAGCCCAGCCAAAGTGCGAGGCCGATGCCAATCACCGCGCCCGCCACGGCGTTCCACGGGCTGTACCCCAAAAAGCCAACCAGCCCGAAAAAGCCAGCGATGAGTGGGTAGTCATCAGCGAGCGACTGGGTGGCCGTGGTCAAGTTTCGATCCAGAGGGATGTGCAGGTCAAAGGCGGCAAAGGTCCCCACGATCAGCACAAAAAGCGCGGTCAAGAGGCCCAACACCCACACCGCGCGCCGCCTCACCTCCTGGTCAAAACAAATGGCTGCCACAAGATTTTCGTTTGATGGGGCAGGGGCCGCGCGGCGCTTCCGTTGTTGAACTGACATGGTGGGTCTCCACATGGAGGATGATGATCGCCGCGCCTCGCTGGATCACTGGCGCTCCCAGCGATAGCCCGTCACTCCGACTCGTGGCCGCCGCCTGGGCGGGTGCCGAGGCGCGCGCGCACGTTCTCAACCGGAAAGCGCGCCTCGTTGCGGTCGAGTTTGTCGAGGATGGCGGCTGCGGGGTCGATGCCGGTGGCCTCGGCGAAGCTGAGTGCGTAGATGAGGATGTCCGCAAGTTCCGAGGCGATGGCGGCCTGCGCCTCGGGGTCGCGCGCCCGCTCGCGGCTCTGCTCGATGGTAAGCCACTGGAAATGCTCCAGCAGCTCGGCTGCCTCGATGGAGATCGAGAGCGCAAGGTTTTTGGGGCTGTGAAATTGCCGCCACTCGCGCGCCTCCACGAAATGGGCAACCCGCGCTTGCAGGTCAGACAGGGTGGGGTTGGGCATGGATGGGGGATGAGAGCGGAGACAGGTCACAACTTGGGGAGCAGGTCCGAGACGGTGATGATCCCGCGCAGCGTCCCATCCTCGCGCCCGCCCTCGGTGACGAAGATGGCGGCCACGTTGCTTGCCTTCAGGTGGGACAGCACCTCGCTGTAGGGTGCGCCAGCCGACAGAAATACCACTTTTTCAAGCGCGTCGGCACTCATCGCATCGGCTACGGAGAGCGTGGCGGGTGCCCCGTTGCCCTCCGGCTGGGCTGCCTGAAGCGTGACAAGATCGCGATTGGTCAGCAGGCCGATGATGCGCCCCTTCTGCGTGACCGGCAGCCGCGACACGCTGTGCCGCAGCATCTGGTCACGCGCCTCCAACAGCGGGGTGTCCGGCTGGACGGTACGGGGCGAGGGGGTCATGAGCTGCTCGGCGTTGAGCGCCTGCTGGCGAAACAACGAGGTGACAAAGTCCAACAGCTCGGCGGCGAGCGCGCCGCTGATCAACAAACCGGCGCGGTGGGAAATGCAATTGCGAATGTCGATGTAGCGCTGCGCGCGGGTGGCCTCGTCCGGCGAGAGCACGTGGCGGCGCTGGAGGTATTCGACATAGTTGCTCATCCCGCCGCGCTGGTGCTGGTAGCCCAGATTGGTGGCGCGCTCAAACAGCCAATCTTCGAAAAGGTGGAGCGCCTCGGTTCCCGCGCCGTGGGGGTCGCTCGGCACCTGTTGGCGCAGCGCGGCGACCCGCTCGTACCAGTTATATTGCATCGTGTTATCGCTCCCGTTCTAGGAGCAGGCGAATCGCGCGCAACTCTTCAAGCAGGGCCCCGCCCTGCACCGCGTCGCCCGCCGGAAGCTCGGCCCCCTGCGTCGCGGCGAGCGGCACCCCCCGGTAGCGGCGCAACGCCTCGGAGACGGTGGTGTAGATCCCCTCGTAATCCACCAGCCCCAGCAGCGATTCCTCCGCGCCGTTCTGCGTGGAGGCCGCCCCAGCGGTCTGGATTTCCAGGGTGCCGATGTTAAAAAGGTAGCGGTCGAACAGGTCGCGCTTGATGGCGATGTTCGTCACCGTGCGGTAGGGAACATGTTTGACCGAGTTCGTCAAGATGCCCACCCGCACGATGACCTCATCCTCCAAAATCTCGTAGGAAAGCGAATCGTAGTAGCGATCCACCAGCCAGAGCGCGGGCAGGAACCAGAGCATGTTCAGGGCGAGCGCGACCAGCAGGCCGATCGGGGCTCCCACGTAGCCGCCCTCCTCCAACCCAATGAAAAAGCCGATGGGCAGTGCCCACAGCAATTGAGCGAGGAGCACCAGCCACACGGTAAGGCGAAACTTGGAGCGCAAATGGGTAGAGGGTTTAAGGCGGAGAGGGGTCATGGCAATTGTCCACACCTTTTATGAGTAGGAAGGTACGCAGTTGGACCGAGGAACGGCGCTGACAAAGCTCAGTTTTTCCCTCATCGGTCGGGCATCGCTTTCCCGTCTCCCATCAACCACGCACCGCCTAAGGAGAGCGATTCCTTAAAGATAGCGCTCGACCCGAAATTAGGCGAGTTTTGCCCGTCGCCCGTGACAGAGGGGGCGGAAGAGCAAAGGGGGTGCGGCTGTTTCACCTTTCCCCACCTTATGGCATAATCAGCCAGAAACCGTTCAGCAACTGTGTTTAGGGGAGAGGGGCATCACACGTATGGGGTCACTCGATCTGTGGGGAGCCATCGCCGCGTCGTTCCTGCTGCTCCAATGCATCATGTTCAACCTGATCTGGGTGGGGCTGGCGTTGGGGCTGTGGAAGGGGTCCGAGTGGCTCCACAACCACGCGGGCGCGGCCCTCGCAAAGGTGGATCATTGGCTGCAAAAGGGGCTGGGGTACGTGCGGTTGGGCGAAAGCTACGTCGCGGCACCCTTCGTGCGGTCGAGGGCGCGGGCCGCGTGGCTGCGCACGGTGTGGGCGCGGCTTCGGGGGTGAGCGATGGCGGAACTGTTCTGGCAAACATTTGGCTGGTTTACCCTGGTCTGGTTTACCTCGGCAGGGTTGTTTATTATCCTGATGCAATTTTTGCTGCCGCGCGCGTGGAAGCAGATTCAAAGTCACCCGCCGCATGGCCCTGCCTGGGCGCATCGCCTGTGGTACCGGCGCGAGCGGGTGTACGGCACCTTCATGGCGCTCGCGCTGGCGCTGGGGGCGGCGGCAGCGGCACTCTTCTTGTTATCTAACGCGTAACAGGGCAACTGTCTAGCCGACAGGGGGAGCGGGGAAAGTTACCTTGCTCCTCGCACAAAAAAAGAAAGGGTAGCACCCAATGGAACTCAACTATCGACAGCAAGTCACGTTTATGGGGATGTTGGCAGGCGCGGCGATTGGCATGGTGGGCGCGACGATCTGGCTCGACCACCTTTCGGGCCGCGAGATTCCCGAGAACAAATCCACCAAAATCGGCTATGGGGACCTGGCGCGTTTTGCCACGGCGACGATTGCGCTGGTGCGGCAGGTGAATGAACTGACGCGCGAGAAAGACGACGCCGCTTGAGCGCGTGCCCCCGTTGACGCGCCAGGGTGAGGAGGGGTTTCCTTCTCACCCTTCGTGTTTTCCCTTTTGCCCCCTATGACTGCTCCCCCCCGCTCCACTTTTTCCCTCGGCTGGTGGCTCCTGATTCTTGTGCTGCTGGCCGCGACCCTTGCGGTGCTGGGCGGGCTGCTTTGGGTAGTGATCTCGGACATCGCCCTCGCCCCGCAGATGGTGGCGGTGCTGGACGAGGCGGGTCAGGTTGCCCACGCGCCGGTCACCTCCACCCTGCCCCCCAACGCCACCCGCGAGCCGCCGCGCCCGCTGGAATTGGTGCTTGCCCCAACGATGAGCGCGCCCGCGCTGGCAGCGTCGGGCGACGAGAGCGCGACGGCAACCGTGACGCTAACAGTCGAGGCGAGCGCGCCCGCGCTGACGGTCGAGGCAGATGAGCCGTCCGCCCCACCAGAAACCGTGGTTGCTGCCACCCAGGATACCCCGCCTACCGCCACCCCTGAAGGAGCCACGCCTACCGCCGAGGGCAGCGAGCCCACCGCGCCACCCAGCGAGGAGGTCGCCGCTAGCGCAGAGGCGAGCGCCACGCCCCGCTCGGGAGATCAGCGCCACGCCACCGCTCACCGCGACGGTCGAGGTGGCGGCGGCGGAGCCAAGGGAAGCCACCATCGAGGCGGCACGCACCCTGTCGCCCACCGAGCAGATCAGCCAGACAGCGGTGCTGACAGGAACGGTCGCGCCCCCCATTGACCCTGCGGAGACGGTGACCCCCACCGAGACCGTGATAGCCACACCGACCGAGACCGCCACGCTGGAACCCTCGCCCACCGAGACAGCCTCGCCCACGCCCAGTGCCACAGCGGAGCCAACGCAGACCCCAACCGCGACCACCACGCGCACGCCAACGCCCACGCGCACCCCCACTGCGAGCGCAACGCGCACGCCAACCGCCACGGCTAGCCCCACCGCAACGGCCACGCGCACGCCAACGAAGACGCCCACGCGCACATCCACCGCCACGGCTAGCCCTACCGCAACGGCGACGCGCACACCAACGAAGACGCCTACGCGCACATCCACCGCCACGCACACCCCTACTGTCACAGAAACCCCACTCCCCGTGCCTACCGCAACATCCCTTCCGCCAGCAGCCACCGCTGCGGTAACGGGGGAAGCTCCCACGAGCGCGCCGCGCCCCGCTACGCCGCTCGTCAGCGCGAGCATCGGGGTGACAGGGGTACAGTTGCAGTGGGAGGGCGAGCCAGGGCTGCGCTACCGCATCTACTCGAACATGGGGAGCGGGTTGGAGATGTACCGCGTGGTGAAGGAAGGCGAGGGGACGCACTGGCGTGATCGCACGGTGCTGCCCGGTCGCCAGTACCGCTACCGCATCGTCGCGGTGGGCGAGGGCGGGGTGTCGGATCCGGTGCTGGTGACTGTGACGATCCCCGCGTGGCGCTGGCCGTGGCGCGGCTTGCCGGGGCGTGGGGAAAGTGCGATGCCCGCGCCCAGCGTGGCAAGCTCCCCCACCCCGACACCGGAGCCGCTCGCGCTGACCCTGGTAGGGCGCTCGGGCTACCTGGATGCGGCGGGCAACTTCCACATCTTCGCTCTGTTCCGCAACGAGCAGGATCAGGACATCGTGGGTGCCAGCGCGCAAATCACCCTGCTGAACGACAACGAGGAGGTAACGAGCCGCCACAGCGGCGAGTTGTCCACCGCCTCCATCGCCGCTGGCGCGACGGTGCCGCTGCACGTAGTACTGGAAGGGGTAGAGCCGAACAGCTACACCGTGAGCGCGCAGGGGGTTTCAGGCAGCGCGCCCGCCTCGCCACTGGTGGTGGAGGCGAGCGCTGGCAGTGAGGGAAGCGATGGCTTTTACTACGTGCAGGGCCGCGTCCGCAACAGCGGAGACAGCGAGGTGGCGCTGCCACGCCTCGCCGTCGTCCTCTTCGACCGCTTCGACCGGCCCATCAATGCCAGCGACCTCACCCTCACCCCCGACCCCCTCCCGCCGGGCGGCAGCGCTACCTTCCAGGTGCGCTTCGACTACTTCCCCCAGGTGCGCGGGCATCAGGTGTATGTGCTGCCGTAACGGCAGATAGTAGATATTAGGTATTAGATATTGGGTATTAGAACTACTATCAATACCTAATACCTAATACCTAATATCTAATACCCAATACCCAATATCTTACATCAACACGCATAGTTGCGGCTGTAGCGCGGCTTGTGCTTGATGTTCCGCAGCCCGTGCTCGCGGTTGCGGTAGACGGTCAGGATGATGGGGTCGGAGCGGCTGAGGACCACGGTGGTCCCCTCCAACTGCGAGACGCGCTTGTCGTGGCGGCGCTTGGTGGGGATGTCCTTGGCGCGCAGGTAGACGATCAAGGCTCCGGCGCGGTGAAAGTACTTGCCGTAGCGCAGCACGAGGCGAATATCTTCCAGCGAGACATTGCGCTGCGCCATGCGTAGCTCGGCGTGGGTGGTCGTGGTCAAGGAAACAATGCCGATTCGATATCCGTCATGAGTCGTCCTGCACATGGTCGAGTCCTCCCGTGTACGTTGACCTCCGATCTACCCATAGTACGCGCCCAGGCGGGCTTTTGTTTGAAGATTGTTTGCCAACTTGCTAACCAATTGTTCATAAATCGTTGACAAGCGCTGAGCGCCCTCAAAAATCCCCTCGGTTTTGAAAGCTTCTAAATTAGCTCATCCTAATCTTGACTGGATTACTCGACAATGGTAAGATTCAGCCAGTAGGATTGTGCGGCGTAATCACCCATTACCCGACTAAAACATGCAAAAACAGGAGGCGTTTCCCCTATGGCGGAGCAGTCTTTTCTTGAAATTAAAGACCTTCATGTCTCGATCGAAGGCAACGAGGTAATTAAGGGCGTAACGATGACTATCAAGCAGGGCGAGATTCACGCGCTGCTTGGCCCCAACGGTGCGGGCAAGTCCACGCTGGGCTATGCCATCATGGGCCACCCAAAGTATGAGATCACCGGCGGCGAGGTGCTGCTGAACGGGGAAAACCTGCTGGAGATGGAAGCCAACGAGCGCAGCCGCCAGGGGCTCTTCCTCGCCTTCCAGTACCCCATCTCCATTCCGGGGGTGACGGTGGCGAACTTTCTGCGCACCGCGCTCAACGCGCGCCGCACCGAGGAGCAGGGCAAGATCAGCCCGATGGAGTTCCGCCGCCTGCTCACCGGCAAGATGGACCAGCTCGGGATTGACCGCTCCTTTGCGGGGCGCTACCTGAACGAGGGCTTTTCTGGTGGCGAGAAGAAGCGCGCGGAAATTCTTCAGCTGGCAACGCTGGAGCCGCAAATCGCCATCCTGGACGAGACCGACTCCGGCCTGGACATTGACGCGATGCGCATCGTCGCCGACGGGGTGAACCTGCTGCTCGGCCCGGAGATGGGTATCCTCGTCATCACGCACTATCAGCGATTCCTGAACTACATCAAGCCCGATTTCGTCCACGTGTTGCTTGATGGGAAGATTGTGGCACAGGGCGGACCGGAGCTGGCCGAAGAGTTGGACGAGAAGGGCTACGAATGGGTCCGCGAAACTTACGGGGAAAAGGAGACGGTCAATGGCTAACGTAGAACAAGAATTTCAGAAGCTGTCAGAAAATGAGCGCGTCAACCAGATCAACAACAGCTACGCGGAGAAGTACGGCTTCCACGACACGGAGGAGTTTTACACCTTCAAGAGCCGCAAGGGGCTGAGCGAGGAGGTCGTCGCCGAGATCTCGCTGATGAAGGGCGAGCCAGAGTGGATGACGGAGTTCCGCCTGAAGTCGCTCGAAATCTTCCGCAAAAAGCCGATGCCGACCTGGGGCGGCGGCGGCAAGCTGCAAGAGATCGATTTTGATGACATCTTCTATTACATGAAGGCGTCCAACAAGGAAGCCAAGTCGTGGGATGATGTGCCGGACGATATCAAGCGCACCTTCGACAAACTGGGTATCCCCGAGGCAGAGCAGAAGTTCCTTTCCGGTGTGGGCGCGCAGTACGAGTCGGAAGTGGTCTACCACAACATCAAGAAGGATCTGGAAGAGAAGGGGGTCATCTTCCTCTCGACCGACCAGGCCTTGCAGGATCACCCTGATCTCTTCCGCGAGTACTTCGCCACCGTCGTGCCGCCCAGCGACAACAAGTTTGCGGCGCTGAACTCGGCTGTGTGGTCGGGTGGCTCCTTCATCTACGTGCCCAAGGGGGTCCATGTGGAGATGCCGCTTCAGGCATACTTCCGCATCAACGCGCAGAACATGGGGCAGTTTGAGCGCACGCTGATCATCTGCGACGAGGACTCGTGGGTCCACTACGTGGAAGGCTGCACCGCGCCGAACTACACGACGAACTCTCTCCACTCGGCAGTGGTCGAGATCATCGTGAAGAAGAACGCGCGCTGCCGCTACACCACTATCCAGAACTGGTCGAACAACGTCTACAACCTCGTCACCAAGCGCACCGTCTGTGAGGAGGGCGCGACGATGGAGTGGGTGGACGGCAACATCGGCTCCAAGCTGACGATGAAGTACCCGGCAGTCTACATGATGGGGCCGCGCGCCAAGGGCGAGATTTTGTCGATCGCCTTTGCGGGCAAGGGCCAGCACCAGGACGCGGGCGCGAAGGTCGTGCACGCCGCGCCCTACACCTCCTCGGTCATCACCTCCAAGTCCATCTCCAAGGATGGCGGGCGCGCGGGTTACCGTGGGCTGGTGCAGGTGCTCGAAGGGGCGCATGGCTCCAAGTCCAACGTGCTCTGTGACGCACTGATCCTGGACGATGAGAGCCGCTCGGACACCTACCCCTACATCGATATCCGCGAGGACGATGTGTCCATCGGCCACGAGGCGACGGTGTCGAAGGTGGGCGAGGAGCAACTCTTCTACCTGATGAGCCGCGGCATCGCCGAGGCGGAGGCGATGAGCATGATCGTTTCCGGCTTCATCGAGCCCATCGTCAAGGAACTCCCGATGGAGTACGCGGTGGAGATGAACCGCCTGATCCAGTTGGAGATGGAAGGCTCGGTCGGGTAAGGCGACGACCGACGACGGACGACCGACGACCGCAGCAGGTGGGTGGTCGTCGGTCGTTCCCTGTGGGGGTTTAAATCGTGGCAAGCCAGCCGGTTATCTCACTTTATACGCCAGACGAGTATCTGGCGTTTGAACGGAGAGCCGAGATCAAACATGAGTACGTGGAGGGGGTGATTATCCCTGCTCACGGTCGGGACCGCTGGCACGGCTTGATCGTTGTCAACATGGCGGCAATGCTCGGCTTACAAACCAAGCAGCGCGACATTTCCGTCTTCTTGAGCCAGATGAGAGTCACGATTCCTTCTCGCCAGTTATACGCCTACCCTGATGTGCTCGCCGTGGAGGGACGGGGCGAGGTGGAAGACGCGGAGGATGACACCCTGCTCAACCCGACAGTGCTCGTTGAAGTGCTATCGCCCTCGACGGAGCGGTATGATCGGGGGCAAAGTTCACCTTTTACCGCACCATCCCCTCGCTGCGGGAGTACCTGCTAGTCTCCCAAGATGAGGCGCACGTGGAGCACTACGTGCGGCAGGCGGATGGCAGCTGGCGGCTAGAAGATTTTTGGGGGCTGTCCGAGCCCGTGACGCTACGCTCGATCCACTGCGTGCTCCCGCTGAGCGAGGTCTACGACAAGGTGCGCTTTCCTGACGAAAGCGCCGAACAAGAAGAAGAACAATAGCGGAGGAAACATCTGTGAGTGAACAAGTGAAGGAGGCCGAGACCTTCTCGCGGGAGGCGCTGCTGGCGCTGAGCGAGCGCCTGGGCGACCCGGAGTGGCTGCGCCAGCGCCGCGCGGAAGCTTGGCGCTTTTATCTGGAAACCCCTTTCCCGGATTCCAACAAGGACGAGGGGTGGCGACGCACCCCCATTCGCCCCCTGCTGCGGCGGCTGGACAAGCTCCAGCATGCCCCCCAACCCGCGTTGGTGGACAGCCTGGAGTCGCTGCCGGAAGCGATCCAAACGGTGCTGCGCGACAGCGAGAAGCGCGGCGGCCTGCTCGTGCGGCGGGACAATGGGGTGGTGTACCATGAACTCGACGAGGAATACGCCGAGCAGGGCGTGATCTTCATGGACCTGAGCCAGGCGGTGCAGGAGTACCCCGACCTGGTCGAAAAACATCTCTTCCAAAGCCAGAAGTGGGACGAAGGGAAGTTCGAGTCGCTCCACGCGGCCTTTCTGGAGGGCGGCGCGTTCCTATACGTGCCGAAAGGCGTGGTCGTGGAACGCACCATCCAGGTGATCCACTGGGCCGACAGCAGCGACGTGATGCTCTTCCCCCACACCCTGGTAGTGCTGGAAGAAGCCGCGCAGGCTACCGTGATGGACGAGTACCTGTCCGAAAATGACGAGGGGTACACCCTGGTGAACAGCGCGACGGAGCTTCACGTGGGGCGCGCGGCGGTGCTGGTCTACCTTCAGCTGCAAAGCTGGGCGGAAAATGTCACCCACCTCAGCTTCAGCCGCGCCACGGCGGACGCCAACGCGAACCTGAATTGGACGGTGGGGCAGTTCGGCGCGAAGCTCACCCGCTTCCAGACCGAGGCGAACATGGTCGGGCAGGGCGCAACGGCGCTGCTCAACGGGGTCTTCTTCCCGACCGCCGGGCAGCAGCAGGGCAACTACACCCTCCAGCGCCACGTGGCCTCCCACTGCACGAGCGACCTGCTCTTCAAGGGCGCGCTCAAGGAGCACTCGCGCTCGGTCTACGAGGGCGGCATCAAGGTGGAAAAGGGCGCGCAGCAGACCGACGCCTACCAGGCGAACCGCAACCTGATGCTCGCCAAAAACGCCCACGCCGACTCGATCCCGATGCTGGAAATCGAGGCGCACGAGGTGCGCTGCACCCACGGCTCGACCACCAGCCAGATGGACCCGGAAGAGCTTTTCTACATGCAGAGTCGCGGCATCCCGACCGATCCGGCGACGAAGCTGATCGTCGAGGGCTTCTTCGTGCCCGTGCTGGACCGCATCCCGCTGCGCTCGGTGCGCAACCGCTTGAAGGACGCCATCCAGCGCAAAATGTCCTTTTAGCGAGCCAGGGTGGAGGGGGAGCCGCGCAGGCTCCCCGCTCGCCCCGTGCAGGTAGCGTGGACCGGATGGCGTCAGGTGTGGCAGCCGCTGGCCCCTGCTACCTGCATTTTTGTTGGAGGGAAGGCAAGATGGTCGATCCGGTGTTGGAACAACTCGCGCAGTCGCCGAAACTCGCCCTCTATCAGCGGGAAATTTCCCGCATCCTGGAAGATGAGCAAACCGAGCGACAACGTTTTTATGAGCAGGTGACAGAGCACGAAAAGGCCGAATTCATCAACGGGGAAACTATTGTGCACTCACCTGTAAAATGGAGCATAGACGAGTCGGCCAGAACCTGTTAGTGTTACTGGACACCTTTGTTCGTAAGCATCAGACTTGGCGAGATTGCAGGCACGAGAAAACTCTTGTCTCCCTGACCCGAAACGATTACGAGCCTGACCTCTGCTACTTGGCGCGCTGACAAAGCCGAGCGCTTCCAACGGGAGCAGATGCGCTTCCCCGCGCCCGACTTTGTGGCAGAGGTGCTCTCGCCGAGCACGGAGCATATCGATCGTGGGATCAAGTTCACCGATTACGCGGCGCACGGGGTTCAGGAATATTGGTTGATCGACCCGGAGGGCGAGGTGGTGGAGCAGTACTGCCTGAGCGGGGGCGCATACGAGATGCGGATCAAGGCAAGCTCGGGCGAGATCACGAGCGCGGCGGTTGCGGGCTTCATGATCCCGATTCGTGCGCTCTTTGACGAGGCGCTGAATCTGGCGACGTTGCAGCAGATTGTGGCGGGCTGAGCCCAACGGAGCGGGCAGCGCATAGCGGGGAGAGGCGATGTTGAGCCGTCAGGAAACCATCGAATTTATCCTGGATCACTACGAAAATCCGCGCCATCGCGGGGTGCTGGAGCCCGCCACCATGGTGATGAAGGGGGGCAACCCCGCCTGCGGCGACGTCGTGACGCTGTTTCTGCGCATCGACCCCGCGACGCAGCAGATCCGGGAGCTTACCTTCATCGGCGAGGGGTGCACGATCAGCCAGGCTGCCGCCTCGCTGACGACGATGCAGGTGCAGGGCCAGAGCGTGGCGGCGGCACGCACGTTGCGCGCGGATGAGCTGTTGAGCGAGTTGGGGGCCGGCGTGATGGGCTCGCGGCGGCGCTGCGCCACCCTCGCCCTGCACACCCTGCGCGCCGCCCTGACCCGCTACCTCCAGCAGGAAGCGGAAAGCAGCCAAGAGCTACGCGGCCTGCGCTTCGAGCAACAGTGACTCATCTGTTCCCAGGCGCTTTCACCCGCAAAACGTACCCGCCGCCAGCAAAAGAGGCCCGTCCCATGTATGACACCCATCGTATTCGCCAGGATTTCCCAATTTTGGAGCGCCGCGTCCACGGCAAGCCGCTGATCTACCTGGACAACGCCGCCTCCTCGCAGAAGCCGCTCGCGGTGATCGAGGCGATGGACCGCTACTACCGCGAGTACAACGCCAACGTGCATCGCGGCATCCACCAGTTGTCCGAGGAAGCGACAGCGGCCTACGAGGGGGTGCGCAAGACCGTCGCGCGGCTGATCAACGCACCCTCGCCGCGCGAGATCATCTACACGCGCAACACCACCGAGGGGATCAACCTGCTGGCGCACACGTGGGGGCGCGCCACCCTGACCGCGCGCGATGCGGTGCTCATCACGGGGATGGAGCATCACTCGAACATCGTGCCCTGGCAAATTTTACAGCAGCAACTCGGCTTCGAACTGCGCCACGTCCCCGTTACCGATGGCGGCGAGCTGGACATGGACGCGCTCGACTCGCTGCTGGACGAGAAGGTGAAGCTTTTCTCCTTTGTCCACATGAGCAACGTTCTCGGGACGATCAACCCCGCCCAGGAGCTGATCGCGCGGGCGCACGCAGTCGGCGCATTGACCCACCTGGACGCCGCGCAGAGCGTGCCGCACCTGCCGCTCGACGTGCAGGCGCTCGACTGCGATTTTCTTTCTTTTAGCAGCCACAAGATGTGCGGCCCGACCGGCTTTGGAATCTTTTGGGGGCGCAAAGCGCTGCTCCAAGAGATGCCGCCCTTCCTGGGCGGCGGCGACATGATTTCCGTCGTGACGCTCGATCAGGGCTCCACCTGGGCAGGGTTGCCGCACAAGTTCGAGGCGGGCACCCCCAGCATCGCCGAGGCGATTGGCTTTGGGGCGGCGGTGGACTACCTGAGCGAGCTAGGGATGGAGGCCATCCGCGAGCATGAGGTGGAGATGACCAGCTACGCGATGGAGGCGCTCAGCGAGATTCCCGAATTGCGTTTCCTGGGGCCAACCGACCCTGCGAAAAAAGGCGGCGTGGCAACGTTTGTGCTGGAAGGGGTTCATCCCCACGACATCGCCGCCACACTGGACGAGGAGGGGATCGCGATCCGCGCGGGGCACCATTGCGCCCAGCCCCTGCACGACCGCTTTGGCATTCCCGCCTCGGCCCGCGCCAGCTTCTACCTGTACAACGAGCCGTGGGAGGTGGACGCCCTGGTGCAGGGAGTGCGGCGGGCGCAGCGGCTGTACGCTCTGTAGAGCAGGGGTTTTTAGAAAGCACGGATTGGAGTGGGGTCGCAGGAGCGAGCGGCATGAACACAGCAAAGCTAGCACGCATTGAAAAGAGCATTCAGCAACTGTCACTCGATGAACAGTTGTGGCTAATTGAGCAGATGGTGCGACGGGTGCGAGCCACCACCTTGCGAGGCGCGCTCAATGTCGACGATACGTTAGCAGCTATGGCGGCTGATCCTGAGATTCAGCGCGAGTTGCGGGCCATCGAGCAGGAATTTGCGATCACGGAGCTAGACGGCTTGGAAGGCACGTGATGGCAATTCGACGCGGGGAAATTTACTTTGTGAATTTGAACCCTGTTCAGGGGCGAGAGCAGGCGGGCCAGCGGCCAGTTCTGGTACTTTCTATTGATTCGATTAATCGCCTGCCACTGGTTGTGACTGTGGTGGTTGGGACGAAGGGCGAGAACATCTTGCGCGATTACCCCACAAACGTACGTGTTTCAGCGAGGGAGAGCGGATTGCCTTTGGAAACCGTTTTCCTGTGTTTCCAGCTTCGCTCTTTGGACGCTTCGCGCTTCCCCGACAAAGCAGCGGGAGCAGCAACCGAAACGGTTTTGGGCAAGGTCGAAGAGACCGTGCGGTACTGTTTGGGATTGTAGCAAAGAGGAGTTTTGCCAGGTTAGAAGCAGTCTTGGTAGGGGTAATGGGGCCGTTACCCTAAAGTGGAGGATGAACTCAAGAAGAGGAGGATGGTCCGTAACAAGCCTACTCAAAACGTAATAGACTCGGGCTTAATAGAACCCGAGCGGAGTCGGAGAACAATGAATGACCTAGCACGTGAAATCATCATCGATTACTACCGCAACCCGCGCAACAAGGGACGCCTTGAGGGGGCGACGGTCTCGCATCAGGAAAAGAACCCCACCTGCGGCGACGTGATCCGCATGGAGTTGCTGATTGAGGGGGAGCGGGTGACGGACGTGCGCTTCGACGGACAAGGCTGCTCGATCAGCCAGGCCGCCGCCTCGATGCTGACCGAGGCGGTCAAGGGAAAACCCCTGGAAGAAATCCAGAAAATTTCCAAGGCGGACGTGCTGGAAATGCTGGGGCTGGAGGAGCTTGGCCCCGCGCGCATCAAGTGCGCCCTGCTCGGGCTCAAGGCGCTCAAGGTGGGCGCGTATGGGCTGGACGGGTGGGGCGGACGCGAGGACGATTTTTGATTTCAGATTTTCGATTTTCGATTGAACGAATCAATCGAAAATCGGAAATCTGAGAATAGATCAAAACTAGAGAGGCGTTTCAAGGTAGGACTATGGCGAAACTTGTGACGGTAGCGAAAGTGAGCGACGTGCCGGTGGGGCACGCGATTGTGGTGGATGTGGACGATTTGGAGATCGCGCTGGCGCATGTAGAGGGCGAGGGCTTCTTCGCCATCGACGATATGTGCACCCACGATGGGGGGCCGCTGGGTGAGGGGGAGTTGGACGGCGCGGCCATCGAGTGCCCGCGCCACGGTGCCCTCTTCGACGTGCGCAGCGGCGAGGCGCTGACGATGCCCGCGATTGTGCCGGTGCGCGCCTACCGCGTCGAGGTGGTGGGCGACGAGATCCAGATCGCGATTCCGACTTGAGTCAGTCGGTGGCCGCCAGGATGCTTAAACAGTTGTGGAACCAAGGCGTATTCAACAAACAGGAGCAACCAACATGATTGACTACAACCAGACCAATGACGAGGTAAATTTGGAGCTGCTTGAGGCGGCCCGCCAAAAGGTAGAGGCGGGCGAAGTGCCCACCGAGGAAGCGGTGCGCGAGTCGCTGCGGCAGGTGGTGGACCCCGAGATCGGGCTGGACGTGATCGCGCTCGGACTGATCGAGCTGGTCAACTTCATCCCCGACGAGAAGGTGGTGGACGTGGACATGCTGCTCACCACCCCCTTCTGCCCCTACGCGCCCTGGATGGTGCAGCAGGTCAAGGAGAAGGCGGAGCAGGTAGCGCCCGGCTGGACCGCCGACGTGGAGGTACTCGCCAAGCAGTGGGACCCCTCCATGATGGAAGACCCGGGCCTGCTCGGTTTTGGCGCGGGCGGCTGGTAACTCGGGCCTGCGCCACCAGATTTGACAGATCGTCCAAAACAGGTCAAACTTGGGGCATGATAAAGTGGACCTTGTTGCAGGCTTGCTCGTGTTGTAGGCGGGAGCGTTTATCCCGCTGATTTGGCACGTGCCAACAAGACTGTAAAAGACCAACAGCGCAAACGCTCTCGCAGCCACCGGAAACCTCTAAAAGAGGCGTTCCAATGCTGGAGCGTTCCCCTTCACAAGGGCTAGGATCAAACCTAGTGCAGCAGTTGGTCTTTTTGTTTGTCTACATCTTATAGCTATCAGCCGTATCCACCCCAATCCCATACAGGAGGATGACAATGGCCGACACACAACCGATCGACGAGCGTGGGTATGCAAACCCGGACATGTTGGTAAGCACCGATTGGGTCGCCGAGCACCAGGGTGACTCTACCGTCGTCTTGCTGGAAAGCAACGAGGATGTGCTGCTCTACGACCTGGGTCACATCCCGGGTGCCCTCAAGATTGACTGGCACGAGGACCTGAACGACGCGCTGCGCCGCGACTATATCGCCAAGGACGCGTTCGAGAAGCTGGCGAGCCGCCTCGGCATCACCCCCGACACCACCGTGATTTTCTACGGTGACAAGAACAACTGGTGGGCCACCTACGCGCTCTGGGTCTTCCAGCTGTTCGGGCACGAGAATGTCAAGATTCTGGATGGGGGCCGCCAAAAGTGGATCGACGAGGGGCGACCGGTGACCCGCGATGTGCCCGCGGTCGAGCCGAGCCAGTACGAGGCGCAGGAGCGCGACGACAGCGGCATCCGCGCCTTCCGCGAGGAGGTGCTGAAGCATGTCGAGCAGCAGGGGCAGCTGGTGGACGTGCGCTCCCCGCAGGAGTACAGCGGCGAGAAGCTGCACATGCCCGACTACCCGCAGGAAGGCGCGATGCGCGGCGGCCACATCCCGGGCGCACAAAGCATCCCGTGGAGCCGCGCGGCCAACTCCGATGGCACCTTCAAGAGTGCCGAGGAGCTGCGCGCAATCTATGAGGAGGAGAAGGGCCTGGACCCCGAAGCGGCGACGATCGCTTACTGCCGCATCGGCGAGCGCTCCAGCCACACCTGGTTCGTGCTCAACTACCTACTCGGCTACCCCAACGTGCGCAACTACGACGGCTCGTGGACCGAGTGGGGCAACCTGGTCAACGTTCCGATCGAGCGATAAAACCAAGAAAGCAAGGAAGAATCATTATGGCTACCGTTTTTGTACCAACGCCCCTGCGCCGCCTGACCGGCGGCCAGAGCAAGGTATCGGTGCAGGCCGACAGCGTGCGCGAGGTGATCGAGCACCTGGAAGCGGCGCACCCCGGTGTGAAAGATCGCCTGCTGGACGATGATGGCGAGATCAAGCGCTTCATCAACGTCTTCGTGGATGGCGAGGAGATTCGCGGCCTTCAGGGCGAAAACACGCCCGTCAACGAGCGCAGCGAGATCAGCATCATCCCCGCGATGGCGGGCGGGCAGTAGTAGGAAGAGAAATCAGAGAAGAGAGAGCAGAGAACAGAGTACGGATACGGAAAAGCTGTCTGTTTTCTGTGCTCTTGTCTCTCTTCTCTTCCAGGATCGATAGGACAAAAAGGAACCCATATGGCTAACAAAAAATCAGGGCGGCAATACCTGCAAGAGACGCTGGCACAGGTGCCGGAAATTGATGTGCATGAGCTGCGCGCCAAGCTCAACAACGGCGCGGGGCTGCGCGTGCTCGACGTGCGCGAGCGCGACGAGTGGGAGCAGGGCTACGTGCCCGGTTCCAAGTTCATCCCGCGCGGCCACCTGGAAATGCAGGTGGAAAATTGGGAGACGGACCGTGACGCGCCCATCGCGCTGTACTGCGCGGGCGGGGTACGCAGCGCCTTCGCGGCCAAGACTCTGAAAGAGCTTGGCTACAACAACGTGGTCTCCGTCAAGGGCGGCTTCGGGGCGTGGAAGAACGCGGGCTACAAGTTCGACATGCCCTTCAAGTTCACCGACGAGCAGCGCATCCGCTACTCGCGCCACACGCTGCTGCCGGAAGTGGGCGAGGCGGGGCAGGCGCGGCTGCTTCAGGGCAAGGTGCTGCTGATCGGCGCGGGCGGGCTGGGCAGCCCAGCGGCGCTCTACCTGGCGGCGGCGGGGGTCGGCACGCTCGGTATCGTGGATTTCGACGTGGTAGACCTGTCGAACCTCCAGCGGCAAATCTTGCACAACGAGGATCGCATCGGCACCCCCAAGGTGGAGTCGGCGCGCGAGACGCTGCGCAAACTCAACCCGGACGTGAGGGTCATCGCCCACAACGAGCCGCTCAACTCGGAAAACGTGATGGAGATCATCAAAGATTATGATGTGATCGTCAACGGCTGCGACAACTTCCCGACGCGCTACCTCATCAACGATGCGGCGGTGATGGCGGGCAAGCCGCTGGTCGATGGCTCGATCTTCCAGTTCGAGGGGCAGATCACCGTTTACAACTACGAGGGTGGCCCCAACTACCGCTCGCTCTACCCCGTGCCGCCCCCCCCTGGCGAGGTGCCGAGCTGCGCCGAGGGCGGGGTGCTGGGGGTACTGGCCGGTGTGATCGGCTCGCTCCAGGCGCTGGAAGCTATCAAGATCATCCTCGGGGTCGGCGACATCCTGTCGGGGCGGCTGCTGCTCTTCGATGCCCTGTCAACGGACTTCCGCGAGGTACGCATCAAGCGCAGCCCCAACGAGCCGGAAATCACCGAGTTGGTGGATTACGAGCAGTTCTGCGGCTCCCCCTTCCCGCGCACGCTGGACGAGGAGCCGGAGGGCGAGTTGCTCCCCGCGTGATAGGGGATATTGGATAGTGGGTATTAGGTATTAGAGATGGGAGATGGGAGTTGTTGGTTTCCAAGAGGGGATCGGCAGGCCGTAATACCTAATACCCAATACCCCATATCCCATCAAGCCCTGGCATGAATAGTGCATAAACAAAGGCACAGAGCACATAAGTGTGTGGTGCCTCATCGCTGAGCAATGCACGTCGCAGCTAACGTTTTACTCTGCCCCACACCACACACTATGTGCTCTTGCTATGGGAAGAAATAAGTGAGAAATAGCTGACATGAATAGTGGAACCGCACAAAAATTCATCCCTTTCCCCCAGCTGGACAGCGCCCTGGAGCGCTCGCTCCACCGGAACGGGAACGGACACCATCGGGGGCATCACGCCCACGATCACCATGCCTACCTGCACCAACCGGTCTCGATTCTGGATCGGGTCGGTGATACGCCGCTGCTGCGCGTGCGCAACCTGCACGCGCGGTGGAATCTGTCGCCCAAGGTGGAAGTCTATGCCAAGGCGGAATGGTTCAACCCTGGCGGCTCGGTCAAGGACCGCGCGGGGCTGCGCATCATCGAGGAGGCGGAGCGCAGCGGGCAGCTGACGGCGAACCGCGTGCTGATCGACAGCACCAGTGGCAACACCGGCATCGCCTATGCGTGGATCGCGGCGGCCAAGGGCTACCGCGTGACGCTGGTCATGCCCGAAAACGTCTCGTCGGAGCGCAAAAAGATTCTGCGCGCCTATGGGGCCGAGTTGATTCTGACCGATCCGCTTGAGGGAAGCGACGGGGCGATCCGCCACGTGCGCGAGCTCGTCGCGGCGGAGCCGGAGCGCTACTTTTACGCGAACCAATACGACAACGACGCCAACTGGCAGGCGCACTACCTCTCGACCGGCCCCGAAATCTGGGCGCAGACGGAAGGGCGGATCACCCACTTTCTGGCGGGGGTGGGCACGAGTGGCACCGTGATGGGCACGGGGCGCTTTTTGCGCCAGATGGAGCCAAGCGTGCAGGTGATCGGCGTGCAGCCAGAGGACGAGCTGAGCGTCATCGAGGGGCTGAAGCACATCGAGAGCTCGATCGTGCCCGGCATCTACCAGGAAAGCCTGCTCGACCAGACGCGGCGCGTGCAACCGGATCAAGCCTATCACATGGCCCGGGCGCTTGGCACCCACGAGGGTTGGTTCGTCGGGTTCAGCGCGGGCGCGGCGATGCACGCGGCGCTGGAGGTGGCGCAGGAATTGGCCGAGGGGGTCGTCGTCGCGATCCTGCCCGACGGGGGCGCGAAGTACCTCAGCCTGATGTAGCGCAAGCGCCCTGGCCCGGCGGGCAGCAAAAAACTGTCCCAATGGACGGTTGACGCTCGTTAGCCTCTCCCCTATACTTGAAACAACAGGCAGAAAAACACACGAGTGGCGTTCTTCTTGCTAGTACTTCAACGATAGGCACTACCCATATCCATCAAAGGAGATAGCCATCATGGCATTTGAACTACCCCCCCTACCGTACGCGTACGACGCACTGGAGCCGAGCATCGACGAAGAAACGATGCGCCTGCACCACGACAAGCACCATGCAGCTTACACCAAAAACCTGAACGACGCGCTGGCGGGCACCGAGCACGAGAGCAAGAGCATCGAGGAGATTCTGGCGAACCTGGATGCGCTGCCCGCGGACATCCGCACCAAGGTGCGCAACAACGGTGGCGGCTACGCCAACCACTCGCTCTTCTGGGTCCTCATGAGCCCGGACGGCGGCGGCTCGCCCAGCGGTGCCCTGGCCGATGCGATCAACGAGAAATGGGGCAGCTTCGAGGAGTTCAAGAGCGAGTTCCAAAAGAGCGCGACCGGCCAGTTCGGCTCGGGCTGGGGCTGGCTGTACGTGGACGGGAACGGCGATCTCGCGATCACCAGCACTGCGAACCAGGACACCCCGCTGATGTCGGGCGGCACCCCCATCCTCGGCCTGGATGTGTGGGAGCATGCGTACTACAAGAAGTACGGGCCCGCGCGGGCGGATTACGCCAGCAACTGGTGGAACGTCGTCAGCTGGGATGAAGTGAGCAGCCGCTACGAGGCCTGCAAGTCCGGTTGATGTCGAGCTTTTTGACCCAACGCCCCGCGCCTGTCGTGGGGCGTTTTTGTTTTGCGGGTCGGACGTCACCCGCTCCCCACCTTGAAATTGTCTGCCCTGCGGACTATAATGCCGCCCATTCTTTTAATGATATAGCTGTCGGAGATGAAATCCCCTCTTGGCAGGGGATTGAGGGGTGGGTTCGGTTTCCATCTCAGCTCCGACTGCTATAGGTGAACCGTCGGAGGAGTTGCCTTTTGGAGCCGTCACAATCATCCCGCCCCGAGAATATGTCCGTCTGCGAGACCTGCGGAGCCTGGGTTCGTAGTGAGCGCCAGCGCTGCCCGTGGTGTGGGGCCGCTACGATCTCGGCGGCCAGCGATACCGCGACGGAGCTGCTCCCGATCCAACCAGCGGGAGCGGGGTGGAGCGATGAGGGCGCAACGGGCGCGGAGCCCGCCTACGGGGCAGCGGGCGGCGCGGCGTTCGAGGACGAGCTCACTGCCGCCTACCAACACGAGGCATGGACTCCCCCGCCCCCCGACCTGCCGAGCCGTGGCCGCCGCTTTTGGCTGCGCGCCTTTTCCGCTGCCCTGCTGACTATCCTGCTAGCGATGCTCGTGCTGGGCGGGTTGGGGGTGTATCGGGGGCTGAACGATCGGCGGGCGCAGGAGAAGCGGCAGGCGATCAGCTACTTCGAGCAGGGCAACGAGCGGCTGGAGGCGCAGCAGTACGAGCTCGCCATCGCCAGCTACCGCGAGGCGCTGCGGCTGGAACCCAACTTCGAGGCGGCGGCATACATGCTCGACCGCACGATCGAGCAGTCCGAGCAGGGCGACACCTCGAACAGTGGCGCGCCCGCTGCCGTGACGGGCGGCGCGGCCACCGCGACCCCGCCTGCCACCCCCCTCTCGTCCAATATGGATGAGATGTTTGACCAGGCCATCCGCTCGCTCGCGGCAAAGGATTGGGAGTTGGCCGCTGCCAACTTCGACACCCTCGGCTCGCAGGCCCCCAGCTACAAGCCGCAGGAGGTAGCGGACGGGCTATTCAAGGCGCGGATGGAAGCGGGCAAGGCCGCGCTGGCCGAGGAAAACCTGAGCGACGCACTCCGCCATTTTGACCACGCGCTGGCGGTGCGCCCCGACGATGAGGAGGCGCAGCGGCTGCGCTGGCTCACCTCCGCCTACCGCGCGGGGCAGCGCGCCTACGAGGGGCAGAAGTGGGAAAGTGCGGCGGGGCAGCTGCGCACGGTCTATCTGACTGACCCCACCTTTCTGCAAACCAAGGAGCTGCTCGCCCTGGCGCATCAGGAGTTGGGTCAGGAATTTGCAGAGCGTGAAATCTGGTGCGACGCGGCGCAGCAATACCGCAGCTCGCTCGCGGTGGTGACGGATGCGCAGGTGCGCTCGCTGGCGTCGCAGGCGTCCGATCTGTGCAACCAGCGCGCCGCGGCGGCCACCTCCGCCACGGATGAGGGGAGCACGCAGGGCTCGTCGGACGAATTGGAAGAGACAGGCGCTACCCCTACCATCACCGAGACCCCGGAGGAGAGCAACGCGGTCGCCACGCCCACGATCGACGAGGTCTCCCCGACCATCCCCCCAACCGCTACCCTGCCCCCGCGCGCGACGGCTACCCTCGCGCCGACGCGCGCCCCCGTGCCGGGCGTGGCCTACCAGCTGGCAGGTCCGGTCGGCCTGACGGATGGATGCGCGGGCAACTATATCCAGGGGACGATTCGCGCCGAGGATGGCGCGCCGCTGGCCGGGGTAACGGTCCTCGCCTCGGATGAGTGGGGCAACTCTCTGGTGGGAACCAGCAAGCCGGACCCGCTGGGGCAATACGACATCCCCATCTCGGGCGAGGTGACGCGCTACCAGGTGCAGGTGGTATCGGGGGAACAGATGCTCAGCGCCCCGGTGACGATCACGCGTGATGAGGGGGTGAATACTCTCTGTTTCGTTCTGAACTGGCAAAAACTACGATAGCACATAGCACGAGGCGATATGAGCCTGGTCAATAAGATGCAGTCGCTCCGTACCGAGTTGGAAGCGTCCCAGCAGCGTCTCGCCGAGCTTCAAAAAGAAAAGCAGCGCTTGGAGCTGCTTGCCCAGCACATCAACTTTCTGGACAATGCGCTGGATGGGTACCTCTTTACCAACGAGCACGACGACGTGCTCTTCATCAACCGCTTTCTCCTGAACCAACTGGGCTACCGCGATGACGAGAAATTTCTCGTGTTGGGCAGCTCCCTTTCCAATACCCATCACTCCGACCCCATCGAGTGGGATCTGTTGCGCCACGACCTGACGCAACAGGGCAGCGTGCGCGAGCGCAAGATCGAGATGCGCGCCAACGATGGGTCGCTCCGCTTTTTCCGCGTGACGGGGGTTGCCACCTATGCCCCCTCCGGCGAGACGGTCGGTGCCCACTACACCTTTCGCCTGCTCCCCCACACCAATCGGCTGAGCACCGCAGAGCTACGCGCCGAAAACCGCGAGTTGGCCGCGCTGAGCACCATTGGCCGCACCGCGCTGAGCACGATGGACGTGAACGTGGTCGTGCAGCATCTGATGCACACGGTGCGCGCCCTGTTCACGGTCGAGACGATGTGGGTCTACCTGACCCGCAAAGATCGCCCGATTCGCCTCGCCGCGCACATGGGGCTTTCCACCGCCCAGATTCCGCTGGTCGAGGCGGCGGCGGATGAGTTCTTCACCTTCTTGCAGCGCACCGACTCCCACCAACCCAAGCTTTTCGGCAGAAGCGGAGCGCTCCCCGACGAATGGGAACGCGCCCGGCAACTGGGGCTCCGCAAGGTTGCGCTGACCCCGCTCGTCGCGCAGGAAGAAACGATTGGCCTGCTACTCCTCGCGAGCCACTCCGAGCGCTTTCTGATCGAGAGCGACCTGCTGACCCTGGAACGCGTCGCCCAATACGCAGCGCTTGCCCTGTCCAATGCCATACTCTACCACGACCTTCAGGGGGCGTACGAGGAGTTGAAGCAGGCGCAGGTGCAGTTGGTGGATGCGGAGCGGCAAAAGGCGGTGGTCGAGATGGCAGGCGCGGCGGCCCACGAGCTGAACCAGCCGCTCACCGTGCTGCTCGGTCACTCCAACCTGCTCATGCGGCAGATGAGCGCGGACAACCCCTACCGCGCCACCTTCGAGACGATCGAGCGCAACACCCGCAAGATCAGCGAGATCGTCGCGCGGCTCGGCAAGATTACCCGCTACCGCACGCGGGAATACATCGAGGGGCAGGGCATCGTGGACATCGAGGCGGCCTCCCAGGATGAAGGGTAAAGCCGAGTCAGCACGACTGGCCCCGCACCCCTACCCCTTCCCCATGCGCCCGCGCCACCCATGGCCCTGCCTGGTTGCCCTTCTTTTGCTGCTGGGGGTGGCGGCCTGCGCGCCCGTAGAGACGCAAGATATTGCGTCTCTACCATCGCCCACCACAACCCGCGCCCCCACCGTCACCCCCGCGCCCGTAGCGACGCAAGATATTGCGTCTCTACCATCGCCCACCACAACCCGTGCCCCCACCGTCACACCCGCGCCCGTAGAGACGCAAGATATTGCGTCTCTACCATCGCCCACCGCGACCCTTGCCCCCACCGTCACCCCCGCGCCCACCGTCACAGCCTTTCCCACCGCGACCCCCGACCCGTTCGCGCCCTACTACATCGAGACGCTCGCCGCGCGGCGCTACGGGGAAGGCACGATTGAAATTGGCTGCGCTGCTGGAAGAAACCGATAGCTTCCAACGCTTCGCCTTCAGCTACCCAAGCGAGGGCCTGCGCATTACGGGCAGCCTTCACCTGCCGAAGGGGACGGGGCCCTTCCCCGTATTGCTGCTGAACCACGGCTACTACCCGCCCGAGAGCTACCGGACGGGGGATGGCACGCGGGACGCCGCGGCCTATCTCGCGCGGCGCGGCTTTCTGACCCTTGCCAGCGATTACCGCAACTATGGCGGCAGCGAGCACGGCCCGAACCCTTTCCGGCTGGGGTTTGTGGTGGATGTGATGAACCTGCTCGCCTCGCTCGACACGTTGCCAGCCGCGTGGGCGGACAGCGAGCGCGTGGGCATGTGGGGGCACTCGATGGGGGGCGGGGTCACGATCAACGCCGTCGCGCTGGCGGGGGAGCAGTTAGACGCTGCCGTGATTTACGGGGGGATGAGCGGCGACATGGCACGAGGCCACGCGGCACGTCCTGGCGCTCTGGCAGCGCCCCGACTTTGTCGAGCCGGTCCAGGCGTGGGGTGGCCCGGACGAGAATCCCGACGCGTACGCGCGGATGAGCGCCCTCAACTTTCTGGAACCAAGCGACGCGCCCCTTTCCATCCACCATGGCACGGTGGACGAGCAGGTACCCTACCCCTGGTCCGAAACCCTGCGCGACCGTGCCACGGCAGCGGGGCTCGCTGTGGGGTTCTTCGCCTACCCCAACACTCCCCACAATTTTGCGGGGGACAGTTGGCTTCTGTTCATGGAGCGGGTGGCAGGGTTTTTTGATCGCGAGGTGGCGGGACGGTAAGAGAGGGGGTTACCGCTTACCCGCGCTCTTCCAGCCGCCTGATATTCTCGGTGGGGGCGACGACGATCAGGGTATCGCCCGCGCTGATGCGGCGGTTGGCGTCGGGGCTAATGATGGTCTGCCCGTCATGATCGATGATCGCCACGACGCTGGCCCCCCAGCGCCCGCGCAGGTCGCACTGGCGCAGGGTTTGGCCCGCCAGCGATGACTCGGGCTGAATCACCAGTTGCCCCATCTCGATGTGGAGTTGCTCGCTGTACACGACGGTGTTCAAAAATTCGTAGACGCACGGGGCGCGTCATCGCGAAGGCCATGCGCTGCCCGCCAATCACATACGGGCTGGTCACATGATCGGCCCCCGCGCGGCGCAGCTTGTTCTCTATCTCTTCGGTCGCCGCCCGCGCCACGACCTTGACCTGGCTGTTCAGGCCCTTCGCGCTCAACACGATGAGCACGTTGTCCGCGTCGCTGTCCACCACGGACAGCAGCCCGCGCGCCCGCTCGATCCCCGCCTGCAGGAGCACCTCGTCGTGCGTAGCGTCCCCCGTCACGTGGGGGATGCTCGATTCCAGTAACTCGGTGCGCAGCTCCGGGTTCTGATCCACCACCACAAACTGCTCGCCGCGCCGCCCAAATTCCCTGATGATGGCACGGCCCATGCGCCCGTAGCCACAAACAATGTAGTGATTTTCCAAGCTCTTCAATTGCTTCTGCACCTGTCGCTCCCCCAACGAGACCCAAAGCCGATCCCCTACGGCAATTTCCACCGCGTTGCCTACCGCATAGGCCGACAACCCCACCCCCAGGACGATCAGCAGCATCGTGAAGAGCCGCCCGACGGGATGAAGCTCCTGAACCTCGCCGTAGCCCACGGTGGTCAGGGTGATCAGCGTCATGTAGGCCCCTTCCAGCCAGCTCATCCCTTCCAGGTAGACGTACCCGACAGTCCCGATAAACAGGAGCGCCACCAGAAACATCAGGGATAGTTGTAGCTGCAACACCGCATCGGAGCGGTCCCCCGGCGCGCGGCGCAGGAGAGCCAAAAGACGCTGATGCAAACTCCGCTGCTCTCGCATGGCCTACTCTCTCGGGGACAGGGTTCGACTGATGGTACAAACGCTTCCGCTCGGAGGCAAATGGTAGCGGAAACGTCGCACGGGCACGTCAGCCGGGGCGCGCCCAACAAAAAAACGGGGCAGAGGGCTGCTCCCGTTTTTCGTGGTCGGCACAGAAAGGATCTAGTCGGTCCACTTTCGTTTGTGGACCATGGCGCAGGGCCCGCCCGCGATGAGCTGGATGCCATGCTCGTTACAAAAGGCTACCGCCTCCCGCGAGGCGGCACCGGGCTGCATCCAGACGCGCGTCAGCCCCAACTCGTGGCACTCGCGCACGACCTGCTCGGTCACGTTCGGGGGGACCACCAGGTCCACAACATCGGGGCGCGCCGGCAACTCGGCCAGCGAGCGGTAGATCGTTTGACCGTCTACCGACTCGCCGCTGGGATGAACCCCGTAAACCTCGTAGCCCGCGCGGCGCATGTCGCGGAAAATGATGTTCCCAAACTTATGCCGATCCTGGGACACCCCGACCACCGCCCAGCGCCGCAGATTCACGAACTCGTTGATAAGGGAATACATAGGCAGGTGAGGGAGGGAATCCAAACGGGAGCGGGGCGCGCCGGGGGGCCTCCCCACCCGTTGCGCCGCCTCGCCCCCGCGCGTCTTCCCTCTGCTTTACTCCTCGTCGTTCTCGCCAAGGGTGCGCGAGATGATGTCGGCCATCTCGTCCCGCTGCTCCGAGCGGCTGGACTTGTTGTTCGACGCACGCTTGTCCTTGTTGGCGCGCTCCTGCGCGCGGGCAAAGGCAAGTTCCATCGCGGAGGGCGGCTCCTCGCTGCTTTCCTCCTCGTAGACGAAATCCTCCGCCTCTTCCTGCTCACGCATGGTCAGGCTGATGCGGTTGCGCTTGCGGTCCACATTGAGCACGCGCACCGTGACTTCCTGCCCCTCACTCACCACATCGTTGACGCGGTTGACGCGATCACTGCTCAGTTCCGAGATGTGGATCAGCCCGTCGGTGCGCGCCCCGATGTCTACAAAGGCCCCAAAATCTACGATGCTGGTGACGGTACCGACGATTTCCTGGCCCTCGGCCAAGTCGCGCAGGCGAATGCGCTGCTTCTGCTCCTGCTCCTCGATCACCGCCTGCTCGGAGCGCATCGTCAGGCTCAGGCGACCGCGCTCGGTGTCCACCTCTTTGACGCGCACCTCAACCTCGTCCCCTTCCTTGACCACATCCTCGACCTTCTCGACAAAGCCATCGCGAAGCTCAGAGATGTGAACCAGGCCATCGCGCTCGGCGCTGACGTCCACGAAAGCCCCGTAGGGTTGCACGGAGCGAATGACGCCGCGCAGCGTCTCGCCGGGCAGGAAGCTATCAAGCTTGCGGCGCGTGCTCTTCTTCTTGCCGCGCCGTCGCTTGCCCTTGCGCTCGCCCTCGGCCCCTTCGACCTCAGCCGTCTCGTCCGACTCGTCGATCTCGCTGGGGGCTGCCACGTCCTCCGCCACGCCCGACTCGGTAACCTCAACCGTCGCGGGGGAGCGGCCCTCGGCCACGGCGGCAACGCCCGCCGCCTCAATCTCCGCGTCGGCCTCCGCCTCGCTCTTCGGCGTGGTGATGGCAGCGGCCTCACCGGTCTGCTCGACCGTGTCGTTCGCTACCGCATCGGTCGCCTCACCCACCACGCGCGAGCTTTCGTCAGGCACCTCAGCAGCCACGGTATCGGGCAGATAGGAGCCGACGCCGGTGCCCGCCTCATCCTGCTCGTTCTGGGGAACGGTGGCAATCATGGGGTCGTCCGCCGTGTCGCTCTCGGCGCTCGCGTCGGCGGCTGGCTCCGTGTCGCTCTCGGCGCTCGCGTCGGCGGCTGGCTCAGCGTCGCTCTCGGCGCTGTCGCGTCGGCGGCGGGCTCAGCGTCGCTCTCGGCGCTCGTCGGCGGCGGCTGGCTCAGCGTCGCTCTCGTGCTGTCGGCGGCGGCTGGCTCAGCGTCGCTCTCGGCGCTCGCGTCGGCAGCTGGCTCAGCGTCGCTCTCATCCAACCCGCTCGCGAGCGACTCTTCCCGCGCCTCGGCCAGGGAGATGCGCTCCTGTACCGCCTCGGACGCGTGCTTGATGCTTTCCTTGGCGACCTCGGTCGCCTCGCGTACATCTTCTACGATCTCATGGAGCTTGTCGCTCACCGAGTGAGCCGCCCGCGCCAGAAAGCCCTCTTCTTTTTTCTCGCTGGTGCTATCCGCGTCGGGCTCCTCGTTCACGGCTAGGGCAGCCGCCGCGCTCTCCTCGGCCCCTTCATCGTCCGCGCCACCCAGCGCCGCCCCGCTAACCGACAGTTCCTCCTCGGCACGGGCGTTCGTGGGCTCCGCGTCCGGCGCGGGGTTGTCAATGGGCTCGGCAGCGGCCAGCGATGCAGCGTTAACGGACAACTCCGCCTCATCGTGGTTCGGCCCCTGGGCAGCTACCGACTCGCTCTCACCCGTTTCCTCGACAGCTTGTTCATTAATCTGATCAGACATGTGGTAGAACTCCTTCACACCGCCGAAGTCTCGACGGGCCTACATTTCGGACGGGCAGCCAGCAACAAATAGTGACTGCAAAGACAGGGCAGTATAACACTGCGAAAATTATTTGCAACTCTACTTCACTTCTGCACGCTTCATGCCACGGACCTCACTTTTTGGGCTCAATTGCCCTCGTTGCGGCCCTGCGCTACCATTCGACAGTCCTCGTCGAAGCGGCGCGCTCTCCTTGGCTGGGCACGCAGCACCCGATCCGTCGGCACGGCCCATGCTCCACTTGGGGCCGACACCCGACCCACCAAAACCCTCTCGGCCCTTATGCATGTTTTAACAGCCCAACAACTCGCTCAGGTTCGCACCGTTGGCGACCACGCTGTCAACCCGCTCACCGGCGACATCGTCCTCACCTGGAACCCCTCGGGCGAGCCCTCGCTCTACCTCCTGCGTGCGGGCTCCACCGACACGGAGCCGCTGATCAGCGGGCGCGGGCAGTACGCCACCTGGGCTCCCGATGGGGAGCGGCTCGTCTTTTTGAAAGACCTTGGCGGGTCCGAGGCGGACGATGTGATCCTGCTCCACATCGGCAGCAGGGAAGAGCGCCCGCTCACGCAGGATGCCCACAGCTACACCTGGCCGCGCTTTGCCCCCGATGGGCGGCTGGCGGTGCTCTGCAACCGCGATGGCCCCTTCGATCCCTACGACCTCGACGTGGAAAGCGGCGAGCTTCAGCGCCTTGCCACGGGCGAGGGCGCGGCGAGCAGCCTGGTCTGGTCGCCGGACGGGCGCTGGCTGGGCTACTTCCGCTTGGAGCCCGCCGACGAGCGGGGCAACCTGCGCGCCGCGCTGCATGTCTACGATCGCGCCACGCGCGAGGAGCGCCTGCTGGCGCTGCTGGGCGGTGACCTGTTCCACGCTGATTGGTCGTGGAGGCCCAGCGAGCCGCCGCAGCTGTGCGTGCCAGCAGATCAGGAAGAGTACGAGGGGCTGCTGCTCCTCTCGCTGGAGGGCGAGCCGCAGTGGTTGGAGCTCGGCGAGGGCGACCAATCGCAGCCGCAATGGTCGCCCGATGCGCGCTGGCTCGCCTTCCTGCACGAGGAGAAGGGCGACCGCGCGCTGCGCCTGCTCGACCCGCAGAGCGGCGCGCTGCGCGACCTGAGCGTGGGCGAGGGGGTTCACCATCAGCCGCGCTGGGCACCTGATGGCTCCTCGCTCTCGGTGATCTTCCAGAGCGCCACCCAGCCGCCCGATTTGTGGCGGGTGGCTCTGGACGGGGCGCGCACGCAGCTGACCCACGGGCTGCCCGAGGGCTTCCCCACGGAAGCCCTCACCCCCGCCGAGCATGTGACCTTCCCCACCTTCGACGCGTGGCAGATTCCGGCGCTGCTCTACACCCCGCGCGAGGCGAACGGCGCGGCGGTAGTTTGGGTCCACGGCGGGCCAGCGGGCACCCACCGCAACGGCTGGTACCCCGACCTGCAACTGCTGACCGGCCTGGGCTACACAGTGCTCGCCCCCAACATGCGGGGCAGCGGTGGCTCCGGCAAAACCTTTCGCGACCTGAGCCGGATGGATTGGGGCGGCGGCGAGCTTCAGGACATAGGCGCGGCGAACGCCTTTTTGCGGGCGCGCGGCTTCCATCGGGTGGGCATCCTGGGCGGCTCGCTGGGCGGCTACCTCGTGCTGATGGCGCTCGCCAAGCAGCCGGGGCTGTGGGATGCGGGGGCGGCGCTCTACCCCATCGCCAACCTGGAAACCCTCTACGCCAGCACGCGCCCTGGCGACCTGCGCCGCTACCTCGAAGATCACATTGGCACACCCGCGGCCAACCCCGACTTTTTCTTTGAGCGCTCGCCTATCAACTTTGTCGAGCAGATCGACGCGCCGCTGCTGATGCTGCAAGGGGCCAACGACCCGCGCACCCCGCTCACCGAAGCCGCGAGCATGGCGGAGCAGATGGCTGCCGCGGGCAAGCCCCACCATCTCCACGTTTATCCCAACGAGGGCCACGGCTTCCAACATCGGGAAAACCGCGAGGATGCGCTGAACCGCGTCCTCGCGTTCTTCAACCAGCATCTGTGACGGACGACCGACGGGTACCCTTTGGGTGCGACGACCGACGACGGAAAAGAACCACGGAGACACGGAGAGCACGGAGGAATCCCTTAAATTTTTAGCTACATTCCCACTTTACCTTTTGTCTTTTGTCTTTTGCCTTTTGCCTTTTGCCTTTTGCCTTTTGCCTTTTGCCTTCTGTCCGTCGTCGGTCGTCGGTCGTCCGTCGTCGCGTCGTCGTCCGTTTAACATGAAGGAGTGGTGTGATGACGAGCAAGATCGGTACGACGACTCGTCCCCTGCGGGTAGCGATTGTGGGGGCGGGGCCAGCGGGCTTCTACACCGCTGGCGCGCTGCTGGAGCAAAACGACATTCAGGTCTCGATCGATATCTTTGACAGGATGCCCACCCCCTACGGGTTGGTGCGCACCGGGGTCGCACCGGATCATCAGCGCATCAAGGCGGTTACCAAGGTTTACCACAAAACTGCGCTGGACCCCCGCGTGCGCTTTTTTGGCAACGTCTCGTTCGGCACCCACCTCAGCCACGAGGCGCTCCGCCGCCACTACGATCAGCTGGTCTTTGCGGTGGGCTGCCCGTCCGATCGGCACCTGGGCATCCCTGGCGAGGATTTGATCGGCAGCGACCCCGCGACGATCTTCGTGGGCTGGTACAACGGGCACCCCGACTATGCCCACCTGGACTTTGACATGAGCGCCGAGCACGTGGCGGTTGTGGGGAATGGCAATGTGGCGATGGACGTCACGCGCATCCTCGCCCAGCCCACCGACACCCTCGCCAAGACGGACATCGCCGACCACGCGCTGGAGCGCCTGCGCGAGAGCTGCGTCAAACGCATCTCGTTGCTGGGGCGGCGCGGCCCCGCGCAGGCCTCCTTCACCAACCCGGAGCTGCGCGAGTTGGGCGAGATCGAAGGGGTGGACGTGATCGTGGATCCGCGCGATCTGGAACTCGACCCCGTCAGCCAGCAACTTGCCGAGACGGACAAGCAGGTAGAGCGCAACCTGCGCACCCTGCGCGCCTACGCCGAGCGCGGCACAAGTGGCGCGCCGCGCCAGATTCACCTGCGCTTTCTCGTCTCGCCGGTGGAGTTTCTGGGCGAGCACGGCTCGGTGAGCGCGATTCGCCTCGAAAAGAATCGGCTGGAGGCCACCGAGAGCGGCTACCTTCAGGCGGTCGGGAGCGGCCAGTACGAAAAGTTGCCAGCGGAGCTTGTTTTTCGCGCCATCGGCTACAAGGGGGTGCCGCTGCCCGGCCTGCCCTTCGAGCCGCGCAAGGGGATCATCCCCAACCGCGAGGGGCGCGTGATCAACCCGGAAACGCGCCACCCGATCGCGGGGGAGTACGTGGTGGGCTGGGTGAAGCGCGGCCCGACGGGGGTGATCGGCACGAACAAGGCGGACGCCGTCGAGACGGTGGCCCACATGCTAGAGGACGCGTACCAGATTGCGCCGGTGGATGACACGCGCGCCGACCCGCGCCATGCCGAACAGTGGATTCGCGAGCAGCAGCCGCAGGTGGTCTCGTTTGACGAGTGGCTGCTGCTGGAAACCCTGGAAAACGAGGCGGGGGCACGCGTGGGGCGACCGCGCGTCAAGTTCTGCAACGTCCAAACCATGCTGGACGCCATTGCCACCCACGGGTGACCCTGCACCCTGCGCGGTGGGTTGCCGGGGTAGGCACTTTCAGTGCTTTAACAAGCTTCAGAGAGAGGGAAGCCTATCCCTGGCGCTCGCCCCGCTGCTCACCTTGCAGACAACTGAATTTGACGAGGTTGGGGTCTTTGCCCTCTCACTTTTCTGACGAGTGCACAACACAGGAGGGAACAACGATGAAACAACGAGTGATTCGCGACATCATGCTGGCCGACCCGCCGACCGTCTCCCCCGACGAGTCCTTGGGGGTGGCGGGGCGGTTGATGCTCGATGCGGGGCAGCGACGCGTGCCGGTGGTGGACGAGGCGGGCAACGTGGTGGGGATCATCACCGATCGCGACCTGCGCCTGGCGGCGGACTCTCCCCTTTTGGAAGAAACCCACGCCGAGATTCTGGAAACGTTGCGCAGCCACGCGGTTCGCGAGATTATGACAACTTCGGTCCACACCATCGAGGCGGACGCCCCGATCATCGAGGCGGCGCAGTTGATGCGGGTGGCGAAGGTGGGCGGGCTGCCCGTGGTCGAGTACGACGAGAGCGGCAACGAGGAGCGGCTGGTGGGCCTTGTCACCCGCTCCATCCTGCTGGATTTCCTGATCCTGCTGCTCGATGAGCTAGACGAGGGCGGCGACATCCTCGATGGCAGCGCCGCGCCAGAGGGGGCGCAGTGAGGGTCGCCGACCTGATGAGTACCGAGCTGATTACCGTCGGGCCGCAGCAGGATTTAGGGATCGCGCTTGCGCTCATGTACGAGTTTGACGTGCGCCGCCTGCCCGTTATTGAGTTTGACACAGGCGCGCTCATCGGGATCGTCTCGCTGGAGGACGTGCGCCTGGCCCTGGATGCGCCCTATCTTGAAGCCACCGAACAGGAAGTCATCAACAATCTGGAAACTATCCCGATTGGCGAGGTCATGGCTACCGACCTGGTAGTCATCGGCCCCAACGCCACCGTGGGCGACGCGGCGCGCCAGATGCTGTCCCACAAGGTCAATGGCCTACCCGTCGTCCAGACCGGCAGCGAGGGGAACCCTTTCCTGGTCGGGATGATTACCAGCAGCGACCTGTTGCGCCACCTCGTGGACAGGGAAGGCGAGCGCCTGGCGGAGGGGTGAGAACGGATCGGAGGTCAGGGATCGGGGGTTAGGGCGCGCCCATGTCTCCCCGATTTGATATCACTCCCCCGTCGCCGCCCCGCGCTGCATGGAAAACATCAGCGCGGGGCCCAGCCCATCGTCGATCTCCTGCTCGAAGGTCATGCCCACCTTGCGCGCCACCCCCTGCGAGGCGTGGTTGTCCGCATCGACCAGGCAGATGAGCCGCGTCATGCCCAACGACTCGAACGCGTAGCGCACGATGGCCTGCGCCGCCTCGGTCGCCAGCCCCTGCCCCCAAAACTCCTGCGCCAGCATGTAGGCGACCTCCACCTCGTGCTCCCCCTCCAGCGTCCAGGGAATGAGCCCACACCGCCCGATGAACGCGCCGGTTTCCTTGTGGATCGTCGCCCACAGGCCAAACCCGTATTGCGCGTAATAGACATCGATGAACCACTGAAGCTCCTCGCGGCTCTCCTCGCGCGTCAGCGTCCCTTCCGGAAAATAGCGGCGCACCGCCGGATCGGCGTACAAGACGGCGAGCGCGTCCAGGTCCTCCATCGTCAGCAGGCGCAGAATCAGTCGCTCGGTTTCCAAGATGGGCGCGGGTGCCTCGCTCATCGTTTTCCCTATTCCTTCCCCTTGCCACAAAATATTATGTCATCCAATGACAGTATCGCAGGCTCATGGCTGTGTGGCAACCAGCACTGGGCACCGCTATTATAGTAGAAAGCCCCCTGGCCCCTGTATCAACCCACCCATGCTGGCACCTTGGTTGCTTTTTTAATGGGATAGGACTTACACACTTGGATAGACGACCAAAGACCGAAGACCGAAGACTGCCAGACATAATTTGTTCAATTCGTCTGTCCTCGGTCTTCGGTCTTCGGTCAGCTTACGTAACTCCTATGGGAAATAGAATCGAGGAGTCAAGGCTATGAGATTGTTCGCTGTCAAAGAATGGGTAGACAAGCAGCTGAAGCGGAGCCATGCCCCGCCCCCGACGCGCGCGGCAGATGTGGCACTGGGGGCGGCGCTGCTTCTGGGTGGCGCGCTGCTGCTGCTCTGGCTCGCCAGACAGCTGCGCGACATGTTGTACGGGGTACCGGTGACCGAGCACACCGAGCAAAAAAAGGTCAACAGCGAGGGGCTCAAGCCGATCCCCAAGGAAGCGCAGCAGGGTGATACCCCCGCGCAGCTCCTCAGCGATGGCACGGGGCCGCTGTTCCACCGCCGCTATTGCGTGGATATCGCTCACCCGACGGTGGACGCGGAGGCATTGATAGCCCAGGTGACATGCGAGATCAACGACTTTTGCCCGTCGGCCATGGCGACCTTCGACAAGACGAAGGGTGTCACCCAAGCCATGCAGGTTGGGGATGAGTACTACATCCACATCGCAGGGCCGTGGGACGGGCCAGTGCGCGTCATCGACGTGCAGCCGACCTCCTTCGCCTTCGTCACCATCGAGGGGCACATGGAGGCGGGGGAAATCCGCTTTCGCCTGCGCCCCCACCCCACGCGCGCCGACGCGCTGCGCTTCGAGATTCTTTCCTGGGCGCGCAGCCGCGACATGCTGGTGGACCTCGCCTATGACAAGCTCAAAATTGCCAAGCAGGCCCAAACCAACATGTGGGTCCACTTTTGCAAGCGCGTGGCAGAGGAAAGCGGTGGCGAGCTGATCGGCGAGGTGGATGTGCTGACGGAGGAGCAGAGCTACCACGGGGAGGATATCCCAATTGAGTGAGACACCGATGTGGCAACGCTATCAGGCGCAACTGGATGCGCTCTACAACCTGCAGCCCAATTTCGACTGGGAGCAGAGCCACGAGCACACCAAGGAGCAGGGCTGGAACATCGACGATTACGAGGCGGAATTGCCCGCTGAGGTGCCCGGCCCGCCGGTCGCGGGTGGCCCCTGGGAGATCGCCAAGACGATCATCCGCGACTACAAGTTCCCGCCCCCCGAGATCATCACCGGCATCTACTACCCGGACCGCCCGCTGGCAGAGCGCGTGATCCTGCTTCAGGCGCGCTTTCTGTTTTTCACCTTTTACTTCGGGGTGCGCGTCGGCGCGGTGGTAGACGAGCAGCGCGAGACGGACAAGGGACCCGCGCAGGTGTGGGGCTTTAACTACCAGACCCTGCAAGGGCACTTCGAGAAGGGGCAGATGAATTTCGAGGTGTGGAAGTGGCTCGACACGGGCGAGGTGGGGTTCCTCATCCACGCTTTTTCCCGCAGCGACCGAATTTCCAATCCTTTTTACTGGGTAGGTTTCAAGCTTTTTGGCCGCCGCCTGCAAAGGCGCTTTGCGACGCGCGCCATGGAGCGGATGCAGCAATTCGTGAAGGAAGAGTTGGAAGCCAAGGCCCACCACGAGCCCGCACCGGAAACCGAGAGCCCGCCCATCCAGCCTGCGAGCCAGGAAAAGGAGACGGCGGAGCAGATGGAAGAGGTGGCGCAGCAGGCCACGGAGCCGGTCACCAAGAGCTGATCCACAGCGCAGACAAAGCCCAACGAGGCGCTAGGCCATGCGAGTGGCCTAGCGCCTCGTTGCTTGTTATAGCTACAGATGGATAGCGGGACAGGGGTGCTACAGCAGAGCCAGCTTGGTGACGCGCGGCGCGGGCCTTCCAGCCTGTGGCTGACTGCTAGCTAGCGCCCAAACGGGCTGATCCAATCACGGGTCAGGTAATCGTCCATCACCCCCACTATCAGGATCGCCAGCCAGATGACGCCGGTGATCATGGCCAGGCGCGTGATGCCGGAATTGTAGCGCCCGTGCATAAAAATGAGCACGATCACCAGCGCCTTCAGCGTCGCGATGGCGAGGGCTACGATCTCGTTGAAAGGGCCAAGATCCACAAAGGCTGCGCCCACCGTGAGCATCGTCAGGATGAAAAGTGCGCCTGCCGCGAGCAGGTAGGTCCGCAGCGGCTCGACGTGCCCCGTGGTCTCGTTATGGGTATCGTGGTCTGCCATCAGATTCTCCTAAAGCGTCACTGGCGGCCAAGCAGGTACAGCAGCGGGAAAAGGAAGACCCACACCACGTCCACAAAGTGCCAGTAGAGGCCCATCAGCTCCACTGGCGCGTAGAACGGACCGAGGTAGCGCCCGCGCATCGCCTGGACGGCCAGCACGATGACGATGCCGATCCCGATGAGCATGTGGATGGCGTGGAGGCCGGTCATCGTGAAATACAGGAAGAAGTAAATCTGCGCGCGCGGGTCCAACTCCGGGTTGGTGAAGAGCATGCCCGGCACCAGCCCCTCATGCCAGTGCTGGTAGTACTCGTACCCCTTGAAGCCGACAAACGCGAGGCCGAGAACCGTGGTCAGCAGCAAAAAGATCACCAGCGCGCGGCGGTTGGCTAGCTGCGCGCTCCGCACCGCGAGCGCCATCGTCAAGCTGCTCGTGATCAGGATGACGGTGTTGAAGGTACCGATGGGCACGTTTTGAAAGTGGCTGGACTCCTGAAACACGTCAGGGTAGAGCATGCGAAAGATGATGTAGGAGGTGAACAGCCCGCCGAAGAGCATCACCTCCGTGATGAGGAAGAGCCACATGCCGAGGATGTTGCCCTCGTGCTGCTGCTCCATCGTCTCCCAGTGGTGGCCCAGCGCGGGATGGTGGTGGGTATCGGCATGCGCCTGTATCTCAGCCAACTTCTTCCTCCACGGGTCCATAATTGTACGCGCCAACGGTCACGATCGGGGTCGTCTCAAAGTTTTCCGGCGGGGGCGGCGAGGAGGTTTCCCACTCTAGCCCGGTGGCCCCCCACGGGTTCGGCCCTGCCACCTTACCATTCCACAGCGAGGGAATCAGGTACAGGAAGGGCAGCGCATAGCCGATCGCCATGATCGACGCGCCCGCCGTCGAGAGCACGTTGAAGACCTGGAACTCCGGCGCGTACATGTAGTAGCGGCGCGGCATGCCCAGGTAGCCAAGCGATGAACTGCGGGAAGAAGGTAAGGTTGAAACCCACGAAGATGATCACGGCGGCAAAGCGCCCCCACGTCTCGGAGTACATGCGCCCGGTCAGCTTCGGCCACCAGTAGTGGATGCCGCCCAGGTAGGCCATCGAGGTGCCGCCCACCATGATGTAGTGGAAGTGCGCGATGACGAAGTAGGTGTCGGTCAGGTGCACGTCGGTCGCGAGCGAGGCCAGGAAGAGGCCGGTCAGCCCGCCGATGGTAAAGAGCCCGATGAACCCCAGCGCGTACAGCATCGGGGTGTCGAAGGAGATCGACCCCTTGTAGAGGGTGGCGGTCCAGTTGAAGACCTTGATCGCCGAGGGGATGGCGATGAGCATCGACAGGATCGAGAACATCATGGCCGCGTGGATGGATTGCCCCGACACGAACATGTGGTGGCCCCACACCAGAAAGCCGAGCACCGCAATCGCCACGCTCGCGAGGGCCACGAAGCGGTAGCCGAAGATACGCTTGCGCGAGAACACAGCGATGATCTCCGAGATCACGCCCGAAGCCGGGCAGCACCATGATGTACACCGCCGGGTGGGAGTAGAACCAGAAAAAGTGCTGGAAGAGTACCGGATCGCCACCCAGCGCCGGATCAAAGATGCCAACCCCCAGAAAGCGCTCTAGCGCGAGCAGGATCATCGTGATGCCCAGCACCGGCGTTGCCAGCACCATGATCAGGCTCGTGGCGTACATGGACCAGATGAAGAGCGGCAGGCGGAACCAGGTCAGCCCTGGCGCACGCATGCGGTGGATCGTCACTATAAAGTTCAGCCCAGTCAGGATCGAGGAAAAGCCCGCTACAAAGATGGTAACCGCTGCGGGGATCACCTGCGTGGCGGACGCCTCGGTGCTGTAGGGCGCGTAGAAGGTCCAGCCGGTGTCGATCCCGCCGGTGAGCAGGATCCAGACGGCCATGATGGCGCTGATCATGTAGATGTACCAGGAAAGCAGGTTCAGGCGCGGGAAGGCGAGGTCTTTCGCGCCGATCATCAGGGGGATGAGGAAGTTCCCCAGCACCGCCGGGATGGAGGGCACCAGAAAGAAGAAGATCATCACGATGCCATGCACGGTGAACAGTCGGTTGTAATCGTCCGGCTGCACCAGGTCCCCCGCCGGGGTCAGCAGTTCCAGGCGCATCAGCCCGGCGGCGGCTCCCCCGATCAGGAACATAAAGGTAATGGACACCAGATACAGCATCGCGATGCGCTTATGGTCTACCGTGAGCAGCCACGACTTGACGCCATAGTGAACGTTCAGGTAGTGCTTGCGTGTATCGAGCGCGATGGTTGGAACGGTCATGGGTTCGACTCCCTCGTTTTAGCGCCTTGGCGAGCATTGTCACGTTACTGATCTTGCTCCTCAGCGCCCAGAGACTTGATGTACTCGATAAGTTGGAGAAGCTGCTCCTCGCTCAGCTGGCCCTGATAGGACGGCATGATGGGCTGATAGCCTTCCACGATATGCGCTGTTGGGTCAACGATGGATTCGCGAATGTACGTCTCGTCCGCGAGGATCGTCGCCCCGTCCTCCGTCGACACCTCTGTGCCAAACACCCCGACGAGCGAGGGGCCAGGCCCGCCCCCCTCCACGCGGTGGCAGCCCGCACAGCTCGCCTCGCGAACAGCTGCTCGCCCTGCTGCACGGGGGTCCCCATATCCGCCTGCCCGCCCACGCGTGTCGCATCGCCGCTCAACCACTCCTGGTAGTCGGCCTCCTCCATCACGACCACGGAGCCGACCATGCGCGAGTGCTAGGTGCCACAATATTCGGTGCAGAACATGTGGAAGGTGCCGGTCTTCGTCGCCTCGAACCAGATGCTGGTGTAGCGCCCCGGCAGCACGTCTGATTTGACGCGGAAGGCGGGCACAAAGTAGGAGTGGATCACATCCTGCGAGGTCATCGTCAGCTTCACGGGGCGGCCCACCGGCACATGCAGGTCGTTGATCTCCTGCTGACCGTCCGGGTGCTGGTACTTCCACATCCACTGCTTGCCGATCACGTAAATTTCCAGCGAATCGTCCGGCGGGGTGTATAGCTCGACGTAGAGCCATGCGCCCCAAAAGAACGCCACCATCGCCAAGCCGAAGAGTGGCACCGTCCAGGCGATTTCCAGCCGGTTGGAACCGTGAATCTGCACCGGGATCTCGTCCGGGTGGCGGCGGCGGTACTTGATGGAGAAATAGATGATGAGCGCCGCGATCAGCACCGTGAAAAAGATAGTGAGCCCGCTCAGAAAAAAGTAGAGCAGATCGATGTCATCAGCAATCGTGGATGCCTGCCCGGGTAGAAAAGGAAGTCCTTCCATCACTCACTCCGATGTTTTCGGATTTATAGGGGTTTGCTGCCGTTCCCGTCGCACCATCGGCACGATGATGGCCCCCAGGGCGAGCAAGGTTGCCAGCCCGCCCAGGCGCATGGAGTTGATAGCCATCCCGCTGTACTTGCCGGTACTGGGGTCGTAATGGAAGCAAAAGAGCAGGATCTGGTCGATGGGGGTAGCGATCTGGCCCTCCGATGCCTCGACGAGGGCCAGACGCAGGTCGCGCGGCGAAAAGTCCAGCCCGTAGATGTAGCGCGCAATCGTGCCATCCGGGGCGAGGATGATGACCCCGCTCGGGTGGGCGTACTGCTGGCTCTCCTCATCCCACTCAAAGTTGAAGCCGACCGCCGTCGCTAGCTGGTCAATCGACCCCTGGGTGCCAGTCAGGAAAGGCCAGGACACCTTTTTCCCGACCCGATCGTAGCGCCCAAGGGTGTGTTTCTTGACGTCCCGCGCGAGCTCCGGGGTTTCCCCCGCGTCGATGCTCACGGTGACGACGTTGTACTCCTCGCCCACGGTGAAGGTCACCGCCTTGAGCGCCCGCACCAGCCCCTCCAGGACGAGGGGGCAAAGGTTGTCACACTCATAGTAGTTGAGGGTCAGCAGCACCGGCTTGTCGCCAAAATAGTCGCCCAGGCGCACGGTGTTGCCGCTGTCATCGGTAAAGGTCAGGTCGAGCGGGGCCTTCTCGCCAAGCCGCTGCTCGAAACGCGCGCTCTCAAAGATGGCGGGGAGTGAGGAGGTTGTCTCGTGGTGCCCGTCCTCGTCATCCGGCCCGTGCGCGACGGCGGGGCTCGCGCGTAGCCCTGCCACCCCAACGATGGCGAGGAGCAACACGATAATAGCTAGCTTTTTCATGGGCTGGTCATCTCCATAACACGTCCTGAGCTTGAGTCCATGGGGAGCTCCTGTGCGTTATCCTGGAAGCTCCCCTCCCCCTCGCTCATCGGGCGGGAGGGAAGCAGGCCGCGCTCCAGGGCGACGTCCATCGCGCGCTCCACGGGGATGCGCACCACCCCCGCCTGCTCGTCCACCCAGCCATAGCTGCTCAGCCACTCGTCCTCGGTGGCGCGTAGCTGCTGGTATTCCAGCCCCGTCAGGGCGCGCGACTGGATCATATCGGGAATCGGCCCCTCGGGGTCGCTGGCGACCCCATCGACGGGCGGCTTAAAATCGCCCATCTCCCCCGACAGCAGCCATTGGAAGCCGGTAACTACCCCGAAGGCTACGGCGGCGAAGATAAACATAGCGATGAGGAGATTGATGCTGCCGCCAAGGTCCCAGTCGCTCACCTCGTATCCCGCCTCCAGGTCCTCTGGATCGGGCATGGAGGCGGGCCGCCCCTTGATATCGATTTGCTCCTCGATCGACTTGGTTAGGTTAACTTTTTGTGTGTCAGGTGTTGCCACCTTGATCCTCCCAGGGGAATAGGGTTCGTCCTGCTCCGGTCGCCGCCGCCATAAAAAGGCGAGCAGCAGCAGCATGAGTCCGGCCAGCGCGGCAAGGAAGCGTGGGGCACCTGCCCCGCGCTCGGCGCGCTCGGCGCGCTCGTGTCGCGCGCGCCGTCAGTGCGCAGCGTGGGCACGTTCTCGCAACTCCGTGATAGCCGGGAGCGGCACCAGGGGGTGCTGCTTCAGCTGCCAGATGAAGATGGCAAGCCAGAGCCCGCCGAACGCCACAATCGAGACGACGTCCAGCCAGTGGATGCTAAGCCCGTGGACGAACGTGGGCTTGACGAGCCACACCAGTTCGAGCAGGTGCATGAAAAGGATGTAAGCGGCCAGCCAGCTCAGGCGGCGCAGGTTGCTGCGGACCCCTCGGGAGAGCAGCAGCACAAAGGGCACCGCGAAGTGCAAGAGGGGCAACGCCACCGTCAGCAGTTCCCAGCCGCCCTGGTTGCGGTCGATGTACCAGGTAACTTCCTCGGGCAGGTTGCCCGACCAGATAATCAGGAACTGGGCGAGTGAGAGGTAGGCCCAGAGCATGGTAAACGCCAGGAGAAGGCTACCCAGGTCATTGAAGATCGCTTTGGAGAGCACCTGCGGCATGGGGTCGCGCTTGCCCACCACCAAGCGCAGGACAATGATGGCGACGCAGAAGGCAGCGAGGATCATCCCCACCGCCATGATCGCCCCGAAGATCGAAGAGAACCAGTGCGGGTCCAGGGACATGACCCAGTCGAAGGCCGCAAAGGTCACGGTAAGCACCAGCAGCAGCAGCCCCACCGCGCTGAAGAGGCGCAGCCGCCGCTCCTCGCGCGGGTCGGAGGCGGTATCCAACGAGAGCGACCAGCGGCTCAGCATGTAGCCGACTATTGTCCAGACTGCAAAGTAGAAGACAGTGCGCCCCACGAAGAAGGGGGTGTTCAGCCACCCGCTCTTGTACGTCAGCAGCGGGTCGGCTGCCACCACGTCGGCATGGCTCCACTCGTAGATATCGTGGATGCCAAAGATGAGGGGCACAAAGAGCAGCGCCATGAAAGGCAGGGTCCGCGCGGCGGCCTCGAACATGCGGCGCAGCACCATGCCCCAGGCCCCGCCGGTTAGTTGATGCAGCGCGGCCAGCGCAAGGCTACCCAGCCCCACCCCTGTCCAGAACAGGAAGCCCAGCAGGTAAGAGCGGAAAAATTGCTCGTGGCTCAGCAGCCAGCCTACCAGCAGGACGACCAGGGCAACCCCACCTACGATCGTGGCAAGCCGCTGCGTCTCGTCGAAATCGCGCCCGTCGCTCAGCACAGTATCGCTCATAGTGTTTCCTTGCGTTATTGCCCCAACTCGCCGCGCATCTCGGCGGGCACATCGTCAAGGGTGGCATTCTGGCTCAGTTGCAGCACCTTGACATAGGCAACGATGGCCCAGCGGTCCGGCACCCTGACCTGCCCGTCGTAGTCAGGCATGACACCGATGCCATTGACGATTACATCATAGAGATAGCCGGGCGACGCCTCCTGCAGGCGCTCCTCGTGGAGCGAAGGGGGGCTCGGGAAACCGCGCCGCACCACCATGCCATCGCCCTCCCCGTCGCGCCCGTGGCAGGGCGCGCAGTATATATTGAAGCGCTGCTGCCCCCGTTCCAGCACGTCACGCGTCACGGGCATGGGGAAGACGGTAGAGAGGGGCTGGTTGTTGGCGTCGCTCCCCTCGCCGCTTGCCTGCTCGTCGGTTGTGCCGGTCTCGCCGCTTGCCTGCTCGTCGGTTGCGCCGGTCTCGCCGCTTGCCTGCTCGTCGGTTGCGCCAGTCTCGCCGCTGGCCTGGCCTGGCTCGCGCCCCGTGTACAGCAGCGTATCATCCTGTAACTGCCCACGCGCCACCGTCTCGGGGATGAGAAGGCGCGAGCAGCGGCCATCGTCGAACAGCGCGCTGGGCTCCAGCGGGTCGCAGCGGGGCTGTACGTCCATCTGCCCGGCGCTGCACCCTGCCAGCAGGAACGCGACAAGCAGCAGCAGGGGGAATGTCGAGTGGAGATTCCCGAGTTGTGCGGGGCGGCACAGCGAGGCGGCGCGGCACCGCATCGACAATCGCTCAGTGGGGGACATCCAGCACCTCATCCGGGTTCAAGCTTGTCAGCAAGCGTCGGGTCTCTTCATAGTCGAACTTGGGATCGGTGGCCTCGACTACCAAGTAGAAGCGGTCGCGGGTCGCGCCAGAAAAGCGCTCCACATTGAAGACCGGATGGTAGGGCATCGGCAGGCCATTGAGCGCCAGCATCCCGAACACCGCCGCGATGGTGGCGAACAAAATCGTCATCTCGAAGGTAATCGGCAGAAAGGAGGGCCAACTATTGTAGGGCCGTCCCCCGACATTGAGCGGGTAGGCAAAGACCGCCGTGTAATATTGCATGAAGAAGCCGGTGAGCATCCCCAGGATACCGCCGATCAACACGATGATCGGCAGGCGCGTGCCGCGCGTTCCCAACGCGTGCGCCACCTCGTGCGAGGGGAAGGGGGTGTACGCATCCATCTTGTGGTAGCCCTGTGCGCGCACCCCCTTGATCGCCTCGATCAGCTCGTGCGTGCCGTGGAACTCGGCCATCAGGCCATAGAGCGACTCGCCGGGCACCGCCTCGCCCGGGTGGAAAACTACCTGCGGGGCACCCTGCCCGTGAGGCAAAGAAACAAAGGGTGCTTGGGGGTAGGCGCTGTTTGTCTCACTGTCTGCCATAGGTGGACCCTCGTGTTACAAATGTCAGTCGCCGCTGAGCTGGCTCGACTTCTCTTCCGTCCGCACCAGCAGGTCGCGCATCTCGAAGATTGAGATAACGGGCAGATAGCGGATGAAAAGGAGGAGCAGCAGCAGGAAGAAGCCGATAGTGCCGGTGTACATCGTCCAGTCCCAGATCGTCGGCTGGTAGGTCGCCCAGGAGGAGGGCAGGTAGCTGTGCGTCAAGCTCTGGATGATGATGACGAAGCGCTCGAACCACATACCCACGCTGACGATGAGGCTGACAATCCAGAGCGCGATCGTGCTATTGCGCACCTTCGGCAACCAGATAGCCTGGGGCGCTATCACGTTGCAGAAGATCATGATCCACGCGGCCGGTGCAAGGTGGCCGGTGAAGCGATCGACAAAAACCGAAATCTCGTAGGGGTTGCCGCTGTAGAATACCGTGAACGCCTCGGTCAGGTAGCCGTAGGAGACGCCGAGCCCACTGACGAGCATGACCAGGGCCATGTTCCGCAGGTGGCGCATGGTAATAAAATCTTCCAGGTTGAAGATTCGCCGCAGGGGGATCGCGATCAGCATCACCATGGCGAAGCCCGCAAAGAGCGCGCCCGCCACGAAGTAGGGCGGGAAGACGGTGGTGTGCCAGCCGGGCAGGATCGAGACGGCGAAGTCAAAGCTGACGATGGTGTGCACCGAGATGACCAGCGGGGTCGCCAGCGCGGCGAGCAGGAAGTAGGCCTGCTCGTAGCGCAGCCAGTGGCGCGCGGAGCCGCGCCAGCCCATCGAGAGCAGCCCGTAAACCACTTTGGGAAGGCGCGTCTTCGCGCTGTCGCGCAGGGTGGCAAAGTCAGGGATCAGCCCGATATACCAGAATAGCAGGGAGGCCAGTGCGTAGGTCGAGATGGCGAAGACGTCCCACAGCAGGGGGCTGCGCCACTGCGGCCAAAGCCCCATCGTGTTCGGGTAGGGGAACATCCAGTAGTCGAGCCAGGGCCGCCCGGTGTGGAGCAGCGGGTAAAGCCCCGCGTTTGCCACCGCGAAGAGGGTCACCGCCTCGGCAAAGCGGTTGATCGAGGTGCGCCACTGCTGGCGCAGCAGCAGCAGGATCGCAGAAATCAGCGTGCCCGCGTGCCCGATCCCGATCCACCAGACAAAGTTGATGATCGGGAAGGCCCACCCGATGGGAACGTTGTTGCCCCACACCCCGATCCCTTTGAGCAGCACGTAGGTGATCGTCCCGAAGAGAAGGTTGGTCAGCATGAAGGCGAAGATAAAGGCGATCCACCACCACTTGCCAAAGGGCTGATTCAGCACGATCGAGCTGATCTTGTCGGTGATCGTGCCTAAGGTATGTCCGGGGGCGAGCACGGGCACGCTATCGGCGCTGCCTGCAACAGCGTTATCTCTACGATCTCCTAACTCTCTTAGCATAGCGTTGTTCCGTTCAAAGGTTGACAGATGGCGGGTCGAGAGTCGTGCGGGCAGGGCCCAGCGGCTACCCTTCGGCTACAGTCAACTCAGAATTTAAGTTCCGCACCGCCGCCAGGTAGGAGGTACGCGGCCGTGTGCCCAATTCTTCCAGCAGGGAATAGTTGAGCGGATCTTCCTTCAGGCGCGTCACCAGGGCTCCCGGGTCGTTCATGTCGCCGAAGATGATAGCTTTGGTGGGGCAGACCGCTTGGCACGCGGTCAGAATCTCGCCATCGCGGATCGGTCGGTTTTCTTTGTCCGCCTCGATGCGCGCCTGGGTGATGCGCTGCACGCAGTAGGTGCACTTTTCCATGACCCCACGGCTGCGCACCGTGACCTCGGGGTTGCGCAGCAGCTTCATCACCGGCTCGTCATCGCTCACATATTCCAGGAAGTTGAAGCGGCGCACCTTGTAGGGGCAGTTGTTTGAGCAGTAGCGGGTGCCCACGCAGCGGTTGTACACCATCTGGTTCAGCCCGTCTTCCGAGTGGACAGTGGCGGCCACCGGGCAAACCGGCTCGCAGGGGGCATTCTCGCAGTGCATGCAGGGCAGCGGCTGGAAGTACGCCTCCGGGTTGTCCAGGTCGCCCGCAAAGTAGGTGTCCACGCGCAGCCAGTGCATCTCGCGGTTACGCAGCACCTCTTCCTTACCGACGATGGGAATGTTGTTTTCGGCCTGGCAGGCGATCACGCACACCCCGCAGCCCACGCAGGCGGTCATGTCGATGGTCATGCCCCACTTATAGCCCTCGTAGGCATACTCGGGGTAGAGGGAGGGCGGCTCAGCCACCCCGTCTTCCCCATGCGCGCTCTCTTGGGCGAAGGTGGGGTGCTCCAAAAAGTGCTCAAAGGTAGCGGAGCGCACCAGTTCCTCGTCGTGGCCCTGCAACATATGGTGCTGCTGCGTGGTCGCCAGGCGATACTCCTCGTCGGTCTTGACGATGTCGAGCCCGCCGCCGAACCAGGGGGTATCGGAGGGGCGAATGGCATAGGCATTGAAGCCCAGCCCGCTCCCGACCCGACCCGCGTGTTCCTGGCCGTAGCCCAGCGCCACCGTCACCGAGCCGTCCGCATGGCCAGGCAGCACGAAGATCGGCGCGCGGACCATGCGGTCGCGGTAGCGTAGCTCCACCACGTCGCCGGTTCTTACCCCAAGCTCCTGTGCGCTGTTGACGCTGACCAGCGCCGCGTTGTCCCAGGTCAGCGTGGTAATCTGCTTGGGCAGCTCCTGGAGCCAGCCATTGTTGGCGAAGCGCCCGTCGTAGATGGTCGGGTCCGGGCGGAAAACGATTTCCAGCCCCTCGGAGGGCAGCCAATCGGGCAGGTCGGCCCAGTCATCACGGAGCGTCACGCTTTTAGGCGCGAGTTCCGTGTCGGGCACGATACCGCTGTGGAGGGCGGCGCGCCAGAAGCGCTCAAAATTGCCGCTGGGGCTCTGCCCCTCCCAAAAGCCGCGCACCAGGTCATAGCTGCTCGCCTGGGGGGTATCGGTCAGGTTGGCGAGCATCTCATGGGCGGTCACCCCGTTGTACAGCGGCTCGATCAGCGGCTGGATGATCGAGGCGGTCCCATCGAAGGCACGCGCGTCGCCCCACGACTCCAAAAAGTGCGCCTCGGGCACGTGCCAGCTGCACAGCCGCGCGGTTTCGTTCTCGTACATCCCCAGGTGGACGCTGAAGGCGGCGTTTTGCAGCGCCTGTGCAAAGTCGAGGTCGGCGGGGGCCGTGTAGGCCGGGTTCCCGCCGAGAATCAGGAGCGTGTCCACGCTGCCCGCCGCCAGCTCCGCCACCAAGTCCGACAGGTCGCCGACGGGGGACGGTGGCTCAAACTGGACCGGATCGGTGTAGTAGAGGGTCTCGCCCACGTTGCCGAGCGCCTCGTTGATGGCGTGCGCCAGCGCGTGGACGACCGGCGGCTGCCCGTCCCCCACGATGACGAGGCTCGCGCCCTGGTTGGCCTCCAGGTCGCTGGCGAGGGCAGCCACCCACGCCTGCACCTCGGCATCCAACCCCGGCGCGGCAACCCCCGCGACCCCCAACTGGGAGGCGAGCAGCCGCGTCGAGCCCTTCGATCTCCCCCGCGCGCAGCGGCAGGCGATGGTCCGCCTTGGCCCCCGTGGTGGTGTAGGTGGCCTCGGCCACGTACAGCCGGTTCATTTCCCGTTTCCCCTCGCGCACGCGCCGCCGATCCGCAAAGTCGTTGACGTAGCGCAGCGCGCCGGGGTACAGGGAAAGAAAGTCATTGTCGAGGGAAAGGACCACGTTGGCGCGGTCAAAGCGGTAAACGGTGTGGGTGTCCTCGCCAAAGGCAAGCTCGGCCCCCGCGCGCTGGTTGTCCCGCCCGACCGGCTCGTACTGGTACCAGCGCGCCTGGGGCATGTCGCCCAGGATCGCGTCAAGCTGCGCGCCCATCGTGGGCGAGCCGATCCCCTCGGTCAGGATGCGCAGCCCCGCGCCGCCGCTCGCCGCGAGCTGCCCCACCTGCTCGCGGAACGCTGTCAAAAAGTCGGTCATGGTGCGGATGCGCCCCTCGCTCGTTACCGCCTGGGAGCGGTCCGGGTCGTAGAGGGTCAGCACGGCAGCCTGCGCGAAGGAGTCGGTAGCGCCGAGGCTGCCGGGGTGGTCGGGGTTGCCCTCCACCTTGATGGGCCGCCCCATGTTGCTCTCGACCAGCAGGCCGGTGGCGATACCGCCCACCTGCATCGCTGTGGCAAAAAAGAGGGGTTTTCCGTAGATGATACCCTCGGGCGCTGCCACGTAGGGGACAATCTTTTCCGGCTGCCGCCAGCCGCAGCTCGTCAGACCGGCAAGGGCGAGCGAGGCCCCCATCAGCTTGACGAAATTGCGACGCGTGACCGCGGTGGGCAGCGGGGTGGCGTGGCGCGGAAACTCGCGATACAGGAACTCTTCAAACACCTCGGACTCGGCCAACTCTTCCAGGCTGCGCCAATACTCCTTGCCGCCGGATTGGCTCATGCGGGCGCGAATCGCGTCAAAGTCTAAGCTTTTCTTGGAGATCATGTTCTCGTTGTCCCAAATGGGTATCGAATAGCTGCGTTGGATAGGGAGCCTTGGGTGGTCTGGCCCGTGGCCTATCCACAACCCACCATCGACTATCCAGCGTGCCTGCTAGCGGTGGCAGGCCCAACAGTCAGTAGACGCATGAATCTGGTACTCTTCCACAAGCTGCGGCCCCAGAATGCTCTGGTCCACTTCCGGGTGGTAGCCCATCGTGAACACTTCCTCAAGCGGGCGCACGTATTGCGAGGGGTCGCGGTGGCAATCCAGGCACCACTCCATCTGGAGGGTCTCGGCCTTGCGCATGAGGGGCATCTGGTCCACGCGCCCGTGGCAGGTTTCGCAACCAACCCCGTTTTGCACGTGGATGCTGTGGTTGAAATAGACAAAATCATCCACGCTGTTGACCCGGTTCCACTGGATGGGGATGCCCGTCTCCCAGCTCTGGATGACCGGAGCCAGTTCCGCGCTATCGGTCCACAGCTGCGAGTGGCAGTTCATGCAGGTCTCGATGGGCGGAATCCCGGCAAAGCTGGAATCTTCCACGGAGGTGTGGCAGTAGCGGCAGTCGATGCCATCGTCGTAGGCATGGTGCTCGTGGCTGAACTGCACGGGCTGGGGGACGTACTCCCCCACCCCGGTGGCGAAGGGGGAACGTGCCAGCACGTACCCCATCACCAGCAATCCCGCCACAGCGAAGAACGCGCCGAAAATAGTTACTCTGGAGAAGGTGTTGGTACTGCGGTGAAAAATCTGAGGCATTCTTGATCCTACCCATTAGGATATGCCAGCACGGTACGGAACGCGGCACAGGACATCATACATGGCTAAGGAGAGACAACGATCACGAACATGTCCGGGCGGTTGCACGCATCGTCGGGTGCAAGTGGGTGGTAGGGTCAGCGCTGCATGTCCCAAAACGATCCACCCCGAGCGGGACTGCAGATGAGGCAACACGTGGGATAAAGTTGTAACGGGCGGGTGGCGCTTTCGCTAGTGACGTCTGTCACACGAGGTTGTGACAATGCGCCGCCGAACAGCTTCTGCCTACGGTCAACCAAGCCTACATGAAGTGGAATCGGATGGCAATTCGCCGCGCTCGCGCGTGCTAGGGGCTTAAAAAGCCGGGGTCCTGCAACGCGAAGCGGGGAAAAACGGTGTCGATGACGACGCGCCCCACCGGTTTTTGTAAACGGTTTCAATAATAAAGGATATTATTTAAGAGCGCAACCCACTATTTTTTGCCAGGGTCGGGCGGGCTAACTCGCTGCCTGGACCCCCTTCTGAGGCGAGCCCATCATCATGAAACGTGCCAGCATTTTGACATTTTTCCCCTTCCCACTACACTTTCAGCAACTTGATAGACACTTGCTCATCCAGAGGGGGGGAGGGACCGGCCCTGTGAACCCCCGGCAACCAGCGGCTTTCGCGAGGGCGGAAGCCAGCAGGTGCCAACTCCGGCAGGTAGCGCCGAGGTCTCGGTCGCGCCGCCTGACAGATGAGAGGCACGGTTACCCTCCACGACGGTTCTGCAAGCGACGCCTCTCACTTTTTATGAGAGGCGTTTTGTTTTGGGTATTAGGGTACTTGGTATTAGGTATTGGGTATGAACGACTTTCCGTTGAAGTGAAGCAACGTTCCTTTGTAGGGTTTATCCATATTCGTTAACTACTCTCCATTTTATACACCTATACGATACACCTGATACCCAATACCCAATATCTAATATCTAATATCTAATATCTCGCAAGGAGATAGCACACAGATGAACAGCACTTACCTTGATGCTCTCACGCATCGCGCCCTGGTCTTTGATGGCGCGATGGGCACCTCCATCCAGAATTTCAACCTGAGCGCCGAGGATTTTGGCGGCGCTCAATACGAGGGGTGCAACGATTTTCTGGTGATCACCAAGCCCGAGGTCGTCGCACAGATCCACCGCTCCTTCATGGAGGCGGGCTGCGACGTGCTGGAAACCGATACCTTCCGCTCCAACCGCCACACCATGCAGGAGTACGGGCTCCAGGATCGGATCATCGAGATCAACGTGGCGGCGGCGCGGCTGGCGCGCGGGGTGGCCGACGAGTTCTCCACACCGGACAAGCCGCGCTTCGTGGCGGGCTCTATCGGCCCGACGGGGATGCTCCCCTCCACCAACGACCCGATGCTTTCCAAGATTTCCTACGAGGAATTGGCGGAGATTTTCCGCGAGCAGGGCGCGGGGCTGCTGCGCGGCGGCGTGGACGCGCTGCTCATCGAGACCTCGCAGGACATCCTGGAGGTGAAGGCAGCGGTCGAGGGGCTCAAGCGCGCGATGCGCGACGAGGGGCGGCGCGTGCCGATGCAGGTGCAGGTCTCGTTGGACATCAGCGGTCGCATGCTGCTCGGCACCGACATCGGCGCGACGCTGGCGATTTTGGAGCCGCTGGGCATCGACATCATCGGCATCAACTGCTCCACCGGCCCCGACTACATGCGCGAGCCGGTGCGCTACCTGACCTCGCACACGCGCCTGCCCATCTCCGTCATCCCCAACGCGGGCTTGCCGCTGAACGTGGACGGCTGCGCCATCTACCCGATGACCCCCGTCCCCATGGCCGAGCAGTTGGCCGAGTTCGTCACCGAGTTCGGGGTCAACATCGTCGGCGGCTGCTGCGGCACCACCCCCGAGCACCTGCGCGAGATCGTCAGCCGCGTCGCGGGGATCAACCCGTGGGAGCGGCGACCGGAAGAGATCGACGACCAGCCGCGCCTCGCCTCGGCCATGCGCGCCACCGAGATGGCACAGCTGCCCCGCCCGCTCATGGTGGGCGAGCGGGTCAACACCCTTGGCTCGCGCAAGGTGAAGCGGCTGCTGCTGGCCGATGACTACGACCCCGTGCTCGACATCGCCCGCGACCAGGTGGAGGGCGGCGCGCACGTGCTCGACCTCTGCGTCGCGACCACGGAGCGCACCGACGAGGACGTGCAGATGCGCACCGTCGTCAAGATGCTCCAGCAGGGGGTGGACGCGCCGCTCGTCATCGACACCACCGAGCCGGAGGTGATGCAGATCGCGCTGGAAACCAACCCGGGCCGCGCGATCCTCAACTCCGTCCACCTGGAAAGCGGCCCCGCCAAGCTGGAGCGGGTGGCGCGGCTCGCCAAGCAACATGGCGCGGCGATGGTCGCGATGTGCATCGACGAGCAGGGGCAGGCGGAAACGGCGGAGCGCAAGGTCGAGGTGGCGGCGCGCATCTACGACATCGTCACCAACCAGTTCGAGATGCCGCCGCACTCGCTCATCTTCGACACGCTTGTCTTCCCGATCACCACGGGGCAGGCCCAGTACCGCAACGCGGGCAAGGAAGTGATCGGGGCGATCCGCCGCATCAAGGCGGAGCTGCCGGGCGCGTTTACGGTACTGGGTATCTCCAACGTCTCCTTCGGGCTGAAGCCCGCCGCGCGCCACGTCCTCAACTCCGTCTTCCTGCACCACGCGGTCGAGGCGGGGCTGGACATGGCGATTGTCAACCCCGCGCACATCACCCCGTATGCCGAGATCAGCGACGAGCATCGCAAGCTGATGGACGATCTGATCTGGAACACCGACGAGAACGCGCTCGCCCGCGTCATCGAGGCGTTCGAGGATTTCGAGGCGCAGGCGGAGCAGAAGGCCGACCCCACCGAGGGGATGAGCGTCTTCGAGCGGGTCTACTGGCGCATCCTCCACCGCAAAAAGGATGGCATCGAGGCGGAGGTGGACGAGGCGGTCGCGACAGCGGTCGCGTTGGGGCTGGTGGGGGATGATGCGGTTCCGACGGATAGAACAGGGATTGGCAGGAATGAAGGATCGGAGGCGGTTCAGAACGACGCGGGCCGACGGATAGAACAGGATGGCAGAATAACGGATCAGAGGCTGGTCAGAATAACGGAACAGAGGCCGTTGAATCTGAAATCTTCAACCTGCAACCTGCAATCACCAACGATCACGCGGTGTGGCTGCTGAATAACGTGCTGCTCCCTGCCATGAAGGAGGTGGGCGACAAGTTTGGCGCGGGCGAGTTGATTTTGCCCTTCGTGCTGCAAAGCGCCGAGGCGATGAAGAAGGCGGTCTCGCGGCTGGAAGTGTATCTGGAAAAGATGGCTGGGACGACCAAGGGGACTGTCGTGCTCGCCACGGTTTTTGGCGACGTGCACGACATCGGCAAGAACCTGGTCGGCACGATCCTGGAAAACAATGGCTACACCGTGGTGGACCTTGGCAAGCAGGTGCCGGTCAACACGATCCTGGACGCGGCGGTGACGCACAATGCCACGGCGGTGGGGCTCTCGGCGCTGCTGGTGAGCACCTCCAAGCAGATGCCGATTGTCGTCAGCGAGATGCACAAGCGCGGGATGAAGGTGCCGGTGCTCATCGGCGGCGCGGCGATCAACCGCCGCTTCGGCTACCGCGCGCTCTTCGTGGAGCCGGAAACTCCCTACGCGCCGGGGGTCTTCTACTGCACCGATGCCTTCGAGGGGCTGGCGACGGTAGACTCGCTCGTCGGGCCGCAGCGCGACAAGGTCGTCCAGCAGTTGGTGGTGGACGCCCTCAGCGGGCTGGAGCGCGCGGCGGAGCTGGCAAAGAAGCGCGACGAGATGGCCGCGCTGAGCGCGGAAACCGCCTCGGGGGTCCAGCCGCTGCCGAAGGCGCAGCTACCCACCCCACCCTTCTGGGGCGCGACGACGGTGCCGCGCGGGGCCATCGCCCTGCACGAGGTGTGGGAGCATTTCGACCTGGAAACCCTGTACCGCCTGCACTGGGGCGGGCGCGGCAAGCGCGGCGCGGAGTGGGAAGAGCTTGTCAGGAGCATCTACGCGCCAAAGCTGCGCGCCTACCAGGAGGAGTTGGAGCGCACGAAGTGGCTCAAGATGGGCATCGCCTACGGCTATTTCCCCGCGCAGAGCGAGGGCGACACGGTGATCGTCTACGACCCCAAAGAGCACGCCCGCGAGCTGTTCCGCTGGGAGTTCCCGCGCCAGGAAGGGCGGCTCGGCCTCTGCCTGGCCGACTACATCGCGCCGAAGTCGTCGGGCAACATGGACGTGCTCCCGCTGCAGGTCGTGACGGCGGGGCCGCAGGCGACGGAGCGCATGGAGGCGGCGCAGGCGCGCGGCGATTATACCGAGGCTTATTTCCTCCACGGTTTCACGACCGAGCTGGCGGAGGGGCTGGCCGCCTGGAACAACGCGCGCATCCGCAAGGAATTGGCGCTGGGGGGCAAACGCGGCCTGCGCTACGCCTGGGGCTACCCCGCCTGCCCGGACATGAGCCAGCACGAGCAGCTGTTCGAGGTGCTGCCCACCCAGGAGATCGGCGTCTCGCTGACGAGTGGCTGGCAGTTGGACCCCGAGCAGAGCACGGCGGCGCTGGTCATCCACCACCCCGACGCTATCTACTTCGGCACCGGCGCGCGCAACCGCGAGGCGGAAGAGGCGATCCGCGAGGTGCTGGGGGATTGGGAGCCGGTGGGGTAGCGCCGGTAGAGCAAGGATTGCAGAAATGAAGGATAGGGGCGGCTCGCGGTGCGGGCCGCCTCTTTTTTTGGTCATCGGGAGCGATGGCGGGAACGGCTAGAGGACGAGTAGGGAGAGGAATGTCGAGGCGTCAACAAGTTGGACACCTTGGTAGCGGGCAATTTTCAACAGGTGGCGGTCCCCAGACACGATGAAACGCGCATCCGCTACCAAGGCACACTCTACAAACTTATAGTCTGTGGGGTCATCCGCCACGACACGAAGGTTGCCCATGATTTCCACGGCTGTACTGTGTTGACGGTACTCGTAGACCACAGCGTGGATGTGATTTTCGGGGTACCTAAAGCGGAGTCGCAACTTATCCGCGAGTTCGGCAATCATGGGAGCACAGTGAAAAAGCTCTACCCTGCCTGCCTTTGCCGCTTCAACGCAGCGCCAAGGATTTCCCTGATGAAGCTCGGAGGAGATCCAGATATTGGTGTCAAAGACAGCCCGAATGGGCTCAGTCGTGGAGGAGGTCATTGATGAGTTGCTCGCGTGCCTCCTGACTCAACACGTCCCACTCCAACCCTCGCTCTGCCGCCATCTCTCGGATGCGTGGCAATGCCGCAGCCCGCCGCTCCTCTAACGAGGGAAGCTCCCCCGCATAGATTTCAATGGAGTGGGTGAGCAACTCGATCATTGTCTCTTCGATGCTCTCCCCACGTTGTTCGGCCAGCGCTTCGGTTTGGCGCTGTAAGTATTCGGGGAGGTCGATGGTAATCGTCATGTCCCTGTCTCCTCCTGTGGCTGCCGTGTTGCCAGCGACCCTCCTCCGCTTGATGGGTCTCGATCTATTGTACTGGTCACTCTCCCCTTCTTCAAGCTCCCTTATCCGCCAAGTCGCCACTCCCCCGCTCACGTGAGCGCCACCGCCTGCCCCCAGTACTCCTCGCCCTCCAGTTGGCCGAGCAGGAAGCCCGCCACATCGGCGCGGGCGATGCGCCCGCTCGGGATCGAACCTTCGGTGGTCACTTGGTATGTGCCGGAAGGCGGCCCATCGATCAGCCCACCGGGCCGCGCGATCAGCCAGGCCAGCCCGCTTTGCTGCACGATCTCTTCCTGCCGCGTGTGGTCGGCGATGGCGCTGCGCAGCACGGTGGCGATAAAGGCGCGCGTCGCCAGCGGGACGCGCTCGCGGCTGTCGCCCGCGCCGAGCGAGGAGACGAGCAGAAGGCGCGGCACCCCTTGCTGCTGCATCGCCCGCACGATGCTCTGCGTGGCGCGCCAGCGCACATCGTCGCGCCGCAGGTCGCTGCTGCCAATCGCGCAAAAGACCGCCTCCTGCCCCGCGAGCGCCTGGGCCACCGCCGCCTCGTCCAGCACGTCGCCCTGCACCACGTGCAGCGCGGCATGTTGCTGCGCCATCTTGTCGGGCGAGCGCACAAAGGCGGTCACCTCGTGGCCCGCCGCCAGTGCCTGCCGGACAATCTCGCTGCCCGTTCCACCCGTCGCCCCAAACACGGCTATCTTCATCGTTCCTCTTCCTTTGCGTCGGCGTCGATTTAGCGCTGCGGCGGAAAGCCGCGATACCCCAAAGCATGCGCAGCGGGAAGGGCGAGGTCAAACGGCGCGCGGCGGGTAGAGCAAGGATTGCAGAAATGAAGGATGTAAGTCGCGGGCGGGGCGGCGCTTCTAAGGGCGCTCTGGCTTTCGCTACCCTTCTCTTTTACGAACTGCCTCTTTAATCTCCACAAGCGGTGCATTGACCGATTCGTGCAGAGGATTACAATTCCTTGAAGGAATGTTGATAGAGACGCGAGGGGCAGGATGACTGCATTGCAAAAGGTGCGGGAGCTTTTACCCGAGATGAGCGCGGCGGAAAAAGCTCAGGTTCTTCAGTGGGTGGCGCGCGACATTGGCGAAGCCCTGCCTGGAATCGAGAGCACCCCCGATGTGTGTGGCGGGGTGCCGTGTGTAGTGCGCACTCGGATTCCCGTTTGGCTACTGGTGCAGGCGCGCAAGCTGGGGACGAGCGAGGCAACCCTTCTTCAAAGCTATCCAACCCTGACAGCAGAAGATTTGAGTAATGCCTGGGCCTACTACCGTGCGCGGCGTGACGAGATCGAGCAGCAGATTTTGGAAAACGAAGCTGCCTAACCTATGGCACGTCTCTACGCTGACGAAAATTTCCCTCTGCCAGTTCGTGCACGCGCTCCGAGCCTTGGAGCATAACGTCATCACGATGATGGAAGATGGCACGGCCAACCAGCGGGTTCCTGATGAAGAGGTTCTCGCCATCGCGGCAACGCAGCAGCGAGCCTTGCTCACCACGAATCGCAAGGACTTTATTCGCCTGCATCGCCTCTCCTCCACGCATGCAGGCATCATCGTCTGTACCTTTGATCCTGATTTTCAGGCACAGGCGGCGCGGATTAGCCAAACCATCGAGGGCTACGAGGAGATGGCAGGCGAACTCATTCGGGTGAATCGAGCAGTTAACCAACAGCCCTAAACGCAGGCTCACGCGCCCTCGACCTCTTTAACGAACCACCTACAGGAACAACACCATGAAAATCTACACCCGCACGGGCGACGAGGGAAAGACGGGGCTGTTTGGCGGGCAGCGCGTGAGCAAGGATTCGCCGCGCGTGGAAGCGTATGGCGCGGTGGACGAAGCGAACGCGATCCTCGGCATCGTGCGCGCGCTGTTGGGCGAGGATGACCCGCTGCAAGAGCGGCTGACGCAGGTGCAGGGCGATCTCTTTGTCGTCGGCGCGGACCTGGCGACCCCGCTGGTCGAGGGCAAGGCCGCGAGCAGCTATGTGCCACGCGTGCAGGCGGCGGACGGGCTGCGGCTGGAAACATGGATTGACGAGGCCGAGGCAGAGCTAGCGCCGATGAAAACCTTTATCCTGCCCAGCGGCACCCCCGCCGCCACGCAGCTTCACTTTGCGCGCACCGTGTGCCGCCGCGCCGAGCGCCGCGTCGTCACCCTCGCCCACAGCGAGGACATCTCGGCGGATATCCGCGTCTACCTCAACCGCCTGAGCGATCTGCTCTTTGTGTGGGCACGCCTCGTCAACCACCGCGCGGGGGTGGCGGAGACGCCGTGGCATGCGACGGGAGGGTGAGAGGGTGAGGGGGTGATGAAGGTGAGGGGGTGAGACGGCAAGGCAAAAGGCAAAAGGTGAAGGGCAAAAGGTAAAAGTAGACGGCAAAGGGCAAAAGTAAAATGGCAAAGGGCCAGGGCGGGGAGGGTGCTGCTCTGGTTTTTTGTTGGGTGGCTGGCGCACGGCGCTTTGCCACGCCCGCGCCCCTGGCTTACACTTGGCGCGCAGCGGCTCCCGACTTTTAACGTGGAGGGTAACTGTGGCGACTCATGCTCTTCGCTGGAGCAAAGACAAAACCTGTCTTACCATCGAGCCTTCAGCTAGGGTATACTATGCCCATCGGCGGGAGCCATCAAGGAGGGTACGATGCAGGTTGTCACCATGAACGAGCTTCAGGCGCGCACGCAGGATGTCATCGCTCAGGCACAGGATAGCGAGGAGGCAGTCATTGTGGAGTCTCAGGGCGAGCCGATCGTTGCCATTTTGCCCTTTGAACGCTACGAGCACTATCGCAAGGTCGAGGCGAGGAGCGCCGCATTTCGCGCGGTTAGAGAGATGGCAGCCCGTAATGCCCTGGCTAGCGATCTGGATGAGGAGGCGGCCATCGCGCTTGCTAACGAGGTGCGCGACGAAATGTACCGCGAGCGTAATGGTTCCTAGAGCAAAGGAAGATTCCCATGCTCCGGGTTGTCATCGACACCAACCTCTTCATCAGTTACGCCTTGACCGCTGGCGAAACGATCTCGCGACTCATCGATCAATTGGGAGCGGGGCACCTTCCAATGCCTGACATCTCCCCTCCTCCTGGCAGAGTTGCAAGATGTACTGGCGCGCCCTCGGCTTCGTGACAAGTTCGTGGTAGACCCCACGGGGCTTCTGCTCTTGCTCCAGGTTGCTGCAGAGCAAACAGCGGGCGAGTTAACGGTGGAGGTCTCGCGGGACCCCAAAGACAATATGTTCCTCGCCTGTGCGTTGGAAGGCCACGCAGATTACATTGTTACTGGCGACCGCGACCTGCTCGACATCGTAACATACCAAGGCATCCAAATCGTGCGCGTCTACGACCTCGTTACGCTTCTAGATGCAACGACGGAAGAGGAATCATAAAAGAGCCTCATCCTTGAACAAGGGTACCCCATCCACCCTTCGTATCCGAAAACAAAGCAGCCCGCCCTGATTCCCAAGGCGGGCTGCTTTGCTGTTCGATGCGTGTTACAAGGCCAGGGCGATCTTGTAGCCGCCCCTAACCCCCTACCGTTTAGTCGCCCGTTGTCCGTCGTCGGCGTCGTCCGTCGTCGGTCGTCCGTCGTCCGTCGTCTAGAAATACCCCTCGACATAGGTCTTGCGGAAGCCCCAGTCGGTGCTGAAGGAGCCGAAGGCCTTGCGGCGCGCCTCGCGCAGGGGGTAGCGGCGCAGCGACGAGAAGCCACGGCGCGTGATCTGAACTGGGCTGTAAATCTTGCGCACCAGCCAGTCATAGGATTGCTGCATCTCGTCCACCGTCATCAGCTTCGGCTTGTAGGTGATGTGCGCGGTGTCGTAGTACTTCCAGGGCACATCCAGGAGGCGACCCTCGCGCTCGCAGACGTCGCGGAAGGGGGTCTGCGGGAAGGGGGTCAGCACCGTCATCGAGATACCGTCCAACTCGGTGTCCTTCAGGAAGTCCCACATCGCCTCGTAGGTGGAGGGCGTGTCATGGTCGAAGCCGGTCACGAAGAGGCCGACCACCCCGACCCCCTCCGCGTGAATCTTGCGCACCGTCTCGCGGATGGCCTGCGCGTGGGCCTTGGTCTTGCCGCCGAGCGAGCCCTTGTTGTCGGGGTTGATCGACTCGAAGCCTATAAAGATCTTGTCGAGGTGTGCCTCGCGCGCCTGCCGCAGCAGGTCGGGGTAGTTGGCGACGATCTGCTCGCCCTGCGCGTTCCAGCTATCGAGCGGCAGCTTCTTCATCTTCCTGAAAAGCTCTTCCATGTACTCGGGCGCGGTGCGGAAGTTCAGGCCGAAGTTATCGTCCGTCACCCCGAAGCGCCGGATGCCACGCCGCTCGATCTCCTCGATCACCTCGTCCACGGGCCGGTGGCGCATGACACGGCCCGAGACGCGGATCGCGGTGCAGAAGTCGCAGTCGCGCGGGCAGCCACGGGTGATCTCCAGGTAGGGGGTCCAGTAGTCGCGCTCCTCGTTGACCATGTTGATCACACGGTCGGTCAGCGGCTCCACCCCCTGCAGGCTGCGCCACTGCTCGTCGGTGTAGACCGGCTTGAGCGTGTTGTTGGCGAAGTCGTGGATGATGTCCAGCCAGGTGCGGAAGCCCTCGCCCACCGCCACCACATCGGCAAACTCGGCGCAATGGTCGGGCATCAGCGTGGCGTGCGTGCCACCCACCACCGTGACCGCTCCCTGCGCGCGCGCCGCCTCCGAGATCTCGCGCGAGCGGTCAGCGGTAAAGGTCATCGTCGTGATGCCGACCAGATCGTGCTGGTTCAGCGACGAAAAGTCGAGCGTTTCCAGGTTTTCATCCCAAATCTCGACCGGAATCGTGTCCGGTACGATGGAGGCCAGGCGCATCAGGGTATAGGGAATACCGCGCGCCTTGCCGAGGATGCGACCATCGCGGTACGGTTGGATCAGGACAACTCGTCGAATGTCCATTTTTGTTTCCTTTCTGCCAGAGGGATGGTTATCCAGGCAGGTTGTTTATTGGTAAAGCTATTGATTGCTGTCTGACGACCGACGACCGACGACCGACGACCGAACGACTTCCATGTCCGTCATCGCACCCAGTTCGGGTACCCGTCCGTCGTCGGTCGTCGCGCCCAAGGGTGGATTCCCGCTTGCGGGTACGTCGGTCGTCGCGCCCAGAGGGACCCGTCGGTCGTCGGTCGTCGGTCGTCGGTCGTCGGTCGTCGGTCGTCGGTCGTCCGCCCTCGTCCCGCCATCCAGATTAGGCCGCCGGGCACGCTCGTCAGCGCGATGGTCAACTGCAAAAGCAGGGACGCCGCAACAGCGGAATTTTCCGGCACCCCGACCAGACCGTACAGCGACGGGAAAATGTGTTGGTTCACCCCGAGCCCCGCAATCGAGATGGGCAGCGCCATCGTCAGGCCGATGATCGGGTTGAAGATGAAACACGTCGATCAATTCAAGGTTCGGCGCGAGAATCGCCTCGAAAAGGAGCCAGTTGACGAGGTTCGAGAGCAAAATCGTCACAAGCCCCACCCCATAGGCCGCCAGCAGCGCGCCGGGGCGCGTGCGGTAGGAGCCAACAGCGGCGGACAGGTTGCCCACGAGGGGGACCAGCGGCCCCAGCCGTGGCACGCGCGCCACCAGCCGCTCCACCAGGCGGCGCAGCCGCCCGCTCAGCAGCAGACCAAAGCCGATAGCCAGCACGACGGTGAGCAGCAGCCCCACCTGCTCCACCACGAGCAGCGCGGGCTCGTCGATGCCGAAGACGCGCACCGCCACCAGCGCCGAGAGCGCGCCCGCGCTCGTGAAGGCGAGCAGCCCCACCAGCCGATCCACCACGACCGACACCGCCACATCGGCGGTCGCCGCTGTCTCGCGCACGAGGCCGTAGCCGCGAATCATGTCGGCCCCGATAAAGGGCATGAAATTGTTAAAAAAGACCCCAACAAAGGTGTGGCGCAGCAGGCTCGACAGCGGTGCGCGGACCCCCTGCGCCCTCAGCAGCGTGCCCCACTTGATGGCGTTGCTCGCCACCGCACCCCCGTAGAGCACCATCGCGAGGAGCAGCAGCGGCAGCCGCGTGCCGCGCAGCGTCGCCCACACCGCGCCCACATCCACGCGCAGCAGCAGCAGCCCGATCAGCGCGACGCTGATCGCCACCTTCAGGAAGGTCATCACGCGCGGGCTCATGCGGCCCTCGTCCGCCGCGCGCCGAGCACGACCAACCCCGCCAGCCCCAGCAGGCTCGCCAGCGAGACGAGGGTGGCGGCGCGGCGCAGCGGCGGGTCGCCAAAGCGGAAGCGCAGCAGGTGCTCGCCGGGCGGCACCGTCACCATCATCAGGCCGAGCGGCCCGCCATCGCTCTGAATCGCGACGGGCTCCCCGTCCAGCGTGGCCTGCCAGCCGGGGTACCAGTAGCTCTGGAAGCGAATGGTCGCAGGCTCGCTCGCGACGACGCGCGCGCTGCTGTCGCTGCCCGTTTCAAAGCCCGCCTCGATCAGCACCCCCGGCGTGAGCGCTTCCCAGCGCAGCGGCGGCTGGTTGGCCTCCAGCGCCGCCCGCATCGGCGAGTCGCTCGGCTGCTGCTGCGTCCCCGCGACCATCCCCACCATGTCGGGAAAGTCCCGCTCGTAGTCGCGCCAGGTCTGCTGCGTCTCGTCGCGCGGGTTGGGCGGGGTGAGGCGCGGCTGCGTGTACCCGCTCGTCGTGACCAGCACCAGCAGGAGCGCCAGCGCCAGCCCCGGGGTGAGCCCGCCGCGCGGGGCCACGAGGCGCGCGGCCTGCCCCGCCACGAGCGCCAGCGGCAGCGATGCCACGGCGAGCACGCGCCACGGAAATTGAATCAACGTCGAGAGCGGCCCGATGTCCCAAAGCGGCTTCGCCACGGGCAGGGTCAGGGCGACGAGCACCACGAGGGAGATCAGGAAAAAGAGCCAGAGCGCGACCCCCTCTTCCCACGCGAGCCGCCGCGCCCCCTCGTGCGGCGCGCGCGCCTCCCCCATCGCCACGAGCCCCAGCCCCGCCAGCAGCAGCGCCGCGATGCCGAGCTGGAAGCTCATCCCGTCGCCGGTGCCGGGGACGGAGTAGCCAAAGCCCCATTCGGGCGAGAGCAGTTGGCTCGGCAAAACAAAGTGGTCGGAGTACTGGTAAGTCTGCATCGCCCACTGCTCGATGCGGATGCTGCCCTGCTCCGCCAGCCCCGGCAGCCAGATGGCCGTGCCCAACGCCACGCCGAGCGCGATGCTCCCCGCGATGGGCAGCGCGCGGCGCAAAAACTCGCGCGGGAAAAAGCCGCGCCACCCGCGCTCGCGCGCTACGAGCGCCAACTCGAACAAGATGAGCAGCCCCAAAAGCGGGGTGAAGGTCAGCGCGGTAATGTTGTGCGTCCACAGCAGCGCGCCGTAGCTGCCCGCTGCACCCGCCGCCGTCAGCAGCGAGGGGCGGCGCACCAGCCGCCGAAAGGCCAGGGCGATCCAGGGCAGCAGCCCCATCGCCATAAACTCCGCCAGCGCGGCGCGCACAAAGATGTTCAGCAGGTGGTAGGGCAAAAAGGTGTAGACCACAGCGGCCAGCAGCGCCACCGGCTTGCCCCACAGCGCGCGCGCGTAGGCGTAAACCCCCGCCGCGCCGAGCAGGAAGCCGATGGCGAAGGTCGCCTTGGTGCTCGCCACCACCCCGAACAGGCCGGTCAGGTGGACGCCCTCCCAGATATAAAACGAGAGCGGCGCGTAAAAGACCAGAATCGGGTAGCCGTAGCCATGCGCGAAATCCGGCCCCCAGCGCGGCAGCCAGTAGCCGTCGCGAATCCCCTTGTCGAACTCGATAGGAAAGAAGAGGGAGTGATGCGCGTCGTGCGCGCCCATAAAATAGTCAGGGCCCAGCAGCGCCGCCCACGCCAAAACGGTGAGCAGCAGCGCCAGCAGCGCATAGCCATCCACCCGCGCGCCCACCAGGGGCACGTGCAAAAGCGACAGTCTGTTGTTCGGCTGGCCCACTTCCTGGATCAAAACGGCTCTGCCCTACATGGTTGAGGGGCGGCTCGCTTGCGGACCGCCCCTACTTGACTGTTTTACTAAAGATTGCACTAAAAGGGATTCTATAGGAACCATCTTAAAAGTCAAAGGCAGGGCAGGCCGACGCTATTTCCCCCCACACCCCTAGCGCCGTTCTCTGTGTCCTCTGTGTTCTCTGTGGTTTCATTCGTCCGTCGGTCGTCGGTCGTCCGTCGTCCGTCGTCGGTCGTCCGTTGGCGGTCGTCCATTCCCCCAAACAGCGCCCCGCCGTCGTTCAACTATTGGTTGCAGCGCGGTTCTATCATTACACTTCCACGCATCGCGTGTGGCCGGAAGAAAGGACGTAAATATGAGACGGTGGTTGGTAAAAATAGGCAGCGTGCTCGTCGTGTTGGGCGGCTTGCTGGTGGCGGTCGGGCAAACGAGCGCCGCGCCGACAACTTCCCCGAACCCGTACGGGTACATCCACAACGGTGGCTTCGAGGGCGGCTTTTACTCGGTGGGGGCGGGGCAGGTGGCGGAGAGTTGGACGCGCGTCAACCTGCGCGGCTCGAACCCGAATTGGATGAGCACCTGCATCTTCGTCAACGCAGGCCCCAACTGCGATCAGGGGTGGGTCGAGAAGATCGAGCTTCGCAACTCGCACATCCTCTCGGTGGAGCATCTGGGGATCGGCGAGCCGTTCGAGACGGTGCTGCTCCAACAGGTGCCCGGCCTGACGGCGGGCCAGAGCTACTCGTTCAGCGGCTGGGTCCTCAAATTGTGGGGCGGCTCCGGCAACTTCGACCCGCCCACCGACCCCTATTCCTACGGGAGTTGGCTCGGCGTGGACCCCACGGGCGGCACTAACCCCGACGCGGCGTCGGTCATCTGGGGCGACTACAACTGGGAGCAGAGCTACGGCAACGATGCCTCGTGGCGCAACCAGCGCATGGCCTTTGTCGCCACGCAGCCGACCGCCACGGTGTTCGCGCGCCTCTGGCTCAAGTGGCAGGAGCCGGAAACGCAGGCGATCGTGGATAGCCTCGAATTGTTCGACGCGCCGACGGTCACGCTGCTGCACGACTCCAGCGAGCCGCTCACCTCGCCGCTGCTGGAGTGGAGCGGCACGCTGCCCGCCATGTTGCAGCAGCGCGGCTCCTTCCAACTTTTCTACGACGTGCAGAAGCTGGTGGGCGGCGAGTGGGTCACGATTGCGGAAGATTTGACCGGCAACAGCTTTGAAGTGCCTCTCGCGCCAAACGAGACGGCGCAGGTGCGCGTGCTGCCAGTCAGCTACCAGCTACCGAGCGGCCTCCAGTGGCCGCCAACCACCCATGTAGGCTTGCCAAGCCCGACCGTCACCATCGTGCTCGACGCGGTGGCACCGGTCGCCACCCTCGCGCGCCCGCCACGCTGGCTCGACGCGGTGCCGGTGCCACTCTCGTGGAGCGGCACCGACGCGGGCAGCGGGGTGGCGAGCTTTGATGTGGAGTACCGCGCGGTGGGGGCCGCCGCGTGGGTGCCCTGGCTGAGCGCGACGACGCAGACGAGCGCGGCCTTTGGTGGCGGCTCGCCGGTGGTGCTGGCAGCGGGGCAGGAGTGGGAGTTCCACGTGCGCGCGCGCGACGCGGCGGGCAACGTGGGCGCGTGGAGCCCGGCGGCGCGGGTGGGGCTGGTGGCGGGCTGGATTCGCGGCACGCTGCTCGCCGCGAACGACGAGCCGATGCCCGGCGCGCACATCGAGATCGCGCCGAACCCGTACTCGGCGCTTCCCCCCGTTGGGGTCTATGGGGAATACCTGCTGCCCGTGGCCGATCTGTCGCAGGGCTACACCCTCACCTTCCGCGACGCGGCGGGCAACACGCGCCTGCCCGTGACGACCGTCCACGTCGGCGCGCTCGGCCCCCGCTACGATTGGCACCTGCCGCCGCTGGAAAATGCGGTGGCGAACGGAAACTTCGAGCAGGTGGGCGGCTGGTCGGGCGCGTGGAGCCAGGGCGATGGGCACAGCGGCGCGCATGGCGCAACCCTCGCTGCGGGCGCGGCGATTTCCCAGTCGCTCCAGGTGGCGAGCGGGGACGGGCTCTCGCTCCTCCTGCGCGCGGTGGGCGAGGGCGCGAGCCTGCATGTCCAGTTGGGCAGCCAATCGTGGCACATCACCCCTGACGAGGCGGGGCCGAACGAGGAAAGTTGGACGCACTGGTTCCAGACGGTCAGCGGTGATGGCAGCAAAACCCTCACCCTGACCGCCATCGGCGGCGCGCTCCAGTTGGACGAGGCGTCGCTGGGCGAGCCGCAGCGCGCCGCCACCCTTGTTTATCTGCCCCTCGCCGCACGCTAACCGGTTCCCACAACAAGAGGAGGCACGCCGCGTGGAGCGGCGTGCCTCCTCTTTACATCTGCACTTGTTGAAGGGATCAACCGAAAGCATTCTACCTAGCACCAGCGATGTGAGCATCGTCCGTCGTCCGTCGTCGGTCGTCCGTCGTCGGTCGTCGGTCGTCGATCCGTGTCAAGTCCTGAAATAGCTTGACAGCCCGAGTTGACAAGTCCCCTATCAATCACATGACAGGGACGACAGGTTAAGCACCGCAACGGAAACGAACGACAACGACTCCTGTAATGAGAACGACGAGTTAAGGGGCGAAATGGATCGCCGCCGGTGTGGCGTAGTGGAGAGCCAGATGGGGCCGCTCGTGGTTGTAGAGCGCGATGGCCTCCTGCACCGCCTGGTACGCCTGCGCCGCCGTGACAAAGGTCGCATCGAGCCCATACTCGAGCTTGAGAATCCCATTGACGCGCTCGGCGAGCGCATTCTCGTAGCAGTTGCCGACCGCGCCCATGCTGAGGTGGATGCCTAGCCCTGCTAAGCGCGCACGATAGCGCTGCGCACTGTACTGCACCCCGTGGTCAGAGTGATGGATCAGCCCCGTCAGCACCGCGCCAGGCGTGGCTGCGATGGCCTGCTCCAGCGCACGCTCGCAGCCCTCCATCGCCAGCGAGGACGCCAGGTCGTAGCCCACGATGAAGCGCGAGTAGGCATCGGTCAGCAACGCTAGGTACAGGAAGCCCTCCTCGGTGGACAGGTAGGTGATGTCGCCCACCCACACCTGATGCACGCGCTCCACCCGTCAGCCCCGCCAGCAGGTTGGGCGCATGCCAGCCGCCACTAAAGGTGGTGCGCCGTCGGCTACGTTTGACTGGCACCAACAAGTCATGGCGACGCAACAGGTCGAAAAACGCATCGCGCCCGCAGACGATGCCGCCCGGCCAGCAGCGCCGCGCGCACCAGGTAGAGCAGCTTGCGCCCGCCCATGCGCGGGTGGCGCTGCCGATACTCACGCACCACCTGGAGGATCACTTGCTCCTCCAGCGCCTGCTGCTGCTGACGCTGGCACGCCTCATAGTAGGCCTGGCGGCTGATGCCGAACCACGCGCTGGCTTGCCCGACCGTCGCCGCGCCGCTCTGGCTGACCTGCGCGATCACTTGCTCGCGTACTTTTTTTTAAGGTCGATCTGCAGGCTCTGGCTGGCCAGATCGAGGGTCGTGCGCAACATACGCGCCTCAAGCACGCTCTCGGTGAGCGCCCCCTCCAGCTGCGCGAGCCGGGCGCGCAGCGCCTTGACTTCGAGCTGGTCTTCCACCGTTTGGATGTGCACCATCTCCGCGCGGTAGGCGGCGCGCCCGTATTCCTTGACCCAGCGTTTGATGGTCATTTTGCCACCGACACCGTACTTCTGCTGCAACTCTGCGGCACTGCGCCCGGCCTCGTACTCCTCCACCACCTGCCGCTTGAACGCCTGGCTGTAGCGCCGCACCTCTTCTTTTGCCACTGCTTTTGCCACGATTTCTGCCCTCCTTTATGGGGTTTTATGGGGGATCCTCTGTCAAGTATATTCAGGACGGGTCACCGTCCCCCGTCCCCTAGCCCCCGCTCCCCATCCCCTATCCGTCAAAATCCACAGCCACCGAGCGCTCCGTCACCCCCTTCATGTAGGCAAGCACCTGCTGGTGGTAGGGGTCCACCTGGTACGCCTCCAGCGCTTCCAGCGACTCCAAACGCACGATGAGCACGACATCGTAGGAGCGAGCGGAGCCGATCAGGTCCGCGCCCACCTCCAGGCCGCGCACCTGGGGCACATTGCCCTGCAACCCGCGCAGCGTCGCCACCGTCTCGTCAACGATCTCGGGCGTCGCCTCTTTCAACTTGAACATCACAACGTGGGTCAGCATGGGCTCTTCCCTCTGTGTTCTCTGTGTCTCTGTGGTGAAGTTGTCGTCCGTCGTCGGTCGTCCGTCGTCGGTCGTCCGTCGTCGGTCGTCCGTCGTCGGTCGTCCATCGTCGGTCGTCCGTCGTCTCTCCTCGCTCACTGCTCCCACTCCCGCAACACCTCGCGGACCGCCCAGTAGGCAGGCTTGGGACAATAGGTGGGCTGCGCGGCGAGGAGGCTGGTGACGGGGTTGGGGTGGCACGGTTCGAACAGGACGGGGCGGAAGTCGCGCAGCCAGGAGCGCTCGTCGCTCAGCCCCCACAACTGGAGGCCGGTGCAGCGGTCGGCACGCAGGCAGGCGCGCAGCACGCTGGCAAAGCGCTCCGCCTGCTCGTCAAAGAGCGCGTCCCGATCAAAGTCGGTGATGGCGCAATCGCCGCTGCTGAAGGGCGGGCGCGGGGCGTCGGCGGGGCATTGGTCGCGCCAGCGGCGCAGCGCCACGTCTAGCTCGGTGATCTGCACCTCGATGTCGAGGCCGCGCGAGAAGCTGTTCATCGTCTCGGTCAGCTGCGCCTCGTCCCACCGCTCGCTGAAATGGTAGGGGCCGGGCGGCATCCCGAACTGGTAGAGGCGCAGGTGCGCCTGCATCCCGAGCCCGTCCACCAGGGGGCGCTCGCCCGCGTTCAGCGACTCGATCAACTTGTAGATGCCCGCCGCCCAACTGGTCGGGTTGCCCACCGCGTCGTACGTGAAGGGGCCAAACTCGTAATCGTGATCGTTGTAAAAGAGCTTGATGTCGCGCCCGGGGCAGTAGCGGTCGAGGGCGTTGCGCGTGGCAAGGAACGCTTTGTACACGTAATCAGCGCCGATGGCGGGCCACGGGCCGCCCGGATACAGCGAGCCGTCCGGCGCGATGGCCTCGTTCACCACGTTGTAGGCGTAGATGCTCCCCTCGTCCACCGCGCAGTAATGCGCGATGATCCCGTCGATGTGCTCGACCATCAGCCGCTCCAGCTGCGCGGGGCTGAGCGCGACGCTCGGATGGGTCAGCCAGCCAGGGTTCTGCATGTGCCAGACAAGGGGGAGCATGAAGAGGCCGATATCGTGCTCGTTGGCCCAGCGCACCGTGCCATCCATCGGCCCCCAATTCCACTCGCTTGGATCCGCGCGGCAGTTGCGGTGGCCGCTCGGGTCCTCCGCGCCGCCGCTGATCGTCGCCACCCACGCCACGACACTGGGGTTCTCGGCGAGCAGCCAGGCGGGCGGGCAGGGGTGAATCCACTCGTATTTCAGCGTCACCTCGGGCGAGATGGTGTTAAAATCATGCTGCACGCGCCGCGCGTAAGGCTCCTCCGCCAACCAGGGGGTGTGGACCGAGACGCCGACGCGGAAGTCGGAGGGGGCCTCGCGCCGCAGGCCCTCCGGTGGCAGGGTGTGCGCGGGCGCATGGTAGACGATCAGCAGCCCCAACAGGAGCAGCAGCGTCTTAGCCAGCCCGAGCAGCAGCGGTTGCAAGCGGTCGTTGCGCCTCAAAGGTGCCTCTCCCCAAAACGGTAGTTACGCCGCCGGTTACTTGATCTGATGGAGCGCCTGCTCGGCGGCGAGCACCGTCGCGGCGATGATCTCGTTGTGGTGCGCGGCGGACAGAAAGGCCGCCTCGAACTGCGAGGGCGCAAGGTAGACCCCCCGCTCCAGCATGGCGCGGAAAAAGGCAGCGAAGCGCGCCGTGTCGGCCCGCTTGGCGGTGGCGTAGTTGGTCACCGGCTGATCGGTGAAAAAACCGGTGAACATCGTGCCGACGCGCTGCGCGACCATCGGCACCCCCGCTTCCGCCGCCGCCCCCTCCAGCCCGGCGACGAGCAGCGCCGCGTGCTGCTCGATGGCGTCCCACACCCCCGGCTCCTTCAAGGCGCGCAGCGTGGCGATCCCCGCCGTCATGGCAAGCGGGTTCCCCGACAGGGTGCCCGCCTGATACATCGGGCCGGAGGGCGCTACCAATTCCATGATGTCGCGCCGCCCGCCATAGGCCCCCACCGGCAGCCCGCCGCCGATCACCTTGCCGAGCGCGGTCAGGTCCGGCTCGATGTCGTAGAGCGCCTGCGCGCCGCCCGGGTGGACGCGAAAGCCGCTCATCACCTCGTCGAAGAGGAGCAGCGCCCCGTGTGCGTCGGTCAGCTCGCGCAGCGCTGCGAGGAAGCCCGGCTCTGGCGGCACGACCCCCATGTTGCCTGCCACCGGCTCGACGATCACGCCCGCTATCTCGTTCGGGTACTGCTCGAAGAGGCGCGCGACCGCCTCCGTATCGTTGAAGGGGGCGACGAGGGTATCCGCGACGGTCGCGGGCGGCACGCCGGGCGAGTCGGGGAGGCCAAGGGTGGCGACCCCCGACCCCGCCTGCACCAGCAGCAGGTCCGCGTGGCCGTGGTAGCAGCCCTCAAACTTGATGATGCGGTTTCGTCCGGTGTAGGCGCGGGCCAGGCGCAGCGCGCTCATGGTGGCCTCGGTGCCGGAGTTGACGAAGCGGATCATCTCGATGGCGGGCATGAAGCTCTGGATCAGCCGCGCCAACTGCACTTCGAGTGGGCTCGGCGCGCCGTAGCTCGTGCCGCGCATGACCGCCTCGCGCAGCGCCGCTGTGACGGTGGCGGGCGCGTGACCCAGGATGAGCGGCCCGTAGGAGAGCACATAGTCGATGAAGCGATTGCCATCCACATCGTACAGGTGCGCGCCCTCGCCGCGCTCGATAAAAAGCGGCTGGCCGCCCACGGCGCGAAAGGCGCGCACGGGCGAGCTGACCCCGCCGGGCATCAGGGTCTGCGCCTCGGTGAAGAGTTGGTCGGAACGGGTGGTGTTCATAAGGTTTTTGAAGGGTAGTGGAGATTTAGAGATTGGAGATTGGAGATTGGAGACGGTGTGCCCCGAATGGGGTATTGGAGATTGTGGGTCCCGCGTGGTGTGTTGGCTTCGGGGTACGCCATCATTATGAAGGAATCAGGGGGAGGGGGAAATCAGCGCGAGTGACGCAGGGCAGGGTTGAAAGGCGGGACGACGGCGAACCAGGGAGGCACGGAGGGCACGGAGGCAGCCAGGCGTCGTTCTCCGTGCTCTCCGTGTCTCCGTGGTTCATCATTCATCACTCCTCGCCCATCACTTCCACGATAAACTCCCGCTCCTCCAGCTGCGGCTCACCGTCCCATTCGAAGGCAAAGCGGAGCGGCGCGCGTTGCGTGTCGGCGACGGGGATGTCCACGAACTCAATGCCGAGCGAGGTGGCAACGGAGCGCGCCTCCTGCTGATCCTGCCACTCGTTCGTCGTCCAGCGCAGCCGGAAGGGCGCGAACAGCATGACGCGGAGGGTGCAGCCCGCCTCGACGGTGCGCACGCGGCGGTTCGGCTTCCACACCTCGCGCAGGGGGCGCGGCGCGCCTGCCAGGTAGCGCGCGGCCACCTCCGGGATGGCATCGAACGGATGGCCATCCGTGGCAGAGCGCACCAGCTTGATGTACTCCGCGTGCGCCCACATGAGCGGCGTGGCCGCGCCAGTGGGCCTGCCGCAAAAAAGATGCTCCTCCGGCCTGTCATCTTCGTCCCAGACCTGCTCGGTGAGCAGGCCAAGGGGGTGGGCGAATTTTTCCAGCGCCTGGATGTAGGGCTCGGCGGAGCGCCCCGCCGCCAGCTCGTAGTGGCCGCGCTCGGCGGTGAGCAGCGGCCAGGGCCGCCCCTTGCCCCACCCCTCGAAGGGCCCACCATCCGGCCTCTGCCCGTACCCATCGTGATTGTAACGGTACCAGACGGGGCCGAAGGGGGTTTCTTTTTTGAGCACCGCATCCACCACCTTGAGCGAGTCCACGATGAGCGGATCGTCTGCCGCGCGGATGCCGTAGCGCACCAGTTGCAGGAAGCCCGCATCCACAATGTTTTTGGCGGGAAACTCGTGCTGCCCCTCAGGCTGGCGGTTGGCAATGGTGAGCAGTCCCGTGTTGGGGTCCTCGTGCGGTGTGGGATCGTCCGCTTCGGCAGGGGTGAGACGGATATAGTAGCGACGAATCTGCGGGTGAAGGTCGCCCTCGGTCGTGACGGTCCACCGCTCGATGTGCGACTCCAGAAAATCGGCGTAGGCCTCCATGAAATCCGCTGTCTCCTCGTCGCCCCTTTCCCGTGCAACGATCGCCGTGCAGCAAAGCGCGGCGATGTTGGTCGCCAGGGTGTAAGGCGCGTAGCCGCTCGCCTCCTCCCAACGGTCCTGCGGGGTGGCGGGGCCCTTGCGGATCAGGTAGGCGGCGGCGCGGCGCATCATGGGGTAGGGGTCAAAGTGCTTTAGCGCGTCCATCTGCCGCAGCCGCCACGCCAGCAGGATAGGGAAGGCCACCTCGTCCAGCTGCACGCCGGTCCAGAAGGGCTCGCCATTCACCCAGAAGTTCTGGTAAAAGCCGCCGTCCGCGCACTGCGCGATAGCCAGGTAGATCAGGGCGCGCAGCGGGGTGGCGGTGTTGCCCGTCGCTAGCAGCCCCGTGACATTGTTGACCATGTCGCGCGTCCACACAAGATGGTAGCCACCGTCGCCCTCCTCATCCCCTTTGACCTGCCCCCAGGGGATGCTCAGCGAGGCGACCATCGCGCCAGGGTAACGCTTGTCTTCATGGGCGAGCAGCAGGCTGTGGCTACGAAGGTACAGCTTCGCCCCATCGTGCGTGAGCAAAGCGGTGGGGTCCTCTAGCTCGCGCGCCGCTTCCCACTGTCGCAAAAACCGGTCGCGGTGCTCCTCAAAGGGGATGGCAAGCGACTGGAAGAGATTGGTCGCCACATGGTGCAGCCCCTTGCCAAACGCCAGCCCGAGCACCCACTCGCGGCTCTGCGAAAGATCGAGCTCGCCGGTCAGGGCGATATTCCCGTCGAGCGCACAATCGTACTCCCACTCCATCTGAAAATTATCGTTCAGGTCGCTCCACCCATCGTTCACCCCCACATAGCCGCAGGAGCAGCGCAAAAAAGGCACGCTTGCCTTGAGCGCCAGCCAGGTGCTCCCCTTGTGCGCCACCAACAACTGCTCGCTGTCCTCGGCCAGCACCCGACCGTTGTTGCCCGCTCCCCCCACCTCCAGGTGGGGCGCGCACAGCACAAAGACGCGCAGCCTGTCGAGCAGCTCCGCCTCTCCCTCCAGGCGCGTGTGGACGAGCAGGCACGCCTCGTACGGGTTGGTGATAATTTCCTTGATGAGGCGATAGCGACCGTCAGGGCTAACGTTGGTGATCTTCACACCGAGGCAGTAGTCGGAAAGCGGCTCCACCGTGGTTTCCAGATCGCGCCGCTCGTCGTGGAAGAAGCTCTCGCCATCGGTGATGAGGTACTGCAAATCGCGAATCTGGGGGCGGTCGATGGTGGGGTAATAGACCTCGGTAATCAGCCCACGGGAAGTGGTAAACCAGAGGGGGCTGGAGGTCGAGTAGGCGGTGCCCACCGAGTCCTTGTCGCCGCGCGTCCAGCGTGGCGGCACACCGGGGCCGCCGGGCGCGGGGTTCTTGCAAGCGTCACGTTGGGTCAAGAGGGTCACTCCTTGTTAGGGATGGGGGTTAGGGGTTGCAGGTTGCAAGTTGCAAGTTGGAGGTTCGAGCAGGACGAGGCGGTGCGCTTCAACCTTCTTCCACAGTCCATCCCCGTGCTTCTATCGTCCCCTTCTTTGGAGCAAGTCTCACGCCAGTTCATCATACTCGCCCTTTGCGCCTTTGCGTCTCTGCGTCTCTGCGTTACGCCGTTCGTCGTTGCCGGTCGTTCCGCGTTCTGCGTTCCGCGTTTATACTCCGCCGATGGAAACGCTGCTACGCAATCGCAACTTTGTTCTGCTCTGGCTCGCCCAGATCGTCTCGGGGATGGGCGACGTGCTGTACAACGTGGGGGTCATGGTCACCATCTTCGAGCGCACCGGCTCCGCGCTGCAAACCGGTGGGGTGCTCGTGGCGACGACGCTGCCCCCTTTCCTGCTCGGCCCCGTCGCGGGGGTGCTGGTGGACCGCTACCCGCGCCGCTCGATGATGATCGCGATGGACCTGCTGCGCGCGGGGCTCGTCGCTCTGTTGCTCCTCTTCATCCAGCGGGAGGGGTTCAGCGTGTGGGGCATCTACCTCATCGTGGCGGGTCTGGCCTCCGCCACCACCTTCTACACCCCCGCCCGCCTCGCGCTGCTGCCCACCCTCGTGCCGCGTCCAAGCCTCGTGCGCGCCAACAGCCTCATCATGAGCACGAACCAGGCAACCTTCGGCGCGGGGTATGCGCTGGGTGGTATCCTCGTGCTGCGCCTCGGCTTCGAGCCTCTCATCACGATTGACCTGTTCACCTTCCTCGCGGCGGCGCTTCTGGTGAGCCTGATCGCGCTACCGCCCGACCGCGAGCGTGCGCCGCACTCGCAGGCCACGCAACTCCCCTGGCACGCCATCGGGAGCGCGCTGCGCTACCTGCGCGAGAACCCTCTGCCGCGCTCGCTGCTGCTCATGGAGGTCTTCGAGTACGTGCCGCACGGCCTGTGGACGTCCGCGCTGATGCTGGTCTTCGTCAAAGAGGCACTGGGGGGAACGGCGAACGACTGGGGGTATCAGAACGCAGCGTTTTACGGGGGACAGCTGGTCGGCGCGGTGATCGCGGCAGTGGTCGCCGCGCGGCTGGCGCATCGCCCCGGCTGGGTCATCATCGGGAACGCCTTCTTTTTCAGCCTCCTGACGCTGAGCTACGCCCTCAGCCCCTCCGTCTCCTTCGCCATCCTGCTCTGCTTCGTCTTTGGCCCCACCTCGGCCATGCGCGACGTGGTGCAGGACGCCCTGCTACAGGCCAATGTGGCGCAGGAGGTGATGGGCCGCGTCTATGCGCTGCGCGGCATGTTCACCAACCTGAGCTTCATGGTGGCGGGCATCCTCTTCGCGTGGGGGCGGACCACCTGCCGGTGCGCTGGATCTACCTGCTCGGGGGCGTGCTCTACCTGGGCACCGCGCTCTTCGCCCTCTCCCGCGCCGCGATCCGCCATAGCCACATGCGGGAGGAGGGGGTGAGGGGGTGACGGGGGTGAGGGGGTGATGAAGGTGAGGGGGTGAGGTTGGGGCTTGGGCGATTCGCCCGCACAGAGGGAGACAAGGAGACAGGGAGACAGGGAGACAGGGAGAGGCTTTTACTCTGTTACGCAACACGCCGAGAAACCATTCACCACGCGAAGCGTCCATTCACCATTCACCACCTCTCACAACACCCGCTCGTAGTCGCGAATCTCGATCTTCCAGACGGGGACGCCGCAGTAGCGGTCGCCCTCGGGGCAGAAGGGGCGCACGCCCGCCGCGTGGCGCAGGGTGCAGGGCGCGCCGAGGTATTGGCCGATCTCGGGGTTGACCTCCTGGATTTGCAGCGCCTCGTCCTTGCTGGCCGCAAAGATTTCTTCCTGCGCGTTGTAGCAGAGGCGCATGCGCAGCTTGTGGTGCAGCGATAGCAGGTCACCGCTCTCGGTGAAGCGGATGGGCACGGCGTTGGGGAGCAGGTAGCTCGCCGCCTCGTCGCTCGCGCCGAGCGCCCGCAGGCGGCGGATCGCCGCCCAGCTATCGCCCATCGCGTCGTCGTAGCGCTGGCGCGCCGCGTCGTTGTGCGCGAAGATGCCCGGCGTGATGTAATCCGGCTCGTCGCCCAGGTAGGCGTTGAGCGTCGGGCGCGAGCCCGGGGTCATGCGGTGGCGCTGATCCTGGCTGTCGGCGGTGTGGGAAAGCTTTTTGCGGAAGGTGTAGTGCGGGTGGACCAGGGTGCGGGTCAGCTTCGACATCGTGGTGACGTTCAGCGCCTCGCCAAAGTAGGGGTTGTGGCGCGGGTCGAGCACCAGGGCGATGGCCTCGCGATCCCCCATCTCGCTGCGCGCCAGCCCCAGCACCTCGCGCACCGCCGAGGCGAGCAGCGCCTCGTTGTCCGGCTTCCACGAGACGAGCTTGGAGGTGTGCCCCTCCAGGCTCGCGTCAAACTCCTCCACAAAGGCGCGGCTGGGCCGCCGCGCGCCCTCGCCGTACCGCTCCTGGAAGTAGCGAAACTCGATAGTCTCTTCCAGCGGCAGCGGCTCCTCCAAAATCTGCTCGAAGAGCGGGTCGTACTCCAGCAGCAGCCGCACCATCTCGGACACGACGAGGCGCGTCTCGGTGGGCGCGTCGAATTGCTGGCAGAGGCGGTAGTAGCGCAGCAGCGTCAGCGCGCTGACGGTGTGGTAGAGATAGGCAAAGGTGGCGACGGGGAGCACGTAGCGGGCGATCTCCTGCGCCTTTTTGGGCAGGGTGCGCCGCGCGATGGGGTGCGCGCCGTTGCCATTTTTGGGGGCGCGGCTCGGGAAGATACCGAAGTAAAATTGCTCGACAGTCGGGGCGAGCAACTCGCACAGCTCCGCGTAGGCCCGCGCCTGCCCCTCGATGGCTTCCAGGTAGACGCGCAGCGCCTCCCCCTCCAGCGCGGGGATCAGGATGCCCTCGGTGTCGGTCTTGACGTAGCGCTGCGACACCTGCTCGGAGTTGTAGAAGGGATGCGCGTGGAGGAAGCTCCAGATGAACTGGCGCGACACGTTGGAGAGCGCAAATTGCACGTGCGCGTGCTGGAGCGTGGTGTGGTGCCCCGCCTGGTAGGTGCTCGCCGCGATGCGGTCGCGCAGCTCCGGCTTCAGCGCCACCTGCTCCGTCGTCACGATGCCGCTGCCCGAGTAGCAGGTGCGCGCCGTCGCCACCGCATTCTCGTAGGGCTTCTCGAAGCAGTTGACGAGGGCCACGTGGGGGAGGGGCGAGTGGAAGGGGCGAGTGGATATTGGATATTGGATATTAGGGATTGGAGATTGGGGCATTGGGAAGCTCCGGTTTGGGGAGGATACGGGAGGGTAGGCGAAAGGGGGCAAGATGGGCAAGCGGGGCGATGCGGATGCGGACGATGGTTGAAGAAAGTTGAAGGCCACCGCAAGATGGTCCTTCACCCAGTCCGCTCCGCACCCCCGCGCCCGCCGAGGGTTACGCTACGCTCCACCCCCGGCTACGGGTTGTCGCCACCCCCTACGGGGGTTTTACGACAAGGGGTTCTCCGTGTCCTCCGTGCCTCCGTAGATAGTTGTCCAACCCCTAACACCACACATGGACCCCTTGCCCCCGCGCTCCTCGCCCCCACGCCCGCCGAGGGTTACGCTACGCTCTACCCCCGGCTACATGTTGTCGCCACCCCCTACGGGGGTTTTACGACGTGGAGTGAGGGTCACTCAGTGATATACTCGTAAGGGGGCCAGATGGAGGATTGGGCGTGGTGCTCGGCCTGGTTAGCAACATATTTGAGGATGGCCGTGAGGTCGAGCGGGTTGAGGGTGAATGCGCCATAGCCCGGCTGCCAAGCAAAGGCGGTAGAGGGGTATTCCTTGTGAATAGCGCGCGAGCTAGCGGTTTTGATCTCTCGGACGAAGGTGGCAAGCGAGATGGTTGGAGGAATGGCCGCCACGATGTGGATATGATCCTCCACACCTCCAAGCTTCAAAATCTTCGCCCCACGCTCCTCGGCCTTGGCATGAAGCGCGCCATAGAGAATGGGGCTAATCTCCTCCGTGATGCTTGGCTCCCGCCTCTTCGTCGCCGTCACGATGTGGTAGCGCAATCGGGTGTAAGACATGCAATCCTCCCAATCCAAAAAGCTTCTCCAAAATGCGTAGAACCCCGAAGGGGTGACGACAACTCGTAGCCGGGGGTGGAGCCGCCTGCCGTTGGCGGCGTAACCCTCGGCGGGGTGAGGGCGCGCCGCGCCTCTCATTGTGCAAACCCTCGACGGACGTGGAGAATGGCGTGTTCGCCGCGCAACCCTCGGCGCGGCGCGGCCTACCCGCGCGGTGGCAACAACAACCCCTCCTCGATCTCCCGCCGCGTGCTGGCATCGGGGAGGTAGGCGACGCGGAGGCAGCGCACGAGGTGGTGGGTGGCTCGCAAAGTACGTTTCCAAGTAGCTCTATCTGCTCCTTGCTCAACTCCCACCGCTCATCCAACTCGTCTTCGCTGGATGGGCATCTTGCGATAGGGATCCCACAAGTCAGCAAACTGGTCCAGAATGGCAGCGAAGTCCTGAGGCAAAGCGTTGCCATGTCTCCTCCAATCTCTTGCTTGAGGAAGCTGAAGGGCTAGTACAAGCCTGTTCAAAGTCTATGCGCTTGATGAGTCCGTCGCCCACTCGAAGGGCGCAAGTCCGAGGTCAGGGCGAGGTCACGAGTCACGAGGCGAGGTCGAGGTCGAGGTACGAGCAAGTCAGGAGGGCGCGGTCGACGATCAAGGACTCGAGGCAAGGTCGAGAGGAGAGTCGAGGGCGAGGTTGAGGCGAGAGCGCAGGTCCCGGCAAGGTGAAGCAAGGTGCGCGGTCGAGGTGCGCAGGGCACGGTAAAAAATCCACGCCCGTGCCGCGCCCGCCTTGTAGGGCGGGTTGTGCTCCTGCCGCTTCGCCTCACACCACTGCCAGGCAACTCACCAGTTGCGGGTCGCTCGCAATCAACCTGTCGAGCGCGGCACGATAAAGCTGCACAAACTCTGTGGCGTCGGGCAGGCGCGCGGCGACGAGGAGGAAGACCTCGTCCCAGCGCGGGTCGCCCACATGGCGCATCAACTCGTCGAGCGTGCCGCGCGCCTCGTTGTCGGCGATGTAGCTGGCCGCGAAATATTCCTGAAAGGTCAGGTGGGCGAAGGAGTGGATGCGCACCGCGCGCTCCACCAGGATGCCGTGCTGCGCCTCCATCGCCTGGAGCGCCACGTGGCCGTCCGGCTCCTCCAAGCCCGGCACCCCCGCCAGGTACCCCTCGATCTGCCGCACCAGCGGGCGCTCCTCCAAAAAGTAGTCGCCCCGCCTGAACGTTTCGTAGGCGAGGTGGGCCAGCATATCCTGCTTGCGCTTGAGCGAGAGCTGCTTATACACCTCGTCGCGGCGGATGTTGCGGCTGCTGTCCCACTTGACGAGCAGCGCCCGCATCGCCTCCTCGTAAATCTCGGAACGGTTCAGCGGGAACTCGCCAAGCTCCTCGTAGGTCAGGCAGAGCATGGAGAGGAGCAGCGGCACCTGCGCCAACTCGCGCACCGGCTTGTTCTCTCTCGCTGAACAGCTCCGTGCGGCAGTGCGCGGCACGCTGCGGCTCGTCGGCAAACCACTGCTCGATGTAGCGCGCCGATCTGCGCGTCGTCGAAGTCGGCCATCTCCGCATAGGCGGAACTGCGTGAAGGAGTAGTCGGAGGCGGCCACGCGGCAGGTCATCACCATCGGGCACTCCGTGTACCGATCGATGAAGTCGTTGAGCGCGTCAATGAGCACGCGCCGCTTCTCGTCGCCGACCGTCACCTCGTCCAACCCGTCCAGCAGCACCAGCGCGTCGCCGCCCTCCAGCAGCGACGCGGCCAGCCCCGCCGCCTCGGGCACGCCGTGTACCGCCAACTGGTGGGCGATAAATTCCTCGATCCCCTTGCCCGAGTCCGATAGCTCCTTGAGCGAGACAAAGATCGGCACACCTGGTGTCTGCTGCCGAATCGCGCGCAGCGCCGTGTGCTTGAGGAAGGTGGTCTTGCCCGCGCCCGGCTTGCCCAGGATGAAGAGACGATGGTGTTTGATCCACCGCCTCGTCGCCCGGCAGGCGCTCCACGCGCGTGTGCCAGTCGAAGGCGCGCGGGTCGAACTCGGCGCGCAGTTGGGCAATGTTGTAGCGGCGCTCGGCCAGCAGCTTGTCCAGCAGGTTCACATGGGTGAAGACGTTTTCCAGTGGCACCGCCTCGTGCCGCCCCAGCACGCGCACCCACCCCACGCGCTCGTGGAGGCTTTCCAGGTAGCTGCCCATCGCGGCGGTCCAGCGCGCCTCGTCCGTCACCTTCTTCCCCGCACGCTCCAGCACCCGCTGCCCATACGTCGCCCACAGCCACGCCAGCGTCGTTGTGATATACGGTTGGAAATCCGGCGGCACCTCGCTCATGATGTTCTCCCCTAATTCAAGCTTTCAACGCAAATCCAACCGCTACGACCCTCGGGCTCGCTTGGCGTCTCGCCCCATGCGCCTGCGCCAACAACCCCGCCGAGGGTTACGCTACGCTCCACCCCCGGCTATGGATTATCGCCACCCGCTACGCGGGTTCTACGACCACAAAACTCCTATTCTGATCCACGTTCACCATAGGAGGTAGCTTCCTTAATTTTTCCTGTTCCAACGTTCCAACGTTTCAACGTTTCAACGTTCCAACGTTTCGTCGTCATACGTCCATGCGGAAATCTCGGGCGGCTCGATGCCGTGCTGGCCGAGGATGGAGGTGATGTGGGTGCGGTGCTCGGTGGCGTGGTGGAGCGCCTGGAGGAGCGGGATAAAGCCGCGCATCTCATAGCGCTCGCCCTGCCACTCGCCGCGCAGCATTGTCCCATCTTCCCAGCCCGTTGCGATCTCTATCAGCGCCTCACCGCTCCTGCGGGCGTGCTGGCGCAGTGTGTCAAAGCCCGGAAAGGCTTCGTCCTCCAGGCGCGGCGGTGCATCCTGCCCGCGCAGGCGCGCCACGTAGCGCCGCTCCGCGCCCAGCAGGTGCTGGAGGGTCGAGCGAATCGTGCCATAGGTGCCGGGCGCGGCGGCGTCCAACTGCGCCGCGTCTAGCGCCTCGCACGCGTCGAGCAGGCGCAGGGTGGACCAGAGGTTGTGGCGGAACAGGTCGGCGAGGGTGTCACTCATCAGGCGCTCCTTCCAAAAAATAAAGCCGGACACAAGCATCGAAAGTCTACCCCCTCAGCACAATAAGTGCGAGTGGGCATCGTTTGTCTGCTCTGTCCGGCTCCTGACACACAACGAAGGTGCGGCGCACCCTACCCCCGGTGGGCGATCTTTACGGGGGGTGCGCTACAACTCCAACTCCGCGTCGCCCTCTTTGCTCCAATAGTACGCGCGCTGCCCGTTCACCTTGATGAGTACCACGTTCTCATCCTCGGGACCATTGGGGAACCAGCGCTCCAACTCGTCGTACCATAGCTCTTTTTTCTTTTCAACATCCGTCACGATCTCGCCACGACCGGTAAGGGTGATGAACAAGATCTCGTCGGGGCGGGCGTAGGCAAGGTTGAGATTCGGCTCGCGCTTGGTTTCCTGAACCTGGCTGGAGTCGGCATAGGCGAAGAACCAAGTGTCGCCATCCCATTCCACATTCGTGTTATTCGACATGGGACGACCGTACAGCTGACCATCCTCGCCCACCGTGGTCATGACGCACAGATCGATCTCGGCCATCGTCTCGGCCAGTTGCTTCTTGCTCAGCTTGATTTTTTCGTCTTCCTGCTCAGCCATCAAGTTGCTCCCTTGCATAGTTATTCATGAGACCCTCGCGGCGGGCCTGAAGGGGGACAAAGCAAATCATGCTCCATGGAAGAGAAGCATGGCAAGCGCGGCTGGCAAGGGGGAGATTGGGAAAGCGATGACTATCTTTGCTGTGCCACGCCCTGTGACGGTAGCCCCATCGCCGCGCACGCATCGAGCAGACACTGTGTGGACCACAAATTGTGGCCGGAACAGGTAGGCTATCGGCTCGTCCCACGTATCATCCTCATAGGTTGACGTGCCAGAAAGGGGACGCCTATAATGAGCGGGAACACGATTGCAGGAGGCTTAGCGAATGGGAACGACTTTAACAGTATCTGACAAGGTTGCACGCCATCTGGACAGCCTGGTATCAGGGCAACAAGGTGATTCTGATAGAGCGTTGCGCCACTTGCTAGTCACGGAATACCGACGACGCCTCACCCACTATCATCTGACCGACCGACAACTTGCTCAAAAGTATGGGCAAGCGTTTGAGGGGTTCGAGTTGGAGCAAACCACCCAAAAGGCAGGATACAGTTGGGAGGTAGAGTCCGACGCCATCGCGTGGGAAACTGCGGTCGATGGGATTCGAACCATGCAGCGATTGCTATCGGAACTTGACGGGTTGGACGATGAAGCTTGAGACGTTACTCGTGGAGGCTGAGGAGGCCCAGAGCAACTTCTGGTATATTCACTCGCTAGAGCTTGTCGAGCGTACCGATTCCACTATCACGTTACACTTTACTGTCACGCCAACTCTCTTTGTACAGCTCTTTTTCAGCGAACGGAGCAACCGACTCAGCTTTGCCTTGATAGGGCCTGCCGGGCGGCTTTACGGGCGGGATCGCGAACATGGTCAGTGGCATCGCCACCCCTTTGGTCAATCAGACGTTCACGAGCCAACACCCGAAGGGATGTCACCCACTCCTATCAGTCAATTCTTGGCCGAGGTTGAGGAACTTCTAGTCGAGAAGGACTTGTTGTAACGTCGTGCGAAGAACGACCCCGCCAAGACGCCAAGGTCACCCAGAGTTCAGACTTGAAAGCCCCTTGGTGTCCTTGGCGTCTCGCCTAAAGCGCCTACTGTTGGTGGCGGTTCTGTGTTTAGTACGCCTTGGCGAAGAGCGCCACTTCCTGCGCTGTCCGCGCCGGTGTAGAAGCAGGTGCCTGTGCCCCCCGGCTGCTCCAGCGGGATGCAGCGCAGGGTCGCGCCGCTGCGCTCCTTGATCTCGCGCTCCTGGGCATCCGAGCCCGCCCACCGGACGCGCGCCCACTGGTTGTTGGCGATGGTCGCCTCGAACTGCTCCCAGTCGCTCACGTCGATGATGTTCCGGTCGCGGAACTCCGTGGCGCGCTGGAGCAGCGACACCTGGATGTCGTCCAGCCACTCGCGCGCGGTGGCCACAACCGCCTCGACCGGCACGCCGAACTGCTTGCCCTCCTTGCCCGGTCGGTCGCGCCGCGCGAAAACCACCGCGTTCTTTTCGACATCCTTGGGGCCGATCTCGATGCGGAGCGGAACCCCTTTCATTTCCCACTCGTTGAACTTCCAGCCCGCGCTGTTATGCTCGCTGCGGTCGCTCTTCACGCGCAGGCCCGCGTCGCGGAGCGCGCCCTCCACCTGATCCACCAAGGCCAGCACCGCCTCGCGCTCGTTCTCCTTGCGCCAGATCGGGACGATGATCACCTGGCTCGGCGCGAGGCGCGGCGGCAGGATCAGCCCCTTGTCGTCCCCGTGCGTCATGATGATGCCGCCGACAATGCGCGTGCTCAGCCCCCACGAGGTCTGCCAGACGTACTCCCGCTCGTTCTGACGATTCAAGTATTGGATGTCAAAGGCTTTCGCGAAATTTTGCCCCAAATTGTGGCTCGTCCCCGACTGCAGCGCCTTGCCATCGCCCATCATCGCCTCGATGGTGTAGGAGCGCACCGCGCCCGCAAACTTCTCGATGTGAGACTTGCGCCCCTGGATCACCGGAATCGCCGCCTCGCGGATGGCAAAATCGGCGTAGACGCCGAGCATGCGCAGCGCCTCCTCCTCGCCCTCTTCCGGGGTGGCGTGCGCGGTGTGCCCCTCCTGCCACAAAAACTCGGAGGTGCGCAAAAACGGGCGGGTGCGAAGCTCCCAGCGCACCACGTTGGCCCACTGGTTGATCAGCAGCGGCAAATCGCGCCACGATTGCACCCACTGGCTGAACATGTGGTTGATGATCGTCTCGGAGGTGGGGCGCACGACCAGCGGCTCGTCCAGCTCCTTACCGCCCGCGTGCGTCACCAGCGCCAGCTCGGGCGAGAAGCCCTCCACGTGCTCCGCCTCTTTTTGCAGGAAGGAGTAGGGGATGAAGAGCGGAAAGTACGCGTTTTCGTGGCCGGTCGCCTTGAAGCGCTGATCCAGCTGATCCCTCACATTTTCCCAGAGCGCGTAGCCGTAGGGGCGGATCACCATCGTCCCCTTGACCGGCCCGTAATCGGTAAGTTGCGCTTTCTGGATCACTTCCAGGTACCACGCCGAATAATCCTCGCTGCGCGGGGTGATGCCTTCTGCCATAGGTTTCTCCTCATTTTTGTTGATAGCCCGCCCCCGACGCCTCGCCACACCAGCGGGCCTCTTTTGGGTCAGGGGTCAGGGGTCAGGGGTTAGGGGATAGGGGATGGGGGTCAGGGGACGGGGGAACGACGGGTACGCGGGGGGTGCGACAGTCCTGGCTTGTCCAACTTCGGTTCAGGGGGTAGACCGATGAAGCCAAGCAGGACAAGTGCCTTACCCCCTCCGGCGCTCTGCGCGGGCCGGAGGCCCGCGGCCCGAGGGGGCGTTCTGTGCTCCACTCGGCCTTCCGGCTGCCGCACCTCACCCTAGCCCCCACAGGATATCCGTCCCCGTTCCCGTCCCCCGTCGTTCGTTCCCCGTCGTTCGTCCCCTATCCCCCGACCCCTGACCCCTAACCCCCGATTTGGAGCAATGATAGATGAAAACGCACAAAGGACACAACGCGCGCGGGGAAATCCTGCGCGCGTTGTGTCCTTTGCGGGGAACGGTGGCTGGCTTAGCTGTCGCTGCGGGGGCTGTCGCTCTCTTCCGGTTCCTCCGAGTACAGGCCACCCGCCAGCATGTCCGCGTCTACCATCTCTTCGGCCAGGGTGCCGATGGCCTGGATCGTGTCCTTGATCGTGCGCAGCATCTTTTTCACGGGGCGCTCGCTGCGCTTCTCGATAAAGTCGGAGGCCGCCTCCTCGATGGGGGTGGCACCCGGGTCGCTGCGCAGCTGGGTGCGATGCTCGATAATCCACAGGTAAAGGTCGGTCTCGGTACGATTGGGGAAATCGACCAGGATGGCCTGCTGGCGGATGTACTCGACCAGCGGCAGGTACACCCGATCGTACCAGCTTTGCACCGCCTCTTCCCAGCCCATCTCGCGCTGATTCTCGACGCCGAGGTACCAGCGGTGAACGTGGATGTGCTCCAGCAGCTTTTCGTACTGGCCGGGCAGGGAAAGGCGAATCTCGTTGTTGGGGCGCAGCCGGTGCAGGTTCGTCTTGGCGAAAAAGTCGGCGCGCTCCGCCTCGCGGATAATCTGCTCCAAATCCGCGTCCGGCGAGATCGGGGATCGTCGTCTCGATCTCGGTGACGAACGCGTCGATGTAGCTCTGCTTGCGCTCGCGCGCCACCGAGACGCGGTGGTTGCCATCCTTCACAAAATACAGGTCGCCGATCTGGTACAGCTCGACCGGCGGCAGGCGGACGTCCTGGTAGTGGGCCTTGTCCACGCTCAGCCAACGCGATCTCGTCTGCCTCTGGCGTGGCTGGAAGGCGCGGTCAAAATCGCGATAGCGCCCCACGCTGCCCGCAATGCTGTCCAGCGGTACCTCTTCCAGCCCCCGGTAATGCTGCCCGGCCATGGGCAACCTTGCCCGCACCTCATCGAAGGGGAGCAACTCGTTGCTCCGCCCGGTGAGCCAACTTTTAATCTGACTCCAAAACGCTCTCCGTGTCGCTCGTTCGAAGTCGCTTTGTATCTGTTGATCTATCATGCACTTCCTGCCCTTTCGCCACACGCACGCTTGAAGGGTCCGGCAAGTCCAACTCTCGATAACCGTAGCAGTTCAAAATTTCTGTCTCGTGAAAGTGCGAGTGTGTGACTGTGTCTGGGTGATAGATGTGAATGTGGCCGTGAAGCATAAGGCGCGGCTTGAACACCTTGAGCAGCCAGCGGAACGCTTTGAACCCCGTGTGACAGCGGTCCGCCTCGTCGCCCAGGCCGAAGGGCGGCGAGTGCGTGACCAGCACATCCAAGTAGCGACCGTAGAGGGCACGGTTCAGGAAGAGGCGCGGGGCTACCTGCGCCACGCGGCCATGCATCTGGTCGTCCGTGTACTGGTGGGGCCCCTTGTTGTAGCGCATTGAGCCCTCAAAGCCCGCCATCAACACCCCATTGAAGTTCACCACGTGGCGGTCCAGGTCCACCGCCCCCCAGGGGCGCGTGCGCGGCCCCGCCGCACCGTGCTCTACGGAGTTGGCGTGGTTGCCCCGCACGTAAAAAAGTGGCTTGTCCAGCGTGCTAACGAGATATTCCAGGTAGTAGTAAGGCAGGTCGCCACAGCTCAGCACCACATCCACATCGGCGAAGCGCTGGCGGCTGGCCGCGCTATAGATGGAATCTATTACCTTGTCACTGATGACTAATGCTTTCACAGCTATCCACTTTGATGCCAGCGGCGGCGTGGGCGACAACTTTGTCGAGCGTTTATTGTACCGAAGAATCCCCGACGCGTCTTTGGTCGGTTTTACCAATCATCCCGCCCCAACACTGTTGAGGTTTCAACTATTCGGAAGGTAACCAGCTGTGCCGACGAAGCAGGCCGTCACCCCACGTGGTTGGGGCCAGGACGACCGATGAAGCCAAAAGCGCGAGCCCTCCATTGGGCGCAACGCTACAAAGGCAAAAAGGCGATGGGTCGGCCAGGCCCCGCTGGGGGCAACCATCGCACTTATAAGCGTACCTGAGACAAAAGTCATTGTCAAAGCATTTACAGAAAGCAGTAAACAGAGAACAGAGAAGAGACTACGGCCATCTACCCAATCACCAAAGCTATTCTCCATCCTCCATTCTCCATTCTCCATTCTCCATCTTCACCCCGGCAGCGTGGGCCGCACCTCGGCCTTGCCCTGCGCATCCACAAAGGTGTTGGGGTGGGCCTGCGGCGCGTCCATGTCGGCGCGCTGCACCAGATAGTGAACGCCGCGCTGGTTGGAAAAGCCCGCGTGCGCCCCCTGGGCGTCCAGCGCGAGGATGTGCATGCCGCTGGCGTACTCGTCCTGAAGGTCGTACAAATCCTTGGTCGCCTCGCGGCAGGCGTTCCACAGCGGCAGCCCCATTTTCAGGTAGAGCACCACGCTGCGGGCGCTGCTGGCGCGCAGCGCCATCTCGCCGCGCCCCGCGCAGGCCGCCGCCCCGTAGCGGCTATCGGCGTAGCCGCCCGCCCCCACGATGGGGGTATCGCCGACGCGCCCCGGGTACTTCCACGCCCAGCCACTGGTGCTCGTCGCCACGGCAATGCGCCCCTGCGCGTCCCGCGCGAGGAAGTTGACGGTGCCGGTCACGCTGCGCCCCTCGTTGTACTGCTCCGCGGCCACCTCGGGGTCCTGTGCCATCGTCGCTGCCAGGTCGCGCATCTTTTGAAAGTAGGCTCCCTCGTTGTTCAGCCGCTCCTGCCAGATGCGCTGGCTCGTTTCGGTGAGCAGGTCGGCCTGCGCAAAGCCCATTTCCCGCGCGAAGCGCGCCGCCCCCTCCCCCACCAGGAGCACGTGCGGCAGCGCCTCCATCACGCGCCGCGCGACGCTGATCGGGTTGGGGTAACCCTGCAAGGCCGCCACCGCGCCCGCCGCCAGCGTCTCCCCATCCATGAGGAGCGCGTCCAACTCCACCTGCCCCAGCAGGTTGGGCAACCCGCCACTCCCCACGCTGGTATCCTCCAGGTTGTCCTCCACGGCGCGCGTCGCCGCCTCCACCGCGTCGAGCGCGCTGCCGCCGCCGCGCAAAATCGCCATCCCCCCCGCGAAGCCAGGGGTGCCGTTGTGGGTTGCTATCAGGATGGGGTTATGGGTCATGGGGGGTTTTGGTTCCGGTGTGGGATTTTCGATTTTCGATTTTCGATTTCAGATTGCAGATTTCAGATTGAACGGAGAAGGCAAAAGGCAAAAGGCAAAAATTATTCATTGATTTCTCGCTGTTCGTCCGTTATCCGTCGTCGGTCGTCCGTCGTCCGTCGTCGGTCGTCGGTCGTCGGTCGTCGTCGTCCGTCGTCGGTCGTCGCTCGTCGGTCGTCCGTACTGCCTGCTCGGCGCTGGCCCAGAAGCTTTCGGTGGCGGCGTGGAGCTGCATGGCTTTGCGCTGGGCGGCGACGGTGTTGAAGCTGGCGATCAGGCGCGGGGCGAGGGTGTCGAGCCAGCGGCGGTTGCGCGCGATGAGCGCGTCGGTGGTGGTCGCCTCGCCGCGCGCGTGCAGGTCGAGCAGGTGGGCGGGCAAATAGTGAAGGAAGGCGAGCGGCCCCACCTTGGACAGCTTGTCCGCGTCCCACAGCAATCCCGCCTCGATGGGGCGCAGCGGCGGCGCGGGGCGGAAGGGCTCCCCCGCCTCCTTGCTCCACTCAGCGGCGGGGCGCATCAGCCCCTCGTGCTGGGCGATGGCGTCGGCCACCGCCTCGATCTTGTGCGGTGGAAAGTCGCTTTCCGGCAGAAACGCGCGCGCAAACTCCGCGCCGCGCCGCGCGTGCTCCGGCTCTTCCTTCCTCACATCGTGCAGCCAACACGCGGCAAGCACGACCTCCGCATCCGCCTCCACCTGGGTGAGCAGCCAGCGGCCATTGGCGGCCACCTGCTGCACATGCTCCCAGCGATAGGCGAAAGCGGGCAACCGCGCCCCGTCCGCCACCCCCGCCCGCGCGCGATCCTCGCGCAGCGCCGCCTCGCGCGCCACCGCCCGGCACGCCTCAAGCCATGCGCTCATCCTTCACTTCTACCTTTCAGAGTACGACAAAACAGACTCACCACAGAGAACACAGAGAACACAGAGGACAGTTGCAAGAGCGCTTATAAATCCCAACCTGCCAACCTGCCGCCTTACCCGCAAGGGGGAACCTACTACTGCCCGCCGCCCGCCGCCTGCCGCCTGCCGCCTGCTGCCTGCCGCCTGCTGCCTGCTGCCTGCTGCCTTAAAACCAGTCGGCGCGGTGGATGAACCAGGGGTCGCCCTGGAGCGCGGCGCTCAGCAGGGCCACGGTGGCATCGTCCGCGTCGAGCCGCCCCAGGGTGCGCGCGTCGCGCGGGGCGAGGGTGCCGCTGTACAGTTCGGCCCAGGTGCGCGCGTCGGCACGGGCGGTGGGCGCGGCGTCGGTGGCGCGCACCTCGGCGCGCCCGCCCTCGATGGCGAGGCGCAGCGGCTGCTCGTTGGCAGGCAGCAGCGGGTCCACCATCGCCACCACGCACGCACCGCGCGCCGCCTCCGCGTAGCCGCGCTGCGCGAGCGCGTTTTCCAGGTGGACGATCCGCCCCATCAGCCCCGACCCCAGCGACAAGGTGTCGCGAAAGGCGAACTCCAGGTTGCGCCGCTCGCGATAGGTGCGGCGCTCCTGAAGGGCGTGGAGCAGCGGGAAGCCTTCCGGCGCGGTGTAGCGCACAAACCCTGCCTGGGCACGCTGCGCCGCCACAAAGCCCGCCAACGCGCGCCACGCCGCGTCGTCCTCGCTGACCCACTCCTGCACGGACAGGGCGCGCGGCTTCGGGTTGACGAGCGTCGCGCCCTCCACCCCCGCCATCGTGTAGGTGAGGTAGCCGCGCAGCTCGCCACCCTCCCCTGGCACGCCAACCCCCTCTACCTTGTTCGGCCACTCCGCGCGGCCCGCCAAGTCGAACCTGTGCTCGCGCCACTCCCACTCGGTGCGCGCCAGCCAGCCCTCGTGGCGGGGCCGCTCTCGCTCGTACAGGCGCTGCATGGCGGGCAGGTCGTCGGGGGTCATGCGGCGCACGTCGTAGATCTCGTTGAACCCTTGCAGCTGGTCAAGCGGAAATTCCATGTACCAGATGTAGCTGACGATCCCGTAGCCCAGCCGATTGTAAAAAGGGATCGAGTAGGGGAAAAGCAGCGAGAGCGGCAGGCCGCGCTCGTGCATCTCGTGGAGCGCGCCGCGCATCATCGCGTTGGCATAGCCACGCCGCCGCTCCTCGGCGGGCACCCCCACCATGCCGATCAGCCCCGCCTCCAAAGCGTGCCCGCCCACCGTCACCGCGCGCTCGAAGAGCCACATGGAGGCGACGATGCCGCGCGCCTCGTCGTCCAGCACGCGCCCGTGCGACGGGTCGTAGCGGTAGCGCCCCTCGGCGAGTTGCTCTTTGGCCTCCGTCGCATCAAAGCGAAAGGCCCGCTCGCCGATCTCGACGAGCCGGAGCACTTCTTCAGGGGTAATGGCGCGGTAGGGCATGGCAGGCAACTCCGCTTGAAGTGATGGCTAGAAGGGCAGGCACAGCGCCGATTGTAGCATGAAAGTGCCACGGGCGGCACGCAGCAGGCATCCTCCGCTCCAGACGTTTCCAAGACGGTAGGGGGCTACGATGAACGATAACTGTTTCCCCCCTGTTCGTGCAAGGAGCAATCGTGATGAGCAAGAAACCGATAGCCGCCCCCCCTCGCTCGCTGAGCGAGAGGGCCGTGGATGGGCTGTTCGCTGGTCTGGCTGGGGGTGCTGTGATGCTGGGATACCTGACCCTGGCAACACTCGTCGTCGGGGGCAGCGTGCAAGAGGTGCTTGCTTCCCTTCTGAATGGCGATGGGCAGCCGGTCAGCACCCTGTGGCTGCACTTCTCTGTGGCAAGTGTGTACGGGCTCTTCTTCGGGGTGCTCTGGCGCGGTGGCCGCCTGACAGGGAGGGCTTCCTGGCTACTGGTCGGGCTCGGCTACGGGCTGCTGCTCTGGCTCATCGCCCAGATGCTCATCCCACAGACTGGGCAGGTGGCCCCGCTGCCGCCGCTCCACCTGCTGCTGGCCCACCTCCTCTACGGCGCAACGGCGGCGGCGGTGCTCCAACCGCTGCGTGCCAGCTGAGGACAGATGACCGTCGCGGCGGAATGGGGCATAATTCTCCTACCTGGGTGCGCCAGCGCGGCGGCGCACCCCCACACCCAAACAATGGAGAAGACGCATGGCGCAAGAAACGGTTGATTTGATAGTCCTCGGCGGCGGGCCTGCCGGGGTGACAGCGGCGCTGCGCGCCGCCGAGTTGGGCGCGTCGGTCGCGCTTGTGGAGCGCGGGCAACTCGGCGGCACCTGCACCAATGATGGCTGCGTGCCCACGCGCGTGCTCGCCAAGGCGGCGCGGCTGCGGCGCGATGCGGAGCAGTTCGACGCGTATGGGCTGCTCGGTGAGCCGCCCGAGGTAGACTTTCCGCGCCTGCTGGAGCGCACGCAGGAGATCGTCTACCGCATTCACGAGAAAAAGCAGCTTCAGCAGCATCTGGAAAGCTCGGGGGTGAGGCTGTTTGCTGGCGCGGGCGCGGCGCGCTTTGCGGACGAGCACACCATCGAGCTGGCGGACGGAACGCGGCTGCACGGGGACAAGATTATCCTGTGCGTGGGCGGGCACGCGCGGCGGTTGCCGGTGCCGGGCGCGGAGCACGCGCTGACGCACAGCGACGTGTGGCGGCTCAAGCGGATGCCGCGCTCGGTGGCGATCATCGGCGCGGCGGCCACCGGCTGCCAGATGGCGACGGTCTTCAACACCTTTGGCGCGGAGGTCTGGCTACTCGACCTGGCCCCGCGCATCCTCGCGGGCGAGGACGAGGCGGTGTCGGAGACAATGAGCGAGGCGTTCCGGCAGCGCGGCGTACAGGTGCTGAGCGGCATCGGCGGGGTGGAGCGGATCGAGGTGCAGGGCGAGGCGCAGGTGCTCCACTACAAGGAAGCGAGCGGGGCGGTGCAGGCGCTCGACGTGGAGGCGGTGATCCTGGCGGTGGGCTGGGCGGGCAACGTGGAGGGGCTGAACCTGGAGGCGGCGGGAGTCCACAGCGAGCGCAGCTACATTCCGGTGAACAAGACGATGCAGACGAACGTGCCACACATCTTTGCGGCGGGCGACATCACGGGCGAGGTGATGCTGGTGCAGGCGGGGCAGTACGAGGCGCGCATCGCCGCCGAGAACGCGATCCTCGGGCCGACGCAGCGGCGTGACCACCAGATTGTGCCGCACGGTGGCTTCACCGATCCCGAATACGCCTCAGTGGGGCTGACCGAGGCCAAGGCACGCGAGGCAGAAGCGTGCGTGGTGGCGACGGTGCCCTTCGCCACGGTGGACCGCGCGGTAATCGACGGCCATCCCGAGGGCTTTTGCAAGCTGATTGTTTCCGAGGAAACGCACAAGATTCTGGGCGCGCACGTGGTGGGCGAGCAAGCGTTGGAGTTGGTCCACGTGCTCGCGGCAGGTATGGCAGCGGGCATGTGGATCGAGCAGTTGGCAGAGTTGGAGCTGGCCTACCCGACCTACGCGGCCATCATCGGCCTCGCCGCGCGCCAGATCGTCCGCGACCTGGGCGTCACCCCGCTCGCGCCCGAGGGGCGCTCGCTGGGCAAGCGCGCGGCGGAGTGGGAGCGGGGTGAGGAGACAGAGGGGACGCTGTAGCGGCCCGCTCGTCCTCGCCGCGCGAAGCGGTAGCGCTCGCGACCCTGGCGAGCGGAGCGCCCACGGCCAGAGCAGAAGGATTTACCCAAAGGAGTGCAACTGGATGGAAGCCACCTCTGCCGCCGCGATGCGGACAACCACTCGCCTCACATGGGGGCTATTCGCAATCACGCTGTGCCTGTCGGTGATGGGAATGTCACTCTTTTTCGTCAACCGCCACACGCCCGTGCAAGGGACGTGGGGTACGGCGGAGGGGGTGCGAGACGCGCCCCTCGATTGGCTGAATCTGCTGTTTCTTGGGGCGATAATACCGCTAACCTCCGCCGCACTCGGCGCGTTGATTCTCACCCACCACGCGCGCAACCGCATCGGGTGGCTGCTACTGCTCGCTGGGTTGGTCGCGGGTCTCAACATTAGTAGCAGTGAGTGGACGGTGTTGAACTACTTTACACTAGGTGCCCCGCTTGTGGGTAGTGGCATCAGCGCGCTCATCTCCAATGGATTATGGATTTTCCCTTACAGCTTGGTGATTCTCGCGATTGCGCTCTTCCCCAATGGGCGATTCCTCTCATTGCGCTGGCAGCGGCTCATCACGCTCTCCCTCGCTCTGTTCGTCGTCCCGACGTTCGTCGGATCCATGGGCGAAACCCCCCTGAGTTCCGCCTATCAGTTGCCGCATCCCTTCCTCACCGAGTCGCTGCCAATCTACGACTTCCTCTTTGTGCTAGGCATCCCATTCATGCCGCTCTCGGTACCGCTGGCATTTGGTGCGTTGTTCTTCCGCTTCAGGCGAGCGGGCGCCGTCGAGCGGCAGCAGATCAAGTGGCTGCTGGGCTTCATCGCGCTGATGGTATTGACCGTGATGGGCGGGTTGTCCCTAGCCTCTGCCAGCCCTTTCCCTACGGTCGGGGAGGTCATCGTCAATGGTACGCTCCTCTTCCCCATCCTCGGTATTGGCATTGCCATCCTGCGCTACCGTCTCTACGACATCGATGTGATTATCAACCGCGCTCTCGTCTATAGCGTCCTGACGGGATCGCTGCTGCTGCTCTACTTCGGCAGCGTCGTGCTCCTTCAGCGGCTGCTCGCCCCGCTGGTCGGTAGCGAGTCCAACTTCGCCATTGTGCTGTCCACGCTCGCCATCGCTGCCCTGTTCAACCCGCTACGTCAGACCATACAGACCTTTATTGACCGCCGCTTTTATCGCAGACGCTACGACGCGCAGCGGGTGCTCGCCACCTTCGCCGCCTCCCTGCGCGCGGGCGAGATGGCGGAGCTGGAGCACCTCACCGCCAATTTGGTGCAGGTGATTGATGAGACGGTGCAGCCCGCACACGTAGGGGTGTGGCTGCGGGAAGGGAGAAACATGGAAGGGGAGTTACGATGAGTGCCGAGCATGGAGATGGCGGCGAAGGCGGTGAAACGGGCGAGCAGCGCGCCCCCTGGTTCGCGGCGGCGCGCATCGCGTGGGTGGGGTTAGCCGTGGTGATGCTTGCGTTCTACGCCCTCGGACTGTATCAAACGCTCGCCTCTCCCATCACGCTCTGCATCAACACTGAATGCCCGGAGCGTGAGGCCGTCGCGGTGCTGAGCGAGATCGGCGTCAGCCCCACGTTCTTCCGAGGGTACACGGTCCTGCTACGTGACGTGCTCGTACCGTTGGGATACGTCAGCATGAGCCTGCTGCTCTTTCGCTACGAGCGGGGCAGATGGCTTGCGCTGAGCATTGCCACCTTGCTGCTGCTCTACCCGCTCGCCGTGAACACTGACGTGTTGAGTGTCGGGGCCGACGTGGCGCAACTCGCCCCCATAGTAACGCTCCTGCAACACCTCGCCAATCTGCTATTTGGATTTTCCCTCCTCTTCGTGCTTTCTACTTTTCCCAATGGACGCTTCGTGCCCGCGTGGCTGCGTTGGTTCCTCTTACCCCTCTTCTTTCTGGGTGCCGTTGCGCCAAGTCTCGGCCTCCTGCCGGAAGAGGTAGGCTTCCTGGCCACCCTCGCGCTGTTAGTTCCGGGGCAACTGTACAGGTATTTTCGCCGCTCGCTCCGCATCGAGCGACAACAGAGCAAGTGGGGGCTGCTTGGGCTGCTTGGCCTCTGCGCCAACGCGGTGCTGTGGCTAAGCATCGTTGAGCCCGCGTTAGAATCGGGTGCGGCGGCCCTGCCCCGCTATATGCTCTACCTGCCATTCGGCACGCTCCTGGTAATGATGCTGCCCGTCGGCCTTGCCATCGCCATCCTGCGCTATCGCCTCTACAACATAGACATCATCATCCGCCGCACGCTGCTGTACACCGTGCTCTCCGGCACCCTGGCGCTGTTCTTCTTTGGCAGCGTGGTGCTCCTGCAACGGCTGCTCGCGCCCCTCTTCGGGCAGGAGTCGCAGCTGGCGGTGGTCGCCTCCACGCTTGCCATCGCCGCGCTGTTCAACCCGCTGCGGGCGCGCATCCAGCGCTTCATCGATCGCCGCTTCTACCGCCAGAAGTATGACGCCCAGCAGACCCTCGCCGCCTTCGCCGCCTCCCTCCGCCAGGGCGAGATGGCGGGGTTGGAGCAGATCACCGACAACCTGCTCCACGTCATCGAGGAGACGGTGCAACCGGAGCAGGTGGGGGTGTGGCTGCGGGAGAAGTAGAACAGGATCAGCAGGATAAACGGATAGGTCGCGCGGCAAACTATATCCGCTCATCCTGCCAAGCCTGTTCTCCCCCAGCCGGAGCATGGGGGGTGTGGCTGTCGGAGAAGTGCGAAAGCGCTACCCTTCTCCGTAAATCCTTGTTTGACCCCCTATGCTCGACAAGACGCTTTCAAGACGTTGCGCTGCTACGATGCCATCAGTAGTTGTTACGGGGGCGAGGATCATGTCAACTAGGCTACAAACTTTCTGGCAGGGAGTGCGAAAGCGCAGCAAACGCGAGGAGGCGAACGTCGACCACGTCGTGCCCGTGCGGGAGACGGTGGCCGTCCCGCCCATCGAGATCGCGGCAAACGACCCCCTCTTGCTCTACCTGCAAGAAGCGGCGGGGGTGGTGGATGTGGAAACTCTCAAGATGGATTCCCCCGCCCTGCGCGCCATGCGGGACGCGGGGGTCAAGCTGGCGCTCCCTCTGGTGAGCCAGGGCGAGCTGATCGGGTTGATCAACCTGGGGCAGCGACTGAGCGAGCAGGATTATTCCAGCGACGACCGTCGCCTGCTCAATGATCTGGCGACGCAGGCGGCACCCGCTGTCCGCGTGGCTCAGCTGGCACAGCAGCAGCAGATCGAGGCGCGCGAGCGCGAGCGTATCCAGCAGGAGTTGAAGGTCGCGCGGCTGATCCAGCAGACCCTTCTCCCTAAAGAGGTGCCCCAGCCGGACGGGTGGGAGATGGCGGCCTACTACCAGCCTGCGCGCGCCGTCGGCGGCGATTTTTACGACTTTTTCACCCTGTCCGATGGCCGCCTGGGCATCGTGATCGGCGATGTGACCGACAAGGGGGTGCCCGCCGCGCTCGTCATGGCGACGACCCGTGCCCTGCTGCGCGGCGCGGCGCAGCGCTCCGACTCGCCAGGCACCATCCTGGAGCGGGCTAACGAGCAGTTGTGCCCAGACATCCCGCCCAACATGTTCGTCACCTGCCTCTGCGCCATCCTGGACACCGCGAGCGGGCATCTGATCTACGCCAACGCGGGCCATGATCTCCCCTACCGCCGCCGTGCGGGCGGGGTCGAGGAGCTACGGGCGCGCGGCATGCCGCTCGGCCTGCTGCCGGGGATGCACTACGAGGAAAAGGAGCTTACGCTGGAAGCGGGCGAGAGCGTGCTTTTCTACAGCGATGGGCTGGTCGAGGCGCACGCCCCCGACCGGCGCATGTTCGGCTTCCCCTACCTCCAAACGCTGATGCGGGAGCACGAGGGTGGTTCCGCCCTGATCCCCTTCTTACTGGAGCGGCTGGACGATTTCACAGGCAACGGGTGGGAGCAGGAAGATGATGTGACGCTGGTGACCTTACAGCGCAAGGCCGCCAGCCACGGCGAGATCGAGAGCACGCAGGAAGCGGGGGCCACGTTGAACGTACAACCGAGTTACGATCCGGGGTGGCAAATCCTCGCGAGCTTTGCGTTGCCCAGCGAGCCGGGGAACGAGCGCCAAGCGATGAGGCAAGTGGGAGAAATCGTCGCGGCGGCGGAACTTGGCTGGACCCTTCCCAAGGCGCGGCTGGATCGCCTAAAAACGGCGGTCGCCGAGGCGACGATGAATGCCATCGAGCACGGCAACAAGAACCAACCGGACCTCCCCGTCGAGATCGAGGTAGCTGGTTCACCCACCGCCATCGCGGTGCGCATCCAGGATCGGGGCGGCAGCAAGCCCATCGTCACGCCCAGCACCCCCGACCTGGAAGCCAAGCTTGAAGGGCTCCAATCGCCGCGCGGGTGGGGACTCTTTCTGATCGAAAAGATGGTAGACAAGATGAACATGCACGTAGACGAGACCCATCACATCCTTGAACTCATCCTGTACCGAGGCAGAGGAGACGAGCAAGATGTCTAGCCCCCTGACCGCAACGGTCCGACAAGCCCCCGGAATCGCGCTGCTTGATCTGCACGGCGAGATCAATGGCTTCGCCGAGGAAGCGCTCACGGCAGCGTATGCCCAGGCGGAGCAAACGCAGCCGCCCGCCATCGTCCTTAATTTCAGCGATGTGGAGTACATCAACAGCACCGGCATCGCGCTGATCGTCGGCCTGCTGGCGCGCGCCCGCCAGACCCATCGGCGGCTGATCGTCTACGGGCTGAGCCCGCACTACCAGGAAATCTTCACGATCACCCGCCTTTCCGACTTTATGAGCGTCTACCCTGACGAAAGCAGCGCCCTCGCCGAGGCCGCAACGGAGTGAGAACGGATGGCAGGCGGCAGGCAGCAGGCGGCAGGCGGCAAACGGCAGCAGGCGGCAGGCGGCAGGCGGCAGTGGGTTCCCGCAAAGCGGGTAAGGCGGCAGGCGGCAGGCGGCAGTGGGTTCCCGCAAAGCGGGTAAGGCGGCAGGCGGCAAAGCGGCGGCAGGCGGCAGGCAGCAGGCGGTAGCCCTTCCAATAACCCATTCGGGGCACACAATCTCCAATCTCCAATCTCCAATCTCCAATCTCTAATACCCAATACCCAATACCCAATACCCACTACCCACTACCCACCCGGGAGGAAACCATGCCCACTGCCAATGTCAAGTTGAGTACGCGCCGCGCGAGCCCCACCGTGAGCGTTATCGATGTTGAGGGGGAAGTCACCGCCTTCGCGGAGGACAAGATGACGGAGGCGTACAACGAGGCGAGCAAGCATGGCCCGAAGGCGATTATCTTGAACTTCAGTGATATGGAGTACATGAACAGTAGCGGGATTGGCCTGATTGTCACGATGCTGATCCGCGCCAACCGGCAGGGGCAACGCATCCTCGCTTACGGGATGGACGAGCATTACAAGCACATCTTCGAGCTGACCCGCCTGGATGAGGCGATCCAGATTTGCAGCAGCGAGAAGCAGGCCCTGGTGGCGGCGGGCGCGTAACGGTTGTAGAGGAAGAGAGGATCATGGGTGTGCGACCGCTGCCCCGCTCCCTCTTCTGTCAAGGGAAAGGATGATGAAAGATGAGCTCCCAACCAGAGGCACCCAAACGCGCGCCCGAGGATAGCTGGGCACGCACCGGCAAACGCTTGAAAGTGGGCGAAACCCCGGGCAAGGCGATGAACCTGAACGTGGACGGGCGCAGCGTCAACGGCCCGCTGCAAGGCTTCGGGCAACTGTGGCAAAAAACCTACCGTGTACCCCTGGAGGGCACGACGGTCACGCCGCAGGAGGTGGTGCGCGTGTGGAAGGAGCGCTTCCCCGAGTTTCACTCGTCGGAAAATCGCTTCTATCCTTCCCTGGCGGGCATCACGCCCGGGGAGGTGGTGCTGATCAACGCGATGACGCCGGGGGGCCCCGTCTCGACGGGGGTCATGGTGCTCTACGCCGACGACGAGTCCTTCACCCTGATGACCCCCGAAGGCCACCCGGAATCGGGCTGGATCACCTTCAGCGCCTTTGAGGGCGACGGCTGCACCGTGGCGCAGGTGCAATCCATGGCGCGGGCCAACGATCCGATCTACGAGGCAGCGTTCCGCGTGTTGGGCGCTGCCGCGCAGGAGCAAATCTGGCGCTACGTGCTCACCTCGCTCGCGCGCCACTTTGGGGTCACCTCCCCCGCCATCAGCGTCACCAAAACGTGTGTGGACCCCGCGCTCCAATGGTCGCACGCCAAAAACATCTGGCACAACGCGCAGATTCGCACCCTGGTTTACTATGCCACCACCCCCGTGCGCTGGGTCCACGATGCTGTCAGCGGGCGAGGGAGGTAGGGAGATCGACGACCGACGGGTGCCCTCTGGGCGCGACGACCGACGACGACGGCCTCGGGCGCGACGACCGATGGCGGACGACCGACGGACACGACTATCCCCATTGCAACACAAATCCTGAGAGAAATCCAACCCCCCATTCGGGGCACCCAATCTCCAATCTCCAATCTCCAATCTCCAATCTCCAATCTCTACCCAATCTCCAATACCCAATACCCAACCATGCCACAACACACCGACTACGATGCCGTCATCGTTGGCTCCGGCCCCAACGGGCTGGCAGCGGCGATTACGCTGGCGCGCGCGGGCTGCTCCGTGCTGCTGATTGAGGGGAGCCAGAAGATCGGGGGCGGGCTGCGCACGGCGGAGCTGACCCTGCCCGGCTTCCGCCACGATGTCTGCTCCGCGATCCACCCGCTCGGCGTCGGCTCCCCCTTTTTCCGCACCGTGCCGCTCGGCGACCTGGGGGTGGAGTGGATTCACCCTGATTTGCCGCTGGCTCACCCGCTGCCGCGATGGCGGCGGCAGCGGTGCTCGCCCGCTCCATCGAGACGACCGGCGACCACCTCGGCGAAGACGCAGCGGCGTACCGCAGGCTGATGGCCCCGCTTGCCGACGACTGGGAAAAGTTGGTGCGCGAGTTTCTGGCACCGCTCCACCTGCCACGCCACCCCCTGGCGATGGCGCGCTTTGGCGTGTGGGCACTCTGGCCCGCGAGCACGCTGGCCCGCTTCCGCTTCAAGGGGGAGGCGGCGCGGGCGCTTTTCGCGGGGCTGGCGGCCCACGCCATCCAGCCGCTGGAGCACCTCCCCACGGCGGCTTTTGGGCTCCTGCTCGGCATTCTGGGCCACGGGATTGGCTGGCCCCTGCCGCGCGGCGGCTCGCAAACGGTGGCGGACGGGCTCGCCTGCTATTTTCAGAGCCTCGGCGGCGAGATCGTCACCGATTTCTTCGTTCGCTCGCTGGACGAGCTACCGCCCGCGCGCGCACTGCTGCTGGATGTCGCCCCCGATCAGCTGCTGGCGCTGGCGGGGGAGCGCCTGCCCGCCCTGTACCGCCGCCAGTTGGAGCGGTACCGTACGGGCCGGGGGTCTTCAAGATGGATCTCGCGCTGAGCGAGCCGGTGCCCTGGCTCGCCGAGGCCTGTCGGCGGGCGGGGACGGTGCACGTGGGGGGAACGCTGGAAGAGATCGCGGCGGCGGAGCGCGCCGTCTGGGAGGGGCGACACCCCGACAAACCGTTCGTGCTCGTCGCGCAGCAGAGCCTGTTTGACCCCACGCGCGCGCCCGACGGCAAGCATACCCTCTGGGCCTACTGCCACGTGCCGAATGGTTCCGCCGTGGACATGAGCGAGCCGATCTTGCGGCAGATCGAGCGCTACGCGCCCGGCTTCCGCGAGTGCATCCTGGCGACGCACACGATGACCGCTACCGATTACCAGCGCTACAACCCCAACTACGTAGGCGGCGACATCAACACGGGGGTGCAAAACCTGCGCCAGCTCTTCACCCGCCCCGCCATCCGCCTCGATCCCTACCGCACCCCGCTCGACGGGCTCTACCTCTGCTCCTCCGCGACCCCGCCGGGCGGGGGGGTGCACGGCATGGGCGGCTACTATGCCGCGCAGAGCGCGCTTCGGCGGCTCTGACAGGCGCTGGGCCATTGCCACCCTAAGTACAAGCAAACAAGTTTTGTTGGATGTTTGAAAGGTTTATAGAGAGAAATACCCAACTTGTACCCGACACAACATATTTGTTTGTACTTAGTATCTCGTCAAGGCTGAAATGAGGGATACGACCAAAGAGGCCGCCCTGTTCGTAGTCCCGCCTTCAGGCGGGGGCCGTTCAATGCCCGCCTAAAGGCGGGACTACGAACCTATCATTTTACACTTGACGAGACCCTAGTCGCCCGACCGGCCTACCACTCGGCCAGCTTCCAAATTTCCGGCCTCCACTCGGCCTCGTCGCGCCCAATCGCGGCGTAGATGCGCGCGGCGGCGGCAAGGTGCTCGAAGACCGCCTCAGGCTGGCCGCTGGCGTGCAGCAGATCGGCAAGGTTGCTGTGCAGCGCCGCCTCAAGGTGCTGGTCGCCCAGCGACTGGCAGAGCGCGAGCGCCTCCCCCGCCAAAGCGATGGCGCGCTCAACCTCGCCCTGCGCCTGAAGCACGCGCGACAGGTTGTTGAGGGCGGCGATGCGCGCCGCCGGGTCGGCGTCGCCATCCCCCAGCGCGAGGCTCTCGGTCAGGTGATACTGGGCCTGCGCCCACGCCTGCTCGCCCCGCGCCAAAATCCCCAGAATGTTATGCGCCCGCGCCAGCCCTTCCCGCTTTCCCGACGCGGAGGCGTGCTGGAGGGCCTGCTCCGCCAGCTCGCGCGCGCGCGCGGGCTCGCCCTGCCGGTGCGCGATCAGGCTCCACTCGGCGTAGAGCCCTGGCAACTGGGCGGGGTCGGCCAGCGCGGCGGCTGCCTGGAAGCCTGCCTCGGCCTGCGGCCACTCGCCACGGCGGGCGTGCAGGTCGCCCCGTTTCTGACAGAGGGGGCCGTGCGCGCGCGCGGGCCGCGCCCTGGCTGCCTCGTGGTAGCTTGCCAGCGCCTCGCTGTACCGACCGAGCAGCCGTTGCATGTCCCCAATCGCTTCCTGCAACGCGCTCTGGTCGGGATGCTGCAACGCCAGTGCCTGCTGGAAGTGCGCCAGCGCCTCCGCGTTGGCATAAAGGGCACGCGCGTGCTCCCCCGCCTGTTTAAAGGCGCGCGCGGCCTGCTCGTCCTGCCCGCCCCGCCAGAAATGATGCGCGATCCGGCTAGCGAGGGCCGCTACGCTCGTGCCGTGCGTTCGGCGGCTCAGCGCGTCGGCCACGCGCCGGTGGAGCAGGCGACGCCGCGCGCCGCCCATCTCATCGTAGACAAACTCTCGCAGCTTCTCGTGCGTGAAGCCGTAGTGCAGCGCCTGCGTCGCCTCGCTCTCCTCGATCAGCCCCGCTGCTTCCAGCGCTTCCAACCCCTGGATCGTTTCCTCCTCGCTCCGCCCGCTCGCCTCCCGCAGCAGGTCAAACTCGCTGGAGCGCCCGATCACGGCAGCGCTTTGCAGTAGCTGATGCGCCATCTCGCTCACCCCCGACAGGCGGGCGCGGAGCAGCTCGCGCACCCCGCCGGGCAGCCCCCAGCCCGCCTCGCCCGCGCTGAGCTGCCGCTGGTCGAGCGCGTCCAGGTAGGCGACGAGGAAGAAGGGCAGCCCCTCCGTTTCCTGAAACAGTCGCTCCGCCAGACTGTTTCCCCCGCGCCCCTGGAGCAGCACGGTCACTGCTTCTTGGTCGAGCCGCCGAAGGGGCAGCGTTGCGCCCTGCCCGCCCTGTCGCGCCGCTGCCAGAAGACGATGCAGGGGCGGCTGCTCGTTGCGCCACGCGAGCAGGATCAGGAGGCGGCTCCCCGCCAGCCGATGCACCAGATAGGAGAGCAACTCCAGCGAGGCGCGGTCCGCCCAATGCAGATCGTCCAGGAAAAGGACGCCGGGCTGCTCGCCCTCCAGCCACCCTGTCAACAGGTGACGCATGCTTTCAAAGAAGCGGCTCTGGGCAAGGGGATTGTCGAGTGGTGGGGGAGGCGGCAAGCCAGGGCGGAGGCCGTCAAGCGCGGGTAGCAGGCGGGACAGGTCGGCCAGCACCGGCTCCGGCAGCGCATCGAGCGTGGCCCCCCCCCCCGCGAGCGCCGATTGGAGCGCCCCCACGAAGGGGCCATAGGCCAGCCCCATCTCGCCCTCATAGGCCCGCCCCGTCGCGATCCTGGCCCCCGCGCCCCGCGCCTCGTCCAGCCATGCCTCGGCCAACCTCGTCTTGCCAATCCCCGCCTCGCCGGTCAGGGCCACGACGCGCCCAGCCTGCGCGGCTTCCTGGTACGCCGCGCGGAGCACCCGCCACTCTTCCGCGCGCCCCACCAGGGGCGAGGGGGGCAGACGCGGGCTGTCCGAGACGGGCACCGACCCCATGACCATCGCGGGGCCGGTGCTGTGGCGCGGGCCAACCTCCCCGCTGCGGATGCTCTGGTACAGGCCCGTCGTCGTCTCCAGCGGGGGCACGCTCAGTTCCTCATCCAGAATGCGGCGGCACGTTTCGTACTGGCGGAGCGCTGCCGCGCGCTGCCCTGCCCAGGCGTAGCATTGCATCAGGCGGCGGTGCGTCTCCTCATCGAGGGGGTCCAGCAGCAGCAAGCGCTGGAGCGGGGGGAGCGCGTCGGCCCAGCGGCCCGCCTCCCCGTGCAGGCGAGCGAGCCGGTCGAGCACGCGGCGAAGCTGCTGCTGCAACCCCTCGCGCTGGAAAAAGTGCCACTCGTCCCAGGCGGCGCTGTCGCTCAGGGTGAAGCCCGCCAGAAACGCATCGCTGTAGAGCCCGGCTGCCTCGCGCAGGGGTGCCAGGCAGCGTGGGCAGAGGGCGTCGCGGGCATGGCCGTGCTCGCCCAATGCCGCGCGCAGCGCCGCGAAGCGCGCTACATCCACCCAGAGGTCGGGGCGTGCGGGTAGCTCCAGCGTGCTGCGCTCCACCGCCAGCCACCCCTCTCCCAATGTTTGGTTGAGCACCCAGATCACGTTGCGAAGGTTGGCACGGCTCTGCTCTGCCCGCGACTCCGGCCAGAGCAGGGTCGCCAGCGCCTCGCGGCTGTGCGGCTGCCCCGTCGCCGCGAGGTAGGCGAGCAGCGCGATAGCCTTGCGGCCCACCCCCTCCCGCTCCTGACCGCCCACGACGATGCGCGGCGGGCCGAAGAAAAAGAGTGCCACCTGCCCCCCGTCTCGCACCGCCTGTTCTGTGTTGCTTACCATTGTTCTTTGCCTAGCCCGTTGCTGTAGGGTGACATCCCTACCTAGTATAGCAGAAAATAGGGGCTGTCAGGGCAGGCATACCAGGGCTTTTGAAACGGTTCCTCGCTCTGGGCCGCGCCCTGCCGCACGGGTACCAAATTCCCCCGACAAGATGACAAAAATATCAATTTAAAGCTATGGATATTCACAGGTCGATTAATGGATAGCCGTACAGTGGCGCTGTTGCTTGTAAATTTCACCCTGTAGGAGTTTGAAGGATGCGTCAAAAAAGAGTGGTTGGGACGGACACCCGCAAACGGTACTTGATCGGTAAAGTGGCTGGAATGCTAGGCTTGTTGCTTCTTTGCTTTGGGGTTGTGGGGATCGCAGGGGCGGCCCCACTCGCCACGCAAACGGTGCGCGACGAGTTCAACACGGTAGCGTACAGCAACAACAATGGGACGATGAATTGGGCCACCGATTGGGTGGAAGTCGGAGATGACAATGCTGCAAACAATGGGGATGTTCGAATCATCTCCGACCTGTCCAGCAATCGTCTTCGTCTGGGCAGAAATGACAATAGCATCTCGCGTCAGGCAAATTTGTCGGGCTATGTCTCCGCCGTGCTCAGCTTCGATTATCGGCGCGAGGCGCTGGACGACAGCAGCGACTTTGTCATGATTCAGGTGTCCAGCAATGGCGGCACGGCCTGGACGGAGTTGGATCGCTATGACGGGAGCGCCACGGACAGTGCTTACCGCACCGTTCGCTTTGACATCTCGGCGTACATCGCATCCAACACCGCTATCCGCTTTCTAACCTCCTCCGGGCTGGGGTCTAGCGATTATGTCTACTTCGACAACGTGCAGATCCAGGTGTCGGACACGGCCACGGTGCTGGGCGAGGTGTGCTATGTGGTGGCGGATGCGGGCGGGCGCAACGGCGGGGATGACCTGCTCACGCGGGTGGACAAGGCGACGGGCACGGAAATCCAGATCGGTTCCGGCACCGGCACTTCCAATATCGAGGCGGCGGCCTACCAGCCCGGCACGACAACCCTCTACGCGGCGAACGAGGTGTCATCCTCCGAGGGACGCTTCGGCACGATTAGCACGAGCACGGGGGTGTTCACCGCGATGCCGAACCCGATTGGAAGCGGCAGCGGCAGCTTGGGGACCCTTACCTTTAACGATGTGGACTCGCTCGGCTTTGATCCCTTCACCGGCATCCTGTACGGGGTGCTGCGGCGCGGGGGCTCACCCAACCCGGATGATGTGCTCTTTCAAATCGACCGCACGACCGGGCAGCGGGTAGCGAATGCCTTTGGCGCGGGGGTGGATTACGTGGTACTCCCGTCCGGCAGCAACGCCAACTTCAAGGATATCGACGATATCGCGATCAGTTCCTACGACGGCACGATGTACGCCGTCGCGAACGCCAACGGCTCGGGCGATGAGTTGGTCACGATTAACAAGGCGACGGGGGCGCTCACCAGCATCGGGGTGATGGGGGTCAACGACATGGAGGGGATGGCCTTTGACGTGCTGGGCAACCTCTTCGGGACGACTGGCAACAACGGGTCGGCCAGCACCAACAACTCCCTCTACGATATCAACAAGACGACAGGGGTCGCGTCCAACCAGCGCTTGCTGTCTGCGGGCTCCGACTACGAGTCGGTGGATTGTCTGACCGCTGGGGTCAACACGATCACCGGCACGGTCTACAACGATGCCAACGGGGATCAGCAGATCAACAATGGTGAGACCGGCACCGCCGGGATTACCGTGCGGCTGTACCGCGACGTGAACAACGACGGAATGGTCGATGCGGGCGACACCCTGCTGGGGACTGTCGAGTCGGCGGGCGACGGCACCTTCACCTACGCGGTGGGGGGCATCGCGGCGGTCGGCAACTTTGTGATGGATGTGGACAGCGCCGATCTGCCCGCCAACCATACCCTCACCACCGATAACCTGGAGGTGGCGAGCTTTGCGGATACCGGCAATACCGACGCGAACAACAATTATGGTCATCGCGAGATTCCAACGAGCGTGCTCCTCGACTCCTTTGAAGCGTTCCCGGAAAGCGACCACATCCTGCTGCGCTGGGAAACGGTGTCAGAGCTGAACAACCTGGGCTTCAACCTGTACCGCAACGTGCGGGACGACGAGCCGGGCGAGCAGTTGAACCCTGAATTGATCGCCTCGCAGGGGCCGGGCAGCAGCCAGGGCTTCCTCTACGAGTGGCAGGATGTCACCGTCGAGCCATATGTTGTCTACTACTACTGGCTGGAAGATGTGGATTTCAACGGGACGACCACCCTGCACGGCCCGATCAGCGCCGCGCTCAGCATGCCGCCCACGGCTGTCACGCTGGGCTCGCTGGCGGCGAGCGCGCCCGACCCCCGCACCCCTGCGCTGGCACTGGGCCTGCTCACCTTGCTGGCAGCGGGCCTGCTGACGCGGTGGCACCGCCGTCGCTAATCGCGTATCGCCACGACTTTAACAAAGAGCCGCTCCGGTCGGGAGCGGCTCTTTTGTCGTAGGAGGGCAGCCACGGACTCGCAACGCGGTGCGTGCTGAGGGGCCTTCGCGCCAAGACAGCCACGGACTCGCAACGCGGTCCGTGCTGAGGGGCCTGCGCGCCCAGCGGGCACCCTCGTCCGCCTTCGCGGACGCCGGCGCAGATCACGGTTACGGCCTCGCCCCGAGCGCGCCACGAACCAGGCGGGAGCAGGCACCCTGCCCGCTCCCTCGCCCCGCCGTATCCTTCCTTTCTGAAATCCTTGCTCTACCCTCCCCGACCCCCGCCCACCAGCGCCTCGCCCGCGTCGTCCCCGACGCCTACCGCTGGCCCCACGAGCTGAGCGACGAGCAACTCCTGGCGCGCCTCCTCGCGCTCAACCTGGAGCGGGCCGCGCGCCCTCCACGCGGGGATTGACAGCCAACAAACAAGCGCGTACTATAACAACCAGAGCCGCGCACACCGTAAAACCTCGTTCAGACCCCGCAAAACGAGCCTGAGCGAGAAAAGCAGCGAAATAGCAAGCCAGACAGGATTTTGCACTCTTGCATTATGGTGCAAATATAGCCAAAATGGTACAACTTTCACCAACTTTCCCGACCCCCTCGCGAGCCTCACACACGCGCGAGCATCGCCGCGAAAAAGCGCGAAAAAGCGCGATTTTCACACCGCGAACGAAATGCTCTCCCAACACCTCTAATCCCTGAACAGGGATTGAAACATGCACAGCATACTGTTGATCATGGATCATGCGCTCCCAACACCTCTAATCCCTGAACAGGGATTGAAACCTCGATGTCAACTGGCGATCCACTGAACATGCAGTCCGCGCCGAGCCGTTGCTCCCAACACCTCTAATCCCTGAACAGGGATTGAAACTCTCGATCTCGCAATGTCCGAACCGTCGGATCGCTGCGTGGCTCCCAACACCTCTAATCCCTGAACAGGGATTGAAACTGAATGCTGCGTCTAGCGCTACGTACCGTAGCGTCGCGTGCTCCCAACACCTCTAATCCCTGAACAGGGATTGAAACACTAGCGAGTCACGCTAGCATCGTCTCGATGGTCCGACGTCTCCCAACACCTCTAATCCCTGAACAGGGATTGAAACCCACTGACTACGGCTGTCGACGTCAGCCAGGTCTGCGACTCCCAACACCTCTAATCCCTGAACAGGGATTGAAACTACGATCGTGACCACTGTGACGACGTCTCTCGAGCCGGCCTCCCAACACCTCTAATCCCTGAACAGGGATTGAAACGTACGGATCCGTCACGTATGCCATGTCGGCGCTAGCCACGACTCCCAACACCTCTAATCCCTGAACAGGGATTGAAACTAAGTCGCTACTGATGTCAGCCACGAGTGCCAGCGATTCTCCCAACACCTCTAATCCCTGAACAGGGATTGAAACAGTAGTAGTCACCGGAGCGCAGCTATCGACGCTAGCAGCCTCCCAACACCTCTAATCCCTGAACAGGGATTGAAACGCATCTGACAGCGGTCAGACCTAGTCGACGATTGCAACGTGACCCGGCATCTCCCAACACCTCTAATCCCTGAACAGGGATTGAAACTGCTGTCATGAGTACGCCGACAGTTGCTGCTCGGGCGTACTCCCAACACCTCTAATCCCTGAACAGAGGGGTGGGCTAAACATAATATCGGCAAACGGGGTAGCACTAAACATAAAAAGGCGCGTGGTGGGCAAACCGCCCACGCGGCGCGGTGGGCGGAGCGGTAAGGGAGGTCACAGGGAGGTGCCGGGGCGGGGAAGTGGCCGACAAGGGTAGCCCAACAGGGCGCGGGCTGCGACGCCGAGACAGGCTGAACTAGCCGAGCGCGCGGGCGCGCTTGGCGCGAGGTCACCTTAGGGCTAGCCGGCGCGTGCTGGCTGGGCCGATGGCTCCCCCCGTGTGTCTAATCCCACCAGTCCTGTGGCTGGTCAGCGGGTGCCATCGGTAGCGACGCGCTTAGCTAGCGCGCGGTAGCGCGGCGGGCGGGTGTGCCCGCCGCGCACGGATGCGCTGCAAGGTGCGCAGGTTGATCAGCACATAGATCAAGCTGTTACGGTTGCTGATCGAGTGCCGATTACGCAGCTTGGGGCGCTCGATGCCCAGTTCGACCGCCTGAGAGTTGATCCGTTCGTCGGCGGTGCGCTGGCGATAGACCGCCTTATACTCCTCCGACTGGCGGTCGAGGGTGTAGCGCAGGCGCGCCCCCGCCGTGGTGCCCATGGTGGTCGTGCAGCCCCCGTCGGGCCACTTGGGATGGTCTATCGGACAACTCACCCCGCTGGCGTGCGGGAACAGCAGCGGGCAACCGAACTTCCCCTTGCTCTGCTCGACCAGGCTGCTGGTGCGGTCGAGGTAGCTCATCGTCAGCGGCATGCCCAGCCCCGCCGCACAGAGCGGCAGCCCCGCCGCGTCGAACTGGCGGTAGGGCTGCTTGCCTTTGGCGACATAGGGCACCGCCGCGAAGCCGCCCGCCTCGTGGAAGGCCTGATGGACGTACCAGGCATCGAAGGCGGCATCGAAGGCACCGTAAGGCGGATGGAAGCCCAGGCGGCGCGTCGTCTCGGCCAGCAATGGCTGGAAGTAGCTGATGTCAGACTTGTCGAAGGTATCGGTGCGCTCGGCCAGGACGACCTCGCCCCACTGCGCCACTTTGGTGGCGATGACACCCGAGGCGTAGCCCCAATACAGCTCGTCGCCGACCGGCCGGGCGGAAGCGGGCATCCCCATCGCTGGTCGGCGTGGCGGGGGAGGCGGGCGCGTCCTCGGCGGCGCTGGGCGAGGGGTTACGCTTCTTCTTGACCCCCAGCTTGCAGTCGCGGTCGCCCGTGCGGTTGGCGCGTCTTGTCGTAGCGCCCCTCCTTCACAAAGGCCTTGGGGTTGTTCTCTTTGACCCAGGCAATAATGTGCTTGGTGTCGCCGCTCACCGTCTGGCCGAAGGTGGCCGCTTCGGCGGGCGGCAGCGCCTGCTGAATCAGGCTCACGCTGCTATCGAGCAGAAATTGCAGCGCCGGTTGGGGCAGGCTGCGCAGCACCGCCCCGAAGCGGCGGCGCGCGGGCACGCTGGCTTCAACATCGAAGCCACAGGCTGCCGTGGGGTCCGCCACGAGTGGGAAGCCCAGCAGCCAGACGAGGGCCGGATGCTCGACGAGGAAGGTGCGCAGGTCGGAGTGGTAGCGCTTCTGCTCGGCGATCTGCACCAGGAAGGCCGCGGCGAAGGGCGCACGCGGCTGCGGCGTGGGTCCGGGCCAGGGGCGCGCACGCTCGTCGCGCTCGGGGAAGTGGCTCCAGTCGAGCCCGCCCAGCAAGGCGCGATACTTCTGGGCCACCGGGCAGGCCTGCACGAAGGCGGGCAACGGGTAGTCGGGCTGGGCTAAGACATCCAGCGGCGGGCGTTGGAGCGGGGTAGCGGCGGGGATCGGGGCGGGGGTCGGATGCAGCCGCTGGCGCAGCGCCTGCTGCCAGTTGCGCATCCATACAGGAACGAGTATCATCTCACCGAGTCTCCTTTCTGGCGCTGGTGGGATTAGACAACCGTTAGCCTACGCCGAAAGGAGACTTTTTGCGAGCCGCGCCCAGTGACACCAATATTATGTTTAGCGACCGCCGCTTGGCAGCGCTTCCCACCCCATCTGGTGAGTCGGGCCGCCCCCTGGTCCCAATTTTATGTTTAGCCCATCCCTCCTGAACAGGGATTGAAACGACCATCAACCAGAAGCCCCACGTGCCACCGATCCATCTCCCAACACCTCTAATCCCTGAACAGGGATTGAAACTTGGACGTAACGTTGACCGGACACGTCGCCCCTTGGTACCTCCCAACACCTCTAATCCCTGAACAGGGATTGAAACGCGGCTGCGTCGGCGCGTACGTAAGCGGATGCCATGCGGTACAGCCTCCCAACACCTCTAATCCCTGAACAGGGATTGAAACTGATCGCGAGCACTGCGGCGGCGAATAGCGCGCCGACTCCCAACACCTCTAATCCCTGAACAGGGATTGAAACGATCCAGTAAGATGCCCAGTAGATGAAGCGATCCTGCGACTCCCAACACCTCTAATCCCTGAACAGGGATAACAACGCCACACAACGCACAGGGCCACGGCTTTCTCATCGAAAACCGTGGCCCTGTGCGTTGCCCTATCCGCTTATCCTGCCAATCCTGTTCTCCCCCTACCCGCGCCCCGCCTTCCCCCGATTGCCCCGCCTCTTCAACATCGTCACACCCCCACCGCCGTGGCACAACAAAAAACCGGAGGCGATTGTATCGCCTCCGGTTCTAGGAGCGGGGAGAGAGGGATTCGAACCCTCGGTACCCATTGCTGGGTACACTCGCTTAGCAGGCGAGCCCGATCGACCACTCTGGCATCTCCCCAAAATATAAAGTTGTCAGCGGAGGAGGAGGGATTCGAACCCCCGTGCCCTTGCGAGCCATCCGATTTCAAGTCGGTGCCGTTTGTCCACTCCGGCACTCCTCCTCAGCGGCGGAGTGCTCCGCCTCAACGTTGATGTAGTATAGACAAGAGGCGGGTTTTTGTCAAAGTGGCGCGCGGGAAACGGGGCGACGCGCTCCCGTTCCCCGCGCGTGCTCAGCGGGGCGGCGCGCCGCTGCCGAGCGCGTTCTCCGACGTGATCCGCTCCAGGCCGCGCATGTAGGGGCACGAGCGCGTCGGGGATGCGGATCGAGCCGTCCGCCTGCTGGTAATTTTCCATGATCGCGATCATCGTGCGCGGCAGCGCCAGCCCCGAGCCGTTCAGCGTGTGCAAAAACTCCGGCTTCGCGCCTGCCTCCGGTCGAAAGCGGATGTTGGCGCGCCGCGCCTGGAACGTCACCAAAGTTCGAGCACGAGCTAACCTCCAGACACTCGCCGCTGCCCGGTGCCCACACCTCGAGGTCCTGCTTCGCCATCGCGGTGAAGCTCAGGTCGCCCGTGACCATCTGCACGCGATGGTAGGGAATGCCGAGCGCCTCGGGGATCGCCTCGGCGTAGCCGATCAGCTTGTCGAGCCACGTCCATGCTCTCCTCGGGTCGGACGAAGAGTCACCATCTCCACCTTGTCGAACTGGTGGCCGCGCTTGATCCCGCGCACGTCGCGCCCCGCGCTCATCTTTTCGCGGCGGAAGCAGGGGGTGTAGGCCACATGCTTGATCGGCAGCAGGTCGCCATCCAGAATCTCGTCGGCGTACATGTTCGTGACCGGCACCTCGGCGGTGGGGACCCAGTAGAAATCCTCCTCCGCGTCCCGATAAACCGTGTCGCCGAACTTGGGGAGTTGCCCCGTCCCTACCAGGCAGTGCCCCTTGACCATGAAGGGCGGGTAGACCTCGCTGAAGCCGTGATGATCCAGGTGGAAGTCGAGCATCCATTGGATGAGCGCCCGCTGGAGCCGCGCCCCCAGCCCGCGCAGCATGTAGAAGCGCGAGCCCGACACCTTCACCCCGCGCTCAAAGTCGATGATGCCCAGCGCTTCGGCCAGCTCCCAGTGCGGCTTCGGCTCAAAGTCGAACTCGCGCTTGTCGCCCCACTCCTTGACTACGGGGTTCTCCGCCTCGCTCTCCCCCACCGGCACGCTGGGGTGTGGCATGTTAGGCATGGCGAGCCGCAGCGCTTCCAGCCGCGCCTCGACGGTGCCAAGCTCGGTTTCCAGCGCGGGGATGTGCTCGTTGACCGCGCGCATCGCCTCGATCTTCGCCTGCCGCTCGGCGGCGTCCTTGGTGCGCCCGATCTCCTTCGAGCCACGGTTTCGCTCGGCGCGCAGCTCCTCCACCTCGGTGAGCAGGGCGCGGCGGCGCTCGTCCAACCCAAGCAACTCGTCCACCACCTCGGTCGGCTCGAAGAGCCGCCGCAGCCCCTCCCGAATCGTGTCCGGCTGCTCTCGTATCTGCCTCAGGTCTAACATGCTTTCCTCCTTTGGGATTTTCGTTTTGGGGTTTTCGATTTTCGATTTCGGAACGTGCGTTTTGGGTATTTCGGGTTGCCGGTGGCGACCACACCAGGGAGTTTGCCCTACAACCTTCGCCCCTTGTGTCGGCTAAATCCGAAATCGCAAATACCCAAAGGGCACGGTGTCCAAAATCGAAAATAAAAAAAGCTCCCCCTTGCAGGGCGAGCTTGTCTCGCGGTACCACCTGGCTTCACGGCGCTGTGCGCGCCGTCTCTGGGGCGCGGTATCGGGCGCGACCGACCCGCCTTATCGTTTCAACGTTTCAACGTTTCAACGTTCCAACGTTCCAACGCTTCGGCGGGCAACTCGGGAGGGGATTCGGCGCGGGCCGCTGTTGTCTCGCACCAGCCGACAACTCTCTGCAAGGCGAGACGACGCGCGTACTTGGCTCCGTCAAGGTTTGTATAGTGTTGCCACCGAGTATACCGAGCGCCCGCCGCCTTGTCAACCCGATGTTGATTGGCTGTTTACCAAAAAGGGGCGGCCCGTGGATGCACGGGCCGCCCCTTTTTAACCGTTTGAGGCGCTAGCCTCGTTGATTACCGCTGTCGCCGTCGCCGCCAGAGCAGCCCCGCCGCCAGCGCGAGGCCGAGCGGCAGCGCGGCCAGCCAGGGCGCACGCGCAATGTTGCCGCTCTCCAACCCGCTCAGGCTTACCGCTGTGACCGGCTCCACGATGACGGTGGCGCTGTCCGACGCGACCGCCCGCTCGCCGGTAGCCACCTCAGCGGTCCACGAGGCGGTGTTGGTGGTCGTCTCGTTGATCACCGCGTTGGTGGAGTCGGAGAAGAAGACATACGTCTGATCGGGCTCCAGGCTGACCGGCTCGTCCACCAGCAGGCTACCCAGGTGGGAATCCTCAAGGGTGTGCAGGGTGAAGATGGCGTTGCTGCTGGCGTTGTGAACGGTGTAGCAGTAGGTCACTTCCGTCCCAGCGGGCACCGTGATGGTGTCCGAGTCGCCACAGGTGCCCAGATCGGCGCTGACCGTCTTGGACAGCTCGATGAACGCGCCAGACTCGACGGAGGCCAGCACGTCCAGGCGGCCCCACCCGTAGGTGTTGTTGGGGATCGAGTCGCCGTCCACGCTGCCACAATCCTGCGTGGTAGTGCGCGGGATGGCGCTGAAGAAGAGCGCCGCCTCGGTGGCATCCACGTTGCCGCGCAGTTCCGGGCGCGCCTGCTGGAGCAGCGCCACCGCGCCCGCGAGGTGCGGGGCGGCCATCGAGGTGCCGCTAAAGTTGGTGTAGCCGCCGCCAGGGATGGAGGAGCGCACGTTGACCCCCGGCGCGGAGATGTCCGGCTTCAGGCGGTTGCTGCCATCCACCGTGACGGGGCCACGGCTGCTGAAGCCCGCGATGTTGTCATTGATATCCGTTGCGCCGACCGAGGTGGAGGCGTCGTAGATGGCGATGGGGGTGTTCACGGTGCTGCACCCCGGGCCACTGTTGCCCGCCGACTCCGCTACCAGGATGCCCGCTGCACGCACCGCCTCGACCGCGGACTGGATGCTACCGACCTGGCAATCCTCACCACCGGGCGGGGGGCCAATCGGGCAACTCCAGGAATTGGAGACCACGTCCGGCGCGAGCGACGGATCAGGGTTGTTCCCGGCGAGGTCGGTGGGGGCAAGGAAGAACTGGAAGCACTCGCTGTAGGTGGTGGGGCGACCGTTGCCCTCTTCCATGTTGCGGCAGCCGATCCACTCCGCACCGGGCGCAACACCGATCTGGTTCGCGCCGCCATCGTCACCGACGGTGGTGCCGGCGGTGTGCGTACCGTGGCCGTTGTCGTCACAGGGGGCCTGGAGGTTGAAGCCACAGGGATTGGTGCCGTCGCCGTCGATGTCCTGATGGATGGCATCCCACCAGCTGTAGTTGTGGTCCGCCGCGGAACCGTCCCAGCCGCGATACTGGTTGATCAGCGCGGGGTGATCCCAGTCCATACCGGTGTCCTGGTCCGCGACAACCATGCCCTCGCCCCGGAAGCCCATCGCCCACACGTCGTCCGCATTGATCTTCATGACCCCCCACTCGACGGCCTCGGGCGCGCCCGCGGGCGCGCTGTCAACCGGCTCATCGAGATGCACCACGCGGTTTGGCTCGATAACGCGAACCGCAGGGTTCTGCGCCAGCGCCTCGACCACGCTGCGGTCGCCCGTGACGGCTATCATGTTCGCCACCCAGTAGGGTCGGTACGACACCCCTAGCTGCTCAAGCTGGGCGATCACCGCAGGCTGCGTGCGGTCGGCCACGGCGCGCAGCTGCGCGACCACGTAGGCACCCTTTTCTTCTTTGCTGCCGAGCGACTTGGCCGCGCTCAGGTCGGCCTGCTCCGCGAGCATCAGCACAAAGTGGGCAACCTCGCCATTGGCGGTGTCTTCCACCACGCGGCGGTCAATCTTGGAGGTAGCGGTGTTGGCGTCCGCCAGGGCGGGGCGAACCGCCAGCAGCAGCGCCATCGCCAGCAGGGCGGTCAGCGCCCCGGCGACAAGCACAAAAAGTTTTCGAGGCATTGGAGACTCCTTCTAAGTGGAAACGTTGCGGTTTTCAAGGGGCAAGTATGGTAACACACGGGCAGCGATTCAACAACCATTTGGAGATTGGAGATTGGAGATTGGAGATTGGAGATTAGAGATTGGAGAGTTGGAGATTCTCCGTGCCCTCCGTGTCTCCGTGGTAAAATCGGGCGGCCCACCGAGGGTTCCACGCCGCAAACGTCGCGTTCCGCCGTTCGTTCTTCCGCATTCCGCATTCCGCATTCCGCATTCCGCACTCTACGTTTCGTCGCCGCGCAGCTGCGGGAAAAGGATGACCTCGCGGATGGAGCGGTTGTTGGTGAAGACCATCGCCATGCGGTCGATGCCCCAGCCGATCCCGCCGGTCGGGGGCATCCCGTACATCAGGGCGTTGATAAAATCGTCGTCGATGGGCTGCGCCTCCTCGTCGCCCGCCTCCGCCTGCCGCTGCTGATCCTTGAAGCGTTCCAGCTGCTCCAGCGGGTCGTTCAGCTCGGTGAAGGCGTTGGCGCACTCCATCCCGCCCATGAACAGCTCGAAGCGCTCGACGATCTTGGGGTTGTCTGGCAGCTGCTTGGCGAAGGGCGACAGCTCGTAGGGGTAATCCATGATGAAGGTAGGCTGGATCAGGTGCGGCTCGACCATCTCGCTGAACAACTCGTCGATCTGCAGGCCCCACGTCGGCTTGCGCTCGACACGGAGCGCCTGCGCCGCGAATGGCGCTTTGCAGCGCGGGCAGCGTGTCCGCCTCGTAGATGTCGATGGCGGTTCGCTCGTGAATCGCGTCGCGCATCGTCACGCGACGCCACGGGGAACCAAGATCGATCTCGTGCTCCTGAAAGGTCAGAAGGAGAGAGCCATTTAGCTGCTCCGCGACGTAGCGCCAGCAGCCCTCGACCAGTTCCATCATGTCGCGGTAGTCAGCGAAGGCTTGATACGCTTCCAGCATCGTGAATTCGGGGTTGTGCTTCCAGGAAAGCCCCTCGTTGCGGAAATCCTTGCCGATCTCGAAGACGCGCTCCAGCCCGCCGACGATGAGCCGCTTCAGGTAAAGCTCGTCGGCGATGCGGAGGTACAGGTCGCGCTTGGCCCAGTTGTGATGGGTGACAAAGGGGCGCGCCGCCGCGCCGCCGTAAAGCGGCTGGAGGATCGGGGTCTCCACCTCGATGAAACCCTGCGCTTCCAAGTAGCGGCGCACGAGACTGGTGAGGCGCGAGCGCGTGATGAAGATGTCGCGCACCTCCGCGTTCGACATCAGGTCCACGTAGCGCTCGCGGTAGCGCTGCTCGACGTCGCTCAGCCCGTGCCACTTTTCGGGCGGCTGGTTGAGCGCCTTCGCCAGCATCGTCCACTCCTGCACCTCGACGGTAGCTTCCTGGGTGCGCGTGCGGAACATGGGGCCGCTGGCCTGGAGGATGTCGCCAAAGTCCACCAGCTTCTTGAAACGGTTGTACGCCTCCTCGCCCGACGGTGTCGCGGCGCAGGTAGAGCTGGATGCGCCCCACGCGATCCTCCAGGTGGAGGAACGCGGCCTTGCCCATGATGCGGATCGCCACGACGCGCCCCGCGACGCTTACGGCGCGGGCCGCTCTCCGCGCTCCCCCGCCGCTTCCAGCGCCTCGACCGCCTCGCGGCTCGTGTGGCTGCGCTCGCTACGCAGCGGGTAGGGCTCGATCCCCGCCGCGCGCAGGGCGAGCAGCTTCTCGTAGCGGGTCCGCTGGTATTCATCGAAATGGTCGGGGTCGATCATGGGGTCTCCTGGGGTGGTGCGGGGGTAGAACAAGGATTTACAGGAATCAAGGATGGGCGGCTCTGCTTGTTGGTTTTGCTTTTTGTGGGCTACGACCCGCGCGAGTCGGGCAGCGACTAGGGAGAGTATAGCAAAGAGAGGGGGAGAGCAAGTTCGGTTCCCTACGGCGTGCCGCTGGGCACCGTTGACGCTTCGGGGGCGCTGTCCTACAATCGCCGCCAGAGCGATTCGGGAGAGGAGAGACAATGAACGTCAGCGAGAGTATCTATGAGTTTCGCGCCGCGCGCGCCGCGCTGCCCGCGCCGCTGGGCCTTGTGCCGACAATGGGCTTCCTGCACGAGGGGCACCGCGCGCTTGTGCGCCGCGCCCGCGCCGAGAACGAGGCGGTGGCGGTGTCCATCTTCGTCAACCCCACGCAGTTCGACCGCGCGGACGACCTAGCGCGCTACCCGCGCGACCTGGAGCGCGACCTTGCCCTGCTGCGCGACGAGGGGGTGGACCTCGTCTTCGCGCCCGACGCGAGCGAGATTTACGGCCCGCACCATTCGACGACGGTGCAGGTGGGAAAGGTGACGGAGCGGCTGGAGGGGGCGCACCGCAAGGGGCATTTCGAGGGGGTCGCCACGGTGGTAGCCAAGCTCTTCAACATCGTTCAGCCGCAGCGAGCCTACTTTGGGCAAAAGGACGCGCAGCAGTTGGTCACGGTGCGGCGCATGGTGGCCGACCTGAACTTTCCCGTCGAGATCGTCGCGGTGCCCACGGTGCGCGAGGCGGACGGGCTGGCGCTGTCCAGCCGCAACGTCTTTTTGGAGGGAGAGGCACGCCAGCAGGCGCTCGTGCTGGCGCAGGCGCTCCACGCGGCGTGGCTGGCGTGGCACGAGGGCGAGCGCGACGCGGACGCGCTGCGCGCCCAGGCCCTTGCCCGCTTCGAGGCGACCCCCGAGGTGCGCCTGGAATACCTCTCCCTGGCCGACCCCGACCACCTCGTCGAGCTGAGCGGCCCCATCGAGCGCGGTTTGATGAGCACCGCCGCCTGGGTGGGTGGCGTGCGGCTAATCGACAATGTGGTGTTGATATAAATGATGAGTGATGAATGATGGAGCGCAGAACGACGTGCCGCTCAGGCGATGCAATTTTAACCACGGAGGCACGGAGGACACGGCGAAGCTCTGCAACCTGTAACCTGTAACCTGTAACCTGCAACCCATAAGGAGTTCCCATGAACGACACCCTCACACACGCTGGTGCCGGGGCTGCTGGTTGGGCACCAGACGAATATGGAGGCGGGGACCGGCTGCACCGTCGTCCTGGCGGAGGGCGAGGCGGGGATGGGCTGCGCGGTGGATGTGCGCGGCCAGGCCCCCGGCTCGCGCGAGCATGCGCTGCTGGCACCGGGGCGGCTGGTGGAGCGGGTGCAGGGGGTGCTCCTAACGGGCGGCTCTGCCTTTGGGTTGGCGGCGGCGGATGGGGTGATGCGCTGGCTGGAGGAGCGGGGGCGCGGGGTGCCGGTGGGGGTCGGCGTAGTGCCCATCGTGCCCGCCTCGGTCATCTTCGACCTGGCCTTTGCCCAAAACGTGCGCCCCGGCCCCGCCGAGGGCTACGCCGCCTGCGAGGCCGCGTCGCGGGAGGCGGTGGCGGAGGGGAACGTGGGTGCGGGCACGGGCGCGACGGTCGGCAAGCTGTTCGGGCCGGAGCACATGGTCAAGGGCGGGGTCGGCTCGGCGTCGGTGCGCATCGGGGGGAACGTGACGGTGGGCGCGCTCGCCGTGGTGAACGCCTTCGGCGACATCATCGATCCGTCCAGCGGCGAGATCGTCGCGGGCACGCGCCGCCCTACGCTGGGCGGCTTCATCCACACCGCGCGCGCCATGCGCTACAACCTCGACCAGACGGCGCTCGCCCCCTTCACCAATACCACGCTCGCCATCGTCGCCACCGACGCGCCGCTCGACCGCGCGCAACTGCACATGCTGGCGAGTTCCGCGCACGCGGGGATGGCCCGCGCCATCAACCCGGTCAGCACCATGCTGGACGGTGACACCGTCTATGCCCTCTCGACCGGCACCCAGGGCGGGGGCAACCTCGTCGCCATCGCCAGCGCCGCCGCCGAGCTGCTCAGCGAGGCGATCCTGCGCGCGGTCCGCGCGGCGACCACGCTGCACGGGGTGCCGGGGGTGGGGACGTTGTAAAAGGAAGTATGGCGGGGAAGGGGACAACTCGTGGCAACAGGCAAGCTGTGGACGCAGCAGGATCGCTTGGAGGTGGACGTACCAGATGGAGAAGACAACTTTGTCGTAACTGCTTACTTCCAGCTATTCGAGAGGTATCCACGATGAAAACGGTAGATTATCACTATGATCGGGAAGCAGATGTGCTTTACTTTACCTTTGGTCAAAGTGAACATGTGCTAACTGTGGAGTTAAGCGAGTACTTGCTCCTACGCTTTGACAAAGGGGCCACTCCTGACACCTCGCCCTTTGTGGTTGGGCTCACCGTCCTTTTCCCCTCACAACTCCTTGCCCTCGGCCATCGACCGATGCAACTCGACCTAGGCCGCCTGTATCGCCTGCCCTCCGACCTTCAATCAACCGTTCTTGAACTCCTTGCCTCCCCGCCGCTCAGCGATTTGTTAACCGCCGAGCTAACCTTTGCGCCTGACGTAACGCCACTCCGCTCAACTGGTTGCGGCGTAGCCCCTTTATTCGCCGAGGTGCTCAGCGAGGCAGAGCATGCACGCAGTGCGCGGCGACCACGCTGCACGGGGTGCCGGGGATGGGCGAGCTGTGAGTGCTATACCTCAATCGTTAACATTACCCAAGAGACAAACTTCTCACAAGTCATCTCATCGGTCAGAAGAAGTTGGCTCTTATTTTGTAGATGAAGGTGTGGAACCAATTCACCCACATGCTCCACCCCGATTTGGCCGTATTTGAGTCGAATAGCACGCGGGTCCGGGCTATTGTCGAAGCCAGCTTCGACCCACTCGTTGTGCAGCAAATAATAGCGATATTTCCGCGCATCACCGCTGAACAACTCGGTTACAAGGATCCGGTACACGTCATAGGGAGCCTCCAAACGCAAGATGGCCCGTTCAGGTGTCATATCAATACTGAACGTGACCCTTTCAAAATGTGCCTCACACTGGGCAATTACACCTGCAAAATAGCGTGAAGCTGGCGAGTCCAATCTTCAACTCCTTTTTGGCAAAACTCCCACTCCGCTAAGTCGATCTCCCACATGGTGTGGCCTGTGGCTTCCAGCGCTTGGACGAACGCCTCGTCTTGGGATGTCTGCTCGACAAACGCCGCATAGCTCAACCTATACCTCTCCTCGTAGCCTTGGGCGCGCTGCCGGAGTTGCGTGATCTTGGCGGCTACCTGTTCGACCGTGTAGCGCTGAAGCGCATGCTCCACCTCCGTCTCGACGTTGCCGAGCGCGCTAAGTGTTTCCAGGTACTTCTCTTTGACAAGAATAGTTTGCATCGTGCCACGTTCTCCGTAATTCTCAAGCACTGATGAAGGGATTGTACCCTCCCCCAACCTGACCCGCCAAGGAGCCCCAGACCCACCATGCCCCCACCCAACCCCGGTGCCACCCCCAACGCGCCGCTGCCGCCATGGCTGCGCGTGCTTCCCATTGTGGCGGATGCGCCGCTGCTGCCGGGCATGGCGACGAATTGCTTTGTGATTCAGGCGGGGCGGGGCGCGCTCGTGGTGGACCCGCCCTCAGAGCGGGCAGAGGCAGTGGAGGCGATTGTGAAGGCGGCGGGCGGACCGATAACGGGCATCCTGGTGACGCACACGCACCCGGACCATATCGGCGGGGTGGCGGCGCTGGTGGCGCGGACTGGCGCGGCGGTCTACGCGCATCCCGCCGCGCGGGCGCATCTGCCATCTGGGATCGAGCAGCGGGCGGTGACGGAGGGGGACGAGGTGGCGGGCTGGCGCGTGCTCCACACGCCGGGCCACCGCCCCGACAGCATCAGCTTCCTGGGGCCGGAGGGGGTCGCCCTCGTGGGCGATGTGGTGGCGGGGAGCGGCACGGTCGTCATCAACCCGCCGGAAGGGGATTTGCTGGAATACCTCGCCTCGCTGCGCCGCCTGCGCGACGAGGTTCGCCCTGCGCTGCTCGCGCCAGGGCACGGGCCGCTGATCGACGACCCGCAGACGCTGCTCAGCTTTTTTATCGAGCATCGGTTGCAGCGCGAGCGGCAGGTGGTGGCGGCACTGAGTGATGCCCCGCAGACCCTCGCTGATCTTGTGCCACGCGCCTACGCGGACACCCCGCCCGCGCTCTACGGGCTCGCCGAGCGCTCGCTGCTCGCTCACCTGCTCAAGCTGCAACGCGAGGGGCGCGCGGCGGAGGGGCCGCAGGGCTGGCGGCTCAGCGAAGACGGGAAATGAGGGAGCCGCCTCTGTCTGAACCTGTCGTTCCGCATCCGAGTTGACGGTCTGAGAAGCCGATTCGAATCCTGTGGTGGGCGCGGCTATAATGGGGCAATCACCTTCAAGGAGGCTTCCATGTTACTGGAACAAGTTGCTGCTCGCCTGAACACCCCGCCCGCTCAGTTGGAGCGCGAGAGTTTGCATGCCTATTTGGAGCGGCGGCTACGCTTCGTAGAAAGTGATCTCTTTATGCTCACCCACCGATATGGGGTTGAGAGTGTGTTGGAGTTGGATCAGGCAGTGCAGGAAGGGCGTTTCAGCGAGGCTGAAACGTTCGAGGATTACTTCCGCTTCGATCATCTGGAAAGTGAGCGTGACACGCTCCAGGAGTTGTTAGCGCAGCTATGACCCCGTCGCTCGACGACCTGCGACGCATCGCTGAGGTGGAATACAGCGAATTGGTAACCGATAGTCTTCCACTTGGTCCAAAGCTTCGGCTGTTCATCGTGGATGGAAGCTACCTCGATCTTTGGCTTTCCCGAAAGCTGATAGAACGCTTCGGCTTCCACTGGGAGCGACAGCATCTAGATGGCACCTTGTATCGCTACGACAACTTCCCTGATCCTGCCTGGAGTACCGTCTCCACCACTTCCACAACGGCTCCCAGAATACAGTTGAAGCGTCTCCTTTTGCTACAGACCTTCTACCTGGGTTTCGCGACTTCATGGAGTTCATTCGCGCGACGCTCCTTGGTTAAAATCGTTCGCTGAGCGGCCCCTTCGCTCGCCTAGCCAAGCGAAACCCAGAAACGGCGGCTGGCGGCTCAGCGAACAAAGTAGATGATCGAGACCACCACGCCTATCGTCACCACGATGCGACGCAGCATCTGCGGCTGCACGCGCCCCGCAAGCTTGCCCCCAGCACCCCGCCCACCAGCGAGCCCACCGCCATCACGATGGCGGCCTGCCAGACGACCTGCCCCGAAAAGAGGAAGAAGATCGCCGCCGACAGGTTGACGGAAAAGGAAACTATCTGCTTCAGGGCGTTGAGGCGGGTCAGCGTCTCTTCCAGCACGAGGCCGAGCACCGCCAGGACGATCACACTCAGCCCCGCGCCGAAGTAGCCCCCGTAGATGGCAGCTATCAGCACGGGCAGGGTGGCCCACTGCTCGCTGGACGGCTTCTCGGGGGTCACGGCCCCGGTGCGGCGCAGCACCCACTGCCGCAGCGGCCCCTGAAAGGCGAGCAGTGCTGAGGCCAGCAGGATCAGGAAGGGCACCAACGCGCGAAACAGCTTGTCGCCCGTGTTGAGCAGCAGCACGCCGCCGATCAGCCCACCCACCACGCTGGCGGGCGCGAGCCAGCGCAGCCGATGCATCTGCCCGCGCAGGTCGCCCGCCTGCCCATATGTCGCGCCGAGGTAGCCCGGCAAGAGCGCCACGGTGTTGGTGACGTTGGCCGACACCGCCGGGATGCCCACTGCCGTGAGCATGGGAAAGGTAATCAGCGTGCCGCCGCCTGCCAATGCGTTCACCGCGCCGCCCGCCAGCGCCGCCAGGGCAATCAACAACAGCTCGGTCGTGTTCATGATGGGGTTGTCGCTTCCCTGTTCAAATAGATGGACTCTTTCGACGCCACCAGACGTGCCAGTGTCTCGTTCACGGGGGTCGGGATGCCCAACGCCGCCCCCTCGCGCACGATTGCATCGTTGATGACCCCGATTTCCGTCGCCACGCCGCGCTGCACATCGGCCAGCATGGAGGAGCGGTTGGCGGCGGTGGCACGCGCCACCGCGAGCGCCCGCTCGACCGGATCGGGGTGGATGGGGATGTTTTTGGCACGCGCCACCGCCGCCGCCTCCTCGACCGCCGCGCGCAGCAGGGCACGGCTCGGCTCGTGCTCGGCCAAAACCCCGTTGCGCACGCCGAGGATCGCGGTCAGCGCGTTGATGCCGACGTTGACCAGCAGTTTGTTCCACACCACCGACTCGATCTCCGCCTCCACCTGGCTGGCAAAGCCCGCGCGCGACAGCAGGTCGGCGATGCGCGCCGCCGCCTGGGGGTCGGGCTGCGCGGCGATGGCGGTCGGGCCGACCCCCGCGTGGCGCACCTCACCCGCGCCGAGCAGCGTCGCGCCGTGCGCGGTGACGCCGAGCAGCGCCCGCGCGGGGCCTACCGCTTCCGCCAGCTTCTCGCGGTTGCCCAGCCCATTCTGCATCGTGATGGCAACCCCCGGCGGGGCGAGCGCCTGCGCCGCCTGCGCCGCCGCCTCGGGGGTGTCCGCACTTTTGACGGAGATAAAGGCCACGTCGATCCCAGTGGGCAGCGGGTCATCGTAGGAAAGGATGGGCAGGGGAAGCTGAAGCACGCTGCCATCCAGCGCGTGCAAGCGCAGCCCCTCGCGGCGGATGCGCGCGATGTGCTCGGCCCAGTGGCTCAGCAGCCACACCTCCGCGCCCGCCAGCGCGAGGTAGCCCCCAAAGAGGCAGCCCATCGCGCCCGCGCCGCAGATCAAAATGCGCATGGGAGGGTCACGCCAGGCTCTTTCGGAAGAAGAATTTTTTGTGCCCCTCGGGATAGCCCTCGACCATGCCAAACAGCTCGTAGCCATGCTTTCGGTAGAAGTCGGGTGCCTGGAAGCTGAAGGTGTCAAGCGTCGCGACCTGGCAGCCGCGCTCGCGCCCGACGGCTTCGATCTCCGCCAGGGCGCGGCGACCGAAGCCCTGCCCGCGCACGGCCTCGCCCATCCAGAGATAGCGAATCTCCAGCACCTCGCCCCAACTCTGACCCACCGCGCCCCCGACGATCTCGCCGCGCTCGTCGCGCACCAGGACAGCCACCTTCTCGCTCCCGTCAATCGGGGCGCGCGACAGGTTGTACTCGATCAGGCCGCGCCGCACGGAGAGCATCTCCTCCTCGGTGGGCAGGCTCTCGACGCTAAGTGTGTACTCGGGCATGGCTAGGCGTCCTCCAAGGATGATAACAGCTCGCGCGTCCAGCCGACCACACCACCGATGTACTCGTTTTGGGCGCTGGCTTCCTGGCCCCGCACGATCTCCTGGTAGCTAACGATCTGGTGGAGGATGCTCAGCGGGCGCGCCAGCGTCCACGCCTCGCGTAGCCGCTCGACCGGCTCGTAGTCGCTCCAGAGCGCGAGGTAATCGTCGAGCAGGCGGGCCCACAGCGCCTCACCGTCGGGCAGCGCCCGCGCCTCGTCCTGGAGGGTGATCAGGTCGAAGAAGGGGTGGGCGATGCAGGCATCGGTCCAATCGAAGAAGAGGTAGCGACCCGGCTGCGCCGCGATGTTGCCCGGGTGAAAATCGCCGTGCACCAGTGCGGGCGGCACCCCGTAGCGCTCCAGCCGCTCGACCATCGCGAGGAGGCGCGGGGCGAGCGCGGCGAGGCGCTCGCGCTCGTCCGGCTCGAAATGGGCCAGAAAATCGGGGGCCGCCAGCAGCGACTCGATCTGCGCGGCAAGCTGCGGCAGCCGCCGATCCAGGCAGCCCGCCGCGCGCAGCGCCTCCACCTCGGTCACGGTGGCACGCTGGAGCCTGCCATAGAGGGAGAGCATCTCGGCCCACTGCGCGGGCTCGCCGTTGCCGCGCAGTTCCTTGCCAAAATCGGCCAGCAGCATCCACCGCTCCTCTGGCTCGGTGGCGAGCGGCAGCGGCACATGCTCGGGGAAGCGGGCGGCGAGCGCCTGGGTCAGCGCGGGCTCGTCGCCGAACAGCGCATTTTTGGTCGCCACCTTGAAGTAGACATCGCCCCGGTCGGTGGGCACCCTGAGCACGCAGGAGATGCCCCATGATCGGAACTGCTCGACCGGGCCGACCAGCGCATAGCCGCGCTGGACGAGTGTCGCTACCATCCACGCGCTCGCCCGCGCGAACCAGCCGCGCCGCGCCCAGGGCGAGCGCAGGGGCGGCTCGTCGCCGCTGGCCTGCTCCTCCAACCATTGACGGATAAAGGGGCGGTGGTGCGGATCGGCCAGCGTCAACCGGTCCAGATCAGCGAGCGCCACCCAGCGCCCCTCGGGCAGCGGGGGGTCGCCCGCGCCGTCGAGCACGTAGCCCAACTCAACGTGTCGCGCCGCCTCGTCGGTGGCGAGGGTCAGGTAACGTAGCGTGTGGACATCCAGCCCGTGCGCCTCGCGAAAGGCGCGGTTGACCGGAGCCACCTGCGCCAGCCAGAAGGGCTCGACGGGGGCGGCATAGGGGAGCGCCCACCCCTGCTCGCTCGGCAGCAGCCAGAGGCGCGGCTCGTGGGGGTGGGGTAATAGCGCGTATAATGCTTTGTTCCAGGGGGTAGGCGGGCTCATGGGAGATTGGAGATTGGAGATTGGAGATTGCACCGTGCCCTTTGGGCATTGGAGATTCGAGATTGTTCGTGGGAACTGGTTGAAGTGTGGAAGGGGTTAGGGCTGAGTAGAGAACAGGATAGCTCAGGTCGTCCGCGAAGGCGGACGATTGGCCGAAGGCCCATCAGCACGGACTTCAGTCCGTGGGCAGCAACCCGAAGGCGGACGAGGGTGCCCTATGGGCGCGGAGGCCCATCAGCACGGACTCGCACAGCGGTCCGTGGGGGCAGCAACCCACCCCGATACCTTAGCCGCCGTAGAGCGGTGTCTCTTCGCCCGCGTCGCTGCCCCCCTCCAGACCGTGCTGGAGCGCGTCCCACTCCTCATCCTTGATGGTAAACGAGTGAGCGGCGGTGGGGAAGGTGCGGCTGCGCACCTCCTCGACATAGCTGGATAGCCCCTGCTGGATCGCCTCGCTCACATCCTCGAAGCGCTTGGCAAACTTGGGCAAAAAGCGGTCGAAGAGGCCAAGCATGTCGTGCCAGACGAGCACCTGCCCCGAGCAGCCAGGCCCCGCACCGATGCCCAGGGTCGGGATGGTGAGCCGCTCGGTGATCATGGCGGCGACGCGGTCGGGCACCGCTTCCAGCACGAGGGTGGAGCAGCCCGCGTCTTCCAGGGCCAGGGCGTCGTCGAGCAGGCGGCGGGCGCTCGCTGCATTTTTGCCCTGCACGCGGAAGCCACCGAGCTTCGACGCGCTCTGCGGGGTCAGGCCGATGTGCCCCTGCACCGGAATCCCCGCCGCGACGATGGCGCGCACCGTCGCGGCCATCTCCGCGCCCCCCTCCAGCTTGACCGCATCCACCCCGCCCTCGCGCAGGAAGCGCACCGCGTTGCGCGTCGCCTCCTGCGGCGAGATTTCGTAGCTGCCAAAGGGCATGTCGCCGATCAGGAAGAAGTTGCCCTTGGCGCGCGCCACCGCCGCGCAGTGCATCAGCATCATCTCCATCGTCACCGGCACGGTGCTCTCGAAGCCGTGCACCACCATGCCGAGCGAGTCACCGACCAGCAGCACATCCACCCCCACCTTTTCCGCCAAGATGGCGGACGGGTAGTCGTAGGCGGTGATCATCGCGATCGGCGTCCCCGCCTCGCGCATCGCTTGCAGATCGAGAATGGTTGTCTTTTTGCGGCTCATGGCAGCTCTTTTGGGGATCAGGGGTTAGGGATCAGGGGTCAGGGACGACCGACAACGGACGACCGACGACCGACAACGGACCACGAACAAGGGAGCAACATCGACAAATCAATACCCAATATCCAATATCTAATCTCCAATATCTCCTCACCCCATACCCCAGAAGCGCACCACGCTCGGCAGCATGCCCGCCCAGCCGCCGAGGCAGAGGAAGGGGCCGTAGGGGATGTAGGTGCGACGGCTGGCGCGGCGGGTCAGCAGCAGGAGCAGCGCGCCGATGCCGCCCGCGAAGATGCCGAGGAGCAGGGCGTAGGCGAGCGGTGCGAGCCCCGTCACCGCGCCGATAAAAGCGCTCAGCTTCGCGTCGCCCATGCCGAAGCCGCCGCGCGCGAGGCGAACCACGATGTAAAAAAATACAAAGCCCAGCAGCGCCCCCAGCAGCGCCGAGCGCCAGTTCAGGCGCGGGTCCACCACGCTGGCCAGCAGGGCCGCGAGGGTCGCGGGCAACACGATCCGGTCGGGGATAAAGTGGGTCTCGTAATCCACCACCGTGATCAGCGCGAACACCACGCTCCACAGCATGAGGAACAATTGGCTCACAAAGGTCGCACTCTGCCAGAGCGCGATACCCGACGCGAGCGTCGCCAGCCCGACCGTCACCCAGCTCCGAGCCGGAATCGAGCGCCGCTGCGCCTCGTAGTGGGGCAGCCCACGCGTCCAGCCCGCCCCGAGCCACGCCAGCGCAGCGGCCAGCCCCAAAAGCACCCATCGCCCGCTCTCCACCGCTCGCCTCCGCCTGTCGTGTTCCTGAATCAAGGGTGAAGTATATAGCAATACGGGTTTGTCGAAAATGGGTGACGAGCGAGGACCGAGGACAGGTAGCAAACAAGTTGGGGTTGTGGCGGGGGCGGGGTACACTCGTGGCGCAAGAAGCGCTTCTGCGGCTCTGCCCATTCACCGTTCACCATTCACCCACGAGTTCACCATGCGCGAATCACCCTACCCCATGATTTCCGTCGAGGAGGCGCTGGCCCGCGTCCTCGCGAACGTTGCCCCGCTGCCCGTCGTCGAGCGCCGCTTTGACCAGGCGCAGGGCTGGGTGCTGGCCGAGGATGTTCGGGCCAGCGACCCGCTCCCCCCCTTCCCCGCCTCGACGGTGGATGGCTTTGCGGTCATCGCGGCGGAGGGCGCGGCGGCGCGCGAGCTGGTCGGGGAGCAGTTCGCGGGCTACGACGCGGGGCTGCGCCTGCAACCCGGCCAGGCCGCGCGCATCACCACCGGCGCGCCGGTGCCCGAGGGGGCCGACGCGGTGATGATGGTCGAGTGGAGCGAGGAGCACGCGGGGCGCGTCGCCTTCACCCGGACGGTCGGGGCGGGGGATTTTGTACGCGCGGTGGGCAGCGACATCGCGCAGGGGCAGACGATTTTAAGGGCGGGCACGCTGGTCGGCGCGGCGGAGATTGGGCTGCTGGCGACGGTCGGCGCGGCGACGGTTCGCGTTCACAAGCGGCCGCTCGTCGGGGTGATGAGCACCGGCGACGAGTTGGTCGAGCCCGAGCAGACGCCCGGCGCGGGGCAGATTCGCGACTCCAACCGCTTCTCGCTCATGGCGGCGCTGCGCGAGGCGGGCGCGGAGGCACTGGACCTGGGCATCGCGCCCGATACCTACGATCATCTGTTGGGGTTCGTCGAGGGCGGGCTGGCGCGCTGCGACGCCCTGCTGACGAGCGGCGGGGTCTCGATGGGCGAGTTGGACCTGGTGAAGCCGCTGCTGGCGGAGTTGGGCACCGTCCACTTTGGGCGGGTCAACACCAAGCCGGGCAAGCCGGTCACCTTCGCGACGATGGCGGGCAAACCCTTCTTCGCGATGCCGGGCAACCCCGTCTCCTCCCTCGTCTCCTTCGAGGTTTTCGTGCGCCCCGCGCTACGCCGGATGATGGGGCTGCCCGACGCACAGTGGTTCCGCCCGCGCGTGCCCGCCCTGCTGGAACACCCCGCGCGCCACACCGCCGAGCGCACCGAGTTCCAGCGCGCCCGACTCCGCTTTGACGCGGCGGAGCGCCGCTTTTACGCGAGCACCACCGGAAACCAGGAGTCGTCGCGCCTGCTCTCGATGGTCGGGGCCAACGCGCTCATCGTGCTCCCCCACGGCAAAGCGGACTTCGCCGCGGGCGACGAGGTGGAGGCGATGGTAATCGGGGAGATCGGATGATAGAAACGTCAGATAGAGAACGATCGAGATAGAGATAGAGATAGAGAGGAGAAGCGAGAAGGCGGAGGGCACCTGACCTCAAACGGCGCGGCCGGTCCACGGCCCTACCCCGCTGATGCGTTCCACCTGGATGCGCGTGATGAAGCCAGCGGGCGGATCGTCCATCGGCGGGAATTTGACGTCGGGGCCAAGGTAAAGGTGCGCCAGCGTTTGTAGCAACTCAGCGGCCCCGCCTTCCTCGATTCGGGCAGTGCCATATACCACGAGGTACTGGGTCAGCCCCATCGCGCTCTTGTCGTCGCTCTGGAAAGAGACGGCGACACGGCCATCCTGGCGGATATTGCGCACCTTCTTGCTCTCGTACAGGTGCGCCGCGACAATATCGTCCCCGTCGAGCGCCGCCCAAACGAGGGTCAGCTGCGGGCTGCCGTCCGGGTTGAGCGTGACCAGGTGCGCCGGTACGCCGGAAGCGAGGAGCTCCCTGGCTGAGTCAGGCAGTTTCATATATGTCCCTCCCTTTTCGTGAAGCGAGCGATGATCCGCCCCGCTCTCCCAATGCTGCCGCTGGCGATCCCCTGCGGGCGAAGGGAGCTTACTCCTCCCGCCTCAGAGACGCAAGATGGACCAGAGGCCAGAAAGGCCGCGCGCTTGTTGGCCCCTCGGGCTCCACGATTGGGCGTTAGCTGTACGGTCAACGGTCACTTGCGCAAGTCGTAAAAGGTATAATCGGAAGATTGACCGTTTCTTGGTACATAGGTTGCTGCATGAGGGCGCATATCCTTGCCCGACATCGCACGCCCTGCACGGCGTGCGCGCGCGGCTGTCTCTCATGGCCCCGCAACGAGCCTGCCGTGGAGCGCTACGCCTTCCCGGCAAGCACCCTGCCCTACGCCTAGCGCATCGATTCCATCGGATGCTCTAGGCAAGGTTTGCTTTGACAGCGGAACGCGTTATCCTACAAAAATCGTGCTCCAAGCGAGCAGGACATTGAGCCAATTACCCTTGAACGGATTGCCCGTAACAGCCAGCCTTGTTACAGCTATCTTTCAAGGGTGCCTTAAGTAGTGGACGCTGTCGCAGAGATAGTCTGCGTTGTGGAAGGAGGCACCAGTGGCCCGATCCAGGAAAAGTAGCCAAACGGTGGTCGAGGGAAAGCGACGTACCCTCGACATCAGCATACCGGAGATGGTGTGGGGGGTGGAATGGGGCGAGAGCGAGGCGGTCACCCATCTCGCGCAATTCTACGAGACGGATGAGGCCCTGCTCCAGTCGCTACACAGCTTTATTCGCGACGGCCTGAGCGCGGGTGAAAGCTGCATCGTGGTGGCAACCCAGCAGCACCGTGAGGGGATCGAGGGGTTGTGCCGGGACACGGGGGTGGATCTGGCCGCCGCATGCGCCTCGGGGCGCTGTCTCCTGCTCGATGCAGCGGAAATTCTGTCCACCTTCATGGTGGACGGTCTGCCGGATGCCGCGCGCTTCAAGCAGACCCTCGAGCAACTCATCGCCCAGGTGGCAGACCCCTCTCGGGTGCGAATTTTTGGGGAGATGGTCGCCCTCCTCTGGGCGGACGGGAAGCACGATGCCGCCGTCCGCCTCGAAGCGCTCTGGAATCAGCTGCAAGAGCTCTACGTTTTCCATCTCTACTGCGCCTATCCCCTCCACTATTTCGACCGGGACGACCTCGTCCAGCCGCTTCTGGACATCTGTGGCGAGCACTCCCACATTATCCCCGCCGAAAGCTACACCTCCCTCACCACGCCGGACGACCGCCTGCTCGCCATCCTTCAACTGCAACAAAAGGCGCGCCTGCTCGAAGCAGAGATCACCGAGCGCAAGCAGGCCCAACAGGCGCTCCACCGCGTAAAAGACGAACTGGAGGTGCAGGTCGAGGATCTGCGCCGCCTGCACGAGATGAGTGGCTACCTCAGCGGCACGCTGGAAATCGACTCGCTGCTGCGCCAGGTGTTGCAGGAAACCCTGACCGTGCAGGGCTCCACGATGGGGTCGCTGTCCCTGTACAACACCGAATCGCACGGCCTCGACCTGCACGTCAGTTACGGGTTAAACAAAACCTTTCTGGAACTCGTCGATAAGCTCCCCATCGGCGGCGGGGCGTGCGGGAGCTGCTACGAGCAGCGGCGACAGATCATCGTCGAGGATGTGGAGCTTGACCCGCTCTTCGCGCCCTACCGGGCGGCGGTGCGCGCGGCGGGTTTCCGCGCCTATCATGGGATTCCCCTGATCACCCGCTTCGGCACAGTCGTCGGGGTGCTGGCCGTCCATTTCCCCAGGCCGCACCGCCCCTCCGAGCGGGTGGCGCGCCTGATGGACCTCTACGCGCGCATGGCGGCGGACATGATCGAGAGTGCCCGCCTCCACCAGCAGGCCCAGCACGAATTACAGCAGCGGGAACAGTTGCTACAGCGCGAGCAGCAGGCGCGGGCCGAGGCCGAGCGGGCGAACCGGATGAAGGATGAGTTTCTAGCCACCGTCTCCCACGAGTTGCGGACCCCGCTCACGACGATCCTCGGCTGGGCGAGCCTGCTCGAAAGGGGGATCGCGACCGGGCCACCATGGCGCGGGGCATCGAGTCGATCGAGCGCGGGGCCCAGGCGCAGGCGCAACTGATCGAGGACCTGCTGGACATCTCGCGCGTGGCGACGGGCAAGGTGCGGCTCGACATCGAACGGGTTGACGTGGTGTCGGTCCTTCACAGCGCCATCGACTCGCTCCAGTTGGCCGCCGATGCCAAGGGCATCCAGCTTGCGGTCACGCTCGGCCCCTCCGCCCGCTACGTCGAGGGGGACGCGAGCCGCCTGCAACAGGTCTTTTGCAACCTGCTTTCCAATGCCATCAAGTTCACGCCCGCCAACAGGCAGGTGGCGGTGCAATTGGAGCGCGCCGGCACGGAGGTCGAAATCAGGGTGAGCGACACGGGTGAGGGGATCAGCGAGGATTTTCTCCCTTTCATCTTCGACGACTTCCGCCAGGCCGATGGCACCGTCACGCGCCGACATGGCGGGCTGGGGCTGGGGCTGGCAATCGTGCGGCACATGGTCGAACTCCACGGGGGCACCGTCCAGGCGCACAGCCCGGGGCGGGGCCAGGGCGCAACGTTCACGGTTCGGCTCCCGCTGGCCGACCTGCGCGCCGGGAGGCGTCAGGCCGCTGGAGCGCTGCCGCAAGCGGCTCCCCCCACGGATGAGCCGCCGCTTCCGTCGCTGGAGGGGGTGCAGGTGCTGCTCGTGGATGATGAGCGCGAGATTTTGCAGCTCCTCACGCCTGATGCTAACGGAGCACCGCGCCACGGTTCAGGCGGCGCTCTCGGTCAGCGAGGCGCTCCAGCTGCTGGCGTGGTACACCCCTGACGTGCTGGTGTCTGACCTGGCGATGCCGGGGGAGGATGGCTACTCCCTCATCCAGAAGGTGCGGGCCGGGGAAGCGCCGGATAGTAGCCCGCTGCCCGCTGTGGCCCTGACCGCCTTTGCACGGGTGGAAGATCGCGTGCGGGCGTTGGGCGCGGGCTTCACGATGTTCGTGCCGAAGCCGGTCGAGGCCAAGCAGTTGATTTCCGCGCTCGCGATGCTGGCGGGGCGCGCCTGAGGCAAAGCAAGGGGGCCTCGCGTTCAGTCATAGCGCAGCGCCTGCACCGGGTCCAGCCGCGCGGCGCGGGCCGCCGGGTACAAACCGGCGAGCAGGCCGACGAGGGTGCCGAAAACGAGGGCACCCAGAGCCAGCCAGAGCGGGACGATGCTCAGGGTGCCGATGCCGGTGATTTGCTCCGAGGCGAGGTAGCGGTGGGCGATCCAGTCCACGAGCTTGCCGAGCAGGGTGCCGAAGATCACCCCGGTCACCCCGCCCAGAAAGCCCATCAGCGCCGCCTCCACCATGAAGAGGCGGCGAATGTCCGCCGGTGACGCGCCGGTCGCCTTGAGCACCCCGATTTCCCGCGTGCGCTCGTAGATCGCCATGATCATCGTGTTCACCACGCCGAGCGAGGCGACGAACAGCGCGAGCAGCCCCACGCTCGCCAGCAGGGACTGGAGCACCGCGAAGATGCGCGCCGCCAGGTCCAGCACCTGCTGGAGCGAGCGGGTTTCCAGCTGGCGCTCCTCCAGCGCCGCTGACACGGCGGGCACCGACTCGATGCTTGCGGCGCGCACGATCAGCGAGTCGTAGCCGTCCTCCTCCAAAAAGTTGGGGCGGTTGTACCACCACCCCTTGATCGCCACCCGCTCGTCCACCCCGATGAAGGTGGTCGGGCGCTCCGCCTCGGACACGCCGACGATGGTCGTCGGCACCTCGGTCTGCTCGCCGCGCGGGGTCGTCACCAACAACGTCGCCGCCTGCCCCACGAGCGCGTCGGGCGACTGACCCAGCCGCGTCGCCATCCCCTCCGACACCACGATGCCCCGCGTCTCGCCCGGCTGGAGGATGCGCCCTGCCACCGGCTTCGGGTCCGGCTCGAACACATCCTGCCCCAGATCGGTGACGAGCCGCGTCGGGACGCTCTCGCCCCCCACCTGCACGCGGATGTCCATGTTGAAGGGCAGCTCGACGGACGGGTCCACCGCCGCCACCCCCGGCAGCGCCGCAATCTCCGCTACCAGTTCCGGCGTGATCGCCTGCTCCACCTCCATCGGCGCGAAGGGGTCCGCGTTGTCGCGGTCCACCACCTGCGGGCTGGCAAAAACGGTCTCCAGCCCCACCGCGCGGATGTTGCGCTCCAACTCCGCCTGCACCCCCACCCCCAGCGAGGTCATCGTCACCACCGTGACGATGCCGACGAAGATGCCAAAGATCGTCAGGAACGAGCGCACCTTGCGGCGCGTCAGGTTGGACAGGGCGGTTTGGATGGTGTCGGATGGGCGCATGGGGGGGATCGGGGATCGGGGATTAGGGATTAGGGATTAGGGATTGGAGATTGGAGATTGGAGATTGGAGATTATTTTCTCTGTGTTCTCTGTGTTCTCTGTGGTGCAAGCCGTTGTCGGTCGTCGGCGTCGTCGGTCGTCCGCGTCGTCGGTCGTCGGTCGTCACTCCGTTACCACCTGGCCGTCGCGCAGGCGGACGATGCGGTCGGCGTAGGCGGCGACTTCCATGTCGTGGGTGACGACGATGAGGGTGACCCCCTGCTCGCGGTTGAGTTGTTGGAGGAGGTGCAGGATGGCCTCGCCGGTCACGCTGTCCAGGTTGCCGGTCGGCTCGTCGGCGAGGAGGAGCAGCGGCTGATGCACCAACGCGCGGGCGATGGCGACGCGCTGCTGCTCGCCGCCGCTCAGCTGCGAGGGCAGGTGCTCCATGCGGTCGCCCAGGCCCACCTGGGCCAGCAAGGTTTCGGCGCGGGCGCGGCGCTCCTTCGGGCGGACCCCCGCGAACATCAGCGGCATGGCGACGTTTTCCCACGCGCTCAGGCGGGGCAGCAGCTCGAAGCGCTGGAAGATGAAGCCCACGCACTCGCGGCGGTGGAGGGTCAGCGCCTTCTCGTCCGCCTGCGCCAGATCGACCTCCTGCACCTGCACGCGCCCGCTCGTCGGGCGGTCCAGCCCGCCGAGCATCGTCAGCAGGGTGGATTTGCCGCTGCCGCTCGCGCCCACCAGGGCCACAAACTCGCCCGCATCGATGGCGAGCGAGACGCCGCGCAGCGCATCAACCCAGCGCTCGCCCATCTTGTGGCGGCGCGAAACGTTGTCGAGGTAGATCAAGGGACTAGTCAATTTTCGATTTGGGATTTTGGATTTTCGATTGAGTGGCTCACGACGGACTCGCGCAGCGGTCCGTGCTAGAGGGCCGATGGCCAACCGTCCGCCTGCGCGGACGGACACAACGCTGCAAGATGAGCTATTGCGAGAGGGCAATGCTAGCACCGCGCCCGGTGCCTCGCAATGATCTGGCTAACTCGTAGACAACTCGCCAAGCGACACTGCCAGCGCCAGCGCTGCCTCTGCCACGCGCCGCCGCGAGGGGGCATCGACCATCAGCGTGTCGGTCATGGCAACGCGGCAGGCCAAGGGCGCGGATCGCCTCGGCCTCCGCCGCGTCGCGCTCGTCCAGCAGGAAGCCATCGAGGAAATCGGCATAGCGCCGCGCCACGGCCAGGGCACTGGGTTCCTCGCCTAGCTCGGCGAACATCTTCGCGGCTGGCCCCTTGATCGCCTGCCCCCCGACAATGGGGCTGACCGCAACGATGGGCACGCGGCTGGCCCGCAGCGTTGCGCGCACGGGCGACACCTGGAGCAGCGGCTCGATGCTGACGAAGGGGTTGCTCGGGCAGAGGATGATCGCGCTCGCCCCCTGGAGCGCGTCCCGCACCTGGGGCGTGGCCTGGGCCTGCTCCGCGCCCTCGAAGCGAACGCCACGGAGCGCGGGCTGCCACTGATGTTTTACAAAGTACTCCTGGAAGCGCAGCGTGCCCATCGTCGCTCTCGATCAGCGTGCGCAGGCGGTCGTTCGTGACGGGGAGCAGCCGCGCCTGGACCCCCCAGCCGCGCGTCAGCTGCGCCGTCGCCTCGGTGAGGCTCCGCCCCTCGCGCAGCAGCGTGCTGCGCGTCAGGTGGGTCGCCAGGTCGCGGTCCCCCAGGCGGAACCAGGGCGCACTGCCGATGCGCTGCAACGTCTCGAAGTTCTGCCACGTCTCGTCGCGCAGCCCCCAGCCGCGCGCCTCATCGTTCTCGCCCGCCAGCCAGTACATCACCGTGTCCAGGTCGGGCGAGACGTGCAGCCCCCAGATCTCCTCATCGTCGGCCACATTGCCGATCACCGTCAGCCGCGCGCCGAGAAGCTGCTGCAACCCCTCGGCCAGCTTTGCCCCGCCCACCCCGCCCGCCAGGGCGACGATGGATGATAAGTTGTCAGATGGTGTACTGAAATTCATGTAAATTCCGGGCCAGAGCTATACAAGGGAGAAAAACGCAGGAGGTTATCCGACTCGACGAGCTAACCCGGTAAGCAGGATGAGAGGGAAGGATTGTAACGAGTGGCACGCAATTCGGGAAACGCTGGTGCCGCGAGCGAGTGGGATCGTGGCTGGTTTTCACGCTTGTAAAAACTGGTTGACGGATGAGTATTCATGATTCATACTTGTGCCCCATTCGTTACTTGGACATCTAATTTCTTCATGGATTCCTTCAACCTTTTACCACTACGTGTTGTCCTCGACACCTCCACGCACGACCTGACACAGGATTTCTTCCAGCCGCTGCTCGCCCGCGCCGCCTTCTATGATCGCGGCGTGGGCTATTTCAGCTCGGGATGGTTGCGGGTCAATGCGAGGGGGCAAGCTGAATCGCGGCGACTTTCATGACAAGTCGGGTATATTGAGAGGACCCTATGGAATGCGAAGATTGGCTTGAGCGATTAGAAAATTTGCGAAGTGACGTTAGCCCGGCCCGTTGGCCTGTGGAAACGCTGCACCGTGCCCCGCACAAACCGTTGCTGCTTCTGGCGGTTCTTGACCTGTTTGCTCAAGGGTTGGTCACAACCAACCTCATCCAGTACAAGGTTGATCTGACCGACACATTCGAGCTTTATTGGTCGAAGGTGATGGGAGAGGAGAAGAAAACGTCGTGGGTGCTTCCATTTTACCACCTGCACAAAGATGGTTTCTGGCAGCTGATCCCTGTTCCTGGGATGGAGAGCGCGTTACAAGCTACAGGTCAAATCAGGACATTTCGCCAGTTGGAGCAGATGGTAATTGGGGCACGACTGGACGATGCCTTATTCGTGGCACTTATGTCAGATGAGTGCCGAGACACGATTCGGCGCTTTCTGATCGAGCGGTATTTTGCCCCTGAAGTGCGTGCTACCCTCGTGGGAGTAGGCAAGATCGTGAGCGAGGCATTTCAATACAGTCTGAATCTCTACTCGCAAACCAAACAGCGATTTGTTTTGAAGGAGGGGGAAGAGACGACTGAGACATACGCGCCAGAAACAAGATCGGTCGCCTTCCGCAAGGTGGTCATTACTGCTTACGACCACCAGTGCGCGCTGTGCGGTCTACGCCTCTTGACCCCGGAAGGACGAACCGCTGTCGAAGCGGCCCACATCGTGCCGTGGAGCCATAGCCACAACGACGACCCGCGCAATGGCCTTGCACTCTGCGGGGTACATCATTGGGCCTTTGACCAGGGACTACTCGGTGTCAGCCACGATTATCTGATTGCTGTCTCCCCTATCGCCACACAACAAGGAGAGATGGCAGCACCGATTTACAATCTAGCTAATCGACAATTGGTTCTCCCGCAGGACAACTTTCTCATACCAGCAAAACGAGCGTTGGATTGGCACTATATCAATACATTTCGTGCCACAGTGCGCCCTCAGGTGCTCTAGGGGAAGGTGCTAGATGCCGCTTCTGACTTCTACCGCAGCAAAGAGAAAGCCTATCACGTTGCTGCTTTTGCGCTAACCCGGCCATAGGCGCGCCTCACCGCCTGAAGCTATACCTCTCACACGTTCCTCATCGAACAGACCTGCCGTTCCATTCTCCATTCTCCACTGTCCATTCTCCACGCAACGCGCCCCCTCACCGCCACACCGTCACCTCCCCCACCGGCTTGCGCGCGCGGTCGCGCCCGGTGTCGGCGGGCCAGCCAAGGGTGAGGAGCCCCTGCGGCTCCCACGTCTCCGGCAGGTCGAGGGCACGCTGCACGGTGGGGAGGCAGAAGATGGGCGCGCAGATCCAGCAGGAGCCGAGGCCGACGGAATGTGCGGCGAGCATCAGGGTCTGGCAGGCGAGCGCGACGCTCTGCACCGCCATCTGCCACTCGCGCAGTTGGCGCGTCGGGTCGGGGTAGCGGTCCATCTCCTCCATCGTGAGGCAGGGCAGCACGAGCAGCGGCGCGCCGCCGATGCGCTCGCGCGAGCGGGCAACCAGGCGTGCGATCTCCGTTTCCGCCACCCCGTCGCGCTGCAAATCACGCTGAAATTCCTCGCCCATCGCTGCGGCAAGGCGATGCTTGGCCTCCTCCGTGTGGATCACCGCCCAACGCCACGGCTGCCGGTTGTGCGCGGAGGGGGAGCGCATCGCCACCGCCAGCACCTCCTCGACCACCTCCAGCGGGACCGGATCGGGCAGGAAGTTGCGAATCGAGCGGCGGGAGGTGAGGAACTCGTGGAGGGTGGCGGGATCCGCTAGGCTTCGACTGCTTAACACGCCTTCAACCATCTGACTCTCCTAGCACGATCGAACGCTTGACAGACAACCCATATCACAACCTCCTGGAAATCAGGATTGGTGAGTGGGGCATAATCCACTGATCTGCGAATCCGGTAAGGGAAGTACGTTGAGAGATAGCATAAAAGTACGGTATACTAGCTGCTCGAAACAGTGCCATAAGGAGCCTTATATGAATACTCTCACTCTCACATTCGACAACGAATCGTACCAGCGACTCGCTGAGGCATCAGAACGTGTGGGGAAGCCACCCCAAGCCCTAGTGGAAGAGTGGGTAGCGGAGAGATTGGCTCCTATGACGACATCCTCAGCAGACCAAGAGGATATTCGTGGCATTTTACGGTCAGCAGGCGCGCTAGCAAAACTCGGGACGGGGCTTGAGCAGCGCGCGGATCCAACGATTAACCTGGACAAGGTTCGAATAGCACTAAGTCAGGCTGATCTGCAACTAAGTGACATCCTTCGTGAGCAACGACAATCAAGACCATGGTAACATCATACTTCCTTGACACCAGCGCCCTGCTGAAGCGCTACACATGGGAAGTGGGTAGCGCATGGGTAAACCAAGTCACTACGCCCACTAGCGGTATCGCCCTGCTACTCAGCGAAATTACCATGGCAGAGCTGGCGGCCGCACTGGCTGCCCTGCATCGTGCCCCCAAAGGGATCACTCAGCAGCAGCGTGATGAGACATTGAGTTTGTTTCTCGGTCATTGCCAGACAGAATACCATCTCATTGGAACGAATCGCCATGTAGTAGAACGTGCCGTTGCCCTAACGCAGGCCCACAAGCTGCGGGGCTGTGATGCTTTGCAATTGGCTGCCGCCCTTGTAGCAAATGATGCGCTTGTGGCAGCTGGAAGTCTTTCATTGATATTTGTCGCAGCCGATTATGAGCTACTCGCCGCAGCCCGCGAGGCCGGATTTTCCACTGAGAACCCCACAGCACATTTGTAAGTCGTACACATCTCCCTCCCTTTCCTCTCTGCTCACGGCCTACCCTCACCTCTATTCTCATGGAACGCATCACAGTGCGCTCGATAGAATGCCTCCATGTCGCTCACCGAAACATGTCCATGCTCTCGCGGGCGCTGGAGCGAGCGCGCCGTGGCATCCTCGGTCGGGGTGAAGGGGACGCCGCGCAGGTGGACCACCGGCGTCCCCTCCGCGCGCTGCCCCTGGAGCAAACTCGCCGCGCTCGCAATCTCGTCCGCCGTGGCGATCTCGGTGCTCTGCATGGTGTAGCCGAAGAGGTCCGTTGTGCCGCGCAGGTCGGCGAGCGGCACGATGCCCGCCACGCCGATGGCAACGCCGACCGCGCCCATGCGGAAGGGCCGCCCGTGCGTGTCGTTGAGGATCACCGCCACCGTCGCGCCGGTCGCCGCGCGAAGGTGTTCACGGATGGCCCGCGCCGAGGCGTCGGGGTCCTCCGGCAGCAGGAGCACCGTTTCCTCCCCCTCCTGCCGCACGTTGGACTGATCAATGGCGCTGTTCGCCACGACCCAGCCCTGCCGCTGCTCGGTGACTACCACGCCGCGCCGCGCCCGCTCCACGCGCGTCGCCTCGTCGAGCACCACCTGAAGGTAGCGCGCCTCCTTGCCCGTCACCTCGGCCAACGCGCGCGCCTCCGCGCCCGCCTCCACCTCGCCCAGCCGCCGGAGCCGCCCCTCCGCCTTCGAGACGATCTTGTGCGCCACCACCAGCACGTCGCCATCCTGCAACGCGATGCCCGCGCGCGCCAGCGCATCCACGATCAGCGCCCCCACCTCGTCGCCCGCGCGCACGAGGGGAAAGCCGGGCAGGGCGGACAGTTCGATTTTGGATTTTGGATTTTCGATTTTCGATTTTTCCTTCTAGCCTGACCATCCGTCGTCGGTCGTCGCTCCTCGCTCCTCGGTCGTCGCGCCCAGAGGGCACCCGTCCGTCGTCCGTCATCCGTCATCGGTCGTCCGTCGTCCGTCGTCGGTCGTCCGTCGTCAGCGGTCGCTCGGCAGGTTGGTGATCTGGATACCCGCGTGCTTGGAGCCGTACTTTTTGTTGATGAAGATCAGCAGCGAGGTCAGCGCCTCGGCGGCGGCGGCGTTGGGCAATGCCCCCGCCTGGAGCCCCACCATGCCCGCCGCCTCGGCCAGTTGGACGACCTGCTCGCGCGCGGCGGGGTCGTCGCCGGTGATGAGCACGTCGCAGTTGGGCGAGGCGTCCAACTCGTCGAGGATCACCGCCGACACGTTCTGGAAGGCGGAGACGACGCGCACCCCCTCGCCCAGCAGCGCCTGCGCCTCCTGCGCGGCGGAGCCCGCCTCCGGCAGCTGCACGCGCATCACCTTCGGCGGCTGGAGCGGCACCGTGCAATCCACCACGATCTTGCCCTGCACCTGCTCGCGGATCGAACGCAGCGTGTCCGCGTGCGCGTCGTAGGGAACGGTGAGCACCACGATCTCCCCCTCCGCCGCCGCCGACTCGTTGGAGGTGCCGGTGGCGCGCACCGCGCCCGCGCGCCCTGCCAGGGCCGCGTTCAACTGGTACGCCTTCGCGGTGCCCCGCTCCGCACTGCGCGAGCCGATGATGACGGGGTAGCCCGCCGCCGCCCATCGCTTCGCCAGCGCGCCCCCCTCGCCGCCCGTCCCGCCAATTACCGCAATGCTCGGCTTTTCCGCCATATCGTCCCCTCCCGTTGTCGCTCTCTATCGGTTGTCTGGTAAGGGGGATTGTAGCGAAAGGGCGGGCGGCGGCCAACGGCGCGGGGCTTCGCGGGGCGCTCAGGAGGTCAGGCGAAAGGTGTCCATGATGGCCCGCCCGTCCAGCGTGATGGGAATCAGTTGGTACACCCAATCGCTGCCCATCACAAAGTAGGTGCAGGGCGGCACGATCATGGTGGAGGCGCACACCTCGGCCCCCGACACCGTCGCTGTCTGAAAAAAGCCGGTCGCCGCCAGGCCGTTCAGGCTCAGCCACTCCTCCAGCGAGGCCGCCCCCGCCCCGTCATAGACACGGACCTCAAGGTCCGCTGGCTCCAGCTCGATCACCTCGCTGGCGGCGGTTTCGGGGTTCATGAACATCACGGAGGCGATGGGCAGCGGCCTGAGTTGGGCCAACTGCTCGCTCGGGCGGGCGCTCACCACGAAGTCAGCGGGATATTCCACGCTGAACGGATAGCCGCTGCCCGCAAAGCCGGTCATGCCGCTTGAGGGCTCTGCCGCAGGCGGTGCGTCAGGGGCGACAGGCGACGCCTCGCCCGTCGCCCCGGCGGGGCTCGGCTCTGCCTGCGCCGGGGAGGGCACTGTTGTACCCTCTGTAGGAGGCGGGGTCATCTCCACGACCGTTGCGGTGCTGCTTGGCATCACCGCGCTGGTGGGGGTGAGCGTCATCTCGATGAGTGCCTCGTCGCCACTTGCCTGCACCGCGTTGGTAGGGGTTGGCGTCATCTCCACGACCGTTGCGGTGCTGCTTGGCTGCACCGCGTTTGTAGCGGTTTCGGTCACAGCCACAAGCCCTCCTGTGTCAGTTGCAATTTCTGTTGAGGGGGTACAGGCGGTCAATACAAGGATGCCCGCCAGCGCACCCCCTAGGCCGATGCGCCATCGTCTTCCCACCATCGTGCTACCTTTCCATATGATAAACAGGCTGTTGACAGATGCTTACCAGGTTTTCTGGCTCGGGTCGCAGCAAAAAGGGGCCTGATCGGTGGATCAGACCCCTTGCTTCATTGCATCTCGACTATCCCGGTTTCGCAGCGACGTGCGCTCGTTATCACGCCCACCTTCCTCGTTGCCTAGCAGCCAGCGGCGTTACACAGAACGACGATGTTGTTGTCATTGAACCGCGCGGCGTAGATGTTTTGCTGGCCGATGAAGATGCCGGAGTTGACCCCATCGGCGTACCCACTCAGCACATTGATCGCATAACTGGTCATCCACGGTCCCCCGCTAATCCCGCCGCCGTACCCACAGCCGATGCGGCGCACCTCTGCCACATACTGGGCGCTCTCGGCGACGCAGGTGCGCAGGTATTTACCGGCATCGGGAAGGGCCACGTTGTTGTAGTCGTTGAAGGGGTACCCCAGATCGTGGAAGTGCCGCGTGACGGATTGGTTCCACTGGCGGCCAATCGAGCCGACCGCCTGGTTTAGCGTCTGCCCCGACGAGTTGTTCCCCATGTTGCACACCCCCACATCATGCGGGGTCCAGGTGCTGATGGAATAGTTCCCAGTCAGGTTGACCCACGTCGTCAGCACCCGGCAAACCGTAGCCGCGAATGTGCCATAAGGGGCGCTGCCGTTCCGATAGGCTGGCGAGAAGACCCAACTGGAGTACCACACGTTGTTCGTGCTATCGTGGAGACAATGGGCTGCGGTCAACATGATGTTCCCGCTGATGGCAGCACCCGAACAATAGGAGGTGCCAGCGCTCGTCAAGAAGCTCACCCTCCCCACCCAGCGGTGCGGGTAGACGGTCTGGGCGGAGGTCCATTGGTTGACAATGTACTTGGTATACACGCCGCTGGTACCGTCCGGCCCGACGGGGGCCGCCTCAACCCCATTGGTCGCGTCGAGCGCCGCCCAATCGTCCGGGTAGGCGTCGCGCGCGATTTGGTCGGCGTTGGGGGCGGCGAGCGCGGGGGCAACAAAGCCAGGCTCGCCGCTGGCCTGTGCCTCAAGCGGGCCCGCACCCCCCGCGACCGGCCCGTTGTCAACCGGTAAAGCCAGCGGCGGCGCGGCTGCAATCTCGTCGCGCGTCCAGAAGGCCAACGCCGCCCTCTGGCTGGCGGGCGAAACAACTTTGCTCACCGTAAGGGGGGATGAGGGATCGGTGGTTTTGACGCTCTCGGATGGGTTCCCCATGGCAGCCGCAGACAGGCTGAGCACGAGCCCCATCAAGAAGAGCAAGGATAAAACACGTTTCATTGGTAGGTCCTCCTGAAAATAGGGTGGGGTTAACAATGCCAACGTTTCTTGACCACGCTACTCGTTCCAGGCATCACCTCCTCCGGCGCTCAGTTTCCGCTATCAGCGGACACAGAACGCTTGCAAGCTCAGTGACCAGACATTTGCTCGGCAATCTGGTGCCCGCGAGGCAAGAGGAAGCTAGGATGGGGGCACTGCCAGCAAGGTGGGTGTAGATGGGACAACAGGCAGCCAGACGCTCTGGAAAGGACACGGTTCTAGGCCGAAAAAGCGGGGCACCGTGCGCTTGCTTGCGAGAGAATCCTGAAAGGGGGGTTCAAGAAAAGGTGATGCAAGGGGGGCACACCTTCAACTCACAAGGAACGGATCTCGGACGCCGCTGCCCTAGGGTAAAACGATCCTGCAAGATTGACGAACGACTGAGAGTGTCCGTGCAGAGCAAAGATCACTCGCTACGGCCTGACGACGACAGGTGGTGGAAGCGTTGACGACAAGCAGGCAAGGGGTAGAGGGGTGGAAAGTGGGGTGCGAAGAGAGGAACAATGAGGGTCGGTAGCAACGTCCAGACCTCTATACCAGCTAGTATAAGTACTATGTCAATCAATGTCAATAGATTTACAAACAATTTGTGAGCGCCAAATTCCAACGAACCCCGCATCAGGCGCAACGTCCCCGCAACACTCATCCCGCCACAAACCGCCGCGTCGCCTCGCAACTTATGTCAAGCCGTATCCTTTATTCCTGCCGATCCTTGTTCTCGCTTCCGCAGCACCACCCGCAGCGGCGGCACCTCGTGCTTTTCCCACATCTTCTGGTAGCGCGACTTGACCTCCGGCTCGTAGCCGGTCAAATAGCGCGCCTCATGCACCGTTTCCCAGCGCTCGTCCGCGTCGATCAGCGGCAGCATCTCCTCGAAAAACAGCGTCTCGTGATCGGTGATGAGGCTCAGCGTCCCGCCCGGCACGAGCGCGCGGTGAAACGCGTCGAAAAACGCAGGGTTGACAATCTTGTGCTGCCCACGCGAGCGTAGGTTGGGATCGGGGTAGTGCATGTACGCCGCGTGGAGCGAGTCTGCCACGAGCAGCGGGTAGACGAACTGGATCGGCGCACGCAGGAAGAAGATGTTGTCCAGCCCCGCCTCGGCGGCCTGTGCCACCGCCTTGTAGAGCGCCTTCGGGTACACGTCGATGCCGAGAAAGTTGTGCGCGGGCTCCTGGCCCGCCACCGAGATCAGCCACTCGCCGGTGCCTGGCCCCACCTCTAGCTCCAGCGGGAGTTGGTTGCCAAAAAAGGTCTCGGAGGTGATGGGCGGAAAGGTTTCCGGCTGGCGATACAGCTCGCCCTGCCTCCAAAAGCGGAAATAGGTGGCGGCGGTCGCCTCGTCGGGCGGCTTGGCGTTGATGCGTATCGCTTTGCGCGGCATGTTACCTACTCCTCCCTCTCCACCGCGCGGCGTACCTGCTCCTCGAACTGGGCCAGGGAGGCAGCGGTAAGCGCCTGGCGAAAGAGCGCGCGTAGCGTGTCCACCTCATGGAGTCCCGTGAGGGCGCTTGCTACGCCGTCGGGTACATAGGCAAAGCGAATCGTCAGGGCATCGGCGATGGTCTCGCGCAGCCCTTGCTCCAGCCCTTGCTCCAGCCCCTGTTCCAGGCCGCGCTCCTCGGCGCGGCGCGCGTTAGACGTTATGTAGCGCATGGTTCGTTCCTCCTCATACTGCGACAACTCACTTTCCCTCTCCTCAATCCGCCTATCCTGCCAATCCTGTTCTCCCGACCGCCCCTCACCCCGCGAAGCGCTCCCACACGGCGCGCGCCAGCCCCATCGCGTGCGCGCTGATCGCCGCCTCGTCCACCGCGAGCAACTCGCGGTCGCGCATGAGGACGCGCCCCCCCGCAATGGTATCGGTCACGTGCCCCCCGTCGAGGCCGAACAGAATGTGCCAGGGCAGGTTCCCGCTCGATAAGGGGGTGAAGGGCTGGTAGTCGCAGAGCGCGATGTCAGCGAAAGCCCCCGCAGCCAGGTGGCCCACCGCCTTCGGGAAAAAGAGGCGCGCCAGCCGCGCGTTGTTGCGGTAGGCCATGCGCATCACCTCGTCGCCACCGAGCGTGCGCGGGTCGTTCGTGTGAACCTTGTGCAGCAGGTAGGCGATCTTCATTTCCTGGAACATGTTGAAGGAAAAGCCATCGTTGCCCAAACAGACGCGCTCGCCCAGCAGCGGGTCGGCGAGCATGGCGGGGATGTCTGCCACGCCGACCGCGTTGTTCATGTTGGAGCGCGGCTGGTGCGAGAGCCAGGTGCCGGTGTCCGCCAGCACCTCGCGCTCCGCCTCGTCGATGGTGATGGCATGTGCCACGAGGGTGCGCGGGCCGAGAATGCCCAGGTCGTGCAGGCGATGGATCACGCGCTGCCCAGAGTTCGCCAGTGCGTGCGCCTGATCCGCCGGGCCCTCCGCCGCGTGGATGTGGAAGCCCGCGCCCAGCGGGGCCGCCGCCTCGACCGCGTGGGCCAGCGTCGCGTCGGACAGGGTCATCGCGGCGTGCAGCCCGAAGGTGCCCGCGAGCTGCGGGTCCGGCTGCTCGGCGCACTGCCGCAGCCAGCGCACATTCTCGGCAATCCCCGCCAGCGTCACCTCCGGCCCGTCGCGGTCGCTCACCTCATAGCAGAGGCAGGCGCGCAGCCCGCTCTGCTTGACCGCCGCGCCAATGGCGTCCAGGCTGCCCGCCACGGCATTGGGGCTGGCGTGATGGTCGATCAGTGTGGTGCAGCCGTGGCGCACCGCATCCAGCAGCATCACCTGCGCCGACGCCTGCACGTCCGCCAGGGTGAGCGAGCGGTCCAGCCGCCACCAGAGCCGCTCCAAAATTTCGGGGAAATTCTTGGGTGCGGGGCCGGGGATGCCCATGCCGCGCGCGAACGCGCCGTAAAAGTGCGTGTGGGCGCAGATCGCGCCGGGCAGCGCCAACTTGCCGCGCCCGTCCAGCGTCTCCGCGCCGGGGTAGGCGGCGAGCATCGCCTCGCTCGGCCCGATGGCAACGATGGTATCGCCGCTGATGGCGATGGCGTGATCGTCGAGGATCGTCGCGTTCGCATCGGCGGGGTCCGGCGCGACGCGCAGGTGGGTAAGCAGGAGTGTAACGGCGTTCGGTGCGGGGTCCATACGGGCCTCTCGTGCTTGACGCGATGGGTTGCTGCGCCCTATGATAGCGCAGAAGCGGGCGCGCGGGTAGCAGCGCAAGCGGCAGTTGTGGGTTGTGGGTTGTGGGTTGTGGGTTGTGCGTTGTGGGTTGTGCGTTGTGCGTTGTGCGTTGCCGCCGAGGGTTACGCCGCCAACGGCAGGCGGCTTCACCCCCGGCTACAGGTTGTCGCCACCCGCTGCGCGGGTTCTACGACTCAGCGGATTGGTGCCGATGAATGACTATCCTAGGATTGATTTAGCGGCAACGCTCCATGGCCGTTTTCGCCAAATTGGTATACATATCTATACTCCAAGTTGATCCCAGACAAAGGATACCTACGGCAGAGACATTGATCTTCCCCGCTTTATTCGTTATCTCCAATCTCCTAATCTCCAATCTCTAATCTCCAATCTCCAATCTCTAATACCCAATACCCAATACCCAATACCCCAGAGGTCCCCATGCCCAACCTACCCATCTCTTCCCAGCAGATTCGCCAGTACGCCGACGACAACGTCTTCCAGCGGGGCAAGCAGTACGCCGCGAGCGGCGCGGTGCGCGCGTTGCTCCTGCGCGGCGCGCAGTTGGAGGCGCAGGTGGAGGGCAGCGAGTTTGAGCCCTACCGCGTGCGCGTCACCTTTGACGCGGCGGGCGCTACCGAGGCCACCTGCACCTGCCCCTACGATTGGGGCGGCTGGTGCAAGCACATCGTCGCCGCGCTGCTGGCCGCGCTGGACCACCCCAAGGAGATCGAGGAGCGCCTGCCGGTCGAGGAGCAGGTAACGGCGCTGGATGACGAGCAGCGCGAGGCGCTGTTGATCGCCCTGGCGCGCGACCCCAACCTGGCCGATGCGGTCGAGCAGCACCTGGCGCAACTGGCCTTCCAGCAGAGCCAGACGGAGGCAGCGCAGGGCCGCCGCACGCGCGTGGATGCGGACGCGTTCCGCCGGACTCTTCTTCACACGCTGCGTGCCAGCGGCTCCGGCTACAACGATTATTATGACGACTACACAACGATCAGCCTGGACGAGCCGCTGGCGCAGATTCGCCCTTTCGTCGAGGGGGAGGACAGCGCCAACGCGCTCGCGCTGCTAGAGGTGCTCACCGAGGAGGTGGCGGAGGCGGTGCACGACGAGATCGTCTACCCTGAGGGGATTGAGCTGCAGGAGGTGGACTCGCTCTGGGCGGAGGCGCTGCTGATCAAGCCGCTTGCCCCGAAGGAGCGGCAAGCGTGGGGCAAAAAGCTGCTGGCGTGGGATGGGAAGCTGGACGACTATGAGATGGGCGGCTCGCTGGCGGGCGCGCAGCTGGCGGCGGAGCAGGGCTGGGACGGGGAGATGCTCCAGGCGTGGCGGCGCGGCGAGCCGTGGGACGAGGAGGATGGGGACAATAGCGTGGCGGGCGCGCTGCTGCGCTTGCTGGAGCGGCGCGGCGAGGACGAGACGTACCTGAACGTGGCCCGCGCGACCGGCGCGGGGGCGGCCTACCTGCTCAAACTGGTAGCTCTCGGCAAGGGCGAGCAGGCGGCTAACGAGGCGGAGCAGTGGCTCCGCACCCCCGGCCAGGCGCTGACCCTCGCCCAAGCCCTGCGCGAGCAGGGCAACCTGGACGGCGCGCTGCGCATAGGCGAGCACGGCCTCTCGCTCCACCGCTCTGGCCCCAGTGACCTCGACTGGCGCGAACTTTGGGAGGGGCACCCCGCCAGCCGCCACGCGATGGCAAGCTGGCTCGCGGAACTGGCCGAGGGGATGGGGCGGCGCGATGTGGCGCTGCGCGCCAGCGAGCTCGCCTTTCGCGACAAGCCCACCGTCGCGGGCTACGAGCGCGTGCGCGACCTAGCGGGCGACGAGTGGGACAACCACTACCACGCGCCGCTGCTCCAGCACCTGCGCGAGCGCGGCTTCTCCATGGCCGCCGAGCCCACCGTGAGCATCTTCCTCAATGAGGGGCGGCTGGAGGACGCCATGCGTACCGTCGAGAAAATCCACCAGGCCCCTCTGGTGCAGCGCGTCATGCGCGCCGTGCTTGCCACGCACCCCGACTGGGTAGTCGAGCAGGCGCTCAAGCGTGCGGAGCCAATCATGCGGGAGGGCAAAGCGAGCCACTACGACGAGGCGGTCGCCTGGCTGCGCCACGCCCGCGACGCCTACCGCGCGTCGGGCCGCGCCGACGAGTGGCAGCGCTACCGCGCGGGCGTGGAAGCGACGCACGGGCGCAAGCACAAACTCATGGGACTCATGAAAGGGCTGTGAGGGGTCGGGGGTCGGGGGTCAGGGGTCAGGGGTTGGGGGCTCGGGGGTCAGAGGCAGTTTCTGGCAATAGACCTACACTGTCTCTTTATTCTGGGATGGTGAAACACAGTTTGCGGGGAAAAGACTCGTGAGTGACTTACTCGCCTATTGGCGTTATGACAACTACACCAAAGATTTGGATGAAGGCGCAGGTTTTAACTTCAACTCCAACCAAGAGCGCCTTCATACGGTGTTAGAAGAAGGCGATTCGCTTTGGCTCTTTACGGGCCGACCCGAGAGTGGAAGAGATGGTAAAGCCTACTATCTTCTAGCTCGTTTGGTTGTGCGGTCGAAAACCTTCAATCACCCCACCTTCATGTACGGGAAATATCGAGTTTGGGGGGATCTCACCGCGTCAAAATACTTTCGTGCGGGAACAAGAGAAGCATCCAAGTTGCTTCGTCAGCTACCATTTCGCGGCGGCAAGGTCATTGGTGAGACAAGCACCGCGCTTGCCCAGCATTTCCAGACCATGAGAGAGCTGTCTGAAGAGGGCGCGGCTATGCTTGCAGCTTGGACGCAGGATTTACCTCTCGAAGAGAAGGCATATCAAACGCTTCCCGAAGAACTTTTGGAAGAAGCAATACGTCAAGGCTCGGATGCGGTCCGAAAGCTCATTCGCGAGTCTCCCGTTGGGATAGCCGAGTACCGTGTGGAGCAACTTGTTCAGCAGCCGAGCAGAAGCCGCACGCTCGCACGCCAGATTCATGAGATATACCGGGGTAGATGCCAGATTTGCGGTTTTGATCCACTGCTTATTTACGATGTAGACGTATGCCATGCTCATCACCTGGTTTATCTCTCGCGCGGCGGAGAAGACAAGCTTGAAAACATCGTCCTGCTCTGCCCAAACCATCACAGCGTCATACACGGGACTAACGCTGTTTTCGATTTCGGAGACCTCTCCTTCATCTTCGCCGCGAACCATCGCGAACCGCTCCGCCTGAATCAGCACCTACGCCCAAATAGCTAGCTGCCCCTTTCTCCACCCCAGAATTCCAGCAACCTCTACTTTCTCTTGAGCAGGCAGTAAGGAATCAAAGCAGTTTGCCGCTCTCTTAACTCTGAGCCATAGTTGCGTCACGGGTACGTAGTAGAGGTGACTCTGTCATTCTTCCTTGGCTTACACCCCGTGCGCAGCCAAAAAGTGCTAAAAAGAACCTTCGCGGGTTTCAGTCTACATTTCTGAGAGGTCGAGGCCATGAACGGACAAAGGTTGGCCGCCCAAAAGCTTGCTGTCTCCGAGGAGCAGATCACCACTTTCTGCCAGCGGTGGCAGATCAGCGAGTTGTCGCTCTTCGGCTCGGCTTTACGAGAGGATTTTAGAGAGGACAGCGATGTAGATGTGATGGTTTCGTTCGCGCCGGAGGCTCGGTGGTCCCTCTTCGACTTGGTTGCGATGCAGGAGGAATTGGAGCAAATCTTCGGGCGCGCGGTGGATTTGATCACACGGCGCGGTCTGGAAAGCAGTCGCAACTACCTTCGTCGCCAAGCGATTCTCTCCTCAGCGAAGGTCGTCTATGCATCGTGACATGGCGTATCTTGTAGACATTCTAGAAGCTGCAAAGATGGCACGGGACTACGTGAAGGACTTGGACGAGGACAGCTTTCTAGACGAGTTCTTGATTCAGGACGCGGTAGTGCGACGACTGGAGATTATCGGCGAGGCGGCACGGCGTCTCTCCGATGAGACTCGCGCCGCGATTCCCGCTCTGCCCTGGCAGTCCATGATTGCCATGCGCAACCTCCTCATCCACGAGTACGACAACGTGGATCTTCCCATCGTCTGGGATACCGTCAAGAACGATCTTCCCATCATTATTGCTGCGTTAGCCCCTATCGTGCCTCCACCCTCGGGTGAGGAAGAAGCGAAAGCATAACCTGCTGCCCCACCGCTCATCGTAGCCCGTTCTAGCTGCCGTGTGTTGTGTCTGCGCCACGCCCTATACCCCTGCCGCAACCGTCCCGGCCATCGCTGCTACTTCCTCTCGCCCCGCCCATTCCGCTGACACTCACTGCCGCCCGCCGCACCGTGGACGCTCACGACGCTGAGGCGGCGTCGCACAGCGCCAGCGATCTGCGCGTGCATCGCCTCGTTGATGGGCCAGTGACTTGCCAGGAAGCCCAGGATGGCGCGGGCGGAGGCGGGGCTGCGCTCGTAGCCCTGGATAAAGCGGGGTAGCTGCGCGGCGAGCGTCGGGGTGGCGCTGCTCCAAGCGGCGCTCGATGACGAAGGGGTCGCGGCCCCCCTGCGCCGCATCCTGCGTCTGCTCCCACAGTTCCAGGACGCGCTCGACCGCGTAGTGCTGGATGAAGCGCTGCGCTGACAGGGTTTCGCCCCGCCGATAGCGTTGCAGCCCCACGTACAGGCAGGTCAGCGCCTCGCCCAGGAGCCACGCTTCCGACGGCGCGCGGCGCGCGGGGAGGGGGCGAACCGGCAGCCGGATAGCCTCGTCTATCTCCCCCGCCTTCCAGATCACGCGGCCCGGCGCGAAGGGGATGCTTTCCAGCTCCGCCTGCTCAAAGATCGCCATCTCGCAAAAGATGCCATCCTCGTATAGCAGCTTGTACCCGTCCTCGGTGTTCTGAAACAGGTAGGCCACAGGGCAAGGCTGCGCCAGCCACGCCGGGTCGTCCAAAAGCGCCTGTTTCGTCCCCGCCCGCACGATAGCGAAAAAGTCCAGGTCGGAGTACTCGTCCAGCCGCTCGCGCTCTTCCCCCACCGAGCCGAGGCCGATGAGCGCCAGCCCCTGGCCCGTGCTCGCCAGCGCCTGGCCGATCTCGTCGAGTCGTTCGAGCAGCCGTTCGGGCGTCATCGTTTCTCTCCTACCCCTGCTGCCAACACGATTTGTGGCCTGACGATCATCATACCCTGCTCGCTCCCATGATTTTCCGGAACGCCGCCGCCAACGCACGGGCCACCAGCACCGCTGCTATGATGGGTAAAACAGCGCTCAAAAATCGCACGGTGCGGATCATGCGCTGTAGCTGGCGGCTATCGTTCAGATGGGGGAAAGGCTCGTCGGGGACGGGAACGCCGAGAAAGGCGCAGAGCGGCTCCCACCCCTCTTTGACATCGTAGACCAGCAGCCGCTCGGGTGGCACGCGGCGCTGGACCTCAGCATTCCACTGCTGAAAGCGCGCGATGGCAGCGGCACGCTCCTCGAAGTGGTCCTCAAAAAAGCCTTGCCAGAAAAGCTGCTCGGCCACGTGCAACAGGTCGTCCACCCGTGGCAGCAGGCGGCGCAGCCACCACGGGAAGGTCGTCGGCAACTGCGCGATGGTAGCCTGCGTGCTCTCGTACCAGCGTTCAGGGTCGCGCACGCTCAGGAGCACCCTGGCATCGGGGAAATCCACCATCAACTCCTCGTAAAAGAGGCAGGCGGGGAAATCCACCGTCGCGCGGTACCCCTCAAAAATGGGTGCCCAAGCGTGAGCACCACCCTCGGCCACCGCCCGCCAGCGCCGCGCGTGGCCGGGCCGCTTGTACAGCTCGACCATGTGGTAGCACGGCCCGAAGCCGAGCCGCTGCAGCGCCGCCTGCAGCGAGGTGGTTCCGGTTCGAGGTAGTCCTGCGCCGATGAGTTGCATGGTTCCTTCCAAAAAGTGGGGCAAAGGGGCACTGTCGTTGCGGTGCCCCTCTACCCCGCCATTCCACATTGCTATTTTGCCCCGCACCGCGCGAATCGCCTCGTTCATGGCAGGGAGCTTATCGTACTCGCGCATTCCGGAAGCTGCGCCTCTCGAAATAGTGCCTGTCGCGAGTCTATTTACTCGCGGATGCGGATACGTTTCTCCTCTACGATCCAGAGCCGGGACGTTGGCAGCTCTTGTTCAAACGCGAGGATGACTTGGTCCAGAATCGTCAAAATATGGGGGATATCTTGATGATCGAGTCGAAAGACGATGAGACCAGGGTAGTCATGTGGCGGGTAGCACGTATGTCAGCAAAGTCTAGATCAAGTGTTATCAAGAGTCGACCTTCTTGCTGACATACAAGCGCCAAACGAGTATCCGCTTCCCCTCCAAGTTGTTGATCCAGTACAAAAAGCGCATCGTACCCTACCTCCTGCAAACGTAACACAACTTCCCGAGGGAGGTTTTCATCAACCTTAAACTTCATGACCACCTCATACAGGAAGAAGGATGACACGCTCGCGAGACAGGTCAGCGGCATAAGCAAGAGCGGCCTGAATGGCCGTCCGGTTGAGAGAGGGATAGCTATGCAGTAGCGCCTCGACAGAGATGCCAGCCGCCAGATTATCAAGGATGATAGAGACCATCACTCTTGTACCACGGATACACGCCTTTCCATGACAAATCGCTGGGTCCACTACGATATGCTCTTGCCAGATCATTTTTGCTCCTTGCGCGTCCTACTCTGTCTCACGCCGCCTATTGGTCATCTACCCTAACTGCCCCCGCACCGCGCGAATCGCCTCGTCCATGGCGGGGATCTTCTCGTACTCGCGCTCCCAGAAGTCGGGGGTCATCATCGAGTCGAGGTACGCCTCGTCGTAGCCAAACTGCACCCACATCTCACGCTTCATCCGGTCGAGCCGCTGCTTCTCGGCGTCGCCGCGCGTGTCGAGGATCTCGTCGGTGGTGGCGCCGAGGAAAATCTCCCTGGCCCACTGCTCCAGCGTGGCATCGTCCGACGCGCCGAGCCGCTCCACCAGATCGTCCATCACGGAGGGGTAGCGGTCGAAGCTGTCGGTGGCGACGGTGATAACGTTGTCGTCGGGGCCAAGGCCCAGGTGCTTGGCGGTCTTGATAGCGCCGATCACGTTGCCGATACCGCTCATGCCAAACTTGCCCCACAGGTTGCAGGTCGCCTCGGCGGGCACCCCCAGCCGCTCGGAGAGCACCTGCGCGCCATCCTGGATGACCTTGACCCCCTTCACCGTGTCGTCGTCGTGGACGAGCATCACAAAGTCGGTGCTGAGCAGGTTGTGGATCAGCGTCACCATCTTGTCGCCGATCCCCTCGATGCGGTGGATGCCCTGCCCCTCGTTGAAGAGGGTCGGGCACTCGCGCGGCTCCAGCGCGACGACCACCGCTTCCTCGTACTTCGCCTTGATCTCGTCGCCCGCTGCCAGCGTGCCCGCGCTGCCCGGCGCGCTGACAAAGGCGGCGACCCGCCCGTTGCCATACGCCGAGGCCACTTCCAGCGCGCTGCGCCCGGTGACGTAGCGGTGGAAGCGGTAGTTGGGCAGCAGCTCGAATTGGGCGAGGACGATGTAATCGGGGTTCGTCATGTACTGCTGGTGGGTGCGCTCCAGCGTCAGGATCACGTCGCTCTCGGTGCCAGGGGTCAGGTCGAGCTCGCCCCCATACTTACGGATGCGGTCGTAGCGCTCGCGCGACATGTTGTCGGGCATCACCACGATGGCGTCGTAGCCCTTGAGCTTGCTCACGTAGGCGGTGCCGATGCCGAAGTTGCCGGTGCTGGGGCCGATCACCGTCTTGTCGCCGGGGCGCAGCCCCTCCGTCGCCTCCGCCTCGGCCAGCGTGGCATAGGCGGGGCCAACCTTGTGCGAGCCGCTCGGGAAGTGCTGGCCCAGCATGACGATGATATTGCAGGGCACGCCGGTCAGCTCGGGGGGGAAGACGAGGTGGTTGATGGAACCATCGGCCAGCCGCCAGGAGATGTTCCACAGGTTGAGCGGGTCCATCTCGTCGTCGGTCAGCGCCTGCTGCGCGGCGGCGCGCAGGTCGTCCGGCAGCAGCGTGGGGTTCAGCATCTCGTCGTAGGTGGGGCCGGGGGTGATCATGGGAGTACCTTTAGAGCAGGATTAGCAGGATGATAGGATACGACGCAGCCGCATTAGCTTCTGATGATGGCAAGTTGGAGGTGGGTGGCGTCGAAGTTGGCGAGCAAGCCGAGCGGGATTTGGCATTGCTGCATCCACTGCTTCAGGTTGTCCAACCGGATATCTTCGAGCTTCCCGATGGCGACGGGAAAGAGCATAAGTTTATTCTCAACGACGAGATGGGCAAAGGCGATCTCGCCGATCGCCACGCCCTTGTAACGCACCTCCATCCGCTTGCTTGGCAGGAGGGCCAGGCCGCGCAACCCTAGCTCGTGGGCGCAGGCGTTGGCGTAGATGCGGTAGACAAAGCCCGCGCCCAGCGTGCGATGCACCTCGAAAAGCCCGCCTATCACCTCATAGGTAAGCTCGGGGTAAAGCCAATCGGGACCCGGCGCGAGCAATGGGCCCTGCTGCATCCCCGCGCGCTTGGCGGGGTCGAAGTAGAGTCGATGGTGCTCCGGGCGCTCGCCGCCGAAGTTCAGCAACAGCCCCACCTCCCGCTCCACAGTCTTGATGTACGAGATACACTGCGCCTTGTGCAAGCGTGTCAAGCGCTCCGCCACCTTGTTTTCCACGACCACACTATCCACCACAAACAAATCCAATTGCTGCCACCCAACCAGTCGCTCCTTGTACTGGATCGCATATGCCTCCTGCCGCGTACTTGCCAAGCCACGCCGCCGTAACTCTTCGCGCAGCGCACGCTCATACATCCGCTCCGGGTACGTATGCGACAGGTGATTGTAAACCTCGTAATATCCCCCAATAATTTCCCCCGTCAACTCCCAATGCTCCTTATTCATCTCCTCCTCCTCCCTCAATCCAAGCCTACCAAAACCCCCACTCCCTCCCATTCTACCAACATCCCCCCACAAAATCATCTTCTCCCAGCGCACTCATCCTCCCATCCCGTAAATCCTGCTCTCCCTCCTCCCAGCGCCTCATCCTCCCATCCCGTAAATCCTGCTCTCCCTCCCCCAGCGCCTCATCCTCCCATCCCGTAAATCCTGCTCTCCCTCCCCCCACCGCCTCATCCTCCCATCCCGTAAATCCTGCTCTCCCTCCCAAACGTCCCGACCCCCTCGGGACGGCAGCCCCATGACAGCGGGACACCCTTGCGCGTAAGCTGATACCTGTAGCAACCCTGGCTATCTTGCTTAAGAAGGAGCGCAAGATGACAACGATCGCGGCAGGCAACATCTCGGTGGATCGATGGTTTTGGCTCAAATGGGCCGCCCTGACGCTGGCAAGCTGGATGGGTGGCGGATTGTTGATGCTTGCCATCGCGTGGCAGCTCGTGGACCCCATCGCCAGGGCGCTCGGCTCCCCGCCGCCCCACGACAGCTTTAGCGCGGGCCTCCTCGTCGCGACGACCCTGGCGTTTGGCGTGGGGGCGCTAGTCGCGGGGCTGATCGTCGGGGCGGCGCAGCGCCTCCTTTTGGGCAAGCACCTGGCAGGCGCGGGCCGCTGGATGACCGCCACCCTGTTGGGCTATCCGCTTGGCATCGGGATCGGCATAGCGCTCGCCCTGCTGGTAACCCAGGCCCTGCGCGGCAACATCGATGGGGAAATGCCTCCCATCGCCCTGCTCATCGGCATGGCTGTGGCAGGGGCGACCATCGGCGCGGCGCAGTGGCTCGTGCTGCGCCACGAGCGACAAGGAGCGCTCCTGTGGATCATCGCCAGCATGTTTGCCTTTGCCCTCTTTTTCTGGCTCAACACCCTGCTCGCTGGCACGGCCGGCGAGACGCTGGTGCTGTGGGGGAGCGGCCTGCTCTTCAGCGCGCTCACCGGGCTGACCATGGCCTGGCTGCTGCGCCAGCCCGCGCCGGACAGCGCGTGACGCTGGTTTCACACCTGTATCTCACTTTTTTCAGGAGGATATGATGAAACGCTTTCGACATTTTGCAACTGCCTTGCTGGGAGGCGCTGTGCTACTCGTGCTAAACGCAACCGGACTCCTTGCCCAGGGTCCGACCTTGTCGATCAGCAACCCCTCGGAGGGGACGACGGTGGGCGCGCCGGTCACGATTGAATGGGCGGCGGAGGGGGTGACGATCAAGCCCGCCAGCGAGGCCACCCAGCACGAGGAGGCGCACTTCCACCTCTTTGTGGACAAGGTGCCCGCGCTCGTCGAGGGGCAGGGCATCCCAGCGGGCGACCCGCAGATCATCCACACGGGCAGCACGAGCATGGAGCTGCCTGACCTGGCGGCGGGCGAGCATACCGTCACCGTGGTCCTGGGCTACAGCGACCACACCCCCTGGATGCCGCAGGTGATGGACAGCGTTACCTTCACCGTGGGTGACCCCGCACCCGCAACGATGCCGCCATCGGGGGGCAACCCGCTTGTAGGGGTCTGGGCGACCCTGGCTGGCTTGGCCCTGCTCGGCAGTGCCGCATGGATGTGGAGCCGTCGCCGCACCGCTTGAGTCTTACCTGACATCGGCCCCGCTGGCTTTGCAAAGCCAGCGGGGCGCTTTCCTTCAGCCAACACGAGGTGTACCATGCAAGCAATCGGCAGCGCCACCCCTGCCCAGACAAACAGGATGGTCGAACAACAGACAGGCCTGGGCCGCGTGCTCTGGGTAGCGCTCGTCGCGCTTGCGCTGTGGCTGCTACTGGAGGCTCTTTCGGAGCGGGGGCAGGCGCGCCTGCCCCTCGCGCCGGAGGGGATGCGCGCCCTGCGAGAGATGGGTATCTCCGGGGCGCTTGTCCGCCGACTCCTCAACGGGATGGCGTCCCTCTTTGCCCTCAGCTATGCAGGGGCGGGGCTGCTGCTCGTGAGCCGGGGAAGTGTCAAGGAAGCGCGGGGGAGCGGCCTGGCGCTGCTGATTCTGGGTGGGGCACTGCTGGGCGCGGGGCGCGCGCTGCCCCTTTTCCCCGCGCTGCTACTGATGCTCGCCACGGCCACCCTGATGGCACAGCTGGCGGGCGGGCGGCTCGGCGTGAGACGCACCCTGGCGCTCGGCGTGGCGGGGCAGCTGCTGGTGAGCGTCACCGTGCTGGCCGCGCCCCTCCTCCGCGCGCCGGGCGGCGAGGCGCTGGCCGCCGGATTCGTCTCGCCGCTGATGCTGCTGGTGTGGCTGCCGCTGCCCTTCGTTTTGGCCCATGCCACAGCGCGGGCGGGCTGGTGGCAGCGGCCCCGCGTGGATGCGCCGGGGATGCGGCGGCTGGCGCTGGGCGTGCTGGCAGGGGTCGGGGCAGGGCTGCTGGCGGGGGGCATCGGCTCGCGGCTGGCGATGCGCGGCGTGGCCCTGGCAGCAGGCATCCCGCCCACTTTTACCATCGAGGGCACGCTGGGCCTGCTCCTGATGGGGGGCCTGTTCGGTTTGCCGTTGGGCGCGCTCTATGCGCTGCTGCGGGGCGCGTTGGCCGAGCGGTGGCGCGGCCTGACCTATGGCGTGCTGCTGCTCTGCTTCATCCTCCTGCCCCTGCTCCTCGCCGACACGGAGGGCGAGATCGCGCTGGCCCCCTTGCCCATCGGCATTGCTCTGTTCAGCGTGCTGCCCTTGGGCTACGGGCTGCTGCTGGAGCGCTTTTATCAGGCCCTGGAGCATCGGCTCCCGCGGCCCCCCTACGCGCGCGGCGCGATTGGGGCGGGCTACGCGCTCCTTTCTCTGGCAGGGGCGCTCAGCTTTGGGCTCCTGCTCCTTCTGCTTGGCATTGTGTAGGGGATGGAGACAATCTAGGCTACCTCAGGCGATGAACCCCGCTGAGGGAGTGGAGCGGCACGCGCCTCGGCGGCGCTCTCAAAAAGGAAGGTGTCGCATGCTTCGCAGGATGGTCAGAGGTTGTGCGCTGCTGCTGCTGAGCGGGATTGCCCTGCTCCTCCTGGGGGTGGGGCTCAGCTATGTCACGCTGGAAATGCGGCTGCGGCGCACCTATAACATTCAAGCCGAGACGGTACCCATCCCGACGGGCGAGGCAGCCATCAAGCGCGGGGGGCAACTGGTAACCATGGGGCGCTGCCGCGAGTGCCACGGCATCAAGTTGGCGGGGCAGCTGTACCTAAACGATCCCGCCCTGGGGCGCGTCTTTGCACCCAACCTCACATCGGGTCAAAACGGCATCGGCAGCCGCTACACGGACAGCGATTGGGTGCGCGCCATTCGTCATGGCATCGGGCCGGACGGGCGCACGCTGATGGTGACCCCGGCCAACTATTACTACCACCTGAGCGATGAGGATCTGGGGGCCATCATCGCCTACCTCAAACAACTCCCGCCGGTGGACCGAGAGGATGAGGGTGCCGCCACGCTGGGGGTGCTGGGGCGCGTGTTCGTCTCCGTGACGAACCCCCGCGACTGGCTACCCGCCGAAAAGATCGATCACGAGCGCCTGCGCCCCCCTGTGCCCGCGCCTGGCCCGACCATCGAGTTTGGCAGCTACCTCTGGCAGGCCACCACCTGTGGCGTCTGCCACGAGCCAGCAGCCCTTGCGGGCGAGATGGAGGAATTGGGCTACACCCTGGACGATTTCACCCGGTTGCTGCGCCTTGGGAACATGCCGGATGGCCGCCAGCTGAGCAACGACCTGATGCCCTGGTCCAGCACCCAGTTCATGACCGACGAGGAGTTTGAGGCGATGTGGCGCTACCTACAATCCGAGAAGCTCGATGGCACGCGCTAGCAGCGCTGCGGTCCCCCGACAGGCGAGGGGCGCAGGGGCACCGGGGCGTCCCCGCGCCTTTTTCCAGCGCATGGGGAACGAGCGCTCCCTGTGGATCGGCATCGCGCTGCTGGCGCTCTTGCTCTTTGCCTGGGGCATCCCGGAGCGCGCGGCGGGGCTGCGGGCCTACGCGGAGACGTATCAGCGCCCGCTGCGGCTCCTGAGCCTCACGCCCACCCTCTATGTCTTCTACGTCAGCGCGCTGGATGTGGTGATCGTCCTCGCGCACGCGCTCATCGCCCTGCTGATCCTGTGGCGACGCCCGCGCCCGCAGGAGCGCATGGCCCTGCTGGTGGCGCTGGCACTCGTCACCGCGCCCCTCGCGGCGACGCACGCGCTGGGGGCGAACCATCCTGTGGGGCGGCTGCTGACCGCTGCGGTCATCTACGTGGCACTCGTAACCAGTCTCACCCTGCTCTACCTTTTCCCCGACGGGCGCTTCGTGCCGCAGTGGACGCGCGCGCCCACCCTGCTTTGGGCGGCAATCGCGCTACCCGCCGCCTTCCTGCCCGCCGCCAGCTTCAGCTTTCAGCAATGGCCTGTCGCGCTCCAGTGGCTGGCGCTGGTCGGGCTGGTGGGGAGCAGCCTCTACGCGCAGCTGTTCCGCTATCGCCACGTGTCCAGCAAGGCGCAGCGCGAGCAGACGCGCTGGGCCACCTTTGGGCTGGCGGCGGCAGCCTTCGCGCCGCTGGGCTACTTCTTCCCCTTTGTCACGCTCCCCTCGCTCGGCCAATCTCCGCTGCCCACGCTCTTTTACCAGTTGGCGGGGCCGCCTCTGTTCACCATGCTGCTGCTCGCGCGGCTGGTGGGCTTCACCCTCTTCACGCTGCTCCTCCTGCTCTTCCCGCTCTCCTTTGCCATCGCTATTCGCCGCGATCGCCTGTGGGAAATCAACCTGCTGCTCAACCGCACGCTGGTGTACGGGGCGCTGACGACCACGTTGCTGCTATTCTACCTTCTCAACGTAGTGCTGCTGCAAACCCTCTTCCGCCGCCTGACGGGCGAGGGTCAATCCCAACTGGTCACGGTAGTCTCGACCCTCGCCATCGCCACGCTGTTCAACCCGTTGCGCCACCGCATCCAGGCAGCGATTGACCACCGTTTCTTCCGCAAAAAGTATGACGCGCAGCAAACCCTGGCGGCGTTCAGCGCGAGCCTGCGGGAGCGCCAGAATGCGGAGCTGGAGCACCTGACGGGGGAGGTGTTGGCAGTGATTCACGAGACGATGAAGCCCGCAACGCTGTCCATCTGGCTGCGCGAGGAAAAGAAAGAGTGATAGCTTTTTCACAAGCAAGCGCCCGCTACGTGGGCCGGCTGCGCCGTCCAGGCCACCGCACCCTGGGGCTCCTCGTCGCCCTGCTGGCCCTGGCGCTCTTTGTTTGGGGGCTGCCCGAGCGGGTAGCGGGGCTGGAAGCGTTTGTGGCAAGCTACCAGCGCCCCATCCGCGAGCTTGGATTCAGCCCGGCGGGCTACGTTGGCTTTATCAGCGCGCTCGACTTTGTGATAGTCCTGGCCCACCTCGCCATCGCGCTGCTGATCCTTTGGCGGCGCGCAGGGGAGCGCATGGCGCTGCTCGTCGCGCTGGCACTGGTGAGCGTGCCGCTAACCGTCACCCACGCGCTCGCCCCCACGCTGGCGGCGGGGCGGCTGCTGGCGGCGATGGTTCACTTTCTGGGGCTAACGGTCAGCGTCACGCTGCTCTACCTCTTCCCCGACGGGCGCTTTGTGCCCCGCTGGACGCGCGCGCCCGCCCTGCTTTGGGCAGCGCTGGCCCTGCCCGCCACCTTCCTGCCCGCTGCGCCCCTTTCCCCCACGCGCTGGCCCAGCCTGCCCTTGCTGCTGCTCCTTGTGGCGCTGCTGGGGAGCGGCCTCTACGCGCAGCGCTATCGCTACGCCCACGTGTCGAGCGCGCCGCAGCGCGAGCAGACGCGCTGGGCCACCATCGGGCTCGCGGCGGCAGCGCTGGCCCCCTTCGGCTACTTTTTCCCTTTCATCACCCTGCCCTCACTCGGCCAGTCCCCGCTGCCGACGCTCTTCTACCAGTTGGCAGGGCCAGGGCTTTTCACTTTCCTCCTGCTCGCGCGGCTGCTGGGCTTCACGCTCTTCACGCTGCTCCTCCTGCTCTTCCCGCTCTCCTTCGCGGTCGCCATCCAGCGCTACCGGCTGTGGGAGATCAACCTGCTGCTCAACCGCACGCTCGTTTACGGGGCGCTGAGCGCCAGCGTGGTGACGCTGTATATCGCTGGCGTGGGGGCCATGAGCGTGCTCTTCCAGGTCGAGAACAACCTGTTTCTTTCGGTGCTTGTGACGGGGCTGATCGCGCTGCTCTTCCACCCCCTGCGCCAGCGCTTGCAGCGGGCCGCGAATCGCCTGATGTACGGCGAGCGCGACGACCCACACGCGCTGCTGGCCGAGTTGGGCCAGCAGATGGAAAGCGCGCTCTCCCCCGAACGGCTCCTGCCCAGCCTGGTAGAAACGGTGGCGCATACGCTCAAGTTGCCCTACGTGGCGGTCGCTGTCCAGGAGGAGAGGGCCGCGCTGGCGGGGAACAGGGCCGAGGCGGCCATTGCGGCTGAGGCGGGGAGGCCGCTCGCCCCAATTCTGGCCTTCCCGCTCGTTTATCAGGGCGAGATGGTGGGCCAGCTGCTCGTGGGCGCGCGCGAGGGGGAGGAGGAGCTACACCCCTCGGACCGGCGGCTGCTGGAAACGGTGGCGCACCAGGCGGGCGCGGCGGTCTATGCGCTGCGCCTGACAGGGGCGCTGCAACGCTCGCGCGAGCAGTTGGTGGTGGCGCGCGAGGAAGAGCGCCGCCACCTGCGCCGCGAGTTGCACGATGGGCTGGGGCCGCAGCTTGCCAGCCTGACGCTCAAGCTGGAGGCCGCGCGCAACCTGCTCGCGCGCGACCCGGACGCGGTGGCGCGCCTCCTCAGCGAGTTAAAAATTCAATCCCAGGAGGCGCTGGCCGCTGTGCGCCAGGTGAGCTACGACCTGCGCCCGCCCGCGCTGGACCAATTGGGGCTGCTGCCCGCGCTGCGCGAGCGCGCCGCCGCGCACAGCCAGACCGATGGGCTGCATATCACGGTGGAGGCACCGGACAGCCTGCCCCCCCTGCCCGCCGCGGTCGAGGTAGCGGCCTACCGCATCGCGCTGGAGGCGCTCACCAATGCGGAGCGGCACGCGCACGCGCGCCACTGCACCTTGCGGCTCGCGCTCGATGGGGCGCTGTGCCTGGAAATCAGCGATGATGGGGTGGGGCTGCCCGATCCCTTTCAAGCGGGGGTCGGGATGGCCTCCATGCGCGAGCGCGCGGCGGAGCTAGGCGGCAGTTGGGCGATCGAGCGGCGCGCGGCGGGGGGCACGCGCGTTGCCGCGCGGCTGCCGCTGCCGAGGGAGTGGGTGAGTGGGTGAGTGGGTGAGTGGGTGAGTGGGTGAGTGGGTGAGTGGGTGAGTGGGTGAGTGGGTGAGTGGGTGAGTGGGTGATGAATCGAAAATCGAAAATCGAAAATCGAAAATCCTATAGTTGGGGGTGCACGCTCCCTGCTTGTTACCCAGCCCCAAGGAGGAAAGATGGAGCCGATTCGGGTGCTGATTGCAGATGACCACACCCTTTTTCGGGATGGGCTGCGCGCCCTTTTCGAGTCGCTGGCCGATGTGGAGCTTATCGGGGAGGCGGCGACGGGCGAGGAGGCTATCGCGCGGGCGGAGCGCCTTCAGCCGGATGTGGTGCTGATGGACATCCAGATGCCGGGAATCAATGGCATCAACGCGACGCGGCAAATTGTGAGCACCAGCCCGCACGTGGGGGTCATCGTCGTCACTATGTTCGAGGATGACGACTCGGTCTTTGCGGCGATGCGCGCGGGGGCGCGGGGCTACGTGCTCAAGGGGGCGGACCAGGAAGAGATGCTGCGCGCCATCCGCGCGGTGGCGCGCGGCGAGGCGCTCTTCGGCCCCGCCATCGCCGCGCGGCTGATGAGCTTCTTCGCGGCGGGGAGCCGCGCGCCCGCCCTCCCCTTCCCGGATCTGACGGAGCGCGAGCGCGAGGTGCTCGCCCTGATCGCGCGCGGCTACGCCAACAGCGAGATTGCACGCCAGCTGTCACTGAGCGTCAAGACGGTGCGCAACCACGGCTCCAACATCTTCAGCAAGCTCCAGGTGGCGGACCGCGCCGCAGCCATCGTGCGCGCCCGCCAGGCGGGGCTGGGGTGACCCTTTCCCCATTGCAACGCCCCCTCGGCGGACCCTACAATCAACAGAACAATTTACAGGACTTGCGTAGTTGACCGAAGACCGGAGACCGAGGACAAATGGGCTGGACAAGCTATGTCAGTCGGTCGTCGGTCGTCTTCCCAAGTACAATCAACGAGACACTCAGACGTAACCGGAGACCCCATGAGCCGCTACAGCCCACGCTGGCTGACCCTTTTCCTCCTTCTGCTTCTCTTCGCGCTCCTGCTGCCCGCGCAGCGTCACGTGCGCGCCGCTGCTGACAGTGGCGCAACGCCCAGCGGCGGTGCCGCCATCCTGTTCGTCACGCAGCCCCCCATTCGCGCCGACTTCACCACCATCAGTTCCACCTTTGGCAACCATCAGTCGGACATGGCGAGCGTGGGGCGCGGCGGCGACCTGTGGAGCCGCTACCCCGACGGCACGCTAAAAAACCTGACAGCGGCGGCGGGCTACGGCAGCGACAATCCCGACGGCTTCCAGGATGAGGACGCCATCGCCGTGCGCGACCCCGCTGTGCATTGGAACGGCGAGAAAGCCGTTTTCAGCATGGTCATCGGCGCACCGACGGAGCAGTACGTCTACGAGGAGTATTACTGGCAGCTTTACGAGATCACCGGCCTCGGCGCGGCGGATACACCGGTCATCACAAAGGTGCCGAACCAGCCGGAGCTGTACAACAATGTCAGCCCCATCTACGGCACGGATGACCGCATCATCTTCACGAGCGACCGCCCCCGCAACGGTGCCCGCCACCTCTACCCGCAGTTGGACGAGTACGAGACCGCGCCCACCGTGAGCGGCCTGTGGAGCCTGGACCCCACGACCGGCAACCTGCGCCTTCTGAACCATGCGCCTTCCGGTGACTTCACGCCCACCGTGGATAGCTTTGGGCGCGTCCTCTTCACCCAGTGGGATCACATGCAGCGTGACCAGCAGGCGGACACCGACGACCTCGCTGGCACCTCTATCTATGGCACGTTCGACTATTCGGACGAGTCGGCAGGGGCAACGATTCTGGATACGCGCACCGAGCTCTTCCCGGAGCCGCGCTCGGCGCGGAGCGACCTGCTGGCCGGGACGAACCTCGTCGGCCACTCCTTCAACCACTTTTTCCCGTGGACGGTGCTGGAGGATGGCAGCGAGGGGGAGGTGTTGAACCACCTGGGGCGGCAAGAGCTACACGACTACATCGCCAACGCCATCAACGATGATCCGAACATCGTCGAGTACTACGGGCAATACCCGCGCACCAACCCGAATCCCATCGACAACCTGTTCCAGATTAAGGAGGACCCGACGCAGCCGGGCCGCTACTACGGCGTGGATGCGCCCGAGTTCTACACCCACGCCGCCGGGCAGGTCGTCCGCCTCGACGCACCGCCGGGGCGCAGCGCGGATTCCATCACGGTCGAGTACATTACCCACCGCGACACCGCGAGCACTACCCCCTCCCCCAACCACTCCGGCCACTACCGCGACCCGCTCCCGCTCAGCGATGGCACCCTTGTGGCCGTGCATACGCCGGAGCAAGGGGAGGAGAGCGGCAGCGGCCCCCCGCTCAATTCGAGCTACGATTTCCGCCTCAAGCGTCTCCAGCTAGCGGGCAACGGCTTTTGGGAGGCGGGGTCGCCCCTGACGAGCGGCATCTCGAAGGCGATTCGCTACTGGTCTCCCGACGTGATGGTGGAGTACGACGGGCCGCTGTGGGAGCTGAACCCGGTGGAGGTGCGCCCGCGCCCGCGCCCCACGCGCCTCACCGTGCCGCTGCCGCTGCCGGAGCAGAGCGTCTTTGATCAGGTGGGGGTGAGCGTGGCGGAGATGCAGCAGTTTCTGCGCGCGAACAACCTCGCGCTCATCGTGTCGCGGGACGTGACGACGCGCGACGATCTGGACTACCAGCAACCCTTCAACCTGCGCGTGTGGGGCACCGAGCACCAGACGACGGGTGCTAGCGGCACCCTGTACGACGTGGGCTACCTGCAACTGTTCCAGGCGGACCAGCTGCGCGGGTGGACCGGCGGCGGCGACACCGCGCGCGATGGACGGCGCGTGCTCGCCCGCCACCTGCACGATCCCGCCGCCCTCGACGCCAACCCGCTGACCACCGGCCCCACTGCCGCCTTCCCCATCGCCGATGATGGCTCTGTCGCCGCCTTCGTGCCCGCGCAGCGCGCCCTGACCTGGCAACTGACCGACGAGGCGGGCGAGGGGGTCGTGCGAGAGCGCTACTGGGTCACCTTCCAGCCGGGCGAGATCCGCGTCTGCGCCTCCTGCCACGGCCTCAACGAGTCCGACCAGGCGGGCAACGGTGCCCCCACCAACGAGCCGCAAGCCCTTTACACACTACTTGAGCAGTGGCAGGACGAAACGCCCAGCGCCACGCTGCACCTGTTCCTCCCCCTTTTGCAACGGTAGGCCAGCGCGTACTCAAAAACAGCAGGCTCCTGCGGAGAGCCTGCTGTTTTTAGTATGCGCCCACCCTGGGCACTACCTCTTCCCCACCTTCTTTGCGATAAAGCGCGGCAACAAATCACCGAGCAGCACCGCTAACACGATGGTGAGCAGCCCCGCCGCTGCATACTTCGGGTCCCACAGCGGGTCCGGCGGCTTCACCTCTTCCACCTTCCCAATTTCCCGCTTCGCCTCATACACTTCCGCCATCTGTCCGCCCTCCCACTCCACGATTTATAGCGCTGTCACCGTAGCACAAATCCTATCCTACCATCCTGCCAATCCTATCCGCCCTTCCACTCCACGATTTATAGCGCTGTCACCGTAGCACAAAATCCCATCCTACCATCCTGCCAATCCTGCTCTACCCCACCGCCGCCAGCGCGCCTGCGGGCGCACTGGCGGCGATTTTCCACCAAAGGGGAGCTACCCGGCAATCGCCTCCTGCCCCCCAACCGATGCGTCAACTCCGCTCCCTGTGCCCTGTTGGCGCGTAAGGGTAGCTATCGCATCACCAGTGGGAGCAGTAGCCGCGCCCCGTTCAGCACCTGAACGGTAGCCCCCATTTCCAGGGACTCGTTGCCAGCATGGTCGCGGTACTTGATGTAGACGGTGGCGAGGCCGCGCTCGTCCGGCTGGAGCGTCCACAGGCGGGTGTGCAGGTAGGGTTCCCAGGTGGCCCCAGCAAAGCTCCCATCGCTGGAGATCATCATCTCCGCGACGCCGCTGACGACTGCCCCCTGATCGGTAGGCGGCTCGTCCTCTTCGAACTCATCATTCGAGGGCAGGTCGGAGGCGCGGAGCTTCAGCATGACGCTCCTGCCGTAGTGGGTGCTTTGCCCCGTCCCGATCGTCACCACCCCAAACGGTGCGTTCGGGTCGGCTTTGGGCATGGCGCAGTCCAGGTTCGGGGTAGCACTGCGCGCCCCGGTCGTGGCGACAGCCTCCACGCGGTAACAATAAGAGGTATCGTTCAGCACCCCGTCGTCCACCCACTCCCCCGTCGGTTCAAGGTTGCGAGCCACCAGGGTCCAGGGGCCATCTGGCCCTTCGGAGCGGAAGATGTCCAGGTAGTCATCCCGCGGTTGGTAGGTGTAGCGGAGCCATAGCCGCGCCGCGCCCGGATAAAGCACCACGCGGGGGGCACGCGTTTGATCGTCGATGGGGTCGTTCGGGTCGCTCCCTCGCCCCACCTCCGAGCCATCTCCCTCGCCGCCGTTGTCGGTGTCGGGGTTCTGCGGGTCGGTGCCGAGGAAGAACTCGCGCCCGTTCGACAACCCATCCCCATCGGGGTCTTCGTCGTCATCGGGCTGGGTGGGGTCGGTTCCGTGCTCCTCCTCCCACCAGGTGGGCAGCCCATCGCCATCGTCGTCCTCGCCCAGCGCCATGTAGAAGGAGGCGCGCAGGCGGCGCTGGAAGGCACCCGCCAGCGGGGCGTTGCCGGTGGCGGTAGCTTCCACCAGGTAGCTGCCCGGCATCGTCGTGTTGTAGAAGGTAGTGCCATAAAAGCCGTCGCCTGCCGCCCCATCCCCATGCGCCCCATCGTCCCACATGGTCCTGGTCAAAACGGCACCGTTTGGCGAGGTCAGGCTTACCTGCACGCTGGCATTGGGCAGCGGCTCGCTGTCCGACAGGCTGATCAACACCGGCATCGGCCTGCCAATCAGACGCTCCTCTGGCTCCAGCCCCAGGAACAGATCCATCGTTAGCGTGCTGCGCAGGGCGGCCTCCGCCAGATACTTGGCGTTCTCTTCCCCACCGGTGAGGGGGCCGTCAAGCCCCGCGCCCGGCTCGACGTGCAGCAGTTGGATTTCCCAGGTACCCGGCATCGGCACCGGCACGCGCCAGAGCACGTGGCGATCATCCACCAGATCGGGGGTGGTATCGAGCGACCCATCCGGGCGTTTTAGCTGGATGAAGGTAGGTTCCAGCCCGTCCGGCACCCAGTTCACCGCAAAGATCGCCTCGCTGGCGCTGCCATCCACCGTCACGGGGTGGATGCGCGTGGCGCGGCGCGGAAGGGTGCCGTGAACCGCCATTACCTGCTGCTCGCGCGCCACTGTCTCGCCCACCACACGGTAGATTTCAGCCAACTCGTTGGGCAGAATGGCCGTGCCGCCCTCCGGCTGGAGCCCCGCTGGCTCCCCTGCAAAGTGGTAGGTGCCACCGGTTTCTTGCGCAATCTTCTGCATGGTGGCTTGATCGGCATCCGCGCCCAGCGCGATGGCGTGGACCGACGGAGCCAGGAGCGGGGGGTCGGCCGCCAGCCGGGCCTCATAGGCATCCAGAAAGTCCTGAATGTTCGGTTCGTCCACGGTTTCCTGGCCGTCGCTCAGCAGGACGATGGCCCACGGATGGCTGTCATCGCCGCGCGCGTCGAACTCCGCCAGTCCGGCGATCAGCGCTGCGCCGATGCCGGTGCCCCCATCGGCCACCCAAACTTCGATCTCTTCGAGGGCATCGTCGCGGCTGTCATTGGTCCAGGGGCGCAGGGTCAGGTCGGTGGTTGGCGTGTCGCTGTAGCTGATGAGGCCAATCTGGTCGCCCGTCTCCCACGAATCCACATAGAGCCGGGCCGCTGCCTGCGCCGCCTCGAGTTTGTCAAAGTCGTCCATGCTGCCGGATCGGTCCGCCACTATCAGGTTGTCCGACTCGATCAGCATGCTGTAAACGACGGCATCTGCGTTGGTGTCGCTCAAGGTGTCGTCGTATTCCACAGTCAGGTCATAGCTACCCGCCGCCGCCTGGGCAGGCGCGCGCAGCAGCAGCCAGTACTCGCCCTGGATGTAAGCGCTACTGATGATCTGCGATTCTGGCACGGCTGCCCCACCAATGGTGACGACAAACTGATCCAGCGCCAGGCCAGCAACGGGTTCGCCGCCATTGGCCGGCGAGATCACCTCTATCTTGACGAGGATCTTTTCTGGCGCGGCGGGGTCCCCCCCCTGCGCCGGGCGGCTGGTGAGCGGGTCGGCAATCCGCAACTCGGGCGCGGTGCCATTGATGGCGAGGGTGAAGTTGCTCTGTTGATCCAGCCCGGCCACGACCAGCACCACCTCGTCCAGGTCGTCATTGGTGACGGTTGCCGCAAAATCGGGGCCCGTGTAGTTGATCTCCTCCACAATGTTGTTGCCCTTCACGGCCAGCAAGGTGTAGTACATCGTGCTGTTCGCTAGCGATTGCGAGGCAACCTCGATGCTGGGCACGGTGGCATCGGGCGTGAAGCGGAAGTAGCGGCCAGCCCAGGGGAGCACGAAGCTATCGGCCAGCACCTGCTGCCCCATCGTGAGCGACGTATCCAGCGTCAGGGCCACGGGGCCATAGCTGCCCGGCGTCTGCGTCTCGTCCACATAGAGGTATTTGGCGGGGGCGTTGGGGATGTCCTTTGCATAGTTCGACACCATGAAGTCCTTGTACACATCTTCAAAGGTGACGCCCGTATAGCCCATCTCGTTGAGCAGATAGTCAAGCACCTGGGTGCCATCGGAGTGCTCCACATCGTCCACCACATTCCAGAACCAGACGAGGATGTCGAGCCCATACTCCGGCTCGTCCTGCTGCGTGCCATACTGCTCCATCAGGTAGGCCCAGAAGAGAACCCCCGTGTAGGACGCCTCGGTGAGGGTGATATTGGGGTTATCCAGGTATTTCCCGACGCGCCACGTGTAGGCACCGCTGCTAAACCTATCGTTCGAGGCCACACAGGGGTTTTGGGGCGTCTCATCCAGGCAGAATTTGTCCTCGATGGCACGCGCCTGCGCCTCCCGCACCCAGGAACTGGAGGGGTCGGTCAGCCCCGTCTGGACGAAATGGAAGATCTCGTGCAGGGGCAACCAGATGCTGTCCATCCCGTTGCCCGTCGCCGGGTCGAAGGGGACTGACATGGAGGCAGCCTGCAACGCAATGAAGGAGGAGTCACGGGCACAGCCTACGCCATCGCATGGGATCAGGTCCACCACGACGGGTGCATTGGCGACGGGGTCGCTGAAGGTGAGGGTGCCCCCGTCCGCGCTGGCCGCCATGATCTGCTCCCGTCCAATCTGCATCAGATCCGCGATCCGTTGGGCAGTGGCCAGCGAGGAGCAGATATTGAACACGGTGGCGTCGGGGTCGATCAGCGATGGGCAATCGGGGTTAGGGGAACCGGGGCGGTAAAAGACGCGAAACTTGCCGTCGTCGCTGTCTACCCAGGAGGGCTTGCGGCAGGAGGCGCTGAGCTCGCTATCGCTGCCATCCTTGACACGTACTCGGTAATGATAGGTGTCGCTCGCATTGGGAACGGTGTCCTGGTAGACATAGCTGTTAGCTGGAAGGGTAGCGATCACCCCCCACGACCCGCCATTGGTGCGCCGCTCCACCTCATAACTGTCTTCCGAGTCGGACTCGTCCCGCCACGTGACAAAGCTGGAGGTGGTGTCGCTCGTGTACGGACCCGAGATCTCTGCCCCGTTGAAATCGGTCACTGTCGGCTGCGGGAAGGGAAGACAGGCAATGTTGGTGGGCGCACTGATCGCCTCAGGCACGGCGGCCATTGCTGTGCCCCGGCCAGGGGCTAGCAGCACAAACAGCACAACGACAAGAAGGCCCATTGTTAAAACAATGGGCAAGGCACGACGATTTAAATTCATCATAGAGCGCTCCCGCTGTGTATGGGATGGAGGTTGGAGGGGTATAGACGAACGTGGCAACCGCCAAAGCTCGCGACCATGCGTGCACGCCCTGTCATCCTGACGCACCTATTATATAGCAAGCAAGGCACAGGGGAGAATAAAGGTAGGTAGAGCAGGGGATTTGCGGGAATGAAGGAGCGGTTGGGGGCGACCCTGCCCCGCTGCGCGATCTCTCTGTCCCAAAGGGATGCTGCGCGATCTCCCTGTCTACCGTCTGCGCTAGGAGCCCAGCAGCCCCAGCAGCCCCTCCCACTCCACGATTTATAGCGCCGCCACCGTAGCACAAAATCCTATCCTACCATCCTGCCAATCCTGCTCTACCCCACCGCCGCCCGCGCCGCCGCCACATCCTTGAGCCCGCTGCCCGTCACAAGCACCACCACGCGCTCCCTCGCCGCCAGCAACCCATCGGCGAGCGCCTGCCGCGCGCCCGCCCACGCCGCCGCCGCCGCAGGCTCCGCAAAGACCCCGCTTCCCCGCGCCAGCTCCGGGATCGCCGCCAAAATCGCCTCGTCCGCAACGCGCAGGAACGCGCCGCCCGTCGCCCGAACCGCGCGCACCGCCTTGTAGCCATCGCGCGGAAAATCCGCGCTGATCGAATCGGCGCGCGTCGCCGCCGCAATCGTCGGCAGCACAATCTCCCCCTCCCACGCCCGCTCCATCGCCGCTCGGCTGTCGTCGGTCGTCGCGCCCAGAGGGCACCCGTCGGTCGTCGGTCCCGCCTCCCACGCCCGCGCGCACGCATCGCTGCCCGCCGCCTGCACGCCGATCAGGCGCGGCATCCGCTCCGTCCAGCCAAGCTGGAGCAGATCATAGAAGCCCTTGTGCACCCCGCCGATGATCGACCCATCGCCCACGCTGACCACCACCGCATCAGGAGCCTCCCACCCCAACTGCTCGGCGATCTCGTAGGCCACCGTCTTTTTGCCCTCGGTCATCCACGGGTTGTAGCCGGTGTTGCGGCAGTACCAGCCCTCGCGCGCCGTCGCTTCCAGGCACAGCTCGAAGGCATCGTTGTAGCTGCCCGGCACCAGGTGAACCTCCGCCCCGTAGACCAGCAGCTGCGCGATCTTCGCCTCCGGCGCACTCTGCGGCACAAAGATCACCGCGCGCAGCCCCACGCTGGCCGCCATGCCCGCCAGCGCCGCCGCCGCATTGCCGGTGCTCGCCGTGGTGACGGTGTCGTAGCCCAGTTGCCGCGCCCGCACCACCGCCATCGCCGAGGCGCGATCCTTGAGGCTCGCGGTCGGGTTGCGCCCATCGTCCTTGAGCCACAGATCGCTCAAGCCCGCTCTGCGCACCCAGGCGCGTGGCGTGGTAGAGCGGGGTCCACCCCACCTCCAGCGGGGGGATCAGCGTCGCATCCTCGACGGGCAGCAGCGGCAGGTAGCGCCACATGGATGCCCAGCGGCCCGCCGCGATTTCCTCGCGGCGCACCGCGCGGCCCAGCGCCGCATAGTCATAGATCACATCCAGCGAGCCCACCGCGCCATGCTTTGGGCAGACGTAGGCCACCTCATCCAGCGCGTAGTGGGTGCCGCAGAGGAGGCAGCGGTAGTGAGTGGCAAACATAGGTCAGACCGAGGACCGAGGACTGAGGACCGAGGACAAAAACAGCATGGTTAGGCTCCAAAAGGATCTCTGTCAGTCACGTAGCCTTCCTGTTCTTCGCGCAGAGCAGAACAGAAGGCTTACAACTTGACGAAAAGTGTCTGGCTCGTCTGGTAGGCATTGCGGAGGGGTGTGGCATCAGACAAATAGCCGCGCCTGTGCACAAGATGCAGGCAGGCAACGGTTTCAACAAGCGAGCGGACCGCATATCCAAGAAAGCTACCTTGTTCCGTGTCGCTCTGGCTTGTTGAGCCTTCAGCAATGTTCAGGGCAATGCTCGTCGCAGCTCGGCGCATCTGGCTCTTCAGATTGTACTCTTCCTGCTTGGGTAACTGTTGAGCAACTACCTCCACAAGATCAACATACTCCAGCGCCAGCCGCCACACCTCCAGCCGCTCGAACTTGTAAAATCCCATGAGGCTCCTACTTGCTAACTCAGGCTTCGGTCCCCGGTCCTCGGTCCCCGGTCAAGCCGTTATCTCCGTCCCCGTCTCGCCGCGCAGGGCGCGGGCCAGGTTGGGTGGGTCGGTGATGAGGGCGCGCGTGCCGCCCGCGTCGAGGTAGCGCAGCACCGCCTCGATCTTCGGCCCCATGGAGCCAGCGGGGAATTGCCCGTCGGCCAGGTGGCGGCGCGCCTCCTCCGCTGTCAGCCGGTCGAGCGCCTGCTGGTTGGGCTTGTTGTAGTGGATCGCCACCTTTTCCACGCCGGTCGAGATAACAAAGAGGTCGGCCTTTAGGGAGATGGCAAGCAGCGCCGAGAGGCGATCCTTGTCGATCACCGCCGCCACGCCGCGCAGTTCGCCCTTGCTGTTGCGCACGACGGGGATGCCGCCACCGCCCCCCGCAATGACGATCCACCCCTGCTTCACCGCCGCCGCGATGGCATCCTGCTCCACCACCTCGCGCGGGTCGGGCGAGGCGACAACGCGCCGCCAGCCGCGCCCCGCATCTTCCACCACCTGCCAGCCCTCGGCTTCCATTTCCCGCGCCTGCGCCTCGTCCAAGAAGGAGCCCACCGGCTTACTGGGCTTCTGGAAGGCGGGGTCGTCTCGATCTACAAGCACCTGGGTGACGATGGTAAAGGCGCGGCGGTAGAGGTCGCGCCGCTTAAACTCGTTGTTGAGCGCCTGCTGGAGCATGTAGCCGATGCTGCCCTGCGTGTCCGCTACAATCAGGTCGAGCGGCGTGGTGTGCAGCGCGTGGGCGGAAAGCTCGTTGCGCCGCATGATAAAGCCGACCTGCGGCCCGTTGCCATGCGTCACGAGCACCGTCCAACCGTCCTCGATCATATTCGCAATGTGGATCGCCGTCTCGCGCACCGCGTCCCACTGGTAGGTAACTTCCTGGTGCGCCTTGTCCGCGATCAGGGAATTGCCCCCAATCGCCACCACCGCAATCTTGTGAGACCGTTTGTTGAACGCTTCCAATGATGCTTCGGTATCCATGAAGATGGTTTCCATAACGGTTGCAGGTTAACAAGTTGCAAGTCGCAGGTTCACAGGTTGCAGGTTAACGGCAATTCCATACTTAACCTGCAACCTGCAACCTTCTAACCTGTAACCCCTACATCGTGAGCGCCATGACGGCTTTTTGCACGTGGAGGCGGTTTTCCGCCTCGTCATAGACCCAGGAGTTGGCACCGTCGATCACCTCGTCGGTGACCTCGATGTTGCGGTCGGCGGGGAGGCAGTGCATGTAGCCGCAGTCGTCCTTCGCCAGGCTCATGCGGCGCGCGTCGGTGATCCAGTCGGTGTATTGCTTGCCGATCTGCGCCGATTCTTCCTTGTCCTCGGTGGTCAGCCAACTGCCCCAACTCTTCGGGTACACCACGTCCGCGCCCTTGAAGCCCGCGTCAAAATCATCCAACTGCTCGAACGCGCCACCCGAGCGGCGCGCATTTTCCCGCGCCTGCTCGACGATGTCGGGCATGAGTTGGAACTCGGCGGGGGCGGTCAGGCGCACGTTCATCCCGTAGCGGGTCATCAGCAGGATGAGCGACTGCGGCACGGAAAGCGGCTTCTGGTAGCTGGAGGCGTAGGCGTAGGAGACGTTGATCGTCTTGCCGCGCGGGTCGCCGAAGCGCTCCATCAGGGTCAGCATGTCGGCCAGAATCTGGAAGGGGTGGTACACGTCGCACTGCATGTTGAGCACCGGCACGCGGCTCGCCTCGGCCACCTCGCGGATGTACGTGTTGCCGTCGCCCCAGTCGCACTGGCGGATCGCGATGCCGTCGTAGTAGCGCCCCAAAATCTCGCCGATCTCCTTGGCGGTATCGCCATGCGAGATCTGCGTGGTCGTGCTCTCGATAAACGCGGCGTGCCCGCCAAGCTGCGCCATGCCCGCCTCGAAGGAGGCACGGGTGCGGGTGCTGCTGAAGAAGAAGAGCATCGCGAGCGTCTTGTCGCGCAGGTAGGCGTGCGGCTTGCCGAGCGCCCGCGCGCGCTTGAGTTCTTTCGCCACCTCGAAAACCGTGTCCAGCTCGCTCTTCGTCCACTCTTGGGTGGTAATCATGTCCTTGCCACGCAGGTGGGTTTGCATGAGTTCTTGTTGTCCTTAATCTGTTGTTGAAGAAAGAAAAAAGGGGGAAATCGGTGTTACATCTGCCGCCGCTCGATGGGGGCCATCGCGTGCTGCAAGCCATTCAGGGTAGCCTCGGCCTGGGCACGGAGCGGGCCGCTCAGCAGGGGGCCAAGCAGGGTGGGCGCAAGGCCGTGCGCGGTCAGGGTGAGGGTGACGGTGGTCCCGCTCGGCGCGGGGTCCAGGCGCACACTTTCCACAACGGTTGGTCCGAACCAGCCCGCACTCGTCGGTGTCAATTCCCAGACGAGCAGTTGCTCCGCCGCCGTCGATAGCACTCGCCCCACAAAGCGGCGTGCGCTCGCACCTGGCACGCGGCGCAGCCATCCAAACGGGCCGCGCCGCAGCAGCACAAAGGTGCTACCCGCCGCCCACGGCTCCCCGTCGCGCCAGCGCGCCTCGACCGTTTCCGGCTGCCAGTCGGGCCACGCGCGCAGATCGCGCCACTTTTTCCACAGCGTCCCCGGCGCGACACGGATCAACTTGGTAGCGGAAACAGTGGTAGCCATGAGCGGATCCCTGCCTGAAAAGCATAGCCAGCGGAAGCGCATAGCATAGCGGAGAGCCTGCTCCGCGCAAACTTTGGGGACGGACGACCGACGACCGACGACCGACGACCGACGACGGATGACCGACGACGGATGACCGACGACCGACCACGGATAACAGATCGAGAGTAACCGCCACCAATAGTAGGCGCTTTAGGCGAGACGCGGAGGACGCCAAGGAATTAATAGGGCTCACTCAAAGACAGGGTGAGTGAGCAAGGCAAGAGGCGTCCGCCTACGCGGACGCTTAGCCGTAGGCTCATCAGCACGGACCGCTATGCGAGTCGGTGACTGCCTGTTGGTGGCGGCAATTTTCCGTTCTGAGTTCTGCCCTCTGCGCCTCTGCGTCTCTGCGTCATGCCGTACCGTCGTTCCCTCGTCACCGCTGAATCTTCAAAAAGTTCTGCGCCAATTCCGCGCCGTACTCGGTGAGGATGCTTTCGGGGTGGAATTGCACCCCAAAAAGCGGGAAGCGTTTGTGGCGCACCGCCATCACCTCGCCCTCGACGGTGAAAGCAGTCACGTCCAGGCTGTCGGGCAGCGGCTCCTGCACGATCAGGCTGTGGTAGCGGGTGGCGTTGAAGGGGCTGGGGATGCCATTGAAAAGGCCACGCCGGTCGTGGTGCACGGGCGAGGTTTTGCCGTGCATCAGGCGCGGGGCACGCGCCACGGTGCCGCCCAGCGCCGCGCCGATGCACTGGTGCCCCAGGCAAACCCCCAGGATCGGTTTCTCTTCCAGAAAGGTCCGAATCAGCTCCAGCGAGATACCCCCGTCGTTCGGGTCGCCCGGACCCGGCGAGATGACGAGGTGCGTGGGGTCGAGCTCCCGCACCTCCTCCAGCGTGATCTCGTCATTGCGCCGCACCAGCACCTCCGCCCCCAGCCCACCCAGCAGGTGCGCCAGGTTGTAGGTAAACGAGTCGTAGTTGTCGATCAGCAAAACAGCCATTGCATTCTCCTTCTGTCACGTTGCACAATTAGGGTCAACGCACTGTTCCAACGTTCCAACGTTCCAACGTTCCAACGTTTCAACGTTCCAACGTTCCAACGTTCCAACGTTCCAACGCTTACTCGCCCCGCTCCGCCAACTCGATGGCCGCGCCAAGGGCACGCGCCTTGTGCAGGGTCTCGCGCCACTCGGTTGCGGGATCGCTGTCGGCGACCAGCCCCGCGCCCGCCTGGATGTGCGCCGTGTCGCCCTGCATCCAGATCGTACGGATGGTGATGCAGGTGTCGATGTTGCCGTTGTAGCCGATGTAGCCCACCGCGCCTGCGTAGGGGCCGCGCGGCAGCTGCTCCACCTCCTCGATGATTTGCATGGCGCGAATCTTTGGCGCGCCGGAGACGGTGCCCGCCGGAAAGGTGGCGCGCAGCAGGTCGAAGCCGTCCTTGTCCTCGCGCAGGTGGCCGTTGACCTCGCTAACCAGGTGCATCACGTGGGAGTAGCGCTCGGTCACGATGAAATCGTCCACCTCCACGGTGCCGTAGTCGCACACCCGCCCCAGATCGTTGCGCCCCAGGTCCACCAGCATGACATGCTCGGCGCGCTCCTTGGGGTCGGCGTGAAGCTCGGCTTCCAGCCGCTCGTCCTCGTCGCGCGTCGCGCCGCGTGGCCGCGTGCCCGCGATGGGCCGCACCGTGGCGGTTCGCCCCTCCAGCCGCACCAGCATCTCGGGCGAGGCACCGATCAGCGCCAGGGGCTCCTGCCCTGCCTCGGCGGGGAACTCAAAGAAAAACATGTAGGGCGAGGGGTTGATGCGGCGCAACGCGCGGTAGATGGCAAAGGGTTCCGCCTCGGTTTTCCGCGTCAGCCGCTGCGAGAAGACCACCTGGAAGATGTCGCCCGCCGCGATGTGCTCCTTCGCGATCCGCACGTTCTCCTCGAAGCGCTCCTGCGAGACGCTCGGCACGAAGGCACCCCCTAGCCTGGTTGCGGCGTCCGCGGGCATCGGCAACGGGCGGCGCACCCGCTCCGCGATGCGCTCGATCTTGGCGATGGCCGCCTCATAGGCCGCTTCCGTTGAGTCGCCCGGCTTGACATGGGCGTTGGCAACGAGCAGCAGCCGGTGCTTCACATGGTCGAAGATCAGCAGGGTATCGGTCAGCAGCAGGTGCAGGTCGGGCATGCTCGCCCTCGCCGTCGCGCTGGAAACGCAGCACCGGCTCAAAGGAGGTCACCAGATCGTAGCCGAAATAACCCACCGCCCCGCCGTGGAAGCGTGGCACCCCCGGCACCTCCACCGGCGTGAAGCGCGCCAGTTCCGCCTCCACCACATGCAGCACATCCTCGTCGGGTTCAAGGGTGCGCGTGTAGGAGCGCCCGTTGTCCCGCACCTCCACCTCGCGCCCGCGCGCGATGATTTGCCGCTCCGGGTTCAGGCCAAGGATCGAGTAGCGCCCCTGCTGCTCCCCCTTCTCGACCGACTCCAGCAGGAAGGCCCCGCCCTCCCCACGCAGCTTCAAAAAGACAGAGACCGGCGTTTCCAGGTCCGCCGCCAACTCGCGGTAGACGGGGATCGAGCGTCCCGCGCCCCGCAAACTCTGTAAATTGCTCTCGGCTTGGCACGTACATGTGTCCTCCTTGTATGTCATCTGAGCCGTCGCGCCGAAATAAAAAACCCCTCGTCCCGCAGCAAAATGCTGCTCCTGGGACGAGAGGTCTGAAAGACTCCCGTGGTGCCACCCGGCTTAGGCCAAAACAAAAACGCGCCATGAGCGCGCCTTGCCAGCCTCACTTTAGGGATCAGCCGGGGTAATTCCCGACGAATCCTTCGCCCTGATAACGGTGGCGGCTCCGTCAAACCCTAGTGGTGATATTGGATATTAGATATTGGATATTATTTCTTGGAAATACAAGGTTTTCCGAAGATTACTATCTACTATCTAATACCTAATACCTACTATCGACCTTCGGGCTTGCGACTCCCCGGCCCATTCCGCGCGGCTGCTTGCGAGCGACCTTCCAGCACCCTCTCGGGGGCCGCCTCTCTGGCACACCTGCCACGCGTACTCTTCCGGTTCAACGTCTTTGCTCTTCAATTGCCAGAAGCATAAAGCAACTTTGCCCCCGCGTCAAGCAGAACGCAGAACGCAGAACGCGGAACGCAGAACGGCGTAACGCAAAGGCGCAAAGGCGCAGAGGCGCAGAGGGCCAAGACGTGAGACGGTGAGATGTAGTCGGTCGTTCTTAATTCGGTCGTCGCACCCAAGGGTGGGTTCCCGTCTAGCGGGTACGTCGGTCGTCGTCGCTCGTCGCTCGTCGCCGCGCGCTGTGGTACACTTGCGGGCGTTATTGGAGCAAGTGGGGCAAGCATGAACGATCACGCTATCATCCTGACGGGCTTTATGGGCACCGGCAAGAGCACCGTTGGCCCGCTGGTGGCCGCGAAATTGGGCCGGACCTTTTTGGATCTGGACGATCTGGTCGAGGGGCTGGCGGGCCGCTCGGTGGCCGCACTGTTCGCGGAGGGCGAGGAGGTGTTCCGCTGGTGGGAGCAGCGCGCACTCGGCCAACTCGACCTGACACAGCCACTCGTGCTGGCGACGGGCGGAGGAACCCTGGTCGGCGCGTGGAACCAGGCCCGCGTCTCGGAGGCGCTCGTCGTGGTGCTCGATGCGCCGCTCGACGTGATCCGGGAGCGGGTCGGCACAGGCGAGGGGCGGCCGCTCGCCAACGAGCTGGCGATGCGCTACGGGCGACGCTTCGCCGCCTTTGGCCGCCTGCCTCACCATGTGAGCACGCGCGGGCGCAGCCCCGAGCAGGTCGCCAATGAGGTTATCCACTTTACGATACAGGCCAAGCCTCGTAGCGAGGGGGGCGATGCGGGTGAGGGGCTGGTGGTGCGCACGCCGCACGGGGGAAGCTACCCGATCCACGTCCAGCGCGGCATCGCGGCGGGGGTCGGCGGCTTTGTGAGCGCGCTCCAGCCGGGCGCAGTTGCGATTGTCACCGACTCGGTCGTCGCGCCTTTCTGGGGCGAGGCGCTGCGCCACGATCTGATGGCGGCGCGCCTGCCGACGACGCTCATCGAGATTCCGCATGGCGAGCGGCACAAGACCCTCCAGAGCATGGAGCTGATCTACGATGGCTTGCTGGACGCGGGGATCGACCGGAGCGGCGCAATCGTCGCGCTCGGGGGCGGTGTGGTGGGCGATGTGGCGGGCTTCGCCGCCGCAACGTGGATGCGCGGCACGCGCGGCTTCGTGCAGGTGCCCACCACCCTCCTCTCCATGGTGGACGCCTCGGTGGGCGGCAAGACCGGCGTGGATCACGCGCGTGGCAAAAACCTGATAGGCGCGTTCCGCCACCCCGACGCCGTGCTGGTGGACCCCACCTTCCTCAGCACACTCCCCCCCCGCGAGCTTCGCAACGGGTTGGCCGAAACGATCAAACACGGAATCATCGGCGACCCCGCCCTCTTTCACGAGATGGCGAGCTGGGGCGAGCAAGGGGACAATCCGTCGTTCACCCCCTTATCATCCCCGAAGGGGGCACCCCCTCACCCCCTCACCCCCTCACCCCCTCACCCCCTCACCCCCTCCCTCCTGGCGCGCGCGATTCGCGTCAAGGCGGAGGTGGTCGAGCGCGACCCCTACGAGCGCGGCGAGCGCGCGACGCTCAACCTGGGGCACACCTTCGGGCACGCCTACGAGTGGCTGAGCGGCTACCAGTTGGGGCATGGCGAGGCGGTGAGCATCGGCATCGTGACGGCGGCGCGCCTCAGCGAGCGGCTCGGGCTAGCGCAGGCCGGGCTGGCTGACCAGATCGAGCAGGTACTGGCGGGGGTTGGGCTGCCCACTCGCTGGTCGGGGGAAGGGGCCGAAGCGGTCTGGGAGGCGATGCAGAGCGACAAAAAGCGCGCGGCGCGCGGCCTGCGCTTCGTGCTCCCGCGCGCCATCGGCGACGTGATCGTCACCGCGCCGGGCGAGGTGCCGCAGGCGCTCGTGCTGGAGGTGATCGAGGGGCAACGCGTGGAAGCGGACAGCCAGAACAAGGAGAAACCATGAATATCCTGGTGCTACACGGTCCCAACCTTAACCTGCTCGGCACGCGCGAGCCGGAGGTGTACGGGCACATGACGCTGGCGGACATCGAGGGGGAGTTGGAGCGTTGGGCGGGCGAGCAGGGGGTCACGCTGCGCTTCTTCCACTCGAACCACGAGGGCGCGCTGATCGACGCGATCCACGAGGCGCGCGGCTGGGCGGCGGGCATCGTGATCAACCCGGGCGCGTACACCCACACCTCGGTGGCGCTGCGCGACGCCATCGCGGGGGTTGCCCTGCCCACGGTCGAGGTGCATCTTTCCAACACGCACGCCCGCGAGGAGTTCCGCCACCGCTCGCTGATCGCGCCGGTCGCGCTCGGGCAGGTGCAGGGCTTCGGGTGGCGGAGCTACCTGCTTGGCCTGTCGGGGCTGGTGGCGCATCTAGACAAAGCACGCTAGCAAAGGTGGCAACAGTGCCCCCAAACGGGGGGCATGTGGTATCATTCTCGGGTTGATGAAGCGAGCCACCGCACAGGTGCCCGCGCGACCTTCTAGAAAGAAGATGCTGGCATGTCCCATCTGTCACGCGGGCGGCTGATCCGTATCGGCCTGCTCGCCTGTTTTATCCTGTTTGTCAGGGGTCTGGCGGTCGCCCCGGCGCTGACCGCCCCCGCGCCACCCCTTGAGCCGCACCCCGACCTTGCGATCCTCGCCCAGGCGGACGAGCCGGATGATGTGGCGGAAGTGTACCGCCTCTACTGCTCCACCTGCCACGGGGACGAGGGGCAGGGGCTGACCGACGAGTGGCGCGCGCGCAACTTCCCGCCGACCCACCAGAATTGCTGGCAGTCGAAGTGCCACACGCTCAACCACGATCCGGGCGGCTTCGTTTTCCCCAAAACCGTGCCCGCCATCGTTGGCCCCGAGACACTTTCCAACTTTCAGAGCGCGCAGGACTTATACGCCTTCACCCGCGCGGCGATGCCCTTCTATGCCCCCGGCCTGCTCACTGACGAGCAGTACCGGCTGCTCACCCTGTACCTCGTCGAGAAAAACTTTGCGGCAGCGGAGCAACCTTTGCCCTCGCCCCTCCCCGACGAGCTGAGCGCCATCCCCCTGCACGCCGACGGGCCGCCCGCAAATGGCTCCAACACGAACACACCCCATCGGGGGCTCGATGGGGTGTGGGAGTGGCTGCGGTCAATCCAAATTTTGCGCGCGGCGCTTTGCGCGCAAGACCCCACGCGTTACGGGATGTGCCAGGGGTAGGGCTCGCGGCTGACCCCGCCGCGCAGCCACGCGGCCTGCTGCTCGTGCAGAAGCGCTAGGCGGGCGCGCAGTTCGGGCAGCGAGTCGCCGCCCAACTTCTCCATCAGCGCGTCGGCGAGGACGAAGGCCACCATCGCTTCCACCACGACGACGGCGCGGTGGACCGCTGTGAAATCGCTGCGCTCGTAGACGGTCATCTCCTCCTGCTGCGTGGCGAGGTCCACCGAGCGCCGCCCCGCCAGAATCGTGGAGATCGGCTTCATCGCCGCGCGCACCACCACCGGCTCGCCGGTCGTCACCCCGCCCTCGAAGCCACCCGCGCGGTTGCTGTGCCGCACGATCGCGCCGTCCTCCCCTAAAAAAATCTCGTCGTGGACCTCGGTGCCGAGCAGGGTAGCATTGCGAAAGGCGGGGCCAATCTCTACCCCCTTCATCGCCTGGATGGACATGACCGCCTGCGCCAACTTCGCCTCCAGGCGGCGATCCCAATGGACGTAGGAGCCCAGGCCGGGCGGCACTCCCTCCGCGATCACCTCGACGATGCCGCCCACGGTGTCCTGCGCCTTGCGCACCTGCTTGACCAGCTCGCGCATCGCCTCGGCGGCGGCGGCGTCGGGGCAGCGCATCTCGTTCTGCTCGGAGCAGCCCCACCAATTCCAGGATGGGCAGGTCGGGGATAGTCGCCTCGATCCCGCCCAGGTTCGCCACATAGCCGCCCACCTGAACCCCCAACTCGCCCAGAAGCGCCTTGCAGCACGCGCCCACCGCCACGCGCATCGTCGTCTCGCGCGCGCTCGCGCGCTCCAGCGCGTGACGCAGGTCGCTGTAGCCATATTTCAGGCCGCCGGTCAGGTCGGCGTGGCCGGGACGGGGTCGCGTCACCGGCTCGACCGTTCGACCCTCCCAGTTCTTCCAATCGTCATTGTCCACATGCAGCGCGATCGGCCCACCCGTGGTCACGCCATGCGCCACCCCGCTCGTGATCCGCACCTGATCGCTCTCGATCTTCATGCGCCCGCCGCTGCCATACCCTTTTTGCCGCCGCGCCAGATCGTGGTTGATTTGTTCGGGCGCGAGCGGCACGCCCGCAGGCATCCCTTCCAGAATAGCGGTCAGCGCAGGGCCGTGTGATTCGCCAGCGGTCAAAAATCGTAGCATGGATCCATCCGTGAATTCAGGTTGTTTCAAAAATTACGCTTCGGCTGCCGCGCGCATCACCTCCAGCGGCGCGGGCTCGCCGGTCCAGAGGGTGAAAGCTACCGCGCCCTGGTGGATGAGCATCCCCAGCCCGTCAATCGCGCGCGCGCCCGCCGCGCTCGCCTGCTGGAGCAGGCGCGTGTGGCGCGGGGCGTAGACCAGATCGTAGACGGTGAGGGAGGGCGACAGCGTAACGGCGTCGGGTAGCGGGCTCTGCTCGATGGCGGGGTGCATCCCGACGCTCGTCGCGTTGACGAGGAGGGCGGCACCGTCCAGGGCATCCTGAAGCGCGCCGCTCCCATCGAGCGGGAGCGCCGGAATCGTCGTGTCAAAGTGCGCCTCAAACTCGTCGGCGAGCGCCCGCGCGCTGGCAATGGTGCGATTCACGAGCGTCACCTGCGCCTGCGCTGCCAGCAGGGCGTAGAGCACGGCTCGGCTAGCCCCGCCGGTGCCGAGCAGCACCACGCGGCGGCCCTGCGGCTCGAAGCCGCCCTCGCGCAAGGCACGCATGAAGCCAAGCGCGTCGGTGTTGTGGCCCACCAGCCGCCCCGCTTGCACAACAATCGTGTTCACCGCGCCGATGATCCGCGCCTCCTCTGTCACCTCGTCGAGCGACTCCATGACCGCGCGCTTGTGCGGCACCGTCACATTGGCCCCCGCAAAGCCCAGCCCGCGCAGCCCACGCACCGCCTCCCCCACATGCTCGGGGCGCACCGGCAGGAGTAGGTACTCCCACGCCAGCCCCACCTTGCGAAAGGCCGCGTTGTGCATCGCGGGCGAGCGGCTGTGCGCCACCGGCCAGCCGATCAGCCCGACGCGGGTTGGGGTATTAGGTATTGGGTATTGGGTATTTGAGAGTGGGGTCACGGGGGATTTCAGATTTCAGATTTCGGATTTCGGATTTCGGATTTCGGATTTCAGACACCGTGCCCTTTGGGTATTGTAGTTGTCGTCGCGCCCAGAGGGCACCCGTCGGTCGTCGGTCGTCGGTCGTCCGTCGTCGCACCCAGAGGGTACCCGTCGGTCGTCACTCCCACACCATCTCCGCACCGAGGCTTTGCATGAGTTCGACGAAGCCGGGGAAGCTATCGTCGATCACCTCCGCGCGGGTGATGCGCGTCTCGCCACGCGCGACGAGGGCCGCGACGGCGAGCGCCATCGCGAGGCGGTGGTCCATGTGGCTGTCCACCTCGGCCCCGTGGAGGCGCGCGGGGCCAGCGACGGTGAAGCCGTCGTCGTGCTCCTCCAACGTGACACCCATCTTGCCAAGCTCCTGCACCACGCTCGCGATGCGGTCGCTCTCTTTGACACGCAATTCGCCCGCATCGCGCACGGTGGTGCGCCCCGCCGCCTGCGTCGCCGCGACCGCCAGAATGGGGAACTCGTCGATGGCGCGAACCACCGTCTCGCCGCCAATCGTCGCGCCGGTCAGCTCCGTGCCTCGCACGAGCCAGTCGGCGGTCGGCTCGGCGGCCTCGCCCTGCCGATTCGTTTCCTGCACCTCCGCGCCCATGCCCACCAGCAGGTCGAGCAGGCCGGTACGGGTGGGGTTGGTGCCGACCGCCTCCAGCCGTACCTCGCTCCCCTGCACCAGGGTCGCCGCGACGAGCGGAAAGGCAGCGGAGGAAGGGTCGGCGGGCACCTGGTAGGGCGCGCCCTCGGAAGAGAGAGGGCGGAGCGGCTCGCGCGGGGAGGCGATGGCGATCCGGTTGCCCTCCACGCGGAGCGGCACCCCCATCGCGCGGAGCAGGCGCTCGGTGTGGTCGCGGGCGGGGCCGGGCTCGCGCACCACCGTCTCGCCGCTCGCGAAGAGCCCCGCGAGCAGCAACGCGCTTTTGACCTGGGCGCTCGCCATCGGCATGGGGTACTCGATCCCCTGGAGACCCCCGCCACGGATCGCGAGCGGCGGCTTCTCGCGGCCATCGTGGTCGCGGCTCAGCAGGGTCGCGCCCATCAGCCGCAGCGGGGCCGCGATGCGCCCCATCGGGCGGCGGCGCAGGGCAGCATTGCCGGTCAGCACGCTCGTAAAGGGTTGGCCCGCCAGGATGCCCGCCAGCAGGCGCATCGTCGTGCCGCTGCCGCCACAGTCGAGTACCTCCTCCGGCTCGCGCAGCCCGCGTAGCCCCACCCCCTGCACGCGCACGCTCGTCGGCTCATCATGGGCAACCTCGACCCCCAACGCACGCAGCACGCGCACCGTCGCCAAACAATCCTCGGCGGGCAGCCAGCCGGTGGCGCGGGTTTCCCCCTCCGCAAGCGCACCAAACAGGAGCACGCGGTGGGAGATCGACTTGTCGCCCGGCACGCGAGCGCTGCCGCGCAGCGGGCCGCTCGCGGGGCGGACCAGAAGGGTTTTGTGGCTCATGGGGCTCATCTCTTGTGCTGCGCCCCCTCCATCCAGCTGCGCAGCCCCGCCTCGTCACCCGATTCGAGTAGGGCGATGAGGCGGTCGAGCGTGGCGCGGCTCTGGGCGAGGGTGGCGAGGAGGGGCTCGCGGTTGGTCAGTAGGATATCGAACATCATCGAGGTGTCGCTGGCCGCCAGGCGGCTCGTATCGCGGTAGCCGGACGCTGCCAGCTCGCGGGCGACCCCCTCGGGCGCGGCGGCGTGGGCGAGCGTGGCAGCTAGCAGGTAGGGAAGGTGCGAGACGCGCGCCACCGCTTCGTCATGGACCTCTGCCGACAGCCAGAGCGCCCGCGCCCCGACGCTGGCGACAACCTGCTCCGCTATCTGCCGGGCCGCATCGTCGCTGCGGGCCGTAGCGCAAAGGGCAAAGGTCGCCCCTCTGAAGAGCGCCGCCTCGGCAGCGGCGAGCCCCGCGTGCTCCTTGCCCGCCATCGGGTGCCCTGCCACGGCGCGCACATGGGTGGGGAGGCTGTCCATCGCCGCCACAATCGTGCGCTTGGTCGAGCCCAGGTCGAGCACGAAGGTGCGCGGGGCCAGCACAGGCGCAACCTCCGCCAGCAGCGCCACAATCGCGCGGACCGGCGCGGCCAGAATCAGCGCGTCGGCCCCATCCACCGCCAGCCGCGCGCTGTTGAAGCCCTGCTCGATGATGCCCGCCGCACTGGCATCGGCGAGCGCCTGCACGTTGGGGTCGAAAGCGACGATTTCCCGTGCTAGCCCCTGCTCGCGCGCGGCCAGCGCGAAGGAGCCTCCGATCAGCCCGAGGCCCAGAATGGCGAGACGATCAAACAGTGGCTCTTCCACAAGCAATTGCGCGTGCCCTTCCTTTAAAGGGCGACGGGCAGCGCTTCAGGCTGCGCGGGCGCAATGTGCCGATCCAGGGCGCGGGCCACGCGGCGGCACTGCTCCATCAGAATGGCGAAGTTTTCGGGGGTCAGGCTCTGCGCGCCGTCGCTCCACGCATCGACAGGCCTGGGGTGAACCTCCAGGATGACCCCATCGGCCCCCGCCGCGATCGCGCCGCGCGTGACCGCGCCCACGTACTCCCACTGCCCCACCCCGTGGCTCGGGTCGGCGATGACCGGCAGGTGGGAAAGCTGCTGGAGCACCGGAATCGCGTTCAGGTCGAAGGTGTTGCGCGTGGCGGTCTCGTAGGTGCGGATGCCGCGCTCGCAGAGCATCACCTGGTAGTTGCCGTGCGACAGGATGTACTCGGCGCACATGAGCAGCTCCTTGATCGTGCCGGAAATGCCGCGCTTGAGCAGCACCGGCTTCTGCACCTCGCCCAGGGCGTGCAGGAGCGCGTAGTTCTGCATGTTCCGAGCGCCCACCTGGAGGATGTCCGCGTAGCTCGCCACCAGTTCCACCTGATCGGGGCTCATGACCTCCGTCACGATGAGCAGCCCTGTTTCCTCGCGCGCGGCGGCGAGCATGCGCAGCCCTTCCTCGCCCAAGCCCTGGAAATCGTAGGGCGAGGTGCGCGGCTTGAAGGCCCCGCCACGCAGGATGCGCGCGCCCGCTGCCCGCACCGCGTGCGCCGTCTCGATGATCTGCTCGTAGCCTTCCACCGAGCAAGGACCCGCCATCACCACTACCTCTTCGCCACCGATGGTCACATCGCCGATCTCGATCTTCGTGCGCTCGGAGCGGAACTCGCGGCTCGCCAGCTTGTACGGCTGCGTGACGCGCATGACCTTCTCCACCCCCTCAATCGCTTCGAGCTGCTCCTTGTTGAGCCGCCGCTCGTCGCCGATGACGCCGATGATGGTTCGCTCCTCCCCGCGCGACAGGTGCGCCTTCATCCCCCCCGCCTCGATTCGCCGCAGCACCTCGCCGATTTGCCCTGCACTGGACCCGGTTCGCATAACAACTATCATTTCTCTCTCCTCTTGGTGTTTCGATGGATAGCGTGTTGCAGCTTGTGGGTTACAGGTTGATGGTTGATGGTTGAAGGTTGAAGGTTGTGAATAGTGGGAAGCATTACGCTCCATCTGTTATCTTCAATCTTCGTTTTTCAGCGATATCGACTCTTGTATCCGTATCCGTAACCTGTAACCTGTAACCTTCAACCCTCAACCTTTACCTAATACCTAATACCCAATACCTAATATCATCCCTTCACAACTTCCGCCTCGATACTTCGGTCCGGGCGGAGCGCCTGCGCCCCTCGAACGTAGATGTGCCGAATCTCTTCCATGCGCTTGGGGGTATTCCAGTGGATGAGGATGCGGACGCAGCGCCCTAGCGCGCCGGGCACCGCCATCTCGTGCGTGCAGAGCAGGGCAATCTCGTGCCAGCCCAGCTGCCGCGCCGCGATCGCGGGGAATTCTGCGTTCAGGTCGGGGGTGGTGCTGAAGATGACGCTCGTCACCTCCTCCACCTCGATCCCGTTCGCCTCGATCATCATCGCCAGCAGTTCCCGCGTGCCTGCCAGGATGGCTTCCCGCTCGTTCGATTCGACTGTGGTTGCGCCGCGGATACCGCGGCAGCGCCAATTTCCCACTTCGCTCTCCAAATTGAAGCAAAAAGAAAGAGCGTGACCCCGATTTGGCGTCACGCTCTCTGTGTGGTTGGTGGAGGTTCTGCTTAGCTTGCCTGCTCCTCTGTTCCGCACCCTACGCGCGCCAAATCGGGGGTAAACCCCCAGCTAAAGCTAAAATAATAGCCATACGCGCGCGCCACAGCCTGCTCAACACGAAGTTGGGCCTGCTGCGGAAGTGGGGTGAGGGCGAGTTGCACGTTCATAGTTGGCAATAGTAACAAAGGGGCCAAGGGAAGTCAACCCTTGATGGTAGAACTACCCGAACGGGTATGCGACGCGCGCGGCGGTGCAGGCATGGCCCATCTGGTCCGTTTTTGCGCGCGAGGGTTGACGGCCCCGCTGCTAGCTGCTATAAAGTTGCACTATGAACGGTTTGTTTTCGCAGGTATCGATGTGTTGTTGTCAAAGGTGGAGGTGCGCGGCACCCCTTTAGGCAACGTTGCCTGCTGGGCCCCCTCCTCAGTAAATCAGTGAGGCCGGGGCCCCTACAACCGCATAGACTACCCAGAATTCACAAGCGCCCGGCACTGTCGGGCGCTTTTTGTTTGGCAAAAATTCGCTGTGATAGAGCGATACAAGGAGAAAAAGATGGCGCGTCTCAATTTGGAAGAAATCAAAGCGGAAAGCCAGCAGTTGCGCGGCACCCTGCCGGAGGAAGTGGTCGAGCCGACCCCGGACTTTAGCGAGGAAGCGCGGCAGCTGCTGAAGTTCCACGGGATCTACCAGCAGGACGACCGCGACGAGCGGCGCGAGCGCAAGCAGGCGGGGCTGGAGCCGTCCTACCAGTTCATGGTGCGCACCAAGCTGACCGGCGGCGCGCTCAGCGCCGAGCAGTTTCTGGCGCACGACGATCTGGCGACGCGCTACGGCAACGGCACCCTGCGCATTACCACGCGCCAGGGCTTTCAGTTCCACGGGGTCCTCAAGGGGGACCTGCAAGCCACCCTGCGCGCACTCAACGAGGAGTTGGTCACCACCCTCGGCGCGTGCGGCGACATCGAGCGCAACGTGATGTGTTGCCCCGCCCCCACCGGCGACGCGGTGCGCACGGAACTGCTGCGCGTCGCCCACGCCATCAGCGACCACCTCGCGCCGCGCACCACCGCCTACCACACGATCTGGCTGGACGGCGAGCGCGTGGACTTTGGGGGTGGCGCGGACGAGGCGGAGCCCGACCCGATCTATGGCAAAAACTTTCTGCCGCGCAAGTTCAAGACGGCGGTGGCTTTTCCGGGCGACAACTGTGTGGACGTGCTGACCAACGATTTGAGCTTTGTTGCCGTGCTGGACGAAACAGGGCAGCAGGTGGAAGGCTACGTGGTCTTTGTGGGCGGCGGCATGGGGCAGACGCACAACAAGCCGGAAACCTTCCCCCGCCTCGCCGATGCTTTCGCCTTCGTCACCCCGGACGAGGTGGTGCCGGTCGCCGAGGCGATTGTCGTCGCCTACCGCGACAACGGCAACCGCGCCAACCGCAAGCAGGCGCGGCTCAAGTACCTGATCCACGAGCGCGGCCTGGCGTGGTTCAAGCAGGAAGTGGAGGCGCGCCTGGGCCACCCGCTCGCGCCGCCGCGCGCGCTTCCCCCCTTCAAGACCGAGGATCACCTGGGCTGGGGCCAGCAGGCGGACGGGCGGCTCTGGCTCGGCCTGCCCATCGAGAACGGGCGCATCGCCGATGACGGGGCGCAGCGGCTACGCAGCGGGCTGCGCGCCCTCGTCGAGCGCTTCCGCCCCAACGCGCGCCTGACCCCGCAGCACAACATCCTGCTCACCGACATCGAGCCCGCACAGCGCCGCGCGGTGGACGCGCTGCTGCTGGAATACGGCATCGCGCCGGTGCAGGCGATTTCAGGGGTGCGCCGCCACGAGATGGCCTGCCCCGCCCTGCCCACCTGCGGCCTTGCCCTCGCGGAAAGCGAGCGCGTAGCGCCCGCCCTCATCAGCGAGTTGGAGCAGGCGCTAGACAGCCTCGGCCTCGCCGACGAGGAGATCAACCTGCGCATGACCGGCTGCCCGAACGGCTGCGCCCGCCCCTACGTCGCGGAAATCGGGATCGTCGGGCGCTCGCTCAACAAGTACACCCTTTACCTGGGTGGCGACTTCCACGGCACGCGCCTGAACCGCGAGTACGCTGACCTAGTCGAGTTTGACGCGCTCGTGCCCACGCTGGCCCCGCTCCTCGCCCTGTGGGGGGAACAGCGCCAGCCGGAGGAGCGCTTCGGCGCGTTTTGCGACCGGATCGGGGTGGAACGGCTGCGCGCGTTGGCGGAACAGGGCGCGCTAGAGCCGACGGCGGTCGCGGCGGATTAATCGCAGCAAGCGAACGATAAAGCACACGCAACCCAAGCGCTTTTTGGAGACGATAGCCATGCAGATAGCAACATCGACTGGACAGGAAGGGTGGGCGCACTTGTCGGCTCAGTGGGAGGACGCCTCGCCACAGGCGATCCTGCGCTGGGGGGTGGAGCATTTTGGCGCGCGGCTGACGCTGGGCACGGGGCTCGGCCCCTCCGGCGTCGTGCTCGCCCACATGCTCAGCGAGATCGCCCCCTCGCCCGACATCTTTTTTCTCGATACGGGGCTACATTTCGAGGAAACCTACGCGCTCCAAGCGGCGCTGGAAACGCGGCTGGGGGTGCGCATCCACTCGCTCCTCCCCGCGCAGAGCGTGGCGGAGCAGGCGGCGACCCACGGCGGGCAATTGTGGTCGCGCGACCCCAACCTGTGCTGCTACCTGCGCAAGGTGACGCCGCTGCGCGAGCACCTGGCGGACTACGACGCGTGGGTGACCGGCGTGCGGCGCGATCAAGGGACGAGCCGCGTGCAGACCCCCATCGCGCGCTACGTGCCCGCCTACGACGTGGTCAAGCTCAACCCGCTCGCCACCTGGACGCGCGACATGGTCTGGGCCTACCTCACCGCGCACGAACTCCCCTTCAACGAGCTTCACGAGCAGGGCTACCCCAGCATCGGCTGCGCGCCCTGCACCAAAGCGGTGGCCGTGAGCGCGCCCGAGCGCGCCGGGCGCTGGGTCGGCTTCGCCAAGGTGGAGTGCGGGCTGCACACGGCGTGACGATAGAGATTAGAGATTAGAGATTAGAGATTACGGCATGATGAACCGAGGAAAGTAACAGATATAGATTGTAGCTTGCAGGCTTTATCTCCAATCTTTAATCTCTAATCTCCAATAACCCAAAAATGGAAGGACGCAACCAGTGCAATACTACCCAGTATACCTCGACCTGCGGGGCCGCCGCGTGGTGGTGGTGGGCGGCGGCACGTTGGCCGAGGAGAAGGTGAAGGGGCTGCTGGAGGCGGGCGCGGCGGTTACGGTGATCGCGCCGCGCTTGAACGAGGCGCTGCAAGGGTGGGCCGACGAGGGTCTCGTTGAGTGGCACGCGCGCGAGTACGCGCCGGGCGACCTAGCGGGCGCGTTTATGGCGATCAGCTCGCTCAACGCTCCGGAGGTGGGCGAGCCCTTCTGGGAGGAAGCGACCGAACTCGGCATCCTGGCGAACGTGATGGACGATGTGCCGCACTGCAACTTTATAGCCGCCTCGATTTTGCGGCGCGGCGACCTGACCATCACCGTCTCGACCAGTGGCAAAGCTCCCGCGCTCGCCGTGCGGCTGCGCCAGCGGTTGGAGCGGGAGTTGGGCGACGAGTACGCGCGCTTTTTGGAATTGGCGGGCTCCATCCGCGAGCCGCTCGCGGCGCGCTTCCCCCCTTCGCGGAGCGCAAACGCCGCTGGTACGACCTCGTCGATTCCGACGTGCTCGATCTGCTGCGCCAGGGCGACGAGCCCGCCGCGCATCAGCGCATCACGGACATTATGGGTGTCTCGCCAAGCTGAAACGGAAAGTTAAAAGGCAAAAGGCAAAAGGCAAAGGGCAAAAGGATGGTTGCAGGTTGCAGATTCCAGATTTCAGATTACGGATTACGGCAGCTTTGCAGGATCGTTGTCCTTCGTCGTCGGTCGTCACGTCGTCCGTCGTCGGTCGTCACAAGAGGAGCACAACATGAGTCAGGCAGGGAAAGTTTATCTGATCGGGGCGGGGCCGGGCGATCCTGAGTTGATCACGGTGAAGGGGCTGCGGGCGCTGCGCCGCGCCGATGTGGTGGTCTATGATCGGCTGGTGAACGAGGAATTGCTGGACGAGGCTCCCGAGTGGGCGGAGCGCGTCTATGTGGGCAAGGCTCCGGGCCGCCACACCCTCCAGCAGGAGGAAATCAACGCGCTGCTGGTGGAGCGGGCGCTCGACGGGCTGACGGTAGTGCGCCTCAAGGGGGGCGATCCCTTTGTGTTTGGGCGCGGCGGCGAGGAGGCGCTCGCCTGTGCGGGGGCAGGCGTGCCATGGGAGGTCGTGCCGGGGATTTCCAGCGCCATCGCCGTGCCCGCCAGTGCGGGCATCCCCGTGACCCATCGCGGGGTAGCGGGGAGCTTTGCGGTCGTCACCGCGCACCGCGCCGAGGATGGGGAGCAACCCGACTGGGAGGCTCTCGCACGGCTGGACACGCTGGTGCTACTCATGGGCATTGCGACGCTACGCACCGCGACCGCCGCGCTGATCGCCTACGGGCGCTCGCCCGCCACCCCCGCCGCCATCATCGAGCGTGGCACGCTGCCGGACGAGCGCGTCACCATCGCCACGCTTGGCACCCTGGCGGAGGCGGCAGCGCGGGAAGGGGTCGGCTCCCCCGCGACCATCATCGTGGGCGAGGTGGTGCAGGTGCGCGAGTGGCTGAGCGCCGCCGCGCCGCGCGCCGCGCTTGCGGCGTAGGGTCTACCCCTCGTCGTCAAAGTGCCAACGGGTCGAATCCACGTTGAACACCGTCCACGCAAAGGCAACGCGCGGCACCATGCGGAAGAGCCCGCCTTGGTCCCACTGGTCGGCGGGGGGCGCGTACCCCTCCGAGACATACTTCGCACAGTACCCCGCCGCGATGCGCTCGGTCAGCGAGCGCTCCGGCGCGAGCACCTCGCGCGCCTCGCCCTCGACGATGACCACATCCTTGCCGTCGCCGCCGCTGTCCAGGTGGATCACCACGGCGGGGTTCTGTGCGAGGTTCCGACCGCGCCGCGTCTCCGGGCTCCCATCGAAGTACAGCACATTGTCCATCCAGACCCCCCAGACCGGCGTGGCGTGGGGCCGCCCCGCCGCGCTCACCGTCCCAACCCAGTAAACCTGCGCGCGTTCCAGCCGCTCTCGCGCGTGGCTCCACGGCAGCAGCCCCTCCTCGTCGGTGGGGATGCCATAATCCTTCGGCATGTGCGGGCGGCTGGCGCGGGGGTCGGGAAGAACAACTGTGGTTTTCATGCGAACCTCCTGGGGTGAATGGTAAATGGGCATCTTGCGGGATATGAGGGAAGCTGCACTATACCAAACAGGCGCGACAACATTGCCCAACTTGCCCCGTAGCGCCCCACCCATTACCATCGTGGCACAGTCTCTCCAATACCCAATACCCAATACTCCAATATCCAATACCCCCATGCCCAACCCTCCCATTCAAAAAGTCGCCTTCCAGGGCGAGCACGGTGCCTACTCTGAGGCGGCGGTGCTGCGCCTGTTCGGGGATGGCGTGGCGACGCTCCCCTGCCCCTCGTTTGATGAGGCGTTCGCGGCGGTGGAGGAGGGCAACGCGCAGGCGGCCCTGCTCCCCGTCGAAAACACCCTCGGTGGCTCGATCCATCGCAACTACGATCTGATGCTGCGCCACTCGCTGCACATTATCGGCGAGATCAACCTGCCCATCCACCACCAACTGCTCGCGCTGCCCGGTGTCGCGCTGGAAGATATTCGGCTGGTGTGGAGCCACCCGCAGGCGCTCGCGCAGTGCGAGTTCAAGCTGGATCGGCTGGGCGTGGCGCGCGAGGCGACCTACGACACCGCAGGCTCCGCCAAGATGGTGCGCGAGCAGGCGCGGCGCGACGTGGCGGCCATCGCCTCGCGCCGCGCGGCGGCGGTGTACGGGCTGGACATCCTCCTGGAAGAGATCGAGGACGAGCCGGACAACATGACGCGCTTCGTCCTCCTCGCGCCGGAGCCGCGCGACGTGGAAGCGGGGGTACCCGCCAAAACCTCGCTCGTCTTCTCGCTCCAAAATACCCCTGGCGTGCTCTTCAAAGCGCTTTCCGTCTTCGCCCTGCGCGACCTCGATCTGACGAAGCTGGAAAGCCGCCCGCTGCGCGGCAAAAAGTGGGAATACTTCTTCTACCTCGACGTCGCCGCCAGCCTCCAGGACGCGCCGCTCCAGCACGCCATCGCCCACCTCGCCGAGATCAGCACCTTCCAGCGCATCCTTGGCAGCTACGCGCGCGATTTATGAGGGGGTGAGAGGGTGAGGGGTGACGGTGATGAAGGTGAGGGGGTGATGAAGGTGAGGGGGTGAGGCTGGGAGCGTGGTGGGTTGCCTATGGGTATGGTCCGCCAATTTGGAGGCCGCTACAATGCTCTGCGGTCGTCGGTCGTCGGTCGTCGCACCCAGAGGGTACCCGTCGGTCGTCGGTCGTCGGTCGTCCGTCGTCGGTCGTCGTCCGTCGTCCAATTCATACCTCGCACTGGCGTGAGGCTTTGGACTTTGGCCTGCCCTCCCATAAAATGCGCCCCATGCAAAACTACGACCGCCTCTCCATCGTCGTGAGCCTTGTCCTGCTTGGGCTGGCGCTGACCGTGTTTATCGCGCTGCCCACCCGCATCGTCCAGGCCGAGTTGTTTGGCACGCCGGTGACGATTTCCCTGTCGAGCCGCCTCGTCATGGGGATGCTGCTCAGCGCGCTCACTGCGGTCGGGGTGGAGTACATCATGCGCGTCCACCCGGACTTTGACACGGGGCACCTTGCGGGCTACTCCTTCCCCTTCTGGATTCTGCCAACCCTCGTCACCTTTGCCGCTGCTTGGCTCACCCCACGGCTCCTCACCAGTGGGCTGCTCCCCTGGCTGGTGGGGCTGCTTGGGACGGCGGTGCTTCTTTCCACCGTCATCGTCGCGGAGTACCGCACCGTCACCTCCAGCACCCCGCTTTACACCCCCGCGCGCCTCTTCCTGAATGTGATCACCTATTTTGGGGCGCTGCTGCTTTTCACGCTCGTCTATCAGGCGAAGATGCGCTCGATTTTGTCCGCGAGCAGCGTCACCTTCCTCGCGGCGATCCTCGCCCTCTCGCTGCTGCGCGCCGACCGTCGCCTGCTCTCGCGCACCTGGGTCTACGCGGCCATCTGCGGGCTGATTTTGGGCGAGGCGACGTGGGCGCTGAACTACTGGGGGGTGGGCGGGCTGGCCGGGGGCGGGATGCTCGTGCTCATCTTCTACTTTTTCACCGGCCTCGCCCAGCAGCGTCTCCTCAACCGCTTCGGTCGCCCCGTGCTCATCGAGTTCGCCCTCGTCGGCGCGCTGGGCCTCTTCCTGCTCGCCAACCAGGGCGCGTTGAGTTGGTGAGTGGAGAGTGGAGCTATACGGCGTGAGCGAACTTGAGCTATCAGAAGATGCCTCCTAATCGTCGCCCACTATGGGGACTCTTTGCCTACTGATCCTCCCCAATTGGTATGAGGTAGTATGGTTGATAGTATGTTGCAGCGCATCCGTGACAGAGTACGTGCAAAAGCGTACATCATGCCGCTGCACGCTGAAGAAGAAATGGATAACGATGGTCTTACGATCTTTGATGTTGAGCATATCATTCTAACGGGACAAATCGTTGAAAGACAACGGGATCAACATTCTGACGAGCAGAAGTATCTTATTCAAGGGCAGACGGAACTCTACGAACCAGCTTATGTTGTGGTAAAATTCCTGTGGAACAACACATTGGTAATCATTACCGTCTACCTAGCCTGAATAAGTGAGCAACACTATGACCTGTGACTTTTGTGGGCAAACGGGAGCCAAAATTCGTTATATCTCGCGCAGCTATGGCAAAGGCGATAATCTGCTCGTGATTGAGAATGTGCCTGTGATTAGCTGCCCTGACTGTGGCGAAAGCTACTTGACCGCTCAAACTTTGCATGAACTGGAACGCATCAAACAGCAGCGCCAAAGTCGTGCGGTCGAACGGCCTGTACTCGTAGCAAGTTTTGCCTCGTAAAAACACGGTGGAGATTGGCTGGACGACCCAACATGACCGATAATAGCCCGCAGTGTCGCAGGTCGCCGCGCGCCGCTAAACTCTAGCCCGTCGAACCCAAAGCCACTATATCTACCCCCAGCGCTACCACCCTTTAGCCCAATCGGGACAGGAAAGTCCCCTGCAATCGCCCGATGGTCCGCGCCATCCGGCGCAGGGCAGGCAGTGGAAAAGTACAGCGCTCCTCAACACACAGTGAAATAAGCTTCAAGGAGACCTCTATGTCAACCACCCAACCTGATGGCTACCTCGCCGTGCCCGACAGTGGCACCGGCAGCGGGGTGCTGGTCCTCCACGCGTGGTGGGGGCTGAATGACACGATCAAATCGGTCTGCGACCGTTTGGCGGCGGCGGGCTTTGTAGCCTTCGCGCCGGACCTGTACCACGGGAAGGTGGTGGACACCATTGCCGATGCCCAGGTGATGACCAAGGCGCTCGACGCCGAGCGGGCCACGGCTGACATTGTGGAGGCGGTGCGTTTCCTCAACGAGCGGGCCACAGGCGACGACGGTGGTGTGGCGGTGATCGCCTTCTCGCTGGGGGTCTATTTCGCGCTGGAGCTGTCGAACAACGCGCCCGAGTTGTTCCATTCCGTCGTCATCTTCTACGGGACCGGCCCGACCGACTACAACGCCTCGCGCGCCGCCTACCTGGGGCACTTCGGGGAGCAGGACGAGTACGAGCCGCTGGAATATGTGGATGAAATGGAAGCTGCCATCCACAGCGCGGGCCGCCCGGTGAGCTTCCATGTGTACCCTGGCACCGGCCACTGGTTCTTCGAGCCGGACCGCCCGGATGCTTACCAGGCTGACGCGGCGGCCCTGGCGTGGGAGCGGACGCTAGCCTTCCTTCAAGCTCCCTCCCCCTGAGAGCGACAGGACCCCCGCCAAAATCAGCGCGCCACCGAGCCACTGAACCGGCGCGAGCGCCTCGCCCAGGAGCAGGAAACCGAGTAGCGCGGCGACGAGTGGCTCGATGGTGGCGATGATGCTCGCGCGGCCCGCATCGCCCAGCTTTTGCAGGCCGGTGCTGTAGAGCAGCATGCTCCCCGCCGTGGGCACCAGCCCCAGGTAGAGCAGCAGCGCCACCCCGCGCGCGGAACGGAGCGGGGCGACGAAGGGCTCCCACTCCCGTAGGACGACGAGGGGCAGCAAAAAGAGCGCGCCGAACGCGAGCGCGTAGATCATCGCGGTGACGGGGCTGTAGCGGCGCAGCGCCGCCTTGCCGAAGATGCTGAACAGCGCGTAGGTGATGCCGCTGCCCAAGCCCGCCAGCACCCCCCACCCGTTGGCCTGAAGCGCCGACAGATCGTAGGCCCCCGCGACCAGCACCGTGCCCGCAAAGGTGATCACGATAGCCGCGCCTTTCCGGGCGGTCAGCGGCTCGCCGAAGAAAAACGCGGCCAGCAGCGCCACCCACGCGGGCGCGGTGTAGAGCAGCACGGCAGCTACCGCGACGGTCGATAGCTGCACCGCCGTCGGGTAGATCCAAAAGAAAATGGCTACGCTCACCAGCCCGTAGGCCAGGAAGAGCGGCAGCGCCCGCCGCTCGATGCGCAGCAGCGCGGGGCGCTGCCACAGCGCCCACGCGACCAGCGCCGCCCCGCCGATCAAAGTGCGCCAAAAGCCGATCCCGAGCGGCTCCGCGCCCGCCGCGATCAGCCCGCGAAAGCTTGGCCCCAACGTTCCCCACAAAATGGCTGCCAGGGCCACTAGCAGCGCACCCTTTCGTGTTGATTGCTCGTTCATGCGCCTCTTGGATTTTAGATTTCGGATTTCAGATTTCAGACAAGGTGCCCCGAATGGGGTATTTCAGATTGACGGATTACGGACACTGCTAGCGCTTGGACCCACTGCCGTGCCGGATTCGAACGTTCCACTGCGCTGTCCGTTGACGTTCTGCGTTCTGCGTTGCCGCCTGCCGCCTGCCGCCTGCCGCCTGCTGCCTGCCGCCTGCTGCCTGCCGCCTGCCGCCTGCCCTGCTGCTGTCACAAAGCGCCAAACAAAAGAGCGCCAGGGATAAACCCTGGCGCTCTTCGTGTGAGAGCCCTGGTGGCTCAGGCGTCAAGCACCTCTTTTTTGCGCCCGTCGGGGGGCGTGGCGCTTCCATTGCCACCGTGCGCCCCCTGGATCGCCCCAAGATTCTGGATTGAGCCGATCACGTCGATGCCGGTCAGCGCCTCAACGGCGGCGGGCAGTTGGGCGATGATGCGTGTGACATCCTGCGTCACCCGGTCGATGCCCGTGCCCCCGTTGCCCCCCCCGCCGATGACCACGATCTTCTCGGTCTTCGACAGCGGCTCGCTGACCGCCGCCGCGATGGCGGGCAACTCGCTGAGCAGCCGATCGAGGATGGCCGCCTGGTTGTAGGTGGCCCAGGCCGCTGCCTTCTCGCGCATCGCGGCGGCTTCCGCCTCGCCCTGCGCCTGGATGACCTGCGCCTGCGCCATCCCGCGCAAGCGATTCGCCTCCGCCTCGGCATCGCCGCGCGCCCGGATCGCAGTGGCCTCGGCCTGCGCCTCGGCCTCGCGCTGGAAGCGCGCCGCGTTTGCGATCTGCTCGACGCGGTACTTTTCCGCCTCGGCGGGCTTGCGCACCGTCGCCTCAAGCTCCTGCTCGCGGCGGAGGGCTTCCTGCTTCTGCACCTCGATGGCCTTCACGCGCTCGACCACCTCGATCTGCACCTGCTCGGCGCGGACCTTCTGCTGCTCGATGGCGATCTGGATGTGGTACGCCTGCTCCGCCTCGGCCTTGCGACGATTCACCTCGGCGTCGTAGGCCGCTTTCTGCACAGAGAAATCCTTCTCCGCTTCCGCGATACGGGCATCGGCGATGAACTCCGCCTCGCGCGCCGCCTGCATCGCGCGTGCCGCCTGGATGCGCGCGTCGCGGTCGGCGTTGGCCTGCCCGATCTGGGCGTCGCGCTTGACCTCGGCGGTGCGCGCCTGGCCGAGCGCGTCCAGGTAGCCCTGGTCGTCGCGGATGTCGCGGATGGTGAAGGAGACGATTTGGAGCCCCATGCGCCCCATGTCGGTCGCCGCGACATCCTGCACCTGCTGCGCGAAAGCGTCGCGGTCCTGGTAAATCTCCTCGACGGTCAGCGTGCCGAGGATCGCGCGCAGGTGCCCCTCCAGCGTCTGAAGGGCTACGTTCTTGATCTCCTGCGTGCTCTTGGAAAGCAGCTGCTCGGCGGCGGTCGCGATGGAAATATCCTCGCCGCGAATCTTGACCTGAGCCACCCCGTCCACGGTCAGCGGCACGCCTTTCTGGGTATAAACCTTTGGCGTGACCACATCGATGGTCATGATTTCCAGCGACAGGTCATCCACGCGCTCGACGATGGGGAGCACGAAGGTGCCGCCGCCCTTCACGATGCGATAGTTGCGCTCCTCCAGCACCCCGGTGTCGGGATTCAGGTAACGGCCCTTGCGCCCGGAGATAACGAGCACCTCGTTCGGCCCAACCTTTTGGAAGCGCCACGCATACAGCCCGACCGCTGCCATGAACAACCCTAGCAGGACGGCTACAAAGACGACCACCCCTAAAATTCCCATGGTAAGACTCCTTTCAGAGAGAGAGAAAGTAAAGGTTAAGAGGAAGAGCAAGGTTCCAACCGAACCTTGACCTTACCCTGAGCCTTACTTGGTAGGTCGAACAAGGGCAACCGAGTTTTCAATCTTTTCGATCATCACCGTTTGCCCGCGCGGCACCAACTCGCCAGTGACCGTGCGCGCCGGTGCGGAGTGGTAAGAGCCGCGTGCGATAAAGCGAATCTCGCCCAGGCGGTTTTGCGGGATGGGGGTCGTCACCTCGGCCACTGTGCCCCACAGCTCGCTCACGCGCACCTCGCTTGATCCCTGCATCGGGGCGATCACCCGCGCGAGCACGTAGAAGATCGCATAGCCGAATGCAACCCCGCCCAGCAGGGCGAGCGGCACGTGGAGCAGCACCCCCAGCCCAGAATCCAGGAAAGCAAGAGCCCCACAGCGCCCATCCCCGCCAGCATCGGCGCGATGACCAGGGGGGTCAGAAAGGCGACATCCAACCCGCCCTGCGAGCCGCCCCCCTGCCCGCCGCCCGCCAGCCCGCTCTCCACCTCGCCATCCACGTCGAAGGCGGTGTCCAAATCGGTGTCGAGGTCGCTGCCAAACTCTGCCTCGCCAAATTGACCCAGAACCATCTGAATCAGCAAGAAGCCTGATCCAAAGAGAAACAGGCCCAGATAAAGCTTTTCCCAGATGCCGAACATGGTACCTCCTCTGGTCAGCGATCGTCTTCCCTGATTGTACCATAGGCAAACCCGCGCGGGCAATGCTCCCTACGCACTTTTTCGACAGAGGTTGCGGCCAGTCGTCGCTCATTCAACATTTTTCAAGGCTTTCAGAACCAAACTCACCTTATGTTCCCCCATTTACCAACCGATAAGCGCTGTCGCTTTCATAGCTCACCCCACCTGGCGCTATACTATGCGCGGTGTGCAATCTTCGATCTGCAATCTGGAACCTGCAATCTCGTTAAGGATCCTCTTGAAACGCTACCCTTTACCCCTCGTGCCCGGCCCTGTCTCGGTGCCGGAACGTGTGCGCCGCGCCTTTTTGGAAGATTTCGGCTCCGGTGACATGGAACCGGAATTTATCGATCTGTACCGCGCCACCGAGGCACAGCTCCAAACGATTGCGGGCACCCAAAATTCGATCCCCATCATGACCGGCGAGGGGATGCTCGCCCTGTGGGGCGCGCTCAAAAGCGTGCTGCGCCCCGGCGAGCGCGTGCTGGCGGTCGCGACCGGTCTGTTCGGCTACGGGATCGGCGAGATGGCGGCGGGGCTCGGTGCAGAGGTGACGACGGTCGGCTTTGAGTACGACGAGACCCTTCACGAGTGGGAGCGCGTGCGCGCCGCCCTGCGCGAGGTGCGCCCGACGCTCGTCACGGCGGTCCATTGCGAGACGCCAAGCGGCACGCTCAACCCGGTGGGCACGCTGGGCCACCTGATCCGCGAGGAGCTAGGCGATGAGTGCCTCTTTTATGTGGATGCGGTCGCGAGCCTGGCGGGCTGCCCGGTCGAGGTGGACGAGTCCAAGATCGACCTGGCACTTTTCGGCGCGCAAAAGGCGCTCAGCGCCCCGCCGGAGCTGGCGATGGTGGCGGTGAGCGAGCGCGCCTGGGCGCGCATCGCGGCGGTGGGCTACCAGGGTTATGACGCGCTCGGCCCCTGGCAGCACATCAGCGGGCCGGGCACGGTGCCCTACACCCCCGCCTGGGCCGCCGTCGCCGCGCTGCACGAGGCGTGCTCGCTGATCCTCGAAGAGGGGCTGGCCGAGGTCTTCACCCGCCACGAGCGGGCGGCGCAGCAGACGCGCGCCGGGCTGCAACGCCTGGGCATCCGTCTCTACCCCGCGCCCGACGCGGTGCCCGCGCCCACCGTCACCGCCGCCCACCTGCCCGACGGGTGGACGTGGGAGGCCTTCGACGCGGCGCTGCGCGAGCGCGGCATGGTCGTCGGTGGCTCGTGGGGCAAACTTCAGGGTAGAATTTTCCGCATCGGCCACATGGGCACCCAGGCCGATGAGACGCTGATCGCGCGCGGGCTGGACATCATTGAAGAGATATTAGATATTTGATATTAGGTATTAGGTATTTGATATTAGAATGCTTAAATGTGTAGAATTTATTCATTATCCTTCATTTACTACTATCTGACAACCACTATCTACTACCTAATACCTAATACCTAATACCTAATACCTAATATCTAATCCAATACCCAATACCCAATACCCAATAAAGTAGGATATCATGCTAGAACTCGACGGGGAGAAGCTACGCATTCGCGATGTGGTGCACGTGGCGCGCAGTGCGCCGAGCGAGGCGACGGTGCGGCTGAGCGAGGCGGCGCGCGGGCGGGTGCAGCAAAGCCGCGCGGCGGTGGAGCGCATCGTCGCGGAGGGGCGCGTCTGCTACGGGATCACCACCGGCTTTGGCGCGTTCAAGGACAAGCTCATCTCGCGCGAGCAGTTGAATGAGCTTCAGCGCAACCTGGTGCTGAGCCACGCGGCGGGGGTCGGGCCGGAGTTTGGCGCGGACGCGACGCGCGCCATCATCCTGATCCGCGCGAACCAACTCGCCAAGGGTTTTTCGGGCATCCGCGCCGAGGTCATCGACAGCCTGCTGGAATTGCTGCACCGGGGGGTGCTGCCGTGCATCCCGCAGCAGGGTTCGCTCGGCTCGTCGGGCGACCTCGCCCCGCTGGCGCACCTCGCGCTCGTGCTCATCGGCGGGGGCGAGGCCATCGTCAACGGGGAGCGGCTGTCCGGCGCGGCGGCGCTGGCGCGTGTCGGGCTGGAGCCGATCACGCTGCGCGCCAAGGAGGGGCTCGCCCTGCTCAACGGCACGGCAGTGATGACGGCGGTGGGCTGCCTCGCCACCCACGACGCGGAGTTGGCGACGCACGCCGCCGATGTGGCGGGCGCGCTCTCGCTGGAAGCGATGGAGGGCACGGGCGAGGCGTACGACCCGCGCCTGCACCTGGCGCGCCCCCACCCGCGCCTGATCGAGGGGGCGCACTACATGCGCCACCTCCTTCAGGGGAGCGACTTTCTGCGCCCGCACGACCCGAAGCGCGTGCAGGATGCCTACTCGCTGCGCTGCCTGCCGCAGATTCACGGCTCGGTGCGCGAGGCCATCGAGTACGCCAAGTGGCTGCTGCGCATCGAGCTAAACAGCGCCACCGACAACCCTCTGATTTTCGTGGACGAGGCGACGGACGACGTGGCGGTGCTGTCCGGCGGTAACTTCCACGGCGAGCCAGTCGCGCTCGCGATGGATTACCTGACCATGGCGCTCGTCGAACTGGCGAACGTGTCGGAGCGGCGCATCAACCGCCTGGTGGACGCCAAACTCAACGAGGGCATCCTGCCCCCCTTCCTGACCGAGCTAGGCGGGCTGCACTCCGGCTTCATGATCGCGCATTACACCGCCGCCAGTCTCGTCAGCGAGAACAAGGTGCTCGCCCACCCCGCCAGCGCCGACACGGTGCCGACCAGCGCGGACATCGAGGATCACCAGTCGCTTGGCACCATCGCCGCGCGCCAGTGCCGCGAGGTGATGGAAAACACGGCGACGGTCGTCGGGATCGAACTGTTCGCCGCCGCGCAGGGCATCGACTTTCGACGCCGCCGCGCGGGCCGCGCCCTGCGCCTCGGCGTCGGCACCGAGCCGGTCTATGCGCTCCTCCGCGAGCACATCCCCTTCATCGAGCGCGACGAGTGGATGCAGCCGCATCTCCTCAAGTCCAAACAGCTCGTGCTCTCCGGTGCCATCAGCGAGGCGGCGGAAAGCGCCGTTTGGCGGCACGCCCACGGGCCGCACGGGGAGCGGGTGCCGCTGGCGGAGTGACGCAGAACGCAGAACGAACGACAGCAGGCGGCAGGCGGCAGGCGGCAGGCGGCAGAATGCAGAGCGAACGGCAAGTATTACGGCTTTGTTCGTCCTTTGTCCTTCGTCCCAATGGAGCCCACCTATGTTTCTAACAGACGAGCAAAAAGAGCGTATTCGAGCGAGCGAAGACTTCTGGCTCGCCACGGTCAAGCCGGAACCTGCCGCGCACCTGATCCCCATCTGGGCGGTGCTGGTGGGGGATGCCATCTATCTGGCGACCGGCCCCGACTCCCAGAAGGTGCGCAACCTGCTCGCGCACCCGCGCGCCGCCCTCGCCCTGCCGGACACGCGCCGCGTCCTCATCTTGGAAGGTGTGGCAGAACGGGTGGATAGCACGCCGCCCGACGTGCTGGCGCGCTTCCAGGAAAAATACGACTGGACCCTCACCGAGGACGACGACAAGTGGGTGCTCGTCCGCTTTGTACCCGACAAACTTCTTCACTGGAACAGCTAGATGACCCCTAAAATCTTGCGCCTTTATCCTTTATTCCTGCCAATCCTTGTTCTCCTCCTCCTCGCAACCCCCGCCGCCGCGCAGGGCGAGGGGGTGATCGCGGGGCAGGTCATCCTGGGGGGCGCAGACAGCATCCCGCCCAACCTGGAGGCGGAACTGCTTTTCCTGCCAAACGGGCAGGGGCCGCCCGCCATCACCCCGCAGCCGCTCGACGGGGCGGGACGCTTCCGCTTCGAGGGCATCGACCCCAGCCCGCAGCATCGCTACCTGGTGCGCGTCAGCTACGAGGGGCAGGAGCAGTACAGCGAACTGCTCGCCTTTGAGAGTGGCGAGACGAGCAAGGAGGTGACGCTGAGCGTCTTCGGGCTCACCACGGACAGCAGTGGGCTCTCCGTGCCGCAGGTCAGCTACCTGCTGGACGCCCGCGCCGAAGGGTGGGTGGTGGCAGGGCTGCTCCGCTTCCAGAACCCGGGCGAGCGCATCATCCAGAACGAGACAGCGCCACCGGTGATCGTCCAGGTGCCCGCCGAGGCGAGCAGCCTGCAATTTTCGCAGGAAATCCCGATGGAGGGAATCATCACACGCCCCGACGGCTTTGCCTACAGCGGCCCCTTCGCGCCCGGCGACTCGTCGCTGATCTTCTCCTACCTGCTCCCCTACGAGGCGGGCGAGCAGACGATCACCCTGCCACTGGGCTTGAGCGTCCAGCAGGTGCGCGTGCTGATCCCCGATTTGGGGCAGGAGATCAGCACCGACCTAACCCCGCTTGGCAGCCAGCAGGCGATGGGCAACCAGAGCTATCAGGTCTTCGAGCAGCAGGGGGTCGATCCGTCGCAGAGCTTCACCTTCCGCTTCAGCGGCCTGCCCGCCGCCCCCCCGCCGGAAGCCGCACCGCCCGCCAGCGACAGCACGCCTCTCCCTGACCAGCCGCGCGTGCTCCCGCTCAGCCCGCTGGAGCGGCTGCCCTGGTGGGCACCGTTTCTCCCCATGGGCCTTGCTATCATAGGGGTCGCGGGCTACCTGCGCGCCCGCCCCGCCCCCTCGCCCATCGAGCAGCGCGCCACCCTGCGCGAGCGGCGCGACACCCTCGTCGCCGAGATCGCCGCCCTCGACATCCGCCACGAGGCGGGGGCCATCGGCGAGCAGACCCACACGCGCCAGCGCGCCCTGCTCAAGCAGGAACTCAAAGAGGTGCTGCGCCACCTTGGCGGAACGTAGAACGCAGAACGAACGGCAACGAACGGATTGAACCACAGAGAACACGGAGAACACGGAGGAAAGGAAAAACCGCTGTTGATGACGGTTTCCCCTACGTTCTCTGTTGCCGTGCGTTCTGCGTTCTACGTTCTGCCCTTTGCGCCTCTGCGTCTTTGCGTCTTTGCGTTGTGCCGTTCGTTCTGCGTTCTGCGTTTTGCGTTCTGCGTTCCCGATTGACAGAGAGGGCGGCGGAAATATAATCATTCTGTCAAGTGGGTTATCGGCGTGGAGAGGCTCAATGCGAATTACAACCAAGGGCGAGTACGGGGTGCGGGCGCTGTACGAGTTGGCCCTCCACGAGGGCGAGGGGCCGATCCCCAGCGCGAGCATCGCCGCGCAGCAGCAGATTCCCGAAAACTATCTGAGCCAACTGCTGCTCACGATGCGCAAGGCGGGGCTGATCCGCAGCGTGCGGGGGCCGCAGGGCGGCCACATGCTCGCCCGCGACGCGGGGGACATTGATCTGGGCGAGGTGCTCACCGTGCTGGAAGGGCCGATGCTCCCCATGGAGTGTGTCTCCCCCACCTTCAGCGATTGCTGCCTGCTCGACAGCTGCGTGATTCGCGGGGTGTGGCGCGACCTGAAAGCCGCCACCGACGACATCCTCTACTCCACCACCCTCGCCGACCTGATCCGCAGCCGCACCCCGCGCGAGGCCGCGCTCATGTACTACATCTAGCCAGAGCGCATCCGGAAGGAATGGGCAGCGAAAGCCGCTTGATCAACGTCACCCCGTTCCCTCTCCCCAGGAAAGCACTGGCCCCCAACTCTCCAATACCCAATACCCCATTCGGGGCACATAGTCTCCAATCTCTAATCCCTAATCTCTAATCCCTACCCCACCCTCGGCACGCGCGCCAAAATTTCCGCCACCACCTCGTAGGGAATCGTGTCCAGCCGCGCGGCGACCTCCTCGACCGTGAGCCGCTCCTCCCCCTGCGCGCCGATCAGCACCACCTCGTCCCCCTGCCGCACCCCCGGAATGTGCGTCACATCCAGCATCGCCTGATCCATGCAGACGCGGCCCACCAAGGGCGCACGTTGCCCGCGCACCAGCACCGACCCCCAATTGTTTGGCGAGCGACGAAAGCCGTCCGCGTAGCCGACGGGGATCACCGCGATGCGCTGCTCGCGCTCGGTGCGGTAGGTAGCGCCGTAGCTGATGAAGGCATCGGGCGGCAGCGTTTTCACCTGCGCCACCTGCGTCTTCCACGAGAGCGCGGGCGGAAGCCCGCCGGCAGTGGCACGTCGGGCGAGGGGGCCAGCCCGTAGAGCGCGATACCCGGGCGCACCATGTTGAAATGGGCATCGGGCCAGGCCAGGGTGCCCGCGCTGTTCGCCGCGTGGACGAGGGGAATCCGAATCCCCTCCGCCTCCAACCCCGCCAGCAGCGCGCGGAAGGCGGCTAGCTGGCCCGCCGTGTACTCGCGATACCATTCCCCGGTCGTGTCCGCCACCGAAAAGTGGGTAAAGAGCCCCTCGATGACCAGGTTTGGCAGCTCGCGCACCGCGCGCACGAAGCCCGCCACCTCGCTCGGGAAGAGGCCCAGGCGGTGCATCCCCGTGTCCACCTTGATGTGGACGCGCGCCTCGCGGTCCAGCGCGACCGCCGCCTTGGAAAGGGCCTGCGCCACCTCCATCGAGAAAAGGGTCACGCGCAGGTCGTGACGAAGCGCCGCGCGCGTCTGCCATGCGGGGGTGTAGCCCAGAATCAGGATCGGGGCGCTGATGCCCGCCTCGCGCAGCCCCTCCGCCTCCGGCAGGCAGGCCACGCCGACCCAGCTTGCCCCGTTGAGCAGCGCGGTCTGCGCCACCTTGGGCGCGCCGTGCCCGTAGGCGTCCGCCTTGACGACCGCCATCACCTCAACCTCCGGCCCGACGATCTCCTTGAGCCGCCGCGTGTTCCCCGCGATGGCGTCCAGGTCGATCTGGAGCCAGGTCGGGCGGTCGAGGTGCAGCGTCAAAATCTGCTGCCACGCCGCGTTCTGGCGCACCAGTTGCGCGCCGTCGCGCGTCGGCTCCGGCGAGCAGGCGCGCCACCACCTGCTCCATGCGCGCCGCCATGCCGCCCTTCACCAGCACGATGTCCCCCTCGCCCAGCCCCTCGCTGGCGGCCCGCACGGCATCCTCCGTGGTATAGGTCACCGCTACCCGCGCGGCATCGAGCCCCGCGCGCTCCGCCGCCTGCGCGATGAGCCGCGCGGGCTCGCCCTTGACCACCAGCCGGTCGAGCCGCGCCGCCGCGTGCTGCCCGACCTGCTCGTGCGCCTCCTCCGTAAACGCGCCCAACTCCGACATGCCACCCAGCACCGCCACGCGCCGCCGCGCGGGCAGCGCCGCGAGCACGTCGAGCGCGGCCCGCATCGCGGCGGGGCTCGCGTTGTAGCTGTCATCCAACATCAGGCTGCCACCGATGCCCGGCAGCAGGTTGAGCCGCCCCGGCACGCGCGCTATCGTTGCCAGCCGCCGCACGATCTCGTCCAAATCCATCCCGTAGTGCAGCGCCACGCCGATGGCGGCCAGCGCCGGGTAGACCATGTGGCGGCCCAGCAGGGGGATGGAGATTGGGGATTGGGGGTTGGGGATTGGGGATTGGGGGTTGCAGGGTCGTCGTCGGTCGTCGGTCGTCGGTCGTCGGTCGTCGCGTCGCTCCAGCGTGAAGCGGGTGCCCTCCAGCGACACCTCGATGTTAGTGGCGCGAAGGTGCGCGTCCTCGCTGAAGCCGAAGAGGAGAACGGGCGCTCGGCTCAGCTCGGCCATGGCGCGCACGCGCGGGTCGTCGGCGTTGAGCAGGGCCAGCCCGTCGGCGGGCAGGGCGCGGACGAGTGCGCCTTTTTCCCAGGCGATGCGCTCCAGATCGCCAAAGGTGTCCAGGTGGGCGGGCTGCACGGTGGTGACCACCGCGACGGAGGGCGGCGCGAGCGCGGCCAACTCCGCGATCTCGCCGATGCTGTCGCTCGCCATTTCCAGCACCGCCAGCCGATGCTCGCGTTGCAGCTGGCCCAACGCGAGCGGCAGCCCGTAGCGCCCGTTCCAGTTACCGGGGTTCTTGAAAAGATGGTGGCTCCCCGCGAGCACGTGCGCGATGCTCTCCTTGGTAGTCGTCTTGCCGGTGCTGCCCGTCACGCCGATGACCTCGGTGCCGTACTCGCGCAGGATAAAGCGCCCCCACTGCCGCAGCGCCCGCTGCGTGTCAGGCACCAGCACGAGGGTCGCGTCGCACCCCTCAAGCTCGACCGGCTGCTCCGCCAGGACCCCCGTCGCCCCCTTGGCGCACGCCTCCGCGATAAAATCGTGCCCGTCGCCACGCTCGGTTTTGACCGCCACGAACAGCTCGCCGCCCTGCACCAGCCGCGAGTCAAAAGCAAACCCCTGGAACGCGGTGGCCGGTCGTCCGCCCCGCACGCTGCCGCCGGTCGCGGCCAGCAGATCGTCTAGCTGTATCATCGGTTCCTCTTCCCTTTCCACATTTCGGGAAAATCGTAGGCGCGGCGCGGCCAAATGCCAAGCCCCGCGTGGGTTTGCCAACCCTTTTTGACCGTTCTACACTCACGCGCATGGAAAGCTACCACACCACCCTTCTTTCCGCCTTCGCCCCCCACGCCGAGGCGAGCCTGCTCCGTGTGGAAGCGCCCGCGCTGGCGCAGCGCATGGTGCCGGGGCAATTCGTGATGGCGAAGCGCGACGGCACCGGCTGGGACCCCTTTTTGCGCGAGCCGCTTTTTGTGGCGCGCAGCGAGCCGGACGCGGGCGCGCTCACCCTTTGGCTGCCCTCGGGCACGGCGGAGCGCGAGCGGCTGCGCGCCCTGCCGCTCCACAGCGTGCTTGACCTGCTCGGCCCCTTCGGGGTCGGCGTTGCCCCGCGCCGCGAGTGGCGGCACCTGCTGCTCGTGGCCGAGGGGCTGGCCGTGGGGCCGCTGCTCGGCGTGATGCAGGCGGCGCTCGACAGCGGGCAGGGGGTGGCACTGCTCAGCGTGATGCCCGACGGGCAGGAGCCCTACGCGGCAGACGCGCTGCCGGTCTCCATCGAATATCAGCGCGTGCCGCGTGGCGGGGCCAGCGTCGCCGCGCAGGAGTTGCTGCGCTGGGCCGATGGGGTGGTCGCGGCGGGCTCGCAGCAGTTCTACCGCGATCTTGCGGAGGAGTTGAGGCAGGCACGCCCCGGGCAACGCGGCGGCTTCGCCTACGGGCTCATGCTCGAACCCTTTGGCTGGCAACCGGACACGCTGCGCTGGGGAACCGCGCGGGTCGCCTGCGCGCTCGCCGCCTGCCGCGCCTGCCTGGTGGAATTGCGGCGCGAGAAGGTGCTGGCCTGCACGCGCGGGCCGCTCTTCGATTTGTGGGGGCTCTGATGATCGAGTTTCTCTCCGGCCCCGCGCACCTGCCGCTCCAGTTGGGCAGCCGCCTGCTGTGTGCGCCCGGCGTGTGGGCCCCCGGCAGTACCCTGCCGCTGGACGAGCTTGGCGCACTGGTCACCGCCCCACTTGCCTGGGAGTGGGATGGCAGCGCGATCCCGTGGCAGGCGCGTGCGGGCGCGTTCCTGTGGGCCCCGCCGCGCCGCCCGCTGGATCGTTATGTCGAGCGGCTGCGCCGCGAGCGCAGCGAATTGCCCCGCCTTTTCACCCTTGCCCCCGACCCCCCGCGCCAGATCGAGCGCGCGTTGCGCGAGTTGGAGGAGGAGCACGCGGTGGGCTACCTGCTCTGGGGCGCAACCCCCGAGATCGTGGCGGCGGCGCGGCGCGGGGCCATTGCCCTGCCCCTCGTCGCCGAGCTTTGCTGCACCGACGCGCCCGATGCCGCCGCGGCCCTGATCGCGGCGGGGGCCGATGCGCTGTGGATTGGCCCGCCGCGCGTGGGCTATGGGGGCACGCGGCTCTGGGGGCCTGCCGCGCTCCCCTTTGTTCTGGCAATGCTGGACCACGCGACCGCCGCCCCCTTGAACGTGCCCATCGTGGCGGGCGCGGGCATCGCCTCGGCGGCGGACGCACGACGGGCGCGCGAGGCCGGAGCGGACATCCTCGCGCTCGACCCGAGCTGGTGGGGGGAGCCCGCGCTCGCCTCCGCCATCGCTCAGGTGCTTCAAAACTATACCCCTTGACCGCCTCCTCGCCACCGAATAAGGGGTGATGGCGGGTAAGTTGCTGAAGCAGCCCTATACCCTCATCCCCACACCCTGGAATCACGAATGAACGAGCAACTACTCGCCCACATCTATGTGCTGTCCCGTTTTGCTCGTCTTGACGCGCCGCAACCTTTGGTGGATCAGGAGCTAGAGCGGATTCTGACACGCGTGCCGAGCGAGGGAGAGCAACAGGCACAAACCGAGTTTCAGCTTCGCGCGGTGCTTCACTCCTACCAGCAGGAAAAAGAGCCGCGAATCGCCGAGGCCCGCCTCCTCTTCAAGGAAGTTTTCCCACGCATGTCCCTTGAAGCAACCGACGACCCCTGCGAGGTCGCCCTGCGCGCCCTGCGCGCGGGCTGGATGGTGAAGGACGAGCAAAACGGGGAGCGGCTTCTCGAACTTGGGCAACAATGCGACGAGCTAGACGAGAACCTGCGCAGCACCCTCAAAGCGGTATGCCTCGCGCAGGAGCCCTCGCCTGGGGAGTGAGAACGGAAAGGCAAAAGGCAAAAGGCAAAAACGGAAAGGCAAAAATAAAGTTCATTGGTTTTTCCTTGTTTTTCCTGGCATGGCGCTTGGGTTTAGCCACGGACTGGAAGCCCGTCCTGATGGGCCTTGGCGGATACCTCCCCTGACATTTTGCCCCTTGCCTTTCCCCTTTCCGTTTTTGCCTTTTGCCTTTTGCCTTTTGCCTTTTCTTCCGTTCCCCTGACCCCTGCCCCCCACCCCCTGTCCCCCGCCGTTCAAACGTGCGCAACCGTGCAAAGCGGATATACTCCCGCGAGTGACAACGGAGACACGGAGGGGACGGGATGGAGGCGAGTTTTCGGGGCGAGGTGGCGGTGGTGACGGGCGCGGGGGTGGGGATCGGCCTGGCCATCGCGCGGGGGTTGGCGCGCGCGCGGCGCGGCGGTGCTGCTCAACGATGTGGACGCGGCACAGGCCGAGGCAGGCGGCGGCGGCGATCCGCGACGAGGGCGGCACTGTGTTGGCGTCGGCGGGGACGTGGGCGAGGTGGAGAGCGTGCGCGGGCTGGTGGCGCAGGCGGTGGAGCGCTTCGGCCAACTGTCCATCGCGGTAGCCAACGCGGGGCTCACCCAGTGGGGCAGCTTCTTCGATTACGAGCCGAGCGGCTTCCAGCGCGTGCTCGACGTGAACCTGCGTGGCTCCTTTTTTCTGGCGCAGGCCGCGGCCCGCCAGATGCGCGAGCAGGGGCGCGGCGGGCGCATCCTCTTTCTCTCCTCCGTCACCGGCCATCAGGCGGTCCCCTTCGTACCCGCCTACAGCATGACCAAGAGCGCGCTGGAAATGCTGGCGCGGCACCTCGTCATCGAGCTGGCCCCGCACGGCATCACCACCAATGCCATCGCGCCCGGCGCGACCCTCACCCCGCGCAACCTTGCCGATGACCCGCACTACGCGACGGTCGTGGGGCAAGCTGATCCCCACGGGCCAGGTCGCGCAGCCAGAGGACATCGCCGCCGCCGCGCTTTTCCTTCTCTCCCCCGCCGCGAGCCAGATCACCGGCCAGGCCCTGGTCGTGGATGGCGGTTGGAGCGCCATCAGCCCCGTCCCCCCGCTTGATTTTGTCGAGGCGGAGCGCCCCGCATGAGCCGCCCCGTCCCGTCGCTGGCGGAGATTCTGGGCAGATGCCACGACGGTCCCGGCCACGCGGCTGGCAGCGGAAGGCCCGGCAGGCACGCTGCCGCTGACGGAGGAGATGCTGCGCGACGAGCCGAGCGGCAACCTGTTCGGACTGACGCAGAACGCGGGCATGGGCTGGAACCCTGCCGACCTGGGCAAGCCCGAGTTTCTGATTTTGAGCACGCAGGGCGGGCTGCGCGATCACGACGGCACCCCACTCGCGCTCGGCTACCACACCGGCCACTGGGAGATCGGCCTGCTGGTGCAGCGCCGCCGCGCAGACCTTCGCGCGAGCAGGGCACCATCCCCTTTTCCGCCACGGTCAGCGACCCCTGCGACGGGCGCACGCAGGGCACGACCGGCATGTTCGACAGCCTGCCCTACCGCAACGACGCCGCCATCATCATGCGCCGCCTGATCCGCTCGCTGCCGCAGCGCGCGGGGGTGCTGGGCATCGCCACCTGCGACAAGGGCTTGCCCGCGATGATGATGGCCCTCGCGGGCAGCAGCGACCTGCCCGCGCTGATCGTGCCGGGCGGGGTGACGCTGCCTGCTATCGGCGCGGAGGACGCGGGACAGGTCCAGACCATCGGCGCGCGCTTCGCCCACGATCTGATCTCGCTGGACTACGCCGCCGCGATGGGCTGCCGCGCCTGCGGCTCGCCGGGCGGAGGGTGCCAGTTCCTCGGCACGGCCGCGACCTCGCAGGTGGTCGGCGGAGGCGCTCGGCATGGCGCTGCCACACAGCGCGCTTGCCCCCTCGGGCGAGCCGATCTGGCTCGACATGGCGCACCGCTCGGCCCTCGCCCTGCTGCGCCTCGCGGCCCGCAACACTCCCCTGTCCGCCATCCTCTCCCCCCGCGCGCTGGAAAACGCGATGCTGGTCCACGCCGCCTTCGGCGGCTCGACCAACCTGCTGCTGCACATTCCCGCCATCGCGCACGCCGCGGGGCTGCCGCGCCCGACCGTGGCGGATTGGCAGCGGGTCAACCGCACCACGCCGCGCCTGGTGGACGCGCTGCCCAACGGGCCGCGCAACCACCCGACGGTGCAGGTGTTCATGGCGGGCGGGGTGCCGGAGGTGATGCTCCACCTGCGGCAGATGGGGCTGCTGCACACCGACGTGCTCACCGCGACCGGCGAGACCCTGGACACGGTGCTCGACTGGTGGCAGGAAAGCGAGCGGCGGCACGCGGTGCGCGAGCGGCTCGCGAGTGCGGGGCAGGTGGAGCCGGAGCACGTCATCATGGACGCCGCCCAGGCAAGGCGTGCAGGGCTGACGAGCACCGTCGTTTTCCCCGTCGGCAACCTCGCGCCGGAAGGCGCGGTCGTCAAGGCCACCGCGATTGACCCCTCGGTGGTGGGCGCGGACGGGGTGTACCGCCATCGCGGCCCCGCGCGCGTCTTTGTTTCCGAGCGGGACGCCGTGCGTGCTATCAAGGGGCAGGGCGAGCGCCCCGTCCAACCAGGGGACGTGCTGGTCTACATCGGCGGCGGGCCGCTCGGCAGCGGCATGGAGGAAACCTACCAGATCACCGCCGCGCTCAAGTTCATCCCCTGGGGCAAGACGGTGCCGGTGCTCACCGACGCGCGCTTTTCGGGGGTCTCGACCGGCGCGTGCATCGGCCACATCGGCCCGGAGGCGCTGGCGGGCGGCCCCATCGGAAAGCTGCGCGATGGCGATGTGATCGAGATCGTGATAGATCGCGAGGGGTTGGTGGGATCGGTGAATCTGGTAGGGACGACGACCGACGACCGACGACCGACGACGGATTTGACGCGGGAGGCGGCGGAGGCGCTGCTGCGGGTGCGCGCCTCGCATCCCGACCTGCGCCCGCACCCGCAGCTTCCCGACGACACGCGCCTGTGGGCGCTGCTCCAGCAGGCGAGCGGGGGCACCTGGGCGGGCTGCGTCTACGATGTGGAACGCATCGCACGGGTGATTGAGGCGGGGATGGGGATATTGGAGATTGGAGATTAGAGATTGGAGATAGAGATAGAGATAGAGATTGGAGATAGAGATTGGAGATTAACGGCTTTCTCTGTATTCTCCGTGTTCTCCGTGGTTAAAAGGCCGTTTGACTAGCTTAACTTTCCAATTCCCGTTTGATAGTTATCACCTCCAATATCTAATATCCAATATCTAATATCCAATATCCAATATCTAATATCTCCCAACCAAGCTGGCAAGGGCAACAACGATGAATAACCACCAATCTGGCAAGCAGGCCACCCTGGTTACGGGCGCGATGGGGTGCATCGGGGCGTGGGTGCTGTACCACCTGGTGCGGCGGGGGGAGCGCGCGGTGAGCTTCGACTTGAGCGACCATCGCGGGCGGCTGGACCTGCTGCTCTCGCGGGAGGAGCAGGAAGCTATTACGTTCGTGCGTGGGGATTTGACGCGGACGGAGGCGGTGCGCGCCGCCTTCGAGGAACACGGCATCACCCATGTGATCCACCTCGCCGCCCTGCAAATCCCCTTTTGCCGCGCGAACCCGGTGCTGGGGGCGCAGGTGAACGTGACGGGCACGATGAACATCTTCGAGGCGGCGCGGCAGACAGGGCTGCGCCATCTAGCCTATGCCTCGTCCATTGCGGTGTACGGGCCAGCGAGCGAGTACCCGCGCGCGCCGGTCGCGCACGACGCGCCGCCCGCGCCGCGCACCCTCTACGGGGTGTACAAGGTGGCGAACGAGGGCGCAGCGCGCGGGTTTACTGGCAGGATCATGGCATCAGCAGCGTCGCCCTGCGCCCCTACACCGTTTACGGGGTCGGGCGCGACCAGGGCTTGACCAGCGACCCGACCAAGGCCATGCTCGCCGCCGCTGCGGGGCAGCCCTTCGAGATCGGCTTTGGCGGGACGATGCAATTTCAGTGGGCCTCCGATGTGGCGCAGCAGTTCATCGCCGCGGCGACGATCCCCGCCGACGGGGCACACGCCTTCAACCTGGGCACCCCGCCCGCCACCGTCGCGGAGGTGGTCGATCTGATCCGCGCGGAAAAGCCCGATGCCCAGATCACGGTGCGCGAGGAGGTGGCGTTGCCCTTCCCGGAAAGCTTCGACGACAGCGCCCTGCGCGCGCACGTCCCCCGCGTCTACGAAACGCCGCTCGCCGAGGGGGTGCGCCAGACTATCGCGCACTTTGAGCGCTGCCTGAGCGCGGGGCTTATCCCGTAAAGCGTGGCGCGTCGTGCGCGTTGATGAAGAGTAAGAAATAAACCGGGAAATCGTGACAGGCCAGGCAGGGCGCGACTAAAGTCGCTGCTAGAGGCTTGCAGCCGAGCGTCGGCGAAGGCCGACGCGGATAAGGGCGTAGCGTCCCCGAAGGGGGTGGGTTCCCTCTGGGTACGGCCAACGGCCTTCAGCAGCGGTTTCAACCGCGCGTCTTCACTCCGATTGAATAGGGAAGTTTCATCAGCGCGCCCTACAAACGTCGTGACTGGATCGCGCAGAATGAGGAACAATTATGTATCTTTTGAATTTCTACTCTGCCGATGAGTCATCGCCCCGCCTGGGGCTGCGCGTTGACGACGGCATCGTGGACCTGCAACGCGCGTCCGAGGCGATGGCGCTGCCCGATACGCCGACCACCTGGGCCGCGTTGCTCGCGGGTGGGGACGAGGCGCTCGCCGCCCTACAACGCCTGCGCGCCGCTCTGCCCTCGTCCCCCGATGCGCCCTGGCGGCTGCCGGACGCCTCGGTGCGCCTGGCCCCCGCCGTGCTCGCCCCCGAAAAAATCATCTGTGTGGGGCTGAACTACCGTCGCCACGCCATCGAGTCGGGCATGGCGATCCCGGAAACGCCGGTGCTCTTTTCCAAGTTCAACAACGCGCTCGCCGCGCCGGACGAGCCGGTGCCGCTGCTGACTGATGCCACCGAGTACGATTACGAGGTGGAGTTGGGGGTGGTGATCGGGCGGCGGGCGCGCAGGGTGAGCGTGGAAGAGGCGCTCGGCTACGTGCTTGGCTACTGCACGGTGAACGACCTGAGCGTGCGCGACCTCCAGCGCCGCACCTCGCAGTGGCTGCTCGGCAAGAGCCCTGACAAGTTTTTGCCGGTCGGCCCCTGGTTCGCCACCGCCGACGAGGTGCCGGAGCCGCAGACCCTCGCGCTGCGCTGCTGGGTCAACGGGGAGCTTCGGCAAGAGTCCAACACGAGCGACATGGTCTTCTCGGTCGCAGAGATCATCAGCTACGCCAGCCAGTACATGACGCTCCAGCCGGGCGACCTGATCATCACCGGCACGCCCGAAGGGGTAGTTCTTGGTATGGCAGCGCCGCAGCCCTGGCTCCGCGCGGGGGACGAGGTAGCGGTCGAGGTAGCGGGGCTGGGGCGGCTGAGCAACAGGCTTGGCACCGCCGATCGTTGAGGGTAACGCCTAATCCACCGTGAGCAACTCAATAGTGAAGGTCGAGCCGACCCCCTCCTCGCTCGTCACACTGACCGTCCCCCCGTGCGCCTCCATGATGTGGCGCACGATGTAGAGGCCCAGCCCCAGCCCGCCGATACTATGCTCCTGTACGTTGGGCGCGCGGTAATAGCGAGTAAACAGGTGGGGGATCGCCTCCGCCGCGATGCCAACCCCCTGGTCGCTCACGCTCAACCGGGCACGCCCGTCGTGTCGCCCCACAGCGACGGTGATCTGCCCGGCTTCGGGGCTGTACTTGATCGCGTTGGAAATCAGGTTTTGCAGCACCTGATCCAGCCGCAATTCATCCCCCAGGACCATCACCGGCTCGCTGGGGCAGTGGAGCGCCATGGTGTGGCGTTCCAGGATCAGCTCGACGCGCGCGACGGCTCGTTGCGCCAGCGCAGCGAGGTCCAGCGGGTCGCGCTCCAGCACCAGGTTGTCGCTCTGGATGCGCGCGATGTCGAGGAGCAGGTCAATGAGCTGGTTGAGGCGGGTGGCCTCATCCGAAATGATTTGGATGCCACGACGCAGCCGCTCATCGCCCCATCCTTCCACGGCGCTGCGCCGCTGGATCAGCGCGGCGTAGCCCTTGATGCTCGTGATGGGGGTCCGCAGTTCATGTGACGCGATAGACAAAAACTGGTCGCGCACCTGCACCGCTGCCTGCGCCTCTTGATAGAGTCGCGCGTTGTCCAGGGCCAACGCCACCCTGCGCCCCACCTCTTCCACCAGCGCCAAATCCATCTCGTTGTACAGCGCTGGCGTGGTCACCCGCCCCAGGCTCAGCACCCCAACCCCCTGGCCGCGCGCCACAAGCGGCACGATCATAATGGAGCGGGGCCCCAACTGCTGTAAAAGCTGCAAGTGCTCGGGCGAGTAGGCGGCTTGCTCCAAGTGTGCCGCACGGATCTCTTGCAGCAGAAGCGAGCGACCGGAGGCGAGCACGCGGGTCACGGGATGGTCGCTTTTTTGCACCTTCGTCGCGTAGATCGCCTCCAGCGCGGTGAATATCGCATCCCAGGAGGGGTCGGTATAGCGGGTTTGCACGCGGTGCAGCGTGCCGTCCGGCTCGACCACATCCAGCAGGCAGTAATCGGCCAGGGTCGGAACCACCAGTTGGACGGTGCGCTGGAGGGTTGTACCGTAGTCGAGGGAAGTTGCCAGCAGTTGGCCCGCCTCGGCAAGAAGGCTCAGCCGCTCCTCGGCCTTTTTGCGGAGCGTGATGTCGCGCACGAAGCCCATGAAGAGGGGGGCGTCGGTGCCGGGCAACTCCGTGATGGCGAGTTCCACCAGAATCTCGCTGCCATCAGCGCGCTGGGCATTGATCTCGATGCGCTGTCCAAGAACGTGGCGCTCGCCGGTCGCGAGGTAGCGGGCGATCCCCTGGCGGTGAAGTTGTCGCAGCCGCTCGGGGACGATCAGAGCGCCCATCTCCCGCCCCAGCACATCTTGCTGTCGGTAGCCAAACATCTGTTCCGCCGCCGCGTTCCACTCCACTACCTCACCCTGTTGGTTGATAGTGATGATGGCATCCAGCGCCACATCCAGGATTGTGGTGTGCCGCGCCTCGCTCCGACCGATGGCAGCTTCGGCTTGCTTGCGCTCGATGAACTGGCCGATCTGCTGGCCGATGGAGGTCATCAGGTGCAGCACCGTCTCGTCCAAGGGTTGAAGCTCTCGGCTGAAAAAATCCATGACCCCGTAAAGGCCATTCTGCCCCCGGAGCGGGAAGGCCAGCGCGCTGCGAAGCCCAGCCGCTGCCGCCGCCTGCAGGCGAGGGAAGTTTGTGTCCACGCGCAGGTCGGTGATCCACGCAGGCTGCTCGGTAGCCCAGACCCGCCCTGGCAATCCGACACCCCAGGCAAAGGTAGTCCCCCAACTCATCCCCGCAAAGGCAGCGCTGGCTGCGCCGGGCGGATGCCACAGGGTGCTACAGCGCAGCACGTTCTCGCTGGGATCGATGCACCAGAGCGCGCCCAGCTCCCATTGCAGATACTCGCTAATCGTTTGCAGGATGGACGGGGCGGCATCCATAAAATGGACTGCCTCGGCCAGCAGGCGGCTGACGGTATACTGGACCGCTATCTGCTTTCGGGCGAGCACTGCCACTTGGGTAGCCTGAACTTCTGCTGAGTAGCGCCGCACCAGTTCAATCGGGCCACTGAGGGCGCGGGCCACCTTTTGGAGCAGCGCTACATCGGCGGCCTGGAACGCGCCAGGATGGGTGGCATTCACCTCCAGCACCCCGAACGTCCGCCCCCGCCAGGTGAGCGGCACGAGCAGGCGGGAGCGCACGGCGGGGGTCCCCTCCGTTCCCCCGGTAGGCGCGTCGTGCGACAGAAACGGCTCCCCTGTGGCAAGGCTCTGCCATGCTGCGTCGTCCTTCGCGAGCACGTGGCGCTCCTGCTCGCTGTTTGCGCTTGGCCCCACCATGGCCTGGACTACCAACTCCTCCTCTTCCAGCAGGGCCACCGAGCCCCCAGTCACGGGGAGCACCGGCCCAAACTGCTCCAGGAGCGCGCTCAGCAGCCGATCTAGCTCCACCTCGCCCGCAGCGAGCGAGATGATGCGGTTCACCAGTTCAGCCTCAGCAACCGCTCGTTCCAGCGCTTCGATCGGGGCGCGTGCGCCGTCGGCAGCGGTGCGCTCCCGCTGCGCCAAGAGCAGGCGGCGCACCTCCTCCTCCGATAGCTGAAGGAAGACAGCGACTTCATGGATGCTGACCGTGTCCGACTTGGGCATGTGCGTTGACTTCCTGATAGATAGCTCCTATAAAGATGAGAGAAACAGCTTGTAGCGTGCCTTAACCTACGCACTACAACCTCTCATCTCTATCTACTTTCCCTATGTAGAGCAACTGACCTGCTAGGGCGATTGGCCGCGCCAGTACGATATTATTGCGCGGCCAGCACGTTTCGACGAATGGGGTCACCCTGAGCACGGATCGCACGCGGCGGACCACTTCCCGTAGCTCATCGGCCCCCTACTAAAACCCTCTGCGCCTCTGCGCCTCTGCGCCTTTGCGTTACGCCGTTCGTTCTGCGTTCTGCGTTCTGCGTTAAAAAACCCCTCTTGACAGCGCCCCAAAATTCTGATACCCTGCCGCTTAGTTTGTTGCTACAACAAACTAACTTCCCCCCATCCTATCATGAGCCGCTGCTGCTTCATGCTCCCCTACGATCGCTACCGAACCGGTGATCAGACGCTGGTGCGACAGATGAACCTCTCGGTCATCTTGCACCGGTTGTTGGAGCGTGCGCCCCTGTCGCGTGCGGCACTGGCGGAGATGACCGGCCTCAACAAGGCCACCGTTTCCAGCCTGGTGCGCGAGTTGCTGGACCATCGCTTCGTCCGCGAGACAGGCATCGACTCCGCCGGCACGGGCCGCCCAGCCGTGCTTCTGGAACTCAACCCCGAGGCCGGTTGTATCCTCAGCGCCGAGATCGGCGTGGATTTCGTCTCCGTCGTTCGCACCGATTTTTCCGCCGCGATTACCTGGCGGCACCACGAGCGTATCACCCCCAACAGCGGCCAGAGTGTCATCCTCCAGCGTACCAGCCAGCTACTCCAAGAGGCGGTCGCGGCAAGCCGCGAGGCGTGCAGCACCCTGTTTGGCATCTCCGTCGGCGTGCCCGGCCTGATCGACCAGGAAAGCGGGCAGCTGCTCTTCGCCCCGAACCTTGGCTGGCGCGACGTGCCGGTCGGCGTGCTGCTGCGTGACACCTTCGACGTGCCTGTCTTCGTGGACAACGAGGCCAACATGGCAGCGCTCGGCGAGCATTTCTTTGGGGCCGCACAGGGCTTCCAGGAGGTGCTCTACATCAGCGCGGGGGTCGGGCTCGGCGGGGGCATCGTGCGCGGTGGGCGGCTTTTTAAAGGGGCCACCGGCTACGCGGGCGAGTTTGGGCACATCACGCTGGACCCCAACGGCGAGCTGTGCGCCTGCGGCAATCACGGCTGCTGGGAAACGATGGTCAGCCAAGCTGCCCTGTTCCGCCACGTGCGCCGCGCGCTCGCGGGGGGGACCCCCTCGACATTGGGCGAGCTTGGCGGGGGCGACCTGGAGCAGTTAACCGTGCCGATGGTCGTGGAGGCGGCGCGCGCGGGCGACACGGTAGCGCTGGAGGCGCTGGCGCGCATCGGCCAGGCGCTCGGCGTCGGCATCGCCTCGCTCGTCAACGCGCTGAACCCGGAACTTGTGGTTTTTGGCGGTATTTTGAGTCTTGGGGGAGAATGGTTACTCCCCGCCATGCAGGAAGAGTTGCAACGACGCGCCCTCCCCTGGCCCTCCGGCACCACCAAGGTAGTGCTGGCGGACAACGGGGTGGATGCCTGCGTGCTGGGCGGGGTGGCTACCGTGGTGCAGGCGGTGCTGTCGCAGCCCGTCGGGGTCATGCGCCAGGCGGTCTGAGATGGCAGCGACAGCAGGGCGCGGCTGCAAGCGCTGCGCGGGGGGTAGCGCCGAGTGTCGGCGTCGGCCCACGCCGACAAACCGTCAGCGCGCCTTCCGCCACAGCCCACCAATCTATTTATAAACCCCCGTGGTGCTTTTCATACAACCACGGGTAACGCCGCGTCTCGCGCGGAAGGGGGTGAGCCACTCAGCCAACGCCAAAACACGATACGGTGAGGACGTGCTTACCAGCTTTTCCAGATGTTTTCAACCGGAGGAGGACGAGGATGTCAAGACGAGTATTTGCGCTGTTGATTGTCGTGATGATGCTGGTGCTGGCGGCGTGCGGTGGAAGCACCACCCCTGAGACTACCCCCCCTGACGACGCTGCGGCCCCCACCACCGAGGAAAGCGGCGAGACGACCGAGGCGACCGAGGAAGAGGCAGCCCCCGCCGACACCTCGGGCGTGGACGAACTGACGATTATCTGGGCCCAGTGGGACCCCGCCGATTACCTGGCGACGCTGGTAAAGGATTACGAGGCCGAGACCGGCATCACGGTCAACGTGATCCAGGAGCCGTGGGGCTCCTACTTTGACCGTGTCGCGGCGGAGTGGGCCGCGCAGGGCGACGCCTTCGACATGCTCGTCGGCGACAGCCAGTGGCTGGGCCAAGCGGCCACGCAGGGCCACTACGTGGACATGACCGAGTTCCTCACCTCGCGCGGCCTCGAAAAGACGGTCACCCCCGCGACCCTTACCTACTACGCCGAGTACCCCACCGGCTCCGGCACCTACTATGCCTACCCGCTGGAAGGTGACGCGGACGGCTGGGCCTACCGCAAGGATCTCTTCGAGAACCCCGACGAGATGGCTGCCTTCGAGGCGGAGTACGGCTACCCCTTGGCGGTGCCGGAAACCTGGGCGGAGTTGATGGACGTTGCCAAGTTCTTCACCCGCCCGGATGAGGGGCTGTACGGCGCTGGCATCTACACCCAGCTGGACTACGACGCGCTGACGATGGGCGTCGAGAACGTGCTCTTCAGCTACGGGGCGGACTGGAAGAACGAGAACAACGAGGTGATGGGCGTGGTCAACTCCCCCGAGGCGATTGCCGCGCTGGAGTACTACCGCGAGCTGTACGACTGCTGCACCCCGCCCGGCACCAACAACGCCTTCTTCCAGGAAATGAACGACGTCTTCATCAACGGGCAGGCGGCGATGATCATGAACTACTTCGCCTTCTTCCCGGCGCTCACCAACCCCTCGATCAACCCGCACGCCGCCGACACCGGCTTCTTCGCCAACCCGGCAGGCCCGGGTGGCGAGCGCTTTGCCGCGCTCGGTGGGCAGGGCATCAGCATCAGCTCGTACATCCCGGACGAGCGCAAGCAGGCGTCGTTCGAGTTCGTCGAGTGGCTCGCCTCGCCCGAGGTGCAGGCCAAGTGGGGCTCGCTCGGCGGCTACAGCACCAACATCGAGGTGCTCGGCTCGCAGGAATTCCTCGATGTGGCCCCGTATAACGCCGCGTTCGCGGAAACGATGAACTTTGTCAAGGACTTCTGGAACATTCCGGAGTTCGGGCAACTGCTGGAAATCAACCAGCGCGAGATGCACCAGTACGTCGTCGGCGGCGAGGGCACCGCTGAAGAGGTGATGAACAGCATCGCCGAACAGTGGCACCCCATCCTCGAAGATGCCGGGTACATCAACCAGTAACGCCAGGTAGTAGAGAGTAGGTAGTAGATATTAGGTATTAGATATTAACGACAACGTGAAGCCGTTAATATCTAATACCTAATACCCAATCTCCAATCTCCAATCTCCAATCTCCAATCTCTAATCTCCAATCTCCAATCTCCAATCTCCAATCTCCAAGTTGAGAACGCCATGTCCACAGTCAAAGACGTTAGCCGCGTTCAGATGCATGAGAGCCAGACGCAGGGTCGCCAGTTGAGCGACAATCAGATCAAGTGGCTTTTTATCTGGCCCACCTTGATCCTGCTCATCCTGTGGAACATCTTTCCGCTCTTCTACAGCCTGTATTTGAGCTTCACCGATTTTTCGGCGATTTCCCGCGACGCGCCGGGGTGGGTGGGCTTTGCCAACTACGCCGACGTGCTGAGCAACACCCGCTTGTGGGAATCCTTCGCCACGACGGGGCGCTTTGCGCTGCTTTCCGTTGGTCTCCAAACCCTTATCGGCTTCGGGCTGGCGATGCTGCTCAAAGAGCGCTTTCGGGGGAACGGCATCATCACCACGCTGATCCTGATCCCGATGATGCTCTCGCCCGTGGTGGTCGGCCTCTTTTGGAAGCTGATCTTCAACCCTTCCTTTGGCATCTTTAACTATCTGATTGGCTATACCAACCCGGCCACCGCGCCCGAATGGTTGGGCAGCCCGACCCTCGCGCTCTGGGCGGTCGTCATCGTGGATGTGTGGATGTGGACCCCCTTCGTGATGCTGCTCTGCCTATCAGGCCTGAAAGCGATCCCGGATTACCTGTACGAGGCGGCGGCGATTGACCGCGCCAGCTCCTGGTTCCAGTTCCGCCGCATCACACTGCCGCAGGTCGCGCCGCTGCTGCTCATCGCGGTGCTCTTCCGCACCATCGAGGCGTTCAAGGCGTTCGACCTCGTCATGGGCCTGACCGGCGGCGGCCCGGGCGACGCCACGGAGGTCGTAGCGGTCAGCTTGTACCGCACCGCCTTCCTGGGCCAGTTCCGCACCGGCCCCGCCAGCGCCCTCGCCTACATCGTCCTGATCATCATCATCGCCATCAGCAACGTCTACATCCGCTCCCTCAACAAAATGCGCGACGGGTAAAGGGGATATTGGATATTGGATATTAGATATTAACGGCAACGGCACTCTCCGGTACCCAATCTCCAATCTCTAATCTCAATACCTAATACCTAATACCCAATACCCAATACCTAATACCTAATACCCACTACCTACCATCAACTCGCCGAAGGTAACACTATGGCAACCATCTCCCCTTCCCAGGGCCATCCCCCCGTCCTCGAATCGATCCGCGTGGACAAGGTCAGTTCGAGCTATCGGCTGATGCACAACGCGCGGGCGCTCGTGGCGGTGGTGATCGCCCTGGTCACGCTGATCCCCATCTTCTGGATGGGGGCTACCGCCTTCAAGTCGCGCGCCGACGCGGTGGCGGTGCCGCCCAAGGTGCTCTTCGAGCCGTCGCTGGAAGGCTTCGTCTACCTCTTCACCGACCGCCGCCAGGTGGCCCCTGCCGTGGCGGAGGAGTTGCTGGCCGACCCCGCCACCGGCATCTTCGAGCGCGTGGCGCTGGAGGGTGGCCTGCAAATCACCGGCCCGAGCCAGTATGTGAGCCGCCTGCGCAACTCGCTGATCATCGCGGGCACCTCCACGATCCTCTCGGTGGTGCTCGGCCTGCTCGCTGCCTACGCCTTTAGCCGCTTTCCCGTGCCGGGCAAGGACGACTTGCTCTTTTTCATCCTGAGCACGCGCATGTTGCCGCCCGTGGTCGTCACAATCCCGATCTTTTTGATGTACCGCCGCCTGGGGCTCTACGACACCCACATCGGCCTCATCATGCTCTACACCGTCTTCAACCTCTCCTTTTCCGTCTGGCTGCTCAAGGGCTTCATGGACGAGATCCCGCGCGAGTACGAGGAGGCGGCGATGGTGGACGGCTACACGCGGCTGCAAGCCTTCTTCAAGGTGGTGCTACCGCAGGCCGTGACCGGCATCGCCGCGACCACCGTCTTCTGCCTGATCTTCGCCTGGAACGAGTACGCCTTCGCCCTGATGCTCACCACCAACAACGCCCGCACCGCGCCGCCCAGCATCCCGACCATGCTCGGGCGCGGCGGCATCGAGTGGTCCGCCATCGCCGCGGGCTCCCTCCTCTTCCTGATCCCTGTAGTCTTCGTTACCTTCCTCCTCCGCGACTACCTGCTGCGCGGCGTCACCTTTGGGGCGGTGAGAAAATGACGACCGACGACCGACGGGTACCCAAGACGGGTGCGACGACCGACTTACCCACAAGTGGGAAGCCGCCGCTGGATATGTCATCCGATCCTTCATTCCTGAAATCCTTGTTCTAACCTCATGGCAACAATCGAACTCAACCAAGTCGAGAAGCGCTTTGGCAGCTTTCAAGCGGTCAAGCCGGTAAACCTGACAATCGAGGATGGCGAGTTTGTCGTGCTGCTCGGCCCCTCCGGCTGCGGCAAGACGACCACGCTGCGCATGATCTCCGGGCTGGAATCGGTCTCGACCGGGCAGATCCTGCTCAACGGGCGCGACGTGACCTGGGCGCACCCCAGCGAGCGCGACATCGCCTTTGTCTTCCAGCTTTACGCCCTCTACCCGCACATCTCCGTCGGCCAGAACATCGCCTTTCCGCTCCAGGCGGAGGGGGAGTCGCGCGCCAACGTCGAGACGCGCGTGCAGGAGGTAGCCAAGCTGCTGGAAATCGAGCACCTGCTCAAAGCGCGCCCCGGCGCGCTGTCCGGCGGCGACCAGCAGCGTGTGGCACTGGCCCGCGCCCTCGTGCGGCGGCCCGCCGCCTTCCTCATGGACGAGCCGCTCGGCGCGCTCGACGCGGATTTCCGCGCCACCATGCGCGCCGAGATCAAGCGGCTCCACCTGGCGCAGCACGCGACGACCGTCTACGTCACGCACGACCAGATCGAGGCGATGGCGATGGGCGACCGCATCGTGGTCATGTCCAACTCGGAGGTGCAGCAGGTGGGCACCCCCGCGCAGGTCTACCACGACCCCGCCAACCTCTTTGTCGCGCGCTTCATCGGTAGCCCCGGCATGAACCTGGTACGCGGGCGCTACGCCGACGGGGTGGTGCACCTGCCAAACGAGAACCGCTACGCGGTGCCGGACGGCTGGCGCGCCACGCTCCAAAATGCCATCGGGCGCGAGGGGGATGTGATCCTCGGCTTCCGCCCGGAGGCGGTGCAGGTGGCCGACGCGGGGCCGCTCGGCTCCACCGTCTATCAGGCCGACCTGCACGGTGCGTACTCGATGCTGCACCTGAACCTTGATAGCGACACCATCGTCCACGCCCGCGCCGACCGGAAGCTCATCTACCCGATGGGCACCCCGCTCCGCTTCGGCCTGGACCCCGCGATGGTCCGTTTCTTCAACCCTGACAGCGAGAAGGCGATCCGACGGGAGACGAGCGCATGAGCCATGTGAGCCTGCAACAGATCAGCAAGCGCTTCAAGGATGTTCCGGCGCTCAAGGATGTCACTTTTACCATCAACGATGGCGAGTTCTTCGTGCTGCTCGGGCCGACCGGCGCGGGCAAGACGACCACCCTGCGCGTCATCGCGGGGTTGGAAAAACAGGACGAGGGATCGATCCTTTTCGACAACGAGCCAGCGGACCACCTCAGCCCCGCCGCGCGCGACGTCGCCTTCGTCTTCCAGCAATACTCGCTCTACCCGACGATGACCGTCTACGACAACATGGCCTTCCCGCTGCGCTCCCCCATGCGCCAAACGCCGGAACCGGAAATCCGCCTGCGCATCCAGGAGGCCGCGGAGAAGCTGCGCATCACCCACCTGCTGGAGCGCAAAACCTCGCGCCTCTCCGGTGGCGAGATGCAGCGCGTCTCGCTGGGCCGCGCCATCGTGCGCGAGCCGCGCATCTTCCTGATGGACGAGCCGCTTTCCAACCTCGACGCCAAGCTGCGCGAGTCGCTGCGCGTCGAGCTGGAGCACCTGCAAAAGACGCAGGGCAGCACTACCCTCTTCGTGACCCACGACCAGATCGAGGCGCTGACGATGGCGGATCGGCTTGCGGTGCTGCACCACGGGCGCATCGTGCAGATCGGCACCCCCGAGGACATCTACGACCGCCCCGCCACCATCTTCGTGGCAGAGCTCGTCGGCACGCCGCAGATCAACCTGCTCCCCGCCAGCCGCGACAACGGCTCGTTCCAGGTGCGCGAGGCTCCCATTCGCATGGCGACCCCCGCGCAGAGCAAGTTGCCCGCCTCCTTCCTCATGGGGGTCCGCCCCGAGGACGTGCAGCCCGCCGACGATGGCGAGTTTACGGGGCGCGTCGCCCTCGTCGAGCCGCTCGGCGCGGAAACGATCCTGCACATCAAAGTCGGCAAGCAGACCCTGCTCTCCATGATCCCCGGCCTCGCCACCACCCGCCTCGGCGACGAGGTGCGCTTCACCATCGCCCCCGAGCGCATGCACTACTTTGATGGGGACGGGATGCGGGTGGGGTAGAGATTGGAGATTGGGGATTAGAGATTGGAGATTAACGGCAACGGGGAGTGCGGGGTGGCCCAGAGCAATTCAAAGTGACGCACTGAACACAGCACTGTCATTCCGAATGGAGCGAAGCGGAATGAGGAATCTCAACATAGACTAATCAAAGCTGAGATTCCTCCCTTCGGTCGGAATGACAGAGTTACCTCATTGCGCTTCTGCAAGTCGCAATTGGTATGAACAATAGAGTTGTTGAAACGAAATCCAAACCAACAGCGTGGGGTGCAAGATGTTACATGTCTCAACCCAGACTATTTAAGAGCCCACTATCCCTAACATCTGGGTAAAAATGTCGTTAAGTGGTGGGACCATCCGATAAGATCTGGCATAATCGATTCACTAATCTGCAAAGACTGGACATACAAGTACTGAATTAATTGCTAATCGCAGTCTCATATTATATCCAGGGAAATTGATTCGAGAACTGATTTATGATGAGCGGTTTATAGCATTACGATAGACGTTTCATAACGAATTTTGACTATATTTCACTTTAACAGCAAACACCAAACGAAAGATTGTCAAGCGAATTTTTGGCCGTGGTTCATTTGAAAAAGCAGTGCAACGACTCTTATCAATTAGGCTGGGAATTAGTCGCAATGTCTCCCCGTAGAGACAACTAGCTGACAAAGTAGGCTCTATACACAAGTGTAGATATTACTGAAGATCGCACACGCAATCTTGAGGCTGTACCGTACAGCATATGGTTCATGAAGCTGACGCAACAAAGCAAGAAAGATATGGGAAGAGCGAAGCAGAGTAGATCGTACGTTATACAAAGAACTACGAACTAAAGTGATATCGCGCAAAGATGGGAAAAGTATGGCAGACATGCTTCACATCACTAGATACTCCCTTCCAACGTAACCGCTCAGGGGGTACAGGTCAGGCATCTGAAAGCGCTAACCTACTACACTAGTGTATCGACCTGAAAATGTCACGTCAAAACTCAGTCACGAGAGAGGCTTCGCGAAGTCTTGCTATAGGGGTCGTAGGTTGAACCCTTGCTATACACTAGATGTAGTGCATCAGGAGGTCTTGTATTCCCACTAAACGATCACCTTGGTAATTTTATTAATTAAAAGGACACATCAATGTGTAACGCCGACAATCATCATTCTGGCTGTAGATGTGGATGGGGTGGGGAGGACTTATTGGACAGTCAATCTGGGGACCAGCTATTCAAGACGATAGGCTCTGTCGTCCCACGAAATGCCCTTCGTACAAAGGTTAGACGCACGACACTACGGAGGGTTCTTTCGTTTGATAGTTTAGGTAAGCCTAGGCCGAAGCATGGCTGTTTTTGCACTGGAAGCGCTCTACTTATGATGGAGAAACAATTTAATACGACAATTCATCGTTGTCAGGATTATCTGCCGAAAGAGTCTAATCGGCGAGATCACAGACACGTCTGAATCTCACTTGTCGGTTAGACACATAACTGTGACTTGCATGATGACAATGTCTACTACCTTAGAATATCTATAGCGTTGTACGATTGCAAACTTTATTGGTGACTCTGACGTGCTTTCTCTATCTGAATACAAGTTAGTACGCCCATTAGTTGATCCTGATGAATATTTCACAGTAGCTGCTGGTCCTATATAAATACGGATCTTGCTCTCAAGAATACTTACAATCGTGAACCATTATGAGCCAAGCTGTTACCAGTCAAAGGTACAGGTGGTAACCACAATCGTCCATTGCTAAACTCTCCATTCTCCAATCACCATGATCATCACAGACATTGACGCCACCTGGCTCCACGTTCCCATCCCCTACGAGCAGCAGCACGTGTCCGATTTCGGGCGCATTGAGAGCTTTGATGCGACGCTCGTCGTCGTAACCACCGAGGACGGCTTGCAGGGCCTCGGCGAGGCGAAGGCGGCGGTGGGCAGCGCGGGGGCCTGCGCCGCGCTCGTCACCACGATCCGCGAGGAGCTTCGCCCGCTGCTCATCGGCGAGGACGCGCGCGGGATCACGCGCCTCTGGGAGCGCATGTACAACGGGACGCGCGACCATTACGCGCGGGCGCGGGGCCGCGCCTTCCCCGTGCTCGGGCGGCGCGGGCTGACGATCTCCGCGATCAGCGGGGTGGACACCGCGCTGTGGGACCTGTTGGGCAAGTCGCTCGGCGTGCCGGTGGCGCAGTTGCTCGGCGGGGCGACCCGCGAGCGGATGCCGGTCTACGCGAGCGGCGGCTGGGCGGACGAGGCCAACATCGGCACGCAGCTAAACGGCTACGTGGCGCGTGGGCCGAAGGCGGTCAAGATGCGCGTGGGCGTGATGGACGAGGACGTTGCGCACCAGCGTGGCCCGCGTGCGCGCCGCGCGTGAGGCGCTCGGGCCGGAGATCAAGCTGATGGTGGACGCGCACGGCACCTTTAGCGTGCCGGAGGCCAAGCGCTTCTGCCAGGGGGTCGAAGAGTGCGATCTGTACTGGTTCGAGGAGCCGATCAGCGCGGACAACAAGCTCGGCACGGCGGAGGTGCGCGCCGCGACGAGCATCCCCATCGCGGCGGGCGAGAGCGAGTTTACCCGCTTCGACTTCCGCGACCTGATCGACGCGCGCGCGGTGGACGTGCTCCAGCCCGACCTCGCCATCTGCGGCGGCATCACCGAGGGGCAGCGCATCGCGGCGCTCGCCTCGGCCTACCAGTTGGAGCTTGCGCCGCACCTGTGGGGCTCGGCGATCTCCTTCAACGCGGGGCTGCACCTCGCCTTCGCCTCCAGCGCCGCCACCATCCTCGAATACTCCTTCGGCGGCAACCCGCTGCTGCACCAACTGGTCGAAGAGAACGTTCCCATCACCGAGGGCACCATCCCCGCCCCCACGCGCCCCGGCCTCGGGCTGACGGTGGATTGGGATTTTGTGGAGCGGTACAGGAAAGCGTAGCGATGGGAGAGTGGGATGGTGAGTGACGCGGGCGGGCGAGAGCCGCACATGCCGCTTCCGTGGGAGCAGGCGGGGTGGCTCGCCGAGGCGAGCCAGTGGATCGAGGCGCAGGTGAGGGCGCACGGCTGGCAGGGCACTGCCCCTATCGAGGTCGTCCACCAGCGACCGTGGTCAGCTTTCCTTCGCATGGAGACCGATCACGGCTCCGTCTACTTCAAAGCGCCCGCGCCGAGCTACGGATACGAGGCCCCGCTCACCGAGGCGCTCGGGCGGTGGGCACCCGAGGTCACGGTGCCGCTCCTCGCCACCGATCTGGAGCGCGGATGGATTTTGTCGACGGAAGCGGGGGTCACGCTGCGCGCGCTGGTTCGCAACGTCGAGCAGATCGAGCATTGGGTGAGGCTGCTCCCCCACTATGGCGAGTTTGGGATCAAGATGGCGGGGCGCGTGCCGGAGCTGCTCGCTTTAGGCATGCCCGACCGTCGCCTGAGCCGTTTCCCCGATCTCTACGCGGAACTGCTGGAGGACAGGGAGAGCCTGATGATCGGGCAAGAACTGGGTCTCTCCCCCGGGGAACACGAGCAGTTGCAAGGGTGGAAACCCCGCGTCGAGGCGCTGTGCGAGGAACTCGCCGCCCTCGGGCTACCGGAGACGCTGGTGCACGAGGAGCTTCACGAGAACAACGTGCTCTTCGGCGATGGGCGCTACGTCTACACTGATTGGAGCGACAGTTCTGTCGGTCATCCCTTCTTCGCGTGGGTGGTCACGCGGCGCAGCATCGCTCACTGGCTCAAGCTGGATGAAACCGGCCCCGACCTCCAGCGGGTGCAGGATGCCTTTCTGGAACCGTGGACCCGCTTCGCGCCCCGCGCCCACCTCGCGTCGGCGCTCGACGTGGCATTCCGGCTGGGGATGATCAACCGCTCCCTATCCTGGCACCAGGCCATGGCGCGCCTCGCCCCCGAGCACCGCATCAACTATGCGGACAACGTCCCGGGATGGCTGCAAGATTTTATACAGGAAGGTATTAGATATTAGAGATTGGGTATTAGATATTAACGGCAACACTATAGAGCTAAAGTTGTTTATTCAATACCTAATATCTAATACCTAATATCTATAACAGGAGGTTAACATGGCAAGAGCACTTGAAATTCATCATGTGACGCTGGTGGTGAACGATCTGGACGCGGCGAGCGCCTTTTACGAGCACGAGTTGGGGCTGGAACCGCTGCCGGTCTTCAACCTGGACTTTCCCGCGCAGTTCTTCCGCATCAACGACACGCAGCAGCTACACGTGACGGAGTGGGAGGACAGCTACTCCTTTCGCGGCCATCTCTGCTTCCGCGTGGACGATTTCAACGAGGTGTTCCAGCGCATGAAGGAGCAGGAGCGCATCGACACCGCGCCGTGGGGCAAGGTGCGCCGCCTGCCCGATGGCGCGATGCAGATGTTCATCCGCGACCCCTCCGGCAACCTCATCGAGATTTCCGCCGCCCCGGGCAGCGACATTGACCCCGCCCTCTTCGAGGAAAGCGATCTCGTCCAGGGTGAGGGAGTCTACCAGTCGGGCCGCCAGGACGCGCGCGGCCTGCGCGGCGAGGGCGCGACGCTTTATCATGGGAGCAATTAGCGATTAGGAAGCGCTCAATAGCGATGGGGTCGAGGGGCATGGAAGAGGTCAGCGAAGAAGTGTGTCAGAAGTTCAATAGAGGTTGAACAGCATGCGTGCCATCACAGCCACACGTGTCTCGGAAAAGGGTCAGGCGGTAGCGCCAGAAACCCAACCATTCGGCGTGGAGGCGTTTGGCGCATCAGACAGCACGACCATCCGGTGGCTGGGGATGTCAGGATTCCTGATCAACAGCCGGGGGACTACCCTGATGATTGATCCTCTGCTCAAGGGCTTCGAAATGCCCTTACTGATCCCCTTCCCCATCGCCCCTGAGGAGGTTCCCCAGTTGGACGCCGTGCTGGTCACGCACAGCGACGATGACCATTACTGCGTAGCAACAACTCGCGCTCTGGGGCCGGTGGCTCGCGTGTTCCACGCGCCAACCTACGTCGCCTCGCTGATGGCAGATGCAGGGCTGTCGTCGGTCGGTCACGAGATCGGGGACGTGTTCAACGTTGGAGCTGTACGCGTGACGGTGACGCCAGCCAATCACGCATGGCAGAATGCAACCCCCGGAGCCAGTGAGCGCCACTTCGAGGACGAGGATAGCGCGGGCTTTTGGATTGAAACCCCCGACGGCACGATCTGGGCACCAGGCGATTCGCGTTTGATCCCGGAGCATCACCTGAGGATGCCGACTCCGGACGCGCTGTTGTTCGACTTCTCTGACAGCGACTGGCATTTTGGATTGGAGGATGCGGTACGGATGGCAAATACCTATTCCGACACACCGCTCTTGCTCCATCACTGGGGAACGGTGGACGCTCCCGATTTTGCGCCCTTCAACGGCGATCCGCGAGCGCTATACGGGCTGGTAACGAATCCGCATCGTATCTACGTTCTGGCACCGGGCGAGCCGTTCACCCTGCCCACCTGACTCCTACCGATTCCAAGTATTTCCATGAGCGCACAGACCCTCCCCCCCTATATTGAGCGGCCAGCGGACGCGGCCGGCATTTTTGCTATCTGGCCCGGCGATGGCGTGCCACCCGGCTCAGAGAAGTGGACGTGGCACGAGCAAACCATACAGGCACCTGGGAGCGCAACTCCTGACGAGATGATGAGGAACGTCGTCATCCCGACCCTCACCATGTTCAGGCCACCGGACGGCACCGCGAACGGGACCGCGGTGGTCGTCGCGCCCGGCGGGGCGTTCCACTTCCTGGCGATGGACCACGAGGGATACGATGTGGCACGTTGGCTCACCGGGCACGGTGTGACGGCCTTTGTGCTCGCCTATCGTGTTCAGCACACGCCCGAAAACGACGCCGACCTTCCGGCTTTCCTCGAACGGTTGGGAGAGCAACTCCCTCGCGTCGTTCAGACGGAAGTTGATCCGCCGATGACCTACCCGCCAGCCGAGGAGGCCCGGCTCTGGGGCGAGGAAGACGGTCGCCAGGCGATCCGCTTCGTGCGCGAGCAGGCGGCGGGCTGGGGCATTGATCCCAGCCGGATCGGCATCATGGGCTTCTCCGCTGGCGGCGGGATCGCGGTCAACGCGGCGCTGGAGTACGACATGAAGAGCCGCCCGGACTTCGTCGCCGGTATCTATCCCGGCTACCGACTGGGGCCGCCGATTGGGGAGAATGTGCCACCCCTCTTCATCGCCATCGCCGATAACGACGATGCTGTCGCTCCCATCTCCTCAGCGAGGCTCTACGAGGCCTGGCACAAAGTGGGCGCGCCCGTCGAACTGCACGTCTTCGCGAGCGGAGGGCACGGCTTCGGAATGCGAGAGCAGGCGCTCCCGTCCGACGCATGGATCGAGTTGTTCGGCCGCTGGTTGGCCGCCAATGGCTTCCTTTCTTCCTGAATTCATTATGACCCTATTACTCCTCGAAACCCTCCACCCCGACGCCACCGCTCTTTTGGAAGAGTGGGGGCCAATCATTCTGGCCGAGACGCCGGAGCGCTATCGCCGCCGCGACGGGCGACGGCTCCGTGGCGGCCATCCTGACGCGCGGGAAGGGGCGAGTGACGCGCGAGTCTGCTCCAGCGATGCCCAGACGTACGCGCCGTGGCGCGTTGCGGGGTCGGGGTGGACAACATTGACGTGGCAGCGGCGACGGAGCGGGGCATCCCCGTGGTGTACGCGCCGGGCAGCACGACGACTGCCGTGGCCGAGCACGCCATGATGCTGATGCTCGCCGCCTCGCGCCGGCTGTGCACGCTGAACGCGGCGGTGCACGCGGGCAACTGGGCGATCCGCAACGGCTGGACCTCGGTAGAGCTTGCGGGCAAGACGCTAGGCATCGTGGGCCTGGGCGACATCGGGCAGCGGGTCGCCACGCTGGCAACCGCCTTTGGGATGCAGGTAGCCTACTGGAGCCGCTCCAGCCGCGACGAGGGGTTGCAGTATCTGCCCCTCGACGAGCTACTCGCCCAGTCGGACGTCGTCTCGCTCCATGTGGGACTCAACGCCGAGACACGCCATTTGATCGGGGCGGACACCCTTGCACGGCTGAAGCCGGGCGCGATCCTCGTCAACACGGCGCGCGGCGGCGTGATTGACCAAGCCGCGCTGGCCGCGGCGCTCGACAGCGGGCAGGTGGGCTTCTTCGCCACCGACGTCCTGGAAACCCAGCCGCCCGCCGCCGCCGATCCGCTGCTCGGCCACGAGCGCGTGCTCGTCACCCCGCATGTCGCCGCCCTCACCGACGCCACCTTTCGCCACATCTGCGTTCGCTCGGCCAGCAACGTGCTCGCCATTTTGCGGGGCGAGGAGCCGGAGCGGGAGGCGGTTTATAACAGGGAGAGGGTGGGGATTTACGGCAGGGGAGAACAGGATGTGCAGGATTAGCGGATCAACGACCCATGAATGAATGATCGAATATAAGTGTATATGCGCTGGACACCAGTCGTAATCCGCCAATCCTGCACATCCTGTTATAAATCGCACCGCGATAAAAGCACCGGACAACCACTGATAGATGAATGATCGAATATAAGTGTATATGCGCTGGACACCAGTCGTAATCCGCTAATCCTGCACATCCTGTTCTATGCTACACCGTGAACTGAGCCAAACGATCATCGGCGTCTACTACGACGTCTACAATGGCACAGGGCGCACCTACCCTGAATTCATCTATGAACGGGCCATGACGAAGGATCTTCAACGGCGCGGGATCGCCTGTCGCAGGCAACCAGAGTACCAAATCTTCTACAAGGAGAAGCTTGTTGGCATCCAACAGCTCGACCTGTTCGCGGCAGGGGAAGTTGTGGTCGAGTTGAAAGTAGCACCCGCGTTGACCAAGCTTCACAAGGCGCAAGCGATCTCGTACCTCAAAGTGGTGGGAAAGCAAGTAGGGCTTCTGTTGAACTTCGGTAGCCCGACTCCGGAATTCAATCGCGTCTACTTCAGCCGTCATGATGCGCCCAGCGAGTCAATTAGTGGAGTCGAGGCGGACAAGGATGGGCTAGAGGCATTGCTCTCACCCGAGCTGACCTACCAGGTAATCGGCGGACTGTACGAGGTTCACTCTCGCCTTGGGCCTGGGTTCATCCACCGTATCTATGCCAATGCCGTGCATCACGAACTTTCGTTGCGGGGCCTGGAACCACTCCCCCATCGTCACTACGAGGTTTACTATCGCGGCGACGTGGTGGGAGAGATAAAGTTCAATCATGTACAAATTGATGACCGCTTGATGGTTTTTCCTGTCGCCACTCAGCGCCTAGACGATATCAGTATCAACAACCTGAAAGAGTGGATGGCAGCGCAACAGCTGCCACTTGCCATCCTTGCCAACTTCTATCCAGATCATCTCGAATACAGCGTACTGCGCGTGTAGAACAGGATGAGCAGGATGAGCGGATCAACGACTCAAGGATGACACCGTAACAGCCATTGCGTATCCACGCATAGCGGAGGCCGTAATCCGCCCATCCTGCCAATCCTGTTCTCCTACCAGGAGCCACAATGCCCACCACCATCCTTCTCATCGGAACCCTCGACACCAAAGGCGCGGAGTTCGCCTTCGCGCGCGACCTGATCCGCGCGCGCGGCCATCGAGGTGCTGGTAATGGATGCGGGGGTGGCGGGCGAGCCAACCTTTGAGGCGGATATCTCGGCGGCGGAGGTGGCGGAGGCGGGCGGCGGCTCGCTGGCGGCACTGCGCGAGCAGGGCGACCGTGGCGCGGCGATGGAGGCGATGCAGCGCGGCGTGGCGCGGCTTGCTCGCGAGATGCACGAGGCGGGGCGCTTCGACGGGGTGCTCGGGCTGGGCGGCTCGGGCGGGACGGCCCTGGCGACGGCGGCGATGCGCGAGCTGCCGGTCGGCGTGCCCAAGGTGATGGTCTCGACGGTGGCCTCCGGCGACACGCGCCCCTACGTCGGCGTCAGCGACATCACGATGATGCTACTCGGTCGTCGACATCGCCGGGATCAACCGGCTGTCGCGCCGCATCCTGGCCAACGCGGCGGGCGCGATGTGCGGCATGGTCGAGCAGGCCGCTGCCGGAGGCGCGACGGACAAGCCGCTGCTCGCCGCGACGATGTTCGGCGTGACCACCCCGTGCGTGACGCGCGTGCGCGAGCGGCTGGAGGCGGCGGGCTACGAGGTGCTCGTCTTCCACGCGACCGGCACCGGCGGGCAGGCGATGGAGGCGCTGATCCGCGACGGCTTCATCGCCGGCGTGCTCGACGTGACGACCACCGAGTGGTGCGACGAGCTGGTCGGCGGCGATGCTCGGCGCGGGCCGGACCGGCTGGAGGCGGCCGGCACGGCGGGCATGCCGCAGGTCGTCTCGGTCGGCGCGCTCGACATGGTGAACTTCGGGCCTGCGACACGGTGCCCGACCGCTTCCAGGACCGCACGCTTCTACCGCCACAACGCCAACGTCACCCTGATGCGGACGACGCCGGAGGAGAACGCCGAGTTGGGGCGCATCATCGCCGAGAAGCTGAACGCGGCGACCGGGCCGACCGTGCTGCTCCTCCCGCTGCGGGGCGTGAGCGCGATCGACACAGCAGGGCCAGCCCTTCCACGACCCGGAGGCCGACGCGGCGCTCTTCGACGCGCTCCGCGCGCACCGTCGGACGCACTCGGTCGACCTGCTCGAGCTGGACCTACACATCAACGACCCCGCCTTCGCCGACGCGATCGCGGACCGGCTGCTGGCGTCGAGATTGACGCAAGCAACGACTCGTCGCCGAATCCTAAGCTCCAGAATCACTGAGGAGACACAATGCCATTCATCCCACGAGACGAATCGCTGCGCCGCCTGCGCGCGCCAGGTGGCGGCGGGCACGGCCGATCATCGGCGCGGGCGCCGGCACCGGCATCTCGGCCAAGTTCGCCGAGGCCGGCGGCGTCGACCTGATCATCATCTACAACTCCGGCCGCTACCGCATGGCCGGGCGCGGCAGCCTCGCCGGGCTGCTGCCCTACGGCGATGCCAACGCGATCGTCGTGGACATGGCGCGCGAGGTGCTGCCGGTCGTCGCAGGACACGCCGGTGCTGGCCGGCGTCTGCGGCACCGACCCGTTCCGCCTGATGCCGGTCTTCCTGCGCGAGCTGAAGGCGATGGGCTTCGACGGCGTGCAGAACTTCCCCACCGTCGGCCTCTTCGACGGGACGCTTCCGCGCCGAACCTGGAGGAGACCGGCATGGGCTACGGGCTGGAGGTCGAGATGATCCGCGAGGCGCACGACCTGGACCTGCTCACCTGCCCCTACGTCTTCAACCCCGACGAAGCGCGCGCGATGGCCGAGGCCGGCGCCGACGTGCTCGTGCCGCACATGGGGCTGACCACCAAGGGCACGATCGGCGCGCAGACCGCCATGACGCCTGGACGAGGCGGCGCAAGCGCGTGCAGGCCATGCGCGACGCCGCCGTCGAGGTCAACCCCGACATCCTGGTGCTCTGCCACGGCGGCCCCATCGCCGAGCCGGAGGACGCGCACTACATCCTCGAGCACACCGACGGGCATCGTCGGCTTCTTCGGTGCCTCCAGCATCGAGCGCCTCTCCGTCGAGGCGGCCATCGAGGAGCAGGCGCGGCGGTTCAAACAGATAGATATTGGGTATTAGATATTAGGTATTGGCGACGGGTGATTGTTGTCGTCAATATCGAATACCCAATATCTAATATCTCGTAACTACATTGGCCGAAGGAGACATCTTTATGAATGGAAAGTTTGTAATGCGCGAGGACGCCCAACGCGAGCGCCTCGATTGGGGAACATTGGGCTGGCTGTGCCACCCGCCGAACACGGGTGCGGACGACCTGACGATCCTGGAGGTGGAGATCGCGCCGGGCGGCGGCCACAACTTCCACCGCCACCCGAACCAGGAGGAGGTGATCTACGTGGTCAGCGGCGAGGTGGAGCAATGGCTGGAGCAGGAGCACCGCACCCTGCGCGCGGGCGACTCGCTCTTCATTGACCGTGACATCGTCCACGCCACCTTCAACGTCGCGGATGGCGACGCCCGCCTCCTTGCCATCCTCGGCCCCTGCGACGGCCCGCAAGGCTACGTGGCCGTAGAAATGGGCGATGAGGAGCCGTGGCGCAGCCTACGCGGCTGACGTCCGACAGGACACCTAGAGCAACAATATCCAATATCCAATATCCAATATCCAATCCAGTATCCAATATCATGACCTTCCGCATCCAACACGTCAGCATCCCGCGCCCGCCCGGCAGCGAGGCGGAGACGCGCGCCTTCTATGGCGAGCTACTCGGCCTGGAAGAAGGGCCGGTCCCGCATACGATCCAGCACCTGGCGCTCATCTGGTTTCGGCTGGGCGACCAGGAATTGCACCTCTTCACCGAGGAGCCGATAGACGACCCCTCGGGCCGCCACCTGTGCCTGGAAGTGGACGATGTAGACGAGATCCGCGCGCGCCTCGTCGCGGCGGGCTACGAGCCGGAGGAGACCACGCCCATCCCTGGCCGCCCGCGCTTCTTTTGCCGCGATCCCTTCGGCAACCGCATCGAATTCACCACGATTGTCGGCGACTATCGCACAAGCGAGCAGTAGGGCAAGTGAATCAGCTTGGTAGGCACGACCGGAGACCGAAGACCGAGGACCGAACGCAAAGTTTTTCCTTGGCCTTCGGTCCCCCGTCCTCGGTCCTCGGTCCAATCCGTAACCCGAATCTCTAATCTCCAATCTCTAATCTCAACGAGGAGCAAACATGGCACGACCTGTCACCCTCTTCACCGGCCAGTGGGCCGATCTGCCGCTGGAGACCCTCGCCGAAAAAGTCAGCGGCTGGGGCTTCGATGGCCTCGAACTGGCCTGCTGGGGCGATCACTTCGAGGTCGACAAGGCGCTGTCAGACGATGGCTACGTGCAGCGGCGCTGCGCGACATCCTCGAAGCGGCACAGGCTGCAAGTGCTACGCGATCAGCAACCACCTCGTCGGCCAGTGCGTCTGCGACCCGATCGACGAGCGCCACAAGGGCATCCTGCCGCCGCGCATCTGGGGCGATGGCGACCCGGAGGGGGTGCGCCAGCGCGCCGCCGAGGAGATGGCAAACACCGCGCGCGCCGCGGCGAAGCTCGTCGGCGTGAACGTCGTCAACGGCTTCACCGGCAGCAGCGTCTGGGCGCAAGCTCTACTTCTTCCCGCCGACGAGCCAGGCGGACATCGACGACGGGCTACCACGACTTTGCCGACCGCTGGAGGCCGATCCTCGATGTCTTCCAGGAGAAGGACGTGCGCTTCGCCTGGAAGTCCACCCGACCGAGATCGCCTACGACATCGTACACCGCGCAGCGCGCGCTCGACGCGGTCGACCACCACCCGGCCTTCGGCTTCAACTTCGACCCCAGCCACTTCATCCACCAGTTCGTCGATCCCGTCGACGTTCATCGAGGAGTTCCCCGACCGCATCTACCACGTCCACGTCAAGGACTCGCGCCTGCAGCCTCAACGGCCGCAACAGCATCCTCTCCTCGCACCTCGACTTTGGCGACCCGCGCCGCGGCTGGGACTTTGTCTCGCCCGGTCGCGGCGACGTGAAGTGGGACCGCATCGTCCGCGCCCTGAACCGCATCGGCTACAGCGGCCCGCTCTCCATCGAGTGGGAAGACAGCGGCATGGACCGCGACTGGGGCGCGCCGGAAGCCCTCGCCCTCGTCCGCAAGCAGGATTTCACCCCCTCGCACGGTCGCCTTCGACGCGGCGTTTGCGAGCAAGGATTAGATATCAGGTAGTAGATATTGGGTATTGGGCATTCGTTACTTGTGAATAAGTAGCTGGAATGTGGCGTCGTCAATACCAAATACCCAATACCTACTATCCAACTTGAGGAGGAACAATGGCAGACAAGGAAACCGGTTTTACCACCATGGCGGGCGCGCGCGCCGAGGGCGAGGCGCCGGAGGTCGGCGTCGGGATGCTGGGCTACGCCTTCATGGGCAAGGCGCACACCAACGCGTACAAGACGATCCCCTACATGATGTACCCGCCCGCCGGCGATCCCGCGGCTGGTCGCGATGTGCGGGCGCAACGAGGAGGCGGTGGCGGAGGCGGCGAAGCGCTACGGCTACGAGACGTACTACACCGACTGGCGCGAGATGCTGGCCGACGACCGCGTTCAAGCTCTTCGACAACGGCGGCCGAACGACGCGCACGCCGAGCCGAGCATCGCGGCGGCGCAGGCGGGCAAGCACGTCTTCTGCGAGAAGCCGCTGGCGCGCACCGCCGAGGAGGCGAAACGGATGCTCGATGCGGTCGACGAAGGCGGGCGTCAAGCACATGGTCGCCTTCAACTATCGCTTCGTCCCGGCGATCCGCCAGGCGCGCAATCTGATCGAGAGCGGCGCGCTGGGGCAGATCTACCACTTCCGCGCGGTCTACCTGCAAGAGTGGATCATGCCGCACTACGAGCACCCCGCAGATCTGGCGACTCGACAAGGCGACGGCCGGCAGCGGCGCGCTCGGCGACCTCGGCGCGCACATCATCGACCTGGCCCGCTACCTCGTCGGCGAGACCGACGCACGCGTCAGCGCGATGACCAAGCACCTTCATCCCCGAGCGCCCTGCTGGCCGACGGCAGCGGCATGGCGAAGGTGGATGTGGACGACGCCTTCGTGGCGGCGGTCGAGTTCGAGAACGGCGCGATCGGCACGCTGGAGGCGACGCGCTTCGCCGGCGGGCGCAAGAACTACCAGGTGCTGGAGATCAACGGCGAGAAGGGCACCGATCCGCTTCAACCTGGAGCGCCTGAACGAGCTAGAAGTCTTCTGGGTGGGCGAGGAGCCGAAGGAGACGCAGGGCTTCCACAACGTGCTCGTCACCGAGGGCTACCACCCCTTCTGGGAAAACTGGTGGCCGCAGGGGCACATCATCGGCTGGGAGCACACCTTCGTCCACGAGATCGACCCACCTGCTCGACTGCATCGTCAACGACAAGGACGTCGCCCCGCTACGGCGCGACCTTCGACGACGGCTACCGCGCCGCCGTCATCTGCGACGCCATCCTGGAATCGGCGCAGGCCCGACGACAGGTGGATATTCGTTATTAGAGATTAGAGATTGGAGATTGGAGATTTGTCGTTGCCGTTAATCTCTAATCCCTAATCTCTAATCTCCAAATCAGGAGGTTACATGCAAGCTGCACTCTTCATGGCGGGGTTTCTAACGATACTCTTCGCCTACATGTACTTTATCGCGCGGATGGCGCGGCGCTTTAACGGGCGCGTCCATCCACGAACCTACGCTCGCATCGAGGGGGCGATCATCGCGGGGATCGTGCTGGGCATCGTGTCGATGTTCCAGCCATGGACCCAGACGCTGTACCGCCTCGGCTTTTTCCTGCTGCTCTTCTCGACGCTGGCCTTTATTGTGTGGAGCCATGTCAGCCCCTACAGCATGTACCGCGACGGGGAAGACTTGGGTCCGGTGAAATTGAACGAGATTGAAAGGAGGCATCTCGATGAGCTTGCCTGACCTACGTGCCCAAGCCACGCGCCGCACCTCGGAGGAGATGCTGGAGCATCTGCGCACCTTCGAGTTGGACTTGAAATTCACGGCGGGGGTGTGGTTCTTTTCGCCCCCGAACAGCCGCTTCCACGACAAATACCAGCGCGAGATTCCCATCGAGGCGCGGCTGGACATCGCGGCGGGGCTGAAGAAGTACGGACTCGTCGGGATGGAGGCGCACTACCCGAACGAGATCAACGAGGACAACCTCGACTTGTGGAAGGGCTTTGTGAATGACACCGGCATCAAGCTGGTGACGGTGATCCCGCTGCTCTTCTGGGATGCCCAGTTCGAGTGGGGCTCGCTTTCCAACCCGCTGGAGGGGCCGCGCCGCGCCGCCATCGAGCGCACCACGCGCGCCCTGGCGCTGAACAAGGAGTTGGACACCGATTTCGCGGTGGTGTGGCCGGGCATCGATGGCTACGAGAACGGCTTTGGGCTGGACTTCGCGGGGATGCGGCACCGCTTCGCCGCCGGGCTGGTCGAGGCGATGGACGCGGTGCCGGGGGTTCGTATCGCCTTCGAGCCGAAGCCCTACGAGCCGCGCGGGCGTATCCTCTATGGCAGCACGCCGGAGGGGGTGCTGCTGGCGCACAAGGTGGAGGGGATGCTGGAGAACAGCGAGAACCGCCGCCTGCTCGACGAGGGGCACACGCTGGTCGGGCTCAACCCGGAGGTGGGCCACGTGCTGATGGGCTTTGAGGATCTGGCCTATGCGTACAGCTGGCCGCTCTCCGAGGGGCGACTGGCGCACACGCACTGGAACAGCCAGCCGCTCGGCAACTACGACCAGGACCTGAACGTGGGGGTCATCGCGCCCGAGCAGACCGAGGCGCTGCTCTACACGCTCAAGATGCACGGCTACCAGGGGTACTTCGGGCTAGACATCAACCCGGAGCGCATGCCGGTGGACATGGCGCTGAAGATCAACATGGACGCCATCCGCGCCGCCAACGAGCGGATCAACGGGATGGACCACGAGGCGCTCCTCTTCGCCCACGAGCACCCCGACCGCGCGCGCGGCTGGCTGGAGGCGTACCTGCTGCGCCAACGCTACCCTGGGGTGGCGCTGCCGCCTATCGCGAGATAGCAGAGAGTAGAGATTGGAGATTGGAGATTAACGGCAACGACCAATCTCCAATCTCCAATCTCCAATCTCCAATCTCCAATGACCACCTACCTACTTGGCATAGACGTCGGCACCACGGGCAGTAAGGCGCTGCTGGTCGAGCCTGATGGCTCGGTGCGTGCGAGCGCCACGACGGAGTACCCCTTCCAGACCCCGCACCCGCTCTGGGCGGAGCAGGAGCCGCACGAGTGGTGGCGCGCGACCATCGAGAGCATCCGCCGCGTGCTGGCGGAGAGCGGCGCGCGCGCGGAGGAAATCGCGGCTATTGGCCTGACGGGGCAGATGCACGGCCTGGTGCTGCTGGACGCGGCGGGCGAGGTGCTTCGCCCCTGCATCATGTGGAATGATCAGCGCACGGCGGCGCAGTGCGCGGCCATCACCGAGCGGGTCGGGGCGGCGCGCCTCTTACAGCTGACGGGCAACCCCGTTTTGCCCGGCTTCACCGCGCCCAAAATCCTCTGGGTGCGCGAGCACGAGCCAGAGGTCTACGCGCGCGTCGCCCACGTGCTGCTGCCCAAAGATTACGTGCGCTACCGGCTCACCGGCGGCTTCTGGAGCGATGTCTCCGACGCGTCGGGCACCTCGCTCTTCAATGTCGGGCAGCGCGGGTGGTCGGACGAGATGCTGGCCGCGCTCGACATCCCGCGCGCGTGGCTGCCCGAGGTGACGGAATCCCCCGTGGCGAGCGCGACGGTGAGCGACGAGGGCGCGGCGGCGACGGGGCTCCTCGCGGGGACGCCGGTCGTGGCGGGGGGCGGCGACCAGGCGGCGCAGGCGGTTGGCACCGGCATCGTCGAGGAGGGGGTGGTGTCGGTGACGCTCGGCACCTCCGGCGTCGTCTTCGCCGCCTCCGACGAGTACCGCGTCGAGCCGCAGGGCAGGCTCCACGCCTTCTGCCACGCGGTGCCGGGCATGTGGCACCTGATGGGGGTCATGCTCTCGGCGGCGGGGAGCTTCCGCTGGTACCGCGACGCGCTCGGCGCGGCGGAGCAGGCGGAGGCGGAGGCGAGCGGGCGCGACGTGTACGACCTGCTCACTGAGGGCGCGGCGGGGGTGCCCGCAGGCAGCGAGGGGCTGCTCTTTTTGCCCTACCTATCAGGGGAGCGCACCCCCTACCCCGACCCCCACGCGCGCGGCGTCTTTTTCGGGCTCACGCTACGCCACGGGAAGCCGCACCTCACCCGCGCGGTGCTGGAAGGGGTCACCTACGGCCTGCGCGACTCGCTGGAGCTGATGCGCGACCTGGGGCTGACCATCGAGCAGGTGCGCGCCTCGGGCGGCGGGGCGCGCAGCCCGCTTTGGCGACAAATGCTCGCGGATGTCTTCGAGAGCGAGATCGTCACCGTCAACGTCACAGAGGGCGCGGCCTATGGCGCGGCGCTCCTCGCGGGCGTGGGCGCGGGCGTGTACCCGAGCGTTGCGGCGGCCTCGCAGCAGGCCATCCGCGTCACGGGCCGCGTCGAGCCATCGGACGCGGCCCGCACCTACGCCGCCTACTACCCCCGCTACCGCGCCCTCTACCCCGCGCTGCGGGAGCAGTTTCGCCTGTTGGCGGAGGTGGGTATTGGAGATTAGAGATTGGAGATTAACGGCAACGGCCAGTCCAAAACACGTTAGCCCACTCTTCAACCCTACGCTCCAACCTATACCCCATCACCAATCCCTAATCCCTAATCCCTAATCTCTAATCTCTAATCTCTACCCACCACCATCACACACTAACCCACACATTTTACCCAACCCACACCACACAAGGAGAGCCGAATGCACCTGTCGATGCACAACTGGATGCGTGCCGAGCCGATTGAAGTGACGATCCGCCGCCTGGCGAAGTATGGCTACGAGAGTATCGAGATCAGCGGTGAGCCGGAGCAGTATGACACCAAGGAAGTGCGCCGCCTGCTCAACGAGTACGGGCTGCGCTGCTGGGGCTCGGTCACGCTGATGCTGGAGGAGCGCAACCTGGTCGCCACCGATGAGGCGCACCGCGCCGCGTCGGTGCAGTACGTCAAGGATTGCGTGACGATGGTCAAGGAGTTGGACGGCTACGAGATGACCATCGTGCCCGCCACCGTCGGCAAGATCAAGCCCGATTCCACGCCGGAAAATGAGTGGCAGTGGGCGGTCGAGAGCATGCAGCAGATTTACGAGCACTCGCAGGAAGCGGGCGTGCGGCTGGCCGTGGAAGCCATCAACCGCTTCGAGACCTACTTCATCTACAACGGCGCGCAGGCGCTCGCCCTGGCCGAGGCGACCGGCCCCGACTGCGGTGTCTGCCTGGACGCCTTCCACATCAACATCGAGGAGGCCGACCCCCACGAGACGATCCGCAAGGTGGGCAGCCGCCTGGTGGACTTCCACGTGGCGGACACCAACCGCATGGCGTGCGGTCAGGGCCACTGGGATTGGGCGAAGCTAGTCGGCACCCTGCGCGAGATCGGCTATGATGGCGCGCTGACGGTAGAGTTCGTCGCGCCGGTGGACCGCACCCCCGCCAACCCCTACCCCAACGCCCTCGAAACTGAGTTTGTAGACATCTCCGAGGAGCAGTTGAAGTTTATCGAGGATCACGGTAGCAGCACCCTCTCCGAGGAGTTCTACGACTGGCTCGTCGAGGAGACCGCCAAGACCCTGCTCCCGCTCATCAAGTAGCGGGACTTCAGGAACAAAGAGGGGCCAACGCTTGGCGTTGGCCCCTCTTTGTTTTGCAAAACTCAGTCGTGGTAGCGAGAGGCTTCAAGATACCGAGAGGCCAAGGGGCTGGGCAGCCTATTCCCCCGCAAGTTGCGAGGCATGATCCAGGAGGGCATCGGACAGCCAGTATCCGTTGGCACGAATCTCTTCTAACAGTGGCCGCACGAGCGGAATGAGACGAGCGGCCTTCGCGTGGAGAAGCGTCCCTACCGTTCCAATCACGTGAACACCCAAGCGCCGCGCTGCTTGCCGCCCGGCATGATCATCTATGAGAAGCAACAAATTCTGGTCGTGTGCCAGAGCAACTGCTTCCCGCTCCCCCACCCCCAGGTTGAACGTAACAACTTCAACGTCTCGGGCAATGGGTGGAGGGGGCTACAACCTGGAGAAAGCGGGTCAGCGCTGCATCCAGCCGCGCGCTCTCCGGTCCGATTTTAGCAAGCAATTCACGATGGACGGTGGGCGGCAAGAGAATCTGCTCAAAAAGTTGCTCTAGCAAGCGCAGGTGGTCAATCTTAGCCAGAGCGATAAGCGGTCCCGTATCGGAGGCAATGGTCATGATATCGGGCGCTGAAATGCTTCCATTTCAGAGGTCAATTCCGTTTCCAACGCTTCCTCATCATAGTTGAAGACAGAGACGCGGTATCGACCGCACATCTCGAAAAACTCCACACGGGTCAGTCCGGCTAGCTCGGCAGCCTTGCCTGACGAGAGCTTGCCCAACTCGAACATCTTGAGCGCGGCCATCAGGCGCAAGTGAGCTTCCATTTCTTCAGGTGTAAGTTGGATAGCCTGTGCGAAGTCGCTCGGCACGGTTAAGGTGAGTTGGTCCATGGGACTTATCCTCTATGACAGCGGAGCGGTGAAGCAACATTATACCTCACTCCGCTCATACCACGATGCGCGACACTTCTCAAACGAATAATTCTCTTGCGACATATGTGACCAACACAGCAACCTGATCCTAGTCGGCGCGCTCCGCGAGATTGGTCATGATGTTGCACGAGAATCCTATGGCAGATTCATCTCCGTTTTCCGCATCAGCGCCGCGTACATCGCGATGCCCGTCGAGGGGGAGCGGCGCGTGCCGAGGCGCGTCGGCGCGGAAAAACCGCTGCCGCGCAGGAGCGTGGGGAGGCTTTCCCACGGGACGGGACAAGGCACGTAGGAGCGGGGTATCGTCACGTCGTACTCGACCAAGAGCAGGGAGCCGCCAGGGCGCAGAGCTTCCGCGATCTGGCGCAGCACCGTGCGCGGCTCCCGCTGAAAGTGCAGGGCGTTCGCCATGAGCACCCCGTCCAGCAGCGGGAGCGCGAGCGGCTGGGTAAAATCGGCGAGCAGCGGATAGATCGGCGCGGCGGCAGGGCTGCGCTCCGCCCGCCTTTGAAGATCGCGAATCGCCTGCGGGTCACGGTCGAGCGCGTAGAGGGTCGCCGGTGCGCCCAACCGCTCGGCGAGCGCCCAGGTGAAGTTGCCACCGCCCGCGCCCAGATCCGCCCAGGTGCCGCCCGCTTCTGGCACCCCGTCACGGATCAACGCCACCATCTCGGCATGGGTCATGGGCTGACCTTCCTCCCATCCAGCAAAAAGCAAAAATGGGTTGCCGAGCGGTCGCTCGGCAACCCATTGACTGAGTTATGTCAACAAGGTATCAGTACGCCTCGTAGCTTTCCTCGCTGTAGCGATCATACTCGCTGGGGGCGGGGGTATAGCTCTCGCCGCCCTCCTCGTCGAGCGCCATCTTCTCGTTCCACGCTTCCCCGTACTGCTGCGCCCACTGGTCGAAGGTGCCACCCGGGCGGCGGAGCGCCTCTTCCACGAGTTGCTGGATCAAAAAATCGCGGCTGAGCGCGGCGGGAATGTCCGTCTTGGGCAGCGCCACGCGCGAGGTGTTCATCCCCTCGCCCACCTCCTGCATGGCCCCCGAGTAGACCGGCACCCAGAACGCCTCGCGCGGGATGGCTCCCTCGTGGCCCGCGCGGCGGCGCAGGCGCGTAGCCTCGCCGGACATGCGGGTGACATCGCGCATGATCGCGTTGAGGGCGGCGGAGTAGGTGCCGCGCACGCTCAGCACGAGCGGTTCCACCACCCCATAATCCATCAGTTCCTTCACGCCGACGAGGGCGCGGGTGCGGCCACGAAGGTCGCGCTCGCTGCCGGGGGCCTGCTGCTTGCGCCGCTCGTACTCGGCGGGGGCGAAGCGCATCTTCCCGGTCTCGCGATCTTCCCAGCAGAAATCGGTAAAGAGGAAGGCGATGTGGAGCAGCGAGGCTCCCCATCCGGGAATCTGCTTGCCGCCGAGGCGCAAACTCACGCGCTCGAAGCCGGGCACCGGCTCGTTGGGGACAAAACCCAGATCGGCGATGCGGTCATCCTCGATGAAAAAGCCACCGTTGATCTTCATCGTGTCGCCATCGCCTACCAGGTTGGCGAGGCCGCCATGCCACTGGAGGACCGGCCAACTGGCGGCGGTGGTGGCGGTACGTTCCTGACTGAACTCCCCCGCGAAGGGGTCCACTGCGGGGCCGCGTCGCCCGTTGCTTTCCGGGGCGGACGCGGCGGGGTGTCGCTGCTGTGCCATTGCAATCTCCTTGCTTAAACATTGGTTGGGCAAGCACTACTTTAGCACAGATGTACGACAGAAACGATGTTTTTGGGAGGCGGGTGCAGAGAATTTAAGGTAGGAATGGAGATTGGAGATTGGAGATTGGAGATTGGAACGGCGCGTGGAGGAATAGAACGAGGCGAGAGAACGAAGAAGGACGGGGAAAATAAAAAGAGAGAGCAGGGAGCAGACAGTCGTGGTCTGTTCTCTGTTCTCTCTTCTCTGTTCTCTCTGGTGCGGGGCTAGCGGAAAAACTCGTCGCGCCGCCGCCCGCCGCGCACGGTGCGCCCGTTGCCGCTTGCCCCGTTGCCGCCGCTGCGATCCCCGTGGAAGGGCGGGACACGTAGCTCCAGCATGTTCCCGAAGCCCACCGCCTTCATCTGCATGATGCGCTCCAACAGGCGCGGCTCCACATGCTCGATGGAGTTGAGGGTGATGATGGTGGGCAGGCGCGCCATGTAGCGATAGTTGAAGAGTTGGAAGAGCTTTTCCTGCGCCCACGGGGTCGCGCTCTGCGTGCCAAGATCGTCCAGGACGAGCAGGGCCGAGCGGCGAATCTCCTCGAAGCGCTTGTCGTAGGAGACGGCGCTATTCGGGTTGAAGGTGGCGCGCAGGTGGTCGAGCAGGTCCGGCACGACGATGAAGAGCGCCTGCTTGCCACGGTCCTGGAAGCTGTTGGCAATCGCCGCCGCGAGGTGGGTCTTCCCGACCCCGTAATCACCCACCAGCACCAGCCAGCCGCTCGGCTCGCCCGCAAAGCGGCGGCAGGTGTTGTACACCTGTCGGATGCGCTCGCGCTCTGTCTCGCTCAGGTCCAGGGCGCGCAAATCAAAGTTGTCGAAGTTGAGATGGGCGAGGAGCGGCAGCGAGGACATGTCGCTCGTGTACTGGTCCACCCCGCTCTGGCGAAAGTCGGGCGCGCGGATGACGACTACCTGGCTCAGCGCGGGGTCGGCCATGCGCGAGCGGATGCGGATGTCCAGGTCTTCCAGCGTGAAGTTCGTGGTGATAACCGTTGGAAGCTGCGCGTTGTAGCGGTGATTGAAAATCTGGAAGAGCTTTTCCTGCGCCCAGGCGGTAGTGTTCTGCGTGCCCAGATCGTCCAGGATGAGCAGCGAGGCGTTGCGCACCTGGTCGAAGCGCTCGTCGTAGCCGACGGCGCTGCTGGGCGCGTAGGTGCTGCGCAGGTAATCCAGCAGGTCAGGCACTACCACGAAGAGCGGCTGCCCCCCCTCCGCGATGTAATGGTTGGCGATGGCCGCCGCGAGGTGGGTCTTCCCGCAGCCATAGTTGCCCATCAGCACCAGCCAGGGCGGCGAGCTTTCCAGGTTGCTGATGTAATGCTGGCAGATGTCGTAGGCAAAGTGCAGGTTGGAGCGCAACTCCGGCTGCATCCCATAGCCGTCCGACTTGAAGGAGTCAAAGGTGAGGCGGCTCAGCGCGCCCAAATTCGACAACTCTTGCAGCAGCGTCTCGCGGCGCGTCTGGATTTCCTGCCGCGAGCAGCTACAGGGCAGCGCGCGGCCAAAGTCGGGGTCGCCCGGCGGCAGGTCGCGCCGCACGAAGCCCGCGCCCCGACAAAGCGGGCATACCGATTTTTGCTCGCTCACGGGGCGGCTATTCGAGCTCGTCGAGGAAGCGGCGTCGTGTGCTTGCTGGACGACGCGCCGGAAGCCTCTGCTTAGATTGTCCATCGTCACGTCCCTCACGCGCCCACCGCTCCAAAATCGAGCGGATGTAGCGCCAGTTGCGGATGTTCCGCTCGGCGGCGAGGCGGAAAGCATCTTCTATCCAATCAGGCGGAAAGTCGTGGGTCGCCTCGCGCAGCTCCTCGGCGATGATCGGCTGCAACAGCCCCACGTTCTGCTCGTACAAACTGAAAATCGTTGGTCGATCCTGCGGCAGCGGCACCGGCTCGATGGGCTGCGCGATCGCCTCGGGCAGCAGGGTGCCGCTGCGGATCTGCTCCACGAGGTGGCGCGCGCGCGCGGTGTTCACGAAAAACCACGCCTCGTCCTGCGCGCCGAGGCTCACGTCCACGCGCAGCAGCGAGCCGCGCACCACGGCTCGCGCCAGGGCGTCTTCCAACACGCGCGGGGTCGGCATGCCCGGCGCGCGCAGCCCTTCCAGCAGCACGTCATCCTGCAACAGTTCGATCAGGCTGAGGTAGCGCAGGTGGCCGCTTTTGCGGTACAGCCGCCAGATGCAGTGCATCGTCACCTTCAGCTCGGCCAGATCGTCGATCTGCGGCAGCAACTCCGCCCAGAACAGATCGGGCACAGCGGTGAAGCGCACCGGCCCGGCAGGAAAGCCCGTGAACCCCTTCATCGACAGGGATACTGGATAGTAGGTAGTAGATATTGGACGGCCAGGGGGCACGCGCCAGAAAGCGGGTCCATTTTTGCCTTTTGCCTTTTGCCCTTTGCCTTTTGCCTTCTAAAAGATGATGTCATCGAGCGTGGTATCCAGCGCGTTGGGGGGCGGCCCGTACTCGTCCTCGTCGGCGTAGAAGGTTTCCAGGTTGGAAAACTTGGCATTTTCCCGGGTGAAGCGCAGGTCAATCGAGCCGGTGGGGCCGTTGCGGTGCTTGGCAACGATGATCTCGGCGATGTTCGGACGATCAGTGGATTTGTTGTACACCTCGTCGCGGTAGATGAACATCACCACGTCTGCGTCCTGCTCGATACTGTTGTGAACGATGATCTCGTTCGCCACAAAGTTGTGCGGCCCCGGAACGGTCAGGTCAAAGACCTCTTCGACCCCATCGGGCTCAATCGCCGCAACCGTATCCCAGTACACATCGCTCCGCGCGAGCCGCTCCAACTCGTCCGACCCCACAATGGTAGCAACCCGCAGCGCCCGCTCACGGCTCACGTTTTGTTTGAAGGTTGCGGCAGCTTGATACGACATACTTCGGTCGCGCAATTCGGCGTGGTTCTGGCGAGGCAGCGCGATGTGCTCCCCCACCGCGATCTCATCCAGGCGCTTCCAGCCATCAATGGTGAGAAACTTGTGGTTGCCGGTCGCGCGAATCTCGCGGCCCAGCTGGGTTTGCAGACGACACACCGCCTTGACCCCCGTCGAGAAGGCGCGCGACACGATGGCACGTTCAATCTGGCGACTTTCTTCGTTTAGCGCCCACACCGCGAAGCCTTCCTGCCCCACCAACTGGCGGATCGGCACGCGCGCGCCGCTATCGGCCATCGTGACCAACGTGTCGCCTGCCAGACAGCCACTCTCCCTCAGGTCGCTGAGCATCGGGCGCTTGTCCTGGCGGCTTTCCACCCCACGGGATAGCTGGGAGAGGGCGATCACCGGCACCTTCAACTCGCGCGCGAGTTCCTTCATCATGCGCGAGATGTAGGAGACCTCCTGCACACGGTTTTCGGAGTTGCGCCCGCTGGACATGAGTTGCAGGTAGTCCACCACCACCAGGTCCAGCCCGTACTCGCTCGCCACGCGCCGCACCTTGGTGCGAACCTCCAGCGGCGAGATGGCGGGGGTCTCGTCCACGAAAATCTTGGTCTTGCCGAGCACGTCCACCGCAAAGCCAACGCGCTCCAAATCTTCCTCGTAGACCGGCCCCACGCGCAGGCGCTGCGCGTCGATGCCGGTTTGGGAGGAGATCAAACGCTGCGCGATCTGCTCGACCCCCATTTCCAGCGAGAAGTAGGCGACGCGCGCGCCGTACTTCACGGCGGCTGACTCGATCAGCGAGAGCGCCAGGGCGGTCTTCCCGACGCTGGGCCGCGCTGCCAAAATCACCAGGTCGCCCGCCTGGAAGCCACCGAGGAGGCGGTCCAGGTCGGTGAAGCCGGTTTGCAGCCCGACCGGGTGCCGCTCCAAAAAGAGCGCCTCCACCTGCTCGTAAAAATCGCCCAAAATATCCTTGATCGGGACCATCGCGCCGGAAAGGCGGTGCTGGCTGACCGCGAACAGCTCGCGCTCTGCCCGCTCGATGATCTCGGCCACCTCTTTTTCCGTCTCGTCGTAGGCAAGGCGCGCTATCTTTTCCGCCGCGCTTACCAGCCGCCGCAGCACCGCGTTCCGCTCCACGATGCGCGCGTAATGCTCGACGTGGATCGCGGTGGGCACGCGCAGCATGATCTCGGAGATGGCGGCTGGCCCGCCGACATCGCCCAGCTTCCCGTTGCGCTCCAATTCGTCCACCACCGTCACCGGGTCGATGGCTTCCTTGCGCTCCTGGAGGGACAAGAGCGCTTCATAAATCCAGCGATTTTTTTCGCGGTACAAACTGTCTGGCGGCACAAAAGGGCGCACGCGCAGGATCGCCTCGGGATCGAGCAGCATCGAGCCCAGCATCGCTTCTTCGGCGTCAATGTTGTGCAGCGGCGGACGGGAAAGAGGAGAAGTCATGAGCAGCAGGTTCTCCGTGCAAAAGCAGGTTAGAACGACACGCCGGGAGCGTGAAGGGTAGGCGTGTTGGTTGAAGCGCTATCGTCTTGTTGCAAAAAAGCGCGGTCAGGGTGTAGGGCCAGGATACGACCGCCTACAAACCGCGCTCCGGGGTGGTAGGGAAAGGGAGCAGGATAAACAGAAGAAGCAGCGAGGGCAGGGTCAGGCGCTCAGCGGCTACTCATCGCCCAGGTCGTCCAGATCAAGGCTTTCGAGGAAATCGGCGAAGACTTCCAGGCTGTCTTCTTCGTCCGCCGACGTTTCCTCAAGCCCCGCCTCGGGCACGACCCCTGCCTCGCGCAGCACCTCTTCCGCCACAAAGATGGCTGAATTGGTGCGAACCGCCAGGTTGATGGCGTCGCTGGGGCGGGCGTCCACCTCGATCACCTCGCCGTCACGATCCAGGATGATGGTGGCGTAAAAGATCTCATCGCGCAGGGCGGTGATGACGATGTGAGAGACGGACGCGTCCAGGGCCTCCAGCACATTTTTGATGAGATCATGCGTGAGGGGGCGCGGCACGTTTGCCCCGCGCAGGCTAAGCGTTAAGGCTTCCGCTTCAAAGGGGCCCACCCAAATTGGCACATGACGATCCCCATCTTCCTCACGCAGCACAACGATGCGTTGCGGCGAGATCAAGCTTACTCGAATGCTGTCGATTGTGACACGTACCATATACCCCTCACCTGCGTTGACGAGGTCTGCAAGATGCCCAGAAGTATAACACAGCCCCCATGGCAGCGACAAGCCATACAGAAGAACTATTTTGTGGGGGAGGAGGTCCCGCGCGCCCCGTACCGCCAACTTTTCCCGCCGCTACAGCGGCAACGGGCGCGGTGCCTCGCGTCGTTCCAGCAGATCGTTGCGAATCTGGCGCGCGGCCTCGGCGATCTGGCCGATATCGCGGTCGTGAATTTCCAGCACCAGATTCAGGTCGCGCCCACGGTCAATCGTGTATTCCAGCAGCAGGTCGAGGGTGCGGTTCAGGTCGATCTCGCCCGATTCGTGATAGATGCCCGCGCTCTCGCGGAGCTTCATCGGGTGCTGATGGGGATTTTGCTGCGGGTGCAGCCCCGGCACCGCGTGCGTCTCCGACTCCCAGCAGCCGCCAAGCTGATAGACATGGATGTCGCTCCAGCACTGCGCCAGGGTGAATTCCAGGTGCTGCGTGAAGCTAACTGTCGGGTCGGACCAGTGACCGGTCTCGATCATCAGGTTGCGCGAGCGCCACAGGTGGCTGACGTTCAGCGCGACGCGCGTCTCGGCGAGCAGCTTTTGACACTCATTGACCACCTGGGAGAGCTCGCCGCCGGTAGCGGGGAATTTGGGGTATTCCAGCAGCTCGATGCAGGGGATGAAGTGGTAGCTGTGCGAGCGGTAGTAGGTTGCCAGCTCCTTGAAGATTTTGATTCCCTTCTCGATCTGATCGTCCCGCTCCCAATCCCACTTGTCCACCTGCGCCAGGTGAAACACAAAGTACTCCGCGCCGATGCCGCTCGCAAAGTCCATCGCGTGGCGCACCTCTTCCAGCGCGCTATACTTGCCAAAAAAGTTGCTGGACAGCATGTCGCCCAACAGTGGCTGGTGCACCCCCAAGCGGTGGGCGCGCGAGTCGATCAGGTCACGCACCGCCGCGTTGAACTCGACAGCGTTCAGCCAGCCGTTGTCGCGGTTGAGGCGGAAATGGTCCGGGTAGCGCGCAGGCTGAACAAAGTGCTGCGAGGGCTGCAACTCAAAAAAGGCTTGTCCCACCTCCAGCACATCGCAGACATACTCCACATACTCCGGCAGGCTTTCCGGCACCCGCAGCCCGTCGGGAATGTCCGCTCGGTTCGCATCCGCCAGGGCGATGCCTACGTAAATCTCTGGCATAACACGCTACGCTTTCCTATTTTCAGATCACAGGTGGACAGGGGAGGACGACATCTTATCAGGAGAGCGCGCAATAACCAACTTCGGCAGGCGGCGAACGGCAGCAGGCGGCAGTGCGGTTCCCGCAAAGCGGGTAAGGCGGCAGGCGGCAGCCTAGAACCCCCTCGGGCCGCGGGCCTCCGGCCCGCGCAGAGCGTCTAGCATTAGGGTCCCGCAAAGCGGGTAAGGGGCAGGCGCGGCGCAGCGGTCACAAGGTTTGGGCGCGCGCCAGTGCCCGCGCGATGGCCTGCTCCACATCGCAGGGCTCGCCCGCACCCAGGGTGAGCCAGAGGAAAAATTCCTTGTTGCCCGCCGGGCCGGTGATTGGGCTAACCGTCACGTCGCGCACCGTCCAGCCGTTGGCGCGCGCGTAGCCGACAATTCCTTCCAACACGCTGGCGTGGACGCGCGCGTCGCGCACCACGCCGCCCCGCCCCACCTCCTCGCGCCCCGCCTCGAACTGCGGCTTGACCAGGGTAATCACGTCGCCGCCCGCGCGCAGCCACCCCGCGATGGCGGGCAAGATCAATTCGATGGAGATAAACGAGGCGTCCATCACCGCGAGGGCCACCGGCTCCCCCACCGTATCAAGCAGGCGCGCGTTGGTGCGCTCCATGACTACCACGCGCGGGTCCTGGCGCAGCTTCCACGCGATCTGCCCGTAGCCCACGTCGATGGCGTAAACCTTGGCCGCGCCGCGCTGGAGCAGCGCGTCGGTGAAGCCGCCGGTGCTCGCGCCCACATCGGCGCACACCTTGCCACGCGGCTCGTAGGCGAAATCGTCGAGCGCCCCGGCCAGCTTCACCCCGCCGCGGCTGACGTAGGGCAGCGGGGTCGCCACCTCGATCTGGTGGGTAGGCTCCACCTTCTGGCTCGCCTTGCGCGCCAGCTCGCCCCCCACGCGCACCTCGCCCGCCATGATGAGCACCTGCGCGCGGGCGCGGCTTTCCGCCAGGCCGCGTTCGACCATCGCCACATCGAGTCGTTCTTTCTTTGCCATTCGGGTTTCGTTGGTTTTCTGCTACACTTGCGCGCAAATTTAGGGTTGAGGGAGCTATGCATCAAGAAGCCAACAATAGCGCCGTGCTGCTATGGGAGCAATCGAAAGCATTGCTGGAAACGATGCGCCCCAAGCAGTGGGTGAAAAACCTTATAGTGTTTGGCGGCCTGATTTTTTCCGATGCCGGGCTGGGGCTGGACCCCCACGCGATTATGAAAGCGCTCGCCGCCTTCTTCATCTTCTGCTTGATTTCCAGCACCGCGTATATTCTGAATGATTTGCAGGACATCGAAAAAGATAGGGCGCACCCCACCAAGCAAAGCCGCCCGCTGCCCTCGGGCCGCCTCCCGATTGGCACCGCCAAGGCAGCCCTGCTCTTCTTCCTGCTGTTCAGCCTGTTCAGCGCCTTTGCGCTCCACCCGCTCTTTGGGGTGACGGTGCTGCTGTACATCGTGAACAACGCGTTGTACAACCTTGTGCTCAAGAGCAAGGTAATCCTCGACGTCTTTTCCATAGCGGCGGGCTTTGTGCTGCGCGCGGTGGGCGGCGCGGTCGCTATCAGCGTGGCGATCTCCCCTTGGCTTTACCTGCTCACGGTGCTCCTCTCGCTCTTTTTGGGGATTTCCAAGCGGCGTCACGAGTTGCTGCTGCTGGAAGAGGGGCGCGGCGCGTTCCGCAAGGTGCTGACCGAGTACACCGCGCCGATGCTCGAAGAGATGCTCAGCGTGGTGACGGCGAGCACCGTCATCGCCTACTCAATCTACACCTTCACCGCCCCGAACCTGCCCGCGAACCACACGATGATGCTCACGATCCCCTTTGTGATCTACGGCATCTTCCGCTACCTGTACCTGGTCCACAGCGGCAAAGACGCCCCGCCGGACGAGATGCTCCTCAAGGATCGCCCGATGATTGCGACCATCGCGCTGTGGGGGGTCGCCGTGGTGCTCATCCTGTACGGCTTTGGGGGGCGGGGTGTGTAGAGGAGAGTAGAGAGTAGAGACAAAGTGCCCCGTATGGGGTATTGGAGATTAACGGCAAAGCCAGGACATTGCGGGGAACTCAGTCAGCACCCTGTCCTCGGTAGTCCGTTGTCCGTCATCCGTTCTTCATCTATCAAGAATTACAAAGGAACCTGCTCATGCGAAAGATTGCACAAGTGTTTTTACCCCTATACGGGTTGCTACTGATTTTTGGGGGGCTCAAGGGCTACCAGGAGGGCAGCAAAGAGTCGCTCTACGCAGGTGCGGGGAGCGGCGTGCTGACCCTGCTCTTCGCCGCACTGGGCACGCGCAAGCCGCGCCTGGGGATGGGGCTCGGCGCACTGATCGCCACGATATTAACGGGCGTGATGGGCTGGCGCTGGGAAAAAAGCGGCAAGATCATGCCCGCGGGGATGATCGCCATCGTCAGCGTGCTCGCCACGGGGGTTGAGCTGGCGGGCGCATTCAAGAAGGCGTGAGAGCCCGTAAGCCCATTCCAAACGCAAGAAAGCCCCGCCCGCACGCACATGCAGGCGGGGCTTTTCTATGCACCATCACGGTGATGTCGAAGGTGCCCTCGTGGTCAGCGGCGCGCAGCGGGCGCGCGATGGGGGCGACGAGCACTCTGGGGCATCGCCGTGGTGATCCTCTTCTATGGCCTAGGTGGGGATGTGAGGTATGCTAGAATAGAGCAGCTTTCCCTTTTCGCATCGGGCGAAGGGATGGCACCTTGCTGACGCAGCGGCTCCCCCCTGTCTGCTTGCCTCAGCGCCGGACCTACTGAGCGGGACGGGCCGTAGCGTCGATCCATATTGATTGACATGTTATTTTGAGCGTATTTTGAGAGAGGAGTTGGAAAGGTGGTTGCTTTATTGTTGGTTGAAGATATGCATGAACGGGACTTGCTCAACTTTGCCTTTGAGCGCGCTGGTTTGAGTGTTGTAGCTGTGCCAAGCGTGACCAGGATGTTAGACACTTTAGAGAAGCAGCTTGTGGATGTACTCGTGGCTCGCATCACGCAGAACAAGCTGCTTGCGACAGTTTGCCAGATACGAGCCGTAACGCACAGCCCGCTCATTTTGATCGTGAATGCCCTTGAAGCCTCAGAGCAAAGGGCACTTTTGCAGGCCGGAGCAACCCTACTGTTCTCCCACCCCTGTGACATTCCTCTGCTGGTCGAACAGGCTCAGGCCCTCCTGCGTGACCGGGGTGACTTCTCGGTGATCGGGCTGCCCTCACTCCAAGTCCACGAACTGTCCCTTGACCGTCACAGGCAAACGGTACAAATTGCCGATCACTCCCCACATCAGTTGACGCCCCTCGAATTTCGTCTGCTCTACACGCTTCTCATTCATCGCTCTCAACTCCTTAGTACCGATGCCTTGATTGAAAAAGTGTATGGTCATGGTGATCCTGGCAGTCATGGCGCTGTGCGCAAAGTACTATCCCGCCTGCGGGGCAAACTTGCCTCTGAGCACGCCTCATGGCGAATCAAGAACATCCCGGGCGCGGGATATATCATGGAAGAGATCTGACCACACTTGTGTCTTCCTAATGTCCTACGGCGTGTAGAGTCACGAATGAAAACGATAGGAGTATCACATTCGTGGCACCGCAGCAGGAAGCAGCAACGCCTTTTGCTTTTTGAGACACCACTGACGGGAGCGCAGACGATTAACGAGGTGCTCGTGTCCAGTTCTGTTGCCGCCTAGGTAAGAGGTGCGGGAAAGGCATCGCGGTGCGCAGCAGGGGACGCACAGTAGCAACCGACATGAGGGGCAACGCGTCGGCCTCATAGTCGATCAGCCATTGCAGGTCGCGCTCGAAACGCTGCATCCAGTCGAGACGTATCTAAGCGATAAACCAACTGGCCAGGATGATCAGCGCCAAGAGACTTGGTCGCCTGAAACCCCTCCCAGCCAAATTTACTCTTGGGCCTTCGATGAAGTAGCGATGCGCCTTGCGCCACGCCGTCGTCTGCAAAGAGATGGTGGGTCAGCACATACGTTACCGCTGTTAAATAGCGAATAGAAAAAGTGAAAGGTTCTGACCTAAACGACCACCGGCTCCTCACAAAAATATTCGGCCCCCAAAAGTAGGCTTTCAAGCACAGGATGCTCGGCTGTGGTGTGACAAGATTGGGATAGATGCTCCTCAATTAGGCCAAGTCTGTCACACGATTGTCACATCTAAGGGATACGGCTGTGCTATGCTGCGGGTATACTTATCAGGATTCACACATCGCCTTATAATCATTAGGCGCAGCACATGACCAATATAAAAATTCGTCTAGGTGACCTTTTAAATAGCAACATACTTCTGATTAGCCTTGGGCGGTACGACTTCTACTCAGGTGCTGCCGGATATGTCAAGGTCACGGATGCAGCCTATCTAGGTGGATACACCGACCCTCTCAGTAAAAAAATTCTTGTCGATGCGGTTCGCTGGCGAAAAACGCACTAATGAGCCCGTTACTTGTATGGCAGCGTCTCGTGAGACGCTGCCCTGTTACCATGAAGGTGATTCCTAGGGAGGAGATAGCATGCACACGAAACAAGGTCTCTTAATCCTCGCATCAACACTGTGCCTTCTGCTACTGGTGGGCTGTGCCTCCTCCCCTGAACCTCTGGCGGACGCAGTGCAGGCGAGCACAGTGGCAACCGCTCCGCCCGCAACCACTACCGCTGCCGAGCTGGCTAGAGCACCAAGGGACGCTACGCTCACCTCAACGGCGGAGCCGTCGTCCACTGAGCCACCCACCACCACCGCCACCCCCTCGCCTGTGTCATCCACTCCGACCGCGCCCGCCATACCCAGTCGGACGGCGACAACGCTTGTGGCTACTGCTATCCTCCCTAGCCCGCAACCCACAGCCACCCAGCCTGCGATGCCAACCCACACCGTTGCGGCACCACCGGAGGCAAAGTGCGAGACATCTTCCCCGGCAGACTTCATTGTTGTCGAACCTGCCAACCGTCCGGACTGGTGCCACGTTACACAGTCCGTAGGTTACAGCCTCTCGTATCCGGCGGAGTGGACGGTCAGGGAAGCCGGGGCGGGCGGGTTCAACCTCATGTTTAACGAGGTAATACAGTCAGGGCGTAACCAGCGACTGATCATCAATTTTAACGGGACAGAGCTGCCGCTGGAGCACGCCGATGAGGTGGAGTTGCAGGGCTATGGGTTGACGCCGCAGCCGCTGGTCGATCCTTCCGAAACCAGGATCAGCCGCGAGCTACAAACGGTTGGGGAATGGCAGGCGCTGGCGCTACTCACCCGCCACAACGGGACCGTCATCACGCGCTACTTCCTGCAACAGGGTACCGCGCTCCTGATGTTCGAGGCGCGCACCCCCGAAGCCGACTACGACACTGCCGAGTACAACGCCTTCCACAACACGCTCCGTGAGGTAGCTGCCTCCACACAGTTCACCCAGTAGTCGGCGCAGCCTGGCTTGCAGCGCACCCTTTGCCAACCTTGTGGGTCGCACAACACAAAAAGCCCCGCCTGCACGTGCAGGTGGGGCTTTTCTTTTTTGTTTGACAACCGCTGACCAGCCCTGCCCAAAGCCAACCGCCGGACAGGCCACCCACAATGGGAGTGGCCCTGATGGGGGTTGAGACGGAATGGGCGACTGAGTTAGCGCTTGGTGTACTGCGGGGCCTTGCGGGCGCGCTTGAGGCCGGGCTTCTTGCGTTCCTTGACGCGGGCGTCACGGGTCAGGAACCCGCCACGGCGCAGCGTGGAGCGAAGCTCCTCGTCGTACTTGAGCAGCGCGCGGGCGATGCCGTGCGCCACCGCGTCCGACTGACCGGTCACCCCACCGCCATGCACCATCACGGTGATGTCGAAGGTGCCCTCGTGGTCAGCGGCGCGCAGCGGGCGCGCGATGGTGATCAGATCCATCTCGCGCGAGAAGTACTCGTCCACCGGCTTGTTGTTGACGACGATGCGGCCCGTGCCTTCCGGGTACAGGCGCACCTGCGCCGACGCCGATTTGCGCCGCCCCACCGCGTAGAAGTAGCGGCTATCCTGTAGTTGATCTGTCATGATCTCTCCTTACACATCCAATTCCAGCGGCTGGGGCTGCTGGGCGGCGTGCGGGTGCTCGGGGCCCGCATACACCTTCAACTTCTTGATCATCTGGCGACCGAGGGTGTTCTTCGGCAACATCCCCTTGACCGCGATCTCGATGGGCCGCGCGGGAAATTTGTCCAACTGCTCGCGCAGCGTGCGCTCCTTCAACCCACCGGGGTAGCCAGAGTGCCGATAGTAAATCTTCGCATCCAGCTTGTCCCCTGTCACGTTGATCTTGTCGGCGTTGATCACGATCACGTAATCACCGGTATCAATGTTCGGGGTGTAGATCGGCTTGTGTTTGCCACGAAGAACCAGCGCGATGCGGCTGGCAAGGCGGCCCAAGGTCTGACCCTCGGCGTCCACCACCCACCACTGGCGCTCGATATCTGCGGGCTTCGCAGAATACGTTTTCATTGTTTGTGACGTCTCCTTTTTTTTCGTCAGGTGCCCGTAGTCAGTTTATCAGTCGTCAGGCGGCTCGCAGCGGCCCGACTCCTGTTCCATCGCGCCGGGGCGCTCGCTGGCTACAGAATCGGACGATCGAGCCCGGTCGAATCGGGGTAGCGTACCGCTACCAGGCAGAGGCCCTGCGGCGGAACGACCGGAGCCGCCTCGCCCCGATCCGCCGCGTGGAGCAGTTCCGCCATCCAGGAAGCGGGCTTCTCGCCCCGCCCGACCCACAGCAGGCTCCCCACCATGCTGCGCACCATGCGGTACAGGAAGCCATTCGCCTCCACTCCCACGCGCACCAGGTAGCCCTCGCGCCAGACCCGCGCCCCGAGTAAGGTGCGCGTGGTGCTCTCGCCCGGGGTCGTGGCGCGCCCGAAGCTGGCAAAGTCGTGCTCGCCCAGCAGGGAGCGCAGCGCCTCGTCCATCGCCGCCGCGTCCAGCGGGCGCGGCTCATGGAGGGTAGTGCGGTGCAGCAGCGGCTGGCGCAGCGGGGCGTTGAGCAGGGTGTAGACGTAGGCGCGGCTCAGCGCATCGTACCGAGGGTGAAAGCCCTCTGGCGCGTGCGAGAGCGAGCGGAGTGCCACATCGGGGGGCAGCATCGCGTTCAACGCGCGAAGCAGCCCCGCCTCATCGTTTCGCCATCGCAGATGAAAATCGACGACTTGCCCTGTGGCATGGACCCCGCTGTCCGTCCGCCCGCGCCGCGCACGGCAATCGGCTCCCCCCCTTGCAGGCGGGCGAGCGTCTCTTCCAGCACTCCCTGCACGCTCCGCGCGGCCGCTTGCCGTTGAAAGCCGTGGAAGTCGCTGCCGTCGTACTCGATCGTCGCTTTGTAATGTGCCATCACCAGTTGCAGGTTCGCAGTTACAGGGTGCAGAGTAGCAGGGTCCTGCGTGGCATTTCAATGTGACGCAAGGCACAATCCCGCCAACGTGGAACGTGAAACCTTCACCCGCAACCGTTTTTAGTCTACCAGTTCCAAGATCGACCATCTCGCGCCATCGCCACGGCGCGGGCCGATGCGAACGATGCGCGTGTAGCCACCGGGGCGGTCCGCGTAGTCATTGGCAAGCTCGTCGAAGAGCTTGTGCATCACTGCCTTGTCGGTCAGGGCGCGCAGTGCCTCGCGGCGCGCCGCCACCTGGGAGCCCGAATCGGCATCCAGCGACTGGACGGCGCGGGTGATCAGCTTCTCCACCTGCGGCTTGACAGCCTTGGCCTTCGCCTCGGTCGTCGTGATGCGCTCCTCGCGCAGCAGGTCGGTCATCAGGTTGCGGTAAAGCGCCTTGCGGTGGGCCGCGTCGCGGCCCAGGTGGCGCTTCTTTACTCGGTGTCTCATGCTGTTACTTCCTCTTCATCGGCCTCATCGGCGCTCATTGACATCGTCGGCGTACCCGCCGGCTGATGCTGGGGTCGAACTCGGTACCTTCCAGATAGCCGCTGACGCCCTTCGCCTCGAGGGCCTCAAGCAATTCGTCCAACGACTTCTCGCCAAAGTTACGGATGGCCAGCATCTCGTCGCGACCCTTTTGGAGCCGCTCCAGTACCTCACCAATGGTGCGTGATCCCGGCGCGCTTCAGGCAGTTATAGGCGCGAACCTGCAGCCCGAGCTCTGTCAATGGGGCGATCCGCCACCACATCCGGGATGCCTTCTTCCTCGACTTCCTGCTCCTGAACCTCACCGATCTCGCCCATGTTGGCCGTGACGATAAAGTGGCGCACTAGCACCTCGGACGCCTGGCTGAGCGCGTCGTCCGGGCGGATCGTGCCATCGGTCCAGATGCTCAGCACCAGCCGATCATAATCGGCGCTGGCCCCGCCGCGCTCGCGCTCCACGTCAAAGCGCTCGCGCTCCACGTCGAAGCGCACGCGCCGGATCGGGCTGAAGATCGCATCCACCGGAATCTCGTCAATCGGCAGGCGACCGCGCTCGTCGGCGGGGGAATAGCCCCGCCCGCGCTGCACCGTCATCTCGACCTCGACCTCGGCGTCCTCGGAATCGAGGGTGAGCAGCGGCAGTTCGGGGTTGATGATTTCCACCTGGCTCGGTGCCTGAATGTCGGCAGCGCTCACCGTGCCCTCGCCGCGCGCGCTCAGGCGCATGCGAATCGGGTCGTCCGTGTAGCTCTTGAGGCGCAGCTGCTTGATGTTCAAGATCAACTGCGTCATGTCTTCTTTTGCACCGGGGATCGGGCTAAACTCGTGGTGGATGCCCGTCACCCGGATGGAAGTGACCGCCGCGCCAGGGAGGGACGCCAGGAGCACGCGGCGCAACGCGTTACCGACGGTGATCCCATAGCCCCGCTCCAGCGGGCTGATGTTGAAGCGACCAAAAATCTTGGTCACCACGTCTCGTTCTATTCGCGGGTAAACCAGTTCCAAAAGTCCCTCCTATAAAGTCCAACGTCCAAAGTCCAAAGTCCTGGGTCACTATCGAAAGACTTTGGACGTTGGACGGACGCCTGAAGACTATCCGTTAGCGTGAGTAGTACTCAACGATTAGGGTCTCGTTGACGGTGGTGTCAATCTCGGTGCGATTCGGCACCGCGACGACGCGGCCCGAAAGCGCGCCCGTGTTGAGCGACAGCCAGGATGGGAGGGACGGTGCCCGATGGTCTCGGCCAGATCCTTGAAGTAGGTGGTGGCGCGGCTCGACTCGCGAACCGAGATCACGTCGCCCTCGCTCACCTGCGCGCTCGGAATGTCGAGCTTGCGGCCGTTGACCGTGATGTGGCCGTGGTTGACCATCTGGCGGGCCTGGGCACGCGAATCGGCAAAGCCGAGGCGGTAGACCACGTTGTCCAGGCGACGCTCCAGGGTCTGGAGCAGGTTCTCACCGGTCAGGCCCGGGGCGCGCTGCGCGTCATGGAAGTATCGGCGGAACTGCCGCTCCAGCACGCCATAGACGCGGCGTGCCTTCTGCTTTTCGCGGAGCTGCAGACCAAAATCGCTCGTCTTGCGGCGGAAAGTGCGCTGCCTGGCCGTGGGCACCAGGCGGGTAGGGGCGGCGCTCGATGGCGCACTTGGGGCTAAAGCAGCGCTCGCCCTTGAGGAAGAGCTTCTCTCCCTCGCGGCGGCACAGCTTGCAAACTGCATCTGTATATCGTGCCATGTGTCTTCTTATTCTCCTAGACCCGACGTCGCTTCGGCGGGCGGCACCCGTTGTGCGGGATCGGCGTGACGTCGGTGATGCTGGCGACCTTGAGACCGGCGCTCATCAGCGAGCGAATCGCCTGCTCGCGGCCCGGGCCGGGGCCCTTCACAAAGACATCCACCTCGCGCACCCCGTGGTCCTGCGCGGCGCGCGCCGCTACCTGCGCGGCCTGTCCGGCAGCGTAGGGCGTGCTCTTGCGCGAGCCCTTGAAGCCGGACGGTGCCCCGCCGACCCCCAGGACAGGGTGTTCCCCTGCTGGTCGGTGATGGTAACGATCGTGTTGTTGAACGTGGCGTAAATGTGCACCTGACCGTGCGGGATATTCTTCCGCTCGCGTCGGCGTCCGCCACGTCGTCGTGTTGCTGCTGCTGGCTGACGTGCCATAACTTTTCCCCTTTGAAATCGAAGGTTGTAGGGTGAAGGTTCCGCTTGCCACCGGGCTGGCCAAGTACCACCCAGGCCGGGCGCGCATGCCCTCAACCGCCTTTACTTCTTGCCAGCCTTCTTCTTGCCAGCAACGGTCTTCGTTTGGCCCCGCGTCGGGTGCGGGCATTGGTGCGGGTGCGCTGGCCGCGGACCGGCAGGTTGCGGCGGTGCCGCAGGCCACGGTAGGTGCCAATCTCTTGCAGCCGCTTGATATTCATATTCACTTCGCGGCGAAGGTCGCCCTCCACCTTGTAATCGTTCTCGATCACGGCGCGGAGGCGCGCCACCTCGTCTTCCGTCAGATCCTTGACGCGCGTGTCAGGGCTGACCTGCGCCTTGTCGAGGGTCTTCTGGCTGCGCGTGCGGCCGATCCCAAAAATGTAAGTGAGTGCGATCTCGACACGCTTTTCACGCGGCAGATCGATACCTGCGATACGAGCCATAAAGGCGATCCTTTCTGAATCAGAAATCGGTTGTCAGCGATTGCTCGCCCGACAAGCGGCGCAAGGGCAGCGTGCGGGGAGCGCCGATGACGGATGCATGGGCACGTACCGGTCGCTTTGCGTAGCATGGCGTCCACTGTGGAGGTGGTGGTCTCCACCCCAGACGCCCTGACACAATGCGCCAGCATTGGTGCCTCTCCAAACGATGGGTGAGGAACGGAGAATGATGAATGGACATCGTGCCGCGGTGCATTCATCACTCATCGCTCATCTTTCATCCCTTGGGTTAACCCTGGCGCTGCTTGTGCTTCGGGTCAGAGCTGCAGATGACGTAGACGCGGCCACGGCGGCGAATGATTCGGCAGTTGGCGCACATTCGCTTCACAGATGGTCGGACTTTCATTGGGTAATCCCTCTCTCCTAAAGATAACCGGCACGCGGGCGAGCCCCTTGTTCTTTGATCGGGACTGTCGCCTGCTGCCGGTCACCGTTCCATCTTCTTACACAAGAGATTCTCGGCTTTTGGCCGAGAATTCAACAATAAATAATAGACGAAAAAGGTTGGAACGTCAAGTTTGCACCACTCAACTTTTTGTGATACGGAGCGCGCTACAGCGCTGTCAGAATCAGCGGCCCGTCCGGGGTCAGGGCGACGGAATGCTCGAAGTGGGCGGTCGGGGAATGGTCCGCGCTGATGACCGTCCAGTTGTCCGCCAGCACCTCGGTTTCCTCGGTGCCCGCCTGCACCATCGGCTCGATGGCGAGGGTCATCCCGTTGCGCAGGCGCGGCCCCATGCTAGTGCCGGGCTCCCAATAGTTTGGCAGCTGCGGGTCCTCATGCATTTGCCGCCCCAAGCCGTGGCCCACATACTCGCGCACGACATGGTAGCCCGCGTCCTCCACGGTTTTCTGGATCGCGCGGCTGATGTCCGCCAGTCGGTTGCTGGAGCGCGCCTGCTCGATTCCATCCCACAACGCGCGCTCCGTCACCTCGAAGAGTCGCTTGCACTCGTCGCTGATGGGGCCGACCGCGTAGCTCCACGCCGAATCGCCATGGTACCCATTGAGGATGACCCCGATGTCGATCGAGACGATGTCCCCCTCTTCCAGGCGGCGCGGCCCTGGAATCCCGTGGACCAACTGCTCGTTGACGGAAATGCAGGTATGGGCGGGGAAGCCGAGATAGCCCAAAAAGCTGGATGTGCCACCTTTTTTGCGAACGAAGCCCGCGACCAGATCGTCCAACTCTTGCGTGCTAACCCCGGGGCGCACCGCCTCGCGCACCAGCTCGTGGGCCTGTGCCACCACCCGCCCCGCCTCGCGCATGAGTTTGATCTCACGCGCCGACTTTAATACGATCATCCGATCCTCTATCGCTTGCCACACGTGGAACGACGCAGGCGCGGGCAACGACCGGAGCCGTTGCCCTGCTGGCCCAGCACAAGCTACCGCTGGCCCACCGGCGCGCCGTTCAACGAGCTAAAAATCATCTGACGCACCTCATCGATTTCCTGCTCGCCGTTTACCTCCATCAGAAGGTTGCGCGAGCGGTACCACTCGATGACCGGCATCGTCTCGTTAAAATAAAGCTCCAGGCGGCGGCGAATGGTGCCCTCCTCCTGATCATCGGCGCGCTGGTACAGGTCGCCCCCGCAGCGATCACAATGTCCATCCTGCTGCGGCGGGTTGAAAACGATGTGGTAGGTGGCCTGGCAGTTGCGGCACACGCGGCGGCCCGTGAGCCGCCGCATTAGCTCCCCCTCCTCGACCAGGATGTAGAGCGCGCGGGAAATCCGCGTGCCCATCCCTGCCAGCATCTCATCCAGCGCCTGCGCCTGTGCCGTGTTGCGCGGGAAGCCATCGAAGACCGCCCCGTTCGCCGCATCAGCGTGGCTCAGACGAGCACGCACCATTGCGTTCGTCACGCTGTCCGGCACCAGTTCGCCCTTATCCATGTACCCCTTCGCGAGCAGGCCAAGTTCCGTCTCGTTCTTCAAATTGTGGCGGAACAAATCCCCGGTCGCGATCTGCGGGATGCGATATTGATCCTGAATCAAACGCGCCTGGGTACCTTTGCCGGACCCCTGCGCCCCGAACAGTACAATAAAAAGTGGTGACGACTCTGTCACAGCTTACTCCCCTAATCGTTGTAGGACGACGGTTGCCAGCCCGGCGGTTGTTTGGCAACCGCGCGGGGCTGGCAACCAGCGCCCTTTAAGGTGAAGCGTCAACATCAGCGGCGGATAAAGCCTTCATAGTGGCGCATCGTCAGCTGCGCTTCCAGCTGCTTCATCGTGTCCAGCACCACGCCCACCACGATGAGCAGACCCACGCTAGAAATGATGAAGTTGGTGTTCGACGGGTCAATGACCAAGCCGAAGGGACGCACCGCCACGCTCACCAGCCAGGAGAGTACGGCGATCAGCCCCAGGAAAAGCGCGCCGACAAAGGTGATGCGCATCATGACGCTGTTCAGGTAGGTTTCCGTCGGGCGACCGGGCCGGATGCCGGGGATGAAGCCCCCCTGGCGGCGCAACGTTTCCGGCAGGTTCTGCTGGCGGAAGATCACGTCGGTGTAAAAGTAGGTGAAGCCCACCACCATCACGAAGTAGGAGATCCAGTAGACGGGCGAGCCGCTGCCGAACCAATCGCGCACCGAGGCCCCCGCGTTGCGGACGGCTTCGTTATTCACGGTCGCCAGGTAGCCCGCCACCAAGCCGGGGAAAATGATGATCGACTGCGCGAAGATGATCGGGATCATGCCCGACGCGTTGACGCGCAGCGGCACGTGGCTGCTCTGGCCGCCGTACAGCTTGTTGCCGCGAATCTGCTTGCCGTACTGCACGGGAATGCGGCGCTGCCCTTCCTGGATCATGACGATCACGAAGACGGTGATTACCATGACGATCAGGAAGAGTAACAACTGAACGGGCTGTCGCGACAGCTGCACGATTGCCGTCGGCGCACTGGACAGGATACCACCGAAAATGATGATCGAGATCCCGTTGCCGATGCCCTGCTCCGTGATCAACTCGCCCAGCCAGACCGCGAACATGGTGCCCGCCGTGAGGGCCATCAGGGTAGCGATGGAGGCCAGGTTGAAGCCGAAATCGGGGAAGACCCCGCTCTGCTGCATGATGGCGATCTGCCCCAGGCCGGTCAGAAAGGCGAGCGGCACGCTCAGCCAGGTGGTGTACTGGTTGATCCGGTTACGCCCCTGCTCCCCCTCTTTGGACAGTTCGTCCAACTGGGGAATGAGCGGGGTCAGCAGCTGGATGATAATCGAAGCGGTGATGTACGGGTAGACACCCATCGCCATGATCGAAAAGTTGGCCAACGCGCCGCCCGAAAGCAGGTTGTACAGCTGCCCGAGGGTATTGCCCTCGAAGAAGCCTTTCAGGGCCACCTGATCGACACCAGGGACGGGGATATGCGCAGCGAAGCGGTACACCACCAGAATCCCGAGTGTAAAAAGAATTTTTGCACGCAGGTCAGGTAGACGAAAAGCGCTTCTTAACGCTTGAAGCATGATGACTCCTTGCTTGTCGGTACAAGTGAAAAGTTGAAGGTTGAAAGCCGGGCAATGGTAGCGCAGCACGCCCCAAAGCCGTAACCCTTCAACCTTCAACCAGACCCAGGGAAACAGCTTCCCGAGTGAATCGCTCGATTACTCTTCGCTCTCGTCCGACGCCTCGTTGTACGCCAACTCGATCGCCTGACCGCCTACCGCCTCGATCTTTTCGCGCGCGCCCTTGCTGAACGCATGGGCCGAAATCGTCAGACCCTTGGTGAGGTCGCCCTCGCCCAAGACCTTGACGGGGTTCTTGCCCTTCTTGATCAACCCGCGCGCCAGCAGCGTTTCCGGGTTAATCGCGTCGCCCACCTCGAAGGTGCTTTCCAGGCGATCCACATTGACGATGCGGAACGGGATGCGGAAAATATTGGTGAAGCCGCGAATACGGGGCAGGCGGCGTACGAGGGGCAACTGACCACCCTCAAAGTACGGACCCTTGCCGCCACCGGAGCGCGCGCCCTGGCCCTTACGGCCACGGCCCGCGTAGGTGCCGCCCTTACCGCCATTGCCACGACCCACTCGCTTGCGCTTTTTGGTGCTGCCCGGTGCCGGGCGCAGGTCGTGCAGTTGGATTTTGTTGCTTTCGTCAGCCATGTCTCTTGTCCTTAAAACGTCTGGGTTTCCGGGCACGTCGGCGTTACGGGTTACGGGTTGCAGGTTACAGGTTAAACACAGCTACAACGCTGAAAGAGCGAGGACCATACACTGTAACGCTGTAACCTTCTACTCCGTAACCTTCTAACTTGCAACCTCGGGGGCGTCCACTTCTTCCCACTCCACCAGGTGCGGGATGGCCTTGCACATGCCCAGAATGGCATCGTTGACCTTGTGAACTTTCGCCTGGCCTAACTTGCGCAGGCCGAGCGACTGGACAGTGTCCTTCTGCTTCTGGTTGTAGCCGATGCTACTCTTCACGTAGCGGACACGGATGTAGGTATCAGCCATTGGTCTGCTCCTCCACCTTGTACCAAGGCGGCGAGACCTGGGCCAACGTCTTGCCACGGCGCACCGCTTCGGCTTCCAAGCTCTTCAAATTTTTTAGCGCCTTGAAGGAGGCACGCACCACGTTCAGCGTGTTGCTGCTGCCGAGCGACTTGGTGAGAATATTCTGGATCCCCGCCGCCTCGACCACCGCACGCACCCCACCGCCCGCAATCACACCGGTACCGGGCGAGGCGGGCTTCAGCAGCACGCGCGCCGCCGCATCCTCGGCCTCAATGACGTGCGGGATCGTGTGCTCCAGCATCGGCACCGTGATCATGTTCCGCTTGGCGTGCTCGACACCCTTGCGGATCGCGCTCGGCACCTCGCGTGCCTTGCCGGTCCCGATGCCCACACGGCCCTTGCCGTCACCGATCACGACGACCGCGCGGAAGCCAAAGCGCCGACCACCCTTGACCACCTTCGCGGTACGGGCAATGGCGACAACCTTTTCTTCGAATTCCGGGGGCTCGCGCCGCTCTTCTCGTTCGCGTTTTCGCTCTCGTTTTGCCATGTTCGTTCCTTTTTCTTTCAGTCGTCACACCGTCGTCACTCGCCTGGCCGCAACCTGTGGGAGCCGAGAGGGGCAGAGCAGGCAAAGCCTGCCCGCCCACTGACGACGGGCCGTGGGCGACTGATTAAAACTCCAAGCCGCCTTCGCGCGCGGCATCGGCCAGGGCACGCACGCGACCGTGGTACTTGAAGCCCGCGCGGTCAAAAACTACCTTGCTGACCCCAGCGGCCTTGGCGCGCTCGGCCAGCAGCAATCCTACCCGCTTGGCCGCATCGGTTTTTTTCATGTCGGCCACGTCACCGCGAAGCTCCGTGTCCAGCGTGCTGGCAGAAGCCAGCGTGTGGCCCACGGTGTCGTCGATGACCTGCGCGTAGATGTTGTCCAGGCTGCGGAACACGTTCAGGCGCGGTCGCTCCGATGTGCCAGACACCTTGCGGCGAACGCGGGCCTGGCGTCGCTGCCGGGCAGCGGGCGACGAGCGTCGCTTCTGCCGGTTGCTCATAGTTGCCATCTTGTTTCAATCTCCTACACGCCACGCTCGCCCGCCAAAAGGGTTATTAGAGATTGGATATTAGATATTGAGAACGGCACAAGAGGCCACTACCCAATATCTAATCCCTAATCTCCAATATCCACCTAACGGCCTGAACGTGGACTTGGGTTGAGTCGTTTTACTTGGCCTTGCCAGCCTTGCCCGCCTTGCGGCGAATCTTCTCGCCCGCGTAGCGGATGCCCTTGCCCTTGTACGGCTCGGGCGGGCGCACACGGCGAATCACCGCCGCGATCTCGCCGACCACTTCCTTGTCGATGCCGGTGATGATGATCTGCTTGTTGCCCTTGGGCACCTCAAACTTCACATCCTGCGGCGGCTCGATGATGACTGGGTGGGAAAGGCCCATGCTGAGGGACAGGTTCTTGCCCTGCTCCTCCGCACGGTAGCCGGTCCCCTCGATGTCGAGTTGCTGACGGTAGCCCTCCGACACCCCCTGCACCATGTTGGCGATCAGCGAGCGGGTCGTGCCATGCATGGCACGCACCGGCTTTTCCTCGCTGGGCCGCGTGACGACGACCATGCCATCTTCCACCGCGATGCTGACCATCTTCGGCGGGAAGGTGCGGGTCAGGGTGCCTTTCGGCCCCGTCACCGTGACGGTCGTGCCCTCTACCTGCACATCCACACCCTTTGCAATCTGCACTGGGTTTTTTCCAATTCGGGACATTTCAATCCTCTTTTCCTAAGCGCGCCGCTGCCGGGCGATCCCACGGCCACGCGGCGAAAACGCTGCTACGGGTGAACTACCAAACGTAGCAGAGAACTTCCCCACCGACGCCCAGACGGCGCGCCTGACGGTCGGTCACCACCCCACGCGAGGTGCTGAGGACCGCAATGCCCACGCCGCTGAGGACCCAGGGAATCTCATCCTTGCCCTTGTAGATGCGACGCCCCGGCTTGCTCACACGCTTCAGGTCGGTGATGACGGGGGCGCGTCCCTGGTCGTACTTCAGGTTAATGCGCAGCTGTGCATGCGCGTTTTCCGGCTCGATCTTTTCTGCACGCTCGACATACCCCTCGCTCACCAGCAGGTCCGCAATGTCTTTTTTAATGCGGCTGTACGGCATCACCACATAAGCGTGCCGCGCCATGAGCGCGTTTCGAACGCGGGTCAACATGTCTGCAATCGGATCCGAAACTGACATATTCTTTTCTCCTGCCTTACCAGCTCGACTTGACCACGCCCGGGATCATGCCCTGGAGGGCAAGCTCACGGAAGCAGATGCGGCAGAGCTTGAAGCGGCGCATGTAGGCGCGTGGACGACCGCAGCGCTCGCAGCGGTTGCGGACACGGGTCTCGTACTTGCGATTTTTTTCGCGAGCAATCATCGACTTCTTCGCCATCGTAAACTACTCCCTCTTCTTACCGAAGACCGCCGCGCTCACGGAAGGGCATGCCGAGCAGCTTCAGCAGCCGACGGCCTTCCTCGTCCGTATCCGCCGTGGTCACGATCGTGATCTCCATACCACGGAGGCGGTCAATGTCATCATAGTTAATTTCCGGGAAGATCAACTGCTCGCTCAGGCCGAGCGTGTAGTTTCCGTGCCCGTCGAAGGAATCGGGCGAGATACCACGGAAATCGCGCTGGCGCGGCAGCGCCACGTTGATCAGACGATCCAGAAAGCTCCACATGCGCTCGCCGCGCAGCGTCACCTTCACCCCGATGGCCTGACCCTCGCGCAGGCGGAAGTTTGCCACGCTCTTTTTGGCGCGCGTCACCACCGTCTTTTGCCCGGTAATCTTGCCCAGATCACGGCTGGCCGCCTCGATCGCGTTCGCATTGGCCAGGGCCTCGCCCAAACCGATGTTGATCACGATCTTTTGGAGTTTTGGCACCTGCATTGGGTTGCTGTAATTGAACTCTTCAATGAGGGCCGGTGCCACGCGCGCCTCAAAATCGCTCTTCATTCGTGCCATACTTTGCCTCTTCTCGCCGCCCGTTTCAGGGTAGGGGCGCGGGTGCTGCCCGATCACTCAGGCACGCCCCCGCCACCGGCTCCCTTAGCGGTCGATCGTCTCGCTGCACACCTTGCAAACACGGAACTTTTTGCCGTCGCGGCGCTCAATCCCGACACGGGTCGTCTCGTCGCACTTCGGGCACACCAGCATCACGTTGGAGTGATGCAGCGGTGCCTCGCGCTCGATGATCCCCGTCTGGGTTTGAACCTGCCCCGTGCGTCGCTGGTGCTTCTTGATTAGGTTAACCCCCGCCACCACCACGCGGTCGCGGTTCGTGTCGTGCCCACCCCGCTCGCGGCCCCATTTGACCCTGCCGCGAACGATGCGCTGCACCTCGCCGCGCGCACCCTTGTGGTTGCCCGCGACGACCTCTACCGTATCGCCCTTTTTGATATTCATCCTTCTCACCTTACTCTGTTCGCGTCACCAGCGTGTGGTCGTCCACTGCCCGGGTGCACACAGCCTGTCGGGGAGCTCGCACAGCGAGCTCAGCCATACCGCAAACGGTAGGCCCCGCCTACACCCCTAGCGGCGCAGCCCCACACCCTTAGATCGTAGAGGATCGAATGCGGAATGCAACGGTGTATTTTACCATAACTTTCCCCACAATCCGCATTCCCTCAACCTGCCTCGTTAGAGCACTTCGGGCGAGAGAGAAACAATCTTCATGTGGCCCAGCTCGCGCAGCTCGCGCGCCACGGGGCCAAAGATGCGGGTTCCCCTCGGGTTGTTGTTGTTGTCCAGGATCACCGCTGCATTCTCATCGAAGCGAATGTAGCTGCCATCCGGCCGCCCGTGCTCCTTGCGCGTGCGCACGATTACCGCACGCACGACATCGCCCTTCTTCACGCTACCGCCCGGCTGCGCCGATTTGACGGAGGCGACGATGATGTCGCCCAGCCCGGCGTACTTGCGCTTCGAACCGCCCAGCACCTTGATGGTCAGCAGCTCGCGCGCACCGGTGTTGTCGGCCACCTTCAAACGAGTTTCTTGTTGAATCATGGCTTACACTCTTTCCGGACGTTCCAGAATTTCCAGCAACACCCAACTCTTCGTCTTGCTGAAAGGCTTCGACTCAAGAATACGCACGCGGTCGCCCTCAAGCGCCTCGTTCTGCTCGTCGTGAACGTGGTACTTCTTGTGCGTCCGAATCACCTTGCCGTAAAGGGGGTGCCTCGACACACGCTCCACACGCACCACGACGGTCTTGTCCATCTTGTCGCTAACGACAATCCCTTCGAGTTGCTTACGTTGTTCGCGCATGGCTTACTGCTCCTGCTGGGCGGCTTCGTACTCCGCCCAAATTTGCCGCTCGCGCTGAACCGTCTTCAGGCGCGCAATGTCGCGGCGCACCTCTTTGATCTGGTTCGTGTCCACGAGTTGCTTGGTGGCGTGCTTAAATCGCAGACCCCACAGCTCCTCGTACTTCTCGTCGAGCCGCTGTTGAATCTCGTCGTCATTGAACTCTCGAATTTCTTCCGCTCGCATGGCTCCTTCTCCTTACTCCTCGCCGCCGATGTCCAGCGCCGCGCGGCTCACAATCTGGGTTCGGATCGGTAGCTTGTGACCGGCCAGGCGAAACGCTTCCTTGGCCTGATCTTCCGACACGCCCGCAATCTCGAAGAGGACCCGCCCCGGCTTGACGACCGAGACGTAGTGGTCCACCGCGCCCTTGCCGGAACCCATGCGGGTCTCTGCGGCGCGCGCCGTCACCGGCTTGTCCGGGAAGATGCGAATCCAGAGCTTGCCGGTACGGCGCACATAGCGCTGCACCGCGCGGCGCGCGGCCTCGATCTGGCGGCTCGTGATCCAGGCAGGCTCAAGCGCCTGCAACCCGTACTCGCCAAAGGCGATCGTATTGCCCCGCGTGGCTGGGCCCTTCATTCGACCGCGAAACTGCTTGCGGTATTTCATCCGCTTTGGCATCAACATTGTTCAACTATCCTTTCGATCCAGAGCGCAGAGCCCAGGCCGCAGCCACCCGACAGCACGCAGGCGTCGGTTTCCGCTGTCTGTTCTCTGGCATCTGAAAGCTACATCGCTGTATCGACGTCGAGCACTTCGCCCTTGTAGACCCAGACCTTTACCCCAATGGTGGAGTAGGTGGTTATAGCCTGCGCCGTGGCGTAGTCAATATCGGCGCGCAGCGTGTGGCGGGGCACCTGCCCCTCCTGAGCGTCCTCGCGGCGAGCCATGTCGCCGCCGCCCAGTCGGCCACCCACCGAGATGCGCACCCCCTTCGCGCCCGCGCGCATCGCGCGCTGGATCGCCTGCTTCATCGCGCGGCGATGGCTCACGCGGCGCTCCATCTGCTGGGCGATGCTTTCCGCGATCAACGCGGCATCAATGTCGGGGATCTCGACTTCCTGAATGTCAATCTTGATCTTCTTGTCGGTCAGCTTCTCAAGCTCCTCACGAAGCTCTTTGACGTTGGCCCCCTTGCGACCGATGATGATCCCCGGCTTGGCCGTGTGGATCGTCAGGGCCACCTGCTTCGGGAAGCGCTCGATCTGGATATCGCTGATCCCGGCGCGGCCCATCTTGTTACGAATGTAATCGCGGATCGCAAGGTCCTCTTGCAGCAGGTCCGCGTAGCGCTCGCCCTCTGCATACCACTTGGCCTTCCAATCTTTGATGATACCCAATCGGAAGCCGTAAGGATGTACTTTTCGTCCCAAGGTCTTTCTCCTTTTTCGATTTTCAGATTTTCGATTCACCCAGAGGGTACCCGATACTTCGACAGTCGGTGGGGCTGCCTGCGTCCCCTCCAATCGAGAATCGAGAATCGAAATCCGAAATGGCTACAGGTTGCGCTCTTTCAGAACCACTGTGATGTGGCTGCTGCGGCGCTCGATCGGCTTGAAGCGACCGCGCGCCCCAAAGCGCCGCCAGCGGCGCGTCGGTGCCTCGTCCGCCGTGATCGTGGCGATGTACAGGTCGTCGCGGCTCAGGCCAAGGTTTTCCTCGGCGTTGGCGGCGGCGCTCTGGATCGCCTTGCTGACCGGGTCGGCGGCGCGCTGCGGCATAAAGCGGAGCTGCGCCAGCGCGCGGTTCACGTCCATGCCGCGCACCACATCAATCACACGACGTACCTTTTGGGGCGACATGCGAATGTATTTCGCAACGGCCCGCACTTCTGTTGTTTCCATCGATACTCCTCGTTCGATTTTTGATTTTTGATTTTTGATTTTCGATTTGGTGGGACTCGTTCGGGTCAACACAAATCGAAAATCTGCAATCTGCAATCAAAAATCCGCTTACCGTCGTGCCTTCGTCTTCTTGCCGCCCTCGTGACCTCGAAAGGTACGGGTCGGCGCGAATTCGCCCAGTTTGTGGCCCACCATGTTCTCGGTGATGTACACCGGCACATGCTGGCGGCCGTTGTGCACGGCAATGGTGTGACCCACCATCTGCGGGAAGACGGTCGAGGCGCGGCTCCAGGTCTTGATCACCTGGCGGCGGCTGCCCTGGTTCAACTTCTCGACCTTCTCCAACAATCTCGGCTCAATGAAAGGACCCTTCTTGAGGGAACGTGCCATTGTTCTGCTCCTTCTCTTCTAGCGGCGGCGGCGCTTCGCCGTGCGGCGACGCACAATCAGCTTGTCCGACTTTTTATTCGTGCGCGTCTTCTTGCCCATGGTCGGCTTGCCCCATGGGGTCTTCGGGCTGGACAGGCCGATCGGGGCCTTGCCCTCGCCACCACCGTGCGGGTGATCGTTGGGGTTCATCACCGAGCCACGCACCGACGGGCGCTTGCCCATGTGGCGCTTCCGCCCGGCCTTGCCCACCTTGATATTCTGATGGTCCACGTTGCCAACCTGGCCAATCGTCGCGCGGCAAAGCACGTGCACGCGCCGCACCTCAGCACTCGGCAGGCGCAGGGTGGCATACTGCCCTTCCTTCGCGATCAGCTGCGCGCTGGTGCCCGCGGAGCGCACCATCTGCGCGCCCTTGCCCGGCTCCAGCTCCACGTTGTGAACGGTGGTACCAACCGGGATGTCGCGCAGGGCGAGCGCGTTGCCGATCTCGATCTCGGCCTCCGGCCCGCTCATGATGCGCTGCCCCACCTGAAGGCGGTTCGGCGCGATGATGTAGCGCTTCTCGCCGTCGGCGTACACGATCAGCGCGATGTTCGCGGAGCGGTTCGGGTCGTACTGGATGCTCTCCACACGGCCCGGCACCCCGTCCTTGATGCGCTGCCAGTCAATAATGCGGTACTTTCGCTTGTGGCCGCCGCCCTGGTGCCGCACGGTGATGCGACCCTGGTTGTTGCGCCCTGCGTGCTTCTTCAGAGGAACCGTCAACGACTTTTCCGGCTTCGTCTTCGTGATTTCCTCGAAGGCATTCGACGTCATGCCTCGCCGCCCGGGCGACGTGGGCTTGTAAATCTTGATTGCCATCTTCAAACTCCTCTTTCAGATAAGAGCGAGCAACGAGTCAGCAGCCGAGCGGTTGCGCCCTGGCCCCTGCTCCTTGCCCCCTGCTTACACGCCCTCGAAGAAGGTAATGCTGTCGCCCTCAGCCAAGGTCACGACGGCTTTCTTCCAATTCTTGCTCTGGTAAAAGTTACGGCCCCAGCGGCGCTTCTTGCCCTTGATGATCATCGTCTTGACGTCCAGCACCTCAACGTCGAAGAGCTTTTCTACCGCGTCTTTGATCTGGGGCTTGTTGGCGAGCAGTGCCACCTCAAAGGTGTACTGGTTTTCCCACTCCGACTGGTCCATCGCCTTTTCGGTCACGATGGGGCGCTTAATCACTTCATAAAGATTCATGATTTCTCCTTAGCCCCACAGTGCTTCGATGCGACGGAGCGCCGCCACCGGCATCACCAGATGCTCGTGGCCGAGCAGGTCCCGCACATTCAAATATTGCCAGTGCAGGGTCTTCACCTGCGGCAGGTTGTTGAACGAGCGCTTTACATTGTCGTCGTTCTCCACCGCGCCGGTCAGGATCACCGCACTCTTGACGATGCCGAGGCTGTTCAGCACGTTAAGGGCCACCTTGGTCTTGGGCGCGTCAAAGGCCATGTCGTCCACCAGGACGAGTTGCCCCGCCTGCGCCTTGGCCGCGAGCGCCGAGCGGATCGCCAGACGGCGCATCTTCTTCGGCATCTCTTTGCTGTAGTCACGCGGCTTCGGCCCGAAGGCGATACCACCACCGACCCAGTGCGGCGCGCGGCGCGAGCCCTGTCGGGCGCGGCCTGTGCCCTTTTGTCGCCAAATCTTGCTGCCCGAGCGCTTCACCTCAGAACGCGTCTTGGTGCTGTGCGTGCCCTGGCGCGCGTTCGCCATTTGGCGAACCAGCGCTTGGTGCATCACCGCGCGGTGCGGCTCGATCTCGAAAATACTTTCCAGCAGATCGGTCTCGCCGACCTGCTCGCCCTGCATGTTGTAAACTGTTACTTTCATTGCATTCCTCCTAGCGTGCCTTCACAGCCTGGCGAATCATCACCAAGCCGTTCTTCGCACCAGGAACCGCGCCCTTGATCGCAAGCATGTTGCGCTCGTGGTCCACCAACACCACCTTCAGGTTCTGCACGGTCACACGGTCAGTGCCCATGCGCCCGCCCATCTTTTTCCCCTTGAAGGTGCGGCCCGGGGTCGTACCCGCGCCCAGGGAACCCGGTGCGCGCTCGCGGTCCGACTGACCGTGCGTCTTGCGCTGGCGCGAAAAGTTGTGGCGCTTGATAGCGCCCTGGAAGCCCTTGCCCTTGCTGGTTCCCGTCACGTCCACCACATCGCCCACCTCGAAAACCGAGGCGTCCAGGCGCTGGCCGAGCTCTACCGCCTCGCCCATCTCCAGATCAAACTCCCGGAGATAGCGCAGGACCGGGGCCCCTGCTTTTTGCAGGTGGCCGCGCTCCGGCTGGGTGACGCGGTGCGGCTTCACCTCATCATATCCGAGCTGGACGGCGTCGTATCCGTCGCGCTCTTTCGTCTTGACTTGTGTTACAAAGCAGGGACCCGCCTCGATCACGGTCACGGGAACGCTTTCCCCGTTTTGATCGTAGATCTGGGTCATGCCCACTTTTTTTCCTAGAATACCTTTCATGGTCCCTCGTCCCATCTGGAGGTGGAGGTTAAGGTAGGGGGTGAATGAGGTGAGGCTCGAAATTAAGGGCGAGCGAGTGTGGTAAGAACCCCACACTGTATAATTTGCCCCGCCTTAACCCTTACCGTCGCCTTCGCCTTAACCTTACCCTTAAAGCTTAATCTCGATGTCCACGCCCGCGGGAAGCGTCAGCTTCATCAGGCTATCAATGGTCTTGCTGTCGGGATCAACCACGTCAATCAGCCGCTTGTGCGTGCGAATCTCAAGTTGTTCGCGCGAATCCTTGTCAATGAAGGGCGAGCGCATTACCGTAAACTTTTCAATGCGCGTCGGCAGGGGAACCGGGCCAATTACCCGTGCTCCGCTGCGCTCCGCCGTCTCAACGATCTGCTGAGCGGACTGATCGAGCAGGCGATGATCGTAAGCCTTAAGCCTGATCCGAATCTTTTGTCTTGCCATGTTCTCCTCAGTGGGTTACGGGTTAGAAGGTTACAGGTTGAAGGTCAGTCATGGTACCGACCGTGGAACTACATCGTTCAACCTGCAACCTGTAACCCATAACGAGCCGTTTACTTAAGAATCTTGGTGATGACGCCCGCGCCGACGGTGCGGCCACCCTCGCGGATGGCGAAGCGGGAGCCCTCGTCCATGGCGACCGGCACGATCAGCTCGACGACGACGCTAATGTTGTCGCCGGGCATGACCATCTCGACCCCTTCGGGCAGCTGGATCGAGCCGGTGACGTCCATCGTGCGCATGTAGAACTGCGGGCGGTAGCCGTTGAAGAAGGGGGTGTGTCGCCCGCCCTCTTCCTTCTTGAGCACGTAGACCTCGGCGTTGAAGTTGGTGTGCGGGGTGATGCTGCCCGGCTTGGCCAGCACCTGGCCGCGCTCCACATCCTCGCGCCCGATGCCGCGCAGCAGGATGCCGACGTTGTCGCCCGCCTGCCCCTGATCGAGCATCTTGTGGAACATTTCCACGCCGGTCACAATCGTGCTCTGCGTCGTCTTGAGCCCGACGATCTCGACCGTCTCGCCCACCTTGACGGTGCCGCGCTCGATACGGCCGGTCACGACGGTGCCGCGCCCCTTGATCGAGAAAACATCCTCGACCGGCATGAGGAAGGGCTTCTCGGTCTCGCGCTCGGGGGTGGGGATGTAATCGTCCACCGCCTGCATGAGGTTCCAGATCGGCTCGTACTCGCTGGCAGCGGGGTCCTTGCTGCCGGACTCCAGCGCCTTGAGCGCCGAGCCGCGCACGATGGGGGTATCCGCCGGGAAGTCGTAGCTTTCGAGCAGCTCGGACAGCTCCAACTCGACCAGTTCGAGCAGTTCCTCGTCGTCCATCATGTCGACCTTGTTGAGGAAGACGACGATGGCGGGCACTTCGACCTGACGGGCGAGCAGGACGTGCTCGCGGGTCTGGGGCATGGGGCCATCGGGGGCGGAGACGACGAGGATCGCGCCGTCCATCTGCGCCGCACCGGTGATCATGTTCTTGATGTAGTCGGCGTGGCCGGGGCAGTCGACGTGCGCGTAGTGGCGGTTCTCGGTCTGGTACTCGACGTGCGAGATGGCGATCGTGATGCCGCGCGCGCGCTCTTCCGGCGCGTTGTCGATCTGGTCGAAGGCCGAGAAGTCCGCCCAGCCCTTCAGCGACAGCGTCTTGGTGATCGCCGCCGTCAGCGTCGTCTTGCCATGGTCCACGTGCCCAATCGTCCCGATGTTCACGTGCGGCTTGTTTCGTACGAATTTTTCTTTTGCCATGATAGCGTTCTCCTGAAATGTTGCAGGGGTCGGTGAGGGGCTCACACCCCTCACCGTCTTGCCCTTAATTACTTGCGCTTACCGGCGATTACTTCATCTGCCAGGCTCTTCGGAAGCTGCTCGTAGCGAGCGAACTCCATCGAGAAGACGCCACGCCCGCTGGTGGAGGAGCGCAGGTCGGTCGCGTAGCCAAACATCTCGCTCAGCGGCACAAAGCTGCGCACCGTCGTTCCCCCATCGCCACGGGGCTCCATCCCCTCGATCTGCCCGCGCCGCGAGGACAAGTCCCCAACGACCGCGCCGGTGTACTCGTCCGGCACCACCACCTCGACCTTCATCATGGGCTCCATGATGACCGGCCCGGCTTTCGGCACCGCCTCCTTGAGCGCCAGCGAGCCAGCGATCTTGAAGGCCATCTCGGACGAGTCCACATCGTGGTAGGAACCGTCAATCACGCGCGCCTTGACATCCACCATCGGGTAGCCCGCAATCACGCCACCCTGGAGCGCCTCGGCGATCCCCTTCTCGATGGCAGGGATGTACTCGCGCGGGATCGTCCCACCGACGATGCCGTTCTCGAAGACGAAGCCTGCACCGGCATCCGCCGGGCTAAACTCGACCACGCAGTCGCCATACTGGCCGCGACCACCGGACTGGCGCTTGAAGAGGCCGCGCGCCGTCACCGGGCGCGTGATCGTCTCGCGGTAGGCCACCTGCGGGCGGCCCACCTGCGCGCTCACCTTGAACTCGCGCATCAGGCGGTCCACAATCACTTCCAGGTGAAGCTCGCCCATGCCCGCGATCTCGGTCTGGCCGGTCTCTGGGTTCGACTCCACGCGGAAGGTCGGGTCTTCCTCAGCCAGGCGGCGCAGCCCCTCGCCCATCTTGTCCTGGTCCGCCTTCGAGTTTGGCTCGATGGCGACGCGGATCACCGGCTCGGGGAAGGTAATCTTTTCCAGCACCACGGGCTTGTCCATGGAGGAAAGGGTGTCACCGGTAAAGGTGTTCTTCGGACCAAGGATCGCGCCGATGTCGCCTGCGCGAATTTCCTCGATGTCCTCGCGGCTGTTCGCGTGCAGGCGCACCATGCGGCCGATGCGCTCGCGCTTGCCCTGCGTGGTGTTGAGCACCGTCTCGCCGCTCTTCAGCACGCCCGAGTAGACGCGCACGAAGGCGAGGCGACCCACGTAGGGATCGACCGCGATCTTGAAGGCGAGTGCCGCCAGCGGCTCGTCCACGCTCGGATTGCGCGTGATGACTTCTTCCGGGTCGTCCGGCGAGAGTGCCGTAACGGGCGGCAGGTCCATCGGCGAGGGCAGGTAATCGACGATCGCGTCGAGCACCGGCTGCACCCCCTTGTTGCGGAGCGAGGCCCCGCACAGCACGGGAACCAGCGCGCCCGCCAGCGTCGCGCGGCGCAGCGCCGCCCGCAGCTCGTCGTTGCTGATCTCCTCACCCTCAAGGTACTTGATGGTAAGCTCCTCGTCGGTCTCGGCGATGCGCTCGATCATCTCGTCGCGCGCGGCGGCGACCTCTTCCAGCATGTCGGCGGGGATGGCGCTCTTCTCGCTGCGCGTGCCGAGGTCATCTATATACATGATGGCCTCATTCTCGATCAGGTCGATCGCGCCACGGAAGTGATCCTCGCGGCCAATCGGGAGCTGAACGCGAACCGGGTTGCCGTTCAAGCGATCAATGATCATCGCGATGGTGCGATCAAAGTTCGCACCGGTGCGGTCCATCTTGTTGACGAAGCAGACGCGCGGGACATTGTACCGATCCGCCTGCCGCCACACCGTTTCAGACTGCGGCTCCACTCCGGCCACCGCATCGAAGACCACTACGCCCCCGTCGAGCACGCGCAGCGAGCGCTGCACCTCGACGGTAAAGTCGATGTGGCCCGGCGTGTCGATGATGTTGATCTGGTAGCCGCGCCACTCGGTAGTCGTTGCCGCGGCGGTAATGGTAATACCGCGCTCGCGTTCCTGTTCCATCCAGTCCATCGTCGCGGCACCTTCGTGTACCTCGCCAAGACGGTGGGTTTTGTGGGTGTAGAACAAGATGCGCTCGGTGGTGGTCGTTTTGCCCGCATCAATGTGGGCAATAATGCCAATATTGCGAATCTTGTTTAGATCAGTAGCCATACTATCTATCCTTCTAACGTTGGAACGTTGAAACGTTGGAACGTTGAAACGTTATACAGCGAAAGCACAATGTTTTCATCGTGTTGTAAACGTTGGAACGTGCTAGCGTTCTAACGTCCCAAACGTTCAATCACCAGCGGAAGTGGCTGTATGCCTTGTTGGCCTCGGCCATGCGGTGAACGTCTTCCTTCCTCCGAACCGCACTGCCCGTGTTGTTGTACGCATCCATCATCTCGCCGGACAGCTTGTCCGCCAGCGAGCGGCCGTGGCGGTTGCGCGCGGCCTGCGTCAGCCAGCGCAGCGCCAGGCTGCGGCGGCGGTCGGCGCGGATTTCCATCGGCACCTGATAGGTGGAGCCACCCACACGGCGGGGGCGAACTTCCATGAGCGGCGTCGCGTTGCGCACTGCCTGCTCGAACACTTCCAGCGCTGTGACCCCCAGGCGATCCGCGGCCAGCTCCAGTGCATCATAAAAGATGCCCTGCGCCTTGCTCTTCTTGCCATCAATCATCAGCTTGTTGATGAAACGCGCTGCCAGCTCACTCCCGAACTTGGGATCGGGCGCGACCTCGCGCTTCTGCGCTCGTCCTCGTCGCGACATAAGAGTCTCCTTCAGTAGTCAGATGTCAGAGATCGGAATTCAGAAACCAAGCTCCCACCCGGGCAAATACGTGCCGTTGACCGTCTGAATTCGGGTCTCTGGCTTCTGGTTTCTGACAACAAAAATCCCTCGCGGGCGGGGAACCGTAGACACAGACTGGTCTTGGCCGAGTGACATAAGTCACCCGACTCCCACCGCGAGGGAGCATGATGCTCTGTCTGTAGATGCGCCAGAAGCGCATCATTCCAAGAGTCTACGGTTCGTGCACCGAAGTGCAGCGGAACCTAAGAATTATTTCTTCTTCTTTTTCGTTCCGTACTTGCTGCGGCCACGCTTGCGGTCACTCACGCCACCGCAGTCCAGCGCGCCACGCACGATGTGATAGCGCACACCAGGCAGGTCCTTGACACGACCGCCCCGAACCAAAACGACGTTGTGCTCCTGGAGGTTGTGGCCCTCCCCAGGGATGTAAGCCGTGATTTCTACCCCATTTGTCAAACGCACACGAGCGATCTTGCGCAGTGCCGAGTTCGGCTTCTTTGGCGTCGCAGTGCGGACGTTGGTGCAGACCCCACGACGCTGAGGCGCACCCTTCGGGTTACGAATGGGCTTACCCTTGATAGCGTTGTAGTTGACTCGGAACGCCGGGGCCTTGCTCTTCTTTTTGCTTTGCGTGCGGCCCTTGCGCACCAACTGATTAATGGTCGGCACTGGCTTTCCCCTTCTGCATGGTAAAGGTTGAATCGTTTTTCCACATAAACGGACGGACGCAGTTGCCGACGCGTCCGTCCGCTGAATGATGAAACCCAATAATTCCTGAAAAAAGCCCCGCTTGCTCGGGGGCTTCTTATAGAGAGGAATCTTATCACAGCTAACGCGCGCTGTCAAACCCGCGCGCCCTAAATCGAGCGAGGTCGCTTGACAGGCAAGTCTGCTACGCTCTTCCCTCATTCAAAGGCAAAAGGGTAACAGGGATGATACCCTGCTACCCTCTTGCTTTCAGGTGGTGCGTCGCTTAATCCCCCATCGGCTGGAGCACATCCAGGCCAAAGCCAAGATGCGGCAGCGCTTCCTTGGTTTCTTCCTTGCCGAAGGTCAGCCGCGCGTTGTCCTCGCTGATGACCTCCACGCTCAGGCCGAGCGATTGCAGCTCCTTGACGAGCACGCGGAAGCTTTCCGGCACCCCCGCATCGCCAATCGGCTCGCCCTTGACGATGGCCTCGTAGGTTTTGGTGCGCCCATTCATGTCGTCAGACTTGACGGTGAGCATCTCCTGAAGGGTGTAGGCCGCGCCGTACGCCTCCAGCGCCCACACCTCCATCTCGCCGAAGCGCTGCCCGCCGAACTGCGCCTTGCCACCCAGCGGCTGCTGCGTGACCAGGCTGTACGGGCCGGTCGAGCGCGCGTGCACCTTGTCCTCGACCAGGTGCGCCAGCTTGAGCATGTTGATCACCCCCACCGTCACGGGGTTGTCAAATGCCTCGCCGGTCTTGCCATCGTAGAGGCGCATCTTGCCGCTCATCGGCAGCGGCCAGCCCACCTGGGCGGAGATGCTGCGCGCCAGCTCCTCGACGGCGCGCAGGTCGCGCGTGTCGATCCCTGACTCCGCAATGCGCGCCTCCTGGCCGTGGTGCTCGATCCACTTGAGCAGGGTGAAGCGCATCGCCTCGGTGTCCACGTCGAAGTGGGCCTCCTCGTCGCGCTGGTCGTCATCCCACACCAGCAAGCTGGAGGGCTCGACCCCCTGCTGCTCCAGCCACATTTCCAGCCAGACGCGGCGCATCTGGCGCGACGAGCGGATCAACTCTTCCGCCTCGCCCTCGTCCATGCCGCGCTCTTCGAGCAGGGCGCGCAGGAAGATTTGCCGCGCCTCAAAGTCGTCGTTCAGCTCCGCCAGCTCGATGCCGCCCTCTTCCAGCGCCTGCATCGCCTGCTCGCCGAGCGCCTCCCACGCACTCTCGATGAGCCACGCGCGGGCCAGCTCGGCGGCAATCTGCCGCTCGCGCGCGCCGTCGAAGACCGGCGTGATGGCGCGGAAGCCCAGGCGATCCGCCGCCCAGCCCAGGTGGGTTTCCAGCACCTGCCCGATGTTCATGCGCGCGGGCACCCCCAGCGGGTTGAGCACGATCTCGACCGGCGTTCCATCGTCCAGGAAGGGCAAATCCGCGATGGGTACCACCTGCGAGATGACCCCCTTGTTGCCGTGCCGCCCCGCCATCTTGTCGCCCGCCTGCAACTTACGCGTTTGCGCCACCGAGACGCGGACCATCTGCTCCACGCCCGCCGGCAGGTCCTGGTGGGTGTCGCGGGTAAACTCGCGGATGTCCACGATCTTGCCACGGTCCCCGTGGGGCAGGCGCAGCGAGGAGTCCTTGACCTCGCGCGCCTTCTCGCCGAAGATCGCGCGCAACAGCTTTTCTTCCGGGGTCAGCTCGGTCTCGCCCTTCGGGGTGATCTTGCCGACCAGAATGTCGTTCGGCCCCACCTCGGCCCCGATGCGGATGATCCCCTGCTCGTCCAGGTCCTTCAGCGCGTCCTCGCCCACGTTGGGAATGTCGCGCGTGATCTCTTCCGGCCCGAGCTTGGTGTCGCGCGCCTCGATCTCGTACTTCTCGATGTGGATCGAGGTGAAGCGGTCGTTGCGGACCATCTCCTCGGAGATGAGAATGGCGTCCTCGAAGTTGCCACCCTCCCACGAGAGGAAGGCCACCAGCACGTTCTGCCCCAGCGCCAACTCGCCGCCCTCGGTGGAGGAGCTATCGGCCAGCACGTCGCCCTTGTGGACCCACTGCCCCTTGAGCACGATCGGGTGCTGGTCAATCGTGGTGCTCTGGTTGGAGCGCTGGAAGCGGCGCATGTTGTAGGTGTGCGCGTCCCCGTCGTGGTCGCGAATGATGACACGCTCGGAGGTTGCCGAGATCACCTGCCCCTCATGCTCGGCGAGCACCACCTGGCCGGAGTCGCGCGCGGCGCGGAACTCCATCCCCGTCGAGACGATGGGGGCCTCCGGGCGCAGCAGCGGCACCGACTGGCTCTGCATGTTGGAGCCCATCAGCGCGCGGTTGGCGTCGTCGTGCTCCAGAAAGGGGATCAGCGCCGCCGACACGCCCACGATCTGCTTGGGCGAGACGTCCTGGTAATTCACCTTGGTGACCAGCTCGCGGCGGTAGTCGTCCTTGCCACGCCGCACCGACACACGGTCGCGCGTGAAGTAACCCGACTCATCGGTCTGCGCGTTGGCCTGCGCGATGGTGTACTGCTCCTCCTCGTCCGCCGACAGGTAAACTATCTGGTCGGTCACGCGCGTGCGAATCCGAATTTCCAGGCGATCCAGTGCCTGCAGGCGCTGCGCGATCTCCTGGGTGATCTGCTCGCCCTCGCCGACGATCGGGTCGCCGGTCTCCGGGTCGAGGATCTGGTCGCGGCTGAACTCGCCCACGGCGGCCACACCATCGTTGTTGGCGTGCTGGAGCACCTGGCGATACGGGGTCTCGATGAAACCAAACTCGTTGACGCGCCCGTAGGTGGCGAGGCGACCGATCAGACCGATGTTCGGCCCTTCCGGGGTCTCGATGGGGCAGATGCGCCCGTAGTGCGAGTGGTGCACGTCGCGCACGTCGAAGCCCGCACGCTCACGCTTCAGGCCGCCCGGCCCGAGCGCCGACAGGGTGCGCTTGGAGCGCAGCTCGGAAAGCGGGTTGGTCTGGTCCATGAACTGCGACAGCTGCGAGCCGCCGAAGAACTCGCGCACCGCCGCGACGACGGGGCGGATGTTGATCAGCGCGATGGGGGTCAACTGCTCCGGGTCGCGGATCGACATGCGCTCGCGCACCACGCGCTCCATGCGCAGCAGCCCCACGCGCAGTTGGTTCTGCACCAGTTCGCCCACGCGCTTGACGCGGCGGTTGCCCAGGTGGTCAATGTCGTCCGCATCGGCCTCACTATTGTTGATCAGGAAGATGCGCTGGACGATCTTGATGATGTCTTCCTGGCGCAGCGTGCGCTGGTCCAGCGGCACGTTGACTTTCAGGGTCTTGTTGAGCTTGTAGCGCCCCACCTTGCCCAGGTCGTAGCGGCGCGCGTTGAAGAGCAACGCCTCCAGGAAGCTTTTGGCGTTGTCGAAGGTGGCGGGGTCGCCGGGGCGCATCTTGCGATACAGCTCCATCAGCGCGTCCTCGGCGTTCTTCGTCGGGTCGCGCTCGATCGTGGCGTCCAGGTACTTGTGGTCGGTGTCCGTGTCCACATCGGCGAAGAGCGCGTACAGCTCCTCGTCGCTACCTTCCTGGATCAGCGTGGAGCCGAAGCCGTCCGGCACCGCACCGAGGGCGCGCAGGAAGATGGTCATCGGGATCTTGCGCTTGCGGTCCACCTTGACCGAGATCACGTCGCGCTTGCTCGTCTCGAACTCCATCCACGCGCCACGGTTCGGGATCAGCTTGCCGGAGGCGAGGCGGCGGCCCGTGGTGCGGTCCTCGTCCAGGGCGAAGTAGGCGTTGGGCGAGCGGATTAGCTGGCTGACGACCACGCGCTCGGAGCCGTTGTGGATGAAGGTGCCCTGCGGGGTCATAAGCGGGAACTCGCCCATGAACACGTCCTGCTCCTGCATCTCGCCGGTTTCCTTGTTGATCAGGCGAACCTTGACCCACATGGGCGCGGAAAAGGTGAGGTCTAGCTCCAAACACTCTTTTTCGGAGTATTTCGGCTCCTCGAACCAGTAATCAAGGAAATACAGTTGCAGGTTACCGTTGAAACTTTCGATGGGAGAGATCTCATCGAACAGTTCACGGAGCCCTTCCTCCTTGAACCACTCGAAACTGCGCAGCTGAATCTCGATCAAGTCGGGCAGTTCAAGCACATCGGGGATCGATGCATAACTCTTGGTGGGCAAATCGCGCACACCATATCGGGATGCCAACTGAGGCATTAAACTAACTCCTTTTCCCTTGACTAGTTGCTCTACCAGTATCGGTTATCGGGTCACCGACCGCTTCTACCTGCCACGCCCTTGCTTTCTGTGGCATGCAAATCCTTCTGCGCAGAACAAGGGAATTACAGGTCAGGGTGGGCGGGGCAGCGTTAGATGTTAGATGATGGAAGCGGTCGATGGTGTGCGGAGGCTCGCCATAAAGCAAAGAAGCCGCAACCAGATGTGTTTCACCGTCGCCCTGGCAGGGCGACAGACACCTGAGTGCGGATTTTGTCGGGCGTGCGGAAGTACGCGTCTGGCAGAGCGGGGATCATAGCCAGCCAAAAGCGGCCATTCTGCCAGTTTTTTCAACGCGAGGTGCGTTGAAGCACAATACCGCGCGCTACACCCGTCGGTTCGACGTCGTTGCCAGCTTTTCTTGTCGAAAAAGTGGGGTAAAGCGGTTTCGGATCAATTCCATGCTCCCCTACACAGGGCGCAACCGTAGCGCGAAGCCTTTCGCAAACCTTGATTATAAGGAAAGGAATTTCCTCTGTCAAATGCGATGGCGCGGTGCGCTAGAGCATCTGGTCGGCGGTGAGCGGCTGCCCGCGCCGCCCCCACCACCAGCGACCGATGAAGAGGAAGAAGAGAATGGTAATCCCCCCCATGAGCAGGGGAAAAAAGATAGCGAAGATAGAGCCGAAGAAAGAGATCACATCCTCGGCAATCGAGACGATGGGGTTGCCGATCCCCAACGTCGAGGCGGTGACGAGCGGTCGCGCGGCGGTCTTGGTGGCGTGGATGCTACCCGCGGCGAGCAGCCCCAGCACCACCGCCAGGGTCGGGTCCAGAAAGCCGATCGCGCCCGCGTTGGCAGCAAACAGAATCGCGCCGGTGGCCGGGCGAATCACGGTGTGGATCACATCGTTGAGCGAGTCCACCGCGGGAATCTTGTCTACCAGCATCTCGACCAGCAGCAGCACCCCCAACGTCAGAAGCACCCACGGGTTCTCCAAGGTGGTAAACGCGCCCTCCAAGGTCAGCAGGTCAGTGTAGCGCGCCACCAAGCCGGTAATCAGCAGCGGAATATACGCATTGAGCCCCGCCGACGAGGCCAGACCGAACGCTGTGAACAGGTGCAAGATGGAATCCACTGCTCCTCCTTTATAAAAGACCCGAACCCGAAAGGTCACCCGTATGGTCCCGCCCCATCCACAAGCGAGAGGGCAGTCCGCCCCGCCCCGCTTGCGGGCAAAAGAAGCAAGAAGCTTACCCGTTGGGGACGACCGACGACCGACGAGACGGATACCCGCTGGGTGCGACGTCCCCTTCCTACCGCTCCTGCTCTGGCGTGATCACCACGGACGCTGTCATGTTCCAACGCAGGCGCTGCTCGTGGCTCTGCGGCTGGATGATGACCGTGTAGGTGATGTCACCCTGCTTGTTCTCACCGATGCTCTTGATGCGCTCGACGGTGCCCGGCAGCTCCACCCCCGGCAGCGCGTCAAAGCGCACCACCACCGTGTCGCCCTCCTGAAGCTGCACCACGCTTAGCTCGGTCAGGTCGTCGGTCTCGATCTGCCAGGAGGAGAGATCCGCCAACTGAACGATGGGGGTGCCCGGTGCAATCTGCTCCCCCACCTTCGCGGCGAGGCCCGCCACGCGTCCGGCGAAGGGCGCGTGCAGTTCCATCTCTGCCAAGTGCCACCTGCGCCTGCTCCAGGCCCGCCGCCGCCGATTCCTGATTGGCCTGCGCCGCCTCCAGCGCGGCCTGCGCCGCCGCCACCGCCGCCTCGGCGGAGCTGAAGCTAGCGCGCGCCGACTCCACCGCCGCCTGCGCCGCTGCCACGTCGGCCCCCGCCGCTGCGAGGCTCTGGGGGCGCGACCCCGCCTGCACCAGCTCCAAATTGGCCTGCGTGCGCGCCACCTCCGCACGGGCCGCGCTCAGCTCGGCCTGGCTCGCCGAGGTGTAGAGCGCGTCCAGGTTGGCCTGCGCCTGCTCCACCTGCGCCGTGGCGCTGGCGATGGCTGCGTCCGAGGACCCCGAGGCCAACTCGTTGTACCGTGCCTGGGCGGCGTTGTAATTGTTCGTCGCCTGCTGCAACTGGAGAGACTGCGGCAGGGAAGAGATGTTGGGCAGGTAGGCTACCTGATCGTAGGCCGCCTGCGCCTGCTGGAGCGCCGCTTCCGCGTTTTGAAGCTCGGCGCGCGCGGCGATCAGCTGCTCCTCGCTCGTGCCCGCCTGCACGTCTGCCAGGTTGGCCTGCGCGGCGGCAAGGGACGCCTGCGCGGCGCGGATACTTTCGGGCGGCGCGCCCTCGCTCAGCCGCGCCACCTGCGCTGTGGCTGCCGCCACCGATGCCTGCGCCGCCTCCACCTCCTGCGGGCGCGGCCCCGCATTCAACTCGTCCGCCTGCGCCTGGGCGCGCGTCACCCCTGCCTCGGCCTGGGAAACCCCCGCCTGCGCCTGGAGCAAGCCAGACTCGGCCTGCTCCAGTGCGGCCTCCGCCTGGGAGACACCTGCTTTCGCCTGCGAGACCCCCGCCTCAGCCTGGCGCACGGCGGCTTGCTGGCGCGCCGCGTCCAGGCGCAGCAGCAGTTGGCCCGCCTCGACGCTTTCCCCTTCTTTAACGAGCAGAGCCGCCACGATGCCCCCCGTTGGAACGCTGAGCACCGCGCTCTGCACCGGCACCACCCGCGCCTCCGCCACAATCTCGTCCGACGCCTCGATGGCGGGCAGGGGGGTGGCCTGTGCCGCCGCCTGATTCGAAAGGGCTCCGTCCGGATTGACAAACTCTCTCGCAAAATACACAACCACCGCCAGGATCGCTACGACCCCGACCCCCATCCACAGCTTTCGCATCGCTATCGCCTCAATCTATTGGCTCGCTTCACTCGCCTGTAGTACGCAGCCCCGCATGATGGGTTGCGAGCAGAGCCGCCGCTCCCCTTTCAACAATGATAGCATCAATAGCATCAAAGCAGGCGATAAGTGAGGGAAGTCATCTTAACAGAGGAAAGGGGCGACTGCGCTACCACTCTGAAAGGACTTTCCTGTAGAGGGTCAGCATCTCGCGCGCGCTTCGCTCCCAGGTGAAGGTCGCCGCACGTGCGTGGCCCTGCCGGGCAAGGGTGTGGCGGAGCGCGCTGTCATCGAGCAGGCGATGGAGCGCCAGGGTCAGGTCGCTCTCGTCAAAGGGGTCAAAGCGGAGCGCGTCCTCGCCCACCAGGTCGCGCATGGGCAAGGCGTCGGCCACGAGGGTGGGGGCGGCGCAGGCCATCGCTTCCAGCGCGGGCAGGCCAAAGCCTTCAATAAAGGAAGGAAACACAAAGGCGAGGCAGCGACGGTAGTGCTCGCGTAGCGCCTCCTCCGGCAGATGGCCCAGCACGGTGACCCACTCGCTCACGCCCGCCTCCTGCGCCTGCTGCTGGAAGCTCGGCCAATCGGGGTCGGTTGGCCCGGCAAGCAGCAAGCGCGCACCGTGCGCGGCGGGCTCGCTCCGCGCAAAGGCGCGGATCAGCCGCGCGCCATTTTTGTGGGGCTTGTTGGAAATCAGCGTGAAAAAAAAGCGCTCTCGCTCGACCGTGGGGTCGGCGGAAAAGAACGGGTCGGGCGCGGCGTGGATGACCGATACCTTCTGCTGCGACGGGCGCAGGTGGCGCAGGATCGCCGCGCGGGCCCCCTCGCTGTCAGTCACGATGTGCGCGGCGCGGCGCGCGGCCAGCCAGTTCAAGGGGCGGTACAGCCGCCGCCCCCACCCTGGCGGGATCATGTTTGGGTAATCCAGGGGAATCAGGTCGTGGAGGGTGACAAGGGTAGGGAGCGGCAGGGCGTAGGGGTAGAGGTAGTAGGGGGCGTGGAAGAGATCAGCACCACTCTGGCGCGCGAGCACGGGGAGCCACAGTTGCGATAGTGGGCTAAAAATCGGGGGGGCGTCCAGCCACCGTGCCCCCGGCAGGTCGAGCCGCCGCGCGCGGGGCTCCGTCAGCAGGGAAAGGCGCAGCGACGGCTCCACCCGCGCGAGCGCCCCCAGCAACGCACCCGCGTAGCGCCCGATACCGGGGAAGTGCGGCTGAAGCACGCGCGCATCAAAGAGGAGGTGCAGGGGATCTCCGATTTAGGGGTTGAGGCTCCTGCTCGTATTGTGGGAGAACTCGTAGGAACGCCTGGGAGCGCGGTGGGTTCCCCTTGGGTACGGCCCGCCCGTCGGGGTTAGGAGCAGAACAGGAATGGGAACTCAGTAGGAGCTCAGATGAAGCGACCAACGCGCTCTCATGGCAGCTGAATGTCCGCCAGGCTCTGCGCCGTCAGCACCTGAGGGCTGAGTGAGTCCAGCAGCGCCTCATCCGCAATCGCGCTCAAGCGCGCCACGAACTCGCTGGGCAGCGGCCCAAAGCGCACCCCTAACAGATGCAACAACAGGTCACGCTTGCCCCTAAGTTCCCCCTCTTCGCGTCCCTTTCGCGCCCCTGCTGGAGGGCGCGATCGAGCCACGTGGTTTCAAGTTCGGCTAGCTCTTGCATGACAGCCTCCTCCGCATTCGCCAACGCTTTTGTTTCCCCTAAACCGCTCTGCTGCACCGTGCGCCACGCTGCCAGCTTGACGCGCGCGGGCTCGCTCTGCTGCGGGGTCATTAGGGCCGCGCGCAGGATTGCGTTGAAGTCAAGGCTCTGGGTCAGCGAGGGAGTGAGTCCAGCAGGCTCTGTCGCGCTCAGCGCGACGAACTCGCTGGGCAGCGGCCCAAAGCGCCCCTACAGATGCAACAACAGGTCACGCTTGCCCCTAAGTTCCCCCTCTTCGCGTCCCTTCACGCCCCCTTCACGTCCCTCTTCGCGCCCCTCTTCACGCCCCTGGGGGCCATCGAGCCACGTGGTTTCAAGTTCGGCTAGCTCTTGCATGACAGCCTCCTCCGCATTCGCCAACGCTTCTTGTGGCAGATAGGTTTGCACAAGATTCATCAGGAATAGTTTGTCGCCTTCCCCTAAACCGCTCTGCTGCACCGTGCGCCACGCTGCCAGCTTGACGCGCGCGGGCTCGGTCTGCTGCGGGGTCATCAGGGCGGCGAGCGCCGCTGCTACTGGATCATCCAGCGCCAAGTAAGCCTCGCTGCTCAGGTCGCGCAGCCCCACCTGGGCGTGGTGAAAGTCCAGCAACGTGTGCCCGAAAAGCTCCTCCGTGTAGCGATTCCAACCCAAACCGCCCGCGTTGGGCAGCAGCACAAGCGCGATGGGCAGCACGCGCTTGTGACGCAGCAGCCGTAGCAGCACGTAGTATTCCAACATGCGTTGGGACAGTGTCCCCTTGCGCCCCGCCTCCACCTCAACATGCACCAGGACCACTTCCGCCTCGCCGCTTCGGGTTTCCACCTCGGCGACTACATCGGTGATGCGCAGGGTTTGCCCGGGCAGGTTGAAAACTAACTCCTGCTCCAAAAAGCGGAGCGTGTGGAAGTCTAGGCGCGCCGCCTCTGCCGGGAAAAACAGGTGCATAAATTCCGGCAGGAAGCGGTGCAAAAACTCCTTGAAGAGCCGATCATGGAGGGTGCGCGGTATTTCTCGGTCAGCCATGTCAGCGCCGCATCACTGTCTCGTAGACGCGACGGGTCTCGCGCGCGCAGCGCTCCCATGAAAACTTGGACGCTTGGCCGGTCGCGCGGGCGCGCAGCCCGTCGCGAAACACCTTGTTGGTGAGCACGCGGTGCATCGCCTCGGCCAGCGCCGCCACGTTCGTGGGGTCCACCAGCAGCGCCGCGTCGCCCGCCACCTCGGGCAGGGAGGTACGGTTGCCCGCCACGACCGGCGCGCTGCACGCCATTGCCTCCAGCACCGGTAAGCCAAAGCCCTCGTAGATACTCGGGAAAACGAAGCAACGAGCCCCTGCGTACAGGTCAGGCAGCACCGATTCCGGCACGTAGCCGGTGAAGCGCACGCGCTGCTCGATCCCCGCTTCCTTGACCATCTCGTAGATCGGCCCTTGCCCCCAGTTGCCTGCGCCCGCCAGCACCAGGCGCGGCACGTCCTGCGGCAGGCGCGCGTAGGCATGGAGGAGGGTGCGCAGGTTTTTGCGCGGCTCGTCGCTGGCGAGCGCCAGCACGTAGGGCGGCTCGATGCCGAGCAGGCGGGCGGCGCGCTGGCGCGCCTCGGGGCGGTAGCGCGGGTGGAAGCGGCTGTGGTCCACCCCGTTGTACACCACATGCACCTTGTCGGCAACCCCCTCTACCGCGCCCAAAAGCTCGTCGCGCACAAACTCGCTCACGCAGATGATGGCGTCGGCGCGGCGGCTGATGGCGAGCTGCGCCTGCTGCGAAAATTGCGTCAGGCGGCCCACCCAGCGCCCGCGCCTCTCCGCGCTGTGAAGCATGGACAGCTCATGGATCGTGATGACCGTGGGCACCGTCGTCAGGACGCTGAACAGCCGGTAGGGGCTGTGGTACACGTCTGCCTCGATGGCGCGCAGGGCGTTGGCCAGCGCCACCTGCCCCGTAGGCTTGGACAGGCCCGCCGCCGTGCGCAGCCGCACCGTGGGGTGCGCCGCCAAATCCTCCACGCGGAAGGGCCCCGCCGTCTCGCCCGACTCGTACAACACATACAACTCGTCCTGCGCGAGCACGGTGCTGGCAAGGGCGTCCGCTAGGTTGAAGGTGTAGCGGCTCACGCCCTCCAACCGCTCCTGGATTACATTTCCGTCAAGTGCGATGCGCATGGTGTGAGTTGGGTGAGTTGGGTGAGTGGGTGAGTGGGTGAGTGGGTGAGTTGGGTGAGTGGGTGAGTGGGTGAGTGGGTGAGTTGGGTGAGTTGAGTGTGAGTGGGTTAAGTTAGGCGAAGTTGTACCACGTCGGTCGATCCGTCGTCGCGCTAGATCCGTCGTCGGTCGTCGGTCGTCTTCCCAAGTGCGTAAGCCCTACAACAGTTCCTGCACGACCTCGCGCTCTTCGAGCAATTCGGACTCGGTGGCGCGAACCTTCTCCTCGCCAAACTCGCCCCACTCCAGCCCGTTCACTACCTCGTAGCTGCCGTCCTGGATGCGGACCGGGTAGGAATAGATCAGGTTGTCCGCGATGGGATAGTCGCCCCGCTCGCTCGGCACAGCCATCGAGACCCAGTTGTCTCCCTCGGTGCCAAAGTGCCAGTCGTGAACGTGGTCGATGGCGGCGGAGGCGGCGGAGGCGGCGCTGGATTGACCGCGCGCCTCAATGATCGCAGCGCCACGCTTGGCGACGGTCGGGATGAAGGTGTCGCGGTACCACTCCTGGCTCACCTGGTCGAGCGCGGGACTACCATTGACGGTGGTCTGCGTCAGGTCGGGGAACATCGTGGTCGAGTGGTTGCCCCAGATCGTCAACTTCTTGATGTCGCGCACCGTCGCGCCGGTTTGTTCTGCGAGTTGGGACAGGGCGCGGTTGTGGTCCAGCCGCGTCATGGCGGTGAAGCGCTCGCGCGGGATGTCAGGCGCGTTGTTCATGGCGATCAGGCAGTTGGTGTTGGCGGGGTTGCCGACGACCAGCACGCGCACGTCCGCGGCGGCTACCTCGTTAAGCGCCTTCCCCTGACCGACGAAGATCGGCCCGTTGTCGCGGATCAGGTCGCTGCGCTCCTGCCCCTTGCCACGCGGCTTGGAGCCGACGAGCAGCGCGTAGTTAACCCCGTCGAACGCGGTTTTGGCATCGCTGGTCAGAACGATGTCTTCCAGCAGGGGGAAGGCCGAGTCGCGCAGTTCCATGGCGACCCCCTCCAGCGCACGCAGCGCGGGCGGGATTTCCAGCAGTTGCAGGATGATCGGCTGGTCGGTTCCGAACGCATCGCCCGCGGCAAGCCGGAACAGCAGCGCGTAGCCAATGTTGCCCGCCGCGCCCGTCACCGACACTCGCAATGGAGATTTCATCTTTGATCCTCCGCTTTTTTGCTTGGGCCGACCAGGATCGGCCCGTTTCCTTATTTATAGTAGAAGTCGGGGGCGTGCAGCCACCCTTCCCGTATCTTACCGCAAAGGGGTGAAAGGGCAACTGCTATGTTGGCCCGCACCAAGCGCCGCCTGGCCTGCCACGCATGGGCAAAGCACACGGCTTTTCCAGGCTTGGCCCACCTCAATACAGGCTTGACTTTCCTACCATCATGTTCTAATTTGAAAGGGGGAACATGTCGCCAAAAATCGAGAATTGGTCGGGCAGAGAAGCAGTTAGTCAAGCAGACAGCCCTGCCATTTCAAAGCAATGAAACCCTTCCCCTACCACTCTCCCACGGTTATCCACCTCCTCCACTGCCACACGACCACGGGGCCAGGCGTACAGCGAATCGCGACTGAACAGGCCACAGCTTGCAGGAAGGACGGGTCCCCGCGGTTATGTCACCCCCCAGGTCATCTACCCAAAAAGAATCATCTCTCTCATTCAGGTTACTTGGACAAGTTGTGCTGTCCAGGGACGGCGTGCCCCTTGGCCCGTTTCGTAGCCAAAAAGAGGCTGCCCTTCTCATCTATCTGGCCCAAACCGGACAAACGCATCAACGCGAATTCGTTGCCGACCTGCTCTGGAAGGACAGGTCGCAGACCCAGGCTCTGGCGAATTTGCGTACCATCCTCGCACGCCTTCGAAGGGAAGTGAGCGATGTCCTGGTGGTTACGCGCACTACGGTGGCGCTCGCACCAGAGGGGCAGCAGGTTGATTCTGTGCGCTTGCTGGAAACGATCCAGGAAACTGACACAGTTAAATCCACGGAAACAGCCCTCACCCTTCAAAGTGCGCTCGATTTGTACCGTGGCCCCTTCCTCGCTGACTTTTCCTTGCGGGACGCGCCGTACTTCGATGAATGGGCGCTACAAACGCGCGAACATATCCGGCGGCAGGTTGTCGTCGCATACGATAGGCTGGCCCACTATGCGCATGCCACCAGCGATGGTGAGTATGGCACCGCTATCGCGCGCCGTTGGCTCGACGCAGATCCACTCGATGAAACGGCGCACGTGCTGCTGGTTCGGCTTCTCCTCGAAGCGGGCCACGTGCGCGAGGCGCTCGCCCATTACGAGTATTGTGTTCAGCTGCTTCAAACGGAACTGGATGTTGCTCCCCCCGATAAGCTGACGGCCCTGGTAAGGGATGTTCAACCGAAACAACCCTTCCTCAGCGAACGTCCGCCTGCCAACGCTTATCACAATTTGTCCACGCCTTACGATCAATTTTTTGGTCGCGTCGCCAACCAGAAAGATATTCACGCCCGCCTCGATCTGCCGTGGTGCCGACTTGTGACGATCGTCGGACAAGGGGGTGTGGGCAAAACACGCCTCGCCACCACCATCGCCCGCAGCCGCCTCGGCCACTATCCGGACGGCGTGTGGCTGGTTGAACTGGCCGAGATCGCCGCCGATGATGAGGACGTGATCGAAGCGATTGCTGTGGAAATCGCCAGCACCCTCGACTTGCGGTTGGGTGGATCCGCTACGCCGCAGGAGCAATTGCTCAGCCACCTCCAACACCAGCAGATGTTACTCGTGCTGGACAATTTTGAGCACCTGCTCGACGGCGTCCAGATAGTTCTCGATATTCTCCAACGCTGCCCAAAGGTGCAACTGCTCGTCACCTCGCGCGAAGGGCTGGGGGTCCGTGCCGAGTGGATCGTCCGATTGAGCGGGTTGATGTACCAGAGCAGCGACAGGGATGGGGAGCACTCGGAGGCCATTGAGCTGTTTGTGGCGCGTCGGGCCCAGCATAGGCAGGAGCTTATCATACCCGATGAGCTTGCTGCTATACGCGCCATCTGCCACACGGTGGAAGGATTGCCGCTTGCAATCGAACTGGCGGCTGCCCTGACGCGCCACATATCTAGTCGAGAGGTGGCGGACCGGCTGCAACAGGGCCTCGATGCGCTCGCGCCTTCGCTGCGCGATATCCCGGACCGCCATCGCACGCTGCGCCTCGTATTTGAAGCTTCGTGGCGCACACTGCCAACCGCCCTGCAGGAGCGATTGACACGGCTGTCGCACTTTCGCGGTGGCTTCACCGCAGCGGCAGCGCAAGCGGTTGCGGATGCAGAGCTGCACCAGCTTGCCGCACTGACCGATAAGTCGTTGTTGAAACTCGATCCCGCCTCAGGTCGTTATGCGCTCCATCCGGTGGTGCGCGCCTATGCACTTGAAAAGCGCTCCGCCAGCGACCCGACCCCGCCCAAGCACGCGGCCTACTACCTTACCCTCCTTGCTCATCACAGGGATGCCCTGCAGAAAAACGCGCCGCAACAGGCCATGAGCCAGATCGAACCCGAGATAGACAATGTGCGACTGGCCTGGCAAAGCGGATTGACCCAGGGCACCGTCGGCCTGCTCTCTGATGCGCTCACAGCGCTCTCGATCTACTACCAGCTGCGCGGTTTGTCACATGAGGCAGAAGCCGTCATGCAAGTCACAACCCGCACTACGGGGTGGGGGGCGGTTGGGATCGCTCTGGCGACCCGTGCCGGGCTGGAGCAGGCACGCTTCCAGAATCGCCTCGGTCGCTTTGGCTCTGCCATCCAGAGTGCAGAAGCGGCGTTGACCCTGGCTGTCCAAAGTGATGACCGATGGGCGCAAGGAATGGGGAATGTGTGGTGGGCGGAGTCGCTCTGGCGGCTCGGGAAGTATGAGATGGCCAAAACCAAGCTCCAGCACGCGCTTACCCTCGGCCAGGCCCTGGATTCCCTCTTCATCATCGGCTGGTGTCACCATCAACTTGGCATCATCAACGACATCCAGAGCCAGTATGCCGCAGCACAGCAACATTTGGAACGAGCCTGTGATGCGTGGCAGAAACAGGAAAACGCTCAGATGCTGAGCGTGAGTCTCAACAGCCTGGGGCTTGTTTGTACCCATCGACAGGATTGGCCTGCGGCCCAGCAGGCACTGGAAGAGGCTCTACGCCTTTGCACCGCGCTGGATAACCGGCATCTACAAGCGTTGCTGCTGAACAATCTCAGCGTCGGCGCGACCGAGCGCAAGGATTTTCTGCAGGCCCACCACTATCTAGAGCGCGGGCTCGCCCTGGCAACCAGCACCGGCAACCTAACAGGTCAGGCAGAGATTTACGGGAACCTCGGCAGAAATTTCCGCATGCTGGGCGACATGGAGGCCGCTGTCAACCATACAGGGCAAGGGCTGCACCTTGCCAACTCTATAGCGAATCGCTCCTTGGTCGCCGTGCTCACCGGCAATCTGGCCGAGTACACGGGATTGTTGGGGGACGCCGAACAGGCCAAAACCTTGTACACCCAAGCCCTGGACATTGCCCGCCATGACCATCTGCCAAATACCGAATGCCATGTGCTGCTCGGCCTGGCTGAGCTCTGGCGGGAGGCCGACGTCACCCGCGCCAAACAATATAGTGCGGAAGCCGTTGCGCTGGCGGAAGCGATTCACAATCCAGCCTTGCTCGACCAAGCCGTTGCCCTTGACCGCTACCTGAGTGTGTCCGCGGGCAGAAGATGAAGAGAACCTGCCCTTGTGGCAGGTTCTCGGAAGCAGGTAGGAAAGACTATTATCCGCCGCAGTGCGAGCCAGTAGTTTGACAGGCGTAGCTGATGACGGGTTGCAGGCTAACGAGCAACGGGACAAAGATGATGAGGGCGACGGCTTTCCAGCGCTTGATCCAGTTCATGACGGGCCTCCGTGCAGGTGTGGTTGGGGCGGCTCAAGCGGAGCCGCAACGACAACCACAACCTATGGGAGGCCCGCACCCCTATCGCACCCAACCCGTGACGGGCCTGGGTGCGACGGCGCAAGAAAAACCATGCCGAACCGACGCGCGCCGATGTTGACGATCACTCTGCTGGGGCCGCTGGAAGCCAAGGTGGACGGGGAACCGGTCCACTTTCGCACCGACGCCCAACGTGTCCTGCTGGCCTACCTCGCCCTCCATCAGGGAACCCCACAGCGCCGCGACACCCTGGCAGGGCTACTTTCCCCTGATCGCCCCGACAACGACGCCCTGACCTACCTCCGCAACCGCCTGACCCTCCTGCGCCACGCCCTGCGCGACCCCGACGCCACGCCGCCCTGGTTCGAGGTGGACCGTAAACAGATAACCCTCCGCGCGGGCGACGACATCGTGAGTGACGTGCTCCGCTTCGAGCGCTTGCTGGCTGCGGTAGAGGCGCACGCTCATCGTCGTCTGGCAGGCTGCCCGCCCTGCCTGGCGCGCTTGCAGGAGGCCATCGACCTGGTGCAGGGTGAGTTGCTGGCTGGGCTCCACTTCCCGAGCGACAGCTGGGAGACGTGGGTGGTGGCACAACGCGAGTATTACCACCAGAGAGCGGTAGCAGCCATGACGTGGCTGCGCGATGCGTTGATGGAGCAGGGGGAGTGGGCGGGGGTGCTCGCCGTCGCGCAGCGCCAGCTGCAGGCCGAATCGTGGTTGGAATCGGCCCACCGTGCGATGATGGCCGCGCACTACCAGCTGGGGGATCGCAACGCCGCCCTCGCGCACTTCACGCACTGCGAGGCACTGTTGTGGGAGGAGCTAGGGGTCGAGCCGGAGGAGGAGACCCAGCAGTTGCGGCAGCAGATACTCGACGAGGGGCTCGATACTCGGCCTGGGATGGGGGCGGGGGGACGCTCCGACAACCTGCCGCCGCTGGCGGGCAAGTTTTTCGGGCGGGACGCTGAACACACGCACCTACTTCAAATGCTGGCGGACCCCCACTATCGCCTCGTCACCCTTGTCGGGATGGGTGGCATCGGAAAAACGCGCCTGGCGCTGGAGACGGGCCATCGCCTCAAGCTCAGCTTTCCCGATGGGGTCTGGTGGGTGTCGCTTGACGCGATCAGAGGGGACGACGGAGCAGATCAAGATCGCCATTGGCGAGGCGGTGGGGATGGGGCAAGCAGGGCAGCAGCTGACGGGCGAGCAGGTACTCTCACTCCTTCGTTCCAGACAACTGCTGCTGATCCTCGACAACTGCGAGGGGGTACTGGAGCAGCTCGCCTTTATCCCCGACTGGCTCAAGCGTGCGCCGCATCTGGCGATCCTCGCGACATCGCGCGAGCCGCTCAACTTTCAGGCGGAGTCGGTCGTCTCGCTGCAAGGGCTGCGAACGGGCGACGCGGAAGCGCTGTTCGTCGAGCGCGCCCGAATGGCCCGCACCGAGTTCGCGGCTGACGCTGCGACCCTCCCGCTGGTGCGCCAGATCTGCCAACTCGTGGAGGGGTCGCCACTGGCGATTGCGCTGGCCGCTGCCTGGGTGCGGCGTCGTTCCCTGGCACAGATTATCGCTTCCCTTCGCCAGTCGCTCGACCTGCTCAGCACGCGCCTGCGCGACAGCGACCCGCGCCACCACAGCATGCGAGCGGTGCTAGACACATCCTGGCAGCTGCTCGACCCTGGCGGGCAGGCAGTGCTGGCGGCGCTCTCCCTCTTTCCCACCACCTTCAGCGCCGAGGCCGCCGCGCATGTTGCCGGGGCCACCCTGGCGGAGCTGGATCAGCTGTGCGAAAAATCGCTGCTCCACCAGCAGCATGAGATCGAGCGGTACGCTATGCACAGCCTGGTGCGACAATTTGCCAGAAGCAAACTCGCCCAGCGCGAGCGGGCGGTGCAGCACGCCTTTGCCGACTACTTTCACCACTTCGCCCGCGCGCACCAGCACGATTACGCCGCCTTGCAACCCGAGTGGGGCAACCTGCTGGCCGCCATCGGTTATGCACACGCGCTAAGCGCGTGGGACGTGCTGCTGGATAGCGTTCAGCTGCTGGACGAGCCATGGTTTCGGCAAATTCGCTTCAACGACATGCGCGCCGCCCTGGTCCTGGCCCTGGAGGCGGCCACCGCGCTGGACCGCCCAGCCGATCTGGCAAAAACCCTGCTGCGGCTGGGCGAGATCGAGATGGAGCAGAACGATTATGCGGCAGCCGACGCGCACCTCTCGCAAGCGCTCGCACATTTCACCCGCCTGGAGGAAGCGCAGGGCATCGCGCACGCCACCTACTTTCTTGGCCGCATCCGGAGCGAACAGAGCCAGGACGCGCAGGCAGCCCACCTCCTGGAGAAAGCCAGGAGACTATTTGAAGAAGAAAGCGACTGGCTTGGCACTGCCAAAACCCTGAACATCCTCGCCCTCTGTTTCATCAAGAGCGAGCGCGATTTCGCGAGCGCACATGTCTATCTGGGGCGCTCCGCCGCCCTGCAACACGCCTTGCCCCCCTCCGCCACCTATGTCGAAACCCTGCGTCACCTTGCGCGGGTAAAGGGCTGGGCAGGGGCCCTGGCGGACGCCGAGCAATGCCTAGTCGAAGCGTCGCGTGTCAGCCAACAGCTGCAAGATCGGGGGGAATACGGCGCGGTGCTGTACGAGCGGGTCCTGCTGTGCAAGCAGTGCCAGCAGTGGGATAGGGCCCTGGCTTTCGGGTACGACTGCCTGGAGATCTTTCAAAAGCTGGGCAGCCTGCGCTGGGAAGCGTTGATCAAAACGCAGCTGGGCCTGCTCCATCAAGCCAGGAACGAGCCGCAGCAGGGGTTGGCCCTGCTCACCGAGAGCCTGCACCTTTTTGGTGAGCTGGGCGACGCCTACGAGCAGGCATACTCCTACTACTACCTGCACACATCCGCGACAAGGCGGTCGTCCTGCGCCACTTCCTCCGTCGTTATTCGTCCCCCTGTTCCCCACTCCCTCAAAGTTGACTGCCGCTGCTGCCTGATTCGCCCGAACGCGCTGCGCCCGCCGCTTCCGCAGTATACACGCTTCCGCTCCAATGGCGTGGAAGCGTTTTGGAAGCGATTGATCCGTAAGATAACTGTAACTTCCAGTATCGGACGCTGGAAGCGAACTCATCTTTATCGGAGGAGATTGCTATGAAACGCCAGGACGTATCTCAATTGTCTAGCCTACGAAGCTCGCGCTGGAGTGCTGACCCGCGCCGGTTGGCCATCATTGTCATGGTGGGGCTACTACTCGCTTTGTTGGGCTACACGTCAGCAGCGGCTCAGACTGGGGGGCTTGTCACCAAGGATCTTACCGACGGCAGCCTCACAGCAGCGGATTTGGCGAATGAGCTGGTCGGGACGGGAGGAGGGGTCACCATCTCGAACGTAAGCTACACCGGAGCCACTGTCGCCGCCGGGACGTTCAGCGGCGGGGCGGACATCATCGGCTTTGACAGTGGCATCATTCTCAGCACTGGGAAGGTCGCGTATGTAGTAGGGCCAAACAACAATGAGGGGATCAGTAGCGCGAACGGTCAAGCAGGCGACGAAGAACTGACTACCCTGGCCTACCAGGAACAAACGGGACAGGGGGATAAGAAAACACATGATGCGGCCATACTCTCCTTCGAATTTGTTCCAGCGGGGGACCAAGTCTTCTTCGACTTTGTTTTCTCCTCGGAAGAGTACAACGAGTATGTGAACACCGAGTATAACGATGTGTTTGCCTTCTACGTGAACGATACCAATTGTGCTCTGGTTGAAGGCAAACCCGTCTCCATCAACACGATCAACAATGGAAACCTGGAGGAAAACAAGCCGACGGCCTCTCATCCTGAGCTTTACCGCAACAACAGATTGCCCGATGGCACCTTCCCTATTAACACGCAGATGGATGGGCTGACCGTCGTCCTCAACTGCGCTGCCACAGTACAGGCGGGCCAGACGAATACCATGAAACTGGCCATTGCAGACACCCATGATGCTGGATGGGACTCCAACGTGTTTATCAAGGCGGGTAGCCTTACGATTTTTACGCCGACGCCGACGGCGACCAGCACGCCTGAGATCAGCACTCCGACTAGCGTGCCGCCCACCAACACCCCAATCCCAAGCCCAACCACCGCCGTAGGAGTAAACCACCATGGCGAGGTTCACATCAGCACCCCAGATGGATTGCGCTACGACTTTCAGGAATTTGGCGACTTCATTCTCTTACAATCCACGTCGGGCGACGTGATACTGCAGGCGCGGCAAGCAACGCTGCCAAACATCCCGAATGTCTCCGTCAATATCGCGGCGGCGCTGTGGGTGGCGGGGGACAAACTCGAATTTTACGGGAAACCGGAACGTCGCTTCTATATCAACGATGTGGAGACAGAGCTGCCAAACAGTGAACTCGCGCTTCCCCAGGGTGGGCTCATCACCTTAACTTACTCTTACTCCGATGCATCTCGGAAGGACTACACCATCTTCTGGCCTGATAATAATACCGGCGCTCGGGTGATCCTGCTTAGCAACAACCACCTTGATCTAGGCATAGAAAGGATGGGCGGTTCGCTAACCTACGAGGGGGTACTCGGAAACCTCGACGGCAACGCGCAAAACGATATGCAGCCCCGCAGTGGCAGCTCGATCACCCCACCCGCTACTATCGAGCAGCTGAAGGGCTTCGGCGATAGCTGGCGCGTCGCGGCAGAAGAGTCGCTGTTCGACGATGTAGCTCCCACCAACGATGCAGCATCCTCCGAGCCGCTCACACTCTTCGATCTACCCCCGGCGGATCGCGCGGAAGCCAAGCAGACCTGCCAGAATGGGGGTCTCTCCAATGCGGTTGCCCTCGGCGTCTGCACCTATGATGTGGCAGTGACGGGCGATCCCACCTGGGTCGAGAGCGCCCAGACGTTTGAAGAATCCCTCGAGAACCGCCCTGACGCCGGGAACGAGAGCGTCCCCGCTGTGGTGGGGCAGACGTTGGAGATTGGGGTGCAGTACGCCGTACCCGAGGACCAGGGCGCTGCGGGAACCTTCAGGTACTTCCAGTTGTCCGAACTCCCAGCGCAGCCGGGTGACCCCGCAATCCTCCTACTCTGCCCGGACTTGCAGGGCGGGGGTCGGGTGTTCATTGATGATATCATGAGCGAGCAAGCGGCGCTGGCGCAAGGTTTCACGGCCACGAACGAGCCCTGTACCGCAGCCACGGGCGAGACTGACGAAGAGCCCGTCCCGTCGGAGGAGCCCACTGCGGAGCCCGTCCCGTCGGAAGAGCCTACTGAGGAGCCCGTAGTGTTGGAAGAGCCCACTGCGGAGCCCGTACCGTCGGAGGAGCCCGCTGAGGAGCCCGCCGGCGGGGCCACAGCTGGCGAAAGTGCCCCTGCGAGCGGCGGCGGCCCCTGTGGCGGCGTGCTGATGCTGCCAACGTTCCTGGGCATCGCCTTCGTCGCAGCCAATCGGCGCCGACAGCACTGATTATCCTCGCACTGTTGCAACGCTAGCCCTACGCGAAAGCACACCGAAGCCCCTGCCCTACCAGGCGGGGGCTTTTTGCGATAGGTGCTCAGACTACGGGCCGTTGCCACCTTCTTACGGAAGCGCTTGAGCCACTAATCCCCCGCTCTCTTTCACGTTGCAACAATTTGATTTGCCCACTATTGAAAGAGGTCTATACTCGGTGCTTGAAATCGGTTTTGTGTGCAGGTTGTCTGGTGACTGTTGAGCCACGCAACCCCGAGCCAACCGTAGGGGCAACGCACCCCATCGGGCTGGGTGGCATGGGTCAAACCCTCTCGCGCAGGGCGCTCCAGGTTTACCGTTGGGGCTCCCCCATTCTTGCCACGTGGTTTGCCTATCCCACCCCCACAAAAAGGAGGCACCGATCTGGTATAACTTGATCCACCCTTGCTCGTGACAGGACGGGGCTTTCACCTTTGCTTCGCGCTTTTCTATCCTCACCCATCCTTTTCCCCTGTCCCCCCCAGCCTTAAACTTCGCCTTGCGTCCGTGTGATGCCCATGCGGGCGAGCTATCCAACGGAATCCCATACCTTGTCTCACTGGAGGAGATATGCCTAACAAGCGTTTCTACGCCGTTGCGGGTGTCCTGCTGGCGCTCCTGCTCTTTCTGGTCCCCCTCGCTATGGCGACCAGCAGCAGCGGAAGCAGCAATCTGGCACTCGACAACGATACCCCCCCTCACATCCTCGACGACGGCACCTCGGCCCCCAAAGCATCCCACCGCCTGATCGTAGAGTTGGTATCCCCGCCGCTCACGGTCTGGTCGAGCCAGAGCGGCCAGGGCCGCCAGGCGGATGGCCGACTGGATATCAACTCGCCGGAAGCACAGGGCTACCTTGCCCAGCTTGAGGCAGAGCAGGCAGCCTTTGTCCGCGACATGCAGCGCATCCTGCCGAGCGCCACGGTGGCTACCTACCTGAACGAGTCGGGCACGTCAATCGAGGCAACCTACCAGGGCGTGTTCAACGGTGTGGCTGTGGACCCCGGCAGCGCCGACACGCGGCAGGCGCAGCGCATCCTCTCCGGGCTGAGCGGCGTCAAAGCGGTTCACCTCGACTACGCGCACCAGAAGCAACTGTACGAGAGCGTCCCGCTCATCAACGCCCCCGTCCTGTGGGACATGCTGGGCGGGCAGTCGGAAGCGGGGCGCGGCATCAAGGTGGCGTCGGTTGACGGCGGTATCCACCATGATGCCCCGATGTTCGATGGCACCGGCTTTGACTACCCCGCCGATTACCCGCCGGGTGGCCTGGGCGACACCGCGAACAACAACGGCAAGATCATCGTCTCGCGCGCCTACTTCCGCCCGTGGGACCTGCCCGCCCCGGGCGACGAGGCCACGTGGCCGGGCGAGAATGGCACGAGCCACGGCGTCCACACCTCCGGTATCGCGGCGGGTAACCCCGTCACCGCCGAGTACCTGGGCTACACCACCGATATCAGCGGCGTGGCCCCCGCCGCGTGGGTGATGAGCTACCGCGTCTTCTACTACAGCGTCAACGCAGACGAGTCCTTCTACAACATCGAGGGCATCGCCGCGCTGGAAGATGTGCTGGAAGATGGCGCGGATGTGGTCAACAACTCGTGGGGCGGCGGCCCCGGCAGCATGGGTGGCTCGGCGGACCCGCTCGACACAGCGCTGATCAACCTGGTCAACGCTGGCACCTTCGTCAGCATGTCGGCGGGTAACTCCGGCCCCACCGCCTCCACAACCGACCACCCATCCGACGAGTACATGATCGTTGCCGCCAGCACCACCAGCGGCACGCTGGCCGCGGGCCGCCTGCGCGTAAGCGCGCCCGAGCCGGTGCCGGATGACCTGATAAACATCGCTTACAGCGTGGCGAGCTTTGGCCCCGGTCTGGACCTGGGGCAAATGTTCGATTATGAGTACATGGCATCCGAGATCGTGGACCCGGCCAACGGCACCGGCTGTGCCGCATGGGGCGCGGGCACCTTCGAGGGCAAGGCGGCGCTGATCCGCCGTGGCGATTGCCCCTTCTCCGACAAGGTGTACAACGCGCAGCAGGCCGGTGCCGAGTTCGTCGTCCTTTACAACAATGCGGGCGATGGGCTGATCTCGCCGAGCTGCGCCAGCCATTGTGACGAGATCACCATCTCGACGATCTTTATCGGCCAGTCGAACGGCGAGGCGATGCGCGACTGGTACGCGGACCATCCTGATGAGGCCGCGCTGGAGGTGGACACCACCGCCTTCCAGGCAGGGAACGTGGCGGACCGCATCATCACCTTTAGCAGCCGTGGCCCCAGCACGCGTGGCAGCCTGAAGCCGGACATCGCCGCGCCGGGCGTTAACATCCTGTCGCAGGGCTACGCCCCGGGCACGACCGGCGAGGATCGCCACCTGGGCTACGGTCAGGTATCCGGTACCTCGATGGCAGCCCCGCACGTCGCGGGCGCGGCGGCCCTGCTCAAACAGGTCCACCCAGAGTGGACGAACGCACAGATCAAGTCGGCGATGATGACCAGCGCCAAGTACATGGATATGTACAACGACGATGGCTCGCCCGCCCAGCCGCTGGACATGGGCGCGGGCCGCCTGGACCTGGAATACGCGGCGGACCCCGGTGTCTTCCTCAGCCCGGCCAGCGTCAGCTTCGGCTACGTGCCGACCGGCACCACCGACATGATGACCGTCACCCTCACCAGTGCGGCGGACGAGACGGAAACCTACCACCTCAGCACCCTGTACACGGGTGACGGCTTCACCAACACCTCGGAGTTGGACGGCTTCGACCTGAGCACGCACGAGATCACGCTGGCCCCCGGCGAATCGGCGGAGCTGGTGGTGACCTTCGACGCGCTGGCGAGCGGCGGCATGGGCGATCATCAGGGCTACATCGTCATGGATGGCGAGAGCTACGATGCGCACATGGCTGTTTGGGCGCGCGTCACCCACGCCGAGAACCTGGCGGACATCCTCATCATCGACAACGATGGCAGCATCTCGCTTGGCTTGGCCGACTACAGCTCGTACTACACGAGCGCGGTCGAGGAGCTCGGCTACAGCTACGATTACATGGACGTGGACAGCATGGTGGGGTCGCCCGATATCGAGGGCTTCCTGGACATCGTTGACCTGCTGGCGTACGACGCGGTGATCTACTTCACGGGCGACAATTACCAGCCCGATGGCACCTTCACCGTGCCGACCCCGCTCACGGAAGCAGACCTGTACGCCCTGAACGCCTACGCGCAGGCAGGGGGCCACATCATCGCGACCGGCCAGGACTTGTCCGCCGTCGTGGGGAACGAAGAGTTCTTCTACAACTTCAACCTCGGCGCGACCTACCTGCAAGACAGCATCACGGGCGGCGCGGCGATCACCGACAGCCTGCTGGTTTCGTCTACCGTGTCCCTGCCGATGCACGGCATCTCGGTGGATCTGACCAGCGGCGCGCAGGTCGCCACCATCCCGCTGACCGGCGACCAGGAAGTGCCCCCGGTCAGCAGCGACAACTCCGGCGAGGCGGCGCTCTGGTACGATGAGGGCAGCAACACGCTGCACTACGAGGTGACGGTCACGGTGGCATCGCCCATGACGGTCACCGCCTCGCACATCCACACGGGCACGATGGGCACCACCGGCCCGGTGTTGGTGGGCCTGTACCAGGGTCCGACCTACGTGACCGACTCGCTCACCTTCGAGGGCGACGTGACGGTCAGCGACGAGGTAGCGGCCATCATGATGGACGGCGGCCACTACATCAACGTCCACTCCTCGCAATACCCGAGCGGCGAGCTGCGCGGCCAGATCGATGGCCTGGAGCCGACCGGCGACGGCGCGGGCAACCAGTACTACGTGGACGAAATCTCGCCCGTCTACAATGAGGCAGAGCCGAACCCGCTCAACGCGTTCGACTATATCCCGACGCTGGAAGTGATAGTCGGCGGGACCGACCTCATCGAGGAAGGGTACGTGGGGATGGCGCACCGCGAGCAACCAGCCCTGGAAGCGCCCACCCGCGCCTACATGGGCCGCGCGATGTACTTCTCCTTCGGCCTGGAGGGGGTCAACAACGATACGGGCCACTCCAGCCGCGCGGAGGTGCTGGAGCGGGCACTGCGCTGGGGCTGGGACAACCCGGTGGCGAGCATCGAGGCGATGCCCGCCGACGATCAGTCCTACGTCACCCTCGTTGCCGGTTTCGAGTCGAACCTGCCCGACGTGGTAGCCTACAATTACCGCTGGGATTTTGGTGACGGCTCGGATTACGAGGGTCCGTACTCCAGCAACACCATCACCCATCAGTACGACAGCTGCACCTCCGAGACGACCGCGCGCGTGGAAATCACCGACTCGCTCGGCAACCACAGCGTCGCCTCGATCAGCGGCTTCTGCGAGGCCACGGCGGTGGGCTTCGGCGGCCTGAGCGCCGACAGCGGCAACCCCGTGAGCATCCTCGGCCTGATGGCACTCTTCGCCCTCGGCATCGGTGCCCTCGCCCTGTGGCGTCGCCGCACCGCCTAGCCGTTTCATCGTTCATACAAGCCAAAAAGATGGCCCCCACGGTGGGGGCCATCTTTTTATGGGAAACGACCAACTACCTACGGCTTGAACCACAGAGAACACAGAGGGAGATATCAGGATTTCGGATTTCGGATTTCGAAATCCGAAATCTCTACTCAAAAATTACGGTATCATTTCCGTTCTCCATTCTCCACTCCATTCTCCATTCTCCATTCTCCCCGTTCCGGCGGATGACTTGCCCCTTTGTCCGCTACCCTCTATACTTTTCATCCTTACTCACGGCTGCGCGCCTAGCAAGCTGAGCCTTGTGCGTAGTCCTCTGCTTTTCTTCCCACCCCTTGCGACTCAAACCCCCACCCTAAGGAGGGTTGCGCCGCAAACACGTAGAAAGGAAATGCCTATAGGGGAGTAGCCAAACCGCGAGCCTGGCGTAGACGAAGCCAGGCTCAGGGTCCGCGAGCCCTTTATGGGGTCCGTCCCTTGCCACGAAATTTGAAGGCCCCCGGTGCCCAACGCCAGCCCTTCACCCCCGTCGTTCAACTATCCACGTTACGCAAAGGAAAGCCCACCATGACGTTTTTCCCCGTCAAGAGAGGGATGATTGCGCTTGCGCTTCTTCTTCTCTGTTCCGTTCTCCTGTTTTCTCCCCTGCGCGCTGCGCTGGCAGGGTCCACCCCGCTGGCAAACACCGACACCGTCGCGCCCGCCAGCAACGAGACCGGTGACCCGGCCCTCTATATCGTCCAACTGAGCGCGCCCCCGCTTGCGAGCTATCGCGGCGGCATCGACGGCCTTGCCCCCACCAACCCGGCAGCGCTCGGTCAGGTCAAGCTGGATGTGAACAGCCCCGCCAGCCAGGCCTACGTGGCCTATCTGGAAGAGGCGCAAGCAGCCTTCCTCGCCACCGTCGAGGCGACTGTGAAGCACGAGGTTGAGGTTCGCTTCACCTACCAGCACGCCTTCAACGGTATGACGATTCAGTTGACCCCCAGCGAGGCCGCTGCGGTCCGCCAGTTGGATGGCGTGGCGCAGGTGCAGCGCGACTTTGTGCGCTACCCGCAGACCGATTACGGGCCGCAGTGGATCGGCGCGGATCACATCTGGGATGGCACCGCCACCGGCGGGCTCCCCGGCACGCGCGGCGAGAATGTGGTGGTCGGTGTGATCGACACTGGCATCAACCTCGACCACCCCTCCTTCGCTGAGGTCGGCCCCTCGGATGGCTACGTGTTCCAGAACCCACTCGGGTCGGGCACCTACCTGGGGGTCTGCGCCAGCAACCCCGGCACCTACACCTGTAACGACAAGCTGATCGGCTACTACATCTTTACAGGTGAAGGTCACGAGGACGAAGACGGCCATGGTAGCCACACCGCCAGCACCGCAGCGGGCAACTTTTTGGAAGCTGGCTACGTCACGCTGGGCACCTTCCCGTACAGCCCCGCCATTTCCGGTGTGGCCCCCCACGCCAACATCATCGCCTACGATGGCTGTAACGACGGTGGCACCTGCCCCGGCTCGGCCCTCCTCTCCGCCATCAACCAGACGGTGGCCGACGGCGTGGTAGACGTGATCAACTACTCCATCGGTGGCGGGACGAGCAACCCCTGGACGGATTCGGACGCACTGGCCTTCCTGGCCGCGCAGGATGCGGGGCTGGTCCCCGTGACCTCGGCGGGCAACAGTGGTGCCGCTGCCGGCACCATCGGCTCGCCCGCGGACGCCCCCTGGATGCTCTCCGTCGGTGCGAGCACGCACAACCGCGCGGGCCTGAATGCGGTGGTGGACATGGCGGGTGGCAACACGACGCCGCCAGCTGATATTGTAGGCAAGGGCTTCTCCGAGGGCACCGGCCCCGCCCCGATTGTCTACGCGGGCGACTACGGCGATGCGCTCTGCTTGACTCCCTTCCCGAGCGGCACCTGGCTCAACGACGAGATCGTCGTCTGTGATCGCGGCACGATTGCCCGCGTCGAAAAGGGCTATAACGTGCTGCAGGGTGGCGCGAGCGGCATGGTGCTGGCCAACGCGCTCCCCACCGAGACGCTGAACGGCGACGTTCACTGGCTGCCCGCCGTGCAGATCCTTTACGATGATGGGGTGGCGCTCAAGGCGTGGCTAGACTCTGGCTCAAACCACATCGCGTCGATCTCGGGCACCGAGATCAGCCTTGACTCCGACAATGGCGACATCATGGCGGGCTTCAGCTCGCGCGGGCCGCTCACCAACGTGGCGGTCGATATCGTCAAGCCGGACGTGACCGCTCCTGGCGTGGACATCCTCGCGGCGTACCACTCCAACCCGCCCGAGCCCGCTAGCCCGACATCGGAATACGCCGTCGTCAGCGGTACCTCGATGTCCAGCCCGCACACCGCAGGTGCCTCGGCCCTGCTGCGCGCGCTTCACCCCGACTGGACCCCCGCGGAGATCAAGTCCGCTCTGATGTCCACCGGCGTGCGCGCCACTGTCCGCAAGGAAGACGGTCTCGCCCCCGCCGATCCCTTCGACATGGGTGCGGGCCGCATCGACCTGACCAACGCGGGCCGCACTGGCCTGGTGCTGGACGTGGATGCGGGCGACTTCCAGGCAGCCAACCCGTCGCAGGGTGGGGTGCCGCGCTCGCTGAACCTTGCCAGCATGGGTAACGCCACCTGTGCGGGAGCGTGCAGCTGGACCCGTACCGTCCAGAGCACGCTGGACAGCAGCCAGGGGTGGAATGTTACGCTCTCGCTGCCCAATGGCATGACGGGCAACGTGACCCCCTCCGCCTTCGTGCTGCCGGCTGGCGGCTCGCAGACGCTGACCATCACCGTCAACGTGACCGGCCTGCCGCAGAACGTTTGGGACTTCGGCGGGGTCGAACTGGAGCCGGTCGACAGTGACCTGCCCGCCGTTCACATGCCCATCGCCGTGAAGCCGCAGGCAGGGGCCGCGCAAATCTCGGTAGACCCCGAGTCCTTCGACGTCACGCAGCCGTCCGACACGACGACGGTTGAGGAGTTGACCATCAGCAACGATGGCACCTCACCGCTCAGGTGGTCCATCTTCGAGTCGGAGGCCACCGCGCCGCTGGGCGGCTGGATGGACGACTTCGACTCGTACGCCACCGGCAGCCAGATTCACGGGCAGGGTGGCTGGAAGGGGTGGTTCAACGACCCGAACGCGGGCGCGCTCGTGGTGGATGACGAGGCGCGCAGTGCGCCCAACTCAGTCGAGATCGTCGGAGCCTCCGACCTCGTACATGAGTACGTCGGCTACTCCTCGGGGGTCTGGACCTACACCGCCTGGCAGTACCTCCCGGCCAACTTCAGCGGCGAGAGCTACTTCATCCTGCTGAACCAGTACGATGACTCCGGAGCCACCAACAACTGGTCCACCCAGGTGCGCTTCAACGCCGCCCTCAACCAGGTCACCGCCGATGGCGCGGGCGCGGGGCCGTCCCTGCCGCTCATTCGCGATCAGTGGGTCGAGATTCGCGTCGTCATTGACCTGGACAACGACAACCAGGCCTTCTACTATGGCGACAACCTGCTCTACGAGGCGTCCTGGACCGACGGCCTCAGCGGTGGGGGTCGCCTGAACATCGCCGCCGTGGACCTGTACGCCAACGGGGCGTCGGCGGTCTACTACGACGACCTCAGCCTGACTGACGACATGGGCGGTGGCGCCGCCTGCGACACGCCGAGCGACCTGCCGTGGCTAAGCGTGGACCCCGACAGCGGCACCACCCCCGCTGGCCAAAGCAGTGTGGTGGATGTCACCTTCGACTCGACCGACCTGACCGATGGCACCTACGAGGGCAACCTCTGCGTGACCTCCGATGCGCCGGACAACCCGCTCGTCGTCGTGCCGGTAACGTTCACCGTTTCCGGCGGTGTGACCGCCGTCCAGGGCTCCACCTTTGACGCCACCCCCGCCACGCGCCTGCCGCTTGCGGCGCTTGGCCTCACCCTGAGCGCGATGGCTGGCCTCGCCGTCTGGCACCGCCGCCGCCGCTAATCCGCCTTCAGGCACACAAAAAGGCTGTCCCTTCGGGGGCAGCCTTTTTTGATTGCAGATTGCAGATTGCAGATTGCAGGTTACAGGTTGCAGGTTGTAGGTTGCAGGTTGAGCCCTTCCCCTTTTGGGCGGGCGAGACGCCCGTACTCACCCACTCACCCACTCACCCACTCACCCACTCACCCACTCACCCACTCACCCACTCACCCACTCACCCACTCACCCACTCACCCACTCAACAAGCGCCTCGGGATTGTGGTGGAAGGCGGCGCGCGGCTGCTCGCCGCGCGCGAGGGCACGGACAAGCTGCGTCAGGGCACGGTTGACCGGGGTGGGGATGCCAAGGCGGTCGCCCGCCTGGACGATAGCCCCGTTCATCACCTCCACCTCGGACACCTGCCTGCCACTTTCCAGCCCCAAAAAGAGGGAGGGCATCTTGCCGCCCCGGCTCCCCGCGACGAGGCGGACCATGATGGGGCGCGACAGCCAGCGCGGGAGGGTGTCCAGCAGGGCGAATTGGAAGCGCGCGGGGTAACCGGGCAGATTGACCGTGGCGATGTCGAGGGCGCGCATGATGCGCCGCGCCTCCTGGACCGCGTCCAGTTCGATGTTGTACAGCCGCGCGTCGGCCATGGTGCGCTGCGGCAGCCAGCCAAGGATGGCGCTTGTCGCGTTGCCCACCATGTTGAGCAGCAGTTTGGACCACTTCATGGCGAGCGGGTCGTCGTAAAGGGCTGTGGCAAAGCCCGCCTCGCGCAGCAGCGAGGCCAGCGGGGCGGGGTCGGGCGAGGCGGGCAGCCAGCGCGCCAGGCCAACGCCGCCCTTGTGCCACGTGCCGATCCGCGCCTCGCCCAGCACCTCGACCGGGGTCGTGAGGGTCGCCGCGATTACCCTGTCAGCAGAAAGACGCTCGGCGGCCATCTCCTCGCTGCCGAGCCCGTTCTGGAAGGTGACGATCGGCGGTGGCGTGGGGGTTGCGGCCCGAACCTCGTCCAGCGCGGCGCTGAGTGAGTACGCCTTGGGGGTGAGCAGCAGATAATCGTAGGCTTGCCCCCCTGCCAAGGCGGCACCGGTCGAGGTGAGAACCCGCACCGAGGTCACGGTGCGCGGCTCCCCCTCCGTGACGATGGTCAGCCCCTCGCGTTCGACCGCCGCTTGCAACCAGGGGCGACCCACCATCGTGACCGCATGCCCCGCGAGGGCCAGCCGTCCCCCCAGCAGCGAGCCTATCGCCCCCGCGCCAACCACAAGGATGTTCAGCGCCATGCGCCCGCCTCAGGCCGCATTTTTCTCCCCGATGCGGCGCTCGGTGCCCGCGAGGATGCGCCGGATGTTGGGGCGCAGCGACCAGACGATCAGCACCGCCTCCCCGATACCATAGGCCAGGTAGGCCCACGGTATCTGTCCCATCGTGGCGGCGATGGCAAAGGCAATCGGCACCCCGAGCGCAAAAAAGAGGGAGGCCGCCGAGGACATGCGCGTCAGCTTCAAGGTGAGCAGCGAGAGCAGCCCGACGATGACGAAGGTGGGCCAGTGCAGCAGCAACACCGTCCCCGCGTTGGTCATCGTCCCCGCGCCGCCCTTGAAGCCCAGGTAGAGCGACCAGTTGTGCCCCGCCACCGCGCCGACGCCCGCCAGCGCCGTCGCCAGCGGGTCCGGGGTGAGGAGGGCGCGCACCAGCAGGATGGCGATCACCCCCTTCACGATATCCAGCACCGCCGTCAGCACCCCAGCCACCGGCCCCGCCGCGCGATACACATTTGTTCCGCCCGTCCGCCCGCTCCCCACCAACCGTGGGTCCACGCCATACATCCTGCCAATCACGATGCCGGTCGGGAAGGACCCGATCAAATAGCCGATAACCGCTGCCAGCACCACTTGTAAGATCATTGCTCTCTCCATTGAGTCAGGGTCCTCCTATCTTAACGGAGGGCCTGGGGTGTGACAAGCGGAAGGAACGACAGCAGGCGGCAGGCGGCAGGCAGCAGGCGGCAGGCGGCAGGCGGCAGGCAGCAGCAGCAGCAGGCGGCAGGCGGCAGGCGGCAATGCGGAATGCGGAATGCGGAATGCACATCCGTAGAATAACATGGAAGCACTACTATCTCGTCAAGGCTGAAATGAGGGATACGACCAAAGGGGCAACCCTGTTCGTAGTCCCGCCTTTAGGCGGGCATTGAGACGGCCACCGCCTGAAGGCGGGACTACGAACCTATCATTTTACGCTTGACGAGACACTACGTAAGTCTGTAATACCCCATTCGGGGCACTTCGTCTGCAACCTGCAACCTACGGTCGCCGTTCTGTGTGCTGCTCGTAGCCCTCGATGGTGCCCAGGAGGACCTCGTTCATGAAGCGGTCGATGCGCCCGTGCAGGCGGCGCATCTCGGTGTCGTCGCCCGCACGCGGGAAGGCGGGCAGTTGGATCGTCATCTCGGTGAACTGCGAGCGAAAAAAGAGAAACGCTTCGACCATGTCCAGCATCGCCAGCCCGGCGCGCGCGCTCTCGTCCCCGTAGGTGCGCCCGATGTGGCGGCTTTCGGTCAAAAAGCGCTCATCCTCGCTTTGCCGCGTGAGGAATTGGAGCAGCAGGCCGAGCAGGCGCTGGCCCAGGTGGCGCACTTCTTCCAGGCTGTCCCCCGTAAAGGTGTGCCGCCACGGAGATGACAGCACCGCCTCGGTCGCCGCGTCGGGGGCGGTGGGTTGCTGCGCCGCAAGATACTGCTGAAGCGTTGCTCGCTCGAAGCGGCGGTGCCCGCCCTCGGTACGCACCGAGACGATACGCCCCACGTCGCTCCAGCGGCGAAGGGTGCCGGGATGGACCCCCAGCAGTGCTGCCGCCTCCCCCAGCGAAAGCCATTCGCTCATCTGCCCTCCCCTCGCAACTTTGCCAATACCCCAAACAAACATTATGCAAACACTTGACAAATAGACGACTTATTGGTTATAGTTACGTGGCTCACCCCACGAGTGGGCGCTTTATGGTACGGTGGCGCTACACCGTTGATCTGCCGTGTAACGTTTATCCGTACCAGACAACACCCCGTGTTCTGTGGCCTTTTTTTGTGCGGGGCGCGGGCACGGCCTGGCTGAATGGGCCAGAGCTTGCCTGGCGCTTGATGCGCCCGGGTTCTTGTTGCTTCCAGAAAGACCCTTTATGGCTGACCTTGACTTGTCTCATTACTCTGGCGCGCCCCTCTTCAACACCAAGGCAGTCGTGCAAGAGACCGGCGTCACCGCCGCCACCCTCCGAGCCTGGGAGCGTCGCTATGGGGTGCCGGAGCCCGCGCGCACCGATAACAACTACCGTCTCTACTCGGAGCGCGACATCGCCCTCATCTGTTGGCTGCGCGACCGCGTCGAGGGCGGCATCTCGATCAGCCAGGCGGTAGAGTTGTATCGCCGCGCGCGCCAGGGCAAGCCAGTGCCAAGCGAGATGCTGGGCGAGAGCCGCACGGTCGAGAGTGGGGTCACGTACGATTGGCCGCGCTCGCAGGCAAGGCTGATCGAGGCGTTCAAAGCGTTCGACGAGCCGCGCGCCGATCATCTGCTGAACCAGCTATTTGCCCTGTACTCCATCGAGGACGTGCTGACCGAGGTGCTCCAACCGACCATGGTCGAGATCGGCGAGCAGTGGCATCGCGGCGAGTTGTCGATACCGGTGGAGCACTTTACAACAGCTTATGTGGAGCGCAAACTGATGGCGCTGATGAACGCGCAGCCCACCAACCCGAACGCGCCGCTTATCATCACCGGCTGCGCCCCGCACGAGCAGCACGAGATCGGGGTTCTGCTCTTCTCGCTATTCCTGCGCCGCAACGGGCTGCGCGTGCTGTATCTGGGGCAAAATGTGCCCCTCGTGGACCTGCGCGCCGTGCTAAGCTCGGTGCGCCCCGCCATGCTCGCGCTGTCCGCCGCCACGCGCGACGCCGCCGAGGCGCTCTTCCCCATCACCGACATCATTGCCAGCCTGCCGGAGCCGCGCCCGCTCTTCGCCTATGGGGGCGCGGCCTTTCAAAACCTTCCGGCGCTGCGGGAGCAGCTTCATGGGCTCTACCTGGGCGGCGATGCCCAACGCGCCGCTCGCGACGTGCTGCGCCACGTGCGGTAGGGTGTGCCCTGCCGCTACGGAAATTTCCCCTGCTTGACTATCATTCGCCGGAAACAACGATCGACGAACGGGGGAGCGATGCGAGTAAGCGAACGGGGTGTCGGGCTGCTACTGTTGTGCCTTCTACTGGTTGGATGCGCCACGGAGCAGGCCGCGCTAGAGCCGACGCCACGCCCCTTTGCCACCCCAACGATGACGAGCGAGGCGCAAGCGGCGCGGGCCGCCACGGCAACGGAGCGTCCTGCTTCGTCCCAAACAGCCCCCGCGAGCGAAACCGCCACGCTCGTATCCGAGCCAACTTCCACGCTGGAGCCCTCCCCCACAGCCGAGCCGTCCCCTACCCTCGTTCCCTCACCCACCAGCGAGCCCACCGCCACGCCCGAGCCCACTGCCACGCCCGAGCCATCAGCCACCCCCGAGCCTACCGCCGCGCCTGATCCGTACGCGGCGTGGAGCATTACCGCCCTCCAGGCAGATCGCTTCGGGCAGGAGGGCGAGATCGAGATTGTGGAGACGCTGGAAAGCAACGAGCGCTTCACCCGCTACCGCATCGCCTTCCCGAGCGACGGGCTGCGCGTGGGCGGCTTCATGAACGTGCCGACGGGCGCAGGGGCCCTTCCCCGTGATCATCGTGAACCACGGCTACATGCCGCCGGAAAGCTACCAGACGCTCACCTATACCACCCAGTACGCCGACGCCCTCGCCTCGGCGGGCTTTCTCGCGATTCACCCCAACTTTCGCAACCATCAGGGCTCGGATAGGGGGGAGAATCCCTTTCGGATCGGCTACGCGCGCGACGTGCTGCACCTGATCCCGATGGCGCAGCGGCTCTCGCAGGCGAATGGCGGGCCAGTGGGGCTATGGGGGCACTCGATGGGGGGCGGCGTCTCGCTACGCGTCCTCACCGCGAGCAACCAGGTGGGGGCGGCGTTGCTCTACGGCTCGATGAGCGGGGACGAGGCCAAGAATTACGCGGCGATCATGCAGTGGTCCAATGGCGCGGCGGCACGCGACGGCAACCTGCCGGAGCCGCCGAGTAACGAGGCGCTCTACAACTCGATCTCGCCGCTAAATTTCCTTGAAAGCATCCGCGCGCCCATCGCCATCCACCACGGGGTGCTGGACGATCAGGTGCCCTTCTGGTGGTCCGAAGAACTGGCGCAGCGGCTCGACGAGGCAGGGGTGCCCTACGAGTTTTACAGCTACCCCGATCAAAATCACAATTTCACCGGCGCGGGCTACAACCTTCTCAACGAGCGCGCCATCGCCTTTTTCCGCGAGCACCTGGTTCGGTGAACGGAAAGGGCAAAAGGCAAAAGGCAAAAGGCAAAGGGCAAAAGTGACGACACGGCCACACCGATCACAGCATCGCACAGCGTCTCCTCGGTCGTCGGTCCTCGGTCGTCCGTCGTCGTCAGAGATACCCCAAATCCCGCAGCCGCTGGAGCACCTGCTCGTCGGTCTGCTCGCCGCCAGGGGTGGCCCAGCGGGCGGCCTGCTGATCGGCGGCGGCGCGCAGTGCGTGGGCGCGCGCCGCCAGCTCGCGGCGTAGCGGCTCGTCGGCGAGCGGGTGCCGCTCGTGCGGGTCGGTGCGGAGGTTGAAGAGGAGCGGCACGTCACCATCCTTGGGCGCGAGCGCCTTCCACTCCCCGTAGCGCAGCGCCCACCCCTCGGGGTTTTCCAGCAGCAGGGCGCGCGGCTCCCCGTCGCCCGCCAGCACCGTCTGCAACGCGCGCCCGTCCCCGCTCGTCTCGCTTTCTTCCCCATCCCCCATCGCGTGCAGGACCGTCGGCAGGATGTCGAGCAGCGAGACCGGAACGTCCCGCACCGCTCCTACCGCTGGCCCGGAAACTTGACGAGCAGGGGGATCGCGATCTGCTCCTCCCACAGCCCGTTGGTGTGGCCCATCAGCCCGTGCTCGCCGAACGCCTCGCCGTGGTCCGCCGCAACGACGACCAGCGCTTGCTCCCACTGCCCACGCGCCTGGAGCGCCTCTACCAACTCGCCAAAGCGCGCGTCGGCGTAGGCGATCATGTCGCGGTAGAGGGAAATTATGTCGCGGACGGTCACGCCGCCGGTCAGCCACTCGGGGTCGGCGGCGGGGATGACGCGCTCCAGCGGGTTACCAAAGAGGGAGCGCTCGCCGCGCACGAAGAAGGGCGCGTGCGTGTCCATGCTCCAGCAGAGCGCGAGCGCGGGGCCGCTGGCGGGCAGCCGCTCCAGCAGGGCCGCGTGCAGCGCGGCGGAGCGGGCCAGCACGAGGGCGTCGGGCGCGACGGAGAGCCCGTCGGCTAGGCGGCGAAAGTGGTTGGCGTGAAAGTGGAAGTGCTCGCCCGCGAGCGCGCCAGGTCGGAACGCCTCGACGGTATCGTCGAAGCCGCGCAGCAGCCCAAAGTCGTGCGAGATGAAGGGGTTGCCGCTCACCGCCACGGAGGGGGTACCGCGCGCGGCGAGCCGCTCCGCCAGCGTGGGCACCGCATCCGGCAGGCGGGCCAGCAACTCGCGCATGGCGAGGGCACGCGGCAGGTGGCCGGTGAGGAGCGCCGCGCCGCTCGGCTTGGACCAGGGTGCCGCCGCGTACGCCTGCGTGAAGCGCGTCGCGCCCGCCGCGAATTGGTCCAGGTGCGGGGTGATCGCCCCCGCGTCACCGTAGCAGCCCAGAAAGTCACGCCGCAGCGAGTCGAAGAGGTAGAGCAGGGTGAGCATGGGCGGGGTGGAGAGTGGTGAATGGTGAGTGGCGAATGGAACGACGGGGGCTCACGGCAGGGCTATGCCCCTTGTCAGGTCGCTCCCCGAACTTCTTGTGTGCGGTTGCCTAAAGACGGCGGCGGGCAAGTTGGGTGCAGCGGAAAGGCGGCTCGATGCGCCAGACCCCGTTGATCGTGACGAGGTACCACGTGTCCCCCGCCTTGCGGAAAAAGCCCTGGTAAAAGCGGTGGCGGCCCGGGTTCAGCAGGAGTGCGAGCCCAGGTTGGGCACGCGCCTCCAACAAGGAAACGATGTCGTCGTGGGCGACGATGTCGCCCTCGTCGCGGTCGCCGAGTGAGGGGTCCGCCACGCTCTGCCAGTACCACTCCGCCGCAAAATCGTCCGAGAACAAGAGCATCGCTGCCCCCGGCTCACCCTTCGCCTCGATCAGCACCGGCTGCTCGATGAGCGGCTGCGGCTCCCCATTGTCGAGAAACTCCCACAGTGGCATGTCCTCCTCGTAGCCGAGGAAGGGCAGGCGATCGCGCAGCATCCAGCGGATGGATTGGCGGTCGAAGGCGTCCAGGTCCTTCCACACCACCACATCCGCCCTGCCGAGCGGCGTGACCCCTGCCTCGTCCAGAATCAGGAAATCGTCCCCCTGCGGGAGCGCGACGTGGGTGGGCAGGTCGCTGTTGGGCGCGGTGGTGACGAAGAAGATCGGTAGCTGCTCGTCCACCAGCAACCCCGCGAAGCCCTGCGCCGCCAGCAGTTGCGCCGCCTCCCACAGCGGAAGCATGGGGTAGGGCGCAAAGTTGCCAAGCTCCGGGTAGTAGGCAGCGGCTGTCTCCGCCGCCTGCCGCGAGGTGTAGATCGGCGCGACCACCCCCTCGGCGTGAAGCGGGCTGATCAGCGCCAACGATTTGCCATCGGGCAGCAGCACCAGCCAGCCATCTTGCAGGGAGTCGAGAAGGGAATGGAAGCCATAGGAAGAGTCTTTTGGTTATAGGTTACAGGTTACAGGTTGTAGGTTGTGGGTTGAAAGATGACGGAAAGGCAGAAGGCAAAAGGCAAAAGGCAAAAATGACGCCATCGTTGCCATGCGTGATTTTCAATGTTCTTACCCGTCGGTCGTCCGTCGTCGGTCGTCGGTCGTCGGTCGTCGGTCGTCGGTCGTCCGTCGTCGGTCGTCCGTCGTCGTCAAACCACGCGCGCCCCTTCTTGGTCCACGCGGGCGATGTGGTGCTGGCTGGCAAGGCCGCCATGCTCCAAAAAGGCAGCCTGCATGGCGCTGGCGATAAACAGAGCACGCGCGGGCTCGTCGCTAAGGGCAAAGAGGGTTGGCCCCGCGCCGGAAATGGAGCAGGCGAGCGCGCCCGCGTTCAGGGCAGCGGCTTTCACCTCGTTGAAGCCGGGGATGAGCGGCGCGCGCGCGGGCTCGATGATGACATCGCCCATGGCGCGGCCCAGCAGGGCCACCGAGCCACCGAAGAGCGCGCTGATCATCGCTGCAAGGTTGCCGCTGTTGGCAACGTGTTGCTTGATGGCTATCTGCTGCGGCACCGCCGCACGCGCCTGACGCGTCGGCAGCTCAAAATCCGGTGTCACCAGGACGAAGATCAAGCCGTGGGGGGTCGGCATCTCGATGATGTCGAGCGGCTCGTAGCTGCGAATCAGCACGAAGCCTCCAAAGAGCGAGGGGGCCACGTTGTCGGCGTGCCAGCCGCTTACCGCCGCTTCCGCTTCGAGCGCGGCGTGGAGCAGCTGCGTCTTGGAAAGCGGCTGGTTGAAGAGCACGTTGACCGCCCACGCCGCCGCCGCCGCGCTCGCCCCGCTGGAACCCAGGCCGCTGCCCAGCGGAAGCCCCTTACGCACCCTCAGCGCGACCCCCACGTGCGTCACACCAATCAGCTTGAGCGCCGCGCGCGCGGCCACCCCCGCCGTGTTCTCATCGGGGTCGCGCGAGAGCCGCCCCCCATCCCCCTCGACGCTCTCGATCACGATCCCGGGCTCGTCGCGCAGGGTGGCGCTCACCCAATCCCCCATGCCATCCACCGCGACCCCCAGCACGTCAAAGCCGGGGCCCAGGTTGGCAATGGTGGCGGGGGCAAAGACAGTCACTTGATCCATGTAGCGTTTGATTCTCCAGTGGAGGGCGCAAGGTCGTGCTGCACCCACACGTTTGGCTCCTCGTAGCGCCCGACGTCCTGCTCGCGATCAATTTGCACCGGGTTGAGCGCGCCTGGCACGATGTATGGCCCACTTTCGGGGAAGCGCATCTCCGCCCAACCCTCCCACTCGGCCACGCTGCCGCGCACTACCTGCGAGACAGGGGCCACGCGCAGCAAGGTCGCGCCCAGCCGCCAATGGGTGCGCAGCCAGGGATCGAAGGGCGCACCGTCCTCGCGCCTCCATTGCACGTACCGTTCCATCGGGGTGAGCGGGTAGCGGCTTTTGAGCGTTGGGCGCACCGGCACGATGACCCCACCCAGGCCGTGCTGTGCGGCAAGGGCCTTCATCTCACCCAGAATCGTGCGGCTCAGCCCTTGACGCTGGAAGGGCGCGCCCACCAGCACCGCCAGCCCGACCAAGTGGGTGGGCTCCTGAGCCGCCTCACGCCCCTGCACCGCCCGCAGCAGGGCGGCGTCCCACCCGTCGGGCAGATCGGCCAGCGTGCCATCCCAGCGCAGCGGCACCGTGTGGCCCACCCCCATCACCTCGCCCGACGCGCCCAACAGGAGCCGCTGAAAGCGGGCGAAGGGACCGACGAGCAGGTGCCAGTGCTCGTTCGCCACGCGGTCATTGAGCAGAAAGCGGGGCCACCCCTCACGGCTGAGGCGACCCATCTCCCCCGCGAGGTCGGGGCGCTCCGCAAGGGTGATACCGGTGTGTATCATATCGGGAGGCTCATTCCTGACCCCGCCAGCGATTGCGCCACTCTTCTAGGATGCCAGGGCGGGGCAACTCTCGGATAAATTTCAGCACCGCGTCATCGTTGTGGCGCGTGTCGATTTCCAGCCGCGTGCCACCGCCGCGAATCGGGAAGGAGCGCATCTCGATCAGATCGCCGCTCGCGGGATCGCGCCAGCGGTACAGCGCCCCGAGGCGATCCTGCACCGCGAAACCGCACTTCATCTCGAAGAACTCGCGGGCGCGCGTGACCGCATCCAGCATGGGAAGGGTGGTACGTGTCTCGTAGGCGGCCATGGGGATTTTTGATTTGGGATTTTCGATTTTCGATTTGACGGCTGTTTTACTGTATAGGGTTTGAGGGAATGGGTACGTTAAGGTAGCTCGCGGCCAAGCTTCTTACAGTCAGTACCACCACTGACCACTCAATCGAAAATCGAAAATCGAAAATCGAAAATCCTCTCATCGCGCTCCCTGCGCGTCGAGCGCGAAGAGCGCCTCGGCGGGGTCGCTCCAGCTTACGATATCGACGCCGAGTTGGACCGGGTAGCGAAAGTTGGGCTCCCACATCTCGGCGAGCATGACGGCGATCCCCACCTCATGCAGCGCCTCCACGTCGGTCGCGTCGATCAGATCGTAGGAGAGGGAGAGGACGTCCACCTCGGCGCGTTTGGCGACGGCCACAAGGTCTATCACGTTGCCCTTCAAAAAGGCCCGCGTGGTGAGCGAGGGCAGGTGGCGCTTCGCCCAGAGCAGCCCCATGTGATCCCAGCCCGCCACCATCACCTGCTCGACCACATCGGCGCGGCGGATCGCGTCCAGCACGCGCGCGAACGGGGTGACCCCCATACCGAAGCCGTTTTTCACGTCCAACGTCAAGCCGACCGACTGCCCCTTGAGCCACGCCAGCAGCTCTTCCAGGCAGGGTGGCGGCTGGCCGTCCCCCGCGTCTACCTCCGCGAGGGCCGCGTAGGGGGTGCTGCGTAAAAATGCGCCGCCGGGCAAGCGGTAAGGATGGTAGAGCACCGGCACCTCGTCCGCCGTGAGCTGCACATCTACCTCGATCAGGTCGGCTCCCGCCTCAGTCCCTGCCAGGATCGCTGCCCAGCTGTTGGCCGGTGCAATGGCCTCTGCCCCGCGATGCGCTTCGACGAGGATGCGATTGGTGTCAGTTCGAAGTAGTTTCATGGGTGGTTACAGTCCAAAGTCCAAGGTCCAAGGCGTCGCCCTGCCATTTTGTTGTTATTCCGCGATACCACCCTCGGTCATGGGGCGCGGGTCGAGGTACTTGTCGAGCTCCTCGTCGGACAGCTCGGTCATCTCCTTGGCAACGTCACGCAGGGAGCGCCCCTCGGCGTAGGCGCGCTTGGCAACCTTGGCCCCCAAATCGTAGCCGATGACAGGGTTGAGCGCGGTCACGAGGATCGGGTTTTTGCCCACCAGGGTCGAGACGCGCTCCGTGTTGACGGTGAAGCCCGCGATGGCCTTGTCGGCGAGAATGCGGCTGACATTGGCGAGGATGGCGATGCTTTGCAGCAGGTTGTGGGCGATCACCGGCAGCATCACGTTCAGCTGGAAGTTGCCTCGGCTGCCCGCGATGCCGATCGTCACATCATTGCCCATCACCTGCGCGGCGACCATCATCGTCGCCTCCGCGATGACCGGGTTGACCTTGCCCGGCATGATCGAGGAGCCCGGCTGGAGCGAGGGCAGGGCGATCTCGCCGAAACCCGCGATGGGGCCGCTGTTCATCCAGCGCAGATCGTCGGCGATCTTCATCAGGGCGGCGGCGGTGGCCTTCAGTTGCCCGCTGAGTTCCACCGCGCTGTCCATCGTCGCCTGCGCGGCGAAGTGGTCGCGCGCCTCGCGGAAGTCGCCCTCGGTGCGCTCGCTGAGCACCCGCGCGATGCGCCCGCCAAACTCGGGGTGGGCGTTGATGCCGGTGCCGACCGCCGTGCCGCCCTGCGCCAGCTCGCCCAGCCGCACCAGCGTCCCCTCGACGCGCTCGATGCTGAGCTGCACCTGCGCGGCCCAGCCGCCAACCTCCTGCGACAGGCGAACCGGCATCGCGTCCATCAGGTGGGTGCGTCCGGTCTTGACCACGTCGTCGCAGCTTGCTGCCTTGTCGGTCAGGGTTTGGTGCAGGTGGCGCAGCGCGGGCAGCAGGCGCTCGGCGGTTTCCAGGTAGGCGGCCACATGGATCGCGGTGGGGATCACGTCGTTGGACGACTGCCCCATGTTCACCTCGTCATTCGGGTGGATCTTGCCGCCGAACAGCTGCGTGGCGCGCGTGGCGATCACCTCGTTGGCGTTCATGTTCGTCGAGGTGCCGGAGCCGGTCTGGAAAATGTCAATCGGGAACTGATCGTCCCACTGGCCCTCCGCCACCTCGTTGGCCGCCTGCTGGATCACCTGGCTCTTGCCCTCGTCCAGCAGCCCCAAATCCTGGTTCACCTGCGCCGCCGCGCTCTTGATGAGCCCCATGGCGCGGATAAACGAGCGCCCAAAGCCAATCCCCGAGATCGGGAAGTTGTCCACCGCGCGCTGCGTCTGCGCGGCGTAAAGCGCCTCCGCCGGAACGCGCACCTCGCCCATCGAGTCTTTTTCGATGCGATACTCTGCCATGTTGCCTCCTTCGACGTGTCCCCGCGCCCCACACGGGGCGGGTCACTCGATTGTTTGATTTTGCAGGAGGGTGGACCGCCACCGACGGGCGGTTCACAGCGCCCCGCTCCGTTCCTCGGTACCTTCTCCTTTTGGGAAAGGTACCACCGCTGGAGGGGATTGGCAAAGAAGTTGCTAGTTCACAGAGCCGGGAAGCTGTGCTACATTACGTCCGTACCCGAATACTTGGCCTCCCCAAAAGGCCAGAAAGGAGCCACTATGGCTACAGTAGAAAAAGACAAGGTTGTCCAGAGCGGCAAGGTAGTCGACATCAAATATACGCTTCGCTTTGCGGATGGGCAGGTTGTGGAAAGCACCGAGGAGGGCGAAACCATGCCCTACCTGCACGGCACCGGTGCGATTCCGATTGGCCTGGAAAACGCCCTCGGTGGGCGGGCGGTAGGGGATCAATTTTCCGTCACGCTGGCCCCCGCCGATGCCTATGGCGAGTACGATGAGGAAGACGTGGACCAAATTCCGCTCGACGCGTTCCCCGACGGGACAGAACTGGCGGAGGGGGACGAGATTTTCTTCCTCGCGGACGACGGCGAGGAAGTCGGGGCAACTATCGAAAACATTGATGAAAAAGAAGGGAGCATCCTCGTGAATTACAACCATCCGTTTGCGGGCGAAACTGTTACCTTTGATGTGGAAGTGGTTAGCGTACGCGACGCCACCGCCGAGGAGTTGGAGCACGGCCACGCCCACGACCCTCTGATGCAGGAAACCCTGGAAGGCGACGACGAGGGCGCTGAAGAGTGGGACGACGAGGACGACGAGGACGACTGGGACGACGACGATTGGGACGAGGACGACGATTGGGACGAGGATGACGACGAGGAGTGGGACGAAGAGGACGAGGCGGACGGGGTAGACGCGGTCTAGCCTTTGCCCTGCCCGTCGGGCCGCGTGACACTTTTTTGCTCACAGGCCCCCACCCTCTCGTATGCTTCCAAGCAAAAGCGCGCCCCATGTGGGCGCGCTTTTCTTTTGTGGGCGGGCATCGTGGGCGCTAGTGCTTCAAAATCTGATTGAGGAAAAGCTTGGTGCGCTCGTGCTCGGGGTCGTTGAAGAGCTTGGTGGGGGTCGCCACCTCGACGACCTGCCCGTGGTCCATGAAAACTATGCGGTGCGCCGCCGCGCGCGCGAAGCCCATCTCGTGCGTGACGACCACCATCGTCATCCCCTCGGCGGCCAGCTCCAGCATCACGTCGAGCACCTCTTTGATCATCTCCGGGTCGAGCGCGCTGGTCGGCTCGTCAAAGAGCATCACCTGGGGGTTCATGGCGAGCGAGCGCGCGATGGCGACGCGCTGCTGCTGCCCGCCCGATAGCTGGCGCGGGTAGGAGCCCGCCTTTTCCGGGATGCCGACGCGCGTCAGTTGCTCCATGGCGTTTTCGCGCGCCTCCGCCTTGCTGCGCCTGCGTACCTTGGTTTGCGCGATCATGACGTTTTCGAGCGCGGTCATGTGGGGGAAGAGGTTGAACTGCTGGAAGACCATCCCCACCTCGGTGCGCACGCGGTTGATGTTCGTCTTCGGGTCTTCCAGGTTCACCCCGTTGAAAAAGATCGCCCCGTGTGTGGGCTGCTCCAGGTGGTTGATGCAGCGCAGCACCGTACTTTTGCCGGAGCCGCTCGGCCCCAGGATGACCACCACCTCGCCGCGCCGAATGGTAAGGTTCACCGCTTTGACCGCCTCCACCTTGCCAAAGAATTTGTGCAGATCGTCTATGACGATAATCTCTTCCGATTCCTGGATGGGTGCATTATCTTGCATCTTTGCTAATTACCCCCTGATACCATTGCAGAAGCAGCGAGAGCATCAGCGTCATCGTCAGGTAGAGCACCGTCAGCACCAGATAGCTCTCGGTGAAGCGAAAAGTGCTGCCCGCGTACAGGCGCGCCTGCTGCGTCAGGTCGCGCACCGCCAGCACCGACACCAGCGAGGAATCTTTGAGCATGGCTATAAAGTCGTTGCCCAGCGCGGGCAGCACGTTGCGGATCGCCTGCGGCAGGATGATGTAGCGCATCGCCTGAAGCTGCGTCATGCCCAGCGAGCGCGCGGCCTCGCTCTGGCCGGGGGCCACCGATTCCACCCCCGCGCGGAAAATTTCGGCGAGAAAGGCCCCGTACACCGTTGCCAGGGCGATGATGGCGCGCACGTCCATCGGCACGCTGCGGATGTCCATCTGTAGCGTTTCGGCCACGAGGGGCACGATGACGAGGGCCACCGTAAAGATCAGCACTAGCATCGGCACGCCGCGCACAAACTCGATGTAGGCGGTGGCGAGGTTACGTAGCACGGGGTTGCGCGATATGCGCCCCAGACCGGCCACGAGGCCGATGAGCAGCGCGATGACAAAGCTGACGAGCGTCACGTACAGCGTAATGGTAACGCCAGGAATGACCGCCTTGAATGCCGCCGCGTAGTTGGGGTCCGACGCGATCTTGTAAACCATCAACAACACGACGAACAAGATGCCAAGCAACCACCAGGGAACCGCCGCCGCGCGATCCCCCGCTGTCACCTCCTGCCTCACCCGCCCCTGCTCAAACTCAATCCCCATCTCGCCTCGCTTTCCTGTATCGCTGAAAGACGAAAGATGAAGGACGAAGGCGAACGAGCAACATGCTCTCATCGTTCGCCTTCGTCCTTCGTCAAAAGCACGACTGCTGGTGGCTCACCCTGCTTGAGCCGGGTTCCGCGCCTACTCTAGGTCGTCGTAGGTGATGGTGAATTGGTCGGTGAAGTACTTCTTGGCGAGTTGCTCCAGCGTCCCATCCTCGCGCATCGCCTGGAGCGCCTGGTTCACCGGCTCTACGAGGTCGCTATCCTTCGGGAAGATGAAACCGAGCTGGTCGCTGACGATCGGCTCGCCGATCAGCTCAATCTCCTCCGCGTTCACGCCGACGTAGCCCTGGCCCGCCGTCTCATCCATGATGACCGCGTCCACATCGCCAGACAGCAGCGCCTGCACGGCAAAGGGGAACTGTTCGAACGCCTGGATGCGATCTTCCGCAATCAGCCCCTGCGCGGTCTCGTAGTTGGTAGTACCGGTCTGGGTGCCCAGCTTGAGATCCTCGTTGCTGACAAACTCGTCCACGCTGCTGAAGCGATCCTCGCCCACCCGCGCGAGCAGCCGCTGGTTGACCGAGATGTAGCCCTCGGAAAAGTCAACCAACTGGGCGCGATCCTCTGTGATCGTGATGCCGTCCGCCGCCGCGTCATACTGCCCATCGGCCACTGCCTGGATCATCGTCTCCCAGCCAGCTTCCTGGTAGACGGGGGTGCAGTTGAGCATCGCGCAGATGGCATTCCACGCCTCGTAGTCCCAGCCCGCAGGCTCGCCCGTCGTCGGGTCGATATAGTTGAAGGGCAGGTAGGCATTCTCGACAGCGATCGTCACCTCGCGGCCGCCCAGGTCAGGCAGGCCGCTGGTGCTCTCCTCGGCGGCTGGCTCCTCCGCCACTTCTTCCTCAACAACGGCGTCGTCGCTCTCCTCGGTGGTGGTGCCGGTATCGGTCGCGGCGGGGGTCTGCGCGCCCCCGCACGCGGCGAGCAGCAGCACGAGCATGAGTAGCAGGGCAACAGAAAGTCGTTTCATCTTTCGCTCCTTGGTGATAGCCGGGGACAGGCTGAACAATGGCTGCGACAAAGCACATCACCCGCCCCGTAGTGAGAGCCATAGTATAGAACGAGATGGCAGAAGGGGAAAAAGCAGGGATGGGGGTTTAACCGATCGGCCCATCGCTTCAGGCAGAGCGCGGCGCGCTCCCACGCCATTTTTGCAATTTGTCGCGCGTCGTTGGCATAATCATGCAGGGTTTCCCGAAACCGCGCCGCGCGGCGGGGCGTATCGTCTTTTGTGAGCGATAGCCCCAGCGGGTGCCCTTGTTTTATCGACGCGTGCGGCGGGGGTTAGCCGTGCTTTGGGTGGCTATTCAGCCGAGGCATGCGATCATGGAGCGGATAACCACCGGTCTGGTGGCAGCCCGCCCGCATGGGGCGAGCGGGGCTGACCGGGGCGGCGCGTGTTTTACCGAATGAAAAGGATCTATGCATTACCCATACGATGGCCCGAATGGGGGCAGTGATGTTGCCCTGTTTATTGATTGGGAAAATATCAAGTTCAGCCTGGTGAACGCGGGCTACCAGCCCAACGTCTCGTCGCTTTACGAGACCGCCAAAGGGTACGGGCGCATCGTTATCGCCCGCGCCTACGCCGATTGGCAGGAAGAGTGGCACCTGGAAGACCCCTCCGCGCTTTACGACGCGGGGATCGAGCCGGTGTACGTGCCGACACGCGGCAAGGGGGAGCGGCGCAAAAACTCGGTGGATGTAAAGCTCGCCTCGGAGTGTATCGAGGTCTGCCACAACTACCCCTCGATCAAAACCTTCGTCCTCTGCTCCGGTGACGCCGATTTTCTCCACGTGATCAACATTTTGCGCCCCTACGGCAAGCGCGTCGTCATCGTCGGGGTCTCCTGGACGACCAGCATGCAGCTGATCGGCGGCGTGGACGAGATGCTCTTTTACGATCAGGATGTGGAGCCGCTCGCCCCGCCCTACCGCCCCGGCAGGCAGCGAGCCGCGCTCAGCAACGGGCACGCGCACAATGGCAACGGGCACAGCCACGGGCAGTTGAAGGCGCTCAACAACCCGGACATGGAGCGGGCCGCGCGCGCGGTGCTCGACATCGTGCGCGGCTCGCAAAAAGAGGGGCGCGCGCTGCTGGCCTACATCAAGCACGAGCTGATCAAGCGGCTCAACGGCTTTGACGAGCGCAGCTACGGCTTCAGCAAGTTCAAGTTGTTCATGAAGGAGCTGGAGCGGCACGGCCTGGTGCGCGTCGTCACGCGCGACCTCGTGGATTGGGCTTACCTGCCCGACGCGGCGGAGCGCGCAGGGGTCAAGGAGGAGGACGCGCCCGGCACCACCGCCACCTTCGACAGCGACACGATGGCTACCTTCCTGCGTACCGCCGACCGCGTGCAGCGCGCCCACGAGTTTACCTCCTTCAACTTTTTGATCGGGCGGGTGTACGAGATGAACGAGCTGCCGCTGAGCCGCACGCAGCTCAAGGCGCTGTGCAACCTCGCGGTGGATCGCGGCTACTTCGAGCGCGGCACCCACACGCGTGTGGACCCCGCCACCGGCGAGGTTGCGCGATATCCGCACGCTGGTGCTGCGGCGCGGCGAGTTGGAGGTGCAGCAGGCACTGGTGGGCGGCACGCCGCAGGGGGACAGCGACCAGAGCGAGCCGGATGCGCGGCTGCGCGTCATTTTGGAGGAGATGCAGCGCTCGCCCGCGAACCCGACGCTGATCCAGCGCGCCGCTGAGCGCAGCGCCGAGTTGGAGCGCTACGAGGAGTCGCTCGCCTTTCAGCGGCTGCTGATCGAGCGCCAGCCGGACAACGTGCGCGCCCACTGCGTCTACGCGCGCTACCTGCAAAATGCCAGCCACCCGGACGAGGCGCTTGCTTACCTGCAAGACACCATCGAGCGCTTCCCGGAGCACTACATGCCCGCGTGGACCCTGGGCTCGATCTACGGGATGCGCGGCGAGCCGCAAAAGGCGCTGCAACCGCTGCGCCGCGCCCAAAGCCTCGTCCCGCTCGACCGCGACGACCTGCAGGCCAACCTGCTCTGGCACCTGGCGCGCACCTACATGGAACTGGACCGACACGACGAGGCGACGCGGCTCGCCGACGAGGGCTTGGCCCTGCGCCCGACGCACGGCCCGCTCCAGCAGCTTCAAGCGCAGTTGCAGTCGGTTGAGGCGTAACAGCGCGGGTGCGGGCGTGGCAACCCGGAGGAGCGAGGAGCCGCCAGCTTCTCGCTCCTCCTTTTTGGCGTGGCCGCCGCGTGACCGCTGGCTGGCGCTGCTCGTCTTTTTCGCCGCGCTCCTGCTCTACGGACGCACACTCGCGCCGGGGGTCGTCAGCCTTGCCGATGACAGCCTGGAATTTCAGCTGCTGGCGTGGCGCGGCGCGATCCCCCACCCCACCGGCTACCCGCTCTATGCGCTCCTGCTCTGGCTCGTCGCCCATCTCGTGCCCCTCGGCGAGGTGGCGTGGCGCGCCAACCTGCTCTCGGCCCTGGCAGCGAGCGGTGCCCTCGCGCTGACCGTTCTCGTCGGGCGGGCGATGGGGCTGGGACGCGTGGCCGCGCTTTTCGCGGTGGGGCTCCTCGCCCTCGCGCCCACCTTCTGGGCCCAGGCAACGCTCGCGGAGGTGTACGCGCTGCACCTGCTCCTCGTCGCCGCGACGGTCTGGGCGCTGCTGCGCCACGTCGGGCGGGGGGCTCGCTGGCCTGGGCAGCGCTTGTTGTCGGCCTGGGGCTGGCGCACCACCGGATGATCCTGCTCTGGCTGCCCGCGCTCGCCGCGTACTGGTTGCTGTCCCGCGCTCCTACCCAAAGGGCACACTATCTCAAATCTCAAATCCTCAATCTCAAAGTCTGGCTGGCGCTGCTCGCCCCGCTGCTGCTTTACCTGTGGCTGCCGCTGCGCGCCGATGTGGGCAGCATCGACGGGACGTACCAGGAGGTAGGCTTCCGCTGCTGGGTGAGCGCCTGCCAGTACGAGGAATCGTTTTTTGGGCGCGACAACAGCTTGGCACAGCGGGTGCCACCTTCGTTTTACGCGACCCTCACCCTGGCCGAGATCGGCTGGCTCGGCACGCTACTGGCGCTGGCGGGGGCGCTGCGCCTGTGGCGGCAGGGGCGCGCCCTGTGGGGGCTGCTGGGGCTCGGGCTGCTGGTCAACGCGCTTTTTGCGATGAACTATGTGGTGCCCGACCGCGAGGTGTTCTGGCTCCCGACCCTTTGGGGGCTGGCGCTGCTGGCGGGGTGGGGGGTGCAGGGGGTGGGGGAAGGGCTGGGGCGCGTGGGAGGCTCAACCCGCGTGCTTACCACGGGGCTGGCGCTGTTACTTTTCGGGGGGCTTGCGTGGCGGGGGGCTGTGCTCTTCCCGCAGATGGACCGCAGCCTGCACGCAGGGGCCGCCCACGCAGAACGGCGAGCCGGTCAACGGGCGGGACATCCTCGCCCAGCCGCTGCCCGACAACGCCCAACTCATCGGCCTGCTCGGCGAGATCACCTACCTTCATTACCTGCAAGAAACGCAGGGGCTCAGCCCCACGGTGGAGAGCGTCGCCCTGCCCACCGACCCTGCCTCGGCGCGCATCGCGGCGGTCGAGCGTGCGCTGGCGGAGGGCAAGCGCCCCTTTTTGACGCGCGAGTTGCCCGGCGCGGGCGAGCGCTGGACACTCAGCGCGCTCGGCCCGCTCATCGAGGTGCAGGCTACCCCTCAAACCCAGCCGCCCGCCGCCCTCTGGCCGCTCGGCCTGCCCCTGGGCGAGGCGGTGACACTTGCCGCGTGGACCCGCTCGCCCATCGCGGACAGCACCGGCGAGCGGCTCACGCTCGCCTGGCGCGTCAACGCTCCCCTCACCGACTCGCTCAAAGTGTCGGCGCGGCTTGTCGGCGCGGGGGGCGAGACCCTCGCACAGCAGGATCAGATTCCCGTCCACAACGCCTACCCCACCACCCTCTGGCAGCCTGGCAGCGTCCTCCTCGACAGCTACACCCTCCCCGCGCCGCCCGCTGGCGCGCACTACCTCGTCATCCTCTACCGCGCCGCCGACGGCAGCGAGATCGCCCGCGCGGAATGGCAACCGTAGGGATTGCAGATTGCAGATTGCAGATTGCAGATTGCAGATTGCAGACATCGTGCCCTTTGGGTATTGCAGCTTTAGCCACCCGCTACGGGGGTCTACAGATAGATGATATGGCTTGGCCCTTTGCGTCTTTGCGTCTTTGCGTCTCTGCGTTATGTCGTTCGTTCTGCGTTCTGCGTTCTACGTTCATGGTGCACCTTAAACTTTCTGCATCGGTGGAAAAATTGGGGCAAAAATGGTCTAATCTTCGTGGGGCGGAACGTTGTTTCTGTCGCAGGTGTGTGCTTTAATGAAGGTATCAAACATGGTTCACGGTAGGTGAACGCACGAAAGGAGATTGTCACCATGTTTCAGAAGGTCACGATTATTGGCAACCTGGGGGGGGAACCGGAAACCCGCTATCTTCCCAGCGGGACGAACGTCTGCTCGTTCAGTGTTGCCACCAACCGCAAGTGGACGAACCAGGATGGGACGCCGGGCGAGGAGACTGTCTGGTGGCGCGTCTCGGCGTGGGGCAAGCTGGGCGAAATTTGCCAGCAGTACCTCACCAAGGGGCGGCAGGTGTTCATCGAGGGGCAGATCCAGGGGGATCGCGAGTCGGGCAGCCCGCGCATCTGGACCGACCAGAGCGGCCAGCCGCGCGCCAGCTTTGAGCTGCGCGCCGACACGATGAAGATGCTCGGCGGGCGCGATGAGGGCGGCAACAGCTACAACGAGGGCGGCTATGCCCAGCAGAACAGCGGCGGCGGCGGCAGCAGCTACGGGCAGAGCGGCGGGGGGCAGAGCAACCAGGCGGCTCCGGCCCGCCAGGCTGCGCCCCAGCAGCGCCCGGCCGCCGCAGCGCCGCAGCAGCGCAGCGCGCCCGCTAACGCGGGTCGCCGCAGCACGATGAGCGCGCCGCAGCCCAACATTGACGACTTCGGCGATGATGACCGCTTCGACCCGGACGAGATTCCGTTCTAGGCCACCGCTGTCGGTCGGGTCGTCCTGTAACAACTGAATATTGAACCGAACCCATAGCAGCGCCACGCCACCGCGTGCGGGCCGAAGCCCGAAACAACTACCCTCGCACGGGTACCACAACCGCGTAGCGCCCAGCACAAAAAAAGTCCCTCGTGTGAACGAGGGACTTTTTTGTGGTAGATCGGCTAGCTGCTGCTGCTGTGGCTGCTGCTGTGGCTACTGCTGCTGCTGCTGCTAGTGCTAGTGCTAGGTCGCGGCGACCGCGACTTGCGGATGGCCTTCTTCTTCGCCTTGCGCTTGAGCTCGCTCTTCGAGACGAACCAACGCTTCTTGCGGTACGTGCTCAGGATGCGGGCCTGCGCGACTTCCTTGCGGAAGCGCTTCAGCAGCTGGTCCTGGCTTTCACCCGGGCGTATCTTAACTCCCATGCGTTCTCACCCCCCTTCTATTGCAGATTCTTGGCTGTGGAGGGCAATGTTAGTTGCCGCTGTCACCCAGTGCCGCTTGCAAGGCTTCCTCAATCGTCCTATAAGTCGGCTCGTCGCGCGACGGCTCCTGGCTGCCGGACGGGATCACTTCCTCAGCGACGGGCGGCTGCGCCTCGACGACGGGAGCCGCCACCTCGACGCTCTCGGCCTCATCGTCCACCTGCTCCGGTGCCTCATCGGGCAGCGTAACGGGCGCGCGCTTGAGGCTGAGGCCGATGCGCTGGCGCTCGGTGTCGATGCTGATGATGCGCAGCGTCAGCCGCTGGCCGCGATGCACCACCTCGCGCGGGTGCTCCACCTTGGAATCCGACAGCTCGGAAATGTGGATCAGCCCCTCGATGCCGGGCTCGATGCGAGCAAAGGCACCGAAATCGGTGAGGTTGGTGACCTCGCTCTCGATGATGTCGTTGACCGAGTACTTCTTGGCCACCTGCGACCAGGGGTCGGCCTGCAAGCGCTTCATGCTCAGCGCGATGCGTTCCTCTTCCTTGTCCACACTGAGGACGTACACTTCCAACTCCTCACCGACCGAGACCACATCCTTGGGGTGCTTGACGCGGTGCCACGCCATCTCGCTGACGTGAACGAGGCCATCGGCCCCGCCCAGGTCCACGAAGGCCCCGAAGTTCATCAGGTTCGTGACGACGCCCTTGCGCACATCGCCCGGCTGGAGTTCGTCCAGCAGGCGCTGCTTGTTCTCGGCGCGCCACTCGCGCATGGCGGCCCGCTCCGAGAGGATCAGGCGGCGGCGCTTCTGGTTGACCTCGATCACCTTCAGCTTGAGCGGGTGGCCGACCATCTGCTCCAGGCGCTCCAGGCGGCTGCCGCTGTCGGTGCGCTGCACCAGGCCCATCACCTGCGACGCGGGGATAAAGCCACGCAGTCGCCCGAAGTTCACGATCAGGCCACCCTTGTTGTGGCTCTCGACCGGCCCCTCGTAGATGTCCCCGCTCTCCATCAGGCGCTCCGCCTCGTCCCAATCTTCCTGGCTCTTCGCCATGTTGATGGACACCACGATGCGCCCGTCGGCATCCTCCGGATTGAGGATGTAAACGGGAATCTCGTCGCCGATCTTGATCTCTTTGATCTCGTCGGCTTCGAGCTTGTCCAGGTCTTGCGAGGTGACAACGGCATCAAGCTTGACGCCGATGTCCAACACTACCTCGTTGGAATCTTTACGCAGGACGATCCCCTTGCGAATCTCGCCACGCTCGGGACGCTGGTAATCGTACTCTTCCTGCTGAAGATACTCCCACATAAGGGAAGTTTCTGCATTCTGCTGTTCGCCTACAAATTCTTTCACGTGAAAATCATCTCCTCCGAAATTCCACCAATTGAACCGCCCCTCGTCGTCGGCGCTCCAGGCATGCGTCGCTCTGAACGCTGTCCCTCCAACACAACAAGGACCCGGAGTTTCACCACACAGCGGGTGAAACCCGAGTCCCCACCAACTCATCAGTAGCGGATGAAGCAATAAAAACGCGTCACAACTTTTAGCGACGCGTTTCTATGAGGGGGTGGCTTTGCAAAACAAAACTGTTGACAGGAACGGCGTCCGAGCGCCTCACACACCAAACTTTCGTTTGAAGCCTGCGAACGATCTAACGGTCAATGTAGATGGGAAGTTGCTTCCTTCATTATAGAGGAGCTTTGAAATGTTGTCAAAGCGACGGTTTGCGTTTTTTAGCTTCTCCCGTTCGCGCCCTAGCCGACGACCATCGGTGAGCGTCCAGGACGGTTGACGAGTATCCCCCGAAGCTGCTACAGTTTGGCTGGCGGCGCGGCGTCAAAAGGTGCTCGCCGCGCCGCGTGTCGTCCGACCCACTAGCCCCTTCACGCCCCACCGAACAAACAAGATGAGCATCCAGCCGCTAACCGATTTCGCCTTTCACCTCATCCACAATATCGAGAAGGTCATTGTCGGCAAGCGGGAGCAGATCGAGTTTCTGGTTGTCGCGCTGCTGTGCCAGGGGCACGTGCTGCTGGAAGATGTGCCGGGCACCGGCAAGACGATGCTCGCGCGGGCGGCGGCGGCCAGCATGGGGCTGAGCTTCAAGCGCATCCAGTGCACCCCCGACCTGCTGCCCAACGACATCACCGGCGTGAACGTGTGGAACCAGCAGCAGAGCCGCTTTGAGTTCCAGCCCGGCCCGCTCTTTGTCAACATCCTGCTGGCCGACGAGATCAACCGCGCCACGCCGCGCACGCAGGCGGCGCTGCTGGAAGCGATGCAGGAGCGCCAGGTCACGACCGATGGGGTCACGCGGCCCCTGCCCGCGCCCTTTCTGGTGCTCGGCACGCAGAACCCGATCGAGTACGAGGGCACCTTCCCCTTGCCGGAGGCGCAGCTGGATCGCTTTTTGATGCGCCTCTCGCTGGGCTACCCGGAGCAGGAGGAAGAGGCACGCCTGCTGCGCCGCCTGCGCGGCCAGCACCCGATCGAGCGGCGTGGAGCAGGTGGTGGCGGGCAGCGACCTGCTCGCGCTGAGCGAGCGGGTCAACGAGATCCATGTGGACGAGACGCTGGAGCGCTACATCATCGCGCTGGTGCGCGCCACGCGCCAGCACCCCGACATCGCCCTCGGCGCGAGCCCGCGCGGCTCGCTGGCGCTCTACAAAGCGAGCCAGGCGCTCGCCGCCCTGCGCGGGCGCGACCACGTTCTGCCCGACGACATCAAGCGCCTGGTGCCCATCACGCTGGCGCACCGCCTCATCGTCGAGCCACAAAGCCAATTGCGCGCCCGCACCGCCCCCCTTATCCTGCGCGACATCTTGGAACAAACCCCGTTGGACATCGGCAAGTTGGACTAGGAGCGCAGAACGGCTTAACGCAAAGACGCAAAGACGCAAAGGCGCATAAGGGCACATCTCCAATATCTAATACCCAATATCCATTCTCCACCCCGCCGCGCGTTTGATTTCTGCGCGGCGGCTATCTATAATGGCCCATCGCCCTCGTGAGATGGCCCCCTTATCCTGCCCCGACTCACTGAGAGGAAACGCCTATGCGTCGTTATTTACTTCCCCTTACCCTGCTACTCGCGCTTGCCTTTGCGCTTGTTTCACAACTCCCGACAATCGCCTCGCCGCAGGGGGCTAGCAACAACAGTTACATGCCGGTCATTTCAAAGGCCCCTCTGCCCACCGCCACCCCGATCCCAACCGCCACCGCCGTCCCAACCGCCACCGCCGTCCCAACCCCGGAGCCCTCACCCACCGTGCCCGCCGCCGCGGGGAACGGGGTGTTCAAGCGCGAAAGCATCCAGTATTTTGACTGGAGCGGTACCAAGTTCTACGGCTTTGTGCACTTCTTTGATGGCTCGCCCGCGTGGGGCGGCCCGACCAACTACCACATTTGGGTCTCGCTTACCTGTGGCGGGGTCTACAAAAGCTCCGACCTGGACGCTACGGGCTACTATCAGATCCCGATCAACGGCTTCCCGGCGTCGCCGCTCAAGTGCCCCGGCCAAATCTGGATGACGCATGGCCCGTCCAACAACGAGACGCGCGTGTCCCAGGATTTCAGCATTAACACGCAAAACGGTACCTGCGTCCGCGCGGACTTCATCGAGTGCTCCACCGACGACCCCGATGCGGCCTGCCAGTACGACCCCACCCTTCAGGCCAGCGTGAAGCTGAATGTCACCGTGACGGAAGCCATCGACGGCACCAACTGCCCCTAATGTTCCGCTGACACTCACAGAAAAGGCCGCGCCATGCTCTGGCGCGGCCTTTTTTGTGACGTCCGTCGTCCTCACACTTGGCCGCGCCACCCGTCATCGTGAGCCTGGAAAGCGTCGCGAATCGCTGCGACCATCGGCTCGGGGAGCGGTCCCTGATTGACGATGTCCACATTGCGCTGCAGATGGTCGAGCGAGCGCGTGCCGACAATGCAGCTGCTCACGCCGGGCAGAAAGGCGACGAAGCGCAGGGCAAGCTCGTCCCACGCCAGATCGCCCGGATCGAGCTGCATCTGCTGCAAGCGCTCCCAATATACCTCACCGTAATGGCCCACCGGGCGCTCCGCAAAGCGCCAGGGCGCATTGGCAAGCGGGCGCTTTGCGATCACGCCCAGGCCGCGCTCGCGCGCCGCTGGCAAATCCTCGGCCAGCACGCGTTGGTCCGCGATGTTGAGGGAGGTCTCGATGCTGCCGAAGCGCCCACTCTGGATCGCGTAGTGCAGCGGCTCGTTGTCGCCCGAGTAGGCAGCGACGCGCACCTTGCCCGCTCGACCGCGCGCTGGAGCGCCTCGGTCACCTCGCCCCGCTGGAGCACGTCGAGCGGGCAGGAGTGCAGGTGGACGATGTCCAGGTAGTCGGTCTGCAGGCGCTGGAGCGCCGCCTCCACCCCCGCCGTGATCGTCGGGCCGCGCCAATCCTCGTGGCCCGGAATGTCGTAGCCCACCTTGGTCGAAATCACGATCTCGTCCCGACGGTGGCTCAGGTGCCGCCCGATGCGCTCCTCGGAAAGCCCGTAGCCGCGCGCCGTGTCGATCAGCGTGATGCCCGCGTCCACCACCTCGTTCAGCAGCCGACCGATTGTCTGCTCGTCCTGATCGGGGCTGCCCACATGTCCCGCCCCAAAGCCCAGCGCCGACACCGTCAGCCCGGTGTCGCCAAATGCTCGCATCCACCCCACCATGCTTTTTTGCTCCCTGTGCTATTCAAAAACCATCGAGTCCGTGATGGCCCCGTAGCGGAGAATGAGCAATCCCCACGCCGCAAAGCGGGGCGGGGGCGCGGCCCTCGAATTTGGCGCGCGTGAGCGTTCATTCGAAAAATTTGGTTGCTCTGAATAGTTGAAGGAGAAACGATGCTGGCAACGGTATGGAGCTGCGCGGTGGTTGGCTTGGAGGGCTTTCCGGTGGCGGTCGAGGTGGATGTGTCGCGCGGGCAGGCGGGGCGCATCACGGTGGTGGGGCTGCCCGACGCCGCCGTGCGCGAAAGCATCGAGCGGGTGCGCGCGGCGCTGCTCAACAGCGGCTGCTACTTCACGCACCAGCGGCTGACCGTCAACCTCGCGCCCGCCGACATTCGCAAGGTGGGGCCGGTCTACGATCTGCCCATCGCGGTGGGGCTGCTGCTGGCGACAGGGCAACTCAACTGCGACATCAACAACGCGCTGTTTATCGGCGAGCTGTCGCTGGATGGCTCGGTGCGCCACGTCGAGCGGGGTGCTCCCCCTGGCGCGCCTGGCGCGCGAGCGCCGGATTCGCCGCCTGTACGTGCCCGCCGACGACGCGCCCGAGGCCGCGCTCATCCCCGATGTCGAGGTCTACCCCATCGGCTCCCTGGCGGAACTGATCAACCACCTGCTCGGCAGCGCGCCGCTCCAGCCGCTCCAGCCCACCGTGCCCCTTGACGACGAGCGGTCGCCGCTGGATTACAAGGCGGATTTCAGCCTGATTCGCGGGCAGGAGCACGCCAAACGAGCGTTAGAGGTCGCCGCCTCTGGGGGGCATAACGTTATGTTGAGTGGCCCGCCTGGAACCGGTAAAACGCTGATGGCGCGCTCGCTGCCCTCCATCCTGCCGCGCATGGGGCTGGAAGAGCAGCTAGAGGTGACGAGCATCTACAGCGTGGCCGACCAGTTGCCCGCCGGGCACCCCGCTGCTGCGCCACCGTCCCTTTCGCGCGCCGCACCACACCATCTCGCACGCCGGGCTGGTCGGCGGCGGCTCCTGGCCCAGCCCGGGTGAGATCTCGCTGTCGCACCGTGGCGTGCTCTTTCTGGACGAGCTCGCCGAGTTCGGCAAGAACCTGGAGGTGCTGCGCCAGCCGCTGGAGGACAAGCAGATCACCATCTCCCGCGCCCGCGGCTCGATCACCTTTCCGGCCAACTTCGTCCTCGTCGGCGCGATGAACCCCTGCCCCTGCGGCTACGCCAGCGACCCCATCCGCGAGTGCACCTGCTCCGCCTCCACCATCGCGCGCTACCAGCAGCGCATCTCCGGCCCCATGCTCGACCGCTTCGACATCCACATGGAAGTGCCGCGCGTCGAGTGGGACAAGCTCACCTCCGAGCGGCTCAGCGAGCCCTCCGCCAGCATCCGCGCGCGCGTCGAGGGGGCGCGGCGCATCCAGCAGGGGCGCTTCGAGCACCTGCCGCACATCATGTGCAACGCCGACATGGGGGTCGGCGAGATTCGCCAGTTCTGCCGCATCGAGACCGAGAGCCAGATGCTGCTCAAAGCCGCCGTGCAGCAGATGCAGCTTTCCGCCCGCGCCTACCACCGCGTCCTCAAGCTCGCGCGCACCATCGCCGACCTCGACGGTCGCCCCGTCATCGGCACCGCGCACGTGGCGGAGGCATTGCAATATCGGCGGAGACGGGTGGGGTGAGACAGCCTTGAATGGCGTTGTCGGGCCTTGACAGGGCAACCGGACTATCGTAGGGGAACCTACGTATTGGGGTGGGTGCCAAAGGGAATAGCCAGGGTAGGGTTGCCCAACGAGGCAGCCCAGGGGTTCTGTGGGCGCAGGTGGGTCGTTGATCTCGCCGTGGTGGGCCCCACCTCAGCAAGCGCTCGTGCGATGACAACGAGGGGAAGGCGAAATGATGTCCGAAGAAAGCGTGAATCTTCTGTAACGAGATAGCGCGACGCACCTGACAGTGAGGGTAGCACTGCACGATAGCGTGGAGCAAAAACGGGCATGAATAACCCAAAAGTATTATAGCAAGATGTAGTAGGGCCAGCTATCTTCACACAACATCTAGTAAGTCGTGCTTCATATAAAAGCGGCGCTTGGCTGCTTAACCGCCTGAGCGCATTGTGTAAACCGTTGCAAGCGCTTACACAGGGATGAAAAGCCCCTACTCCACGCTGTAATGCGGTGCTACCGACAGTGAGTGCCCCCAACAGATTCTCCTGTTTGGCTACCACGCGCGCGGCGATGCTGGCCCGGACAGCGATTGGGGATTAATGGTTATTGATAGACCCGAAGCCTCGCTCCGAGGGGGCCCCTCGGAGCGAGCGAGGTTCATCCCGGGCTACGGGACTTTGTCGTTACTGTGTTCCACCGTGATGACGACATGTCCCTGTTTGCCTCCTGTTTCAACATAGCGATGTGCCTCGGCAACCTGTTCCAACGGATAGCGCCGATCAATGATCGCTTTAAGCGCTCCGGCCTCAACAAGCTCCTTGAGGGCAAGCAAATTACTGACGGTGTAGCCTGCTGTCCAGAGGATCACTCTTTTGCTGCTTCGCTTCATAGCCCACCCCCTGCGAAGCTTGGCAAACAGCCCAGGATTGGCGTTCAGATAAGTTCCATTTTCCTTTAGCGATCTTAAACTACCTGAAAACGAGCTCTTGCCGACCGTATCCAATATGACATCATACGTTTGACCGCTTCTGGTAAAATCTTCCCGAGTGTAATCAATGACGTAATCGGCACCGATCGAGCGTAACATCGTCAACTTCCCCGGTTTGTCCACGGCGGTCACTTCAGCCCCGTAGTGCTTGGCAAGTTGTACCGCACAAGTACCGATGCTTCCACCCGCGCCAACAATCAAAACCTTTTGTCCTCGCTGGATGTTCGCCTTTCGCAGAGAATGCAGGGCCTCGAGCCCTCCAAACGCTAGAGCGGCGGTCTCCTCATACGTTATATTGGCCGGTTTTTTTGCCATCACACTGGCCAGCGCTGAGGGTGTCTCCGGTAGGCATATGTACTCAGCATAGGTTCCCATCGCAAGGCCGGTATATCCAAATACCTGGTCGCCTTGTTGGTATCGGGTCACCTCTTTACCGGCTGATACAATCTCGCCGGCAAACTCTGTCCCAAGTATTGTTATTCTGCTCGGTTTTATGAAACCTATATATAGGCGCAAAGGGATCGAAAACAAGAGCGGGAGTTTGAGCCTTCGGAACTCGGTGTCTGCTGCTGTTGCCGTTGTCGCGTGTACTTTGATCAGGACTTCATTGTCCTTGGGGGTAGGTCTTGCGATATCCCGGAGCTGAAGTCCGTCCGGCAAGCCATATTTTGTCCACACTATTGCTTTCATCAGCGCTCCTTCCAGGTTGCCCGGCAGTCACCGCAGCATCTCCAAATACGATGAGCCTGGCACGCCGCCGAGGGTTATGCTACGCTCCATCCTCCGCTACCCACGTGGGCGGTGCCTATTTGCAATGGGACAGGCGGCTACTACAGCGCGGCGCAAGTAGGTGCGGGGTTGGGTGGTCGTTATTCCCCTCTTGGGAGGGGTGGACCGCGCCAAGGGCAGGCGCGGGCCGGGGTGGGTTATCGTTGGCCAGCACCTACCTGGTTACTTCCCCTAACCGTACGAGCCAGATCAAACGGGTTCGATGGAAACCACGGGCATTCCCAGATTACGCACTTTTCTCAGCAGTCCATGCAACGCGGCCTGATCCATCACCGCGCCCGTTAAGAGCGTCTCGCCGTTCTCTTCCATCGTGATGCTCAGACCCCCAAACCAGTCGGCCCACTGACGGTCAAGGTGGCCCTTGAGCCTGATCTGATAGATTGTTGGTTAACTGGGATCAAGGCGTGGATTGGGGTAGCGTGACAGGATCCTGTCCCGACTGCGCTTCGCCATTCCCATCGGTGGCTCGCGGGGGCCACAACGGCTCCGGCACGGTGAAGCCAAGGGCACCCTGCCAGCTATTGCGCGCCGCGACCTCGTGGATCGGCGTACGAGCACCGACTCCCCATCTGCCAGTTGGGTAGCCCATGGTGACGACGCCGTGCATAGTCCAGCCTGCGTCTTTTGGCACACCGAGCATGTCACACACCTCGTCCGCAAAGTAGCTCTGCAACATCCCTGTGAGAGTAGAGCCGACCCCCTCGGCGCGGGCAGCCAGCATGGCGCTCCACAGCGCGGGATAGATGCCGGCCCCCTCTTTGGTGCGCCCGAATCCAATCAGCAGCAGCGGCACCTCGGCAAAATGATCAACCAGATGAAGGCCTGACCGAACCATCCGTCCCATTGGCGTGTCAGCCTTCATCAGTTCGGGGAGCGCGTCGGCAAGCTGACTGCCCGTCATGCGCTCAAATCCTTGTCGGTAGAGCGGCGCGAGGCGAGCGATAATCTCCCGGTCATCTACCAGGATGAACCGCCACCCTTCGCCGATGTGGGGCGCGCGAATGGCTGCGTCAAGGATACGAGCCTGCACGTCGTAAGGAATCGGGTCCAACTTCAACCGCCGCATCGCGCGGGTCGTGTAGAGCGCCTCGTAGATGTCCATAAGTCCTCCTCGTGTTCAGGATAGAAGAAGCATATCTGTATTCACTATTGAGGGGTAGACACTAAAGTGTTGTTTGGAGTGTTGCTTCGAGAGGTGCGGAAAGGGGAGATGCTTGTACAGCCCTGGATGGATGACGACATGACGCTCTACGCTACAACAGGCCCAGCTCTCGGGCGCGAGCGACTGCTTCGGTGCGCCTTTGAACTTGGAGTTTGCCAAAGATTTTCTGATTGTGCCCTTTGACCGTGTCCAGGGCGAGGAAGAGGTGCTCGCTAATCTCGCGATTCGAGCGTCCCTGGGCGATGAGTTGCAGCACTTCCAACTCACGCTGGCTCAATGGCTCGATAAGAGATTGAGCCGGAGGCAGCGAAGGGGCAACTTCCCCCTTTTGCTCCTCAGCGGCAAATGCCGCCAGCAGCTTCCCGACATAGTCCGGCATCATCCCGCGCGCGGACGCTTCGGACAACAGCTGCGCCATCGGCTGCCCTTCGTCGACAAAGAGGCGGATGAAGCCACCCGGCTCTGCCAGCGCCAGCGCGTCACCCAGCAGCTGCACCGCCCTGTCCGTTTCGCCCTGCGCGCGTGATGAGCAAGCGCCTGTAGCACCATGACCTTGAGCCGTTCATCGTGCCAACCCCTGGCCTCTGCCTGCTGGCGCAACGGCTCCAGCACCGCCAGCGCGGCGGATGGGTCTCCCTGAGCCAAGATACCCGCGCCTGGCTGAGGGGGAGTCGTGAGTCTGGGCCAGATGCGCCGCCGCCGCCAGTTGCCCTGGCGAAGCAGCGTCAGCACCTGTGCGGCGGCCACCTCCGGCATGCGATGGACAAAGTTATGCTGGCGCACGGACTGCTCGGCCTGCGCGAGCATCGCGGCGGCACCGCCACATCTCCCTGGGCCAGTTTCAGGCGGGCGAGAAAGAGCTCACAGACGACGAATCGGTCAATCACCCTTGTCATACTGCCGGGCCAGGTGGAGGCTCTGCCGCCCGTGCTGCTCAGCGGCATCCAGGTCGTTCCATTCGTAGAGCATGCGGGCCAGGCCAAGATGCGCTTCATAGACAATCTGCAGCGGCTGCTCGCCTGCCACTTGCAGGACGCGCTGGTAGGTCTCGGCCGCCAGATGGAGCTGGTTTTCTGCTTCCTGCACTTGACCCAGGCCGATGGTCGCCAGGATGGTGGTGAAGATATCGCCGGACGCCTGGCTGAGCGCGATCGCTTCAGTAAGGGCGCGGCGGGCGGCGGCACGCTCTCCCTGGAGGAGGTAGGCAAACCCCATCGTCCAGCGAGCGGTGGCACGGAGCGAGAGATTGTTGGGCGGCAGATACTCCAGGGCGCGGCGCGACTGGGCGAGCATCGTTTCGACGTCGTACCGGGTGAGTGCCAGCACCGATCTGGCGGCGGCAATTCGTCCGACAAGGTGTCGGCTCTTGTCATCCACCTCGCTGCCCTGCAAGGCGGCTTCAGCGGCGTCGAGTTTCTCTTCCACGCCCGTCGTCTGACCAACGACCAGCATCAGCGCGCCATACCGCCACCACAACGAGGGCCTGGCATTCAGCACCGCCGTCGGCAGCGACCCCAGCCAGTCCAGGATCGCCGTCACCGCACCACGAAGATGCAGGGGAATCCCCCTTCCTTCAATCAGCCGCTCGGCGCGCTCGATATCATTGGCGGCAGCCGCATGCTGAAACGCCTCAATCTCCAGGCCATGGTCCTCGTACCACTGGCTGGCACGGATGTGTAGTTCGCTCAAGCGACGTTCCACGTTTCCAGTCGCTGCGGGTGGCGTGAGGCTCTGGTGCAGCCGCTGCCGCAGCAAATCGGCAAAGAGATGGTGATAGCGGTACCAGCGCCGCTCGTTGTCCAGCGGGACGATGAACAGGTTGGCGCGTTCGAGATCTGCCAGGGTTGCTTGTCCGGAACCGGAGGCGTCAAGCAGAACGGCCTCACACAGAGGAGCACACAGGTGATCGAGGATCGAGGTGTGCAGCAAGAAGGTCTGACACGCTCAGGCTGCTGTTGCAGGACTTCTTCAACCAGATAGTCCATCACGAAATGGTGGCTGCCCGTGAACGATTGGATGAAGCGTGTGGTGTCTTGATGTCCCTGCATGGAGATGGCGGCCAATTGCAGGCCAGCAATCCAGCCCTCGGTGCGGGTTTCCAGCGCGGCGATGTCCTCTGCTGAGAGGTTCAGGCCCATCACCTGATTGAGAAATGCGGCGGCTTCGGAGGGGGTAAAGCGCAAGTCCTTCGCCCGCAGTTCGGTCAATTGCCGTCGGGCGCGTAGTCGGGCCAGTGGGAGCCGCGGATCCTCGCGGGTGGCGATGACCAGATGCATCTGCGGTGGCAGGTGCTCGAGCAGAAAGGCGAGGGCGGTGTCAATCGCTTTCGCATCAATCACGTGGTAGTCGTCAAGGACGAGGGTAAAAGGGTCCGGGACGGTACTGATATCGTTGAGCAGTGCTGTCAGAACTGTTTGGACTGGCGGTGGCTGAGGGGATTGAAGCACACCCAGCACCCCCAGTCCAATAGGTGCCGCAATCGTCTGTAACGCAGCGACGAGGTACGTCAGAAAGCGGGCGGGATCGTTATCCCCTTCGTCCAGCGACAGCCAGGCGGTCGGTCGCTCAAGTCCCGCGACCCACGTACTGACCAGCGTGGTTTTCCCAAAGCCAGCCGGGGCAGAGATAAGGGTCAGCTTGCGGTAAAGTCCTTCGCTCAGCTTATCCAGCAGGCGGGGGCGGGGCACGAGCGAGGGCTGGGTTGGGGGGACAAAAAGCTTGGTTTGCAGGAGGGGGAGAGCCATAGTACAGGTGCCTTTAGCGGGCGGATCGTTACCCTATGAGGTAGGTGCTTAGTATATCACATTGTTAAACGCCGGTAGGAAGAGTAATAAGGAGGGTGATAGCAGAGGACGCACCTACTTGTACCCAAACCGCATGGAGAAGGGGACTTCCACGGTTTTACATGTCCATGGCAAGCCCATCATTGGCACCGCGCACCTGGCAGAGGTGCTGCACTAGCGGCGGAGACGGGTGGGGTAGTGGCAAAGCCCCGACTAAATGAGCAGCGGCCGGATAGCGACATAGATATCCTCATTGACCTGGAAGAGCCCTCTGGCAGGGACCTCCTTGATCTGGTCAATCTGGAGGACTACCTGAGCGATGTGCTAGATACCGAGGTTGATGTGGCCCTTCGAAGGAATCTACGCAAACGAATCGGGCAGCGAATCCTGGCTGAGGTTGTCCTGGTATGAGTGATGCGTTTCTTGACTACGTTGAAGATATCCTTGATGCTATGAAGAAGGCGGAGCTTCTGCTTGAGGAGGTAACCTACGCTGAGTTTGAGGAGGATTTTCGCATCAATTTTGCTGTTGTCCGCGCCCTCGAAATCGTTGGTGAGGCAACCAAACGGATTCCATCGTCGGTCCGTGACACTTATCCTGATATTCCATGACGTGATATGGCCGGCAGGTAGCACCACACTAAAGCGTGGTACGAGCAGTAAAAGAGCAGAATTTGGAAAAGAGTAGGGTCACCGGCAAGCTTTCTGGTAGCAACACTAGAAAGGCAAGCACGATGACCCCACAGGACACATTTTGTCCGAATTACGAGTGTCCCGCAAGAGGACAAATAGGTGAAGGGAACATTGGCGTCCACAGCCAGCAAGCGGCACGATATATTTGTCATGTGTGCGACAAAACGTTCAGTGCGCGCCAAGGGACGCTATTGTATCGGCTGCGCACCCCGCAGCGAGGACGGCGCTCCAAACACCTACTACAACTCATTACTCGCTGGTGTCCATAGCTCCACGATTAACTGTGGTGCTACCGCGTAGGGCAGTTTTGTAAATTGCCCCGTGGATATCTTTGCAACCTCACCAACCGGAATTGGTATGAGAGGGGGTGCACGTAAGAAACGTGTAATACCTTTATAGTAGACTTAAGAGCAGCGAGTTTTCATCAGTGCCGATCAGCTATAGGAGATCCGATGTCCCTCTCTGCTTCACTTCTACGACCTTCCTGGCTTCCTTCAACCCCTCTCCTGTTGCTTATTTGCCTCTCTCTGTCCCTTTTCCTCGTACCCTATCGGTCCACGTCCAGCATCGCTCCTGCGCGGGCCAGCCTGCCCCTCTCCTTTATTCCGAATCAGGGGCGGGAAGACAGGTCGGTCCGCTTCCAAGCGCACGGGATGGGGGGTACGCTCTTCTTCACCCCTCAAGAGGTGCTGCTTTCCTTGCCCATCACAAGCGTAGCGGACGACAGCGCTGTCTTTACCTACGCGGTACGCCTGCGCTTCGATGGGGCCAACCCGGCACCAGCCCTCACGGGGTTGGAGCCCCTTCGTGGCTCCGCCAGCTACTTCATTGGGAGCAATCCTGACGGCTGGCGCACCGACCTTCCAACCTACGCGAGCGTATCGTATCAGGCACTCTACCCTGGGATTGACCTGCGCTACGATGGAGTGGACGGTCAGCTTAAAGCTACCTACTACGTTGCGATCGGCGCGGATCCAAGTTTGATTCGTTGGCGTTACGTCGGCGCGGAACGGGTGACGGTTGACCGAGGGACGGGCGACTTGCTCGTGACTCTGCCGGCGGCATCGGATGGAATGGAACCCAGCGAGTTGCGAGAGCAAGCGCCTGTGGCCTGGCAAGAGATCGGTGGCAAGCAAGTGGCGGTGCCTGTGCGCTATCAGGTCGCCGCCGACAGCAGTGTCAGCTTCGCGTTGCCGGGCGGGTACAACCGTGCCCATCCTCTTACGTTAGACCCCACGCTAGTCTATGCTCACCGCTTGGGGGGAAGCGAGAGCGATGTTGGCCTGAGCGTGGCAGTGGACACGGAGGGCAACGTCTACCTCACCGGAGAAACGTTCTCCTCCACCTATCCTACCACCCCAGGGGTTGTGCAAGCGCAAAGCGGGGGCGACTCGGATGCCTTCGTCTCCAAGCTGAGCGCGGATGGCTCGACCCTGCTTTACTCCACCTTTCTCGGTGGCTTGCGGGGGGAGCGGGGGGAAGGAATCGCCGTGGACGCTATAGGTAATGTCTATGTGGTCGGCAAGACATTCTCCGCCGATTTTCCTACCGCGAATGCCTACCAGCCGACCTATGGGGATCACTCGGATGGCTTCGTCACGAAGCTCGATCCAACCGGGAGTGCCCTACTCTATTCGACCTACCTCGGCGGTGACTTTATTGATGGCGTTGCAGCCATTGCCCTGGATGCTGCGGGCAGCGCCCACGTGACTGGCAACACCTTTTCAAGCAACTTCCCAACGGAGAACGCCCTTCAGCCGCTGGGCGGCGGTTTCAGCGATGCCTTCGTAACGACATTTCATCCCGACGGAAGCAGCCTGCTTTATTCCTCCTACCTGGGAGGGAAGGCGACAGACAGCGCGACGGGAATTGCCGTTGACAGTGCGGGTCACATCCATGTGGCAGGCTGGACTGAGTCAATGGACTTTCCGCTGGCGGATCCCTTCCAATCGGAGTTTGGCGGGCCCTATTCAGACGCCTTTGTCACGAAGGTTGATCCTTCAACGCCAGCCTATCTCTACTCGACCTTTCTTGGTGGTGCAAGAGTTGACTGGGCCAGCGATATAGCCACAGACAGCGAGGGCAACAGCTATGTGACGGGCAGTACCAACTCACCCGACTTCCCGGTTGTCCTTCCTCTCCAGGGCCTTGCTGGCGACTATGACTTCTTCGTGACAACGTTCAACTCCAACGGCTCCACCCCCCTCTTCTCCACCTACTACGGAGGCAGTGGACGTGACGAGAGCGAAGGAATCGCTCTGGTCCCCTCAGGACAACTCTACGTGGTGGGCGCGAGCAACTCATCTGATTTTCCCCTTGTTGATCCCATCCAGGCTGCCTATGGAGGGAACTCGGATGCAGCCGTCGTAAAGATTGTCGCAGGCGGAACGGTAGAGTACGCCACCTACCTGGGCGGGAGCAATAGGGAGTACGGCTGGGATGTCGCAGCAGGTGCCACAGCCGCCTACATCAGTGGCGAGACCTACTCCGACGAATTCCCAAGGATGGGAGTCTCCCAGACTTCTTCCGAGTCGAGCGACCTCTTTGTCGCCAGAATTGACACGGGGCAAGGGCCGCCTTCGCCCACAGCGACCGTTACCGAGATCGGCACGGCGACGCCCTCGCCCGTCCTAACCGAGACCCCAGAGCCTACGCTAACGCCAACCAGCGCCGCGGACTCTACCCCCACGGCGACGAGCACGCCGGACATGACCCCTACCGCCACCCCAACCGATGTCCCTCCCTTCACCCGCTTGCAACCTGCACAGATGCAGATGGTGCAGGCCACCGGTCAGGTGCGGCGCCACGTCGTGCGGCTGCACAACCTGCTGGAAACACCCCTCGTCTGGAGTAGTTACGAAGGGCACGGCAGCTGCGTCCAGCCGCGCAACCAGCCCTGGCTGCATCTTGCGCCCGACGCGGGGGTCACCCTACCCGGGGAAGCCAGCGACTTGATGATCTACGTGGACACGCGTCGCCTGCCCGTAGGCACCCACACTGCCCACTTGTGCGTCCTCAATAGCACGGGTAATCTCCAGGGGCTGCCAGTGCGCCTCCGTGTCGTGGCACCCACACCCTAATAGGCGGCTGTGCTAGATCACGCCCAGCAGGATGGAAAAGTCTGGATCCGCAGAAGGGATGGGAGCCTTTTTGTGCTGAGGCCAGAGGCTTGTAGTGCTCCCCAAAACTTGGACACAACGGTAAAGGTGGTAACGTGTTCAAGAAGGAGCAATAAATGGCTAAAGAGCGAGGCCGGGTAGCACCACACTAAAGCGTGGTACGAGCAGTAAAACAACAGAATTTGGAAAAGAGTAGGGTCATCGGCAAGCTTTCTGGTAGCAACACTAGAAAGGCAAGCACGATGACCCCACAGGACACATTTTGTCCGAATTACGAGTGTCCCGCAAGAGGACAGATAGGTGAAGGGAACATTGGCGTCCACAGCCAGCAAGCGGCACGATATATTTGTCATGTGTGCGACAAAACGTTCAGTGCGCGCCAAGGGACGCTATTGTATCGGCTGCGCACCCCGCCTGCGACGGTATTATTGGTAATTGCCTTGTTGAGTTACGGCTGCCCGCTGCAAGCGATTGTGCAAGCCTTCGGGTTTGACGAGCGCACCGTCAAGAACTGGTGGCAGCGGGCGGGCCTGCACAGCGAACAGGTGCATGAGCAGCTCATCGGGCAGGCGCAGTTGGATCTACAGCACGTCCAAGCCGATGAGATCAAGGTCAAGCAGCAAGGGGGCAGTATCTGGATGGCGATGGCCCTCATGGTGTCGACCCGTCTTTGGTCGGGAGGCACGCTTGGCATCCGCCGCGACCGGGCGTTAATTGAGCGGCTGGTGGCACAGATTCGTGCGGTGGCTTTGTGTCGCCCGCTCCTGCTGGCAGTGGACGGCTTACCAAGCTATGGGGGAGCCTTCCAGCGGGCCTTTCGTAGCACACTGCCCCGGCACGGGCGGGTTGGACGCTGTCGGCTGCGTCCGTGGGATGCCATCGCGATTGTGCAAGTCATCAAGCCGCGCGACTGGCAAACCGCAACGATCAGCCGGCGCATCGTCCAGGGGACCCACCAGCTCGTCGAGCGGCTGATCCAGCACTCCCAAGGCCAGGGCGGTATCAACACCGCCTTCATCGAGCGCTTGAATGCCACCTTCCGCCAACGCTTACCCTGGCTGGCTCGCCGTACCCGCGGCCTCGCCCAGCAGGAGCGCACGCTGCACGCGGGCATGTTCATCGTCGGCTGTCTCTACAACTTCTGCGATCCGCACACCAGCTTGCGTCAGCGCCTCTGGCTCACCGCGCACCGTTATCGTTGGGTGGCTCGCACGCCCGCCATGGCGACAGGCTTAACCGACCACCGTTGGTCACTCCACGAGCTGTTTACCTACACAATTCCGCCCCCGCGCTGGACCCCACCACCCCAGCGAGGACGGCGCTCCAAACACCTACTACAACTCATTACTCGCTGGTGTCCATAGCTCCACGATTAACTGTGGTGCTACCGGCCGGCATGCGCGACAGAATTGTTCATGGATATGACAAAATTGATCTCCAACTGGTGTGGGAGACGGTAAAAAGTCGCTTCCCGGCGATACGGCCACGCATCGAACAGGTAGCAAGAGATTTCGAGGGCTAATACGCTCTACGCCGACCTGTCAGATGCCATGTTGATCGGCGAGTTGTCGCTGGATGGGGCGGTGCGTCACGTGAGCGGCGTGCTGCCCCTGGCGCGGCTGGCGCGCGAGCGCCGGATTCGCCGCCTGTACGTGCCCGCCGACGACGCGCCCGAGGCGGCGCTCATCCCCGATGTCGAGGTCTACCCCATCGGCTCCCTGGCGGAACTGATCAACCACCTGCTCGGCAGCGCGCCGCTCCAGCCGCTCCAGCCCACCGTGCCCCTCGACGAGGAGCTTTCCCCGCTGGATTACAAGGCGGATTTCAGCCTGATTCGCGGGCAGGAGCACGCGAAACGAGCGTTAGAGGTCGCCGCCTCTGGGGGGCATGCGGAGGCGCTGCAAGTACCGGCAGGCGACGGGTGGGGTGAGGGGCAAGTCAGTGAACCCTACACTCCCTGGGCTCCCCGACTCTGGACGTTGGACTTTGACCACTCGCACTTCCCGACTTCCTGACTCTGCACTTTGGACTTTACCAGAGCAGTTGAACTATCGGCGAAGGTACTGTAATATTCCATGATACGCTTGGATGAGGAGGATGGAGGATAGGATGACACCCGCGGAGTTTCGGGCGCAACTGGTTGAGTTATTTGGCGAGGATGACCTGCGTGACCTCTGCTTTGAGCTAGAGATTGATTTCGAGAACCTGCCTGGCTCGACCAAGAGTGCCAAGGCGCGCGAGCTCTTCATCTTCTGCACGCGGCGCGGCCAGTTGGAGGCGCTACGCGCCACCTGCGCGCGACTGCGCCCCCACTTGGCGTGGCCGCCTCTCGCCGTCGGCCCCACCCCCTCGCCCGCGGTGACCTCCCCAACGACCACCGCGACGCTTACCCCAGCAGTGGATGGCGTCGCGCTGATGCGCGGCATCCAGCAGGCGCTCGGCGCGCACCAACAAGGCGAGGTGGCGTCGCAATTGCCCGACGCTCTCCAGTGGCACTTTCCCCTGCTGCTACGAGCGCTGGTGGAGGGGCGACTGGTCCCCTTCCTAGGGGCGGAAGCGAACCTGTGCCGAGCCGCCCCGTCGGGCAGAGCTGGCAGCCGGGCCGCTTCCCGCCGTGCCTGGAGGACTTGGCCGTCCAGCTCTCCCAAAGCTACCCCGCCCCGGGGCACGAGGGGCAGCTGACCCGCGTCTCGCAGGTGGTCTCGGTGATGGCGGGGGCGGGGATGCTTCGCAGCGAGATGCGCCGCCTGCTCGTCGCCGACTATGCGCCGACCCCGCTGCACGGCTTCTTCGCGGTCCTGCCCGCGCTGCTGCGCGCCCAGGGCTACGCCGTTCCCTACCTGCTCCTCGTCTCCACCAGCCCCGACGACCTGCTGGAGCGCGCCTTCGACGCGGTGGGCGAGCCGTTCGACCGCGTGGCCTACGTAGCCGAGGGTGCGCAGCGCGGCAAGTTCCTGCACCGCCCGTCAGGTGGCGCGCCTCAAGTCATTGAGCGGCCCAACGAGTACCGCGCGCTGCTAGACGGTCCCCGCACGGTCATCCTCAAGCTGTACGGCGCGGTGGACCGCGCGGACGCGCAGTGGGACAGCTTTCGTCGTCACCGAGGACCACCACATGGACTATGTGGCAGGCGCAGAGTTCGGCACGTTGCTGCCCGTGCCGCTGGCCGACCGCCTTCGCAACAGCCATCTACTCTTTCTCGGCCACCAACTGGCGGAGTGGAACCAGCGCGTGATCCTCCACAGGCTGTGGGGCGCGCAGCCCCTCGCCTTCGCCTCCTGGGCCGTGCGTCCTGCTCCCTCCCGCTTCGAGCAGAAGAGCTGGACCGCGCGCAACGTGGACGTGCTCGACGTGAGCCTGGAACGCTACGTGGAGCAGTTGAGCGTCCAGTTGCTGGCGCTACCACCGCAGGGAGGGCAGCCATGAGCGAGACGCGCTTTTCCCCCTACCAGGGCCTCGTCCCCTTCGATGAGGAGGACGCCCTTTTCTTTTTTGGCCGCGAGACGGAGCGGGAGGTGGTCATTGCCAACCTGCTCGGCGCGCGGCTGACGCTGCTGTATGGGGTCAGCGGGGTGGGCAAGTCCTCCCTGCTGCGCGCGGGGGTGACGCACCAGCTGAAGCAGCGCGCCACGCAGCGCCCGGACGAGCCGCCGCCCTGGGTGGTGGTGCCCTTCAGCGCCTGGAGCGACGAGCCGGTGGCCGCCCTGCTGCTGCGCTGCCGCCAGGCGCTGGCCGCGGCGCTGGGGGTGGCGCCCGACGAGGTGGAGCCGCCCGCGGGGGGGCTGCTGGAAAGCCTGCACGGCTGGAGCACCCGCTACCGGACGCGCCTGCTCTTGATCCTCGACCAGTTCGAGGAGTTCTTCCTGTACCACGAGGGGCAGAGCGCCCCCGGCACCTTTGCCGCCGAGCTACCCCGCGTGCTGAACGACCCGACCCTGCGCGTTCACGTGCTCCTCTCCCTGCGCGAGGATGCCCTGTCGCGGCTGGATGCCTTCAAGGGGCAGGTGCCCCACCTGTTCAGCAACCTGCTGCGCGTCGAGCACCTGGACGAGGCGGCGGCGCGCGAGGCGATTGTGCGCCCGCTGGAGCAGTACAACTGGCTCTTCGCCGACCCGGGCGAGGAGGTGGGCATCGAGCCAGCCCTGGTGGAGGCGGTGCTGACGGAGGTGCGCGCGGGGAAGGTGGCGCTGGGGGAGGGGCGCGGGACGACGGAGGCGGAGAGCGACGAGCGCGTCGAGGCGCCCTTCCTGCAACTGGTCCTTCAGCGGCTGTGGAGCGAGGAGCAGGCGGCGGGCTCACAGGAACTGCGGCTGGCAACGCTGGAGCGGCTGGGCGGCGCGGAGCAGATCGTGCGCACCCACCTGGACGGCGCCATGACGCGCCTGCCCGCCGACGAGCAGCGCACAGCAGCCACCATCTTTGATCGCCTCGTCACCCCCTCCGGCAGCAAGATCGCCCTCTCCGTGTCCGACCTGGCCCGCTTCGCCGCGCAGAGGGAGGAGGCCCTCCTCCCCATGCTGGAGCGGCTGGCCCGCATGGATGCGCGCATCCTGCGCCCCGTGGCCCCCCCGCTCGATCAGCCCGACGCAAAGCGCTACGAGATCTTCCACGACGTGCTGGCCCCCGCCATCCTCGACTCGTCCGTTACAGCGCAGCGTAATTCGCTGCCGCTCAGCGGATGGACAACGATTTGGGCAGCACTGCTCTTTGTGGTGCACTAGAGGCTTGCATGGTACGTCTGCAACAAGAACGTGAAGAGACGCCAAGTGCGGCCATTATTGATAGTCAAAGTGTCAAAACGACAGCTGTTGGTGGACCGGTAGGCTATGATGGAGGCAAAGCCACCAAAGGACGCAAACGACATCTACTAGTCGATACAGAAGGCAGCGTCATGGGAGTCGTTGTTACTACAGCCAACACGAGTGATTTAGCAGGCGGACAAGCTTTAATGGAAGAAATAATGCATAAATTTCCACGTTTAGAGAAGATTTGGGGTGATTCGCACTATGGAGGTACTTTTCTCGACTGGTGCGAGGAGATGTTCAATATCTCGGTGGACGTAGTTAAGAAAGCAGCAGGTCAAGTAGGATTTGTCGTTTTGCCACGACGATGGGTAGTCGAACGTACTTTTGCCTGGCTCAATACCTACCGCATCCTCAGCAAAGATTATGCACAACTTATCACTTCCAGTGCTGCTGATATCTTATCTGCCTCCATTCACATCCTATTATGGAACACTCTCAACGTGCCACAAAATCGCCTCGATTCATTCTCTTGCGGGTAGCCTGAGTTTGGGCTTGTTCTGAGCGCGTACTACAAAGGCAAGCCACACTTCCGTTTGCAGGACGGCGTTGATCGTCCAGCGGCAGCAGTTGCCGCCAATCTTACCGAAATCATGCATCGCATCCGCTATCAGAGCGAACCATCATCGAGCAGGAGGCAGCCATCGCCGCGCACCCCCAGCCGAAGAGCACCGGGCACCTACCATGCAGGACCTCGCCCATGCGCTGCAGAGCTCCGGTTCCAGATGCTGGCTTTGCCGATGATCTTGAGGCGATCCAACAATTGCAACCGCTTGCCTGGGATAGGCGATGGGATACTTGATAGATTCCAGTGTCTTCATCGCAATGGAACGACGCAGGCAGACACGCACGGTGCTTGTCGATGTATTGGCTCGGACCCATTGCCCTTGCAGCATTACAGCTTCCGAATATTGATGGGGGTCCACCGGGCCGATACAGCTGAGCGGCGGATGCGCGTGAGGCTTTGTGGAAACGATTTTAGAAAGCGTCCGATCTGCCCCTTGACCTGCATGTGGCGCGTCTACGCTCAGCTCGGTGCACACCTGGCCGCATCGGGTAACATTGGCGCACACGATTTACTCAATTCAGGAGGAACGGCTGATGAAATACGACATTCTTCAAATCTTTGCCACGGTCATTACGGGTGTTGCAGCGGCAACAGGCATCCGCCTCGTTCTCGGCCCAGCGTCCCCCGCATGGCTGACCTGGCTCCCCGAAGAGAAGGTTATTTCATCTGGCGGAGCACTGCTAGATGCGACTGGAAGGCACGGGGATCACGATGAAGCACAGCTGCCCCTTGCCCTCCAGCGCCTGGGCAAGAAAGTCATCCAATGCTGCAAACTCTGTTTCGCGGGTCACAAAGGCGGTGGGCGTCGTCATGATACCCCTCCCCCCTTGACGGCTTATAGCCCCGTTGGAACGGGGCTCGGGTAAGACAGTACTGAACTCAACAGTCCGACAATCTATGCTGATCTGCCAGAAAAAGGCTCTATAGCGGGCGCTAGAGAGCTCGCCTAGCAGATAATGTATGGCACATCATATGCGCGGTTGCCCAGAAGGAAATTGGCGCTAGGAATGGCGCGCACCGATGCGCCATCGGTTTCCGTCGGGGTCCGTTAGCTGGACTTCGTATGCCCAGGGTTGGTCAATGATTTCAGCATTGAATTCGCGCGCAATCGTGTCTACTTCCTCAACGTAGAAGTACACCAACGATCCGGGGCGGGCATCCCCTTTGTGTTCGGATAGGTGAAGCGCATTGACACCACGACGCAAGAAGAGGTAGAGAGGGAGTGTGGGGGCGAAGCGGTGCTCCCCTTCGATCTCGAACCCGAGACGCTTATACCATTTGGCAGTTTCCAGGGCGTCTTTCACGCAGAAGATGGGGACGAGTTCTTCGGACATTGTAATGCTCTCCAACTGTCAGTGGGCTGCACCAGATTACCAACGCATCGCGGCCAAACCGTAACATCCTCGTCGTTCGGTGGCAAAGGCTCGATTTGCCCTAGCAGATCCGCCGCGTCCTGCTCGGACGTCTTCCAAAGCACGTCCAAATCCACAATATCGTACGCATCAATCAACACAACCCTCATTCCGGCAATCGAGCGCCATGGGATGTCGGACTGTCGTATATGAGGAAGGGTTGAGGGGAGTTCAAGATGGCGTCCCGCCGACTCCGATTACGTCTGTACTCGACCACTCTCGTTCAGCTTGCGGGCAGTTACCGGAGCAAGGGACGCGCACGGGTTTGGACCCACTGCTCATGCAAGGCGGCCCACTCCTCCGAGTGATGCCCAAGACGCGCCACCTGACGCGGATGAGCAAGTGGCAACAGGTGAAGATGGTGCTCCCCGATTTGAACGGGGTGTAGCCGACCGTAGGCAGCAGCCGTCGTACCAAACTGTCGTAAAGTATAGCGCCGACCCGTCTCTTGGTTAACAAACCACTGAAGTGGTTTATCTCCAAGGGTCACGAGGATTTCAGCTTGCGACGCCTGAAATTCCTGACGAATTTCAGCGCGACGGCTTGCATCCGAAAATTGTGTGGGCACCAGCGGTACGCTTGGGTCTGGAAGATGATGAAGAGCTTGTGCGGGCATGTATGCGCGCCGTATCGCTCGCTCCTGCCCTGGATTCATACACGCATGAGGCACCAGGTCACACAACCATACATCGCTTCGTGTATAGCCAAGCGGTTCCAGATAGCTTGTGTCTAATGCCCGACCACTCGGCCCGTTCAAATTGGGTGCTGCGGGTACCAACCGTCCAACGTCGTGAGGTACTTGAATCGCGGCGACGATCGCTTCGACCCCATCGCCACGCCAAAATATACCTGGTTCACTGGCGACTGCTAAGGCACGCACTACGGTACGCCCTGCTGGATCGAGCCAGCGTGCATGAACGGCACTGGCGTACACGCCAAGGACGAACATAGGTTTCGGGCCATCCCGATCTTGCTGCTCCACCTTTTTCACGGGCTCGCCGAACGGAAATGCGCCAAGGGAGTGGGTCATCATTCTGTTCTTCTTCTCATTCGCCTTCTGTGGAAGTATGAGTCAAGCGCAGAAGCGCCTCCTGTACCGCCTTGCCCGTCTCGGGCACCAGCACGTCGAGGCCCAAGGCGCGGGAAAAGACGATGCCATCCACCGCCAGCCGGACGATGGTTGCGGTGATGGGGTCGATCTGGTCGTCGATGGCGGCCTGCTGGCTCTTCTCCATCTCCACGCGGATGCGATCCACGATGTGGTGATCCGCGGCAAACGCCGCTGCGAGGGCAGGTATGATGTTCCGATCCTCGTATTGCATCGAAAAGACGCTGCGGATATAGGCCCGTAGCCAGCGGCCCGGTTGTTCGGCCTCTTCTTCCTTCAACTCCGCGGTCAGTCGTTGGTTGAAGCTCTGGATCACTTGGTCGAGCATGCCATCCACGAGCGCCTCCTTGGAGGGGAAGTGGTGGAGCACGCCACCCTTGGTCACCCCCGCTTCCTGGGCAACTGCTTCTATCGTGAAAGCGTTCATGCCATGCCGAACAATGATCTGCGTCGCTGCGCGGAGCACGCTGTCACGGGTCTGCTGGGCTTCCTCTTTTGTCCTGCGCACTGATTCTCTCCTGAGGCCACCAACGGGATTGACATACCGAACGGATGGTATGTATAATAAGGGTCGAGTCCTATGGATGTCAAGGTGCTCGAAGAGACGTCGATCAGAAGATAGGACGAAGGGCGGATAAGCTCTTCTATTTTCCAGCTTCCTCTTCCATTTTCCAGCTGCGGCCAACTCGCGAACTGATATCAAGGAACCTATCACCATGCCGAAGCCCCCTCCCCCGCTCGTTTCCGGTGCCCTGCCGCTCGTGGGGCATGCGCTGGAGTTCAGGCGCGATTGCGATGCCCTGGACCAGCGGGGTTACCGCGAACACGGCGATCTCTTCGCGATGCGACTCGCGAACCGGAACGTGGCCGTCGTGACAGGTGCCGAGTACAACAAGCTGTTTTACCAGGAAACCGATCGCTCGCTCAACATCAGCGAGGTCTACTCGTTCCTGAAAGCGTCCTTTGGCGAGGTCTTGTTCGTGGCCCCGCCGGAGCGCTATCAGAATCAGCGCCCCCTGCTGCGCGCCATTTTTGGGCACGGCCAGATGGCGCGCTATGCGGTGGCGATGCAGGTGGAAATTCAGCGGTGGGTGGAGTCGCTCGGGGAAGCGGGGACAATGGACATCTCCGCCGAGATGCTCACGCTGACGCAGCAGGTGGCGGGCCACGCCTTTATCGGGCCTGACTTCAGGCGCGAGTTGGGGGACGAGTTCTGGCACGCCTACGAGCACATCAGCGCCTCGCTCGATCCGCTTTTGCCGCCGCGCCTGCCGCTGCCCAAGTTCATCCGCCGCGACCGTGCCCGGCAAACCATCGAGGCGCAGCTTTTGGCGGTGCTGACGGAGCGGCGACGCCATCCAGAGCGCTACGATGACCTGCTCACCCAGCTGCTCGAAGAGCCGCAGGCGGACGGAACGCTGCTAGCGGACGAGGAGATTATCTGCCTCTTCATGGGGCTGCTCTTTGCCGGGCACGAGACCACGGCGGGGCAGGCCGCGTGGACGCTCATTCACCTGTTGCAGCACCCGGCTTACTTGGAGCGGGTGCAGGCGGAAATAGCCGAACAGGTGCAGCCGGGCGCGCCCCTCGATGGCGGCGTGCTGCGCGCCCTGAAGCATGTCTACTGGGCGATTGACGAAACCACGCGCCTGACCCCCTCCGCGCCCATGCAGATGCGCATTGTCGAGGAGCCGCTTGAGGTGGGGGAGTTTGTGATTCCGAGCGGGTGGCTCATTCGAGTGAATGCCGCCACCTCCCACCACCAGCCCGACGTGTTCGCGGACCCCGACCGCTACGATCCGCTGCGCTTCTCGCCAGAGCGCAAGGAAGGCAGCTCGTGGGACATCATCGGCTTCGGGGGTGGCCTCCACAAGTGTACCGGGATGAACTTTGCGAAGAACGAGATGGCGATCATCGTGGCGCTCCTGCTCCAGCAATTCGACCTGGAGCTTCTCACCCCGCAGCCGCGGGTGGTCACGGGGATGGGGGCCAGCCGCCCCAGCCCCGCGCTGATTCGCTACCGCCGGAAAGCTCATCCCTCGGTTGCGGCGCAGCCGTCGCTCATTGCTCAACACGCCTGACGGGCGTTGAGGAAGGACCGAGGACCGGAGACCGAAGACCGAGGACCGAAGCATTGTAGTCTTCATTGCTACACAGTCGTCGGTCGTCGTCCGTCGTCCGTCGTCGGTCGTCGGTCGTCGGTCGTCGGTCGTCGGTCCACCGCGTACCTCTAAAAAAGCCTCCCCCCAAAACGTGCTCAGCCCGCTGAGGGTCATGGCGAGACCGAGCAGGGTGACGATCGCGGCGCTCGCCAGCGGCAAGGCGCGGCACCGCACCGCCGCCCTGGGTCGTGGTTCCCTTCAGCGGCTCGCTTTCCTGCGTCCGCTTGGGCTGGTAGGTCTACCATACCCCCGGCTTCCACTGGCTTGCCTACTCCCCTGACTCCGCTACTTTCTCACCCCTCTAGCACTCCTGGCAAGGCCGCTATAGCCAGCACGACCCCACTCGCCTTGGCCCCTGACGCAAAGTGGGGAACCGCAAGGTTGACCCTTGCTTGACATTCTGAATCTTCATTCATATAATTGAATCAATGTTCAACAAGATGAATCGGTGTTCAACATGAGCGAAGAATTCCAACGTCACCTCGTGCGCGCGCGGCAGGAGCAAATTCTGGACGCTGCGATTGTCGAAATCGCAGAGCACGGGTTCCAGCGTACTACCATCAAGCAGATCGCCGCCCGCGCGGGGGTGGCAGATGGCACGATCTACAACTATTTCAAGAACAAGGATGACATCCTGCTGGGCATCATGGCGCGGCTGACCGAGGCGGAGGGGCGCGAGGCAGCCTTTGCGGAAGCGGCCAACCTCCCCTTCGAGAGGTTTGTTACGCTCTACCTAGCCCACCGCATGGCCGAGGTGGAGGAGGGGTTTCCCGTGTTCAAGGCGCTCCTGCCTGAGACGATCGTTAATGAGTCGCTTGGTAGGGCGCTGAATGAGCAACTTTACCAGCCCCTCTTTACGATTGCTGAGGCGTACTTCCAGCGCCTCATGGAGCAGGGCAAGATGGACGAGATGGACCCCCAACTCGCGGTGCGCCTGTTCGCCAGCCCGATGTTTGGCTTGATGATGTTACGGCTGCTGGGGGATCAGCACGTAGCGGCGCATTGGGATCACTATACCGAGGCGCTAATCGCGCTGCTGCTCAGGCTATTTGATGCAGAGCGCCCTCCTACCGACCCCCCTTCCTGACGCTGCGCTGCGCGCAAAGAAAGGTCACGCCAAAGATGAACGCTCGCTACAACCTGTCGTCGTGGGAATTTGGCCAGCATGCCCACTGCTTCTTCGCGCAGATGCGCCGTGAGACCCCGGTGTGCAAGGCACGCCTCAACCGCTGGCAAGAGGCTTACCTCATCACACGCTACGAGGATGTGCTGGCGGCGTTCAAGGACCCACGGCTGGCAAAAGACCCGAACCATGCTCGCAACGCAAAGGGGCGCAGCAGCATGCCCTGGATGCCGTCCTCCTTTCGCCCGCTTCTCCACAACATGCTGAACATGGACGACCCCGACCATCGCCGCCTGCGGAACCTTGTGCACAAGGCGTTTACCCCCCGCATGATCGCAAACCTAGCGCCACGCATCGAGGCCATCGCGCACCAACTACTCGACGAGGCAGCAAAAAAGCCGGAGGTGGAGCTCGTCCAAGACTTCGCCCTCCCCCTTCCCGTCACCGTGATTGCGGAGATGATCGGGGTCCCACCTGAGGATCGTGCGCGCTTCCGACGCTGGAGCGCCGCCATCGTGGTAGACCCCACGCCATGGAACATGATTCGCGCGGTGCCAGCCGTGCACGCCTTTTTGCGCTATATGCGAGGGCTGGCCGAGGAGCGGCGTCGCGTACCGCAGGATGACCTGCTCACGGCACTGGTGCAGGCGAACGAGGCGGGAGACCACTTTACCGAGGATGAACTGCTCGGCATGGTCTTCCTGCTGCTCACAGCGGGTCACGAAACAACCGTGAGCCTGATAGCCAACGGCACCTACACGCTACTCCGCCACCCGGAGCAGTTGGCGCAGCTACGCCAGGAGCCAGAGCTCATGGAAAGTGCCGTCGAGGAATTGCTCCGCTACGAGAGTCCATTACAAACCTCAGAAATTAGCTTCGCACGCGAGCCGATGTGCCTGCACGGGGTGGAGATTCCTCAGGGTGCCATGGTCCTACCCGCCATTCTATCGGCCAACCGCGACGAGAGCGCCTTTCCTGACGCGGAGCGGCTTGATCTGGCGCGCAGCCCGAACAAGCACCTTGCCTTCGGCCACGGCATCCACTACTGCCTCGGCGCGCCCCTGGCCCGCCTGGAAGGACAAATTGCGTTTCGTGTCCTATTGGAGCGCGCCCCAACGCTCCGTCTCGCCGTACCCCCATCGCAGGTTGAATTTCAAAGCCTCATGATCTTGCGCCGCGTCACCACGCTGCCCGTTCTCTTCTAGATGGAACGCTTTTCGGACACTCTTGGAACGCCAAGTCACGGCGGCGGCCAACTTGAGATGGGTGTCTTCCAGCGCTTGGTGGTGTCAGGACGTTGACTGATGAGATGGGGGGCACGCCAGCGCTGCCACACCAACCTTACCCCCAGAAAAACCACCAGCAGCCCGGAGAAAACCGTCAAAAGGGGCACGAGCACATCGGGCACGACAAACTGGCTGGCAAAGAGCGCGAGCAAGCCGATCACAACCACCGAAGCGGTATGGGTGACGGTCACGATGGCCCCGAGCGCGACAGCGTGTTTCACCGTGCCTCGGCTGCCAACGAGGTAGGCGGCGACCAGGGTTTTCCCGTGGCCGGGGGTCGTCGGGCCGTACCAGACGAAGGTGGTCTCGCCCAGAGTGGACTCGATTTCCGCCATCGACGCAGGCAACCCTTCTGACTAGATGGTTCGGCCATCCTGGCCGGGGCCAAGCACCAGATCGATGGGTGAACTTCCCAAGATGGCCGCTTGCTGCTGCGTGGCGTCCAGCGAGTTGACCAGGGCGAACGCGTCATCCTCGATCTCGCCCAGGGGCGCCCGCACCGTGTTGCCATTGGCGTCGGTGTACTCGCACGGCTGGCAGCCGATGAAGCTGGGGGTCAGCGCCACGTTGGGGCCGACGACGGTGGCATTGATCGTCACGTGGTGCCCGCCCACTGCCACTGCCACGGGTCGCTTTCCGAGGGGCTCCCGATCAGGGCCACCCAGTAGTATTGCTTGCCAAATAGCAGCTGCCCACCCCCACTCCCCCCCGAGGCCAACATCTCGTCTCACTCTTGCTTGTGTTGTGTAGATCAGTGCTGATCTGTGCGGTTGTGCCGTCCACCTGTACCACGGCGTTGATGGCCCTGAGAACGAGTGTCCTGTGCGTCAAAGCGAAGGTTTAACGCATCACGAATGGGTGCAGCGTCTTGCAACGCTGGTGCGTCCTCTACCATCGTCGTTGCGCCGCTTGAAAGCGGAAAAGGAGTGGTAGCGACCATCGTGTATCCGAAGTTGCCTAGTGCTATCAGCGCACTTAAAACCAGCGCCCCCAGCCCTAAGGCATTTGGCCGATCATTCATCTTAAACTGCCCTTTCTCTTTTCGATCTTCTATGCCCACAGGTTTACCGTTCGTCAGACTTTATGGAGTGGCTTGCCCCGTCGCAGCCCGAATAAATTGGATGCCTGCCAGCATCGCTCCCAGCATTGACAGGATAAAGAGCAGCATAGCGGGATCATCAACGCTGTGTGGCCCGAAATCGCGGATGTATGGCACCACCAGCATTGCCGCGAGGCTGCACACGATCCCACTCACTAGCGGGAGCCATTTTCCGAAAGATCGATTGGCAAGCGCTGAAGCTCGGATGTGGCGGGCAAGAACCCCATCGCCCCCTAGGGTGGTGCCAACGTTCGCCGCAAGCAGCGTCCCCTGAATCACAATGTAGAACGCCGAGGGATTCACCACACCGGCCAGCACAAAATTCAAATTCATGAAGAGGCCAGCCAGCAAGGCGAGGTTCGTCAGCGTGCCCGCCAGAATGGCAACCCCCGCCAGCAGTTCGCCGACGGCGACGATCCAGCTCAGAACAAAGGCGTGTGGCGCGAATACCTGGGTGATCAGCGTTTCATAAAAGGGGAAGTAGAGCGCATTCGCGTTCAACTGCACCTGAAAGAAAGCCAGCAGGCTATCACTTGACCGCCACAGCGGATCAATCAGCTTCTCCACGCCAGCGCGCATCCACCCTAGCCCGATAAAGAGCCGCAGCGGCAACAAAAAGGCGTTTCTTTTTACCAACTCTGCTTCCAAGTACGCCCAGAGTCGAACCCCATAGGTTGGGAGCGCATTCGCTTTCTGTGTCATAACCATCCTCCTGGTGAAACAGCTAGCTCGCCGCGCCGCCCCCTATGTCCGACATGTGAGAACGCCCTGTCAGGGAAGCTGCCCCGCACAGTACCCGTCCCCCTGAGTCGCACGGCGTTCTTTTCCGTACGCTCGTGGTGAGAAAGGCGCGGGGCGCGCGGGCTTGCTGTGTGCTATCGCATAAAAGGAGAATAAGGGTCGAATGTTTAGAACTCTTTTAGAAATCGTCAGGAAAAAATGTAGTCGTTGGGTGAGTGACCCCGCGCGGGGAAGAGCGCAAGACGCTCTTGAGTGTGTGCTCGCGCAGCCCTGCCACACGAGCGCGGGGTTGGGCACGGCTGGGGGAATCAGGGGAAGGGCGCGGGAGCAGCGGCTCCTGGCTCAGGCGCACTCTCGCTCGCCCATCGCGGGGGGCGCGTGCTAGCTGAGCGGGGACGCTGTGAGAGTGGAGGAGATGGGAGGGGTAGACGGGTCTTCGCCCCGTTGGAGCGCCCAAAGCGCGTCCATCGCCCGTTGCGCTTGCTCCGCTGGCACGAAGATGTGATCGTGGTAGGCCCCCGCGACGACGTTGCAGCTGATCCCCGCCTTTCCAAGCGCCGAGGCAAAGGCAGCGGTGAGGCCCACTGCCTGGAGATCGGAGTGGACCGACAGGGTGATCCAGGCGCAGGGGAAGAGGGCTTGCAACCCCGCCCGCGTGGCGTATGCTTCTTCTACAACCACGGACAGCCCCTCGGGCTCGCGGATGGAGGCGACGATGGCGCTTGGCTCGATGGGTTGCCCCGCCGCGAGCGTGGCGAAGACGTAGCGCCCAGGGTTGAGAACCGGCTCCATGTGGCGGAGCAACTGTTGGAGATCGGTGATGGGGGGCATGTCGTGTGACTCGCTGGGTGGTATCAGGCGGGTTTGGGCGCGGGGAGGGGCTGCGCGTCCTGGTCGCTCGCGGCGAACAGCCACAGGCCAGCGACGATCAGCGCCAAGCCCAGCCAGGCACTGGGGGTGGGCAGCGACGAGCCTAGCAGGAGGATGCCACCCAGCAGCGCAAAAACGACCTCGCTCGCCTGCGTGGCATCCACCGCCGCGAGTTGGGCCGAGTTGGCCGCGACATGGCGCGCATGAAGAAAGATCGAGGTAGCGATCACGCCGGACAGCAGCGCCACTATCAGGGTGTTCGCCACCTGCGACGGCTCCGGCATCGGTGGCCGTATGGCAGCGACCAGCAGGCCCCACAGTGGGAGCGAGCCCACCGACAAGAGCCACACACGGTTCAAGGCGTTGTCCAGCAGCGGGCCGTGCAGGGCGGGCAGCTTCGGGTGCCCGTGCCGCGCCTCCCACACCAGTTGGTTGCCGAGCGGATAGCAGAAGGCGGCGAGCAGCACCGGCCCCCCGCCGCGCAGCAGCGCCCCCAGATCGAAGTGGTCGATGTGGCTCGCGTTGACGAGAATCACCCCAGAAAAGACCACCAGCGCGGCGAGCCAGCTCCGCCCCGAAAACCGCCGCCCGAAGCCCATCAGCACGACCAGGCTGGCAACGATGGTGCTCTGCCAGGTGGCGGCGATGACCCACGCGGGCGAATAGTCGGCGCTGAAGCAGATCAGGGCGTAGAACACCCCAAAGCCAATCGTCCCCGTCGTCGTCCAGAACTTCCACAGGCGACGATACGCCCCCCACAGCCCCTTGAGCGCCGCCCCGCCCTGGGTCAGGCCGATGATCCCCGTCAGGAGCAGCACCATGAAGAGGTAGCGCAGCGACGCCGACCAGAGCCAATGTCCCCCGCGCGCGCTCATCAACTCGTTGAGGACGAAGGTCGAACTAAAAAAGAGGCCCGCCAGCAGCCCCCACAGAATGATGCGGATCATGTTTGTTGAATCGCCTTGACGCTTGCGAGCGCCAGAGGTGGCGCGGATGGGAGGGCACTCCTCCCATGAGTAGGGAGGGCGATCATAAGCGGGTCGCCCACAAATCGCAACAATGGCGGGCGCGCCCCGCCCACGTGCTACCGCTCGGCAGGTCCATCAGGGAAGGGGCCAGCCGAAACGGGGGGAGAGGAAGGCGCAAGGGGAAAGGCTTCCTGAGAGCGGAGCGCCACGGCGGAGCGGATGTGCAAATCCCGCTGCGGGAAGGGCATCTCGATGTGGCGCTCGCCCAGGCTGTTCCAGATATGGTAGCGAATCTCGCTGAGCGTGCGCGGAATATGGGACGCATCGCCAATCCAGACACGCAGTTCAAAGTTCAGGCTGCTGTCCGCAAAGTCCACAAAGGCCACGGCGGCGGCGGGCTCCGTGAGCACGCTGGGCAGGCGCTGCGCCGCGTCGAGCAGGGCGGCCTCTACCGCGCGCGGCTCCGAGTCGTAGCTGAACCCCCACCGGCACGCGCACGCGCACGCGGCGGTCGCCGCGCGTGTAGGTGGTGACGATGTTCGTCAAAAAGGTGGTGTTCGGGACGATCAGTTCTACGTTGTCGTTGGTGCGGATGCGCATGCTGCGAATCCCCACCTCGCGCACCTCGCCGACGTTGCCCTCTATCTCTACGATGTCCCCCGGGCCAATGGAGCGCTCAAACAGCAGGATGAAGCCGCTCACAAAGTTGCTGATGACATCCTGCATCCCGAAGCCAAAGCCGACGGAGAGACCGCCGAGGATGATAGTGAAGGCGGTCAGGTCGATGCCGATCAGGGAGAGCGAGACGAGCAATCCCCCGATGAGCACCGCGTAGGCGACAAAGGTCGCCAGCACCTGCGTCAGCGCGGGCTCGAAGCCCGCACGGGGCCCGGTCGGGTGCTTGCCCGTCTACTTTCAGAATAGCCGATCATAGTAAGAATTCGCTGAGAGAACCCTAAGAAGGGTGTTATCCCTCCGCCAGCCGCGCGCGGGAAAGCCTGACCACAAAGGTGCTGCCCTGGCCGCACCTCGCTCGTCACCGTGATGCGGCCACCGTGGGCCTGCGCGATCTCCTGCGCGATGGCGAGCCCCAGGCCAGAGCCGCCCGTCTCGCGCGAGCGGTCGTCCTGCACGCGGAAAAAGCGCTCGAAGAGGTGCGGCAGTGCGCTGGCGGGGATGCCCGGCCCGCTGTCGCGGATGCTCACCCGCACATGCTCCCCCACCGCTTCCGCCGCGAGCCAGAGCTGGCCGCCCTCGGGGGTGTACTTGTGAGCGTTTTGCAGCAGGTTCAGGAAGAGGCGGATCAGCAGGTCGCTTTCCCCCTGCACCACCAGGTCGGGGGCGATGGTGCGCGTCAGGCGAATTTCTTTCGCTGCCAGCAGCGGGTCCATCTGCTCGGCGAGCGAGAGGAGCAGGCGGCTCAGGTCGATGCGCTCCCGCGCCTGCCCGCGCCCCACCTGATCGAAGCGCGCCAAAAAGAGCAGGTCGCTGCTCAGGCGGATCAGCCGCTCCACCTGCTCGGCCAAGGCTGGCGAGCGTCCGCTCGTACTCGTCGGCAGGGCGCGGGCGGCCCAGCGTGACCTCGATCTGTCCCTTGAGCACGGAAAGCGGGGTGCGCAGCTCGTGCGCGGCGTCGGCGGTGAAGCGCCGCTCCTGCTCCCAGGCCGCTTCCAGCCGCTCCAGCATCTCGTCAAAGGTGCGCGCCAGCCGCCCCACCTCGTCGGCGGGGCCCGCATAGTTCAGCCGCTGCGACAGGTCGCTGGCGCTGATCCGCTCGGCGGTCTGCGTCACCCCAGCGATCGGGCGCAACGCGCGGTCGGCCAGAAAATAGCCGCCGCCGCCCGCCAGCAGGAGGATCAGCGGGAGCCCCCAGAGCAGTAACTCGCTCAGGGTTTCCAGCGTTTCCTCCACGCTTTCCAGCGAGTGCGCCACCTCCAGCCAGCCGACCAGCCTGCCCCCATGCTGGATCGGCTGCGCGAGCACGCGCCACGCCCCTGTCCGACCCGTCGCGCGTGGTATACCCCTGTTGCAGCCCCGACACCCTGGGCAGCCGCGCAAAGTCGCCCAGGCCGCTCCACACCTCGCCGCCATCCGGCGCGAGCAGGCGCGCGGCGAACGACTCCTCGTCCAGGCGCGCGGGCAATCCGCCCTGAAACTCGCTCGGCTCAAAGAGCGGGCGTCCCCCCTCCTCGTCGAGCACGCTTAGCATCTGCGTGGCCGTGACCGCCAGCACCGCGTCGGTCGAGGCGATGAGGCGGCGCTCCAGTTGGAGATGGAGGAAGGCGGCGAGCAGCAGCACGGTCAGCGCCAGCAGGGCGACGTACCAGAACGTGAGGCGCAGGCGCAGCGGCAACCTAGCCATCCGCGCCCTCCGCGCTGATCTGGTAGCCCACCCCGCGCGCGGTGTGGATCAGGGGAGCGCTCCCTTCGCCCTCGATCTTGCGCCGCAGGTAGCCGATGTAGACGTCCACCACGTTCGTGTCGCTCGCAAAATCAAAGTTCCAGACGTGCTCGGCAATCTGCGTGCGCGTCAGCACCTGGTTTTGGTGGCGCATCAAAAATTCCAGCAGCGAGAACTCGCGCGGGGTCAACTATC